>NZ_JAIQDI010000002.1:1374992-2749985 GCF_020034665.1 Niabella beijingensis | reverse complement strand
AGTTAAGCCCCTTATGGCCGATGGTACTGCACCACAATGCGGGAGAGTAGGTAGCTGCCATTCTTATTGAAGCGCCTCACAGAAATGTGAGGCTTTTTTTTGTCTGTATGCCTCATGGATCCGGAAACCCCGCAGAACCCAGGCCTTTATAATAACTGCGGATGCCGCAAAGCATGCCGGTCGCAAAGATCCAGCTGACCGACTACGTAACACCTGCAACCCGCCCGGTAAAATATTTTGAGAGATCATCCCGATCATTTAAATTTGGTACACTGTTAATTGTATTTATGACAATTAAATAAGTGATACCTGGCGGAACATCGCCAACCGGGAAGATCATTGCCCTCTTAAAATAAAAACGATAATATGAAACGCAGCTTGCTTATTGTAACCCTTCTGTGTACGGGCGCCTCCCTGAGCGCGCAAAAGACAGGAACCCTGAGTCTGGCAACAAAAGACACGGGAACTACTATCAGCCGTCATATTTACGGCCATTTTTCGGAGCACCTGGGGCGCTGCATCTATGACGGGTTCTGGGTAGACCCGGGGATGAATGTTCCCAAGAAGGACCGGATCCGCCTGGATGTGGTGGAAGCACTTAAGAAGATACATATCCCCAACCTCCGCTGGCCGGGTGGCTGCTTTGCCGATGAGTACCACTGGAGGGACGGCATCGGTGACCGGAACAGCCGGCCGA
Organism: Niabella beijingensis; assembly: GCF_020034665.1. NCBI lineage: Bacteria > Pseudomonadati > Bacteroidota > Chitinophagia > Chitinophagales > Chitinophagaceae > Niabella > Niabella beijingensis. The sequence continues at coordinate 2,749,288 of NZ_JAIQDI010000002.1, read as the reverse complement.
AAATGATCAATACCCATTGGGGCGGAGTTACAGAAGATAACAGTTTTGGTACCCACGAGTTCTTGGAGCTCTGCGAACTGCTGGGTACGGAGCCGTACATCGCCGGTAATGTAGGCAGCGGAACCGTGGAAGAAATGTCGAAATGGATCGAATACCTGAATGCGGATGGTGAAACACCCATGACACGGCTGCGGAAGGAGAACGGACGGGACCGTCCCTGGAAGGTGGGTTTCTGGGGCGTGGGAAATGAAAGCTGGGGCTGCGGCGGAAACATGACACCGGAATACTATGCCGGTGAATACCGGCGTTACGCGACTTTCGCCCGGAACTACCCCGATGCACCACTGAAAAAAGTAGCGGCCGGCGCCAATTCGGCTGATTACAACTGGACAGAAGTGGTGATGAAAAATATTCCGCGGCAAATGATGTGGGGGCTTAGCCTGCATCATTATACCATTCCTACCGGTAAATGGGACCGGAAAGGTTCTGCTACCGCATTTGATGAAAAAGAGTACTTCAACACTATGAAGAACTGTCTTTTTATGGATGAGCTGGTAACAAAGCATGCCGCCATCATGGATAAATATGACCCCGAAAAACGCGTGGCACTGGTGGTGGACGAGTGGGGGATATGGACCGATGTGGAGCCGGGCACCAACCCGGGATTCCTGTACCAGCAGAACAGCCTGCGGGATGCGCTGATTGCAGCCACTACGCTGAATATTTTTAACAACCATGCCGACCGGGTACGGATGGCCAACCTGGCGCAAACGGTCAATGTGCTCCAATCGCTGATACTGACGAAGGGACCGGATATGTTGCTGACCCCTACCTATTATGTTTTTGATCTGTACCAGCCCCACATGGATGCCAGACGGGTACCGCTTGACATAAAAGCACCGGGCTATCTCAGCGGCGGGCAGCAGCTTCCCGCGGTGAATGCTTCAGCTTCGATAGATGCAAAAGGGCGCCTTTGTATCACATTGGTGAATATCGATCCTGTAAATGATATTACCATCCATACACCGTTGAAGGGAATGGGGTATAAGAAGCTCAACGGCACGGTGCTGACCAGCGCTGCATTTACAGACATCAATACTTTTGAAAATAAAAAGAAAGTAGCTCCGGCTTCTTTTACGGGGGCACAGCTGAAAGGGCAGGAGCTTGTTGCAAAACTCCCGCGGCTTTCCGTAGTGCAGCTGCTCCTGGAGTGACCGGCAGGAACGGGTACTTCAGGCAATTACAAGAAAACAGAAGGCGCAACAGCAGTAATGAGGAACGCTTAAAAGCCCGTTGGACCATAAGCCGGAGGGTCACCCGGTTTCCACAGGGTATTGGTGGCTTCGTCTTTCAGCGCTTTTATTGTTTTGTCTGCGCCGTCACCCTCCCAGTTAATACTAAATACCGTCCGGCGTTTGGTCCTGGTATCCGTAAAAATTATTTTGTCGGCTTCTTTGGGCCGCTTTTTATTATAAACGTATTCACCATCCTGAAAATAAGTTTCCATTGTCAGTGACAACACCCGGTTCCCGTCTTTTATCAGAGAATCCTTTGTATAGCGCCTGGGATAGGGATAAATATTCTTTGAAAGACGGGCCGTGCCCGATCCGGAAGGAGCGAAATTCCATAACTCTACCTGAAAGCTGCTGTCAGTGGTGCGGTAAAGTGTGTCTGTCCAGAAAGCGGTTATATGTTCCACTAGTGGATCTGCTTCCATTTTTTCGTCTTCAGGGGGAACTGGTTTTGGGGGAGGCGGAAGCGGCGCAGGTGGTTTCGGTGGCGGTTTAAGATGGCGTTTTTGTGCATGTCCAGCCATAACGGTAGCAACTACCAGGATCAGTGCAAGAGCGTATTTCATAGAACAATATTATAAAAATTATCTGAATACCTGTTGCGCTATTTATCCAGGGGGCTGTCTGTTGTATGATACAATAGGTCATAAAATAGCGGCTGTTTATTTCGTTGTTCCCGCACCTTAATCCGTTATCCGGATTTGCGACGGTTCGTGCATCCGGCCGTATTTGATAATAACCGCTGCCTGTTGACGCACCACAACGGCTAAAATCGTACATTTGAGAGAAGGGCCTTTTACCAAAGGCCGGTGCGTCTTTCTAATCAAATTCCAAACGCTCTCATGGTAGCATTGTTTGCGCGTAGTATATTCCTGTATGTTTTTATTCTTTTCGGTTCGCTGGTCAATGGGCAGCAGTCAATAAGCGCTTTACTGGATACTGCTTATAACTGCCGGATGAAAGCAGATTATACGCGTAATTTTTATTTTCTGAACCAGGCAGAACAGCATCTGGAAAAAGGAACAGATCCTTTGCTGACAGTGCAGCTATATGCAGAGCTAAGCAAGCATTACCTGATAAACGGGAACTATGACAATGCCAAAACCTATGCTGCAAAAAGTCTTCAGACAGGAAAAGCATCCCGCAACGCGATTGCCGAAGCATATGGCTACGGTGCGCTGGCGTCCTGGTATAATTATCTGAGTGTGGGGGACCTGGCGGTAAGTAATGCACAGGAGGGGTTACGGTTGGTACAACAGCAAAAGCAGCCTGCACTCAAGGCACAGCTTTACTATACGTTATACGGTGTTTATTCCGCCTGGGATGATATCGCCCTTACCGATAAATATGCGCGGCTGTGTGTGGCGGCGGCGCTGGAGGCCCAACAATATGAACGGCTCAGTAATGCCTATACGGCCCGTTCGGTGGTGATGGAATATCATTATAAAAAAACAAAGGACCCGGTATACCTGGATAGTATGCGGAACGACCTGCACCGGTCTGTTCAGCTCTACAACGATTTTCCGGGGAAGGTGGGTGTGCGTACCTATGCCATTGCCAACCTTAACCTCGCTGATTTTTTCTTTAAATACCAGTCGCCCGACAAAACAGCGACAAGGGATAGCATCCTCCATTATACCAATATTGCAGCGCAGACCGCGCGGGGTTTTGATAAGAATTATGAAATAATGGGTAATGTGAACGGGTTGTTTTCCGAGATCGCACAACAGCAGGGGAACAGCGATATGGCCGAAGCCTATCTGATGGATTCGTATATCCATCTCACTGAGGCGCCAAGACCTTCTTATTATACCCTGCTCAATGTGGCACAGGGCCTGGCAAACTTGTATGAAAAAAGGGATGATTTTAAACGGGCGTTGTTATTTCAGCGGAAAAAAGAAGCGTTCAATGACAGTATATTCAATCAATCACAGGTACAGCAGTCAAAACGACTTGAAGCGCAGTTTGAGAACAAAAGGCTGGCGGATGATATAAAAGCAGCAGAATTAAAGGCGAAGAACCGTACCAATCAGAATCTGTTGTTATCCGGTATTTCTGTTCTGCTGCTGCTGAGTTTGTTTCTGGTACTTCACTCGGCCAAAAGCCGGGCAAAATTGCAGGAGCAAAAGACATTACAACTTCAAAAGGAAAATGAAGAAGCCCGGCAGCGGGCACAGATGCAGCTAAAAGTAGAAAAAGAAGAACAGGCCCGTCTTAAAGCGGAACAGGAGCTGCTGCTGGTACAAAAGGAACAAATGCAGAAAGAAGCCATGGCTGATGCGCTGCAAATAGAACGTAAAAACCGGCTCCTGCTTCAGATGAGGGAAAAGCTCACCAAACTGGAAACAGAAAGCAATAAAGGATATGTTGACAAAGTCATTAAGGAGGAGATGCGTCTGGAGGAGATCGTGGAACGGTCTGCAAAGGAGTTTGAGCAGATCAACCCCGTATTTTTTCGCATTTTAAAAGAACGATCCGATAACAAGCTCACTACTTTAGAACTGAAGCACTGCGCTTATATTCATTTAAAACTTAATACCAAAGAGATTGCCACTGCTTTTCATATAGCACCCAAAAGTGTCCGCGTAAGTAAATACCGGATCAAACAAAAGCTGGGTCTGGATAAGGATACCGACCTGGATCATTTCCTCGAAGAATTGAAGTAAGGCTGATGCCTCAAAATGGGCTGCATCCTGTAATACACAGGGCGGGATTGGTATATGGCTGATAATGATCTATTTGGATCTGCTTATAGTCGTTTTGTATACACTTTTTTCCGGCAGTGTAGCTGATTTGCAATGTCCTTTTCTTGTTGTGCAGGATACTATCGGCGTTACTTTGATTGACAACAATACCGGAAGGTAATATTCAAAAACGAAAGATCATGAGCAAGCCAACATCCCAATTACCATTTCTTGAAATTATCGAATGGGTAGAGCAGGACCCCAACCTGATGATGTGGAAGATCCCCGATGGAGATAAGGAAATAAAAAACGGGGCAAAGCTTATTGTAAGGGAAAGCCAGTCCGCACTCCTGCTCAATGAAGGAACGGTTGCCGATGTTTTTACGGCCGGAACCCATTCGCTGGAAACAAAAAATATCCCTGTCCTTTCGCGTTTAAAAGGGTGGAAATACGGATTTGAAAGTCCCTTTAAGGCGGATGTTTATTTTTTTGCGGTCAGGCAGTTTATCAACCTCAAATGGGGAACACCAGCGCCGGTTGTGCTGCGGGATCCTCAGTTTGGCCAGGTGCGGGTACGGGCATTCGGCACCTATAATGTGCGTATCTCAGATATCCCCCGTTTTTTTAAAGAATATGCGGGCACCTATCCCCGGCTTTCCATTTTCGAATTCGAACAACAGTTGAGGGATTTTATTGCACCGAAATTCGGAGAAGTGCTGGCCACCGCCAATATATCGGTACTGGATATAGCTGGTAGTCTTACCACGCTCAACGAACGCATTGCCCCGCTGATCAAACCTTATTTTGATGATTTTGGTATAGGGGTGACACAGTTTACCATTACTTCCGCCACATTACCCGAGGAGGTAACGCAGTTCTATGATAAAGTAACCGGCATGAATATGGTCGGCGATATGACCCGCTTCCAGCAGTTCAATACAGCTATCGCGATCAGTCAGGAGGGAAACCCGGCACAAAGCGGTACACAGCAGGGGCTGGCTATGGGGCTTATGATGGGACAGCTGAATAATGCACAGGAACCCGGTTCGGCCGGACAACAACAGGCAACTCCGGCAGGAGGCGATCTGACAGCAAAGCTGCAGCAACTGAAAACATTATTTGAAGGCGGGCTCATTGACGAAGAGGAATACAAAGTAAAAAAAGCCGGGCTGTTAGCGCAGTTATAAAACACCGGCTGCATTGTCGAACCTATAAAGTGTATTGTTTTAAAAATAATAATTATGCAGGAAGAAAATAAAAAACCACTGTCCCTCGTAGCACAAATGAAACAAAACGCCATCCATCAAAAACGGGAGCCTGTTATTGAAAAAGCTGCAGGGATGGATACGGTGGCCTGTCCGAACTGTGGTGCCGGAAGGGCAAAGTCTGATGGCCTTACAAAATGCGGTTACTGCGGTTTTTCCTTTCTGACACATCAGTTGAACGACGGTATCCATATAAAAAAAACAGATAATTCAAAATAAACAGTCATGGGTTTCTTTGGCAGGACAGAAAAAGATAAAAAAGAACAGCAGCAGGAAACACCGTTGGCGCAACGGTTACAGGTTTTCCTGGACAAGCTTTCCGAGCGTGCACAGTCATTGTATGATGAAGTAAGGGCCACAGCACAGGAGGTTGCCGATGCAGACAATGATCCTTTTAAAAGAAGCTTTCTGCAGTTCAAGTCGGGCATCCTGGCACAGTTCAACGGGATCCTGCAAAAAGGGAACGATACTTTTCATACGCAGGTGACACCGAAGGCGGGAATGATGGAGTCAGCGGTACTCTCTGTGCGGTTTAATGACTGGCACAGCAAGGTGCTGAACCTGATGGTGACGGTCTTTGATGGAATATCGGAAAGAGATCTGGAAAAAGAATATGCAGCTGCGATGGAGGCGTATGACCATACAAAAGATAGCTTCCAGTGCCATCAATGTGGCAGCAGGCTGGAGATCGACCGGTTCTATTTTATAGCTACCTATATCACCTGTCCGCATTGCCGCACCCAGAATACATTTGATCCCGGTACAAAAGCAAAAATGGTTGAGCTCCTGGCGCGGCCGCTGGCAGAGCAGCGTTGCAGGGATCTTAAGACCGTATACGAACGCATCCGCGGGGAAAGAGGTGCCGGACAGGCTTTTGAAAGTTACCAGCAATACACCCGGGCGCTTATTGCAGAGATGGACAAAATATTGCCCGGCCTGGAGGAGCAGCATCAGAATTTTTACAACCGGCTTATCAGTGATTACCGGCAGTTTGAAATACTTGAAGACTAAGAATCCTTCCGATAATAATTTTTTATAACTATTAAAATTCACAGGTATGTTTAAAAAAATGTTTAAAAATATTACAGAGAGCATTACAGACATGACACAGAATGCCGCCAAGGACCAGCAGCAGCCGGATTCATACAATGAAGTACTGAAAGCCTATGGTCAGGGTGACATGCAAAAAGCAATGGATGTTGGTGCTGCCTCAGTGGGTATGACCACCATGAATACAGCTACCGAAGATCCCAATGATCCCCTGCTGCAACCGGTACACGGAATAACGGTATTCGATTATGCCGCAGGTGCGGCAAAGATGGGCGCGGGTTGTACAGATATGCAGGTATGTAAGGCCCTGGGGGTAGAACTGCCCTTGTGGGAGGAAGCAAAAACCACCTGGAATAACCGGATGCGTGATGACAAAACGTATAACATGGTAAATGTTTATTCCAAGTACTTTGGTAAAGCGAACGAACATGAAAAGCTGGGGCAGCTGGTGCCGGACCAGGCGCCGGCAACAGCTGTAGCCGAAGGAGCGGCCGCGGCAACCCTGCAGCGTATAGAAACCGACAAACATTATTTTTTTGAATTACAGGGTGCCCTGCAGGCGGCTTATGATAATGGCCTGGATGGGGCTCAATGGCTTATTGATGAGCTGGGACTCACCGTGGCACAGGTAAATGCAGCCGGTACGAAGTGGATGAGTGATTTTAATATTCTGGCGCAAATGATCGATTACCAGGATCAGAAAAAGAAGGAGTACAACGAACGGTTTGCAAAGGAGGCCAACACGGGTGGTGTTGCCGACGATGTGGAGTTTTAATGCCTTCGGGGCCGCCGGAAAAAAAACTGTACGCGTTCGCTACATTCATAAAAAGCAGGTATGAAACAGGAGATCTTAGACCGCATCACTGCACTTGGCGGCTATACCGGCCAGGTAACCGGGGTGTCGTTACAGGCCGATCTGGCTGCCATTGAATTAAAAACACCACTGTATCCCAAGCCCAGGGATACGCCCTGGGCCAGGGCGGAAGAAACAGAGCCCATTGAAGGGTTGGGGGAATATATGCAGGAAGCGCTTACCGGGGCCGATACACGTGCCGTGTTGGAGCATACACTGGATTTATATTTTTCAGCTGATGCACCTTCCGGTGGACAGGCATTTTTCCGGCCGCAGCTGTTCACGCCATTCCGGAAGGAAGCGTCTGATTTTGCTGCGTGGACAGGTGTGATCAGCGAAACCGCTGTACGGAAAATGATCCCTGCCGATCCGTTGGATTTTATGCAGATCGCCTGGTCAAGCGGTTACCCTGATGTTTATTTTATATGTCTTTCTGATAAAAACCCGGACAATCCCACGGTTTACAGTACCGATCATGAAGTCTTCTTTACAGAAATTGAAGAAGAAGGAAATCTGGAGACTTTTTTTAATTCCTTCTTTACGCGGGATGAACTGGCTGTTGAAATACGCCGGGTTGTGTGTAAGTGATACGGGCCGTTGAACCTATGTGAATCGTTCTTTTACCCCATCGGAGCAGGCACCCGGCCTGTTTCCGGCCCCGGGGTTGGATGATGACCCGTTTACCGGGCGCGCGCGGAAGAAGGTGTAAAAGCATGGAGCCGGAGCACCGGTTATAAACGAAACAGGTAAGTATGAGCAAAAATTTCTGGAAGGGATATATGTTCTTTTTCATTTTTCTCTTCCCCATGATATTTGAATATGCACCGATGATCGGTTTTTCCGGAACGGATGATGGTCCGGTGTTCTCTTCTTCGCCCGGCTGGGCCTTTACCTGCCTGGGTATAGGCGTGACGGCATGGGTGCTGTTTATTTTCTTCTATTATAAAGCGTTCGTCCGTTCTATAATCGGCAATGCTGGGAGGATCAAAAAAACGATCCGGGATGGAGTACCGGTAACCGCTGCCATCGTACAAAAAAGATTGCTGGCTGATAAAGGCAGCTACCAGGAGATAGCCCTGGAGCTTGTTTTCAAAAACCTCAGCGGCACCCTGATCCGGATGCCTTATGAATTCAATGATGCCAAACCGCAGGAGCGGCGCTTTGAAAAAGGGAGCTCCATCCGCATGCGTATCGACCCGGCACTGCGGGCACCGGCAATGATCCCCGAAGGGATAACCGTAACAACAAATGTTGCTTATGCTGCGCGGAATATCGGCTTCCTTCTCGGGCTTATTGTTTTCAGCGCCGGCTACCTTGTTTTTTCATACTGGTTGCAAAGTAAGGGCTATGGTTGGCGGTTTATGCACTTCTGGCATCCCTGGGTAACCATTCCGTTGTGGGGACTGTTTTTTGGTGTGCTACTCGATGTGGTTATTGTAAAACTGGCAGGCGATGAAGGCGGGTTTATGGGATCATTAATGGGAGGCTCAGCTGTAGGGGCGTCGGCGCCACCAAAAGAACTGGTGCTGGTGCTGAAAGGAAAGATGGCTACAGCACGGGTGTTGAATGCGCAGCAAACGGGCATGTATATCAATGAGCAGCCACAGGTAAGGTTTGAGCTGGAATTCACAGACCATAAAGGCCGGTTACGTCGTGTGACCTTTAAGAAAATCATCAGCCTGCTGAATCTGGGCGGTGTTCAGCAAGGGGAGCGCCCCATCCTTTACCTGCCGGAGGACCCGCAACAGGTATTGTTTGCCGACGAATACCTTCCGGATGCCCCGATCGCAACAGGCCCTATTTCCCTGAATTAATAAAGAAAATGCAGCAACTATATTTCAGACTCATAGTAATAGCAGCAATGGTGATGGGCGTGCAGGCCTGTGACCAGGTTGGAAAAAGTGTAAAGGATACGTATGATCCGCCTGCTGAGAAAGCAAAAAAAACAGCAGAGGAAGAAGAAAAGCAGGCAAGACAGGCGCCAAAGCCGGCGCCCCGGCCAAAGCCACCGGTAGTGGAGGAACCGGTTAAGGAACCGGAACCCGTAAATATCTTTGAAACCGAAGCCCGGTTGGACAGCGTACAGCAGGTGTTGATGCAATTACCCCGTTTTAAAGGGAAGCGGTTGCATTTTTTAAACAATATCTATTTTTATTCGCCGGGGCGCATCCTGCTCGAGCTTCAGGATCCTTTGCAGCCGGAGCATATTGATAGTTATGAGTATGAAGATGGTGCATGGCAGGAACCTAAACCTGTAAAACTGCGCGGCAACAGAAACCTGACCAATTATTTGATGCCCCTGGATAAGATCCGGTTTGGAACAGTCAGAAAAATACTTCAGACCAGCCGGCAAAAGGCCCGGGAGTTAAATGAGCCGGAACCCGACGGGTATGTCCGGTTTATCAATTCTTATACGTTTGGACGCCGGGAGTGGCTGACCAGCATCAGCGGCCAGCGGCACGACTACACCCTGCTATTTACGATGAACGGACAGTTGAAGCAGGTAAGAAAGGACTGAAGTCTTTTTTTAACCTAATATCCGTCTTTGGTGTTGTTCCGAAAATCTGCCCGGCGGCTTTTCAACCGAAAACTATTTGATGTTCAGGATGCGGACCACCTGGTCGTAAGGCATTGCTTTTAGCTGCTCTTCGCTGTACGCGAACCTGTCAATTATGATCTGTTTTTTCCCGGTAGCACTGATGCGGACGCCGCCCGGGATAATGATATACCTGAAGGAATGAGCAGGAGGTATTGCTGAGTAATAGTTTCCGGAATTGGCCATATCGATCTTTATGTTCCCTTTTGTACAGAAGGCCGACCAGGTATCGGTAAAGGACGTGCCCCCCGATTGCCACACAACAGCTACCGGCAACTGAGCCATCTGTCCGGAGGGCCATATTGAAGTTACATACCCTTCAAGTCTGGCATATACCAGCACGGTGCCTGTTTTTAACAGCTGATCGGTGAGCTGCGGTACTGCTTTATTGTAATAAAAATGCTTAATGCCATAGGAGGTCAGGATGGTATAGGATGACGGTACGAACCAGTCGGAATACGTTACATTGGCCGTTCCGGTTGCTCCTTTGTCGCCTTTGATGCCCTGTTCGCCGGCATCTCCCTTCGGTCCCTGCGGACCGGCATCGCCTTTTTTACAGGCAGTGATGAATACGGTGGCAGCGATCACCACAGGTGCGGCTTTAAAAAAGAATTTCATAATAGTAGATTTTTAAATCTGAACGCAGTATTTTTTCTGATACAAACTTAAAAACCACCTATCCCGGTTAAAAGAGCCAATCGATCAACAACTTTTTGAATCGACCAATGAAGCTGTTTTGTTTCTTGCCCGGATTAAAAAAGAGGTACGGCTGCCAGCACCAGGGGGAAGCAGGGTATTGAACGGTGACATAAGTACTTCTGTTTTACAAATACTAATCAGGCTAGATCCCGTCCTTATTTAGTTTGAAATTTTAATTTACCACAGCCCCTGTAAGTTGCATTTTTATAACTGAAATAAATTTCATGCGTCGGGCCCTCTTCTTCGGTAATATCCAGTTTGCAATGCCCGTCTGATTTCCTGATGATCCCGAAGGCCTTTTTGCTGTGGAAAGCGTATGTTTCACTATGAGCTTCTTTTTTTGACAGATAAAGGGTGTCTTTTTCCGTATCATTAACACAATGAAGGATAAACAGGTTGTCCCTTATCTCCATATTCCAGAATGGTTCATTCCCCTCGAAATAACCGCTTATCAGTACTTTCTTCTTTTGCACCTCCGGAGCAGGTAGGTGTTGAAAATTGTTTCCATGCTCCGCGACTTTTATATTCCCGGATGCCTGATCACCGGAATAAAAGCCGCGGGCGTAACCGTTTTCTGCAGAAGATGGACAGATAAACAATAAGGGTGCTAATAGTAACAGAAGAAAAGGATTCATCTCATTTTTATTTTTAGCCATTCTGATTTTTTGACATTGCCCCAATTGCATAAACAATCATGATCTTGTGATGTGTTATAGAATACCGGATTATTGCCGGTAGTATGGCAGCAGCGCTTTATTTGCTTAAGCTACCCGTTAAACAGATGCATCGTTTGGTAAAACCTACGATAATTTATCTGAACCCGTTGCTTGTATAAATATAGGATTTTTCGCAATTGATTTGCTGTTGCCCGGTGTGTTTTAGCCCTTCATGCATTGTAACTTAATCCTGTGAAGTGTTTGTTTGGGCGTAATATTTTCTTGCAGTGCAATTTTGTAGTGCTACAAGGGTGCTGACATCAGAGGGGAGGAAAGAAGGGAGGAATGGGAATTGTAACATTTTTGTTTTTTCGGCGACAATATAAAGTGTGAAATGATTGAGGTACTTTTGCAAAATGCGACGATGAATTTCTGCGAAAAAGCGCCTGAAAGATATCATTCAACTCTAACAGAAGTTTAAAAAGTATATATGTTAAAGCTGCTTTTTACCATGCTGGCCCTGCTTGGGTTGGTTTTACGGGGAGCAACACAGTTCCCGCACACTGCGTTGGATAGTTTATTTTCCTCTCTTTCTCAATTTGGATTCTTTCATGGCAGTGTATTGATCGGTCAGGGAGATCGTGTTGTTTTTACCCGGTCAAATGGTATGCATAACAACGATTCGACGCGTTATGAGCTTGCCTCGCTTTCAAAAGTGTTTGCGGCGGTGGCAGTAATGCAAATGCAGGAACAGGGGAAAATAAAACTGCAAAATCCGGTGCAGCAGTATCTGCCGGAGTTTCCTTATCCTTCAGTAAAGATCGAACACCTGCTTTCTCATACTTCCGGTTTACCGGATTTTGAAATATTTGACAAGCTGCTCGACGCCGCTCCGGAACGGGTAATGACGAATGAAGCTATTTTGCCGGTATTGAAAAATGGCGTAAAGCTGCTTTTTGAACCGGGCGACAAATGGAGCTATTCAAGTCCCGGAATAGCACTGCTTGCGTTGATCGTTGAACGGCAAAGCGGGATGGGTTTTGAAGCATATCTTCAAAAGTACATTTTCAAACCTGCCGGGATGCGGCATACATATATAAGCCGTTTTAATGCCCCGGTCCGGGATGGGAACCGGGCATTGCCGCTTATGTACCCGACCTATTATGCGTCCACCCTGGTAACAGCAGATACTGTCGCCCGCAATCAACGGTTTCTACATGCTTCCGGAGGTGTGGTGGGACCGGGTTTGGTAGTAAGCACTGCTCCGGATCTGTTTGCTTTCGACCGGGCCCTGATGACCGGCAAATTGCTCAGAACGGCAACGTTGGCAAAGATGTTTACACCTGTGAAGCTCAATAATGGAAAACCAGCTACCTGCCCGCACTATCCGGGAACGGTTAATTTTGGTCTTGGTTGGTTTCTTCTCCAGGATAGCCAGCTTGGAAAAATGGTCTTTCATTCCGGGTTCAAAAATGGTACCAGCACAATATTGTTGCAGCGCCTTTCCACGGGTACTTCAGTTATTCTTCTTGATAATGGCAACAGTGCCGGCATCAGCGCCTCCGCATTCAATTGCCTGCGTTTGTTACACCGTTTACCTATGGAACGGCTAAAAACACCCGTGACTTTTCCTTATGGCAGGGATATCGTTACCCGCGGAGCCAATACTGCGCTGTTGAATTTTATGGATAACAGGGAAGATACGGCTCATTACACGATGGGTGCTATCGACTGGGTGGCGATGGGGTATGAATTTTTCCGTACCGGGAAATTTGAGGAATCATTTGAAACATTCCGGACAGGGTATCTGCTTTATCCGAACGATGCCCTGCTTTGCCAGGTATATGGCGATGTGTTACTCGAAACGGGTAAAAAGAAAGAAGCCCTCCATGTTTATAAAAAGGCATTGCACTTTAAGCCGGATAATAAAGAGCTTAAAGACAAAGTAACGGCATTGATATCACAGTTATAAAAAGGGTAAAGAGCGCCTTTCCCAAGGGCGCAGGCTATTGTTTGAAATGATGCAGACCAAAAAAGCCAAGGTGAAAACCCTGGCAGTTCCATTTTAGGTAAACCTAAGTATACAGAGCTGCAAGTTATAAAATGTACCATAGGGGAGTTGTAATGAATTTTAGTGACAAGCAGTTGTGCCGCAGCAAGCCGGCTGATGAAAGAACAAGGCTCTGTCAGGAACATTCATTATCTGATTTTTAACCCCCTGGGTTTTAAAAAAACTCCTTTTGTCGGAGATCGTTCCCGTCATGATGGACGATTTTTTTTAATTTTGAACGATATCCTTACAATCAGGATAGAACAGCAATGCGATCGGTAACATTCGGTATGAACCTCAGCCTGAACGGCTATTGCGATCACACTATTTTTAATCCCGGCGAAGGGCGGAAGACGGCTGCTGGATGAAGGGCGTCTTCAGCAACAGCTTGATCTGATCCTGGTAGATGTCATCCCTTTACAATCAGGTTGTGTGGCGTTGCACTACCGGAAGCAATAATGGAAATGTGATCAGCATGGTAGCATCGAAATCACATTACCAACCTGCCGCGATCCCTTCCGGACGTGGTATTTTGCAGCACCACAACAGGAACCGTTATTTTTCCAGCTCGACCTTAACGGCATTGGCCATTTTCTGAACCTTTAATAACCCGGTTCCTACTTTTACAAAGGAAATGGTAAGTTTGGTCTTGCCGCCATCGAGCTTGCCGGTTACATCTGCAACGTAATAATCGGCGTGAGAACCGGTGGTCCTTTTTGCGGTGAATGTTGTTTCACCCATTGTGCCGTCCAGAATAAACTTTTGTTTCAGTAAGGCTGCTTTTGCCGCCAGCAGCGCATCGCTGATGGATGTATGCTTTGTCACCACTTCAATGACCACCGGGTCCGCGGACCGCGTCATAGTAGTTGTTGCATGTATTACAGAGACGGAAACAAAGAAGCTTACCAGCGTTAACAACGTAAGAAACGTTCCCTTTTTCATAGAATGACATTTTAGTGACTACAAATCTATCTGAATTTATTCGGGGAGCCGCTACCGGTTTTCCGGTATTTTAATAGGTGGCATGCCCAAAGGACCGGCCGCCGCAACATACAGCCACCGGAACGGACATTTCATTCTCCTGCATGACGCTATTGTTCCGTTTTAAATTTCCGGATCGATTCCGGTGTCACCGGAGTGAAGAGGTTTACTAAATTGCCGTCGGGGTCACGAAACAGAAGCGACTTATTGCCCCAGGGCATTAAGGTCGGTTCCTGGACGATATATGATTGCAGCAATGCAGCCAGTCTTTTGTACTCAGCCGCTACATCTTCCACCATAAATTCTATGATGGTGCTGCGGTTGGCAGCGGGCTGGGCGACACCTGCACCTCCGAAAAAATCCAGTGTTCTGGTACTCCCGATAGCCAGGGTGGCCGTTTTTGTTTTTAATTCGGCAAAATCGGGGGTGTAGCGTATGGCAGCAGCCCCGGTTATCTGCTCATAGAACTTTACCAGGGTATCGATCCCGGCTGTAATAATGCGAATGGATACTAAATTCATTTTTGCTTTTTTTAAATGAGCCTGCAACATAAATCTGCGAAATGACAAGGGTATGTCAGGAGAGGGGAAGACCCGCGACGGTAAGAGGGAAACTACGGGAGGCAGACGGAGCAGGGTTGGTTATTAGAGATGCTAAATAAATTAGCTTTTTAGCTAAAAATATTGGATATTTGTATCCGGAAAATTAAATAAGACCCGGATGCAGCAGCAACTTTTTGATCAGAATGAACAGCTTTTACTCCCGGGGGATCTGATGGAATATACATCGGAATTCCTGTCGCCGGAGGAAGGGAATTACTTATTGCCCTTATTAATAAATACCGTTCCGTGGCAACAAGCCAGGGTAATGATGTATGATAAAGAGGTGCTGACACCCCGGCTTTCTGCCTGGTATGGTGACCGGCGGACCCGGGACGAAAATAAAAGGGAGGCACTTCGATGGACCGACGAGCTGCAAAGCATCCGCGAACGGCTTCAGCTTTATACGGGTCACTGGTTTAATGGGGTTTTGCTGAATTATTACCGGGATGAAAATGATTCGGTTGCCTGGCACAGCGATAAGGATAGCTTGACCGGACTGAAGACTGAAATCGCATCGGTAAGCATCGGCCAGGTGCGCCACTTTGAGTTCCGCAATAAGCAGGATCATCGTCAACGGCATTCATTGCAGCTGGAGCATGGTGCTTTATTGCTTATGAAGCCGGGCCTGCAGGAACGCTGGGAACATCGTATCGCAAAATCCGTTCTTCCGATGACGCCCCGAATTAATTTGACATTTAGGAAAGTATTAGAGTAGGAGTTGTGTTGCTGAAACCCGGATGTAACATCTATAGAAGCCGGCGATATTGAAATCTTCAGGATGGTTGTCAGGGTCATTTTTTCAGCCGGTAATCCCGCCAGGGAACCGGGATGCTCCGCTGAATGAAAATCATTACCTGTCCGGAAATAATTCAGCAGATCTATCCGGAATTTCCAAAACTTATTTTATATTGCGGCCCCTTCTCTTTTCGGGATGTAGCGCAGCCCGGTAGCGCGCTTCGTTCGGGACGAAGAGGCCGCTGGTTCGAATCCAGTCATCCCGACTTTTAAGCATATCAAAGCAGGCTAAATGCCCATAAAATGCAGGTTTTATGGGCATTTTTGTTTTTCCCCAGGTCAAAATAATACAAGAAAATACAAGGCATAGTGTCCAATTCGTGGTCCACGGTAGTGTTCACTTAAAGGCGGGCATTTAATTACTTAATTATTTAATTTCTAACTAATTGTGCTTGTATTTGATTGGCAGTTGCTGAAATCTACAGTTGTGGTGTTTTCTATTGCGGCGATAATTGAATCGCCCATTGATGGTCTATATAGTGTTAGGTTATTCTTTGTTAGGATAGCGTGCCTGGAAATTAACCGTATCACCGATAGCGTTAGCACTTGACATTGTCATTTTGATGGAAGCGGAATATTATCGGCGGTAGAAGTCTGGAATATAAAACCATCTTTGCCTGTTCCCCGATAATCATAGCTGATAGCTGCGCTTTTTTCTTTTTGTTCGTTCCAGGGGCGTAGAAGTTTGTAAAATAGGATCGGCTGTTCCATAAAATAGCGGCCGGAACCATACCGTATATCACCAATTTTATTTTGGGCTAATGAGTCTATAAGTGGTTGATTCGGTAGAAAATGCGCTGAAGTTTCAACCTGTCCGTTACCAATCTGGAACCTCAGTGCCTTTTTTATTTTATAGTCCGAACGGAATATAGTAATTAACGAAAGATTCAGACAAAGAAACATACCTGTTGCTGCAGCAAATAATGGTTGTTTTCGCATCCCCGGTGTACTTGCCCGCCAAGCGAGATATAAGATCAGGATGATAGAAATAGCGAGATAATACCTGAAAGATGTTCTTTCTGTATAAAAGGAGAGCGCTCCCATGTAGATCACAATAAAAAAGGCTACAGGCGATTTTTTTCTACTAAACAGGTCATTTGCGAGGCAGTAGGCAAGAGATCCCATCAACACCACTGCTGCTGTTGTCATAATAGTTTCCAGTATCGGGGAAACGGGATAAGAGTAAGCATGCATCAATAGACGATAATTTGAAAATACATCTATCAGGGCGATCCCATGATAGAACATGAATGATGCGAGGCAAAAAGCGATTATCAAGTGCACAACGATCGTGGCAAGAGCTGAAGTATTGTTGTTCAGTTTGCAGGGAACGATATCGGTGTGGCTGGATTTGTTGGTGAAATGATATAAAACGAACGCCTCAATAATCAGTGCCAGGCAAGCCAGAACCGGTGCCCACAATTGTTGCTGTAATGACTTAAATAAATTCGCTTGCATTACTACAAACAATGCTGTAACGTTGCCTGCATTGAGGAAAAGGAGTATTCCGAAATGTCTTTTAATGATAGACCTACTATGTATGCACCATAAAATATAGGCGCACAGCGCCGATAGGGATACGCAGGAAAATATGATATGGTTGTACGATCCGAATAGGTTAGCAGCAAGGAAAAGCCAATGATTCAACCCGTTAGATCGTTTATTGTTGGTAAGTATTCGGACAGCAGATGCAAAAAGAACAGCAATAGAGAAAAATGTGAAGGTATTTACCTCCCAGGCTACACGGGGTGAAATTAGAAAAAGCGCCGATTGAGACAGAAGCAGGGAGAAGATAATGAATGTCTTTGGTTTTCTTAGGGACCGAAAGACTGAATATAAAATGGCAATTGCTGACAAATTGAGTATTACACCGGTAACCCGCATTTCTATTATACCGATATGGAAGATCTTGAAAAAAATGCTGTCAAAGAGGGACTGAAATATTCCGGTATAGGAATTCATACCTTGTAATTCATGAATGCCACTTTGATTAAATTCCACTCCCTTCAACGCAAACCAGGCTTCATCTCCATGTAGGCCTGGGAGACTTGCCAGTTTGTAGGTCCACCAAAAAAGAAAATATAGAAATACTGCAATGCTGGCAATGTTATACACAACAGGTTTATTGTTGCGGATTAAACACAATCTTTTAAAATAGTTGCTCCGGCCTTTCATTTGCTTGTTGAAAAGACGTAACTAATGTATTTGTCGGTCACTTCAGGCAGCTCTTTTCGTGGTACAAAAAGATCAACTACTGTGTTGTTTTTAGATACTCTGAAGAAGTAAGAAAGCCCTGGCTTTTCCAGGTATATAGGCAGGTCTGTTACATCTACAATGTCTATATTGTGCTTACTGGTATCAATAAAGTTATTCAAATAGGCCACAGAGTTTCTATCTGTTAGTAAAACTACCTGTCTGCCTGATTGGGTGACAGATTGAAGCGTTTGGTGATAAACCGAATCCTGGCCTGCTACGTAGTGAAACCGGTAGAATAACCTTTTGTTGGCTTTCAGGCGATCCTCGATCAGACTTTTGCTTTTCTCATCGCTGGCATATCTTTCCAGATGAATGCTTTTGTGCATGCTTACGAGAATGTAATACGGGTAATTGTCCCAGAATTCCGGACGGCTAAGCGAATCTTCGCTTAGAAAACGGCGCTGTTTATCATACATGAACAGAAACACGGGCGCAGCTGTGTTTTTTTTTGCCAACAGTGCATATAATGAAAAGCTGGTAGAGAGTATGAACAAGAAAGTTAGCGCTCGGATTATTTTTTTATCTCGGGTCATTATCTAATCATATTTAAGTTATGCCAGTAATTTGCCATCTGGTTGCTGTATAGGGTGAAGTATAACAGGTATGCAATTACTACCGGCTTATAAAGAAGTTTTGCAAAAGGATATTTTCTTAATGCCGTCAATGCCACTGTAATGGCGGCGATAAAAACGATTGCGGGAAAGTACATATACCGGTCGGCAAAAATGGCGGGACGCGTCATGGGTATTACCTGCAATTCAAGTGATAGTTGTGCTAAGCCAATTAGCAAGCAGAGCAGGTAGAAATGCCGGTTTTTCGAACGCCAGACAATATAGAAGATTACTATGATGGCAGCTATGGAATAAATCAGGTAGCCAACAAATTCAGGGGGTGTATGCTGATACGGAACAAAAGGAAACTCCCTGTGATAGTTTAATCCATGGGGAGCGATTAGGTTGACTGAGTAAAAGTAAAAGCAATAGGCTATAAGCAAAACTCTTTGTGTAATCGGATAATAGTTTATCGGCGGAAAATCCAGGTCCTCCTTATAGTTTACGTGAATGGTATATAGGCCGAAGTAGATTGCGGCTCCGAATGATAGCAAAAGAAACAGTGTTTCTCCGACTGACAACCGGATCCTTTTTAAATGGTGAAGTTTATAAAAAACCACAAACATGAGCAACATTACAGGTGTAATTATTGCCTGCTCTTTGAAGTAAAAGGATATGACAAAAGTTAGAAAACTAAGCAGATAATAATACCATTTATTGCTACGAACAGCAGAAATAAACTGGTTGAAGGAGACTAATGTAAATAAGGTGCAAAACAGAATCTTTGACCCGGATATCCATGCTACTGCTTCCACATGCATTGGGTGGATAGCCCAAAATAATACAACAGTATAGGCTATGAGCAAACTGTTAGGTATAGAGAAGGCCTCCAGCAGTTTAAGAGATAAGCGGAAGACAAGAATAGCGTTAAAAAAATGTATAATAATATTCATCAGATGAAAGTAAAATGGATCAAAGCCATTGATCTGATAAACCAGGTAGTAATAAAGTGTATTTAATGGTGAATACTGGATGTTATTGATCCTGTTGAATATGGTTTCAAAGTAGGGTACATCCATTTTATCGGGATGAACGTAATCGTTTTTTAGCAACATCCAATGGTCGTCGGGCATAGAGAAACTCAATGTAGTAGCAGGACTGTAGGCGAAAGCAAATACGAGCAGAAAAAAAGTTGCGGCCAGGAACCGGTCGGTTTGAATATAGAACCATAGCGTTTTGTGTAGTGATCGTTCCATAAAATGTTAGATTATTTTCCAAACAAGACAAAATCTCTGTCAGCCATACCGAAACGATCCAACAATGAAGTTAACCAGAGCGGGCGGATGGTTTTAACAGGCCGGGCATTTTGAGCAGTCAGCAGGTCAAGTACCTTCGGATTTTTCAGATCACCCCGTTGTACAATAAAAAATGATCTGGTGGATAAAGGAGCGACGTTTGTCAATGAATCATAACTGGCAATCGGGTGGAAATGAACATTGTCCATTTGGTAAAACGATTGGGTGATGATGGAATACGGGTTAAAGACATTGCTACGCCGCAACCCCGTTAATTCGATATTATCTTTGGGATACTTATTGAAAATATAGTTAGCGATCGCGATCCTTCCGTAAAAGGGAGGAGAAAGTATTGCTATTGTGAGGCAGGCAACGTTAAATAGAATAACTACATAAATTGTTGCCGCAAAAACACCTTTTGCCACCTCACTTTGACGAGGTCGCAGGTTTATGTTTTTTGTCCGTTCCCGGATTATCTGCGCCCCGAGAATAATGGTATATGCAGTAAGGTTAACAAGCGGGAAAAGGAACCTTACTTCCTTATGTGGGATGATAAGGTGAATGACCAGGAAGGGCATTATAATCCAAACGATAAACGAACGGGGGCGATAAATGATTATAAGGAGCAAAGTGAAAAGCACTACGGCTCCAACTGGAATTGTCATTGCATCAATAACCTGCATCAGAAAGCTGAAGCTGTCAGTCGTTCCGAATGCTGAGGCTCTGTCATGAACTATGTTCATATTGTAATAGTTCCATACAGACAGTGTCCAATAGCCGTAAAAATAATAATCCATAACCACTCCTATTGCCGCAATAAACGTGCAGCCCGCTATAACAAGGAGAATATTGCTAATCCGCTCCTTTTTGATAATGACAGACCAGAGCAGTAGCCCTATAATCATTATTGCCACCTGATATCTACACAAAAAAGCAATACCCAGTAATAAGCCACAAAACAGCGCTTGTACCCTTGAAAGTTTTTCTGCCCCCGCCACGTAGGAAAGACCTAAGAGAAAGAAAAGCCCGGACCATGTTTCGGAGCTGAAACGAACATTGAGATAAGGAAGATACCATATAAGAAATGACATAAGCACAAAAGCAATTAACCATTTCCCCTTGAATGCCGGCCTCACTACTCTTATAAACCGTAGGATAGCCCATAGTGAGAGCAGTGCAGTAGCTAATCTTAATACAAGTGCAGTGGTATAAGGGTTGCTGTATCCAATAACCTTTTGCAATCCCACTACCATCCAGGGTTGAAGGGATGGTCGCATAGCATAGTGAAATTCCCAGGCCATCCCACTTCTGTCCAGCCTGCCCATTTTAGCCTGTGCAAATTCTAAAATCTGGAAGTGCTCGTCCGGATGATAATAGCCGACAAGAGTAAATGATGCAATGATGTATAAGATTATGATAATCAGTAAAATGATTATGCTTGTTTTTCGGGAAGTCAATAACGTCATAGTATTTAGCAATCAGTGTGTACAAAAAGTTTCTATCTTTTTTGGTTATATAAAAATATTCATCATATATTTATATAGATAAATTTATAATTTATTTTCCTAAACCAAACGGAAATTTATGAAAAAACACTTACTGCTATTGCTGCCTACACTGCTGCTCGGCATCATTGTTTTTGTTATTTCCTGCGTAAGAAACCGGGATAGTTACTGGGATTCTCCTGATTTAAAATCCGCGCGTCCTCTGACAGTTGCCGATGCGCAAAAATGGTTTGAAAAAGAGTATAAGGACGAAATTACCATGGCCAAAAGCGCGGCGGATGGGAAATCAACAAGAATGGTTTCTTATGCCGAGGGTGTATTTGCTGGTGTTCCGGAATGGAATGAGACTCATGCTTTTAGAAAGTATTCGAATAGCCTGATCTCGACATTGGACTATACTGATCTCAAAACGCGATACCGGGGTTTCAGAGATTTAATCATTGTAAGGAACCACAAGACAAAGACTTTTAATGCGGTAGTTCAAATTCAGTTGTTTGAAACTGCTTATCTAAACAGTCAGATACAACTCAAAGGTCCGCAGGAGCATATCCGATCCTATTCTGACCCGGCCACTTTTACCGGTAAAATGTATCTGTACAGTGTAAAAAATGAATTTATCCGGGGAGCTGTTTACAAGAACGGTAAAATGGTAGCCCGCTTATTTCCAAAAAATAAAATCAGCAGTTTTCTAAAATCCTTCGGCACCTCCAAAGCCAAACAGACATATGTACCATTTAATGGTGGTGCAGATCTTGGCAGGGCTCCCAGTGAAAAAGTGTCAAAATCGGTTACCATTCAACCGGGAAGTGCTGCCCGTAGTTATGAAGAACGGCCTCCCGTAATGGCGTTTTCCGGTGGTGATAGTACAGATACTGATGAATATGACACGAATGATCCGGATTCCAATATGCAAACGGTAGTTGTTACCGGGGTAAGAGACACTGATACCGATACGGATACGGGCACCGGTTCAGATGATGGTTGTGGTGACTGTGGTTGGGGTGATCCTAACCCAACCGATCCTTGTAACTGTGGAGGTGGAGGTGGTGGTGGTGGCAGCTCTGGGCCAGGCACACCCCCTCCTCCATCAATAGCTAAACTGTGTTTAAATAAGAACTATAATATGACTCAGATTGGAAACTCGTATAATATTCGATTTACGAGTATTCCAATGGAATTCCGATACATAGGCAGTTCAGGCCAGCCTGAGCAGATAATTCGTCCTACTTTTTTTGATGTTTGTGTTACTGTTCCTATAGGACCGCTTTCCGGATCATCTTTAGAAGCCAGCCGGATTTTTAATGCGGCCTTCAATCGATCTCTTGATGCAGTGAGAGACAACCTAAATTTGGGGCTCACAGCACCAACTGCACTCGCAATATATGAGGACATGCTGAAAACAGTCAGAACTCAAATAAATTATGGCGTAAGTGGATCTAAGTTCACCCCAACGGCGCAATGTAGTGGCGTTGCAAGCGCGGATGTTTCCTGGTGCTGGCCTTAAAAATATGACAAAATGAAAAATGAGATTACTACTTTGCTTGAGCATTTATATAAATACTATCCTATAGGTGCTCCTAATCAACAAAACAGCTATGATGGCATACTTAGAAAGAATAAGATTGTCGAGCAGAAAATCACAGATATAATAGAAAAGAAGGATACGAAATGGACTGTGTTTTTAGGTGGTTTAGAAAAAGCGAAAATTGGCTTTCCAATAAATGATGTTTCCTATTTGCAATTCCCTTCATATGAAATGAGTATTGTAATTAAGGATATTGTCAAGGAGAATATTTGTGAAATCAAGAGGGAGTTGGTAATAAATGCATCACTTCTTTGCCCGGTATTCACAATTTTTTATAGGGATACTTATAAATTTCTGTTCAACGAATCTATTCCATTGCACCATATTGTTTATCTGCAGGCTGGAAGACTTCAGGATGACTTAATCAAACAGATAAAAAAAACCTTCGAGGCTTCTTTCTCGGATTATGATTACTATGACCATTATTTGCTTTTTAAGTACAAAATTTACGGTTATGACCCCAGCGGATACTCCAATTTAAGCGTTGGAGTTCCGATTTACAATTTTCTCTTTGATGAATCATTCGATATTCGAAATGTGGATGTTCTAAAATAAAGGAATCCAAACGAAAAGGATGAAGAAACGACCGGTCAGGTTTAAATGGAAAGTTTGCACAACGACGGCTGGAGGGTTGGAGCGTGCCAGACTGCAAGGAAGGAGAATTGTCGCCGTGGTGGAGTCGGAAAAATCATAGTGTTTCGCAATCAATGTGTATAAAGATTGCTGTCTTTTTGGAATATATAAAAAATAATCATATATTTATATAGATAAATTTATAATTTATTTTCCTAAACCAAACAGAAATTTATGAAAAAACGCTTACTGCTATTGCTGCCTACACTGCTGCTCGGCATCATTGTTTTTGTTATTTCCTGCGTAAGAAACCGGGATAGTTACTGGGATTCTCCTGATTTAAAATCCGCGCGTCCTCTGACAGTTGCCGATGCGCAAAAATGGTTTGAAAAAGAGTATAAGGACGAAATTACCGTGGCCAAAAGCGCGGCAGATGGGAAATCAATAAGAATGGTTTCTTATGCCGAGGGTGTATTTGCTGGTGTTCCGGAATGGAATGAGACTCATGCTTTTAGAAAGTATTCGAATAGTCTGATCTCGACATTGGACTATACTGATCTCAAAACGCGATACCGGGGTTTCAGAGATTTAATTATTGTAAGGAACCACAAGACAAAGACTTTTAATGCGGTAGTTCAACTTCAGTTGTTTGACACTGCGTATCTAAACAGTCAGATACAACTCAAAGGTCCGCAGGAGCATATCCGATCCTATTCAGACCCGGCCACTTTTACCGGTAAGATGTATCTGTACAGTGTAAAAAATGAATTTATCCGGGGAGCTGTTTACAAGAACGGTAAAATGGTAGCCCGCTTATTTCCAAAAAATAAAATCAGCAGTTTTCTAAAATCCTTCGGCACCTCCAAAGCCAAACAGACATATGTACCATTTAATGGTGGTGCAGATCTTGGCAGGGCTCCCAGTGAAAAAGTGTCAAAATCGGTTACCATTCAACCGGGAAGTGCTGCCCGTAGTTATGAAGAACGGCCTCCCGTAATGGCGTTTTCCGGTGGTGATAGTACAGATACTGATGAATATGACACGAATGATCCGGATTCCAATATGCAAACGGTAGTTGTTACCGGGGTAAGAGACACTGATACCGATACGGATACGGGCACCGGTTCAGATGATGGTTGTGGTGACTGTGGTTGGGGTGATCCTAACCCAACCGATCCTTGTAACTGTGGAGGTGGAGGAGGAGGTGGTGGTGGTGACGGGGCTTCTAGTAACCCGCCTGGTCAAAATATTACCGACTCCTTGCAAAATTACCCATGTGCTAAGGGGGTCTTAGAAACCGTCATAAAATCGAGCAATTGCATATCTGGTATGCTAAGGAGTGTGTTCAATGATTCTACTACTGGAAATAATTTAGTATTTGCTTCTCGTGCATTAACAAAAGACGATGGATTATTTCAAGGTAAGGTTTCAGGATATAAAGATGTGTATGGTAGTTATACTGTTGGTGGTACTATATATTTAGATGACTCTTTATTAAACTTCGGAACAAAGGAAATTATCTTGTCTACCATGCTACATGAAATTCTCCATGCGTATCTTGCTTTAGAACACGCAAGACTTGGCGAAGCTGTCTTTGCGGCTAAATATCCATCAATCAGCGTCTATCTGCAAGACGATCCTAATAGTCCACTTGATAAAATATATCAATTTAAGACAAGTGATAATCATGGCGCAATGGCTTCAAACTATCGAAATGATATCAGAGCGGTAATATTACAATATAACCCTAATCTTCCCTATGATGTAGGAGACGCTTTGTCTGTAAATGGCTTTTTTGAACCAACTTCCTTCCCTAGTGGTGCGATGATACTAGTCGCGAATGAAAGAAATGCTTTCAATAACCTAAACAAAGGAACCAAATGTCCATAAAAAAATTAATCTTTATGAAGAAGCTTTTAATGATTTATTGTTTTATAATGTGTTCGTCTTGTGCAAACGCGCAGGAGAAAGTGACAGATTTGGGATTCAATAAACTTAACTACTCATTAAGGGAAGTAGTACCTCATTACAAGCTCAATTCTTCTCATTTTGGCAACATATACTTTATTTTTTCGACACTTCAGAATAAAAAGCTGACAAATTGTTATTTGTTGCATTTTAGAAACAATGGCTTTGATACAATTGAGGTGAAAAGTGAGGATAAAAAATTACTAGAACCAGACCTCCTGAATTTTACAGGAAGTCAAGATGCAGTGATTGTCGCGCCTTTTGTTTTAATAGAGGACCCCAAAAAACTCCCCAGTGGCGAAATAATGTACAGGTCATTCTTGTTGACAGACATGAGCCAAGCTTTGTATATGATCACCCGGAAAATAAGAAACTGTATTATTTTGCCTGTAGCCGAAAGTGTCAAAACAAATATTAATATTGCTGGTTGAGTATAGAATTCTTGATTTTGGATAGAAAGTAGTTAAATTAAGAGTTGTGTACGATCTGGTGTTCTTTGGTTATGACCACACAAACCGTGAGGGGCATCAAAAGCATAATCAGTATTTCAAGCTTGAACGTGCATCCAGTCTTGCCACGTAGTTACAGGGTAGATCAATGGGGAAGAACAAATAGACGAGACCTTTCAATACTGTCGCCCTATCATACTGCCACGATTGCTTCTGGGGGAATGTCTGAATCAATTCAGTGGAGGTACATAGTTCTTAGTCAAATTGTATACTGGAAATTTCGACACTTCCTTTAAGGACTTCAACTCTTTTTTCTCCAACTATACTGGCAGTCATCGTATCCACTTGAATTAAACGAGCACTTGTTTTTTGTTTATAACCCTTTTCCGTAAATACAATATTCCAAAAAAGCTTATCTTCAATTGTGCCATGCCATAATTGGAGATGAGCCTTTTCCGTTGGGTAATCTTTATTTTTACAGTATTCCGAAGCGATTCTAAGTGCTAAATCGCCTTCATTGACTACATTGAAGAACAGCTCTTTGTTTCGAGGTAATCCTGATACAAGAAAGTTGCAGGCTTCATTTATTGCAATCGAGAATATATAATCTTTGATTTTTTTGGAATGGTCGTTGTAAATGAATTTTAAATCGTAGTTTAGAAACAAAAAATCTACTCTTGAACTGTATTTTTGTTCCATTTTGTAAATTTTTCCATCTACAAAATTTACGTTTGAACTATTCTCGTTGAGATAACAATCAAAGATCCTCTTTAACGCATCCTGAATCGTCTGGGGCAATTCATTAGGAGCTTTAATTTCCTTGAATCGATTTAGATTTTGTAAAATTGGGAAATTATCAGTATTCATATCTTGATTTTGATTAAAGTTAAAATAAAACAATGATTTATAAATAACAAGTCAAAGCGAATGCAATTATGATAGTGATTTGCTTGTCAGAGGAGAAAATTTTTGCACAAAGTTTTGAGAACTATAAATTATCAAAGAAGAAGGAAAAGAAGGCAGCTGCTATTAAGAATTACCGCTTTACTTTTCAGGAATCTCGTACAAGAAAGAGTTATACTATCGATGTTGGTCTCATCGAGACAGGGATGCCTTACAAAACTTACAAAGGTGATATTATCCCTGCGTCAACTGCTCAGTCGATTGCGGTTCAAGCAGCTTCTATGGCGGAAAGGGACGTTGTGGCAGTTGTTGCCGCGCAAGTTATTACAAACCCTACATCCCCTATAGACAATCAATATTACCGCGCAATGTTTAAAAATGAATATAAGTCCTATTTGAATGAGATTTTACGAAATGACTACTATGACAATGAGAATGTAAATCCGGCTACAGTATTGTTAAGTTCAGACGGATTTTCTGTGGCTGAAAGTGATTTTGTCGAGTTGAAGTTTTTCGGCAGAGATTGCTAATTGATGAATAGGTGCGATTGAAATTGCAAATAATGATATTTTATGTTTAAGTGCTTGGGTTTAGCTATATTGAGTATAATTACATTAAAAATGAATGCACGAAGTTCCTTTCATAGTAAAGGTTATGGGGCAGTAGAGTTAGGGGCAAGTTTCGCCTCGATTCAAGCGTTAGTGACTCCCTTCGAAAAAACGGAATTTAAAGATAGTTTTGTAGCTATGCCTAGCTCAAGTGAGTGGTTTGTTTATAACGAGCCGGTTAAGCAGTTTGGAAAGAGCTTTTTTTCAAATGGTCATATGTTTGTTCTGGTGAAGAATGACATAATAAAAAAAATATCGCTGTCTTTTAATCAAAACTGTAGTGCCCTGGAAAAATCGCTTACAAGTGAATTTGGAGAACCAGCTTTCGTTGGTAGTTCTTCGCTAAATAACAAGCATAAAATGTGGGGTATCGAAAAAGAGATATTAATATCTTTATTTTGTCAGGATACCGGTACCGTTAGTAATCAGCAAGTCGAAGTTGTCTTTTCTTATGTTGCGGATTCATTGAATCTTAAAGGGTATGGCATTCGTCAGCGATTTAATAAGTAGCTATAATTTAAGTAGAGCGTATTTGCCGGATTGTATTTGTGGAAAAGAGATATGATTTCAAAGAAGGTTAGCATTTTTGGTTGAAAGGAAAATTCAGATGTAGCTTGTCAACTGGTAAAAAAATAGGACATTTTCTATTGGTGATGCTCTCCCTGGCAATTCTTGGAAGCATTTTGACAACTATTACTGACTACATGTTATGTAACATGAAAGGTTGGGAAGCATGTAGAAAAGAGAATGTGTTTCAGCGTCTGGGGTTTTATTCAGGATACTATTTTGCTTTTTCATTTATTAGTCTATTTTTTGCAATAATCTTGTTGTTGTCAGTTCTGCAATTTCAGTATCATTTGAGAATACTTTATATAATATTAATCGGACTGATTTTAGGAGTTATATTTGCCTGGCTCACACAAGGAAGGATCTATTCGCTTTATATTCAGCCCGAGAAGAAGTTGCGCTATATATTCGTCGTTGCGGCTTGCATGGTTGCCTTTCCGTTTATCAATATAGGAATTTGGAAATTGTTCAATAAAACTCAAAGCGTAGCAGGTAAATAGCTCGTTCCAGTAAGCAAGATATTCGTTGTTCAGCAAAAGCATGAGAACCTCACACAATATGAACCTCTTACATTCAATTGAGCAGAATAAATTGGTTAAGTCGGTTATTGATCATATGGGATTTAGTAAAGTGAATTTCGCCGAATATCGGCATAAAAAAGAATGGGATGATCAGTATACTTTTTATGACTGTAGTTTTGGTGACTACTTTTTTGACCGGTTGAATATACACGTTGTCAACGATAATATCTGGTTAACGCTGTATACCAAACAGAAAACGTATTTTGATGATTCTAAACGTTTCTTTGGGGTAGACGGTATGACTTATGAAAAGGAGCCGTACGTTAGTGAGAATGGGCCAATTAGGGAGTTTAAGAAAAAACTGGGAAGATTCAATATGTTTGGTAAAGAAATGAGAATAGTAATATTGAAGTCTGATGCCTATGGCTGCATAATTAGAATTCATTCCATCAGCAAAAACGAATCATAAAATAATTTCAACATTATTTCTATCAGCTCTTCTTACTGCAAACATGACGGTTTTGGATTCTTTACCCAAACTGGAGTATAAAATTGCGGCGATGTTTGACATCAATCGCGGCAGTACCAAAGGTGACGGACTCGCTACTGCCAGAGACTAACCGTAAAATTTTTATATTAGTAGGATTGTCGGAGGTTTTCTGATTGGCAAATAATAGTCGCAAAGGAAAATTATAAAATATGGTAAGATGTGAAAAGTGAAAACTGAGGAGTGAACGATGGCTGGATGGAGGGACAGGTGGAACGGGCAGGATGCTGAAAGATGTTAAATTTTAATTTTTTGTAGCATATATGATTTATAATTTGGAGTACCGGATTGAATATTTGAAAGCAAGCCGGCGCTATATTTGTGATAGAGGGAACCGGAGTTTTGGGGGATGTGCGAGGACAGATCTCTATGGAACCGCTGCCATGCGTGGACAAATAACATGAAGACTTACACTTCACTAAATGGTACATCTTTGTAACCGCAAAGCACCGGTTGTAATATGCAGGGATGAGCATCAAATTTGGTTGGATAGATGGATAAACACCTGCATTTTATTCCATTGCAAAGATCAAACGATGAATTGTATTTATTTTTAGTATAAAAATCATACATGACTGTAGCACGCTATTACAAACCCGAGTTGGACGTACTTCGCTTGTTTGCATTTCTTTTTGTATTCTTTGTTCATCGGCTGGATCTGGCCCCTGTAGACAGCAATGTATATTATTGGGGATATCATCTTAGCCTGATCGGAAATTATGGAGTGCCCCTGTTCTTCTTTTTAAGCGCGTTCTTAATTACCGAACTGCTTGGCAGGGAGGAGCAGGAGTTCGGAAAGATTAACATTAAATCATTCTATATAAGGCGGATGTTGCGTATCTGGCCACTATATTTCACCTTCTTTTTTGGAATGGTTTTATTGACCCACACCACAGGTTATTTTGGAACGAAAATTCCTCCGGGGACTCAACTGGCGTTTACATTATTTTCGGGTAACTGGTATATAACATTTAATGAATGGCAATCCTATTGTATTAATCCACTATGGAGCGTGTCCGTTGAAGAACAGCTATATATTTTGCTGCCACTGGTTCTGTTTTTTACGAAGAAAAAAGGATTAAAGACTTTTTCATTTTTTGCAATTATCGTTGCGTATGGAACAATCATTTACTATGCCTTTAGACCAACGACAGGGTTTAGCGGACAATGGACAAATAGCTTTGTTCAGTTCCAGTTTTTTGCTGCGGGAATCTTACTTTCTGTATATCTGAAAGGCCGCCAGCCAAAATTGCCGGCCGCGCTTCGGCTTGTTCTCTTTATTGCCGGTATCATATGCTGGTTGCTGGCGTCTATGGTTTGCGGGATTAATGCGGATGCTCCTCATGTTTCAACACTCGTGCAATCCGTTACCGGGTGGCTTTTAATACTTGTGGGTGTGCTCTTTATGTTTTTCTCCCTATTTGGTGCATCTGAGAAATACATGCCTTCTCCACTTGTGTATCTTGGTCGTATATCTTATGGGATGTACGTTTTTCATATAACGGTATACTGGATCGTTTATCATATTTTTAAAGATGAATTAGCCGCTTTTAGTAAAAATATCGGTTTATATGAGTGGAGAAATGAAGTGGGATTTGTTATCGCATTTGTAATAACGGTAACCATATCCATACTATCCTATAAGTATTTTGAGAAACCATTTTTAAAATTGAAGACCCGATTTACACTCGTACCCTCAAGAGATTGAACACCCAAAACAAAAAATAGAAAGGATGCTGATGACTGCGGGCAGATGGCCGATGCTATAATAAATGGGATAGACGGGACGTGGAAGGCGCCGGTGTATAACTGAGCAGGGAGGCGAGCTATATAAAAACCTTTGGGGCAGAGGAGCAAGTGGTGTACCTGCATTAGAATGTAAGGATTTGGCTTTTAGAAAAACAACAGGATATTCAAAAATGGCGGAATTATCTATTAGCCCTAGTATATTTAGTTTTCGAAAAATGAAAATATGAAAAGTAAGCAAACTTTATTTTTTGCAGTATTAGAGGATGTGACACAAATACTGCAGGATATTGAAGCTACAATCGATATTCATTACTATAAGGCAGGATTACTTGATACCAGAGACATTCCTGCTTATAACTCCATATTTGATGCTCCAAATGTAGGGATTGCTTTATCAGGAGATTGGAACCACATTGATCGTTATTTAGTTTTAAAAGAAACAGCGCAATTAAGCATCAGAGAAATTCCTCAAAGAGCAGGAGGTGAAAAATATTCAGTGGATCAGATGAATAACTCCCAATCCATAGAACTTAAACTTGGAGGTATCTTAACTACAAAAAGAGGTGTAATAGTTGCAGGCAGAGTTGGTACTATTTCAGAAGATAGCGGCCCGAATGAATTATATAAATTGTTTTCGGGTAAAATAAAAAAGCACTTTAAGAGAATAGGCGCTTTTTATGTAGGCAAAATAGCAGAAGAGAAATTGAGAGAAGGTTGGCGATTGGTTACAAATGAAAAATCTCCAAAAGAGTATGATTTGGCATTTGAATACTAAAGAGAGGAGCGCCTTCCGGAGCTTAGGTGAGCGGCATGATGCTGATCAGAAGATCACCAATTATCAGTTATAAGATTTTTACATGCGGATATGGAAGTCCTTAGCCGAAGAGAAACGCTGGTGGTTTGAATGTTTTGAAACGGAGCCGCGGGGGCTGGAGTACCCGCTATGTGCTAAATAATGCGTAATGTGACGAAGACTGATTGTGAGCGGGATGGATGGGACGTGGGCCATTATTTGAAAGAGGCAAGTGAGATGAGGTGTACAGGCGTTTTTAATGACCGGGCACTTTTTTTAATAGGATGTTTGCTTATCTTTATATGGAGAACTGCTGGTGAGTAGTAAAAAGTAAAAGTTGGAGGTCAAAAGTTACTGACTGCATGGAATTATGGTCTTTCTTAATCTGCTCAATTATTTTAAATTAAAAATGCCCCGCAGATAGGCGAGGCGCTAAATATTTTCACAACGGCTGAACCGCAGCAAGCGAAGCTGCAACAGTTGTCAAAGACCAAAGATAACCCTTGATCGTTGACTCTATATTGCGATTTAGAGATAAAGATCAGTCGCTTTTTACTATCACCTTCTTTGGTTGAAGATTGCCAAAGAATAATGCTCGATATAATCGGACTATTAAGTAACTTTAGCTGGACTAGAATTTGTTTTTATATAGTAGCATGGATCCATTGATAATAACTGAACGGAAAAGGAAGTACAAACCGGACCTAATTGTTAGTGGGGTAATCATTGCTCCGGTGCTCTATTGGCTTATTGCTAATCCAGTACCTATTGGATTTGCAATTTTTGCTATTATTTTGTTGCTGATCATTCCGGGCTTTATATTGGCGGGATACATCTGGGATGTTGCGGCCAAAATTACGCTTTCAAAAGATGGGGTCATTTTTTCTTACGGCAGAAGCATTTACGATATTGTTAATTTTGAGGCTGGATTTAAGATCGAACCTGATTCAAAATTTATTTGGAAAAATATTTCAAATTTTGACATTATGTCTCTTTCATCCCAAAGTTCCGGCGGCAGCGACGGAGTTTTGGTTACCTCCACCAACCACTATCTAATAATGTTTTACCGCAACGAGGATGATTTGCCTGCGTATTGGCGTCAGGGATTGATAAGACTTCGGCGTTTTGAAAAAACACCGGCCGAAATTTTGGAGCTTTGCAAAGAATTTCAAAAACGAGTACGCAGTTATGCCAGGCCTGTAACATAACCATTCAATGAGGTGGTTTTTGAGTTTTCTAATCAAATACAACGGGACAACAGGAAGATTATTTAATGATCTTAAATGCACCAAAGCCCGGGTAACCTGCTATATTTTTATCTGGAAAGACCTTTACTTTATTTAGCCACACATCTATCACCTTGTCAGATTGACCATTATCAGCAAAATGACAAATGATGGTGTCTTTTATATTTGCATTCCAGTAGAAATATGTTGTTGTTTCTGCTTGCTGTGTACCCATGTAGGGAGTAAAGAATAGAAAACTTTTTCCATTTTCATTAGCAATCTTAAATCCTTTGGGATTATCCAGATTTGCTTGATTGAACTCGACCTCACTGCCGTTTATCAGATCAGTTCTTTTTATTTGTGAAGCTTCAAAATGACCAGCGGTTGCCGGAGCTAAAAGGCTTTGCCCTTGAGCGTTCTCAACAACAATACTAAACGAAGACGGGCCAGTGTCGGAATTGTTTTCTTTCTTGCAGCCATGCAACGTTGCAACGGACAAAAAGGTGAACACTAAGAAGTGAGATTTTTTCATAAAATTATATTTAGCTGTTAAGGGTAGGCGTTATAAATCATATCCAGCCCATATTGGTAGTGATATCCGGGTGCCGGCTCCCAGTTATTAAAATCGTACCATCCATTGTAAAGTCCATCCCAACCCCAATTCATATGGAACTTTAGTGCTCGATAGCATTGATCGCCGGATTCGTAATATCCATCACAAACCCACGCATGGCATTTTGTTGGGACGAATATGACTTTATCCCGGCAGCCCCCTAGAATAACAGGTATACCGGAGTTCAAATTTGATATAACCGTAGTGTAGCTCCCTGTACCGTAGGTTGCGTAGTTGGCATGAGTAAAGCCAAATTTGGTACTTTTTAACGCATCGTCGACTTCATCTAACCGTGCGCCTGTTTCAGCGCATCCATAATCGATCGAGGGTAAGCTTGAACCGGCGGATGCCATCAGCAATTGTACTTGTGCGTTTCCGTAACTGTCTGGCATATTAACATAATCAAAATTTGGAAGGGACGGATGATTCCAATATTTTAGAATTTGTGCCATAGCGGTAGGTACGCAGCCGGTGGGTGCTTTATCATTAGATGAGCAGGCTCGGTCGGTTCCCGTGCATCCACTCCAAGGGACAAGATTGTTGTACGTGCAACCCTGCCCCCAAGTGGTTGTAAGATAGGGGCCTTTTGAATAGTATACCGATGGCGCACACGGATCAACGTCTGGTCCCCCGCATCCAAGCTCCGGGTAGGTCATGCAATCTGGATAGTTTGGACAGCTCCATATACAAGTGTCGTAACTGCTAACAAACGTATTGGCACGCAAAAACTTGTCATTATGCGCTGCTGCATCCTTTATTATTTTTTTCCAAGCGGCTCGGGGCTTTTCCAAATCTTTTCCAACAGTAGGATTCTTCGCCAATGCGATAAAGTCCATTGAAATCTCCAGCCATTTATAAAATCCTGGAGGGACCTCTTTTGCCTCATATTTTGTACTGGGTACTACAGCCAGTAAAGGGTTACTTCTTTCGTCGGCGGAAAAAATTGCTAGATTGTTTTTTGCATAGTTTACGATATACATCGCCGGATCGCCAGTGCTATCAGGAACGGTTACTATTTTTTCGATTGGGAGCCTATCCTTTCCATTCGATAACTTTAGCTCATCCGGAACAATGCCATTGAGATTAACGGCAATGGCTTCGACTGTTTCCAATGGAATATCGTACGCCCCATCAATAAATGATATCTTCCCAAAAGCTTTTTTTTCAACCTGTGCAGCATTTAGTGCGATTTCTTTTGATGAAAATTCTGTTTTCGACTTTTCTTGCTTCGAGCACGAAAGTGTTATAATACTTAAGTAGAACATTGAGAAGGCGAGCAGTTATGGTATAAATTTTATCATAGTCGTTAATTTTTACTAGCTTGGTGTAGATGGAAAATCAGGTTGATACGGCATTATCATTATTGGTTGTCGGTTACATAAGCAAAAAATTAGCTTGAAATCCACTTTGCATTATAAATATAAATATTTATAGCTGAATTTTAGAATTATATATTTAGTAAATGGGTGGAACGATTTAGTTAGTTGAAAATCAACTTTTAGTAATATTGGGTTTGGTATGAAATGACAGGAGAACCAAATTTTACATTTTATCTGACTGGAGGATGGTTATAAAGCTAATAAATACAGTGGTTGATGAATTGTACAGCGTATTTTTTCAATTTCTATCGAAAAAGTGATCGAACTTGAAAAAGCTAAAGTCCTAAAAGGCCTCCGGCGATTGAACCAGCGAATTCGAAAAACACTGTTTGGAGGGTGTGAAAAGTGAACCTCTTAAGCACGAGTTCAGAACACTCGTTAGCAAATAAGGGCAAAAATCTCAAATTGATTGTATCTTCCCTTTTAAAAATGATCCTCAACCATAGTCAATGGCAGAATATATTTTACCCCACTTCGGAGAGGTTGACACTGATAATCTCGAAGAATACTACGATGTAGCGGTTCTGCTCAATGGCCATGAAGTTTGCATCGACTTAAATTTTATGGACAAGGCTATCGACCTGGATGCTTTACGCACAGTGGACGGGTTTATTGGTACAATTGCTGAACAAGACAAAATGAATAGAAAACGTATACTGCATGATTACCACGATGAGAATAGTGGGGCAGTCAAGGAGTATGTTATCCGCCATATCGAAGAAATTGGACCTGCAGATTTATCCAACCTTATTGATTGCAATAGTAAGGCTATAACTCCCGAACTCCAACTGATCAATGCTTTAAAATTGGTGAGAGTAGGTCTGTATCCGTATGATCTGGATGAACTCGCGATTTTTGATTATACAATTGGAGAAGACCTGACACAATATTTGTTAGTCCTGGCCACAGACCATAATGGGGCAATAACGAGGATCGCTATGGAAAGCTAACGATATGAGCAGGTTCGTATACTATTCAATTATTTTTTCAATCGGGTTGAAGTTATAGTTGATACGGTATTGTTCTGGTTTATGACATCCCCCGGGAACAATACTGGTGCATGTACGAGGATGGGGGACGTAATCGGCACTGTACTTTCTTTACAAGTTTCAGGTGAATGGTTTTTTTTAGTAAACATAAAGTAGAACAAAAATGGAAATTAGAAAAGCGACTCAAAGTGGCAAAGCTTTAGTACTGGGTGGTGGCGGCGCTACGGGTAATGCCTGGTCGATTGGCGTTATTGCCGGCCTGTTTGATGCCGGCCTGGATGTGAGGCGGGCCGATCTGATCATCGGGACATCGGCAGGAGCTACCGTCGCGGCTCAAATAACCAGCACGATCCGGCCACCGGAACTTCTTACCAGCATTCTTGCCTGGGCTCCCCGGCCCGGGACTGCAGCAGCCGGTAAAACAGGCATTGCAAATAAGCAAGTAAACCATATAGAAATAACAAATCGAATTATCAGTTCTGCTAAGGATGCAGACGATATGCGCCGCAAAATGGGTGCGGCACTCCTTGAAACAGACAAGGCGTCCCGGGATTCCAGGCAACTGCAATGGCGGGCCACTGTTGCTGCGAGGCTGCCCAACCAGCACTGGCCGGAACAACGGATGCTGATCACTGCGGTCAATGCCCATAGCAGTGAAGCGGTCGTCTTCGACCGCCACAGCGGGGTAGACCTGGCGGACGCCGTCGCCGCCAGCACTGCCGGAGGCTTTGCTTATAGTATCGGTGGTAACCGATACATTGATGGCGGTTACCGTGCCGATGTGAATGCTGATCTGGCAGCCGGATATCAGCGGGTACTGGTTATTGCGCCACTGGGTACCAGAACGCGCAAGCCGTTAGAATGGGGACTTCATCTCGAAGCACAGATCAACGACCTGCGTGCACACGGCAGCCTGGTTGAAACGATCTTGCCGGATAGTGAGTCCCAAAACGCGATCGGAATGGGTATGGATCTTATGGATCTGTCGAGGCGGCGTCCTTCTGCTCAAGCAGGTTACAACCAGGGCAAAGCCTTTGCTGAGGAGTTCACTGAATTCTGGTGCTGATATATATCCCTGTCGTCTTGAGATAATACTAAAATCTCAAAAACAATAAAATCCAAAATATGAGAAACCGTCGTTTTGTCGTTATTCAAAGTAAGGGTAACGCTTCTAGTGCTTGAGAAGTCTATCAACAGTATGATTATCAGATTGACTTAGAAGAGTGCCAATAGTTGTAATGAAACCTTCTTAAAGGGTTGCAACTATTTGAATATTTTGGCAATAGTTTTTTAGAATAGGTTTTGCAAGGCAATAGCGGTGAGTTAATCCACGGGCCGACTTTAGAAGCTGGCTACAAAAAGAATAAAATACAGCTTATTATCAAGGGAGATCAAGTCCAGTCAGGTTTTTATTTTCTTCCGTATCGGACTAATTTAAAAAAGCTCAAGGTAAATATGCCCTATTTGTAACCTCAAATAGGGCCTTTGTTTTTTGGTTAACGGCGTTCCAATAAGTCCGGGACCGGATATAAGTTATTTATTTTTTTATGTAGAAGCCGGCTAAACAAAAAAACGCTCTTCAATTGCTCCTTTATTTTCAGGAATTTTTGAAGTGTTGCCGCAACGGTATTATATTTGAATATAAAACAGGCAGGAAAGCTTAAAAAATAGTATTATGAAAAACCTGATCAGCAGCGCACTACTTTTATTTATGGTATTCAATTTCCTGGATAGCTCCCTTTTCGCGCAAACGACGCCCGGGCCGGGAACCAAGAAATTCGATATCAATGCCATTCCGGTTTCCAAAGTTACACTTGGCGATTTCCCTTATATACAACTGCCCAAAGGCTTAAAGCTACTTAACAGTCAGGCCTATACACACCAGGAGGACTTTTTATTTTTCCCGATCAATGGGAAAATGCAACGCCTGGAGGGGAATGTATGGCGGGCATTTATAACCAACGAAGGGTCTGTAGGCAGCGGATGGTCTTACGATTATTTTGAAAAGAAGCTGACGGCCCAAATAACAGAACTGGGCGGTGTAAAGATATTTGAAGGAAAGGTATCCAGGGCAGAACTGGACCGGATCAAAGAGGATGCTACCTATTTTGGTGACGAGGGTTCAATAGACTATTGGAACAACAAAGTTTTGGTATATGTGATCCGCAGGCAGGACGGGCATCACATTTATTGCCAGTTCAGCGGTAATACTGCCGGTGGCGAATTGCAGATACTTCAGCAATAAGGGGATAAAAAAGGGCTACGATTTTTCGATTGCAACCTGCCCGCAGAAAGATCAATAAATTTCCTTTAAACCAACCGGGCGGATCAACGGCTGAAAAGATCCCCCTGTTTTTCCTATTCAATCATATTAGTAGAGGTATCCGGGCGGCTTATCAGGGAGAAGTCCCCGATCCGGGATACACCGCTTTACAACAGGCCTCCCGCCGGGGAAAGTCCCGTGGAAGACGTCCGTTTTATCGTGATCAACTCAAAAAATAGCGACATATAGTTCCTGTGGGGGGCTGCGACATGAATCGGCCACCATGTGCGGACTGTCTTATATTGGCACCTGTTGAAAGTATACAGCTCAAATTTGCCAAAATTGCTTAATAATAGGATAATTTACCGAAACCAGAAGCAGGATAAAAGCTTTCTTTTTGTAAAAGAGCAAACGGTTGTTAACTTTTTTGTATTGCTTTTAAACCAGATTGAACACTTTTAAAAAAGGCTGAAATTTTATGGGAACGATCAAAAGATTTGCCATGGCAATAATGGTTGCCGTGTGCACCATGCCGTTTTTTTCTTATGCGCAGCAAGCCACCGGCGGCATCAGCGGCGCTGTAACAGGTGAAGGGGGGACACCACTTGCCGGAGCTACCGTGGAAGCATTGCAGAACGGCACCAATGTAAAAACGGCAATCTCTGACAACAATGGGAAATTTACTTTTGCCAGTTTACCGGCCGGGGATTATACTTTTAATGTGAGTATGGTAGGGTATGAAACGAAATCCTTCACAGGATATAAGATCAGTGAAGGACAGAACCCGGATATCATACTGACCTTATTGCAGCGCGCCGGTGAACTGGAAGATGTGGTGGTGGTGGGGTATGGGACCCGGCGCCGGCAGGATGTTACCGGTGCTGTGGCCAAGGCCGATCTTCAGGTGCAGAAACAATCACCCAACCCGAATGTGATGTCTTCTTTAAGGGGGACGGTTCCCGGGCTTACCGTAGGGCAGGTGACAAGGGCCGGTAGCGACCCCACACTTATGGTACGCGGAAGAAATTCCATCTCCGGTACCACATCGCCCCTGATCGTGGTGGACGGACTGATCTACAGGGGATCGCTTACCTCCATCAACGCTTCGGATATCGCCAGCATCGACCTCTTAAAAGACGCCAGTGCCGCAGCCGTTTACGGTTCGCAGGCATCGAACGGGGTGGTGCTCATTACCACCAAAAGCGGTGCCAGTGGTGCAGACCGGATCAGCATCGACTACAGCGGGTCCTACTCGATACAGGAGATGACCCAAAAAGATATGCGCCCTGCATCGGGAGCGCAGTACATTCAAAAGCTGGGCGATTGGTACCTGTCTGAAAGCAGGGATCCCAATGACATGACGCAAATGAACCCTGACTGGGACCCCTCCACCAAACTTGCGGGTGTGGAAGCCGATAATTATAAGAACGGCTATGAAGCCAACTGGTGGAACCTGATGACGAACTCCCGGCCAAGGATCCAGAATCACAATATCGGGTTGAGCGGGAAATCGAAGAAGATCCGTTTTTATCTGGGCTACGGTTATTTCGACCAGACTAACCTGGTCAAGAACGATAATTACCGGCGGAACAGCGTGCGGCTGAACCTGGAAGCCAAACCCTTTGACTGGTTGACGGTGGGAGCGCAAACGGGATTATCGATAAATGATTACAGCGGCGTGTCGCCTTCCTTCTCGGATATCATGCTGCTGAAGCCCTATACACTGCCGTTCGATCCCAAAACAGGCCAGATGCTGGAGTTCTACGCACAAACAACCACACCGACGGCGCTGGAAGTACTCCGCCGGTCGAAGGACCTGGACCGTAACCTGAACTTTATCGGCAACTTCTTTGCCAGCGTGGATATCCCGTACATTAAAGGCCTGAACTACCGGGTGAATTTTGGCAACAACTATATTGCTGCAAACCGGTTCAACTATAATGCGCCTAATACAGAAGCCACGGCCTATAAAACCTATATGACCGACTATTTCCAGACATTGGACAATATCCTTACCTACAAAAGGGATTTCGGCGTTCATGGAGTGGATGTGACCTTGCTGTACGGGGCAGAGGTTAATAAGCACGATGGTACAAGTACATCGGCAGGCGGTATCACCAACGGCATCCTGTATTACGACCGGCTGGATGTGGGAGACCCTGCCCGGCTTACCGTGTCAAATGATGCGGCGATCCTGCCCTGGAAGGAGCAGGCGCTGTACCAGATGGCCCGGGTTTCCTATTCGTTTGACAAAAAATATATCCTGACAGGAACTGTAAGAAGGGATGGCTTTTCCGGTTTTTCTGAAAAGAACAAATGGGCCGTATTCCCTTCACTGGCCTTTGCCTGGCGCCTGAACCAGGAAAAATTCTTTGAGTCTGTAACGGGGGTAAACGACCTGAAACTGCGACTGTCCTACGGCTCTACCGGTAACAGGACCGTCGGCCGTTATCAGACCCTTGCCCAGATGAATGTGGGGCTGGCCAACGGATACCTTTATGGCGCATCGGGCGGACCGCAGCTGGGCTCTTTTTTAAGCCAGCTGCCAAACCTGAACCTGCGCTGGGAAACGACGAACTCATTTAATGCCGGAGTGGATTTTGCCTTTTTTGATAACCGGCTTTCCGGTTCGCTCGATCTGTATTTTTCCAATTCGAAGAACCTCCTGAACTCCCGGGCCACACCGACAATAACCGGGTTTAACAGCTTCCTCATCAATATCGGGAAGATCCAGAACAGGGGACAGGAGCTGAACATCACCGGTATTCCTGTTGCTACAAAAAATTTCAGATGGCAGATCGGTGCCAATTTTTTCAGGAACCGGAATAAGGTGCTGGATATAGACGGAACCGGAAAAGACCTGATCAACGGCGGCGACCCGATACTGAGTTATTTTATTGGTCAGCCTTACGGTGTGGTCTATGATTACAAGATCACGGGGATGTACCAGCTTGGGGAGGAAATTCCCGCAGGCCTTGCAGAGCAGGGTTTTAAGGCCGGCCAGTACAAGATCGAGGACCTGAATGGCGACGGCGTTATCACACCGGCGGATAAACAAATACTGGGTAAGCTGGACCCTTCGTTCAGTCTGGGCATTTCCAATAATCTTCAATACAAAGAATTTGAATTAAAATTCTTTATCAATACCATACAGGGGGGCAGGGATGGTTACCTCGGAGCGCCGGGCATCATGCTGCAAAACCCGGACAATATCCGGAACAACAACGGATTTGTTTATGATTACTGGACGCCCAATAATCCCGGTGCGCGTTACAGGAGCGTGGCCGCCTATGTTGCAACACTGGGCGAAAATTTCGGTCCCTATGTAAAGCGCAGCTTTGTACGGCTCCAGGATGTAACGCTTACCTATAATTTTTCACAACGGTTTCTCGAACGGGTGAAACTGATAAAGGCATTGGGGATATACATCAATGCGCAAAACCTGCTTACCCTTACCAAATGGGACGGATGGGATCCGGAATCCAATCCTGCGGCCAGTCAGCGCTCATCATTGGGGCTGAGGATCCCCGGCGGGCTGGGACTGGATCAGAACGGGTATCCTGTGATGAAAAATTATTCCCTGGGAATCAATGTGACCTTTTAATGTGTTCAACAGTAAACTTCAGAAAATGAAAAAAGCAACCTTATATCTTCTCGGCCTCGGTTTGATACTGTCGTCCTGCAGCAAGGATTTCCTGGACGAAGAGCTGCTTTCGGTGTATACACCGGAGAGCTCACTGCAAACGACTGCCCAGTTTCAGCAGGCCACCAATAATGTATACAACGGCGTCCGGAACATTTATATGGGTAATATGAACCTGGATGCTTATTTCGGATTGTATTATGCCACTGATTTTGCATTTAACGGTACAGACTATGATCCGGCGGCCAAGTTAAACGCCTACAAGGCCACGATGGTGCCAACCTATTTTATTCCGCAAACGATCTGGTCGGCATTTTATAAGATCATTACCAATACCAACCTGATCATCAGCCGGGTGCCGGGCGCAACCCAGCTGACGGATGCGGATAAGAACAGCTTTATGGGGCAGGCATTATTTTTCAGAGCCTACTCGTATAATGTACTGGCTAATCTTTTTGGCGGCGTACCCATTGAACTGAACGAGCTGAAAGAACCCCGGTATGATTATGTACGGGCGGCCAGGGCAGCGGTATATGAACAATGTAAAAAAGACCTGCAGCAGGCAATAGGGTTGTTGTCCGATATTGATAAAGTTACCGATGGCGTGGTGAACAAACAGATCGCGCAGCATGTGCTTACAGAAGTGCTGATCTCGCTTAAAGACTATGATGGTGCTATAGCGAGTGCATCAGATGTGATCAATTTTTCCGGTGTATCATTAATGGCCAACCGGTTCGGAAAAAGATCGGCGCAGCCCGGCGATGTATACCGCGACCTTTTTGAATACGATAACCAGAGTTACAGCGGTGGCAATCATGAAGGGTTGCTGGTAATACAAACCAAGCTGAACAATGCGGCTGCGGTAGGGGACCAGACCGCCTGGGCGGTTGTGCCGAGCCTGACGGGGGTACGGATCCTGGAGTCCACCACAAAGACCAAAATACCGATACTCTTCAATTCCAAATTCGTTGACAGTGTTTCATCAAACGGCATCGGGTGGATCCGGCCGACATCTCATTTCTTTTATGAAATATGGACCCCCGGCGATATCCGTAACTCGCCCTATAATATCGTCAGGGATATCCGGATCTCGGGTGTCCCCGCTACATCTCCTGACTATGGTAAATGGTATGTAAAGGACGGGTATAAGGACAAAGTGCAACCGGCAGATTTCAGGGATACCATTCGCAATTTTTACCCGGTGATCCGGAAGACCTCACCATCGGCCGGCGATTTTGTGGCTGCAGCAGGTCCGTCTATCATTACCAATGTCACCAATCCGTTCGGCGGACTGTTACTGAATGGGGCCTCCCGGTTATTTATGCAGAAATATATGGCCCGCCTGGCAGAGACCTATCTGTTACGGGCGGAAGCCTATCTTGGAAAAGGAGAAACCCAGAAGGCGGCCGATGATATCAATGTACTGCGAAACCGGGCCCATGCCACACCGGCAACGGCGGCAGCAATGAATATCGATTATATCCTTGATGAACGGTTGCGGGAGCTGTACCTGGAGGAATTCCGGGCGGTAACCCTTACGCGGCTGGGTAAATTATTCGATCGTACTCATCGGTACAATCCGCGGTCGGGACTGACCATTGAAGCCTATCACAATCTTTGGCCCATACCCGCAACGGAGATCACCCAGAACACAGAAGCAGTACTGGAACAGAACCCGGGGTATCAATAACCGGCAGGGGATGTGGGCCTGCCGGAAGGAGCAGTGTTATTGCTGTCCGGGATTTAACAGCGATGGTAAGAGGTCCCGTCAGAACTCGACGTCATCAGCAATGTTCCCGCCCTGTTCTGCAGCAAATTTTTCGGAATATTCTTTCTGCTTTTGCAACTGGTAATCCATATAGTGCTGCACATCCGTCATATTAAAGGTTTGATTTTGCGCGGTCATCCAGTCCATGGCCACCGCCTGGAAGTCGGAAAGATTGATGCCGTAATTTTCGAGGATCCATTGTGCACCGTCGAGGCCGTATTCATAGGCCGCTGTGCGCGCGCCGCAAAGCTCCTCATAAAAATAGCGGTCGGTTTTTAATTTTTCCAGGTTGTCGCCGGAGCTTCCGGCAACAGCGGGTGCGGCTTCGGGCTTCAGTTTGCTTAGTTTCGGATGCTGGTCGGCTGCAGCAAAATATTCGCCATATTTGGTCATGATGCCATAAGTGGGATCCTGTTTCATCCGTTCGGGCCACAGCAGGTTTACTTCGTCCCATACCGGTTTTTCGATACCAAAAGTTCTTAATACCGTTTCTTCCGGGATGCCTTTTGCCATGGCATGAGCGAGGGCGGCATAATCATAAAGCGAAACACCATGAATGGGATCATACAAGGCATTCCCATCTTCAGTTACCTGGTTAAAGCCCTGCGTGGCAAAGCCGGAGATGTCCAGTGAATTGGCCATTTCAAAACGCATGTACTGATCCTGATCTCCTCCGTTCCATTGGAAATAAACCATCCGGATGGCCTCCCGGCGCAGGTTCCGCTGGTCGTCCGCGCTTAGTTCCTCATCCTGGTCGTTGAGCAGTTCCTGGTATTTTTTTTCCGCCGCGGCATCAAAGTCTTCTTTGCGGTAATGAGTGCCGTGCTGGGTCACCGGGTCATACCGGTCGTGCTTTGGTTGCTGATGGTCAGCCATGCCTGCAGAAGCTGCTGTTTCCGGCTGGTATTGGTTTGCGGTTGTTTCCTGTTGCTTTTGAGCATCTTCTTCGCTGCCCAGCAGGTTGTTGAATAATTTCTTGAACATGGAATTGTATTTTATATGTTATTCGTTAAAAGTGAACGGTGAATAGAAGCCCGTACTATGTCATACATCAGGTGTTGTGCTGCCTGTCGCCCTGAGCCCGACGAGGGCGTATGGAAAGGGCGTTAACACGCACCGCCTGATATTTGTTGCAAAAAAATACGCTTGACATAGTATTATGAAAAGTTTGTTAGAAGTTTTATTTAACGGACCGGTTGAAGTCGGCCAGCTGCCGTTCATAAAATTTTTCATTGGATTCGGTAAGATCCGGTACCAGTTTATTCCATTCGTCGAACATGGCCCGCAGGTAAACGCGGTAAAGTTCCGGCCGCTGGCTCGCATCATTATTATATGCGGCGAGCAGGTGTGCGGTGCGCGCTTCTGCCAGATCCCTTGCGATCCAGTTCAGGCTTCGCGCAAGGGTACTGGGCTCATAGGTATTTTGCGTGCTGCATGCGGGACATTTGAGATAAGTAGTGGTGAAATAAATCTTTTCTATGGAAATGGGCGCTCCGCATTGCTGGCAGCGGAACCGGTCCCTGAGCTGTTCGTGTTCTGCCAGTATTTTTTGATACAATGCTTCATGATCCTGTTTGGTGGCGGCTTCCAGCTGACCGTACCAGCTTTGACAAAAGGCTTCGAACTGCCGGTAGCGACCGGAGCAGGTCTCACTAAATTCTAATGCTGCGT
The DNA here is from genome assembly GCF_020034665.1 of Niabella beijingensis. Classification (NCBI taxonomy): domain Bacteria; kingdom Pseudomonadati; phylum Bacteroidota; class Chitinophagia; order Chitinophagales; family Chitinophagaceae; genus Niabella; species Niabella beijingensis. The sequence continues at coordinate 2,704,343 of NZ_JAIQDI010000002.1, read as the reverse complement.
TAAATGATCCTGCTTGGTCGAGTTGCCGGTAGAAGGGGCGGACCTTTTCTTCCTCTGTCTGCCGGGCTTTTTCCCTTACCTGGTTGATCTGCCCGCGCAGCCCGCTGAGGACCTGTCCTACATTGGCTTCATATACCGCATCGGTACTGCTGCGCATGGCTTTCAGTTCCGGAATGGCAGCGGTGCAGAGTTCTTCCACCCGCTCTTCAAGTTTTTTCAGGAAGGTAAACCAACGCTCCTGCGTTTCGTGAATCTGGCGTGTCTGCCCCGGGGGCAAAGCGCTTTCGTCCCCGTTATTATTATTGAATAGACTGAACATAATTGGTGATTGGGTGATGAAAACAAACGGATGCCGGGTCAGACCGGTTGGTTGTTCTCTTTTGAATTGTCTTCTTTTTTTATATGTAACCCGTCGGTAAGCGTTACCTGCATAAATTCAAAACCACAGTAGGCACAATGGGTCAGTCCGTCGTCCTTTGCCCTGCCGGCGCCGCAGTTCGGGCAGGTTTTCGTGCCGATGCTGGCATCTTTTGATTCCGCAGGCCCCCCGTATTTCTGTTGTGCCTGTGCTTTGGCCTTTAATTTTTCCAAAAAGGATTGAGCCTTTTTTTCTTCCATTACAGTTGTGTTAAAAGGTCTGCTTTTTTTGCCTTGTATTCGTCTTCGTCGATCAGGCCATTCTCAAAAAGGATCTTCAGTTGCTGAAGTTTTGCAGTGATATCGTTGGGGGGCGGGGTAGCGGCCGGCGCCTGTTGCGGTGTGGCATTCGTATTGTTCTGCTGTACCTGGTTCAGCAGCACGCCCATGGCCAGCGCCGTTTGCGTGGCGTCGTTGAGAGCGGTGCCTTTTTCCCCGATGGCATTGGCCGTATTGAACCGGGTGAATTTATCCATATCGGCCACCATATTCATATTGGTCACCTTATCATAGAAGGCGGTCACTTCTTCCGGCAGGGTAACACTGGTAATGATGAACTGTGTTAACTCCAGTCCCAGCGTTTCAAAATAGGGTTTCAGATGCGGTTCGATCTTCCGGCTGAGATCGGTAATATTTCCTGCCGCGGAAGTAAGCGGGATCTGCTCCTGGGCCAGCACTTCGCCGAATTTCGGTGCTACAAAATCGCGCAACTGTCCCTGTAACTCAAAAATAGTAAGCCGGGGAAAGGTGCCGGCATAGGTCCTGAAAAATTTCCCTGCATCAGCGATCTTTATATCAAAGCTGCCAAAAGCGCGCACCCGCACCTGCCCGAACTGGGAATCCTGCATAAGGATCGGTGCCGGGGTACCCCATTTATTGTTGATAAAATGGTAGGTGTTGAAAAAGTAAACATCAGCTTTAAACGGACTTTCAAAACCATACTTCCAGCCTTTAAGCCGGCTTAGGATCGGTACGTTCTCTGTTGCCAGACGGTGCAGCCCGGGCTGGAATACGTCTGCCAGCTGTCCCTGGTTCAGGAGCATGGCCTGCTGGCTCTCCCTTACGGTAAGCTGTGCCCCGTTCTTTATTTCCCTGTCCTTGTCGGCAAATTTCCACATCAGCAGGTTAGGATCCGGTGTGGGCGATTCAATGATTTCAATAAAAGGTAGGTTCATGTGTGTTAATTTAAAATACCGGTGTACAAAACAACGGATCCGGTTGTATCATTTGTTCCCGGATCTTTTTCACAGCCCTTGGGAATGAAAATACGATCTTTTTATTTCCGGCTGAGGAAAAGCGGGGTGTAAAACATAAAGGTAACAACGGCCTTGTCGATTTTTTCATTCGTAATCATTTTTTAACAGCATCCGATAAAAGGGATCCGGTGTTTAGAAAGAGCGGCAATACAGCCTGTACATGATCTCCCTGGCGGAAACCGTTTTGCTATTCCTGCTGCATTGTGCGTTGGGACCTGTTCCCGCACTTTTCAAATTTGAACTATTGAGCTGGATCATCAAAGTCTTGAACTCCTACACAATTGCTACAAGGGGCATCCGGAGTGTCTATAAATTGTCTACGTGCATATGTATATAATTGGTTTTTAGTTTCTTGTGATTTGTTTCTGAAAAATCCCCTTCTGTTTTATTTTTCAGGATCGTTTGATTGCGGAATCCGGAATTTTGTGCTTTATTTGAGTTTGTAAAGGTTGTTATTTAATAAATCGGCTCAAGTTGAAATTACCATCTGCCTATTACCTGAATCCGGATGTCACGTTCCTTGCCAGGGATCTTCTCGGCAAAGTGCTTTTCACCCGGAAGGGGCGTGCGGTAACCGCCGGCATAATCGTTGAAACCGAAGCCTACTTTGGTGTACAGGATAAAGCCTCACACGCCTATGGCGGCCGGCGTACAAACCGGACGGAAATACTTTATAGTCCGGGCGGGGTTGCTTATGTATATTTATGTTACGGCATGCATTATCTTTTTAATATTGTTAGTTCTTTTAAGGATGAACCTCATGCAGTGTTGGTAAGGGCTGTTGAACCATTAATCGGTAAACAAATAATGGAACGCAGGCGGAACATGCCCGCTACCAGTGCTGTAATTTCATCCGGTCCGGGTTCTGCAGCCAGGGCCCTGGGAATTGACGGCAGCTTTAATAAAAAAAAATTGACCGGGCAGGAGATCTGGATCGAAGATCACAACATCCGGTATACTTCTGATGCGATCATAACAACACCGCGTATAGGCGTTGCCTATGCCCTGGAAGATGCGCTTTTGCCCTGGCGGTTTTTCGTCAGGGACAATAAATATGTTAGTAAGCCCAATAAGAGCTGAAGCGCCTGTGCTTCGGCCGGCGGGTACAAGCAGGCAACAGCCGGCTGGGATTGCCCCGGTTACTGTGCATTGCTTTCCGCTACGTTAAGCGTGAAATCTGCTGTGTACAGCTGGTTACCGGTCTGGAACTGGATCCACATCCTGTAAATCCCCGGCCGGGAAAACAGGATACGGCCGATGACCGGATAGTTCTCATCCGCTTCGGAATGGAGGTGTTGAAACGACTTATCATTTCTGCGGACCAGGATAATATGTGCCATGGCTCCGAGACAAGATGTAAGGTCGGTTGCCCGCAGGGGTACACCATTTTTCCGGATCGTGACCGCTATCTTGTTTTGAGTTTCCGTTCTAAATGCCTGTTCTGTGATGATCTTCATTTGAAGATCCCCGGATGAGAACACCAGTTTCTCCATCATTCCTTCACTCTTCGGGGGAAGTGCGCCTTTTACATATAGCTTTAGTTTATCAGTGATCGAAGGGTGGCGTTTCGACCGGAAATCGGCAAATAAAATATAATTTCCCTCAAAGGGGAATATCAATGTGACGCTGTAAGCTCCGCCCGTCACAAATCCCGGACGAACCAGCCGGAACCAGGTGAGGTCTTCGCTTATAATAACCAGCCGGAAATCGGCCTCCTGAGGCGATGATGCCTTGTCTTCAGGATCATTGAAGTTGGAGGGGCCGAATATAAGTGTTGCCGCCTGATGGACACGGACCTCCTGTCTGAAATTAAGGAGCAGCATCCTTACTGCATTGCAATTCGGAGTTCCCTTATTGTACTGATTCATGTTGCTGTTCTTTGGATGAATGCAAATTTCATTGAGCGGGCCTGCCGGGATGTTGTCTTTTGGAGACGCATCTTTATAAGATTTACATTTTTTCTTCACCAGCGGGTCGGAAAATATTAAAATCTTGTAACATATTTCCAGAATTGAACAACAGGCGACGGCAGAATAAATTGCAATTTGCTTTTATAAAGGCATGCTATGCAGGATCATAAAATTTCCATTAAAGGAATGGTCTGCGGTCGTTGCGTTCTGGCTATCCGGCAAAAGATGCAGGAACTGCAGATACCGGTAACGCGTATTGGATTGGGTGAAGTGATTACCCGGTCGCTGTTATCCGGCCCGGATATGGAAGCCGTTCAAAAGGAACTGGCGCACCTGGGCTTTACATTACTTGAAAATAAAAAATTCCGGATGGTGCGGGAGGTAAAGGCGCTCGTTGACCATGTATACTCGGGCAGTTATGACTTCGGGAACAATTTTAAATTTTCCGGTCTGGCATCAAAGCAGCTGAACAGAGATTACAAGGCGATCAGTTCGGTGTTTAATGAACTGGAGCAGACAACCATTGAACAATACATTATTGAATACCGGATAGAAAAGGTCAAAGAGCTTTTGGTGTATACAGAAGATACACTCTCCGATATTGCGTTCAGGCTCGGATTCAGCAGTGCGGCGTATTTATCGAGACAGTTTAAATTCCTGACCGGTTTAAATACCTCTCATTTTAAAGAAGTGCGCCGGGCAAAAAGCATCCAAAAGACAGGGGAGTTATAGCTGACCGGGAAAAGCCCGGAGAGCTGGTTTCAAAACACCATTCTGTTATTTGTTGCTGCCGCTGGCAGACCATTCCGGTTTTCTGGAGCATAGATGCTGCTCCAGTGTTGCACCGGGCAATGCTGCCAACCGGCTTTTGAGGCCGTCCCCTTTTTCTTAGAATATTGCAAATCTTACTCCCTATAGTATAACACCCCCGGGATCGCAGTCTTCTACATTTGTGATCAATAAAAATGTTAGGTGTTCATATTAATCACAAAACTATGTTACGAAGATTTATTTACCCATCGATGTTGCTGCCAGCGGTCTTAATAATACTGCTTGGAGCATGTGATAACAGACCGGCGCCAAAAAAACAGGCCGGCAAGGCGGAGGCATCACCAGCCTTGCCGGTTGATATTACCGTTGCCCGGGAAGCTGACCTCAGTCAGCAGGAGGTGATCACCGGAACAACATTGCCTTTCCGGGAGGTGATAGTAAGAAGCGAGGTGGCACAACGGGTGCTGCAGGTTGGTTTTCATGACGGGGCCTTTGTATCACGGGGACAGCTGCTCTATAAATTAAACGACGCAGACCTTCAGGCCCGGTTACTGCAATTGGCCGTCGAATTAAAAATGGCCAAACTGGATGAACTCCGGCTGGCTGAGCTGCGTAAAACAGAAGCCGTCAGGCAACAGGAATATGATGAGGTAGCTACCCGGCTGAGCGTTCTTGAAGCACAACGGGAACTGTTGCGGGCGGAACTGTCAAAGACCTTGATCACTGCACCGTTTGCCGGAAAGATCGGCATCTCTAAAATGGTAGCAGGTGCCTATGTGACCCCCAACACCGAACTGGTCAGCCTGCAGGACCAGCACCAGATTAAAATTAATTTTTCTGTTCCTGAAAGGTACCTGCCGCTGATCAAAAAAGGAAATGCGGTGGAGTTCCTCACGGAACTGGCTCCCGAAAGGTACCCGGCTACCATCATAGCAACGGAACCTGGTGTGGATGCGGGCAGCAGGAGTATCCTGGTGCAGGCAGTTGCTGCAAATCCCGGAAATAAGCTAAGGTCCGGGCTTTCTGCTAAGATCTTTTTTTCTACCATAAGTGCCGGTACAAAAGGGATCATGGTACCTACCGAGGCGCTGCTGCCCGGTGGTGAAGGGTATACTGTTTATCTGCTCAAAGGCGGCACCGCACGAATGACACCTGTTATGATCGGTAACAGAAGCGAGTCACATGCCGTGATCACATCAGGTCTGCAACACGGCGATAGTGTGATTGTATCCAACACGCTCCGCCTGAATGATGGAGCTCCGGTGCAGGTGGCCACCTCAAAGTAATTACCTCAAACTTTTATCGATATGAATTTACCAGAGTTAAGTATAAAAAAACCGGTACTGGGTGGTGTTTTCTCTGTGCTGATCATCATACTGGGCTTCGTGGGATTGAAACAGCTTGGCATCCGGGAATTTCCCCTAACAGAAGCACCGGTTATATCTGTCGTTACCTTTTATCCGGGAGCAAGCCCCGATGTTATTGCTTCAAAGATCTCAAGACCCATTGAGGAGTCGCTGGCCGAAGCAGGAGGGGTCCGGACGATCTCTTCCGAATCAAGAGAACAGGCCAGTGTTATTTCTGTTGAGTTCAACCGCGATGTTGATCTTGAGGATGCCCTGAATGATGTCCGCGACAAGGTGGCCAAATCCAGGAGCCAGCTGCCTGCGGACGTTGACCCTCCCATTGTGGAGAAAGCCAGTTCACCGGATAACCTGGTTGCTTTTCTGGAAGTAGAGAGCGACACAAAGGATATCAAGGAGGTAAGTCACCTGGCTTCAACCGTTATCAAGGATCGCATGCAATCCATACCGGGGATCAACAGGGTGGCGGTAGTGGGGGAGCATAAATATGCTATGCGGCTTCGGTTTGATCCTGTAAGACTTGCCGCCTATCAGCTCTCGCCGGAAGATATCCGGCAGGCACTTCTGCGGGAAAATATGGACCTGCCCTCCGGTAAAATTGAAGGGAGCGCTACTGAGCTGAGTGTACGCACTATGGGACGCCTGACCACTACGGAAGATTTTAATGAAATGATCATTAAACAATCAGATGCAGCTGTCGTACGGCTGAAAGACATCGGCTTTGCTGAACTCGGCGAGCTGAATGAGCGCACGGCTATCATCAATGAAACGGATAACAGCAATCGCCAGGGCGTGGGAATTGCCATACAGATCCAGCGTGGTGCAAATGCGATACAGGTAGTGGATGAGTTTTACCGCCGGTTGGATCAGCTCCGGGAAGAGGTTCCGAAAGCGTACCGCCTTATCGTAGGCTTTGATTTTACCAAGCCGGTCCGTGAATCCATCAAAGAGGTGGAAGAGACGCTGTTTATTGCATTTGGCCTGGTGGTGCTGATCATCTTTCTGTTTCTGCGGGATTGGCGTTCCACGATAATCCCTGTGCTGGCCATCCCGGTATCGATCCTTTCTGCTTTTTTTATCATGTATGTGGCGGGGTTTTCTATCAATGTGCTGACGCTGCTTGGGCTGGTACTGGCCATTGGACTGGTTGTTGACGATGCGATTGTGGTGCTTGAGAATATTTATAAAAAGGTGGAAGAAGGTATGACTCCCGTGCAGGCCGCCTTCAGGGGATCAAAAGAGATCTATTTTGCAGTAATATCTACTACCATCACCCTGGCGGCGGTGTTTCTGCCAATTGTTTTCATGGGTGGGATCAGCGGCCAGTTGTTCAAAGAATTCGCTATCGTGGTGTCCGGCTCCGTGCTGGTATCGGCATTTGTTGCATTAACGCTTTCGCCGATGCTGAGCGCCTATCTTTTAAAAAAACAGGAAGGGCCAAACTGGCTTCAGCGTGTTACCGAACCTTTTTTTATTCACCTCAATAACGGCTATGCCCGTTTGCTGAAAGGGTTTATGAAAGTACGCTGGATGGCCTGGATATTTCTGGCGGGAGCAGGAGCGCTGATATATATTGTCGGCAAAAAACTGCCCTCTGAGCTGGCTCCCGTAGAGGACCGGTCCAATATGAGCCTGATAGCGATTGCTCCGGAAGGGGTATCATTCGATTACATGAAAAAACAAATGACTGCTGTTGGCAAGTATGTCAACGATTCTACTGACGGCCTTTACCAAACATATTCGATGGTGGCCGTTTCCTTTATCCCGGCTCCTGCTCCTGTAAGTTTTGCGGTACAGAGTATCTATCTTAAAGAACCTAAAGAACGCAAAGCATCCGTGCAGGACCTGTACAATCAGTATGCCGCGGCATCGGGCAATTTCAGGGGCATGCTGCTCTTTCCTTATCTGCCGCCTACCATCGGAACGCGTTATGGCGGCGGTATGCCCGTTCAATTTGTATTGCAGGGACCCCATCTGGACACGGTGGCAGTTGCACTCAATAAATTCCTCACTGCTGCCCGTCAAAGTAAAAAACTCATGTTTGTGGACGCGGATCTTAAGATCAATAAACCAGAATTGCAGATCAGCATCGACCGGCAGAAGGCCGCGTTAATGGGAGTGTCCATCCAGGAAGTGGCCCGGGCGCTGCAGTTGTCGCTGTCGGGACAGCGTTATGGCTATTTTTTACGGAACGACCGGCAATACGAAGTGATCGGTCAGCTGGAGAAGGAGAACAGAAGTAAGGTGAGCGATCTGCAATCCATTCATGTACGCTCTGCCAGCGGCCAGATGATCGCACTGGATAATCTGGTCACAATAACGGAAGGCATCAGTCCGGCGGCGATTTACCGTTATGATCAATACACTTCAGCTACGGTTTCCGCGGGACTGGCACCAGGGGTCAGTCTGGCGGAAGGCATCGACGAAATGAAGCGCATTCAGAAAGAAGTATTGGGGATTAATTTCAAAACATCGCTGGCGGGTCAATCCAGGGACTACGAAGAAAGCCAGGGAAATATCATGTTCACACTTATCCTTGCGCTGTTGCTTATTTATATGATTCTTGCAGCCCAGTTCGAGAGTTTACGGGATCCCCTGATCATCATGCTCACCGTACCTATGGCGGTAACAGGCGCTGTGCTTAGTCTGAGCTGGTTTGGGCAGAGCCTGAATGTTTTCAGTCAGATCGGCATTATCACCCTGGTAGGACTGATCACAAAAAACGGGATTCTTATTGTAGAGTTTGCCAATCATTTGAAAGCGACGGGCCTTTCAAAATCCGAGGCCGCCCTTCTGGCAGCCGAGCAGCGTTTCCGTCCCATCCTTATGACCTCGCTGGCCATGATTTTCGGAGCACTGCCGATCGCCATGACCCAGAACAGCCGCCAGTCATTGGGGATCGTTATCGCAGGAGGGCTGGTCTTTGCAGGTGTTTTAACGCTTTTTATTATTCCCGCAGTGTATTCCTATTTATCGGGCAGCAGGCGCAGAAAAGTGGCGGTAGAGGAGCCGGAGGCAGATGAAGTGATCGAAGTGGTGTGATCTATCATTCTAAAAAAGAACAAAAATGAAATATGAAGTAATCATTGTATTGTTTCTGACTTTATTCAGTACCAATGGCACTGGACAGCAGGTAAAAAGGATCAGTCTTTCGGAAGCCCTTTCAATGGCCTCAGCCGGAAACCGGGAGCTGCAGGTACAGGTACTGGAAGCGGCACGTCAAAAAGAAATCACCCGGGAAGTAAAGAGCCTGCTGCTGCCGAATGTGGCTGCAGGGGGCAGCTATCAGTATTATTTTGACCGGCAGATCATCTTTCTTCCCGGTTCTTTTGCAGGAACATCGAAGCCGGTACAGGAAGTGGCGGTAGGAGGGAAACATGCCTTTAATAGTATGATTACTGCCAGTCAGCCATTGGTAGATTTGGTTGCCGGAAAACAGGCAGAGCAGGCCCGGTATGATGAGCAAATCCAAAGAGAGAAGACCGGAGACCTGGAAGGGCGGTTAGGTGAGCAGTTATCCATAGCCTACTTGAATATGCTGTTTATGCAGGCGCAGATCATTTTGCAGGAACAAAGTCTCTCCCGGAATAGAAAGGCACTGGATGATACGCGGTCATTGTTTTTGCAAGGCAGGAGTCTGAAGGCGGATACCTTACGTGCCTTTATTGCTGTAGAAAACCTCAGGTCCTCGATCTCTTATCTTAAGAACCGCCTCAATGTCTCCGGCATTTATCTTAAAAGACTGATCGGTCTGGATGACTCGGTTGAAATGGAGCTGTCGGACAGTCTTGCCCCGGAAAATGAGCCGTCTGGGTTTTATGAACTTGGCGGAATGCTGGAAACCGCTGTGCAAAAACGCAATGACATAGCAATACAGAAACTGACAATGGTAAAAGAGCAGCTGGGACTCGCTGCGGCTCGGGCAGAACGTCTGCCAAGGGTTTCGGCAGTCGGGCACTATCAGTTACAGGCTCAGGCCGACAATATCCGTTTGAGGCGATATGCATGGCCCCCGACCTCTTTTCTTGGTGTACAGGTTTCCGTTCCGGTCTTTTCAGGTTATCGTATCCGGTCCAGGATCAGCCAGGCAGAGATCCGGATAAAACAGGAGAGGATCGGCCTGGATGACCTGCAGCATTCCGTCAGAGCAGAACTGGCTGCATTGACAGCAGAATGGAAAGAGACGGGTCAACAACTGCAGTTGCAAAAAAGGACGATGGAGCTGGCGGGCATCAGCTATTCCGTGATGGACGACCGCTACCGCAACGGACGAAGCACCCGGCTGGAATTGTCGGATGCCGAACTTGCCCTTACACAGTCGAGGATCAATTACCTGCAGGCTGTATACAGCCACAGGGTTGTGCAGGTACAGCTGCGCCGGGCACAAGGCTTATTAAAACTTCAATAATTCATTCATCTATTTTTTATTATGCTTTCACAAACAACACAAACAGTACAGTCGGCGCCTTATAACAAACGCTGGGCAGCATTATTCCTTTTATGCACAGCAGAGTTTATTGTCATTATGGATACTTCTATTATCGGAGTCGCTCTTCCGGCAATTAAAACGGATCTGGGGTATTCGCAATCGGGGTTGCAATGGATCTTCAATGCTTATGTTATTGTACTTGGTGGTTTTCTGCTTTTAGGCGGACGGCTTTCTGATCTTTTTGGTGCCCGGAAGATATTTATGTGGGGGTTCGGCATACTGACCGCGGCTTCCCTGTTAGCAGGAACGGCATGGTCTGAAGCGATACTGAACATCGGAAGGGCGTTGCAGGGATTGGGGTCGGCGCTGATCGCCCCTTCTGCCCTTGCATTGCTGTTAAGCAAATTTACAGATCCGAAAGAACTGAATAAAGCTTTAGGCTTTTGGGGCGCGTCCGCCGCGGCCGGCGGTTCTGCCGGCGTATTCCTGGGCGGGGCGATCACACAATGGCTCTCCTGGCACTGGGTATTTCTTATAAATATTCCCATCGGCCTGATCGTGCTTTTCCTGAGCCCCTCACTTTTACTAAGGGGCATTAACAGAAAGGGACGTATCGACTTCGGCGGTGCCATCCTGGGAACAGCGGCATTTGTTGTTATGGTATATGCCATTGTGGCGGCCGAAAGCAACGGCTGGCAATCGGTACAGACCTGGGGAATGCTTCTGTTTTCAGTTGTATTGCTTCTCGCTTTTATTCTTTTACAGAAAAGCAAAAAAGATCCCATTATGCCCCTGTCCGTTTTCCGGGCATTTAACCTTTCCGCCGGGAACGGAGTGATGGCCCTGATGGCGGCAGCCTGGATACCGTTATGGTTTTTCTTAAACCTTTATCTGCAGCAGATCCTCAATTTTGAAGCTTTCTACAGCGGTCTGGCCTTACTGCCAATGACGGTTACGATCATGCTTTTTATGATGGTGATCACCAGCAGGCTGATGAGTAAATTCGGTATCAAAGCCAACCTGGTAGCAGGTTTGCTGGCATTAAGCATGTCTTTATTTCTTTTCAGCACCGCTCCTGTAGGAGGCAGTTTCCTCGTTCATGTGCTTCCTGCTTCCCTACTGGGTGCCATCGGGATGTCGCTGGCATATATACCCGGAACGGTTGCTTCCATTTCCGGAGTAAAGCCGGAAGAATCCGGACTCGCTTCAGGTCTTGTAAATACCAGCTATCAGATCGGGTCGGCTCTGGGGCTTGCCATCATTGTGGCTGTATCATCTGCAACCACGGCGCGGTTAACGCATGCAGGGCATACGGACACCAACGCGCTGAACGGAGGTTTTCAAAAAGCATTTCTTGTAGCGGCAGTGATAAGCCTGATCGGGGCATTCGTTGCTGCTTCCGGAATAAAAAAAGCCCGGTGACCTGGAGGCAATAAACAGGAAGATTCGAAGAAAATCATATTCAGATGGCTGCATCCCGGGGTTGCATCCGCTGTCAAATATCAAAATCAATTACAATGAAACATCTAACCGTCAAAGTACCGGCAATGCAGCGCACGCATTGCCAGACAAAAGTCTTTAACGCAATCAGAACCATTCCGGGGGTCGGCGTAGAGAACATTACAGCAGGCCTGGTGGTCGTGTCCGTGGAATCATGGGAGCTTAAAGATCACATTGTGGCCGCCATCGAAACGGCAGGGTATTATGTGGAGCTGGCAACGGCTATTGCCGAAACTCCTCAAAAGGATAATTGCTGCCTCACAGGAGTGCTGCATATTTTAAACCTTTAGAAAGCACCCGGCAACAGTTTGATGGCCGGAGGGCCATTGAATGATTGAAAATGACAATAAGATCCTGTGGAGCAGGAATAGCGGGGCTGGTATAAAAAAAGGCACTGTGAAATTTTTCACAGTGCCTTTTTAGTAGCCTCGACAGGAATCGAACCTGTATCTGGAGCTTCGGAAACTCTTATACTATCCATTGTACTACGAGGCCGTTGTGTTAAAGAACTGCTGCCGGTTTTTCTGCCGGCGGGCAAATATAAAGAACTTTATTTCAATTACGGCAATTTATTGCAGGTGTTGGAATAAACCCGCCGCATTGGAGGCAAATATTTTTATGGCGATAGCCAGCAAAATTACGCCAAAAAACTTTCTGATGGCGATTAATCCGCTCGGTCCCAGCAGTTTTGCAATACGCGTGAGGGATTTTAATACGATATAGATGATCAGCAGGTTCAAAAGGATGGCAATTAATATGGTGACCTCCTTATAATTCGCCTTTAAGGACATGATGGTAGTGAGTGTTCCCGAACCGGCGATCAGCGGAAAAGCAAGCGGAACGAGAGTGGAGGCCTTTACGTCACCGTCCGATTTAAAGAATTCAACACCCAGCACCATTTCCATGCCAAGGATGAAAATGACGATGGAGCCGGCAACGGCAAAGGACTTTACGTCCAGTCCGAGTACATTCAGAATAGGTTCTCCCAGGAACAGGAAGAGGATCATCAGCGATCCGGCAATAAGAGTGACTTTGAATTCCCGGATGCCACCGATCTTATTCTTCATGGAGATCAGGATGGGAATGGAGCCGATAATATCAATAATGGCAAAAAGTGTAAAAGTTACGGTCAATATGGCCTTGTAGTTTACGGAGTCCATGCCCTTCTTTTCCTGCAAAGGTAATTGTTGGCCGCATAAAACCATTCCTGGCTCACGGATTCTTTAAACAAAGGTGCCGGAATGCTACCTGCCTGCCTGCATCATCCGGGGCGGGAAAATGACTGGTAAAAAAACCGGCGCTCTTGTAAGCCACAGGGCGGGTAAAGACCGGCCCGTCAAAACAAAAACTATGGTACTCGCCGTTCTCCCCGCAGGGATCTGCCGTTGCGGGAAAACCGCTGATAAGCGCCGGATCAAGCAGCCGGCCACAATAGGCGGCATCGAGCATCGATTCATTGATGCAGCAGATCACTGCCTTAAATCCGGATTCAAAAAAACGGTGCAGATAGATCGCCGTACCGATCTGCCATAGGGGGAAAACAGCCTGCATTCCTGCATGCTGTAACTGCTGCTCGCGGTAAGAGCGCAGATCTTCCAGGAATATATCGCCAAAGGCAATGGTAAAGATACCTTCGGTTTTTGCCTCGCCCATGGCCTGTTGCATGGCTGTTTCATAGCCCTGTGCTTCGCCCGGTGGCAGGCGAACCGGGAGCAAAGGAATGCCGGTACTTTCCGCCTGTGCGGCGATCAGGCTTTCCGGTATTTCATGCATCGAAGAGCGACGGGCATCATTAAATGTGGTTAACAGGTACCGGACCTCATACCGGCCTTCCTGCAACAAACGGTACAAACAAAACGCAGCATCCTTGCCGCCGCTCCAGCTGAGTATTATGGGGATCTTTCCTGTCACTGCTTCTATAAATCAATCATAAGCCCTCCCATAAAATTAAATCCCCTGGTATTGTACCCCGGGGTATCAAAATAGACCTGGTCGGTCAGGTTTCTGAAATCGGTATAGATTTTAATCTGAGGTGTGAAGGCATATGATGCGTAGAAGTCCACCGTGTAATAATGCGGAAGTACCGGTGCACCGGCATCAAATTCTCCTTTAAGACGGTTACCCACAAAACGGAAGTTAGGATTGAGGGTTAGCTTTTTAACAGGTGTTAGTACCAGACTGCTATTGAAGATGAAATTAGGGCGACGATATAGGTTGTTGATAGTGCCTGAGCTGTTTTTCCCCTGTCCATCCACGTAACTCAGATTGTTTGAAAAACTTCCTGTTTTCCCCATAGCAATGGAACTTTCCATTTCAAACCCATAATCATGCTGTTCATTCTGATTCATATAATAGCTTTCAAAGGTCGAGGCATCAGTATAATAAATAATTAAGTCTTTAATATCCCTTTTGAAGCCTACCAGACGGAACCAGCTTTTGCCTTCATCAAAATTTGTTTGCACACCAGCTTCATAATTCATACTCTTCTCCGGCTTTAACTCGGTTTTTCTATTGCGGTATTCTCCATATAACTGGTATAGTGAGGGCTCTCGAAAGCCGCTTGATATGTTTACAAAAATTTTGGTACTATTACTTACATTGTAAGAAGGGTTGAAGGAGAACGTGGCGTTAGATCCGTATTTACTGTTGTTGTTGATCCTGACTCCCAGTTCATTATTGAACCCTTTCAGGTCCAGCAATAAAAAGGAAATATATCCTGCAAAATTATTAAACTTCGCGGAATCCCTGCCGAGGGGCGTTTCATAAATGCCCAGAGAAGAAATGCTCTTATATTGCTGGTCGGTATTTATTGCTGAATATTGCAGCCCGGCTAGAAGCGATGCATGATTACTAAAATAGTAGTTGCCAAAAAGGTCGGTAATATAGGAGCGGCCATCGTACAAACCATGCGACCATTTGGCATATCCTCCAATATGGATACTGTCGTCACTGTATTCTCTTTGACTGCTGATTATGCTTTGGGAAAGTGTGATGGCTGTTTTGGCACCTTTATAATTTAGTTTTAATGTATTGATCAGGTTCCTGCTGTTAATGGTATAATCTCTGTCGTCGGTAAAAGCTCCGGCATCGCCGTCGGCTTTATATTTACTGAACATTCCCATGTAGGCGGCAGAAAACCGGTCTGATATTTTATAACCGAGATTGGCCTGGACATTATTTTGTTTGAACCCGTCTTTGTCAAAATTGTTACTCTTGGTGCTGTCGTAGGCCGCAGAAAAACCGTTGCTATTGATCTGGTTATACGCAATATTATAGTCGAAGCGGTTAATGGCTCCCCTCACACCGATATTGCCTTTAAATGTTTGATAAGAACCATAGCTCAGGTGCGCATTGGGCGCTATCTTTTTGGTTCCTCCTTTTTTTGTAACAATATTGATTACACCCGCCATCGCATTGCTTCCCCATAGTGTACTCTGCGAGCCTTTAAGGATCTCGATCCGTTCAATTTGCCCGACATTGATGTTATTGATGTCAATAGGGGCACTGCTGTTCTGCGAAGGGTCATTGATCGGAGTGCCGTCTATTAAAATCAAGGTATTGCCTGTAGCGCTTCCCCTGAAATAAAGTTCCTGATTGCTCCCCAGGGCATTATTTGCTCCTGCGGTAAAAATTGCACTTTGCGTGTTGAGGATTTCAGTCAAGGACTTGTCCAGGTTTCGTTGCAAAGTTGCCTGGTCAATAATGGTTACAACCTTGCCTGTTTGGTTTTGTTTTAATGGTGTTTTTGCAGCAGTAACAGATACTTCGTCGAGATTTGTTGTTTGCTGATCCTGTGCCAGTAACAGACCGCTGTAAAAAACAGCAGCCATCATCAAAACCTTTTTGTTCATTGTTTAAGATTTTAGGTGACGGCTCCCGGTGGAAATAAAATAGTAGAAGAATGTTCAGAGCGCCTCAAAAACAGGCCGCCAGGAAAGACTGCTAATATTGTACTTTTCTCCCGAAAGCTGAATATTGTTTTCCGGAATGCACCGGCGCGGTCCTGGCAGGTCTTCTGGCTCAAGACCTTGCCGGCACCTTCCCGTAACAGGGTTACAGTGGTTTGCTGCCGGCAATTTTTACTCCTTCGGCTCCCAAGGAGGCCGGAGGAGGTCTCTTACAGCTACGGGGATAGCGCCGGGCTTGCACCGGACTTCCCTTTTCATTTTCCCGGAGGAAAAACCAGATCCGCTGCAAATTTAAGGGGTCCATTATGTTTTTTGATCATATAGCGGCTGAATTCCTTTTATCATTGAAAGAACACCTCCGGAAGCCGCTGTTTTAACTATTGTTGAATGCTTTACGCTATTTTTGCTGAATGAAGAATGCTTTATTGATATTGACTGGCTTTTGGGTAACGCTTGCGGCACAGGCACAGGAAAAATGGAGCCTGGAGCAATGTGTGGAATATGCAGTGGAGCACAATATTTCCGTGAAACAGACTGATGTGCAGGCGCGTATTGATAAACTGACACTGGACCAAAGCAAGGCCGCTCTCTTTCCGACTGCCAACTCCCAGCACAGCCTCGGATATCAGTTCGGCCGCTCCATCGACCCTACCTCAAACCAGTTTACCACAAATGAAATCCTGTTTGCGAATCACTCGCTGAATGTAAATGCTGACCTGTTCAACTGGTTCCGCAAAAGAAATACGGTGGCCGCAAACAATTTCACTTATGAGGCCAGCGTGGCAAAATTTGAAAAGGCACGGAATGATATTGCGCTCAACGTAGCCAATGCCTACCTGGCGGCACTGCTTTCAAAGGAGCAGATCAATGTGGCAACCGTACAGGTGCAGCAAAGCCGGGAGCAGCGTGATAATGTGAACAAACAGGTAACGGCCGGCGCGCTTCCGGAACTGAACCTGGCAGAGATGCAGACCCAGCTCGCCAACGACAGCGCCACGCTGATCAGCGCCCGGGCGGATTTCCGGCTGAAGCTGCTGCAACTGCAGGCCCTGCTGAACCTGGACGCGGCAGATCCTTTTGATGTACTGTCGCCTCCGGTAGACAGCATACCGGTAGAACCCCTGGCAGAACTGGATCCGGCCCTGGTCTTCAGCTCGGCGATGATTAACCTGCCGCAACAGAAGATCAATGAGCTGAATGTAAAGGCGGCTGTCAAAAACGTACTGGTGGCAAAGGCGGGGATGTATCCGTCGTTCAGCCTGTTTGGCGGACTGGATTCGCGGTACTCCAATGCCCAGAAATTATTGCCGGTCAATTACCAGGAAGGGGCTGTTCCGATTGGGTTTGTAAACATAAACGGCACTAATTATGTAGTGAACACACTGGAGAAAGTGCCTACAGGGTTCAATAAAAATACCTACTTCCGCCAGCTGAGTAATAACTTCAGTCAGAACCTGGGCATCGGCCTGAACATTCCGATCTTTAACGGCAACCAGGCGCGCACCAACTGGAAAAAAGCAAAGCTGAACGTGGAATCACAGGAACTGTTGCAGGAACAGGATGCACAAACGCTGAAACAGGATATTTACCAGGCGCATACGAATGCGGTGGCAGCCATCGAAAAATACAATGCCTCCCGGATCGCTGCAGTATCGGCGGAACAGGCGTATGATTTCGCCCGAAAACGGTTTGAAGTGGGGCTGCTGAAACCGATTGACCTGATCACGAACCAGAATAATTTATTCAAGGCAAAAATAAACATGCTTTCAGCACAGTATGATTATGTATTTAAATTGAAACTGCTGGAATTTTATAAAGGGCGGGGCATTAAACTGCATCATTAACAGACATCCTGTTTAAATTTGGATCATGAAAAAGAAATGGAAACGCATATTATGGATCGTTGGCGGCATTGTGCTATTGCTGGTGCTGTTTGGACTGTTCTCCAATAAGGATAAAAACCTGGTAAAGGTTTCTGCCGAAAAGGCGGCCGTCCGGTCGATCACAGAAACAGTGACGGCCAGCGGACAGATTTACCCGGAATATGAAGTAAAGATCAGCCCGGATGTGAGCGGTGAAATAACCGAACTGACGGTTCAGGAAGGCGACAGTGTAAAAAGAGGGCAGGTACTGGCCCGCGTTTACGCAGATAATTATGCGCTTGACCGGGATGAGGCCTCTGCCCGTCTGGGACAATCTCAGGCCAATGTGGCCAACAGCGAGGCTGCGCTGGGAGCGCTGAAGGCAACCATGGAGCAGGCACAGCAATCTTACGACCGGAACCGGAAACTCTTTGACGACCGGGTGATCTCAAAATCAGAATTTGAGCAGTTTGAAGCTGACCTGGCCTCAGCAAGGGCCAACTACAATGCGGCGCTTCAGAACATCCGAAGCCTGCAGGCAGGGGTGCGGTCTTCACAAACCGGGCTGGTAGCGGCAAATAAGGTGCTGGGACGTGCAACCATTGTTTCACCCATAAACGGTGTGATCTCTTCATTGAAAGTGGAGAAAGGAGAGCGGGTTGTGGGAACCGCCCAGATGGCAGGTACCGAAATGATGACGGTGGCGGATATGAATACTATGGAAGTACGGGTGAATGTAGGGGAGAATGATATTGTAAAGGTGAATATTGGTGATAATGCCGACGTTGAAGTGGATGCCTATACCGGCCGCAAATTCAATGGTATCGTCACCAAGATCGCGAGCAGCGTAAAAACAGCGGCCGCCACTGCAGGTACCACTACTACCAATGATGTAACCAATTATGAAGTACGCATCCGGATTGATAAGGATTCTTACCAGGATCTGGTTGATCCGGCACACCCAAGGAAATTTCCTTTCCGACCGGGAATGAATGCCAGTGCCGATATCAAGACCAAACGGAAGGAAAGTATTGTAAGTGTTCCGATCTCGGCCGTGAATGCGAGGGTAAAGGGCAGCGACAAGAGCCTGAGCGATACCCGTAAGGAACAGCAGGGGCAGAAAGGGCAGGAAGGCAATAACTCTGGTGAAGAAACCAGTACAGGCGACATGGAAGAAGTGGTATACCTGCTGATGAAAGACGGGGTGGTGAAAAAGCGCATTGTAAAAACGGGGATCCAGGACATCAATTATATCGAGATCACCGCAGGACTAAAGGCCGGTGATGAAGTGATAACAGGGCCTTACAGCGCCGTAAGCCAGACACTGAAGGATGACATGAAGGTAAAAGTGGTTTCTAAAGAAGAATTATTTAAAGCAAAATAAAAATAACTTGTAATAAACTGCAAACAGATGAAGCAACCAGCCGTCAGACACTAAAAGCTGACGGCTGATTGCTTATAGCAGAATGCTCCGCTATCCATTATTCCGGGAGCTCAATGCCTAAAGCCCAAAACTTAACCCGATATTCCAGTTGGTTCCTGCCTGGGGAAAGTAATAGTTCTCCGTGGTATAAGCCCCTTCCGACAGGTAGCTGTAGGTATAACCGTTGTTCTCGTATTTCTTGTCAAAAAGATTATTGACCATCAGCAGCACACTGATATCCTTAAACGTTTTTGTGCTGAGCTGGTAACGCAGGCGCAGATCGGTAAGTGCGTAGGGATTAATGCTTTTCTGTTTGTCGGAGGCATTGTCCAGGTATTGTCTGCTGACATATTTTTCCAGCAGGTCGATGAATACATGCTGGTTGCCGGTGATGCGGTACAAGGGCTCCAGTGTAATACCCGCACCCGCAATCGTACTGGGAGAAAAGGAAATGTCGGTATTGTGGTATTCCCGGGCTACCTGCCCGCCGTTATCATAATCATCCCCATATTGGGTGATGGACCGGATCTTGTTCCTGCTGAAAGTGGCATTGGCATTGAGCTGTATCCATTGAACGGGTTTTAGCGAAGCAAAGAACTCCAGGCCTGCCCGGTAGCTGGAGGGAACATTGGTGCGGGCATAGGCACCTACATCGTTTACCTTACCGGTAAGGATGAGCTGGTTCTTATATTGCATGTAATAGCCGTTTACACCCGCCTGAAAACGCCGGGCGGTATATTGGTAACCGGCTTCCACATCCTGCAGCTGTTCCGGCTTTGGCTGTTCGGTGGGAGCAGCTTCAAAGTCGTCGCGATTGGGTTCCTTATTGGCAATGGCATAGGAGGCGTACAGTTTGCTGGATGCATTATCCGTGTGATTGATAAAATAGCTCAGCCCTGCCTTGGGATTAAAAAAATTATAAGTGTTGTTGATGGCGGGAAGATCAGGCGTCTTCCGGAACCCGTTAATGGTATAGTTTACATTCCGGTATTGCAGGTCCACAAACCCGTAGAAGTTGGCAACAAGCTGCTGTTGCAATTTGGCATATACATTGAAATCTTTTTTAAAAGCGGTGAGGTCATACCATTGATGATCCAGCGGAACGCCATATTCTGCCCACTTTACAAACCCATAGTGATTGCCATCGTACCGGGTGTAGGCGCCACCAAAAACAAAATTAGTGGAGGCGGTATTATAAGTCGTGGAAAACACCCCCCCATAATAATAGTTATCCAGCCACAGCTGCCGTGTCAGGTTCACCTTGCGCAAGGTATCACCCGGGGCTTTTATAAAATCGGGGAGGTAGTAGTCGGAGAATTTCTCTCCTTTCTTATACTCGTTGTAGTAGCCCTTTCCCCTTGTTAAAAAGGTACCGATGTTGAGCAGCCAGCTGCTGCTGAGTTTTTGATTCAGGAACAGCTGGTAATAATCCTGCCAGTAGTTGTCCGTCTGATCCTTATAATAAACGCCCTTGCTGATCTCTCCCAGCGTGTTGGTGGTGCGGCCCTGCTGTTCCAGCGCTTTCTGGTAATCGGTGTTTGGCTCCTTGTCGGTAAAAATCACGCCCACACCGTTCCAGGCCTGGCCGGTGCGTTCTTTACCTGTAAGGTAGTTGAACTTAAGATTGGTGGCGCCGCTCTCCGAGGTCCAGGAGGCGATGACATGAGCGGCCAGCAGATCAGAGGAGGCCCGGTCGATAAAACCGCTGGAACTGAGCTTGGACAGCCGTACATCAAACTGGAAGCCGCTTTTCAGCAATCCTGTACCGGCCTGCAGTGTATGTTTCCAGGTGTCAAAGGATCCGTAGGAATTACTTACGGTAACACCTGCCGTTTTGCTTTGTTCGAGATTGGAAATATTGATAGAGCCGCCAAAAGCACCCGATCCGTTGGTGGATGAGCCAACACCCCGCTGAATCTGAACGGTGGTGGTAGAAGATGCGAGATCCGGAAGATCCACAAAAATAGCGGCCTGGGATTCGGCGTCATTGACGGGGATGCCGTTCATGGTCACATTGATGCGTGTCATGTCCGTACCCCGTATCCGCAGCGATGAATAGCCAACGCCCACACCATCATCGGAGTTTACCACGACAGAAGGGGTCTGGTTCAGCAGGTAGGGCATGTTTTGCCCGAGGTTCTGCTGTTGCAGGTCTTTGGAAGTTACGTTCGTTGTGGTAAAAGGCGCCTTGCTGCTTAAGCGCAGGGAGCGCACCTCTACCGGGGATAATAAATAAAAACTGTCGGCTTTTGCAGTTGCGGAATCGGTTTGTGCAAAAGAAAGTTGTGCTGCCAATAGCAGGCAGCCGGAAAAGAACATCCTCTTCATTTGTTTTTTTCATTTTAAAAATTAAAAAAATAATGAGAGGGAAATGCTGAAAAAGAAAGGAGCCATCCTTCCCTGCGCAGGCATTACCCTGATCAGGTTTACGGGTATTATCTCAGCCGTCCTCCCCGCCTGCGCGGGGGATCAAGCACCCCGGGAACCAGTCTGCCGTGAAAAGCAGACATTGAAAATCTCATTGTGTTTGATGACCGGCATCAAACATTATCTCCTGTTTGAAAATAACGGCGCAAAACTATTGATTTTGTTTTAAAAAATAACCGGTTATTTTTCATCAGCCGTATTTACTGGAATACAGCAGCAAATCTCCATCTACGTAAACTTTTTTAAAACAAAAAACCGAAATGCTTTTGCAGTCTCGGAATTTCTTTCTATATTTGCAGTGCGAGGTAGAGCAGCGGTAGCTCGTCGGGCTCATAACCCGAAGGTCCTGGGTTCGATCCCCAGCTTCGCAACACAAATTGATACAGCGTAGTGATTATTAGATCGTTACGCTGTATTTCTTTTTAGATTGTTAACCACTTGTGTGTCGCAAAAATGTTGCTATGAACACACAAGAAAAAAAAATTTTTGCACCAGTTTCTGTTGCTTATGAAACCAATTATTCCGGGACCTTACAGATAGGATGGAACAACTTTTTGCCAAATCGGAATACGTTTTTGGAAACGATTACTGATGCTGATTCTAAAGAAACCGAGACTGTACCTGGTACCTCCACAGAATCAAAAGATGACTGGAAAACAAACCCGTTAAAAAGAGCAATTATTCTTAATGCGGGGGAATGGAGGCTGTCTACCCGCAGGGCTTATGCAACGGTGGCAGATTCATTTTCTGAATTTTTAGGCGATTTGAGTCCAGCAATGGCCACAACGGAAATTGTTCACAATTTTATTGTTTGGCTGTTGGAACGGGAGGCATCCAAGAACAAGCTCAATAAGTATAGAAACGAGCTGCATACATTATATGATAAAGCAATCGGGTTTGACCTGCTAGAAGACAATCCTGTTCCAAAAGTAAAAACGAAGAAGCTTAAAAGAAGATCCAAGCATTATTTTGATGATGAACAGATAGCTGCTTTTAAAAGTATAGAAATCCAAAAACAAGTGTGGCTGGGCATTCAATTGTTATACTATTGCTATATCCGTCCTAAAGAACAGCGTTTCCTGAAAATAAGTGCCATTGATTTTGGAAGATCAACTATTGAAATACATGGGGAGGATAGTAAAAATGATCGTACCGCCAGGGTCAGAATCCCCCGGCAGCTTATGGAGCAATTGCAATTTCTGAAAGACTTTCCGTCACATTACTATGTTTTTGGCAGAAATAAGAAGCCGGGAAAAGTGCAGGTTGGGCATAACTGGCTAAATTATGAACATACCAAACTTTTGAAGCAACTGAATATTACCGGGAATTATTCTGTTTATAGCTGGAAGCATACAGGTGTCGTTAAAGCGGTAAAGGCCGGAATTAATATTAAAGAGTTACAGCTGCAGTTAAGGCATCATTCTCTTGATATGGTAAATGAATATCTAAAAGACCTAGGAATTTACGATAGTGATGAATTGCTGAATGCTTTTCCAACACTCTAATTTTTTATACCGGTTAAGGTCGCGCAATGTCCACGAAAGAAGCTATTTTGTGGAGTGAAGTCCTGCTGAAAATGTCCACAAAACGGAAGTCCAAAACCAAAAAATACAAAATATCTTACCATCTTACCCAGTTGTATGTAATTATTTGATAACTAAATTAATATACACTGGGTAAGATGAAAAATACCTTAAGAAGATATTACCTATCTTACCTCAAATGGGTAAGTCGGGTAAGAAGCGGGTAACTTCCGGGTAAGATTTGAAAATGTGCTGTAAATGAGGCAGATTTTATGTTTGATAAATGCCAGGTAAGATGGGTAGGTTTTTTTTGATAATTGAGCGATTGAAAGGTTTTGGGGAGCTGTGTATTGTAAACAGATAAAAAAAACCGACAGTTTTGCAAGGATATCGCGGTTCATTTAACCTGGCTGTTTTAGCTGGTTTCTTTGACTGCATCTTCAATATCTTCTTTTATAAATTCCCAATGCTTCCCATTAAGGCAGATTGGATCAAAATCTTCATCAGCGATACTGAAATCAGTAAAATTGCGTAGGATCAGTGCTTTATCATGGCTGTAAGGATAGCGTTGCTGGTGGAGCACCAGCATTGTATTAATGGGGTATGCTGATAAGAGTTCATGCAGATCCCAGAAATCTTTTTTGCGGCCGCCCCGTTGTACTACATCGAGCTTCATAGCAATGATTTCTTCTGGGGTGGCCAAGCGGATATCGTCTTCGATTTTTGGGGGCTGAATAAAGGCGTCTGTATAGTAGACGTCCAACTTAATATTGTTTTCCGGATCCGGACCAATGGAGTAGGACTTGCCGATAGCCGGCTGAGCGCCGGAGAATGAATCTACATTTTTAAAAGTGCCTTCCAGGAACTCCTCTATTCTTTTAAAATCGATACTGCCATATGGAGCATCTGTAAACAGGTCAATATCTACAGAGATCCTATGCCCCAGCTGCAGGCTTAATGCTGTACCTCCGACTAAACGGAACGAATCAAATTCCGTGGCTTTCATTAAGATGTGCAAGGCTTTTTTCAACAGGTTGTTTACAGTATTGTAATATAGCATGAATTTTAAGGTTTATGGTGTAGTTGCATAGGTGCTGTTTTTTGACTGTTGAGTGCTGCATTGATTTTTGACTGGCCATAGAAACGAAAGATTTCTTTTTTTTCGCTATCGTTACCCCGTTCATATACCCGTCGGATTACTGCGTTGGATTGCTTCTGCCAGTTGATGTGGTTGATATTGGTGTCCCAGAAAAGAGATTTCCGCAGCTTTGATAAATCAGGAGTATGCCCTGTCAGCTTTTCTTTTTCCCTTTCGATATCGTAAAAAGCTTGTAGCAGCACAAAGGTTCCTTCCTCCAGCTGCAGTTCTTTTTCAATTTTAAGCGCCAATGCTGTGGGTATGTTCCTTTTGCCTTTTACAATTGCATTGAAGGTTTGCCGATGTTCTCCTAAAGTTGTGGCAAAAGGACTTTGTTTGAGGGAGCGTTTTTCCAACTCCCGCATCAAAATAATACCAGGATGGATCCCCTTGTATTTTTCCAATTGCTTGTTCATATTACAAATGTAAGCAAATTTGATTACATTAAAAATCAGAGTGCCATTTGGAATGATAAGTATCTTATAATTAGTTAGTAGTGACTATAGCTAAGTCTCGGGATTTAAGGGATCTGGTTCCTGGGGAGGCAGCAGCCTGGATGATAGGTACTGATCCGTATGAGCGATCGAAATTTCCACCCACATTGGTAGGTGATCCGACATCTGGTGCGTACGCCAGTAGGTTTTATAATAAGCGGTTTTGTTTGCCCGGGGTGTACCGGCGTCCGTGGTGTGATAAGCGTCTCCCATTTCAGGAACATATTCTGCTTCATCTTCTGTCCGGAACACTACATCATAATAATCAAATACACCCGCCTTTCCGGTAGTTTCAAAAAGACCTGGTCGCACCTTAAAAGCTACCTGGTCGTAGAATTTATTTTTTATAGCATTGGAGGGGAGATGCTGCAGCTCCATCGCATGTCTGCTATGATGAGGGAAAATGCTTCTTTGGGATCGGTGCGTTTTAACATCTCCAAATTATAAAAAATGAATTTTTCCGGATTGGATGTAGGTGGTTGCAGCATTTGTGCACAACGTTTCTGGAATATCGATCCGCTTAAAAAAACTTTGCTATTGTAGTAGCGTTCGTGTCTCCAAGTGATAATTTGATGCTACCGCAAGGTTCAGGCTTAGCTTAAATGATTGCCTGATTTTTTCTGAGCTTTATTGGGAACTATTAAAAAGGATAAGTTTTCAGACCGAGACAGTTGTTTGATAATAATATCACTCCTGCCTTATCGTATTTTTTCATAAGAGATATTCAAGTTATACTATTCTTTTTTTACACGTTTTTAACAACCTGTAGATTGCAGCAATAATATGTTGTTCTTAACAATTACTGCAAATTACTATCTGTTATGGGTTTGCTCTAAAAATGCAGATCTCAAATTGGAAGCCCAACAAAACTATTAAACTAAACAAAATATGAAAGTGTCATTATCCAAAGCTTACCAGCTTCGAAACAAAAATCTCATTTTTAAAATGAAGCCAACTACTCATATGTTGCTTCTCAGTTTCCTGGTTTCTTCTTTTGCCCTTCCCATGTGCGCTAATGCCCAGTGTGGCAGCGGTGGACTGGGATGCCCGGGTACCAACTATGCCAATTATGGAGTTAATGCTACAGGGGCTGCCACTATTGAGTATGATAACTTCGTATCCGGTTTTCACACCTCTACTGCCCGTGAAACAACCGGAGAACTGAAGATATGGGGGGCTCGTTCAAAATATGACGGTAGTGGCAATTTGCTAACTCCGACGGCTATTAACGGTATTAACTTTCCCGGGCTTACAGGTACCCCTCTAAAAGTTACCCTGGGGGGAAATTACACTACAGCCCCCCAGACCATATTGTTAACCACGGATGGACTGTGGGCCTGGGGCGCCGTTGCTCAAGTAGTAAATACCGGTGTAAAAAATACAGCCGCCTTTGGAAAAATAGCCCTGGGTCTTCCACCGGGAGTAAGCCCTCTCGATATAAAGATGCTTTTTGGAACTTATCAGAACCTGGCTATTACAACTTGCAGCGGGGATGTATGGGTGCTAACCACCTATAACGCCAGTATGCGTGGGGATGGCGCCAGTGGTTTTACTTCTTGGGCCAGGGTAACCAAAGCCGACGGAAGCAATCTCACGGGCGTTGTTGCCACCAGGGGAGGCTATGGTGCATTTTTCGCGCTAACCAACACGGGGGAGCTTTACACCTGGGGCCAAAGAACATATCTTGGTGATGGAACTGCTCAGGTTACCAGGAACCGTGCTACTTTAATGACACCGCCTTCCACCTCTGACGGGCCTATTAAAATGATAGGTGTTGCAAATGATTATACCAGCGGTGTGTCTTATTATGTCCTTTATGAAAACGGTAAGCTTTTTTCCATGGGCTATAACGCCCACAGGCAGCTCGGGGATTTCACTACTACAATCCGTACCTCCTGGGTACGGCCACAATATGCGGTTGGCAACCCTATGGACGATATCCTGTGGATATCGCCCAATGAGCATGATCCTAACTATGCGGCTATCAATGTGATCAATAAACAAAATCATCAGATATTTTGTTGGGGAGAGCAGAATGGAGGTATGCTGGGAAGAACAGATGGTAGTCTTAATCCTGGTCAACCTGCGGATCTGGCCACGAGCAATATTGAGGGGGTAGAGACAGGGGGACATACGACTTTAGTGGTGAACGCCTGTCGTTCCAGTTTTGGTTACGCGGGGCACAAGATATATGGAAGCATGGGAGATGGTACTAATGCCAGTTATTACACCAGCAACTACTCTTTTGAATCCAACCTTCTAAGCCTTTGTGGCCTGGCTACACAGGCTCCTAAAATCAATGTTTCAGGATCGCCTTCCATAAATGATAATGGCGAAATTTGCGTAGGAACTTCTGTAGTGCTTAGTCCGACGCCTGCCGGAGGAACGCTTTCCATCACCAGCGGCGGTGCTTATGTCACACTTACCGATAATGTGCTTCATTTTACAGCCGCCACTCCGGCCAATACACCGGTTGTAGTAAGCTATACAGTATCAACCCCATCCTGCGGAACGGTTACGGAAAGCCGGCGCTTTCTGTCAGCCGTGTGTACCCCGACTGTTACCATACCTGGGAGTATTTGGAATGACGCAAATGGTAATGCTGTACAGGGCCCCGGAGAAACGGGTATGTCTAATGATATGTGGGCCAACCTTGTGGGCCCGGATGGCAAAGTAATAACTTCAATAAAAATAAATGATGATGGCACTTTTGAGTTAGTTATAAGTAAAAGTTTATTAACGGCATCGGGGGGCTATTCACTAATACTTACTAATACTCCTCAAACTCAGGGAGCAATTCTTGCAAGTGCCGATATACCTGCTAACGGGTATGGTTATACCGGAGTAAACCGTGGTTCCGGTTCAACAGCAGACCCGTCCAACCGGACCGGTATAGTGAATCTGGGCGACTTAAGTGCAGCTGCAGACAATAGCACCACCAGTATTGTTAATATAGGAATTTCTAACGATCCTGCAGTACTGCCGGTTGTATTTGGTACTATCGGCGCAAAATGGACCGGAAATAGTTTGAAAGTGACCTGGACAACCGAAAATGAAAACTATAATGATCATTTTGATATAGAGGCTTCAATAAACGGCGTTGACTTCATAAGCGTAGGAACGGTTAAGTCAGCTGCACAGGATGGAAATTCAGATAAAACGATACAGTACGAATTCACAAAGGATATGACCGGTAACACACTCGCTTCTATACTGGGAATTGGCATGTTAACGCTGGGCTCTATAGGTGTGTTCAGAAAGCGTAAACTTCGCTTGCCTTTTACACTTGTTATTATGTGCGGGCTTACCGCCATCTTATTCAGCTGTAGAAAATCAAAATCCGATGAACTTGCTGGAAATGGAGAGGTATTTATCAAAGTGACCCAGGTTGATAAAGACGGGAGCCGATCTTCTTCAAAAGTAGTTAAAGTAGTAAAGGAATAATACATTCCGGGACTCTAAAGGGTTTACTAAAGGACAAAGGCAGAGATCGACTCCGGGCTTTTTTAAGCCAGGGTTTCGGTCTCTTTTTTATCTTATTCACTTTATTTATTCGATGTTCAGGTCTTTTATTTTAAACGCTTGAATGGACGAGGATACCCCCATGTCATAGAACCTGTCAAGTAGCCAAAGTACTTGCAAAATCTCAAGCCGTTTTGAGCAGAATCCCAGGCGACAAGATAGCTGTCCCCTGACTAAAGTTCATCAACCATTATCACACCATTCTGAATCGCGAACTTAATAATGCCCGCTAGTGTTTTGGCATTTACCTTACGCATAATATTGCTCCTGTACTGTTCTATTGTACGTTCCGAAAGATTTAGGTAGCGGCTGATTTCCTTGGTCGTTACCTGCTTGCATAAGAGTCGAATCAGCTCGATTTCCTTGCCGGAGAATTTGGTGTTTCCAATAATGTGTTTGAGCGCAAAATCATCTGTGGCAGTTGAGAAACGGTTGATAATATGTGTTCTTGCCTCTTTGCAGAAATAATCCCTTCCCCGCATTAACAGATGGATGGCATTTATGAATTCCTTGTCGTCCTCCCGTTTGATTACATAACCATCTATCCCGGCTTTTAACATCTTTATGATTATATCAGAACTGTAGGAAAATGAATAGGCCATAATTTTGACAGAGGGCAATTTTTCTTTTAGCTGCCGCACGAGTAAATCTCCAGGCATATCCGGAAGATAAAAATCTACGATGATTAACTCGGGGAAATTCCGGAGTGCCTGACTCATACCCGATGCGCCATCGTGCGCCATGTAAAAAGTTTCAAATAACGGGCCTGCTATTAATTTTATACCGTTGGCCACCATTTTGTGATCATCGATTACCAATATTGACTTGTATGTTGAATTAGTAGCGTCCATTCAATTTCTTCTAAATGATTATCATTCTGTCTGTTTTTCTGCAACCTTATCTTAATAGTATTGACAGTTGTATCGAGTACCCATTAGGATGCTGATTCTGTATCTTATAGTCTCCATTAAGGCCGTTGATCCTTTCTTCAATATTTTTCAACCCCATACCTTCGCTTTTTTTATCGCCATCCCAACCTTCGCCGTTGTCTTTGTAAGTGATGGAGAACCGGTTATTGTTTTGCTCAAAATTCACTTCAATTTTGCTAAATTCGGCGTATTTTATGGTATTCGTGATGCATTCGTTTAGAATCGCTTTTAGTTCAGTGTATTGGTAATGACTGATAAGGCGTTTTTCATTCAATGACTTGCCGATGGAATAAGCAAAACTGTTATCGGGGTTTAGTTTTTGCAAGAGCTGTTCAACATCATCAATCAAATTGGCAATGATATATTGCTTATCCGATCTGAGATCATGCGATAAACTGCGGATAAGCATCATAGTATGATCGATTTGTTTTTCCAGTTCGTCTTTTTTTGAACTGTTATTGCTCCATGAGCGCACCAGGGCTTTGGCATACAAAAGGGCGGGGCTGGCTTCATCATGTATATTCCGCGCAAGATTCATCTTGAATTTTAAAAACCGGGCCTGCTGCCGGTGACGAACAAATCTTATTACGAATATGCCAACCAGGAACAAAAGCCCGAGTGCTACACCTGTCAAAATTAATTTTCGTTCGGTTGCTTTCTGCCTTGCTGCAGCTTCTTTCAGTAGAAATTGTTTTTCTTCTGCCTCAGCTTGTGCATACAGTATATTATCCACATCCTGTGCAAGTAGAGAACGCGATGAATCAAGGATTCTTATAGCTTTGACCAAGGTATCCGCGCTTTGTTTAAAAAGCCCCAGATTGTACAATTCTTTTGATTTGTAAGTTTGATACTCGAATAAAAGATAAGGTTTTCTTCCATTTTCTACAACGCGCCTGTAAATATCAAGGTAGCGGGCAGTGCTATCGTGGTTGTGTTGTGTAAGAAAATAATTGAGTTTCCAGAAGTTGAGATTGATGTCGATGAGGTTTTTTCGTTCTTGAGGCGTTATTGCATTGTTTCGTAATGCTTCCATTTGTTGTATTGCTTCCCACTGCTTACCGGGATCTTTCATTGCCGATGCCCCTTTAATTGCTGTGAGAATTTGCACATGAGCGGTAGCGCTCATTAAATTATTGTCTGTACTATATTTTTCCCTCGCTATATTTACAATTTGCTGCATTAACTCAGCTGTAGCATGACCATTACTTATTTGCATGAGATCGTAATAAGCAGTTGCAATAAGGTTGAGAAGAATGACGGCCTGGCCCAGATCCTTTGCATTCAGCTCCCCCTTTTTAGCCAGTTCTGGTATTTTATTTATATAGTTTTTTGATTTATCGTAGAGCGCAATTGTTTTCTCCGGCGAACTAACCACATCGTAGTATCCGGCAAGGGAGGATAACGCAGAAAGCGATGGCCTGTTATTATGCGCAGCACGCTCCAGTTTTTCAATTTTTTCGGTGTAGTATAGCTTCTCGCCCATACGGCTGGTCATATGTGCCTGGTTACTTAAAATGACGTAATAGTTGCGTTTCTGTTCATAAGTACTGTCATCCGCCCATATCGTTTTCCGGTAGCTACTTAGCAGCTCAATAGCCTCCTTGTTGGTGAAATTAATGTTGGCTGACAGCAACAATCTCATCGTAGTGTAAACAGAGTCGAGATACTCTTTTTTTTTGATGCGACCGGTTGAATAGGCCCGGTCAATTCTGGAGATTACTTTTCGGGCAGAATCTTTTACGTTGTCACCATATGCAGCTGGTGAAATAAGATGGAATAGAAGAAAAGCGATCAGTATCTTTTTTAAGGAGAGCCTATTGTGAGCAGAAACGAAATTATTTTTCTTAAGGGAGGGACGCAGGTTCAATAAAACTTTCATTGGTAAAATATTACTTCGATCTCTTTGAGTTTGGTTGGTGATATAAAAAAGTAATTTAAATGGCTTATAACAGGTGCAAAGAAAAGAAATAATAATCAGAAATTGGCTACTATAGCATTGTACGGAAATGTTGTACGTATATTTTCAATGAACATATAGTAGAAGTACGGTATTGTTTAAAGACACTCAGATAATATTACTATTTTTATTTATGAAGTAAGTTCATATCAGCTATGATAAAAAATAACGTAACCGACACCCCTTTTTTGGGATTTGAGTACGCTCCTGAAACACTAATTAAATATGTTGAGGCTGCTGGCATTTTTACTATTTTATTATCGGGCGGAGCTATAGTGCATTTTCACCCGGATAAGGTTGAGGCGTTTCGTAATTGGTTAAAAGAACATAAAGTTCCTGATGCACGTACCCAATACACTAAGTATTTATAATTGCTGAAATGGTATTTCCATAGATTAGCAGGCCCTTTTTTTGATAAATCTGACTTTTTAAAAACAACCGATAGCTACTATGACCCTGGAACAATTTTTAACTGCAGATACCGCCACCCAGCTAACGGCCCTGCACAACAAACAATTTATACGGGAGCGGCGTGGTGCCGATTATAAGATCACTACGTACCAACTGTATGATTTTTACCTGCGGACATGGGAATCCTTGGCAGGGGAGGATACATGGTGGTTTACATGTTTTGAAATGATGCCTGATGAATAAAGCTTTTCGTCGTTGCTGTAAGTATCCTGTCAGCTGCACCGTTAGTAACCGAACCACATTAAAAAATGGAGAGGGGGACAACCGGCGATTTTTTCATATGCTGATACTGTAACAGGTTTGTGTGTAAAAGGACAACCACCTCTTATTCAAAAGACAGTTGTCCTTTGTCTGAAAAACAGCGCGCCTTACGGCAGGCCGGATCAGAGGCCTCCCAAGAGTCTTAACAATGCGTCAAGAATGGCCTTCAGAAATTCGCTTAAGGAGTCTAATGGCATAATTGTGCTATTAAAGGTTGCGCCTACTCTATTGCAGGGTTTTCGGCAATCCCCTTTTTTACATAAAGGAACAACTGTTGTATGTATGCTGGTTTATGAGGGCATCACAATACATGGCAGCTTACAACTATTTAATTGGTTCGGGGCAATTAACACATCACGCTTAAAATTACAAAGCATTTTTGATAAAAAAAAATTTTGTAGTTATTTAATCATGGTTGGATTGCGTGAAGAGTGCAGGGGATAGGAGCCTGACCTTACAAGGTCAAATCAACGGTTCCATTCACCTGCGAACTTTCAGGCCCTTTCATTTACAATGGCGGTAACAAAATCGGCACCAACATCAAGCCCCAGAACTTGATTCCAGCCACCTTTTAGCATTAAAAAGCAGTAGCAGAAACAGATGATTCCCCATTGGCTTCCGCGTTGATTTTATAAATGACGATTTTAAAAGCCGGAGCTATCCCGGTGCAATCTTCTTTGGGAATGCCGATTGAATTTTGAACCCGGAATAATCAGGGTGTTAATAATCAGCCGTTTTGTTTTGCTATAAAAACATGCGTAGCATTTTCGCCCTCTACGCGTTGCACCTGGGTGTAGCCCAGTGCGTTCATATCAATTCCCTGGAACAAATGCTCGCCTGAACCTAAGAGAACGGGAGAAAATGCGATGTGCAATTCGTCAATATGACCTGCTTCTAAGTATTGTCTTATTGTTGAAACACCGCCACCAATCCGGATGTCTTTTCCATTGGCGGCCTTTCTGGCCGCTTCCAATGCTGCCTCAATACCATCGGTCACAAAATAGAAAGTGGTTCCTCCTTTCATAGTTATGGGTGCTCTTGCATGGTGTGTTAGAACAAATACCGGCACATGATACGGAGGTGTTTCGCCCCACCAGCCTTTCCATTCATCATCCGGCCAGGGGCCGCGAACGGGGCCGAACATATTCCGCCCCATGATCCAGGCGCCGATATTCTCAAAGGATTTTTCAGCAATTTCATGATCGATTCCTCCGGTACCACCGTCTTTGTTTATCATTTTATGAAACATTTTTGTCGGGTAGATCCAGTTGTGCAGTTCTTCTCCTCTTATACCAAGGGGGACCGTAAGCTCCTGCTTAACACCTGCGCCAAATCCGTCGAGGGACACCGAGAAGGCGGCTACTTTGAGTTTGCTCATATCAGGAATATTTTTGTTATTGTGTGTTGCATCATCTATAAGATACAAAAATCAGGGAAAAAATTAATTTTGCCGCAGTGTATTTACGACGATCTTGCTGGCAACATGCGACAACTGTTCCCTGGAATTTAAGGGATGCATGCATGTTTTGAGCCTGCTGCTCCCTGCCTTCAAATCATTTCCGGGTAACCGGATGTTTTGAAAAACGTGGTTCGCCGGTGTTACGATTATCAGTTATATTTACCTGTCAGCGCATGGAAAAATGATACCTGTGGATCTGAATACGGCAAAAGAATTAATAGACGAACAGTTTCGCCCGGCAAAAGGGCTTCCGATAAGGGAAGTGGTTTCCGCCGGGTCCGAAAATTTTATTTTCCGATTGGGGAACGATTGGACGGTACGGTTCCCGAAAAACGAAGCTGCAGCATTGCAGCTGAAAAAGGAACTTGCCTGGCTTCCTGTTATTGCTGCGCGTATGACTGTTCCAGTACCGATACCTTATTTTACCGGTGCCCCAAATTCAAAATTTCCATTTCAATGGGCTGTTTTTAACTGGATAGACGGACGTATATACGAGCCGGAGTTGTTACAGCGTACCGACGGTGCGGTAGCGGTTATGGCTGATTTCATTTGCTCTTTGTGGAAGATCGATGCGGAAAACGGACCAGGGCCGGGCAGACAGAATAATTTCAGAGGGCAGGCGTTAATAGAAAGGGATATAGAAACAAAGAGCGCAATAAATCACCTGCCTTCCGGTTACAATAAAAAGACCTTAGGTTTAATTTGGGAAAAAGCATCCCGGGAAAAGACCTGGGACCAGCCGCCTGTTTGGATACATGGTGACCTGCATTGGGGTAATATTATCACATTAAATGACAAGATCAACGGCATCATTGATTTCGGAACCCTGGGTGTTGGCGACCCGGCAGTTGATATCATGTGCGCGTGGATCCTTTTTTCCGGAGAGAAAAGGGCCCTGTTTAAACAAAAACTGAACGTGGATGATCCGACATGGATCCGGGCGATGGGATGGGCGTTATCGTTTGCTGTCATTGCATTGCCCTATTATTTGCCGAAGAAACATTTACTGGCGGACATAGCCGTCTTTACCCTGGAAAATATAATGATTGATTTCGCAAAATATCCTGTGTTTAACTGATACGACTCATCCTTGAGAGCTGCATTTTCGGTGTATTAACAGCCGGGCTTTTGAGCGGTTTGGGAAGGGGATGAACTGTCTGTGTCCTCCGGGTACTGAGTCAGGCAGCTGATCCCTGGCTCCGTTAGCAGGAAATGGACGATCGGTTTTTGTATTCTTTCCTCCCTCTATAGCAGTGTACTGCTTTCCGCCGGATTATTGGTAGCTTCACTTGAAACGATTCGACAAAAGAATGAACAAAATGTTTTTTTTATGTTCATTTCCTTTGTTCTGATTAAAAAGAAGCCAAAAGGGCAGTTGCGGAGGAGTTATAGTTGGTTTTGGATCACGGCGGAAGCTGTATAAGCCGGCTATAACAGGTTCTGTCTGATGGCGTTGTGTGCTTTTTGCTTGCTCTAAATGTTTATTTGTTCATATGAAAAGGTTACTAATATTATTATCGTTGCCCCTTTGGGTTGCTGCTAAACTATCGGCTGCTGATGAAATCAGATTGCCGCAAAAAAAAAGGCCCAATATTCTGTTTGCCATTAGTGATGATCAAAGTTACGACCACACCGGTTTTTCAGGTAGCGGGTTTGTAAAAACGCCGGCATTTGACCGGATTGCTAAAGAAGGTGTCTTTTTCTCGAATTGTATTGCCGGGTCGCCCGGATGTGCGCCTTCCCGCAGTTCAATCGTTACGGGGCGTTATCCGTGGCAAAATGAGCAATCAGGACAGCACGCATCGAGCTGGATGAAAGCATATGTGCCCTTTGTTGACCTGTTAGCCGGAAATGGATATTATACGGGTTATACCGGTAAGGGTGTCGATCCGTTTCAGTATGCCCGGGACGAAAAAGATTCGTTGTGGAGGGAACAAAACGCCGCTGGTAAATCTTTCAATGCGATAAGATATAAAGCCGGCGACATTTCAGATATAAGACCTGCTAAAGGAATCAGTAATATAAATTACTTTGAAAATTTCAGGGATTTCCTGGATAAAAAAAAGGACGGTCAGCCTTTCTTTTTTTGGTATGGCGCTATGGAACCACACCGGGGATTTGAAAAAGATTCATGGGTCAGGAATAAGAAAGAACTGCGAGATGTTAAAGTGCCTGCTTTTTTACCGGATAATGGAATTGTAAGGGGGGATTTACTTGATTATGCTGTAGAAATCGAATGGTTTGATTTTCATCTGCAAAAAATGCTGGAATACCTCAAAGAAAAAGGTGAGCTTGAAAATACAATTGTGATCGTAACATCCGACAATGGAATGGCATTTCCAAGGGCCAAGGCAAACGGTTATGAATATGGCGTCCATGTTCCTTTTGCAGTTCGCTTCCCAAAAATGTTTCCTGAAGGAAGAATTATTGATGATCCTGTCAGCTTTGTTGATATAGCCCCTACTATTTTGGAACTGACAGGTACTTCTTCAAAAGAAATGAAAGCAATGACCGGGACAAGTATTTTAGGTATTCTTAAAGAAAAGAAGCAGGGAGTTGTGGACACGACGCGAAAATATGTCTACTCAGGCCGGGAGCGGCACTCTGCATCCCGTTATCTTAACCGGGGATATCCTCAAAGAGTGATACGAAGCAAAGAATTTCTGCTTGTCTGGAACATGAAGCCGCGGCGATGGCCTGCCGGTGATCCGCAACGGATAGATCCTGCTGATAAAAGCAAGCTATTGCCTAAATATGGTATAGATGATAAAGGTGTTTATCATTCGGAGTGGGCTTTTACAGATATTGATAACTCTCCCACAAAGTCATTTACAGTGGCCCATAAGGATGAAAAAGAGGTACATCGTTTTTTTGAATGGGCAACGGCCAGAAGACCGGAATTTGAACTTTATCAGATTTCTTCCGATCCGGGTTGTTTAAAAAACCTTTACAATGAGAGGATGTATACAACCATACAGGGGCAGTTAAAAAAAGCATTGATGGAAGAGCTGATCAAAACAAAAGATCCCCGTGTGGCAGGACCTGATCCTGAGATATTCGATTCGTATGAACGATATTCCGGACCAATGCGGGAGTTTCCCGATTCCGGATCAGATTAAAATAATGACCCGTTATTGATAAGGAGGCGTATTGACCGTCTGGTTGGATGGTTGGGTGTATCGATGACAAGGTGGTAAAACAGGGGTTGGTCATAAAGCGGGGAAGCGGCAACTGTTGGGCTTTGTGCGTGGCGGGTACCGCTACCGCGGGTTATGGCGGTTCTGTGCGCTGACACAGCGGTTAATAGAAAATAGGAAAATAGCGCCAACCTAATGACGGTATACCTGTACCCGGCATTTGTGCGGTGTTAGTAATAGCTAAGAACTTATTTGATTCTGACCGTTTGCCCGGCTTATGATCAGGGGCGGCTGTTTTGCCGTTATTTTTAGTTACTGTTTATGAGCCAGCTCTTTCCGGATCCTGCTTAACGATTGCGGCGTAATTTTCAGATAAGACGCAATGTACTGTTGGGGTACCTGTTGTGCCAGATTAGGATAGCGTTTTACAAACTCCAGATATTTTGTTTTGCTGTCTCCGAAATTCAAAAAGTCATTGTCTTTGATCTTGTTCATCAGGCTCGCTTCAGTCAGGGTCTTAATGAAAATATACAGATTTGGTGTCTCGTCGCTTAATTTTTCGATAACCGATTTGTGCACGGTGTAAAGTTCTGAATGGACGGCTGCCTGGCAGGCGTCTGTTGCAGGTGTTGCCGTATAATAACTTTCCAGGTCAACGAAAAACTGATTTTCCCTTATGAAATATTTGGTGACCTCGTTTCCGTTGCAATCGGCTGCATACACCCTCAGAATACCGTTTTCTACAAAAGCGATTTCCCGGGCGGTTTTGTGGACCTCCTGAAAATGATCATTTGTTTTTAACAGTCTTCTTTTGAAATGAGCGGCAACCTGTTCAATAGCATCTTTGGAAAGAATACCGCCAAAACTCAATACTGATCTCAATTTTTCCATTTACTTTACTATTCCGTTATCGAAAACGCTTTTTGCACAAGTTGTTACAGCTTCCTGTGGCGACAAAGGGTACCATCCCAGTTCCTTTTCTGCCTTGCTAATATCGGTCTTTCTTTTTACACCCAGGTCCATCAGGATCGGTTTGAGGGATGTTTCAACAATCGAAAACAGCCGGGTGGCAAAATTGGGAAGCTCAGCGGTGGCTATTTTTCTGCCGGGATATTCGCGTTTGAGTATAAAGGCGATCTCCTTAAAAGTCAGATAGCCGGAAGACGCAATATATCTTTTGCCGGCCGCCTGTGGCATTTCCATTGCCTTAATTAACAGGTCGGCGACGGAGCGGACGTCCACAATGTCAAAGCCTATTTTTGGTAGCGCCGGAGAACTGCCGTCTAAAATTTTAATAACAATATTAGCGGATGTTCCAAAATCGCTCTCCAGAACGCTCCCCAGGATCGCTCCGGGCAGAATGGTCGTTAATTCCAGGCCGGAGTTGTTTTGCCGAATGAAGTCCCATGCGGCTTTTTCGGTAATCGCTTTGCTTCTGATATAAGGTGTTGTATCTTTTTTACAGGTCTCGTCTGTCCAGTCTTTTTCGTTGAAGACCTTGTCCAGATCGCTTTTGGATTTTCCATATATAACTGCCGCTAAAGAAGACACCATCACCACCCTTTTAACGTTATTGGCTGCTGCTGCTTTCAGTATATGCAGGGTTCCTTCTTTTGCAGGAAGGAGCAGGTCGCTTTCATGCTTGGGCAATGTTCGTGGAAAAGGAGAAGCGATGTGCTGCACGTAATCTATGTTTTTAGTGAGCCGGGGCCAGATGGCTCCGTCGTTCAGATCTGCTTCAGCGAAGGATAACCGGCTGCTGTTTGCTGTATGTCTCCCGATGACCTCCCGGATGGAATTTATTCGTTCGCTGTTGCGCAATGTGCCGACGACGGCATAGCCTTTATTCAAAAGCCGGATAGCCGTATGTGCACCCAGGAAACCGGTTATGCCGGTCAGTAATATTCTTTTGTTGTTCATAATTTTAATATTTAACGAGGTGTGTTGATTATTAGTAAGACGAATGCCTGTAAGGAAGCGGGTAAAGCTACCCGGCGCCTGGAAAAACGATCACTGCGGGCATGTGTAATATGGAAGGTGTATTGTTCATTGTTTCTACTCTTATGCAAAGAATAAAAAGAATAATTGTATCGGAATTACCATTTGGTAAAAAATGAAAATGCTGCTCCGGGGAGACATTGTTGCGATGACTGCACGCTGATAAACAATCCGGAAAAGCCGGGTTTGAACCGCTGCGGCAAACGGAAGTCTGCATATCGGTCTGGCCTGTTGCGAAATAGCGTCTCTGTTATAATCTTTTCAGCCCTCCTTTTATATCATTCCTACAGAATGTTAAAAGTATGTTTAAACGCTTGCCTGCATAGGGGGAACCTTCCTGATGGTTGTATTTCCTGGAAGAAGCATGAAAAAAAATATACAAAACAACCGGATTGCGCAGCAACTGATCAGAAATGACATTAACTATGCCGCATATTTGTCATTGCTGGCTGTAGTGCATATCTGGCATTTTACAGCACTTGGTTTGAAGCGCGCATTTTTTAAACAGATTATTTACAGGAACAATATGGCCGGTATCTCCAACGGCTGGTTTGTGTCTAAGGGTTATTCAAGATGAAAAAGGCCATCAATCACACCAGACAAACAGCAAGAGGCGTTGCAGCCGGCGGGAAACAACGTTCCCTTACTTACCTGTTAACCGCCCTGCTGATATACCTGTGCAGCCTGCTGCCGTTTACCGTTTTGTATGCTGTAGCGGGACTGATTTATTTTCTTTTCTTCCGGTTGTTAAAATACCGCTACGCAGTGGTCTTTCAAAATTTGTCACGTTCCTTTCCGCAGATGTCGTACAGGGAAATCGATGCAGTTGCCAGCCGGTTTTACCGGCATTTCAGCAAATTGCTGGTGGAGGTTGTAAAACTGATGTCGATAAGTGAGTCTGAACTTAAAACCCGGCTGCATCTCCGGAATCCTGAATTAATAGAATATTATCATCGCCAGAACCGCCCGGTTATTGCAATGATGGGACATTGCGGCAACTGGGAATGCCTCAGTATATTACCCCGGTATTTTACCTCGCAGGTATACGCCGTTTACCGGCCCTTATCCAATAAAGGGATGAACCGGTTGCTGCTTTACATACGCTCCAGATTTGGTATGAAATTGCTGCCCATGTTGCAGGCTCCCCGGTATATGTTGCAACATAAGCAGGATCCCGCCTTATATCTGTTTATCGCCGACCAGTCGCCCGACCCGGATGCCAGATGCCGGGTGGAATTTATGCATCAGTCTACATTGATGTTCAATGGTGCCGAAAAACTGGCCCGGGCTACCGGTGCGGCTGTTGTCTATTTAGAGCTGAACCGTACCTCTGAAAAACACTGGGAGGTCAGTTTTTCCCTGGTGGCGGAGAACCCCTCAGCAATGCCGGTACACGAAATCACCCGGGTCTATGCCCATAAACTGCAGCAAACCATCTGTAAAACACCCGATCAATGGCTATGGACGCATAAACGCTGGAAACATAAAGCGCATACGGTATAAAGAACGCATGGCATTTCCCGGGAACGGGACATCTGTCCAGGTCATCATCAGGCGTCCGATGATCCGAGGTATAACAAGGTATTGCTGATTGTATGAGTGAGCAATAATGCAGGGGGGCTTTCAAACCCTGTTACTTTTTCCCTTTTGCATAGTATTGGGTTACCTCGCTTTTTAACACTGCAGCAGCGTTGTTGCCAAAGCTTTTTCGTATATAGGTTAACACATCTGCGATCTGCTGGTCGGTCAGCATTTTAAAAGGAGGCATGTTGTTGGAATAGTACTCTCCGTCAATCTCAACGTGCTCCTGAAGTCCGTTCTTTACTATTTTAACAAGCCTGGATTTTTTACCCAGAATGTTGCTGGTGCCAACGAGTGGCGGATTTAAATTCGGAACGCCCCCACCGTCCGGTTGATGGCAGGAAAGGCAGAATTTCTGATAGACCAGTTTACCTCTTCTTATAGACAGAGTTGTTTCCGAAACCTGTGCAACCGGTTTGTGGACGACCGGTCTCCTGGCTATTGGTTTTTTGGCCACCTGCGAATAACCGTTAAAAGAAATGATAAAGAGACCCAGGGTGAAAATTTTCCGCATCTTGATTTTTTGTATTGTCGCTAAACTTTGTATCTTATTTCTATGACCTGTGTATGTACTGTTTAGTGATGACAAATATGAATATTCGTTTTGAAATGGGAATCGTTTTTATTGGCAATTTGGTAATCGATATTGTCATCTCCACATCAGCGTTTCCGATACCGCCGGAGCTGATGAAGATTAAAAAAAGGTTCTATCCCGGCGATGATGAATGTCATTGATCTGATTTCAAAAAACTAGCTGGTCCGGACGTTTCCTTAGATGAGCGGTGACGAAAGAGAGCTGAACAGGACGCTCCTGCTTTTTTGCCGTCATATAGAGGACTGTTCCAGGTACAAGATTCCGTTAACAGTATTTTCACGGATTTAACATTGGGGTAATTTGACAGACTGAACTTTGCGGTTCTATCTGTTAAACCAGCAAAAGTGAATAAGAACTCAGTTTCTGAAAAAGAAAAACGCAGGCGCCGTTGTCCATACTGTAAAACGGGCAGGCTTGACGAACGGGTACACCGGCCGAAATGGGTAAAGACGGTTCTGTTCTTCCTGCCATTGCGAAGGTACGTCTGCTATAAATGCAAACGAAAGTCTTATACACTGACGATATAACTGGCAGAACCAACAAATTATGTGCAATACAAAAAGATCCGGCCAGGCGGCTGCCTCCAGAACGCGGATATTGCGTTTCAGTTGAGTACGGTTAATGGAGCGCGGCAGGTCAAAGTGTTCTTACGCCTTTCGTCTTAATGCCTGCATCAGGTAATAATGCCATACCGGGGGGAAAACTACCTGTCGGGCATTTTGCCAGTATTCGAGGACGGGATTGATCGCCGCATCTTTTTGCAGGGAACTGATGCGTTCTGTTTCTGAAATTTTTTTGATCTGGGTCATCATGCTTTCTGTCTTTTTAAGATCCCCTTGTTCAGAATAAATTTTTGCAAAGGCTGTCAAAGTGGTGATCTTGCTGTCGAATAGTATATGTTTGGGTATAATCCCTATTCCGTCTTCTCCTTCTTCCAGCAGGTGCACTATTTTTTGAGGGTCCTGTTTTGAAAACTTTTCCGGGAACTCCGTCAGCACAAAATCAAAATAATCATTTCCCAATAACTGCAGCCCGGCCAGCAGGTTCTCTAAATGCCTAAGCAGTATTTTTTCGGATTGCATTACGTCAAATTTCCAAACGCCAAAACGGTTTAAGTGTTTGTTCCCGGTGATAAAATCATCAGGGAGCCAGTTATTGATATCATAATAGAAATGCCAGTCGGCAGGTGCAAGCGTCGGCCGCTTTTCCTGCCACTGTAAAATAAGACTGTGCTGGATGGCCTGTTTGCAAAAGAGCGCTCTTTCCGCTGCATCCAGATCAATCTGTATAAATATCCGGTGCCCCGGGCCTCCGTATTTCCGGTCTTCCAGATCCTTATACCAGCTCCATGTTTTTCCTTTTTCAATCTGTACGTAGTTCCAGTTGGCAGGCCCTAAACGGGCGTCGATCATTTTATGAATGAGCCCGATTTTTTCAGGTCTTTTCTCAAGCGCCTTTTTATCTTTTTCATATAATGCCTGCAGCTGGCCGGTGCTTTTTGAGAGTTCCAGCAGGTAGCGGACGATATAGGTCTCTTCTATTCCTGCTGCCAGATCCAATTGGTATTTTAGGCCCGGAAAACTCAGGTAATTATCCTGGTTGTGCCCTGTTTTCTGTTTGTTCAGCTGGTTGCGCAGGGCGATATTGCGGAGCCGGGTATAATCATCGTCCGTTAACAGGCGGTTAAAGGTGGCCGGGACGCCTTCCGTTTCCCCAAAATCTTTATTAAAGACCGCATTGGTGAAAAAATTATACCATTTTCCCAGCAGGGTCAGGTCCTGCTGTTCTTCTGCCTCAAGCATAATGGTGGTTGCCAGTTTTACAGCGGACATTTTTTGGGGCATCTGCCGGTCTGCTTCCGGCAAAAGCTGCAGGCTGCATAAACGTGCCCAGAGTACATCCCCGGCATCGCCATACAGCTGCACGTCCCCGTTTGTATTTACGGCATAGCCGATCGTGGTGTCGCCGTCATGTACCCATCCGCTTTCGCCGGCAGAAGGTAACTGCGCATCGGTTATGCCGAGCTGGGGATAATTTGCCAGTGGTATCTGATATACAAAACGATATTTAAGCAAAATACCGATTACCCGGAAATGCGTGTAACTGGTGTCGAAAAGTGCCATTAATTCATACAGGTTGTATAAAATATCGCGCCTGGTATTTAAATCATAGCCGGAAGCACGGTCAGTCAGATAAGTGGTGTCTTCGATCAGGTCTTCGATTTCATGCATAGACATAGGCTGGAGATTTATCAGGTTGATGAGGAGTGCATACAGGTACTGAAAGAAACAGGGGATAAAGATGTGGCAGAAACAACAGGATTCCTAATACAAAACGTCTATAAAATGTCTACAGCATATGAAAGTGTATTTTATAATGTCTACCTGTTGTTGCATCACCGGTAACTGTTGTTTCTCCCGGGGCATCCGATCGGCCGGGAGATAGCCGGGCATTTATAGCTATTCATCCTATTTGCTTTTGGGGAAGCCTGACCAGACTTAGTTTTTATTTCGCTCGGACCACTCATATTTGCCGGAATCCGACTTGTTTTTTTCCGCCAAAACAGACAGCATGCGGTTGATCTGTTCTTTTTTGATCCATCTTCCGTCGAAAAATGCACCGGAAATACTTCTGGTATTCCTTATATCAATCATAGGGTTGGCATCCAGCAACACCAGGTCGGCAAATTTTCCTTCCTCAATGGTTCCGGTTTTATCGCTTATCTGGAGCCAGGCTGCGGGAAGTCGCGTGGCAGCTGCTAAAGCCTCCGCGGGCGTTAGCCCTGCCTTTACCAGCAATTCCAGTTCGTCGTGTAACGAATAACCCCATACAACACCTGAAGTTCCGGCATCTGTTCCGGCTACAATAGGAACTTGCGCCTCTTTGAACGCTTTTACCAGCCGGATATGAAATGCGTTTAGTTTTTCAAAGTAGGCAACACGGTCGGCGCTGGTATTGCGATTGTATTGATTGGATGTTAACCATTTGCTTTGTACGAGCGGATGGACATAGGAGAGGTATTTTAAACTGCGGATGCTATCCAGCGTACGGGCCTGTTGGGCAATCCGTACCATAGTGATCAGCGTGGGGGAAAGCCAGGTTCCGTTTTTTTGGG
The DNA here is from genome assembly GCF_020034665.1 of Niabella beijingensis. Taxonomy (NCBI): domain Bacteria; kingdom Pseudomonadati; phylum Bacteroidota; class Chitinophagia; order Chitinophagales; family Chitinophagaceae; genus Niabella; species Niabella beijingensis. Next base: position 2,660,896 of record NZ_JAIQDI010000002.1, on the reverse strand, counting down.
CCAACCGGGCAAATCGCCGGGCATCCCGGTCGCTGAAATCATCCGTTTGCTTGGCATATTCCTCTGCGTGCGCAACGAGGTCAAAGTTGGGTACAAAGGCCTCTTCCAGTCTGCCCTTGAAGGCATTTGGAATATGGCCTACCACTTTCATCGATTGTTTCTTTGCTTCGTCAACGATGGCACGGTATGTTTCGATATCAAGACTCGAATAGACCTTTATAAATTCGTATCCCATTCCTTTGGCCACCCGTACAATCTGACGGCCATCAGCGGGTGTGTTGGCAATCATGCCGGAACCGTTTCCTCCGTCTATTAATGCCGCAAGGGCAATGCGCGGTCCGATCACTGCACCGCTTCTTATTTCATTTCTTTGTCCGAAATGTTCCGCCCGGCCACTTAACTCGAATGCAGTGGTGACGCCGTTTGCGACGTACAGTAGCATAAAATCCTGATCGTTCATGAAGAAAGAGGCGCCTTTTGTTGGATAATTCGTGCCAAAATTAATAGCTGCCAGGTTATGGACATGCATGTCGATAAGCCCGGGAATCAGCCATTTCCCTTTGCCGTCTATCATTTCAGCTGAATCAGGGATTGCTCCGTTGATGGCCGCTATTTTATTGCCCTTAACCAAAACAGTGGCATGTTCGATGATTTTGTTTTCAGGGGTCATAGGAATGACGGTGACATCCCGGATCGCAAACAGCCCTTGGACCGGGACTTTATCTGTGTTTGTCGCGCTGTTTGATCTTGAAGTAGTGCTGCAACCCTGGACGATCAGCGCCAGGCCCAGGAGGAAGCGTATGTAATAATTCCTGATCCGGATTTCTTTCATGTGTTTCTGCGTTTAGTGGGCAGGCTATGCAATATAACAGGTCAAATTAAAGATTTATTTGTGGGCATAGCAAATAATATGATAGCCCTGCCGTCCGGGATGAGGCAATTCTCCGGAACTGTCATAATACGTGGAAAACCGGACCTGGAAAAAGAAAAAAGCCAAGGTAGAAACCCCGGCAGTTAGATTGTATTTAAACCTGTTGATACAGAGTCCGCAATTTACAAAATATATAAGAGGCCTGTTGTAACGAATTTTAGTGACAAATATTCCGTATATTGTTGTACCTAAAATAATTGTATGTCCCGCCCAAATCCTGGAAACGGGTTTATAATCCTGCTGCTGTTGCTCGCCCTTATTGCAGTTTCCCTGATGTTACTGATATATTTCAGAGTTTAAGGGCTGAATTCGACACGAAAAAATGTAGCATTAGCGGGGGCCGGTAAAATGTACCGGAGCCGCCGGGGATAACACCCTGATTGCAACCTGGTTTAATAAATTCCCGGGTGGGGTGTTGAAACCTGTCAGGGCGCCTGATATTTCTGCGGGTTGGGTGCGTTTGCGACCCCGCATTCAACACCTGCCAAATCTGTAATTTTGGTTAACAAATAAAACTAGAATTATGACAGTAGAACAAGTCGCTTACCGTTTGGCCGAATACTGCCGTAAAGAAGAATTTAGTCAGGCCCAAAAAGAATTGTATGCCGCAGCTGCGGTTAGCATTGAGCCTTTCGAGGTTCCCGGTTTTGACAAAGAAACGGTAGGACTGGCCGCCCTGAAGGAAAAGGACCGGAAATTTAATGCCATGGTGGAGTCCCGGCATGGCAGCACCGTTTCTGAGCCGTTAATTGCGGGTAATGCCTTTTGTTTTGTGCTTACTATGGATCTTAAAATGAAAGGTAAAGACCGGGAAAAGATGTCGGAGCTATGTGTGTATACGGTAAAGGAGGGTAAGATTATTTCCGAGCAATTCTTTATGTAAACCAGCCGCCCCCAAAGAAATACTTAAGCCGGACCTGGGCACTGCTCCTTTAAGGGCAGCACCCGGTGGCGCCTATATTTGTAAAAGCCGGGTATCCTGGTGGTCCCGATTGGTTCGAGGATGGATTGCCTGAGCTTTCCAGGCAAGTAAATTGAGCCGCCCGGGCAAACTGCCGCTGCAATGAACACAGATCTTTGCAGGGTTAAAAAATCATGACAATGACAACAATCACAAAAATTGCATTAGGTAAGAACGGACCGCAGGTGTCTAAACTCGGATTAGGCTGCATGCGCATGTCATCCGTTTGGGGCGGACCGGTAAATGATGAAAAGGAAAGTATCGCTACCATCCGGGCAGCGCTGGACAGCGGAATTAATTTTCTTAATACGGGTGACTTTTATGGTAGCGGGCATAATGAACTGCTGGTGGGGAAAGCGATCAAAGGAAGAAGAGACGATGCTTTCATCAGCGTGAAGTTTGGCGCGATCTTCTATGGCGGCCAGATGCTCGGATTGGACCTGCGTCCCGTGGCGATTAAGAATTTTATTAATTATTCCCTGGTCCGGTTGGGCGTGGATGTTATAGATCTTTACCAGCCGTGCCGGCTTGATGGCAGTGTGCCCGATGAAGAGGTGATCGGTACCGTGGCCGACCTGATCCGGGAAGGGAAAGTGCGCCATCTCGGTGTTTCGGAGATAACGGCGGATCAGCTGCGCCGGGCAAATAGCATTTATCCTGTTTCCGCGCTGGAAATTGGATACTCCCTGGCCGATCGCCAGATAGAGGCAGAACTGCTTCCCGTGGCCAGAGAACTGGGGATCGGGGTGGTGGCATTTGCGAATACTGCGGAGGGATTGCTTACGGGGGAGATGAAAGCACCGCTTCCGGCAAACGCCTATCACAATCATTTTTCGCGTTTTCAGGGAGCGAACCTGGTAAAGAACCTGGAGAAAGTGGAAGTGCTGAAGGAGTTGGCCGGAAGGAAGGGGTATACGCCCGTGCAACTGGCGATCGCCTGGGTGAATGCGCAGGGAGCTCATATCATGCCGCTGGTTAGTATGAGTAAAAGATCAAGGCTGCCCGAAAATATCCAGGCAATGGAAATCCTGTTCACCCCGGAAGAGATGAGCCTGCTGAACACCTGTTTTGCACCGGGTGCCATACTGGGAAGCACCTATCTGCAGCGGTCGTAAAACAGGAGAAAAGCCCTGCAGTTTTATATCTTTACATAATGGCGAATCCTGCTGAAGTTATCCCCGGGGACATCTTTTTTTCTTACAGCTCTTCTGTGCGAAAGGAGAAAGGTGCATTTATGGAACACAGTACACTGGTAATGCAGGTCTCCGGTACTTTTACACTGGAGACGGCCAGTCAGAAGCTATCAATGGGCCCCGGTGAAATGCTGCTGATACACAAGAACCAGTTAGGGCAGATTACAAAGACACCCCTGGATGGAGGAAACTATCAGACCATTGTTATCCGGCTTCAGGAAGCGATGCTGCGGCAGATCGCCCTTGAGGAACAGATCGAAACGGGGCAAAAGTATATGGGGCCCTCCAACATTCTTATTCCCGGAGATGATTTTCTGCGTAGTTTCTTTCAATCCATGGTCTCGTATGTTCATCATCCGGAGGCGCAGATCACCCAGGCAGTAAGTGCACTGAAAATAAAAGAAGCCGTATATCTCCTGCTGAATATTATGCCCGGGCTCACCAGCTTCCTGTTCGATTTTACGGATCCTTATAAGATCGATCTGGAAAGGTTCATGCTTAACAATTTTCATTACAATGTTCCCATTGAAAAATTTGCACGGCTTACGGGCAGGAGTCTTGCGGGCTTTAAGCGCGACTTCCAGAAGATATTCACGATGGCACCGCGCCAATGGTTACTGGAAAGACGCCTTGCAGAAGCACAGCACCTGATCGAAAAAAAGAATAAAAAACCATCCGCCATCTACCTCGACCTGGGTTTCGAAAGCCTTTCGCATTTCTCTCATTCATTTAAGAAGCGGTTTGGAAGAGCTCCTACAGAGCGGGTGGGATAAGGGGATGCTGGTGTTGGATTGGTAAAAGGATAAGATTATCGCTTTTTAATCGTCCAGGTGTTTCTCAATATCCATTTGCTGGTGAAGGATCCGGATTATTTCAATGCGTTTTTCTCCTGTATTTATTTTGTAGAAAATGAAATGCGATTTTACACGGGTTCTTAGATAGTCTTCCCGTAAAGCGCTGTAGTCTTTTCCTGAATATGGGTTTTCCGCAATGTATTCAATTTCGTCAAGTAATAAATTATAGTATCGGTCGGCTTGTTCTACAGGCCATGTTTCGAAAGCGTAAAGCCAGATATTTTCAAGGTCTTTGGAAGCCTCGTTACTGATTTTATAGTTCATTACTTGCCGGCATGCTTTTGATGCAAATTGTTCAGGAAGATTTTTCGGTTAAACCCTTTTACAAAACCAGATCTTTCTCCTTTTTTCAATTCTTTTACCAGTTCATTTTTTTTAGTTTCCTCATGCTCGAACAATCTTAGTGCAGCCCGCACCACTTCGCTTACCGAAGAAAATTTCCCGGTTTGAATTTGTTGATTTATAAAGTTGTCGAAGTAATCTCCTAGTAAGATAGAGGTATTCTTTGCCATAATTTCATATTTTACTTCAAAGATGCCAATTCCTGGTACTTTAGCAAAATAGCCAATCTGGGGATCAGGGCAAACACATCTGATTTCAGCATCGATTGACTCCGGCGGAACGTTGTGTTTATAACAAATGTGTCATTTTGACCAACCGGGCTCCGAAGAGGCCTCGTGAATGCCGCTGTATTCCGGAACGGGAAACGGCTGGGAGCGATCAATACCCGCAGCGTTGCGATCATCCGGCAATGAATGCTCCTTCTTCCCGGATATTTTAAATAAGGTCCCAGGAGTGTAAACCGGAACAGGAGCGTGGTTTGCGAATATCCGGATAATGCATTGTTGTGGGTTACAACGCTTCTTCTACACATGCTGACTGCCGTATTGCCGAAGAAGTAGTGCCATATCTTTTCTTAAACGCTGTGTAAAAATGGGAGAGGTTCCGGAACCCCAGGTCCAGATAAATGGCTGCGGCCTTATGTCCTTTTTGGCTTATGAGGTGATAGGCCTCGGCCAGCCGGCGCTCTATGAGCCAGTCCTTTGGCAGGCGGTGGTATCTTTCGGAAAAGATCTTTTTAAATGCTGCGGGGCGATAACCGGCAGCCCTGGCAAAAGTGCTGATTGGCATGTTGAACATAAAATGCTGATTCATGAATGCGGACACATCCGTGCGGGGTGGGGCGGAAAAATCGAATAAAAGATATTTAAGATCGGGGTCGTCTTCTAAAAGCAGGCGGACGATTTCCCGGATTTGGACCGGTTGGACGGTACTGTGTTTATCGCCACGGTGATTTGAAGCCAGCGCGATCAGGTTTTCTTTAAGACGGGCGCCGGCTTGAAAAAACAGGTTCTGCTCCGGCGTGTAACGACCGTTGATAATAACACTGTTTTCAAAAGCCAGCTGCTGCAACATTTCCTTGTTTAAAACGAACGACAGGAATTGGCAGGGGCACTTTTCGGGGAGATATGGAGTGATCCTGATGATCTGGTTCCTCCTGATCAAAACAGCGGTGTTCGCCGTAATTGTGGCATGACCCAGGGAATGCAATATATGGGTTGTGCCTGATACCTGAAACCCCAGGAGGTGCTGATCAATAAATAGTTCGCGTCCCGGATATTTTTTGTTGTTATAGGAAAATCCCGGCCTGCCAGTTAGTTGTGTTGCTGTCTGCATTTTGGTTGTCGGTTAAAATGTTAACTCGTGGTCGTTGCTGCGGCCCCTCCCTGTTGCTGCTCAGCCAGGATCTTTCGGACCTCTTATCGCCTTTTTTCTTCCGGAGTGAGCTGCGGTGGCTGAAAAAGCGAATCCGCAATATATTTTAATTGTTCCTGATTGTTATGCGATCATCGTGCGGTATCTTTCTGTTATGTTGCCCGGCTTTATGTTTTGATTGCTATACAAGCGGGTAAATCCGCCGTTCTCCCGTCAAAGGTAACATATCTGTTGTAATCCGCATGTTTGAATAGTAAAAATGGGAAATTCTTTTTAAATCAAAACCCCGCATCCGGGCAGGTCTTTTCGGGAATGGATGAGTCGTGAACGGCCCTGGTATTGGCGCGAATACCCCGGGCAGGCAGAAGCATCGGTTTTAACTTTGTATGATCAGTAAATCAATAGTAAATAACTATGAAACAAATTCACAATACGATCACCGGGCTGGAACTGGCTCAGATCGGCTGGGTGGTCCCGGATATTCATGCGGCCATAGCGTTCCTTTCCGGTACGCTGGGTATTGCCGGTTTTCCCGAACCCGAACAAATCTGTGCGCAGGACCTGAACATGACCTATTACGGCAGGGTTGTGGCAGGTGAATGGCTGACCACGCAAACCTATAACGGAGGCTCTTTTATCGAACTCGTTCAGCCGCTTTCCGGTCAGAGCATGTTTCAGGATTACCTCAACCGCCATCCGGAAGGCGGTACGCAGCATCTTGCTTTCCGGGCAAAGGTGAATCGTTTTGAACAGATCACCGGTACATTACGTGATCAGGGATATGCGGTTATCAGCGAAGTGGATCATCCGATAGCACGGATGGCTTTTTTCGATACCTATCGGACATTGGGTGTTGTTACCGAGATCATGGGTATTACACCGGAAGGGTGGACCGCCATTCAACAGATGCAGCAGGCCGGACGGACACCCGGCTATTGATCTTTTACAATGTATTGACAATACCTCCAGGTGCTGTTAATCGAATTGAATGAACATCCGGTCAAAATTCAGCGTCAGTCTTTGAAAACGGGTAATAAGATCCTGGCCCAAATTGCCATATACCTGCTCCGAATTGATAGACTCTTTCAATACGCGCAGTTTGCTGATGGTGACTTTCTTGCCCAGGATATCAAAACTGCCTTCAATTTCAGCACCCTTGTAAGTCTTGCTGCCTCCCGCACCAGCGAAACTGACAGGAATGGTTTTATAGGTTGTGTCAATCAACCGCCGGTTCTTCTGATAATAGGGATAGTAAAGCATGGATTGCTCTGCACCTGTGTCGAAGCTGAAGTGCATACCGTCAATTGTGATCATCGGGGTGAGGCCGTCAATGGCCATATTGGAGGGATAGCTGATACCTGTTTCTTCTTCCGGAACAATAAAATAACCGTCCTTTGTAAGCTGTACTTCCCTGAAGGACTCGATCACCGGGAAGCCCAGGATCCCGTTGATCTGGTAATCTATCTGAGGGAACGCCAGCGCAGAATCCGGAAATACAAGAAAGACCGCATTTTCGACGATCACATTGCCGATGGTCATTTTTTTGCATACAGCGAGAGCGGCTTTGATCTTCGCGCCGGTAATGGCATCCACATCGATCGATGCGGGTATGATGTTCATCCCCAAACGGCGGGCGGTTGATTCCGTAACGGTAGACATATTTGCACCGGTATCAAAAATAAAAGCGAGGGAATCGGTTCCCATTCCGATCGTCAGATTGTTCAGGCCTGCTTTGTCTTTTTTCATTTTTAAATGAGTGGTTTTCTGAATGACGGTTTTCTGTCGCGGCTGTTGCTCCAGTGCCGTCCAGATCCTCAGGTTGTTCTGCAGGTCATCCTTTTCTTCTGCTGAAAGCAGGCTGCTGTAGTGGTGGAGAAGGGTTTCCAGCGCCGTCTTCGCTTTGCTGTAATTATATTGTTTCATGGCATTGTCCTCATGTACCCGGTACAGTTTCAGCATCAGGAAGTCCGGTAAGCGGTTTCCTGCAGCGATCAGCGGTGCTATCTTATTTTCCGACAGTCCGGGTTTATTAAAGGCATTATACAGCACTGCTGCTGTAAAGTTGCGGTAGTCTTCAGGGATGCGCTCTTTGTTGGTTTCAAACAGGGTGCGGGCATTAAAAAAATCTTTCTGCTGTATCAGGCGGTAGGTTTCATTAAACAGGGACAACTGTTCCTGGGCGGAGCTGATCTGTAAAGCGGCCATGATGAGGAACACCAGGGTCGCTTTTGTTTTTTTGAAATGGCGGGCTGTTTTCATATTTGTTTGAATTGCTGTTTTGCCCTTAAAAATACAGAGAATGATCCTTCCATGCAGTCAATCCCGGTTGTTTAACAAATACTGAAAACGGATTGGTACAGCGTCAGGCTACCCGGATCAATAGATGATCCCGGGTAAAAGGAATATAGCGATGAAGCAAAACAGGCATACACTGATAACCGTTCCGGATCCGTGGAATGGCCGACCGGAACAGTGCGTGTTTATGCGCGCCTGCGCAGCAGCTCATCAACGCTGTATCGGTAGCGGCCGGTGCCGCTGAGCAGGAAGGCCGCGGCTGCGCCGGTCCATACAGAATAATCCAGGCTGGGTTTGATGCCAAAACTATAGGTCATGGCCAGTGCAAAGCAAAGCAGCAGGGTGCCGGTTGCTGCTGCCGTAAACCTGGTTTTATACCCCGCCAGTAGCAGAAGGGCCAGCAGCAGTTCCAGGCTTGTTGCAATAACGGCCAGTAATTGATTTAACTGCGGCCCGGCATAGGAATTTACGGAGTGATTATAGACCAGGAAGTTGGCCCAGTTACCCCATGCCACATGGGCATCTCCCGGCTTTCCCCAGATGCCCCATCTGTCTGCCACAGCCGACAGAAACGAAGCGGAAAGGGCCACCCTTAAAAACAGCTGGGCCATAGTTGTCATTTTTGCATTCATAGATGATTCTTTTGAGCAGGATAAAATTAACCAAGGTAAATGATATACAGGTTAAACTGGTTTAAGAAACAAGGGGAAGCTATATTTTTTTAATTAAGTGACAACAGAGAAACGTGAAAAAAGAATCTTATTGGGGGCGGGTACACTGGCCGGAAACAGGTCTGAAAAAGCATCGTTTTCTTCTGCTGTTTCTCCTTCAGAATTTATGATCCGGTTCGCCAGCAGGAAGAGTTGTTCCCTGTTCAGCTGCTCCATGTTATTTGTTTAATTAACGGGCTGATCTGTATCCGATGGAGGCAGATGGTCAGCCCATAATTGTTTAATGATTTCTTCAGTGGTATACTCAAACCAGCGGCCGTCCCGGTCCTTATTTCGCTGAAACAACTGCCGGCGATAGCTGTTGAAGTTCAGCTTCAGCAAGACATGATAATATTCATCGAGGTAAAGGGAGAACAGGGAGGAGAAATTTGTTTGCTCCTGCCGGTATGCGGCCGGATCCTTTAAACGGGTGACGATCTCTGTTAACTCCGCCTTTGTGATATCCCTTGCCGGCAGCGGATCCGGCAGGCTGATCCGGAACGCCAGTACTTCTGCACCCTCCTCTTCCCACCATTCGCCCAGGTTGTATAGCGACAGGTCTTTGCCTGTAAGCTGGTGAAGTGCATCTTCCAGCTGCCTGTACGCATGCAGCTCCTCATCGCCGTGCTCGTCACACCAGCTGGTATATTTTAAAAGCGCCTCCAATACCACGGGATAATGCGCTTCCGCGGTTTTTAGATCGGGCTCCAGACCGGTTCTTAATTTTGTTGCCATTGTATTTTCTGAATGTAGTACTAATTACGGCAAAAAAAAGCTTACTGCAAAGAGAACCGGAAACCAGGGTTGTATTTTGTGTGGCACTTTTTCAACAGGGGGAAGCGATGTCCGCACCAGGAAGGATGCCTGGGTCTTTTCATAGTAAATACCGGCGGACTTCTTTTTTTTCGCAAGCCGGAATGCGGGCCTGTATTGTGTTTCAGCCGGCCCTGCAAAAGATGAAGTATTTGAATTGAAAATAACACCGAATCCCTACCTTTGCCGCAGGTGCAAAAAATTATTGCTGTAATATTATTTCTCGCCTTTGTCGGGCAATCTTTTAGCCAGGGGATCTTCTATCTGGATTACCTGGTGCAGAAGAAAGCATACATGGAACGCTGTGTGAACAAGGCGCGTCCGAAAATGCATTGTGACGGGAAATGCCAGCTGATGAAAAAGATCGAAGAGCAGGAAAAAAAGGAAAGAGGGCAGGCCCCGGAACTGAAACTGGCTGCCAAAGCGGAAGTATTGTCTTCCCGGAATGCTTTCCTGTTATCGCTGGAAGTGCTGCCGCAGAAAGAGAACCGGCAATTCTTTGCCGCAGACAGCAATGTTCCTGTTAACTATGCCTCAGCCATATTCCACCCTCCGTCCACGATCTGCTAACGATCGCCATTTCTGTTTTTTATTGGAAAGGTTATAACTGCAAGCTGTTGTATGCTTATGTATGCAGGGCCTTCGTATGAACCTTTCAACATCTTATTGATTTAAAGTCAGCCATGAAACATGTTCTTATACTGTTTCCTGGTATCCTGATGGCATGCACGGTTTTTGCCCAGTCGCGCAGGGGCATGGTGTATGATGCGGATACCCGGGAACCCTTATCCGGTGTTACGATCCGGACAACGACAGATACATTACAATCAGCACCGGACGGATCCTTCCTTATTGCAACCGGTGCACATGCTATTGACGCCAGCATTACAGGGTACATGACACAGCGGTTTAGTGACGGCAGCCTGAATGCCGGGCTAAAAAAGAATACGGGTTTAATGCAGGAGGTGGTCGTCAGTGCAGACCGTACCCTGCAGAAAAGGACCGAGGCCCCGGTTGCCATTGCTACCATTAATAAGCAGACCATCGAGGATACGCGGGCGCAGCGCCTGGATCAGCTGCTCAATAAGGTTAGCGGCGTGTTTATGGTGAGCCTGGGCAATGAGCAGCACGAGATGAGCATCCGCCAGCCCATGACCACCAAAAGCCTCTTTCTTTATATGGAAGACGGTATCCCCATCCGCACCACAGGAGTTTATAATCATAATGCCCTGCTGGAAATGAACCTGCCGGCAGCACGATCCATCGAAGTGATCAAAGGCCCTTCGTCTGCATTATACGGCTCGGAAGCTATAGGTGGCGCGGTGAATATCATTACGCAGAGCGCACCGGCCTTTGCAAGCGGACAGGCAAGTCTGCAGCTGAACGACCGGGGATACAAACGTGCAGACCTTCAGGCGGGAAGTACTTTTGGTAAATGGGGAGTACTGCTCAGCGGGTATTATGCTGATAAACACAACGGACCGATCGAATACAGCGATTTCAGCAAAAAAGCAATAACGCTGCGGAGTGATTTCCGGCCCGATGATAAAACGACCTGGACAAATACGCTGGCCCTGGTGGATTACTACAGTGATATGTCCGGATCGATCGACAGCATCAAATTTGCAAAAAGGGATTATACATCACTGCAGACCTTTACCTACCGGAAAGTATATGCACTGCGTTATAAGTCCATGCTCCGTCATGAATGGAACAGCAACAGCAATACGGATCTGGCCTTGTTGTACCGTGATAATACCGTCGGACAGAACCCTTCTTATTCCATTGCGAGCACCGCAGATCCGGCACGTTTCAGGGGGCAGATCAATGAGAACGCCTTTAAAACCTATGCACTGTTTGCAACGCATATCCAAAAGGTGAACTGGCTTCAAAGCAAGATCGTCGCAGGCGCCAGTGTAGACTACAGTCCGCAGCAATATGATGCCCGGTTTATTTCGGTGCATAAAGACCTGAACAGCGGAAAATTTACCAGCTATGCTGCGCCCGCTGTGGATTCCTTTCTCAGTAATTATAAGACGGGTATCATCAACCTGGCCAGTTACCTGAACTATGAGCTGGTACCGATTCGTAGTCTGAAACTGGTGCTGGCCCTGCGTTACGACGCCTTCCAGTATTATTTCATCAATAACCTCCCGGGGGCTTCAAGCGTAAGCACCGCATCTACTATAAGCCGCTTCGGACGATTCACTCCCAAGCTGGGACTTACCTATAACTTCAGGTATCTGGGGCTGTACGCCAACTACAGCCAGGGGTATGTGCCGCCACAGCTTACCGAGCTCTACAGCAGTGTAAAAGAAGCGCCGTATCTGTTGCCGCAGACATTCTTCAATTACGAGATCGGCGGATGGGCCGCCTTGCTGAAACAGAAACTGTATCTCGACTGGAGCCTCTACCGGCTGAAGGGAACAAATGAGATCATTTCTGTAAAACAACCGGATAATTCTTATAGCAATCAGAATGCGGGGGCCACCAAACATACCGGCATTGAATACGGCATCACTTATAAGCCGGTTGAAGACCTGTCCATCCGCTTCAGCGGCACCAATGCAAAACATGTGTTTGTCAGCAATACCGTTCGGGGTGTGGATTACAGCGGAAAGGAGATGAGCGGAGCGCCACGTTTTACAGCAAATGCGGAAGTTATATACAAACCCTTCTTTTTAAAAGGTTTTCGGATCAGCGCCGAATGGCAGCACCAGGGCCGGTATTTTATGGACGATCTGGACCTGTATACTTATAAAGGGTTTGATGTGCTGAATTTCAGGGCGGGTTACCGGCTGAAGGCGTTTGAACTATGGGTGAATGCCCTCAATGCAACGAATGTTTATTATTCTGTATTCGCGTCAAAGAATGCGACAACAAATGGGAATGCTGCCTATTCCTACAGTCTGGGTGATCCGCGGGAAATTACCATCGGGATCGCGTATCGTTTTGGTAAATAAAAGACCGGCCGGTTGGATACCGATCCCGCCGGCCCCAATCCTGTAAAAATATGCGTAAGAAAATTTATAAGCTGCACCGGGTACTTTCACTGGTTATTGCTCTTCCGGTGCTGTTGTGGGCGGTCAGCGGTTTTATGCATCCGATGATGACGAACCTGCGCCCGCAGATCGCCTCTCAATCCTATGTTGCACCAGGCATCGATACGGCACAGCTTATCGTACCGTTGCAGCAGGCATTACAGCAGAATGAGGTGGATTCCTTTAATAATGTGCATATCGTTCAGATGGGCGGACAGCAGTTTTACCAGGTCATCATAGATGGCTGGGGATCGGATACCCGCTATTTCAGTACGAAGACGGGGAACCTGCTTAAGGATGGAGATGCACTGTATGCCCGCTTTCTTGCGCGGGCCTTCCTGGAGGGTACAGGCAATCCGGGCTATACCGCCGGCCAACCCGAAGCCTTATCGGATCATGATTGTTGTATGATGGCCACAGCCCGCATCATGGACAGCCGGGGCGCAAAAATAACCGGCGTGGAGCGCATCACCCGATTTGATGGTGAATACAAATACATCAACCGCTTGCTGCCCGTTTATAAAGTGGCGTTCGACCGGCCGGACGGCATCCGTATTTATGTAGCGACCAATTCCGGACGGTTCGGGTTTGCCGTGGATAACCGCAGGGCGGCCTTTGACCGTTTCTTTGGGATCTTTCATACCTGGGAATGGATGAATGCACTAGGCACCACCAAATATTTTATCATGGTTGTGATAACGCTCCTGGGTTTTCTTACCACATTGCTGGGGCTCTACCTGTTCGTTGTTACCAAAACAAAAAGATCGGCACACCCGCTGGTAAAAGCGCGCCGGAACCACCGGTACACGTCACTGATAGCGTCGGTGTTCACACTGATGTTCACCTTCAGCGGGGGCTACCATGCGCTTGAAAAGTTATTACCGGTGAAGGTAAGGCCGGAGCAGCTGCCGCATACATTTTTGACGGCAGCCGTTGATCCGGATTTTAAAAAGCTGGGAGCAGCAGCAGGAGGGTATGCGATCCGCGACGTATCGCTTTGTACGATGAATGGTATTGTGTACTGGCAGCTTTATTTAAAGAAGGCTCCGGGTGTTACAGAAAGCAGGACCGATCTGATGAAAACAATGACGGCCGCAATGCCTGATGTGGTTTATGTCCGGGCGGATGATTACACGGTCCTGCAAAAAGGAGATGAACGATATGCCCGTTACCTTGCAGAACAGTTCCGGGGTGCTCCGCAAAGTGCTGATACACCGCTGGTGCAGCCCGTGACAAAGTTTACAGAAGAGTATGGATTCATCAATAAGCGTCTGCCCGTCTGGAGGGTCGGCTATTCCACCAACGGCAGGGAACGCTATTATATTGAAACCACAACCGGCGTGCTGGCCGCAAGGATACAGGACCGGGATCTGGCAGAAGGGTATAGTTTTGCTTTTTTTCACAAACATCATTTTATGGATTGGGGGGGCAAGATGACGCGCGACATCAGTACCCTGTTCGGAGCAGCAATGCAGATAGCCATGGTGGTGGTGGGGCTGCTGCTGTATTTTCGGTCCAGGCGCAGAAAGCAGGCCCCGTGATGCATTTCAGCCGGGCCTCAGCCCACAGTGGAGGCAAGGTCAAAGGTCATATACAATGCTACTTCGTCCTGGTCCGCACCGTTGTAGAGCTTCAGCCTGAAGCCGGTTATTTCAAACCCCTGCTTGCGGTAAAACCTGATCGCCGGCAGGTTCGTGTTCTGGGTTTCGAGTTCGAGCAGTCTGAAATGATGCATCCTTGAATGATCTATTGCCGCAGCAAGAAGCTTTTTGCCGATCTGCCTGCCCCTGTATTTTTCGGAAACAAGAAGGTTCTCAATATATAACGTGTTGTTCCATTGCCGGTGCTCACAAAGGATCCACCCGATGAGCTCATTTGCTTCATAAGCTGCAAACGAATGCCCCTGTTGCAGGATGCTGTTATACACGCTGATATCTTCATGGGTAGTGTTCCAGGTCTTGGTGTATTTTCTGAAGTTTTTTTTCAGTTCAAACCCTGTGATGTCCGGCGTATAGGTGCCGGTGACCGTATATATTTCCGTTGTGGTATAACCGTTGTGTCCAAACTGTTCGGTAGGGTTGCCTTCTATTGTTGTTAATGGGGCTATTCGTATCATTTTTTGTATCTGTTTTAAAAATAACAGCGCGGCTGTTCCCGCGGCGGCTTCGTACTTTTCTGAAAAGCCGGAAAATACCGGTTCTGCGCCATTGCCGTTAAAGGATCGATTTGGGTTCCTTTTCGGTGGAAAATTTGTTCTTATCGTTCCGATAGATGACCACATTTTCATTGCTGATGCTCACGATGCGTATGGCTTTGTCGATCCCTATTTTGTTAAATACCGATTCCAGGTAGGTGGTCACTTTCTCCATTTCAAATTCATACCTGCTGATCTCGTTTTCCAGTTTGTAGATCTGTTCATCATGGTCAACGATTTCCTGGGCTGCCAGATCGGTGATTTCACGGGCCGCAGTTTTCAGCAATTCATCCCGGACCGTTCTTATCTGCGTTACTTCATCCTCCATTTCTTTAATGTCGGATTTAAAACTTTCATAGTCCCTGAATGCGGCGGCAATCCTGGTGGTGGCTGTTTTAGAAGGCATCCTGACAATGTTTGACTAAAATTAATACGCATTTGCCGGACCACCAAACCTGTGCCCCGAATCCCCGTTATAAAAAGTATTAAAGCTTATCATTACATTTGTTTGTTTCGTGGTAAAAACGGACAGTATACAATAAAGTGAAAGGGCGGAATATTTTAAGACGTACAGGCTGTTTGTTGGTTACATTGCTGCTTTTTTGTGAGGTAGCGGCGCAGCCACCGGCCCGCTATTTCGGTAATATTTCGGTAGATAAAGGCCTTTCTCAAAGCACGGTGTTTGCGGTTGTTCAGGATTCTCTGGGTTTTATGTGGATGGGCACACAGGATGGACTGAACCGGTATGACGGCAAAAGTTTCAGGATCTACCGGCCCGTAAAGAACCTGCCGGGAAGTATCGGCTCCTATTATATAAAATGCCTGTTCACAGACCGGGAAGGGCGCTTATGGATCGGTGGCAACGGAGGCATCAGCTCCTATAATTACGAAGGCGATAGCTTTAATAATTATAACATCACGCCTCATCCGGGAGAATGGTATATCTCCGCTGTGATCCAGGATCCGCAGGGGATCTTATGGGCCTGTTCTAATTCCGGAGAGTTGTACCGGTCCGATAAGGCAGGCACCAGCTTCCGGGCGGTTGACTTCGACCGGGAGACATATGGTATAAAAGAACTGTACAGCATTACCCCCGTTGGCAAAAAAATGCTGCTGGGCACAGGGAACGGGTTGTGGTTGCTGGACCTGGATACTAAAAAAACCGAACCATTCAATGCCGGTGTGGGAAACGTGCGTATCAATACGGTATATGCAGACGGAAGCGATCTGTGGATCGGCACAGAAGGCGCGGGGCTGATACGCATGGATACAAAAGGTAAGCCGCCGGTGAATTACCGCCGCGGGACCTCCGGTATTCCCGATGATGATGTGCGCAGCATATGCAGGGATGCCACAGGTAATATATGGATCGGTACATTCAGGGGACTCGCCATATTGGATGCACAGGGCCGGATGCATAATTATTATCACCAGGCCGATCTGCCCTTTACGCTGAGCCAGAACTCTGTGCGTTGTATTTACCGCGATAAACAGGCGGGCATGTGGCTGGGTACTTTTTATGGCGGGGTTAACTATTACCACAGTCAGCAGATACGCTTTAACCAGCTGAGCCAGAATTCCGGCACACCTGCCCTTAATGATAAGGTGGTAAATGTGATCCGGCAGGATCATAAAGGCGGTTTCTGGATTGGTACCAACGACCGCGGACTCAATTACTGGCAGCCGGGTACTAACTCGATCAGATATTATACCCATAATGAAAACGGGCAGGGGCTTAGCTCCAATAATATAAAGGCCATCGCGTTTGGCGATAACGGCACTGTTTTTCTGGGAATGCACAATACAGGACTGGATCTTCTTGATCCCGCAACCGGCACCGGAAAAAATTTCCGTCATGATCCGGGCAATCCCCGCAGCATACCGGGCGATATGGTGTATGCGCTGTTAAAAGACCACTCCGGACGTATATGGGTGGGTACACGTAGCGGGTTCAGCCAGTTTCAGTATAAAGAAGCGGCATTCACGCCATTGTTTACCGACCGGACCGGCAGCCGGCTGAGTTCTGATGAGATCACTTTTTTGATGGAAGACAGCCGCCACCGGATCTGGATCGGCACCACCAGGGGCGTAAATCTTTTTTATCCGGACAATATGCTTTTCGAACCGCTTGCCCGGGCATCCCTCAGCAGCGATGTGATCAATTTTATAGCGGAAGATCCGGAAAAAAGGATATGGATCGGTACAAGGGACGGGCTCAATCTTTATGATGAGACCGCAAAATCCTTTATAAATTACAACCAGCGCAAGGACTTTTTAAGAGGCAATATCAACAGCATGCTACCGGATGACGAGGGTAACTTGTGGATCGCTGCCAATACAAGCCTGGTCAAATACCACCCCGGTACAGGAAAGCTCCAGTATTTCGACAGCAGGGACGGGCTACAGAACGGGCAGTTCAATACCTATGCTTCCTGTCGCGCTGCAGACGGAATGCTGCTGTTTGGGGGAATTAACGGGATCTCTTATTTCTATCCCCGCGCATTAAAGCAGGATGCGTTGCCCCTGCGTGTAACATTCACCGGACTGGAAGTGTTTGATCATACGGTGGTTCCGGGGGATGCTACCGGTATTTTAAAATCCCATATTAACCAGGCAGACCTGCTGCGTTTCGGACACGAGTATAAACAATTCGCAGTGTCGTTCAATACCTTTAACTATGTGTCTGCCAATCGTACAAAATACTTCTACAGGCTGGATGGGTTTGATAACGGCTGGCAGGAAACAGAGGGGGTACCCCGTGTCAGCTATACCAACCTGCAGCCCGGGAATTATACGCTGCATCTAAAGGCAGTGGGCCCGCAGGGAGAAGTAAGTCCGGAGCGCCTGCTGCGCATACGGATATTGCCGGTATGGTACCGGAGTACCTGGTTCTATCTTGTTGTGATATTGCTGATCGCCGCTGCTGCCTACTTTTTGTACAGGATCTTTACGGAGCGCATGCGGACCATGCATCAGCTGAAACTGGAGCGCCTGGAACGGGAAAAAGTAAATGATATCAACCAGGTAAAAACGGAATTCTTTACCAATGTATCACATGAGCTGCGAACCCCGCTTACACTGATCCTGGCGCCGCTGGAGGAGATGACACGTGAGCCGGTCGCTGAT
This sequence comes from Niabella beijingensis, assembly GCF_020034665.1. NCBI lineage: Bacteria > Pseudomonadati > Bacteroidota > Chitinophagia > Chitinophagales > Chitinophagaceae > Niabella > Niabella beijingensis. The sequence goes on along the minus strand of NZ_JAIQDI010000002.1, from coordinate 2,643,062 downwards.
AAAAAGATACGCCGCCGGCATGAACTGATGCTGATGAATACCCGGCGTCTTTACCAGCTGGTGAACCAGCTTTTTGAATTCAGGAAAACAGAAATGGGTACCCGGCGGCTGCGGGTGTCGCGCAGCGACCTCGTCCGGTTTGCAAAAGAAGTGTACCGTTCCTTTAATGCCCTGGCTGAAAAAAATGAAACAGATTACCGGTTCTCGGCACCGGTGGAAGGACTGGTATTTTATTTCGACAGGGACGCGCTTGAAAACATCCTGTTCAACCTGTTGTCGAACGCCTTTAAATATACGCCTCTGCAGGGCCACATCACCCTTGGGCTTTCGCAGGAAGCCGGGCAGGCGGTGATACAGGTGACCGATTCGGGAACGGGAATCGAACGGCGGCATCTGGAGCATATTTTTGACCGCTTTTACCAGGTAGACCGCCAGGAAACAAACCTGGGCTCCGGCGTGGGGCTGGCATTTACCAAACGGCTGGTGGAGCTGCATCACGGTACCATAGAGGTGAATAGTGTTCCGGGGCAGGGAAGTGTATTTACTGTCCGTCTGCCCATGGATGACCCCGCTTATGAAGGGGATGTCAAGGTGGAAGGAGCTGCAGCAGAACAAATAAGTGATGATCCTGCCGGTGAGGTGGAGGAGCCGGTGACCCTGACCGGCGATAAGGAATCGGACGGTATGGAAACAGCGGCATCCTTACTGGTGGTGGATGATAACGAAGAAATGGTGCAGTATATAAAGGAATATTTCAGTACAAAATATACCGTGGAAACCGCCGGGAACGGGGAAGAAGCCCTGGAGCTCCTGCGGACCTATCAACCCGATCTGATCATCAGTGATATCATGATGCCGGAGATGGACGGACTGCATTTCTGCAGACGCATCAAGCAAAATATCCAGACCAGCCACCTGCCGGTTTTGCTGCTCACGGCCAAAAGCGAAACCCGTCAGCAGATAAAAGGTTTTGAAATGGGAGCAGATGCCTATGTGACCAAACCTTTTTCAATTGCCCTGCTGGATGCCCGGGTGCAGAGCCTGCTCCGTTCCCGCCGCCAGCTAAAAGAATATTATTCAGCCAGCAAAACGGTGGAGCCCGACAAGATCACCTTTAATACGATCGATGAAGAATTTTTAAGACAGGTGATCTCCGTTGTAGAGGAGAATATTGATGCCTATGATTTTTCGGTGGATAAGCTGAGCCGCGAGGTGGGCATGAGCCGCACCAACCTGTATCTGAAACTAAAGGCGATAACCGGCGAATCGGCCACTGCCCTTATCCGCCGTATCCGGTTAGGCAAGGCCGCCGGGCTGATCGAATCGGGAAAACACACCATTGGCGAAATCGCCTATTTATGCGGCTTTAATACTGCGTCTTATTTCTCCACCGCATTCAGGCAGTTCTACGGGTGCATGCCATCCGAGTACCTGGAACGGAAAAGAGATCCGGATGGCAGCGATCCGTTGTGAGCTGCCATCCGGTACTTTTTCCGGGGCATCAGCATCCGTGGATCTCTTATTTATCCCGTTTTTGGCTGTATTACAGTCCCGCTTCATCAAATTTGAAAGTTTTTTAATTGATTTTGAAAACCCGGATGTCTTCCGGGCGCTAGTTTAGTGCCGGATAAAACAGGATAGGCTGTATGAATAAGATAATTGCGATCGTTTGTTTGTTGATCCTGGCCGCTCAATACCCGGCCGCCCAGGAAATGCCCATTAGCAGGGAAAGTTTTGAAAAGATCAACCTGGGCTTCCCCGGACTGGAAAAAGTAAACGCCCGCGTAAATGAGGGAGAATACCGGGAGGCGGCTGCGGCCCTGCTGGATTATTACAGGAGCAGGACAGGAGTGCGTCACCTGGATTTTAATGCCGCCGATGCAAAACAGTTCGCCGGCAGAAAAGTAGACTCCAATACACTGTACCTGGCCAATAATGTGCTGCTGCACCGGTTTAAACCGCATAAAGGATATCCTATGTTTGACTATGGCCGTGACATTAACTGGCAATACCGTCCGGTGCAGGATCAGCTGCTGACCACATTCCTGCACCGGACCGCTTTCTGGGAACCGCTGGGGTTGGTATACCGGGCCACCGGTGATGAAAAATATGCGAAGGAATGGGTGTCCCAGGTGCGCGACTGGATCAGAAAGAACCGGCAGGGGGCTTATCCGGATGACCAGGAATATGCCTGGAAGGCCTTTGTGGTATCTTTCCGGCTGAATCACTGGTCGGGTTTTTTCAACCTGTTCCTTCACTCTTCCCATTTTACGCCGGCTTTTTTAATGGAGTTCCTGAACTCCTATAATGAACAGGCGGATTATGTGATGCACCATTATACGGATAAGGGCAATCACCGTTTATATGAGGCGCTTCACCTGATGTACGCAGGAAGTACTTTTCCGGAGCTGAAGGCAGCATCAGGCTGGCGTAAAAGCGGAATAGGAGTACTGAATGCGGAGATTGTAAAACAGGTGTTGCCGGATGGCATGCAGTTTGAGCTGTCTCCGGGCTATCATATCGGCACTATAAAAATTTTCCTGGATGCTTTACAGATCGCGCAACTCGGAGGTGTGGCACAGGAATTCCCGGAACAATACCGGAGCCTGGTGGAAAAAATGGTGCTGGCGGTTGGTAAATACTCTTTTCCGGATTACACCTATCCGCTGTACGGAAATGCTTTCCAGACCACAAAAAAGGCGATGCTGGATAACTACCGGACATGGGCGGCTGTTTTTCCAAAAAACAGGGTGATCGAATATTATGCGACTGATGGTGCTTCCGGCACCCGGCCGGATTATCTTTCATCGGTGCTGCCCGATGCCGGCTTTTATGCCTTCAGAAGTGGCTGGGGCAGGAACGCCACTGTAATGCAGATAAAGGCGGGACCGCCCGCGGCGTTTCATTCACATCCCGATAACGGCAACTTTGTACTTTGGGTGAAGGGCCGCGATTTTACGCCCGATGCCGGCAGTTTTGTATATGCCAATGTGGGCAATCAGGAAAATGCCAAACGGGACTGGTACCGCAGTACCAGGGCACACCAGACACTGACCCTGGATGATAAAACGATCATCAATAAGGCTTCATTAAAAAAATGGGAGCCCTGCGCGGAACCGGAAATACTGAGTTATGTAAACCCCGGCTATGGGGAACTGAATCACCAGCGGACCTTTTTATTTATCGACCGGACCTGTTTTATTATCATTGATAAAGCCTTTGGACGGGCAACCGGTAAACTGGGGATCCATTTTAATTTTAAAGAAGACAGTCAACCCGTGCTGGACCATAAAACTCACAGGGCTTATACCACCTACAGCGATGGGAACAACCTGCTGATTCAGAATTTTAACAGGGACAAGGTCGATATGAAGGAAGAGCAGAGTTTTGTGTCGTATGAATATCAAAAGGAAGAGCCACGACCTGCCTTTGCATTTGAAAAGCAGAAAGCAGACACAACAGCACAAATCTTTATGACCGTATTGTATCCTTACAGTGGTTCGGTGGTACCGGTTATAACGGTGAAGGAGCAGGCCGGCAACGATCTTATGAACGGGAAAATCGATCTTACGCTTATTGTAGATGGCGTAAGTAAAAAGATAACGGCATCCTTTTAGGCGCACCGGGAGACCGGAGTCCTTGTAAACAGGCTGGTAAGCGCACGCATCTAAACCTTTTCTAAACATAAAAATCTGCAACATGAACAAACGATTCCTTTGCTTTGGAACGCCCCTGGTAGTGCTTTCCTTTGCCACTGCCTGTACAAAAACGAACAATCCAGCCGCCCTGCAGGCTGCCGGCAGCATTACTGCAACGGGCCGCGCCACAGCCTTTTTTACCGCAGGTGATACGATACTGAATGTTAGTTATGAAAACGGCACGACCAGTTCGGGTATTACGGGTCTCAACCCAACGAATGCGCCTGCCCCGGATGCGGCGTATATGATTACCCCGGGCGGCAACAGTAACTATGCCATCGCACATAAGGTTACCCTTGGAGATACCGGTTATTATTCCAATGAGGCCTGGCGCAGTGAATCCGATGCGGATATGGCAGGGGCTGCCGCACGCTTTTTACCGGGTGATGAACGCCGGTACGAATTTAGTGTCTATCTGAAGGATTGGGAAGAGTGGAACAGCGCAAACCCGGCATATGGTGATAATATCTTCCAGTTAAAGGTTTCAGGCGGGGCGCTGGTACCGGTACGCATCCTTACCAAGCGCAATGCCATCGTAACACGCAATACCAGTTTCCAGGATAACCTGGTGGCCGACTTCCGCTCTTATATCAATCAGTGGATCCATTTCCGGATCGATGTAAAATGGGCCGATACCAATACAGGATATTTAAAGATCTATACCCGGCTGCCGGGCCAGACCAGCTATAACCTGGTGCTCGAACGGAATAATTATGCCACCTATACCGGAACGGGACTCCAGGGACAGCATGGCTATATCAAATGGGGTGTGTACCGGGAGGCGGGCAAGGACGCCGCCGGCAATGTGATCATCGGCGATAACGTACTTACCCGTATTGCCTTTCATGATGATATCCGGATCATCGCGTTAAATTAAACCGGCTCCGGACCCTGGGTGGTTTCCGGAAGAACCGGCATACCCGCTGATGCCGGTAAGAAAGCCGTAAATGATTATTTTTTATTGAAAATAAAAAATGGAACGGTTATTGTATAATAAAGTTATCATTCAAAGAACAAAGTCCGGGTTACCGGTTAAGATATTAAATTTTCTCATAAGCAGTTAGTTTTGGTTGCGCCCCCTGTTTCCACAGGGGGCTATTTTATTAAGGGAAGAATATCCGGTTTCTAACAGAAATACAACGGTGTGCTGTTGCCGGCTTATTTTTGCGGACGGGTTTCTCACCGGGTATGGCAGCGCTGCAACGGACCTATAAACGGTATGGTTTCTGTTGTAAATGTTGGGTATGGCCGGTGATTTTTCCGGAAGTGGCTCCCGCAGGAATGCGGCAGCCGGTAAATATTGTTTCTATCCATTCAGAACCTTAGGTAATAACTATGACTGCCTTTGTAAAAAAAATAAAACTGTTTTTTAAGGAAGCCGTTGCATTGCTGAAAGCGTCTGCAAAAGGGTTCTCAGAAGACAAGGTGCCCAAGCTCAGTTCTTCGCTGGCTTACTGTACGGTGTTTTCGATCGCCCCTTTACTGACCATTGTTATTGCTACTGCAAGTATCATCTATAGTAAGGATGCGATCGAAGGTAAACTGCACGCCGAGCTGACCGGTTTTGTAGGCGCCAAGCTGGCAGGGGATATCGAATTGTTTGTAGCCAATGCGGAGCTTAGCGGAAAGAACATGATTGCCCTGATCATTGGCGGAATTACCCTTATTATAGGTGCTACCGCTGTTTTTACCGAGATACAGGATAGTATCAATACCATCTGGAATGTAAAGGCCGTTCCTGAAAAAGGGTGGAAGAAACTGGTTGCAAACCGCCTGCTGTCTTTTTCCCTGATCGTTTCACTGGGGTTCCTGCTTTTGGTGTCGCTGGTGATCAGCACCGTGCTCACCGGTCTGCAGCACGAATTACAGCAATACCTGTCTTTCTCTTCTCTGTCTATTTTCAAAGTAGTGAGTCTGGTGGTCACCTTCCTTGTGATCACCCTCTTGTTTGCCGTGATTTTTAAAGTGTTGCCGGATGTACAGTTGAAATGGAAGCCGGCTTTGATGGGGGCCGGGTTCACCGCAGTGCTGTTTATGGTCGGCAAATTCCTGATCCAGCTGTACGTTACCCAAACCAATACGGGAGCTGTATTTGGTGCTGCCGGCTCTGTTGTAGTGTTTATGGTTTGGGTGTATTATACCGCATTGATCTTATACTTTGGGGCAGAATTTACGGAAGCCTATGCAGAACGCTACCAGATGCGCATCCGGCCCTCAAAATATGCGGTTCATTTAAAAACAGTTGTGGAAACCATCGAGCCCGGACCTGCGGCATAAGCGGTGTTGTCGATGTCCTTTTCCCCCGTATCCGGAATGCTATTGTGTGGATAAGGCCTGTACTTCATTCAGGAGTGGCACCTGTGCCGGGTTGATCCGTTGCTGGGCTTCATCGCCGGAGAACCATTCCCAGCGGTCTACTTCCGGCACCGCTATCATGCTGCCCGATCGCGGCGGCCATTCAAGGGTAAAGCTGTTGCTGCTTAATGCCGTCGTATCAATATCGCCCTCCAGGGCCCAGGCAATGATCCGTTTTCCTCCTTTCTGTTGCACAGGGGACAGGGGTAAAAAAATGCCATGAACCGCCTGCCCGGTTTCCTCTCTGAATTCGGTGCAGGCACGTTCCAGCGGATCTTCACCTGCGGCCAGTTCTCCCTTGGGTATCGACCACGCGCCCCGGTCCTTATTTTTCCAGAAAGGGCCACCGGGATGCACTAGGAAAAACAACAGATCGTTTTTATTTTTTTTAAATAATAATATGCCAGCGCTTGTCTTCATGATGACAAAGCTAATACACCGCCTGTTGATGCGGGCATCTTTTCCGGTGTTTTATCCTTTTTGCGGTCTTCTTTGCTTTTTCTTTTTTCAAAACCGGAACTTTTTCTTTTTCTAACGGCCGGGCCACCGGGGATGATGGAATACGAATGGCCGGGGTTCTATGTGTGTGTTGTTCTGACGCCGGTGTTCAACTTGTTTGATAGTTTTACTGATTATTTTATTATTTTAGCAGTTGTATCCACATTGCATACATGCTCTTCAATTTAATCGCTTATCAATCTTTTTTGCCTTTATGAAGTTATTCTCATTGGTGCAGCTGTTGCTGGCTCCCGTTTTTATGATTTTTGGAACAGACAGTACCTCTTTACCAACCTCAAAACCCATCGCCGGATATTCTGTACAGGAAGGGAAAGTGATCGATTTACTGGCTCCGCAAAACAGCTCCAAATGGCGGGGCTACAATGGTAAAACGCTGTCTCCCGGCTGGACGATCAGCGACGGTATGTTGTGGATGAACGACGCGGCAAAGCCGGATACGGCCTACAAAGGCGGACGCGACGTGATCTTCGGCGGACAGGAATTTGAATATTTTGAACTGACAGTAGACTGGAAGATCGCAGAGGGAGGTAACAGCGGGATCTATTATCATGTAAAGGAAGGCTACGGTTCCCCATCCAGCATCAGTCCGGAGTACCAGCTGATCGATGATGCCAACTATGCCCGCCTGCACAGCGATCTTAAAGATTACAACGCTCAGTTCGGAGCCGAGCATCCGGAGCAATTACAGGACTGGCAAAAGACCGGTGCCGATTATGCCATGCATACAACGGACGAAGCCAGGAAATTGCTGCATCCTGTTGGTGAATGGAATACCACGAAGATCGTGGTCGCCCCCGGCCGTACCGAGCACTGGCTGAATGGTGTAAAGCTATTGAGTTTTAAACCCTGGTCGGACGACTGGTATGCCCGTAAAAAATCAGGCAAATGGGCAAAAAGCCCCGATTACGGAAAATTTAAGACCGGCTATATCGGTTTTCAATATCACGGAAGCTCTATGTGGTTTAAAAACATAAAGGTACGACCACTTTAATAAGCCATTTACTAAAGATTAAAATCTAAAACAAAAAGACACATATGAAAAGAAGAAGTTTTATAAAAACCACAGCTGCGGGAACGGTTGCTTTTATGCTGCCGTTCTCTTCTTCGGCTTTTAACTCCGATAAAAAATTAAGGGTGGCCCAGGTAGGACTTGGTGCCATGGGCAACGGTGATCTGATGGCCATTGCTTCACACCCGGCTGTGGAGATCGTGGCGCTTTGCGACGTGGACAGCAATGCCCTGGATAAAGTAAAGGCTAAATATAAAAAGGCAAAACTTTTCGCCGACTATAAAGAGATGTTCAAAGCCATGGGCAGTCAGATCGATGCGGTGGTGGTATCTACAACCGACCATGCACATGCACCTGTTTCCCTGGCGGCCATGGATCTGAATAAACACGTGTACTGTCAGAAACCACTGACCCATTATATTTCCGAATCAAGAAAAATGGATGCAGTGGCTGCTGAAAAGAACCTGATCACCCAGATGGGCATCCAGGTGCACTCCTTTTATGATTACAAGCTGGCTACGATACTGATCCAGAAAGGGATCATTGGTAAAGTAAAAAAAGTGATCGCCTGGTCGCCGAAGGTCTGGGGATATGACGGCCCCGAACCACAGGGGAGCGATCCGGTACCCGCAGGACTGAACTGGGATCTGTGGCTGGGTACTGCAAAAAAGCGGCCGTATAAGAACGGGCTCTATCACCCGGGTAACTGGAGAAAATGTATCGACTATGGTTGTGGTACGCTGGGCGATATGGGCGTACATATTTTTGATACGCCCTATAATGCATTAAAGTTAAGCGTGCCGCTTACCGTTAAGAACGAATGCCGTGCTCCCAATGATTTTGGTCACCCGGAAAAAAATCATGTAAGCTATGTGTTTCCCGGAACACCTTATACAGCAGATACATTGGAGTGGGTATGGTATGATGGTAAAGGAGCACCGGAACTGCAAAGCGAGCTGGAGCTTCCCGGAGGCGAAGCCTTACCGGACCAGGGTGCCATGTTTATCAGCGAAAACGGTCAGCGGTTGTTATTGCCGCACTTTATGCAGCTGCCCAAACTGATCGTGGATGGCAAATTTGTTCCCATCGATATCAAGAAATATGATCCCGATGGTACTGCCGGAAAGCCGGTTACCAGTTATGATGCGGAGACCCCCAAGCATTATCATGAATTTGTGGATGCCTGTCTGGGTACAACCAAATGCAGCGCACCCTTCTCTTATGCCGCCAAGCTTACGGAAGTGATCCTGCTGGGTGTGATCGCTGCAAGGTTCCCGGGTGAAACGCTTCACTGGGATGGCGAAAATGCCCGCTTCAAAGAAGATAAGGCCAATAAGTTTTTAGCCGGAGGCGGAGCAGTATAGAACGGCTTCAAGTCAGAGGTTGTCATTCTGAACCAGGGCCGGAATGACAACCTTTTTTAGTTGCCGTTGATCACCGTAATGACAAACACACGCGCGGTCATTCTGAACTTGTTTCAGTATCTTACATAAACTATATATCGTATATTGAAAAGTAACGTTGGTATAACGATGCTGCATGCGGCACATTATGTTCTTAACAACAAATAATACGCCTCTTTTAAAGAAGGGATGGTTTCATTAAGCCACATGTTTTATATTTGCCGGATGAGACAAAGAGCAGGCCTCTTATTGCTTCTTTTTCTGTTACACAATACGGCATTTAACCAATTATTAAAGCTCCCCACTTTAGTGGCACATTTTCAGGAGCACCAGCAGCGGAATGAAGGTATTGGTATAGCTGAGTTTTTGTGTATGCATTACTGCGGGCCGGATATTAACGATGATGATGATGACAGGGACCGTCAGCTCCCCTATAAAAATATTACGTCCGGCACCATTCAGCACACTTTTATACCGCTTGCAAAACCTGTTTCGATTCACTGTACTTCTATAACAACCTCGTGTGTCCCTTATATTCTTTTAAAGGACCATAACATCCCCGACCCTGCACTTGCTGCGCTCTTTCGTCCGCCGCGGACCCATTTTTAATTCTTACAGGATCATTATTGTGCTTTCTGCCGGCTCCGGCCGGTGGAAGGAATTATTTACTATTTGAATTAACGAAAAAAGATTATGCTAAATAAGATTATTAGCTTTTCTGTAAAGAATAAGCTGATTGTTGGTCTGCTGGTACTGGCGCTAATCGGATGGGGCAGTTTTGAAGTGAGCCGGTTGCCCATCGATGCCGTACCAGATATAACAGACAATCAGGTGCAGGTTATCACGGTTTCCCCTGCACTGGGTGCACCGGATGTGGAGCGGCTGATCACCTTCCCTATAGAACAGGCCTGCAGTAATATTCCGGGCCTGAAACAGATCCGGAGCTTTTCGCGTTTCGGCCTGTCGCTGGTCACCATCGTGTTTGATGATGCAACGGATGTTTACTGGGCGCGGCAACAGATCAGTGAACGGCTGCAACAGGTACAGCAGGAGATTCCCGAGGGAGCAGGGTCACCGGCCATGGCGCCTGTTACCACGGGGTTGGGTGAGATTTATCAATATGTGGTACGGCCCAAAGCGGGCTATGAAGGTAAATACGGCCCCATGGAGCTACGCACTTTGCAGGACTGGGTAGTGCGCCGGCAATTGCTGGGCACGCCGGGTGTGGCAGATGTGAGCAGCTTTGGCGGTCAGCTGAAACAATATGAAATAGCGGTAAAGCCGGAACAGCTTAAGGCGTACAATATCACCATCGGCGCTGTTTTTGATGCGCTGGAAAAGAACAACCAGAACACCGGTGGTGCTTATATTGAAAAAGGGCCTACCGTATTGTATATACGCAGTGAAGGACTTACCACCGGCCTGGAAGATATCGAAAAGATCGTGGTAAAGAACCTGGACAACGGCATGCCGCTGCTGATAAGGGATGTGGCTGCCGTAGGGCTGGGAGCGGCTACCCGGTATGGTGCCATGACCTTTAACGACAAAGGGGAGGTGGCCGGAGCTGTGGTGATGATGCTGAAGGGGGAGAACTCGTCGGCAGTGATAAAACGGGTAAAGGAAAAAGTGGCGGAAATACAGCAATCATTGCCCGAGGGTGTGGTGATTGAACCCTTCCTCGACCGTACCAAGATGGTGAATAATGCGATAAAGACGGTGGAAACCAATCTTGTCGAAGGCGCGTTAATCGTGGTGTTTGTCCTTGTTTTCTTCCTGGGCAATCTGCGCGCAGGGCTTATTGTTTCTTCCGTTATCCCCCTGTCCATGCTGTTCGCCATCATACTTATGAATAAGTTTGGGGTAGGAGGTAACCTGATGAGCCTCGGTGCGATCGATTTCGGTCTTATCGTTGATGGTACGGTCATCGTGGTGGAGGCCATCCTGCACCGCTTTTCCCATTCCCGGCATTTCAGGAACACAGGTGTGATTACCCAGCATACCATGGATGCGGAGGTGAACGCCTCAACCGGAAATATGATCAAATCTGCTGTCTTCAGTCAGATCATTATCCTGATCGTATACTTCCCCATACTCTCCCTCCAGGGCATTGAAGGCAAAATGTTCAAACCGATGGCGTTCACGGTAGCCTTTGCCATCCTGGGGGCATTTATCCTGTCGGTGACCTATGTACCGATGATGAGTGCATTATGCCTCAGCAAAAAGATCCGCCACAAACGTACCCTGGCCGACCGGATGATGGGTTGGCTGGAACGCCGCTACCAGCCATTGCTGAAACGTATGCTGCAGTTACCCCGAACGGTTATCGCTACCACGCTGGTGCTCTTTGCGATCGCTGTTTATCTGCTTGGCAAAATGGGCGGGGAGTTCATACCGGAGCTGGAAGAGGGCGACTTTGCTGTAGAAACCCGTTTGCTTACCGGAAGCAATCTGAACACGACCATTGATGCGACGCAAAAGACAGCGGGTATCCTGCTTAAAAAATTTCCTGAAGTGGAAAAGGTGGTGACCAAGATCGGCAGTGCTGAGATCCCAACAGATCCCATGCCGCTGGAGGCAAGCGATATGATGGTGATATTGAAAGATAAAAAGGAATGGACCTCTGCGCATTCCTTTGATGAACTGGCAGAAAAGATGACAAAGGAACTGTCTGTAGTGCCCGGTGTAAGCGTGGGCTTCCAGTTCCCGGTGCAAATGCGTTTTAACGAATTGATGACGGGTGCAAGACAGGATGTGGTCTGCAAGATATTTGGAGAAGACCTGGACTCCCTGGCATGGTATGCACACCAGCTCAGCGAAGTGATAAAGACAGTGGAGGGCGCGATCAACCTGTATGTGGAAACCGTTACCGGTATGCCGCAGGTGGTCATACATTACGACCGCGATGCCATGGCTACCTACGGGCTGAATGTAAGTGACATCAACCGCGTGGTAAATACCGCTTTTGCAGGGCAGACCACGGGATTGGTTTACGAGGGTGAAAAAAGGTTTGACATGGTGGTACGCCTGGCTGGCGAATCCCGTAAGAATATTACAGATGTGCAGCGACTGCTGATCCCCACTGCCAATGGCCTGCAGATTCCGCTGGAACAGGTGGCCCGTGTGTCGGAGATAGAAGGCCCCAACCAGATCCAGCGGGAAAACACCCGGAGACGGATCATTGTAGGATTTAATGTTAATGGAAGGGATGTACAAAGTATGGTTACAGAGCTTCAGCAAAAAGTGGCAACGCAGCTCAAACTGCCATTGGGATATTCTATTGTTTATGGCGGAGCCTTTGAAAACCTGACAGCTGCCAAACAACGCCTGGGCATCGTGGTGCCTATTGCGCTTATCATGATCTTCCTGTTATTATACTTTGCATTTAATTCGGTAAAACAGGGGCTGCTGATCTATACCGCCATCCCGCTTTCGGCGATCGGGGGGATCCTGGCGTTGTGGATCCGGGACATGCCCTTCAGTATTTCTGCAGGAGTTGGTTTTATAGCACTCTTTGGAGTGGCGGTGCTGAACGGGATCCTGCTGGTAACAGAATTTAACCGGTTGAAAAAAGAGGGCTGGGATGATGTGAAGCGGATCGTTATGCATGCCACAAAATCAAAGCTGCGTGCAGTGCTGATGACGGCGTTGGTGCCTTCGCTGGGTTTTATCCCGATGGCCGTTAGCCAGGGTGCAGGTGCCGAGGTGCAGAAACCGCTGGCGACGGTGGTAATAGGAGGTCTCATTATTTCTACGCTGCTCACCCTTTTCGTTCTGCCGGTACTTTATATCCTGTTTGAAAAAGGATTCCGCTATTTCCGGCTCGTAAAACGATCCGTTGCGGTTGGTCTGCTGGTACTGTTCCTGCTTCCCGCTGCGGCCCCGGCGCAGCAGTCCGTTAGTTTGCAACAGGCGGTGGACACGGCCCTCAAGAACAATCTTTCCCTGCAGGTGTCAAAAACGGGAGTGCAATATTACCGTGCGCTGGAACGGAGTGCCGTGGATATAGATAAGACGGAGCTGGGGGTTGAATATGGAAAGATCAACAGTGGGGCCAATGACAACCGGTTCACCGTATCGCAGGCTTTTCAGTTTCCTGCGGTTTACCGGCATCAGCGGAATGTGAACAATACCAATGTCAACATCAGTCAGGCTGCCGTCCGGCTTAAGGAAACAGAAGTAAAGATGTTGGTAAAGCAGTTGTTCTATTCCCTGCTGGTAATGCAACAACAAGAGCGGCTGCTGCTGGAGGCCGACAGCATGTATGCAGAAGTGTTGAAAAAATCTGACTTACGGTTGAAGCTGGGTGACGTGGACAGTCTGGAAAAATCCACTGCAGAGAACCTTCGGTTCCAGGTCGCCAATCAACTGGCATTGCTGCGGGGGGATTATGAGGCAACGCTGAGCCGGTTCCGCATGGTTTTAAATACAGCAGCCCCCCTGGTGCCGGTTGGTGATGATATTAACTACCGGCTGGATCATCTTCCGGATACGGCTGTTATTGATCATACCCCGACCATAGAACTACAGCAGTTTGAAACGCAGCGCACGGCGCAGCTTTACCGGCTGGAGAAAAGCCGCATGCTGCCCACGCTGAACCTGGGTTATAGTAATACCAGCATCATCGGATATCAGCGGGTAGGAGATGCAGAGACCTACTTTAATGGGGGTAACCGCTTCTCTGCGGTAAATGTAGGCATCGGCATCCCGTTATTTGCAGGGGCACAGCGTTCCCGTATACGGTCGGCGGCCATCCTGTTGCAGCAACGGGAACAGGAGTTAAAGACGGTGCGGCAGCAGCTGAATACGGATCTGCTGAATGCAATACGTATTTATACGCGCAACAGCGGACTGGTGCGCAACTACCAGCATGTGTTATTAAGGAATGCAGCAACCGTTATTAACGGGGCCTCCAAAAGAATGAACAGCGGGGAGATCAGCTATCTCGACTGGGTGATACTGGTGAACCAGGCGCTGGAAACGCGCAGCCGTTATTTTGAAATGGTGGAGCAACTCAACCAATCGGCCTTTACGGTGGAAAAATTAAGTGGAATCAATTGATCATAAAAAAGAGCATCGTTATGCAAAAGATATTATTACTGGTATTGGGTGTTTGCAGTTTGTTTGCAGCCTGTAAGCAGGGCCAGCCAGCGTCAAAACAAAACGAAAAAAATAAAACGACCGCGGCAGCACCGTCTGAAAATAATGTGCGTTTAACGGCGGAACAGATCCGGAATGCCGGAATAGAACTGGCCGGACCGGAAGCAAAGGAAATGCATACGTTATTAAAAGTAAACGGGGTGATAGATGTGCCGCCGCAGAATATTGTTTCAGTAAGCATGCCGCTGGGAGGCTATCTAAAAAGCATGAAGCTGCTGCCCGGTATGCAGGTGAGCAGGGGGCAGGTGCTGGCCGTGCTGGAGGACCCGCAGTACATACAACTGCAACAGGATTACCTGATGGCCAGAAGCAAGTTAGGCTTCCTGGAAACCGATTTTAACCGGCAGAAAGAACTGAATGCTTCAAAAGCCAATAGCGATAAGGTGTTTCAACAGGTAAAAAGCGATTATGAAAGTCAGCGGGTGCTGGTCCGCTCGCTGGCAGAAAAGTTGCAATTGATCCATGTCAATCCGGATCGCCTTACGGACCATACCATTACCAGCCGGGTGAACATTTATTCACCGCTCAGTGGTTTTGTAACAAAAGTAAATGTGAATCCCGGCAAATATGTAAGTCCTACCGATGTGCTGTTTGAACTCATCAACCCCGGAGATATTCATCTGAGTCTTACCGTATTTGAAAAAGATGTATTGGACCTTGTAAAAGGACAGCGGGTCAGCTGCTATACCAATAATAATCCTAATGAGAAATACGGTGCACGCATCCACCTGATCACGAAAAATATTGGTCAGGACCGTTCCGCGGAGGTGCATTGCCATTTTGACCGCTACGATAAACGCTTGCTGCCGGGTATGTTTATGAATGCGGAAGTGGAGCTGGATAATGCAAAGGTAACTGCTGTACCCAACGATGCGGTAGTTCGGTGGGAGAATAAGAACTACGTTTTTATGGCTAGAGGCCAGGGCGAATTTCGTATGGAGCCGGTGGATGTCGGCAGTGTTAACGGCGATTATACAGAAATAAAGTCAACGCTTCCCGCCGGACAGATCGTGAGCAGGAATGCTTATTCGCTGCTGATGAAAATGAAAAATACCGGAGAGGAAGAGTAGCATAAAAAGATAGACCCCTGTGGAAACAGGGGTCGCAACCAAAACTAACTGCTTATGAGAAAATTTAATTTTCGGACTTTGTAACTTATTAAACGCGCTGGGGTGAAGATTATTGTATTTTTTTATTAAAAAAAAGAAAAATGCGGGTACGGTACCATTTACTGGTATACAACTTATTAAAGGCCAGTACAAAAAATGTTAACTGCTTTATTTATATAGAATATTTATATGCAACGCAGCGGGCATGGAGTACTGAATGGGGCGTCCCTTTATGGGCAGTTGTTGCAATTTCTGCTTATCGCCGCCCTGGCATTCATCAGTATAAGGGCTTCCGCTGACCGGCCGGGAACGAACTGCTGATTAAAAAGATGCTATTTTGTAATACCGAAGGGTAACGATGCATTCAGCGTTTTACCCAAGGGGAAGACAATCATTAGCTGGTTATCTACATGTGAGCCGTACACTTTAATATACTGAGTGGATTCGGACTGCTGAAGTATCATCGGTGATTTTTGCCTTAAACACTTTATACTTTCCATCTTTTGTGTACCGATTTTTTGCGTCGTATTTGATCTAATATCCATCCCGGTCAGGTAAAAAAAAATAACAGGAGTGCTAATGTGGTCGTACGAAACTGTGGAATATATTCCCCGTTTTTTCAACGAATGTGTATGGAAAAGCGAATGTTTTAGGCTGTGAATATAAGTGGAAGCGTTCCGGAGGCCGGTAGTATACAGGAACGATAATTGTATTTTACTATTGCCGGGATCGCTAAGCAGTACCTGCTTCTTGATGACCCGTTAAAGCATTTTAAAAATTATATGTATGAAAACAACAAACAAACTCCTGATCACCGCCACTGCAATTTTCCTATGGAGCTGCGGCGGACAAAACTCCAATGACCCGGCAGCCAAGGCAGACAGTGTGAATGAAGCGGTGACCGATAGTGCGCAGTCGGCCGGTATACCGATGGCAGCTCCTGCAGAGGACGATGCTAAATTTGCAGTGGACGCAGCAAACGGCGGAATGGCTGAAGTACAGCTGGGGCAGCTTGCCCAAAGTAAGGCTACGGATCCGAAAGTAAAAGAGTTCGGTCAAATGATGGTGACCGATCACTCCAAAGCCAACGAAGAATTGAAAACATTGGCAGCAAGTAAGAATATAACCCTGCCGGCTGCGCCCAGTGAAGCAAATCAAAAGACAGAGGCCGATCTGACCTCAAAGAGCGCTGCCGATTTTGATAAGGCCTACATCAAACAAATGGTAAAAGATCATGAGGCGACTGTAAAACTTTTTGAAGACGGCCAGAAAAATGTCAAGGACGCCGATATCAAAGCGTTTATTGATAAGACGCTTCCTGTATTGAGAACCCATCTTGAACAAAGTAAAAGTCTGGATAAGGCAAAATAACTCCATAGTTCGGTGTCAGGCTGATCGTTGAAGTAAGTGACCATAACAGATAATGCAGATGCGGCGCACCGGTCATTATACAGTTCCGGGATATCCCTCGTCTGTGTGTTTTTATTGACAGCGTACCCGAGGATACCGGTTTTCAGGCCCGCTTATCTTAATGTAGATGCGTTCTTTGGGATTGCGAGTCTGATAAAGATTTTTTGCCGGGCAGGTCTGGCAGCGCAACAGGAAACAGCGCATCCGTCCGGTAATGGTCTTCCGGCTCCTGGCTTCCGGAGTCTTTTTTTGCGGTCATTTATAAAAAGGAATGGCATGATTTTCTAATGCCTTTTTGAAACATGCAATATGAAAGCAAAAGCTTCCTGGTTTGAAAGTGCTGCTAATAAAGTAACCCGCTGGACGGGTTCGTCCGCAGCCTTTGGTATTGCGGCAGGCGTGATACTGGTATGGGGGATTTCGGGCCCGGTGTTCGGGTTCTCCGATACCTGGCAGCTGGTCATAAATACAGGCACTACCATTATAACCTTCCTTATGGTATTTCTTATTCAAAAAACACAGAATAAAGATTCCAAAGCCATCCAGTTAAAACTGAATGAACTGATCGCTGCCAGCAGGATGGCCAGTAACCGGCTGGTAGATGTGGAAGACCTGAACGAGCAGGAACTGGATACGCTGCATAAGTACTATCAAAAACTGGCAGATGCTATGGCAAAGGAAAAAGACCTGCATACCTCGCATTCCATTGATGCTGCGGAAGCGCTGCACCGGCTTAAAATTAAAAGCTCTGTAACCGGCGATGATAAAGCAGCATGAAACGGTTATTGAAACCTGCAGCCGCCTGATGGCGGAACAGCAACTTACTATGGCGAGTGCTGAAAGTGCTACGGCAGGTAAGCTGGCCTATGCTTTTTCACAAACGGAATATTCCGGGACCGTGTTGAAGGGGGGATTGATAAGTTATGATGCTGCCATAAAAGAAAAGATCCTGAAAGTGCCCGTTGCATTGGTGGAACGCTACAGTCCCGAGTCGAAAGAAGTGACCCGCGAAATGGCCCTCCGGATCAGGGCGCTTATGAAGGCGGATATTTCCGTGGCTGTTACCGGACTTACAACCCCCGGCGGAAGCGAAAGGCCGGGAAAGCCTGTGGGTACCATGTTCTATTGTATCGAATTTAAAAAAAATATCATCGACCGGTGCAAGATCTTTAAAGGCAGCGCGGATGAAATAATTGATGGGACCATTGAACAGATCGCAAGGACGATCATACGAATGTTGCGGACTTCAAACAATAAGCGTGAAGAATGATTACCGTCAGGCACGGTTGTTTATATCGGTTTTACCGATTCCTTTAACACTGTTGCTGCAGGTATACCTTCCGGCGAAGGGTCCATCTTTAGTCCGGAAAGTTTTTTGAAGCCGCCCCCTTTCTCCTGTATCAGTACTTTCATGCGGCTGCCCATGCCCATAAGCACTGTTTGCGACAACAGGAAGCCCGACTGAAGCGTAAAACCGCAAATTTCCTCCAGCTGCCTGGCTATTATGATTCCGAAGGCAGGAGTAAGTGTGGCGCAGGTATAAAAATCTTCTTGTGGTGCCGTGGGGTGCTCCTCTGCGGTGTAATAGCCCAGCAGGGGATGATACAGACACAATTCCATATAATCCCTGAAGGAGATGGCGCCGGTGTCTTTTATTTTTTGTATGATCAAACCGGAAAGGTCCATACCCTTCCGGGTTCAAGAATAGCACCAAAACAAGCAGGTATTGCCATGTTTGGCCGCAACAGGGCGTATTAAGGCGTTTCTCCTAAATGGGTATTGAAGATCATTTGACGAAAACAAAAGGAACGGCAGCAGCACAGGAGTTGTTTTTTTTAAGCGTAAAATAATTTTTTATTGATGTCCCCTGGCTGTGAAGATGAATCTGGCAAGGAATTTGTTAAAAGTATATTAACCTCTTAGCGTTATTCAGCATGGATACATGATCCATACAGCATTCGATTCATTGGTTATAAGGTTAGCAGTTTGCATTTACTATCAGTATGTCCATAGCTCAACTTATGCACCACTTTCAAATGGCACAGAGTTCTTCTGTGCCATTGATGTTTAGGGTGCGTTAGTGGTTAAAAGGAGGACACTGAAACCAGAGGCGGGCGATACGGGCTGGTTGCTGATTGCCGGCAGACTGTCTGCCGGCACTTTAAACGGTAATACCTTCTTTTGCAATCAGGATTTCTTTTTATTACTTTAGAGTAATGAACAACGATACCTTTTTTGCTCCCGAGCTTTTTATCCCCAATGGCGTACGCGATGTTTCTTTTTATGAAAGGGCATTCGGTGCTGTCGAGCTGCGGCGCTTCTCCAATGAAGACGGCAGCATTCATGTATCCGAGCTAAGCATCAGCGGAACCTTATTTCATCTGCACGAAACTACCTCAGCCTCCTGTTATTTTTCACCTGATGTACACAACGGTACCACGGTTTGTATCGGCCTTTTTGTTGCTGATGTGGATTCCGTAATGAAACATGCCATCAGCGCCGGTGCTGTGGAAATCAATCCGGCACAGGATTATGAATACGGATACCGGCAGGGTGTAGTCAAAGACCCCTTTGGGCATTACTGGCAGGTGCAGCAAAAGATATAAGTTTATCGGTTGTTTCCTGATCGGACAACTATCCGGAGCATCAGTACCGGTATGCATCCGTGGCAACGCTTATCACTGCCCTGCGGAAAATGAGATTACGGTCGTACCATTTTCAGTTCCCTCATCTAAGCAAACAACTGCTTTTTGATAAATGCTGCAGCCTGCAATACGGCGGTTTGTACTGCGGGAATATGTGCCAACGGGTTCAGCATCCCATAATCATGGATCATCCCCTGGTAGCGGGTGTGTGTTACAGGTACGCCGGCTTCATTCAACTTGCGCGCATAGGCCTCGCCCTCATCGCGCAGTACATCATTTTCTGCAGTTTGTACCAGGGCAGGGGGCAGCCCCTCCAGCTCTTCCGGCCGCGCCTGCAGCGGTGAAGCATATTTGTGTTTACGGTCCTCCGGATTTGTGGTGTAGTTATCCCAGAACCATTGCATCATATTCCTGGTAAGAAAGCGATCCTTCGCAAAAAGATTATAGGAAGGTGTATCAAAACCGGCATCTGTTACCGGCCACAAAAGTACCTGGGCTTTTATGGCCGGTCCATTTTTGTCTTTTGCCATCAGGGTAATGGCGGCTGTCATATCACCTCCCACGCTGTTACCGGCAATAGCCAGGTTCTTTCCGTCCACGCCAATTTCACTTCCATGCTCGGCTACCCATTGTGTGGCCGCATAAATTTCATTAATGGCTGTGGGATATTGGGCCTCCGGCGATGGCGTATAATCCGGAAATACCGCTGCCGCCCCACTTTCCACCACCAGGTCGCGCACCAGGCGCCGGTGCGTGGGATAATCGCCCAGTACCCAGCCGCCTCCGTGTATAAAGATAAATACGGGCAGATCTCCGGTTGCTCCCCTGGGTTTTACGATATGGATGTTTACGCTAAGCCCGTTCTGCGTAATGTTTTTTTCCTGTTCCTCGATACCGGAGTCATTCATCTTCACTGATTTTTGAGCATCCACCAATACCTGCCGCGCTGCTGCGGGTGACAATTCTTCTATGGGTTTGCCGTCGCCGGTGTTAAGTGCTTTTAAAAAACTGCGGACCTCCTTATAGATTTTCGGATCGTTTGCTGCGTCGGCAGCCGCTTGTTCCTGTGTCATAACCGGGCGGTTTAAAGGTGAATGAATCAGATAAATTAATTGATCGTACAAAACTAAAAAGCAAATACCGGGCCGCCAATGGAAGCAAGGAGTATATCATTGTATTTTTTCTCCTGAGGAGATGGATTCAGCCAGGTTAAGCCGGTATGTTTGCCGGCTTTTTGATTTTTTTGATGATTACATCCGCGACATATAATGCCGGCTGTTTTTTCTATATCATATCCAGCGGTTTGCGTTTTTCCGCTCTTATATTTTTAAAATGACTGGGTGTAAACCCCGTTACTTTTTTAAACTGATTGCTTAAATGGGCCACGCTGGAGTAGTTGAGCTGAAAAGCGATCTCACTGAGCGAAAGTTCATCATATACCAGCAGCTCCTTTACCCGTTCAATTTTCTGGTGGATAAAGTATTTTTCAATGGTAGTCCCCTCGACCTCGGAAAACAGGTTGGACATATAATTATAATCATGATGCAGCTGGCTGCTCAGGTAGTCCGACAGGTTCACTTTTAATTCCCCGTCCTGCTGATGTACCAGCTGGATGATATGCCTTTTAATGCTCTCGATCATCCGGCTTTTTTTATCGTCGATCAGTTCAAAACCCAGCTCATTCAGTCCGGCTTCCAGCTTTTGTTTTTCACCCGGGGTAATATCCCGTTCCAGTTCCACTTCGCCCAGTTCCACGGAAACAGGTTGCAGATGCAATTTCTCCAGTTCGGTTTTTACCGCCATTTTACAACGGTTACAAACCATATTCTTTATATACAACTTCATTGGCTTCTTATTTAAGGTTCCGGAAAAGATACGGTCTTTTCCGGGGCCGGTAAAATTAAGCATTTAACACATGATACACTGCCTGGGTTGCCGGGAGCATGAAACGGAGTAAATGATCAGAGATCTGTGGTCAGAAAAATATTTTGTACCGCTTATGTAATTTCTTTGCCGGCTGCATCCTGTGGGTAGCACATCTATATTATGAGAAAAACGAACCTACTATTACTTGCTTTATTGCTCCTTACGGGAATGCTACGCGCGCAAAATCGTTTGACTGCCAGCGAAACCAACGGCCCGCTTACCGATGTCTACCGCCTTACGGATAAGGAAACACAGCAGCTGATCCGGGAGCCCCGGGCAGTAACGGAAGCTTTTTTGCATACACGGGCAGACCGCTACGATACAAAGAACGGAACACCCCGGCCGTTGCCCTATGGGAATTACCTCAGCGTCAAAGCTTATGGTAACCAGTTACACTACACCCTGGTAACAAACGGGAACACCCGCCTTTCTTTTATTAACAATAAAAAGGAGTTTCAGTTCGTGATCACTGATCCGGCGGGCAAACCGGTAACCGATGCACAGGTATTTACCTCCCGGGGGAAGCGGCTGTTTTACAATAAGCAGGCGCATTTGTATAAAGGCCGTTATCCCCGTAAGGATGATTATCTGAAAGTGGTATACAAGGGAGTGAGCAGCTATTTTACCTACGAGGCGGATGACCGGGACGATGAGGGGCGGCCGTCTCTCGGGAGGCGGATACGCACTGTCTTTCCGGTAAAACAACTGAGAACACTTTTTGCCGGGAAACCGCAACAGCAGGGGGTGCGCGGCGCACACAGCAGTTTCTTCGTATTCAGTAAGCCGAAATACAAGCCCTATGATACTGTAAAATTCAAAGCCTACCTGCTTTTTGAAAAAAACAGTTATAAAAAGGACCGGCCGTTACAGGTAATGCTCAATGGGCCGTTCGGACAAAAGAAACTGGCCACGCTCCGGCCTTACCGGGACGGGGGCTATGAGTACCAGTTTGTACTGGCAGACTCGCTGCAACTGATCCTGGACCGGCAATACGGTATCCTGCTGGTGGATTCAGTGACCGGTCACCCGGTTACCTGGGCCTCCGGCAATTTTCAGTATGAAGAGTATGAACTAAAATCCCTGCGCTTTAGTGTACGTGCAGATAAAAAAATACAGTATCCCGGGGTGCCGCTCACTATCTTTATGAAGGCAACGGACGAGAATGAGCTCACCGTGCCCGATGCACGGGTGGAGGTAACGGCCCGCACGCGGACTGTTACCGCTTATTACGGGGATTCTGTTTTTATACCTGACACCCTCTGGAGGACCACCCTGAACCTGGATCCGGTGGGTGAGACCAAACTGCCGGTTCCGGACAGCATTTTTCCGCAGGCAGCGCTTTCTTATAATATTCGTTTCAGGATGCTGAACACCAATAACGAAATGCGGACTGCACAGCTGTATCTGAACTATAATGCACAAAAGAAGAAAGAAAAAGGAACCATTGACACGCGCTTTGTGAAGGACAGTCTGTACCTGGAATACCGGGAAGACAGCCTGCTGAAACCACAGGAGGGCTGGCTTTACACCAGTGCCGGAGAAGCGATCGTAGACTCGCAGCGGGTGCGGCTGCCCCTGGCCCTTCAGCTCAACTACCAGGCTTCGGAATATGAAGTGGTGCTGGATAATGGGGTGGAAACGGAAACATCGCCTTACCGGTTCAACGATGCCATAGAGATCGGTGCCGCCCAAACCGAAAAACAACTGTACCTGGTGGTGGCCAATGAACACCGGATCCCTTTTTGGTATACCGTGTTCTCCGGCAACACTGTTTTAGTAAAAGGTTATGCCACTTCCCTTGATACCGTGATAAAACATAACAACAGGGATGCCGCCCATTTCCGCATCAATTATTTCTGGGGCGGCGAGGAAAAACAAAAGGAAGTGAACAGTTTTTACAATGCGCAGGGGCTGAATGTAAAACTGACAGCACCGGATGTAGTGTATCCCGGTCAGCGGGTGCGGATGAAAGTGGAAGTAACAGATGCCCGGAACCAGCCTGTTCGAGATGTGGATGTTACGGCATATGCCCATACGGCCAAGTTTGACAGCCCCGCGCCGCAGGTGCCCTATTTTGGCCGCTCTTTTTATCAACGGAACACGCGCCCGTTTGAGTTTAAAAGCGAAACGATAACGGCCACGGGTGCTCTTTATATGAACTGGCAGAAATGGGGCCGGCAGCTCGGACTCGACACCATCGAATATTACCGTTTTGTAACCCCCAAAAGTATCTACCTGTTTACAGAACCGGCACAGGACAGCATTACACAGTTCGCACCGTTTGTGGTAAAGGGAGGCGCAATCGAACCGGTAAGTATTGTTTATGTGGATGAGGTGCCGGTCTATTTTGAACAGGCCGAACAATTGCAGCGCTATGCTTTCCGTATCAGGCCGGGCACGCACAGTATCCGCCTGCGAACACCGGAACATGAGGTGTGGATGCGGGATTTTTATTTCAAAAAAGGGACGCGGACCGTATTCAGTGTGCTTGCAGACACCCTGAATACACAGGCAAGGGTAACGCCGCTGAAGCAGGTGCTGAGTTCCGGCGAACGGCACCGGCTCAATCAATATTTCCTGCGTGTGCAGAATAATTTTGGGGGCGATCAGGCATTTATCAGCTATGATTCCACCCGGCTGTTGCTGAATCCGCCCGATGTACGGAGTCGCTGGGGCAGCGATATGCTGGTAGGGCCCATCCGCCCCGACCGCCTGTTTTTTCAATCGGCGCCGGTCGATCAGTTATTTACAAAAGAGCCGGGATTTGTATACACATTCTCCCCGGGACTGATCCGGCAGAAGTCTTACCCGGGGCTGTATACCTTTGACACGCTTCTTACAGGCGGGAATGCCCTGAGCAGGAATTACCACCAGCAGGTGCTGCGGGATGCGGATATTGACAGCATATGGAATGATTTTTTTGACCTGCGCAGCCGCACCACACAATTGTTTTCGACGCGGTCCGTGGATGATACTGCCAGCGGCAGGTTGCGCTTTTATATCGATACGGCATTTACTAATAAGCTTCCGTATATAAAAAACATTATACTTACCGATCCCTCACGGCCTCATTTCCTGCTGGTGTACAGCGGATCCACCACAGAGTTCGCGCCATTGTCGCCGGGACGCTACAGTCTTTTATTCCTGTTAAAGGATAACCGTTCTTTTAAAGCAGATAGTGTACAGGTGCTGCCACACGGGATCAACTATTTTTCCTGGTCTTCGTTTAAGGTGCAGGCAGCAGACCGGTTTACATTTTTGCTGGACCAGTACATCAAGGGGGAGCACGGCTCCCGCTATGGGTATTCCAGGTCGGCGGTACCTGAAACGATCATAAAATTGTTCAATAAGTCGTACTTTGATCTCCGCGTGCTGGAAGAAGAAATAGCAGGCATCGTTATAACACCGGAGGGGAAACCCGTTCCCGGCGCTGCCGTTGAGATCGCCGGTATGGACCGGCAGGCCGGCACGGTTACCGACAACGAAGGCCGCTTTAAACTAAAGGTGCCCACGAGGGGTATACTCGCGGTTTCAGCCGTGGGTTTTATCACAAAACGGATCGATGCATTAAGCACCGCAACGGACACCATCGTACTGGAAGAGGCGAAGGGACAGCTGGAGGAAGTAGTGGTGGTGGGTTATGGTATGCAAAGGAAGCAGAACCTTACAGGAGCAGTTAGTACCATCTCCGGCAACCGGCTTTCCACTGCATTAAGCGGACGGGTGGCGGGCCTTTCTGTTATGGATCAAAAACAACTGCTGATCAGGGGGAGCGGGACGCTGCAGGGTAAAAAGCCGCTGGTCATTGTGGACGGCGTGCCTTTTGAGGGGGATATCAATTCGCTGAACCCTGATGATATTGAAAACATGGACCTTCTTAAAGCGGCCGATGCCACTGCCATTTACGGCGCAAGAGCCGCTGACGGAGCGATCCTTATAAAAACCAGGAAGGGGAATAGCGTGGTCAATGAAGCCGGTGTGTTGCAGGAGGGCGGACAAACCCTGCGTACCCGCTTTTCCGATGAAGGGTTCTGGCAACCCCGCCTGGTAACTGATGAGAACGGTGCGGCCTCATTTACCGTTACCTTCCCGGATGATATTACCAGCTGGAAGACCCGCCTGATCGCTATTACAGACCAACGGCAAAGTGGTTACCTGGAGCGGTCCATCCGTTCTTTTAAAACACTCAGCGCCAATTTTGTTTCGCCGCAGTTTGCGGTGGAGGGCGACAGTATGAACGTCATCGGCAAGCTGATGAATTATACACCCACAGCAGAGAAACTGGTGCGCACCTTTAAGTTCATGGATACCACGTTGCGTAACAGCGAGCTCACCATTACTCACGCCCACCTGGATACCATAATGATCGCGGCGAGGGGTACCGACAGTCTGCATTTTGAATACACGCTGAAACAGCCGAACGGTTATTTCGACGGTGAACGCAGGAGTATACCATTATACGCCGCCGGAGTAAAGGAAACCGTTGGCTGGTTTTCCGTATGGACCGGCGACACTACTGTCCGGTATCATTTTGATAAGAATAAAGGGGTTGGTACCATACGGGCAGAAACCTCTGTATTTCCCGTGCTGCTGGATGAGATGGCCCGCCTGCGCGATTATGAATACCTGTGTAATGAACAGCTGGCATCCAAACTCAAATCCCTGCTGCTGGAGAAAAAGTTGCGGACCTATCTCAAAGAGCCGTTCCCCTATGAAAGGAATATCGGGACGGTGCTGAAAAAACTGAATGAAAATAAATCCCTGGACGGGCTCTGGGGCTGGTGGCAGGGCACAGCGGTAGAACCCTGGATCAGTCTGCATGTGGTAGAAGCCCTGCTGGAGGCGCAACGCCAGGGGTATGCTACCCAGCTGAATGCCGATCTGCTCTATCGCTACCTGCAAGGCCGGGTCGCCGATCAGGGGGCCAAAGCCGATCCCAAGCTGGTACGGCTGCTGGCACAGTTGAAGGGCAATCATGTGATCCGCGACTGGGTACAGCTGAAAGAAGCAGATACCCTTTATCAAAAACGGAAAAAGACCTTGTATGAACAACTGGAGCTAATGGATCTGAAGCAGCAGGCAGGCCTAAAAGTAAGTGTGGATTCTTTATTAAAGCAACACCGGCAATCGATGTTTGGTGGTATGTACTGGGGTGAGGAAGGCTGGCGGTTCTGGAACAACAGCATCCAGAACACCCTGCTGATGTATAAGATACTGCGGCGTAACGGGGGGCACAGTAGTGAACTGGGACGCATCCGGCAATACTTCCTGGAGCAGCGTAAAGATGGTCAGTGGCGCAATACTTACGAATCCTCCCTGATACTGGAAACCATCCTGCCGGAATTGTTCGATAGTAACCGGAAGCCAAAGCCGGCGGCGGTGGCGATCAACAATACCCGCTTTGAAAAGTTCCCGTTTGAACAACAATATGAGGCCGGTGCCAGTTTGCAGATAAGAAAAGAAGGAGATATGCCCGTGTATTTTACCGCCTACCAGCAATTCCAGAACAGGGCACCACAGGCTGTGTCAAGGGATTTTACCGTCACCTCAACCCTGATGCAGGAAGGCCGGGAGGTACAAACATTAAAGGCCGGCAAAACCACGCTGCTGCGGGTGGAGGTGGCCGCCAGGGCGGATGCAGACTATGTAATGATCGAAGTGCCTATACCCGCAGGCTGCAGCTATGAAAACAAAATGCAGCGGTTCTGGGGTGTGGAGACCCATCGGGAATATTTTAAAAATAAAACAGCGATATTCTGTACCAGAATGCCACAGGGTAATTATACGTTCGACATCCTGCTGACACCGCGTTATACGGGCAGCTACGTGCTGAACCCGGCTAAAGCCGAGCTGATGTACTTCCCCGTTTTTTATGGAAGAGCGGGAATGAAGAAAGTGGAGATCTATTAGAAATCATCCCAATCAGACCGGACCATGGGCTGTTACAGTGTTTCCGGAAAAGGGTCGGAAAAAGGTTGCCGGCATTCCAGCTGTCCGAGCTCCGTATCCTGCAACTGGCAGGCCCTGAGCGCGGCACTGATCTTGTCAGCGTCCAGCTCCTGGCCGATAAAGACCAGCTCATTCATGCGGTCGCCCCATTGCGGGTGCCACCGGCCTTCAATGGCCTTTTGATGATATCTGAAAGATGGAAAATGCATGCGTTCCGCAAAGGGCATACTGCACCACCAGATGCCGGCGCGTTCCAGCCGGGAGCTGCCGCCTGCCTGGGAAAAATTCAACGCGTCCTGCGGACGGGAGGCCAGCCAGAACAAGCCTTTGGCACGGATGATATTGGAAGGATAATCCGTACGGAGATATTCCCAGAACCGCTGCGGATGGAAGGGCCGCGGATCGCGGAATACAAAGGAACCAATGCCGTATTCTTCCGTTTCAGGGGTATGATGGGCTGCCTGTAATTCCTGTTGCCAGCCTGCAGCCGATTGTGCTGTTTCAAAATCGAACGCCTGTGTATTCAGTATTTCGGAAGGATCAACCCGGCAGAATGTTGTTTCGATAAAACGCGCGCCGGGGTTGAGTTTTCGGAGCAATGCCTTTATCAGTCCGGTGGTTTTTCCCCCGGCAATATCTGTCTTGTTCAGCACGATCACATTTGCAAATTCCACCTGGTCGGTAAGCAGGTTCACAATAGTGCGTTCATCCGCATCGCTGTTGGCCAATGCGCGGTCGGCCAGCAGCGCATCTGTTCCGAAATCCCGGAGGAAATTATAACAGTCCACCACCGTTACCATTGTGTCGATATAACTGAAACGGGAAAGATCGATCCCCGAAGCTTCATCGGCATAGGAAAAGGTTTGTGCCACAGGTATGGGCTCGCTGATTCCCGTGCTTTCGATCAGCAGGTAGTCGAACCGGTCCTCCGCCGCAAGTCGTTGCACTTCTGCCATCAGGTCGGCACGCAGGGTGCAGCAGATACAGCCGTTGGAAAGTTCTACCAGTTTTTCTTCCGTACGGGAAAGCACGCCGGCTTCTTCCACCAGCCGTGCATCGATGTTCACTTCGCTCATGTCATTTACAATAACGGCTACTTTCAGGCCGCTTTTATTGTGCAGCAGGTGATTGAGCAGGGTGGTTTTCCCGGCACCCAGAAAACCGCTCAGAACGGTAACGGGTAATTTTTTTGAAGGATAAGGTTCAATGGCCGTTGTGCTTTTTGTGGATAAGGACATGGTTTTCTTTTTGTGGTTTTGAATGCTGTTCTTTTGCATGATGGTGTCCGCAACTGCAACCGAGGGTGCAGCAGTACCAGAAAAGCGCGGCATAACGGATACAGTTCTTCATGGCTGTTGATTTAAAAAAGTTTCAAACCATCGAATCACCTGCCGCAGATGGCCGGCACCATACCGGTCTGCGAACCGCTTTGTTTCCGGATGTGTTGCATCACGATAGATCCTCAGCCGTTTCTGTGCAAATGCCTCAGTAAGACGGATACCGCAATCCTGCTCGAGGCAATGCCGCCATGCATGGTAGGTATGGGGGATCATTTATTTTATTTATGAAACAATGTTGCAAATATAGGATTATAAAAATAAAATGCAACTTTGTTGCAAAAAATATTTTTTATTTATTTTTATGGAATAGATACAATTTGATAACAGGAAACGAGGATAAATTTTGCCGCAAGGATTGTATGCTTCGTAGTGAGAACCGCTATTTTGCGGCGCATCTGAAATCATAATTATCAACAAGCACAATATTGAAAGCAATGAACCGTAAACATTTTTTTAGAAACAGCTCGCTGGCGCTGGCCGGGACGGTATTATCAGGAAACCTGTTCGGACAAAAAGCCGGTATCAAAACTGCCCGCGCTGCAGGTCGCGTTAAAAATATCATTTTCATGGTAAGTGATGGAATGAGTACCGGTACACTGAATATGGCCGACCTGCTGATGCAACGGAAATACGGCAAACGAAGCACCTGGCTGCAATTGTATGAGGAACAAAAAGCGGTGCGCGCATTGATGGATACGGCTTCGGCCAATTCGCTGGTAACAGATTCCGCAGCCGGCAGCTCTGCCTGGGGCGGGGGAGTTCGCGTGCCCAACGGCAAACTAAATGTAGGTGCAAACGGTGAGCAATACAAACCGATTCTTCAAAAATTTAAGGCCACGGGTAAAGCGGTAGGCTGTGTTACCACGGTGCCTATCGGACATGCAACACCCGCAGGTTTTTGTGTGAATAACGGCAGCCGCGGTGATATGGACGAGATCGCAGTGCAATACCTCGATCTGAAATTTGATGTCATGCTGGGCGGCGGTGCAGACAATTTCAGGGCAGACACCCGGAAAGACAAGACCGACCTGTTGCAGCAATACCGGCAAAAAGGATATACGGTGGTGACCGACCGGAACGGATTGCTGCAACAGGCGGTTACCGGTGCGCCGCTGCTGGGCGTATTCTATGACGGGGGACTGCCTTATGCACTGGATCGCGAGCATGATACTGCCCTGCAGCAACAAACACCCACACTTGCAGAGATGACCAAAAAAGCAATCGAAAAATTAAAGCGTAATCCTAACGGGTTTGTCATGCAGGTGGAAGGCGGAAAGGTGGACTGGGGTGCCCATTCAAATGATGCGGCAGCGATGCTGTACGATCAGATCGCTTTTGATGAAGCCATAAAGGTGGCGATCGATTTTGCAGCGGCGGACGGACAGACACTGGTGATCATGACTACCGATCACGGGAACGCCAACCCCGGTCTGTTCTACGGAAAAGAGGCCAACCGCGATTTTGACCGGCTGCAGCAGTTTCAGCATACCAATGACTGGATCCTGAACGGCATCACGCGCGATTTTACCGAAGCGCAGGTAATGGAGCGACTGGAAGCGGCACAGGGCTTTGCCTTAAAGAAAGAAGAAGCGGCACAGCTGCTGAAGCATTACACACAACTGAATGAGACCGGTGTTTATAATACCAAACACCTGCCGTTCCGGCCACTGGCCGCAATACAGCAGGAGTACTTATCCATTGGCTGGGGAGCCATGGACCATTCGGCAGACTATGTGGAACTGGCCATGTACGGCCCGGGAAAGGAGCTGCTGAAACCTTTTGTAAAGAATACAGACCTGCATCACCTCATGCTGCAGGCAACGGGTGTGATGGCGGGGAACTAACAGCTTCGCAGTATATCCGGTCATAAAAAAAGGGTCTGTTCGATCATATGTACCGAAGCCGGTTGGTTGGATCAACCCCAGCAAAATAAAAATACCGCGGGAATGGCAGCGCTGCGGAGGGACAGCAAATCTTCCGCTTTTTGTAATCAGATTACGAATGAAACCGGGACCTTTGCAGGAAATAGTTATGGAAAAAAACTCCGGGCACGAAACGGATTTCCGGGAACTGGCGGCGCAGCTCCGTTGTCCTTCGGGTGCCGGCGGATCCGAAGTGGCGGCACAGATGTTTGCAGCAAACAGGAACATGATCGGGAAAACAGTGGATGTCCTGGAACTTTCTGCCGTGCAGGAGGTTCTTGAGATCGGTTTTGGAAGCGGTTTGCATGTGCCGGACCTTTTTGCAACCAACACCA
Source organism: Niabella beijingensis (assembly GCF_020034665.1). NCBI lineage: Bacteria > Pseudomonadati > Bacteroidota > Chitinophagia > Chitinophagales > Chitinophagaceae > Niabella > Niabella beijingensis. The sequence continues at coordinate 2,612,285 of NZ_JAIQDI010000002.1, read as the reverse complement.
GCCTGCGCTACCATGGGGTGGATATTTCCGATCTGATGGTGGAGACCGCGCAGGCCGGCAATCAGCAGCTGACCGCTGCCGGCAAGGCTGTATTTCTCAAAACGGAGGCTGGAATGCCCCTGCCTTTTGAGGCGGATCATTTTAACGCGATCTTCAGCGTCAATACCCTTTATTTCTGGCCTGCTCCGGAACATCAGTTTGCCGGCTGTTACCGCGTACTGACAGCAGGCGGGCGCATGGCACTGGCCTTTATCGAGCGATCCTTTGGAGCAACGCTGCCTTTTACCCGGTTCGGGTTCACCCTTTATGAAGCCGATGAAGTGGAACAGTTGTTTGCCGGAGCGGGATTTGCCGGCATTACCACCATTCGTCATGAAGAGCAGATCGTCAGCAATACCGGCAAACCGGTGATGCGGCCTTTTGTTGTCATGGTGGGTAAAAAAGAATGATCCACCGGAGGGGCACCGGTCATTATCCTCACAGAAAGCGCTTGTACGCCGCAGTAAAAGGTCCGCGCTGTTATTCTAATGCAACGGAGATCAGTTGCTGCAACTGTGCCTTATTGTTTTTATACATTTCAAAAGCTCCGATATTGGCCATTACAAAATTTCTTAAATAATCGTTCGGTCCTTCTTCGTGGTTGGTTGTTTTACTTTTGTTATTGTGACCTAATGACTGGATGGTCCTTATCGGTCCCCAGGGGATACCCCACCAGCCGAGCAGTAAGGTGGTTGTAATGGCATTACCGTTCGCCCTGTCCAGGCAGCCGGGACAGGCGATCTTCAGTTTTTTATTCTGGATCGTTACTATTAGAACACTGATAGTACTGCTGATCAGCGCGCCATTGAGCGGCACAGCGGCGCTTCCGCATTGCGGGCAATTTAAATGACGGGCCAGTGCGCAGTAAGCGTCGATTTCTTCCAGGCTGTGTGTTTTATTCTGTACACGTACGGCATCGGCAGCCGCAGTGCCCAGGTTACGTTTTTCTATCTCCTGGTTTACGATTTCCTGTGCCTCAGGTGTCAGTCCGGCAGCATCGTGCAGCGCGATGCGCATCAGTTCATGATTGTCCAGTTGCTGATAGTATTCCCGTACCTGTCCGGGATCCAGTCCTTTGCTCATAAGGCAGTGTTGTTTTGCTGTTTTTGATATATTGGGTCTTCTGAATGCAAAATAAAGAAATTCTGCGTTCATCCTGTTATACTGCTCCGGATTAAAATCGGATCGGTGTAATCGAATGATCAAAAACAGCCCGGTAGCTGGCATTGTGCCTCCGCTGGTCTTCCTGCAAAAATGCGGAGCTTTCTGGTCCGGATCTCTTTTCGCTTATTCCTGCTTTTTTTGCCAGCAGTAATGCCTGAGGATCAGGATCAATGGAACTGCAAGAAGAATCCAGGACAAAAGGTCCCAGACGCCTTCTTTGACCAGGCATAATACAAGACCTGCAAGTGTCAGTATGAAAAGCAGGAGCGGCTTGCCCCATAACCGGAGGAAAAGCGGTTGTTTATTCTTTGGCATAATCAATTGCTTCTTTTTCTTCAATAAGTGACCACTGTTGTCTGGCGGCCTTGCGCCGTTTGATCCATAAATACAGCCCTGTGATCAGCACAATGATGGTGGCAAGATCAAAGAGGGTCCAGATGATCTTGAGCGGCAGGCCTCCATAATCACCAAAATGCAGTGGTTGCGAAATGAATAACCCGTTCACATACCAGGGCATCGCCCGGATATCCGTCAGCTGTGCTGTTTTGGCGTCAATAAGCGCCGGCTTCAGTAAGCGGGAGGTGACAGGGCTTTTGCCATTCATGAACACGGCGTAGTGGTGTTTGCTGGAAAAAATGCTGCCGGGGTAGGCGATGATCCTCATCTCCATATCGGGTGCTGCACGCTGTGCCACTGCCACTGTGCTGTCGAGTGATGCCAGTTTGCCTTCAACCGGTTTTTGATGAACATAGGGCGCTGTCATTTCTGCCAGCTGTCCGCGCTGCCATAACGCCAGCACCACATCCGACAAACAATTGATGATACCGGTAAGCCCCACAACTGCAGCCCAGCAAAGCGTGATGATGCCGATAAGATTATGGGTGTCCAGCCACTGCAGTCTTTTTGATTTATACTTGCGGACCATCCCGAAATCAAACTTCTTCATAATACTGCCATACAATACCACGCCGCTGATGATGGCAATGACAAAAATGATGCCCACCAGGCCCAGGAACAGTTTGCCGCCGATACCCAGGAACAGATCGGCATGAATCCGAAGTATCTTTGTCATGATGCCATTCGGGTTCAGTGACGGCATGGGGGCACCGGTGAACCGGTTAAATGAAACGTAACTGCTTTTTGTATATTCGGCATCCATACTGGGTGCGAAATCGAAGGTTACTTTTTCAGGTACCTCATCATCCCAGAAAATATACCGGGGAATTTTGTCCGGGTTGTTCCTCCGGCCTTCCTGTAACAGGGAGTCGAGACTCTTTGGCGTTCCGGCGGCAACAGCCGGATGATGTTCCGGCTCCAGCCATTCCTCAATCTCGTGATGGAATATAAGTGGTAATCCAGTAATACACCACATCAATAAGAAAAGAGTACAGATAAGACTGGTCCACTTATGCCACCAGAACCATTTTTTGGCAGTAGCTACTTTCATATTGTTGAAAATTAGTCGTCTAGTTTTATAAAGCCGGATATCAGTCCGGCATCGGTAACGTCAAATGCTTTTGTTGCTGTATTGTTTGCTGTATTCAGTAAATAATAACCATGTTCTCCTGTGGCGGAGTTGCCGATCCACAAGTAGATCTTTCCGTCAATTTCGGTGATCGCCTGTTCGTTGGAATGGGCATACCTGCTGGCCGGCGTGCCGGTGATCCTGGAGGCCTGCATGGTGTTCATGTCTACGGCGTAATAACTCCATATAGGATCGGCGAGGTTGCTGTAGTCCGCAGCTAATGGCTCGGAAGGGGACTGGATATAAAGCTTGCCGTTTTTTACAAGGGCGGTCACCAGCGAGTTCTTGGCCTGTAAGGCGGATGCCCTGTAGATCCAGGTCCTGTCAAAATCTGTTTCACCTTTTTTGATACGGACAATGGCGGAATTGGTAACACCCTCCGACAGACCTGATGCATAAAAGTAAAGCGCCCCGTCATCGCCCAGCGACCACATTTTATTGGCGCTTGAACCCCATCCGAAACCTTTAAGACCATCGTACCGGATCTTCTTTTCCAGTTTATTGGTGGCAATATCTATTACCGCCAGTTCTGTATAATTGAATACATCATCGCCATAACCTCCGCGTTGCAGGGAGGCCCCGTAGGTAATGCCCGCATAGAGTTTGCCCTCTTTTGATGCCAGTGTATGCTGGCCTACTGCCTGGTAAGCTGCCGTGGAAGGATCGATGCCGAGGGAGGAAAGGTCGATCTCCCCGGTACGTTGCATGGTTGTGGGGTTGAAGAGCTGCAGCTTCATCGTTCCCCGCGTGGGGTCCAGGTAGTACCCGGCCGTTTCATTTACGATATGGAACATCTGCCCGTTGGCCAGGAAGCCGGCTTCTGTGATCTTGCCGCTTCCGTCGACGGTAAGTTTTTGGATCCCTGCCGTACCGGAAATGTTTGACCGGGTGAAGATCCACCTGCCGAATTTGGTAAACCCAAATGCGGATTTGAACTGAACCGTATTGCTCCCCGCATTTTTAAAATCCCCTTCGGGCATTTTGTTGTAAGCCGTCATGTATCCGGTTGTTGCCAGATCCTGCGAATTGGTGAACAATACATAATCGGATTTTTTGCCTGAAGCATCGTCTGTTTCCGGACTGTCGCTCTTACTGCATGAAACAAAAAACAGGCTGCACAGCAGTGCCCAATAAGTATGTCGGCGAAATAGTTTCATAATCACGTGTATAAATTTTATAATGAATAATTGAGTTTTACTGAGAAATTCCTTCCGGGATTTTGTATTTTAAAGTTGTCATAAATGGCTTCGTTAAACAGGTTCTTTACCTGCAGGCCGATCGAATAACGGCTCTTGTAAGGGAAATAGGTGAAACCGGCCGTTACCAGGTGCTGGTTGGGAATGATATTCCGTGCATCAAGATTGGCCCTGCCGAACAATCCCAGGAAGCCATCCGGCTCCAGGTCCCTGGGAATATAGTCCAGGTAGTATTCCCTTACAAATGAATAGTAACAGTAGATGCTGATGTTATCTTCGGCTAAAGCGACATGCCGGAATTTTGCATTCAGCCCGGCATTAGCGAAAAAATAAGGGGTGTTACGAAGGCGGGCACCTTCAGTAAGCTGGTAACCGGTATTAAATACCCTCAGGTTCTGATAAGTAAAATTGGCGGATGCATCCAGCCAGCGGGTAATAAAATAACGACCATCCGCATCCAGTCCGTAGCCATGTACATTTTCCACATTCTGACTCTGGGAAAACAGGAGGTTGTGGGGCATCAGCAGGATCATGTCCTTTGTACGCCGGTAAAAAGTATTGATCTCTGCTGAATAATTGCCGGGAACAGCGACTTTGTAACTTAAACTGATGTTAATGCTGCGTTCGGGTTTCAGGTTGAAATTAGAGAGCTTCAGATTACCATCTCCAAAAAGCTCATCCAGCTCCGGCAGCCGCAGGGCCGACTCCCCCGAAAGGTAAAAGGAGGCGTACTGACTTACATTAAAGCGTAGCCCTTCTGATACGCCCCAGGCACTTCTTTTATTTTGTGTGGTCACTTCATTGCCCTGAAAGTCGGCATCTGTGGCATTTGTCTGGTACCGGAACCATTTCAGGGCAAAACTGTTCTGCAATTTTTTGCTGGGAAAGTCTGAGGTGAGGCCCAATGCCACAATGAACTTTTCATAACCGGCCGGAGGGGTAAGTGCATCCACTCCGTTTTTGAATTTGTTGCCATAAGGATCTTCACCGGTTCTGCGGTATTTATTGTAAACGGCATTCAGGTTCAGCCGGTGATGCCCGTTCAGGGCATAGGTGAGATTGGATCTTGAAATATAATTTTGAAAAAGGATATCCGACAAACTGCCTTTGGCAGAGAGCTCCCCGATACCTGAAGGGTTATAAGTGTAGACGCCTCTCCAGTCGTAGGAGCCGTGTGCTGTGTCGATGGTTTTTGAACGGATAGCGCTATAGGCAACGAACTGGTTAATGGAGAACTGATCATTCCACAGTTGTTTTTTGTAATTGAGCGCAGGAACAACGGCGTTCTGCAATCCTTTTGCCGCACCAAAGGGCTGGTCCATGGTACTGCCGAACTGGAGCTGCCGGTTGATGGAAAAAGCGGTGACGGACAGTTTTAATTCATCTGCCCATGACAGATTTTTTACACCGGTATATCCTTCAAGATAGTCATTTGAAAACTTGTTATGAAAGAGCCTTGCCCGGTAATCTTCCTTGATGCCGGTTTCGGGGTCCAGCGTTTGAACATCCGCCCGGTAGTCGTTGTCGGAATAATTATAGAAACCGTTGAGGCCGGCAAAGAACCGGCCCGATCTGTTGGTGTGGTATGTGTTTAAAGAGACCCGGTGTGTATTAAACGAACCGAACTCGTAAGCAACATTCAGGAAATTTGTAAAGGTATGCCTGCCGATCATATTAACGGCACCTCCCAATGCATCTGCACCCAGGGAAAAGGGCAGCACGCCTTTATATACTTCAACACGGTCCAGCATGTTGACCGGCACCAGGGAAATATCAAAGCCCGAACCCAGGTAATCCAGCGGGATCCCATCCTTGAAGAATTTTATCGAGCGGTTTTGAAATCCGTTAAGCATCAGGTCGCTTCTTCCTCCCAATCCTCCCGTCTGCCGTATCCTTATGCCGGCGCTCCGGTTCATTAATTCGATGAGGGTGGAGGGCTGCTCTTTAAAGGCGGCCGTGTTAATGATCTGTGTTTTTAGTTCCTGATGTGCGGAGGATGAGGAGACTTTTACCTCATCCAGGCTGCCGGTTTGTTTTTTCAGGGTGAAATTGATAACGACCGTTTCTCCGGCCCGGCAATCGATCTCCTGCTGTTGTGGATTGTTGTTAACAGCAGAAGCAATGATCTTATAGTGACCGGGTTTTAAATTGTTGATCGCATAATTCCCGTTCTCGTTGGTTGTAGTGCCATAGTCCGTGCTGTCCAGAATGATGGTTGCAAACGCAGCAGGGCTGTTGTTCTCTGTGAGAACACGGCCTTTTAATTTGACCTCCTGCGCAACAGCAGCTTCAGCAAATGCAAGAGACAGTAAAGTAGTCAGTAACGTTATGATTCTTTCCTGCAAAACAAAAAATTTGCGCGAATTTAGAACCACATATGGTGTGAGGTTTTACGAAATCGGAAATACCATTTACGAGATCGGGAATTTTGCGGAGCCGCTGTACGGGGATCAGGCGCTTAACCAGGTAAGGAACTCCGTTGCCTTTGCCTTGTGTATGACAATGTCCGGCAATGCACTGGTCTTTAGTTTTACCACCAGTTTCCGGGAATAGCCCTGCAGTACCTCCCGGATGGCTTCCCTGTTTAGCAGCAGCTGCCGGTTTACGCGGTAAAACTTCCCGCCGCAGATCTTTTCTGTTTCTTCCAGTGTTTTACTCAGCGGATAACTTCTGTTTTCCATTGTGGTCAGCTGTAATGTTTTGTTCCGGCATTCAAAGAATGCAATATTCGTTATCTGTACCGGTGTGATCCGGTCGCAGTACTTTACCAGCAGCCGCGTGGGAAGCTCTGTTTTGTTTTTGGCGGAACCCGGTCCTGTAATATGGGACTGATCGTATGCCAGCTTTTTAAATATGGCGGTCTGTATCAGGACATATTTATGAATAGCCTCACTGATGCTGTTTTTATTTAAGGGCTTTAAAATATAATCAATGCCGTTTGTTTTAAAAGCCTGCAATGCATATTGGGTACCGGTGGTTATAAATACGATAGGAGCAGATATCGCTGTCTTTTCAAAAATATGAAAACTGGTACCATCTGCCAGTTCAATATCGGAAAATATGAGATCGGGTGCCCCGTTCTTATCAAAGTAGGCGGTGGCTTCGGCCACTGTAAAAAGTTGTTTGACTACCCGGATGCCCGGGTCCAGGCTATCCAGGATGTCTTGCAGCTGTTCCGCTGCAAATGGTTCCCGGTCTATAATAACTACTTGCATGGATAACGTCTTTATGGTTGTGCGGTTTCACATACCCACCGCCTGGATGTGTATATTCCCGCTCCTGTCCGTATTCTTAAACTGTTCCATCATTCTTTTTCTTGACCGTTCCATTTCGGCTTTAAATGCAGCGCGGGAAATCCGGGTCTTTCCTGAGGGCTCCCGGATCTTATCCACCGCCACTTTTGACGAAATAGCGACAGCCGTGTATACCTGTCTTCCGTTGTTGATATCCATCTCCAGGATCATTCCGGGCAGCTGCTTCTGAAAGGAGGCAGGGCCGGCCGCTACCGGTATGCTGCCGGTAAACCAGGCAATGATACTGGTGGTATCCGCTACTTCTTTCTCTTCGAATTTTCCGTCCTGCATCCTGGGGACCATCCGTTTGCCATAGCGGATAGCGGTGGCTTTCTGGCAGGTATAGCCGAGTACGGTTTTCGTGATGCCTTCTATTTTCCATTTTAGCGGCATCACCGTGTCCCGGATCAGGTATTTTTTTTCATTGAGTTCCCGTTGCTCTGTAAGCAGGCCTGTCGTAAGGTCAGTGTACATGACGGCGTCATCACCGCCAATAAAATTCAACCGGATCTGCGTATTGCCGGCCTGCGGGGCCGGTTCGGCGGCTTCCGGCTGTTCTATTGCCGATTGCCACAGTGTTTTATTATTGCCGAACAGGAGCTCGAAGTGGCTGATGCGTGGCTGGTCCAGCTGTTTTTGCAAAGCCGCTGCTTCCGGTCCCTGTATTTCCCTGCCACCGGCTACGCGCAATGTACCGGCACCTTGCATCTGGATCGTACTGCGGTAGGTTATCATACCCTGCTGTTGCTGGCCCCATACCACGACTACTATTGAAATAGCGGCGGCCGTAAAGAATATTTTCTTCATGATTTTTTTTCAAAAGTAGTTTCGGCAATGGCAATAACAGGTTAATCCGTCTTGCTCTAAGGTTAATAAAGGTTAAAGTTTTTAGACGTCCGGTGCAGAATGGCTAATTTTGACACATTACCGGCAGCGGTATTTTTTTCTTTATGTATCGGAACGGATAAGCTGATGAAAATGCGGGGTTTACTATTTTTAATGATCATTGCATTTCTGGTGCTCACCGGGTTTCAGATCTGGTGGTTGCAAACCAATTATACCAATGAAAAGAGTACATTCAATATAAAGACGGCTTCCACCTTCAATGAATTGGTCCGGGAAACAGAAGATTCAATTGTACAGACTGCAATTGCGCGTCAGTTCCCTGAATTTAAAAAATTCAGCACCACGGCAATGCCTGCAGGACGGTTCCCGGAGCACACTGTTGCGGTGCCCCGGATGTTCTTTACACAAAGAAAGGAAGCGGATGCTGAACCCGGAAAACGGGCTGCAGGTAATATACTTGTCAGGTATGGTTCCAAAGATTCCTTATATGAAGCTGCCGGAACTGTTGCCCCCGCAGCACCACCGGTGGAACTGCATCAGATGGGAGCGACAATGAACAGTGTTGATATGGATAACGGTACGGAAACGGAGGGGCATACTTTCAGGAAAGGGGTAAGGGTACTGTCCACACGGATGGCTCCGCTCGTTTCCGGTGTGACAGGCGTGGCTATAGGCCGGGCCCCCGATAAACGAACGGGGGATTTTCATTTCGCGTTTGCCGACAGTACCGGGAAAATGGTTTCACTTAAACTGGATTCACTGCTGGCGTACCCGTTTGATCTTAAGCGGTTGTCCCGCGCTTATGCCGCTAGGCTCCGGCAGATGAAGGTGAATACTTCGTTTGCGATCCGCCCTGTGGCTGCGGATAAGTACCACGACACAACAATGATCAGCGCCCTGAGCGGAAATACGCTGTATCTGCTCAGCTTTCCCAATGCGACAGCATTTCTGTACAAGACCATCGCATTACCTATAACATTTTCTGTTTTCCTGATCGCACTGACGGGTATCACTTTTGTATTATTATACCGGGGACTGCAAAAGCAACGGAAACTGACAGCGATAAAGAATGAGTTCATCAGCAATATGACGCATGAACTTAAAACTCCCATTGCTACGGTTGGTGTTGCCATCGAGGCGTTAAAGAATTTCAGTGCTATTGATAATCCGCAGAAGCGAGAAGAATACCTGGAAGCATCGCAAAAAGAACTGCACCGCCTGTCACTGCTCGTGGATAAGGTAATGCGGCTCTCCCTGATAGATAAAAAAGGAATACAGCTGAATAAAGCACCGCTGAATTTATCGGAAGTGGTAGCAGAGGTGACCCGTTCGATGCGGTTGCAGTTGGAGCGGAAACAGGCTGTTGTTTCAGTTTCCGGGACAAAGGAGGTTCCGGTTTATGCCGACAGGATGCATTTGGAAAGTGTGGTGTTTAACCTGCTGGATAATGCATTGAAGTACAGCAAGGGCCATCCTGTTATCAAGATCGACCTGCAAAAGCAGGCCCGGGGCGCACAACTGTCGGTGAGCGATAACGGCATCGGTATTCCACCCGAATACCGGCAAAAAGTATTTGAAAAATTCTTTCGCGTACCGCACGGGGATACGCATAATGCAAAAGGGTATGGCCTGGGGCTGAACTATGTATGGCAGGTGGTAAAGCAGCACGGAGGTACCACCACCTTATACAGCAAGCCGGGGGAAACAATATTTGTTATTACGATCGGTTAAACAGCTGAAATGAGTACAACACGCATTCTCTATATTGAAGATGAGCTTTTTCTGGGAAAGATCGTTAAGGAAAGCCTTGAAAGCCGGGGATTTGAAGTGATTATGGAGCGCGATGGCGATAAGGCCATTGCACTGATGCAGGAAACAAAACCTGATATATGTGTAACCGATATCATGCTGCCCAATAAGGATGGTTTTGCCATTGCTGCTGAAATCAGAAAGATCGACAAACAGCTGCCGATCATTTTCCTTACCGCCAGAACACAAACAGAAGATGTGGTAAAAGGATTCGGTTTAGGAGGCAACGATTATATCCGGAAACCGTTTAGCATGGAAGAGCTGATCGTACGTGTAGAGCACCTGCTCCATAAGAAGTCTCCGAAAAACGGACAAACAGGAGATGCCGCTGTCGTGATCGGGCAATATGTTTTTCAGCCGAGGAAGCAACTGCTGACCTTCGGTGAGGAAGTACGTAAACTGTCCTTCCGGGAAAACCGGTTATTACAGCTGCTTTATGAAGGACGGGAAGATATTGTTCAGCGAAGGGTCATCCTGAATGCGCTTTGGGGCAGTGACTCTTTTTTTAACAGCCGCAACCTGGATGTGTATATCACCAAGTTGCGGGCGTACCTGAAAAACGATCCTTCGCTGGAGATCATCACTGTTAAGGGGATCGGATACCGGTTTGTTATATAATAAAGTGCCGCCGGGTAGGGTGTCTTTTAACTTTGATTAACCTTAAACCCATTTTGATTAACTGCTATTTGCTTTGAGTCGGGATAGTTTTGACGCGAAATAACTATTCATGATCAAGCCATTTCTTTTCTTTGTTTTTATTTATTGCTGTCCGGTTGCCGTTCTGGGACAAAAGAGCGGCACAGTAAAAGGAATCCTGATTGACACGCTCAGTAACCGCCCTGTTGGTGCTGCAACGGTGTCTGTACTGGATAAAAAGGACTCCTCACTGGTATCATTTTCCTTGTCGGATGACAACGGGGAATTTGATTTTACCAATATCCGGAAAGGGACATACTGCTTGCTGGTAACGCATGTGGCCTATCAAAACACTGATCTGTTCTTCACTATCAGCGATGAAATAAAAAATGCCGACCTGGGCCGCATCAGCATGACGGATCTGCATGCCGTTTTGAAGGAAGTAACGGTTAAGGCCGAAGCAGCCCCCGTGACCATGAGCGGAGATACGATCCAGTACCATGCCGGCTCCTTTAAAACAGCTCCTGACGCCAGTGTGGAACAGCTGCTGAAGAAGCTGCCCGGTATACAGGTAGACAAGGACGGAACGGTTAAGGCGCAGGGTGAAAAAGTGACAAGAGTATTGGTGGACGGGAAGGAGTTTTTCGGTAAGGATCCCAGTGTGGCAACAAAAAACCTTGCGGCGGCTGTTGTTGACAATGTACAGGTGTACAATAAACAGAGCGACCAGGCACAGCTTACGGGCTTTGAGGACGGAGATTATGAACGGACCATTAACCTGAAGTTAAAGGCCGATAAAAAGAAAGGCGTATTTGGTGAATTGTCTGCAGGCGCAGGCAGTCAGGGCCGTTTTGCTGCAAAGGGCAATCTAAACAGTTTTGAAGGCGCACGTCAGACCTCCGTGCTGGCCGCGGGAAATAATGTTAATGAAAATGCCTTTACATTTTCCAATATGTTTGGTTCCGGCCCCGCTTCTCCGCCGGGAGGTGGTAAGGCTGCTGCTTCCGATGGCGCTCCGGAAAGCTCAGATGAGACAGGTGGTATCAACAGGATACTGGGTACGGGCATTAATTACAACAATGTATTCGGAAGCAAGGTCGACTGGCAAAGCAGTCTGTTTCTGAACCGGTATGATCCTTCAGCAGAAACGTATCTTGAACGGCAGAATATCTCATCCGGCGGAGATAACTACTCTACAAAAACATCGAAAGCGTTTAACAATAATACATCGGGGCGCTTCAATATAAATGCGCTTTATGCGATCGATTCCACGCAGGCGTTGCGGTTCCGCCCCGACTTTAATTACCAGGACAGCAGGTCCCGCTCGGAATCGAACTTTGATAGCCGGTTGGGTAACGGAAGCAGGATCAACGACGGATCCACCATCAATACGACCCAAAGTCACGGGTTTGCTTATACTGCAGATCTGATGTACTGGAAGAAATTCCGGAAACAGGGAAGGACGTTTTCCCTGCTGTTGCAGCATTCGGTCTCGAACACGGATGGCACAGGTTCGCTGCTGACACATCTTAACTACTACAATGCCTCCGGCCTGATACAGCAACAGGATACGACCGATCAGCAAAATGAGAACAAAAATAACAACACCAGCTACAACGTGAAAGCGGTTTATAGTGAACCTTTGGGAAAGCAATCGCTGCTTGAATTCAGTGCCGGAAGGAGTGTAAATGATAATGCCTTCCGGTATGCTGTTTATGATTTTAATAATATCACACAGCGGTACGATTCGCTCAACGGACAACAGTCGGGCGATTTTGATAATAAATACAGCTATATCAACGGAGGGCTTCGTTTCCGCCGGCAGGAGCGGAAATACAGTTATGCCCTGGGACTTTCCTGGCAGCAGGCGCTATTGGCCGGCACCATCGGTGTAGCAACGGGGGATTCGGTCCTTCACAAAGGGTTTTATAATTTTTTACCCAATGCACGATTTCAATATAATTTTACAAAGAATAAACGGTTGGTTCTTTCTTATACTGCCAATACCCGGCAACCCACGGCATCGCAGCTTCAACCCGTCCCGGATCTCAGCGATGCATTGAATATCCTGTATGGCAATCCCGACTTGAAACAGGAACTGGTGCATAAGGCCAGTACCAACCTGTTTCTTGTAAATCCATACACCAACCGGAATTTCTTTCTGTATTTTTCCGCCGAGATGACGCAGCACAAAATTGCAAACGATGATTCACTGGATCTGCAAACGGGTCAGCGTTCTACAAAGCCGGTGAATATAAATGGGGGGTATCATTATTTTAACAGGGCCAGCTATAGTTTTCCCCTCCGGCTGTGGGGCGCACAGATCGGCATTTCAAATACGCTTCGTTATGATATCGACAAACAGTTTATTAACGGGCGTTTAAATACCATTAGAACGCAGATGGTGGAACCTGCATTGCGCCTGGACATAAGTCCGTCGGATGCGATCAGTCTTATGGTTGCCGGGCGATGGAGTGCGAATGCCACCAGTTACTCGATACAACCGGCTTCCGGCACCGGGTATTTTTCTCAGTCCTATGAAGCCGGGATCGACTGGCAGCTGCCATTCAGTTTTTTCCTCTCCGGTGATTTTACCTACCTGCTGAATAACGATCTGGGCGATGGTTTTAATAAAGGGATCCTGCTCTGGAATGCCAGCCTTAGTAAATTCTTTTTGAAGAACAACCGTGGGGCATTAAAGCTAAAAGCTTTCGACCTGCTGAACCGCAATACGGCGATCAGTCGCTCTGCCAGTCAGAATTATATCGAGGATCAGCGCAATACCACGCTGCGGCAATATTTTATGCTGAGCGTTACCTACAGTCTCGGAAAAACCGGATTGAATCAGCGCGGCCGTGGCGGCCGGCAGCAGCTGCTGCGGTAACATTGTTGGTGCAGCGGTTCATGTACGTCGGGTGCTGCACATTAAATGAATATTAAGTTTTGATGCTTTAACGATAATGTAACAGACCGGCAGTTGCTTTACTGAAAATTTTCAAGCCAAATGAATAGAAAGATCAGTCTGGGCCTGAGCCTGCTTACGGTGATGGCATTTGCTGCCTGCAAAAAAAATAGGTCGGGAAATGATAATCCCGCCCCGGCTTATCCCGATGTTGCAGAAGATAAACACCCAAAAGTATTAACGGTTACGCCCAACAACATTACTTTGTATAACGGAGGATATGGTTCATCCCTGGCACAGGATCCTTATGACCGGTCGGTGTTTTACCTGTTAACGGATAGAGGGCCCAATGTAGCGGAAGCTGCCACTAACAGCATTATGATCGCGGACCCCGGTTTTGTTCCCCAGATCGGAAAATTCCGGTTGAAAGGTGATTCGCTGGTGCAGGAATCAACGATCCTTTTGAAGAACAGCAGCGGCGCCCCTCTTAACGGGTTACCCAATCCTTTGAATGCCGGTGCTACAGGGGAAAACCCCTTTGATCTGAATGGAAAGGAACTTCAGCCCAGCGAGGATGGAATAGATTCGGAAGGGATGGCATTGGCTCCCGACGGCAGTTTCTGGATCAGTGATGAGTATGGGCCGCATATCATTCATGTGGACAGGAACGGCAAAACACTTGAGAAGATAAACCCGTTTTCCACAGGGAGCAAAAAGCTGCCGCTGGTACTGGCAAAACGCCGCCCCAACAGGGGGATGGAAGGGCTGACCATTACACCTGATGGAAAAACGCTGGTGGGTATTATGCAATTTCCTTTGTATAATCCCTCTTCTGCTGCGATAACAAATTCTCTTGCGATCCGCATCCTGACCTTTGATATTGCTACAGGCAATACAAAGCAGTTTGTTTATATGATGGATAACTGGTCGTTGCAGGCTGTCAGCGAAATAGCGGCAATTGATAATAACAATTTCCTGGTACTGGAGCGGGACGGGCAGTTCGCAACCGCTGCAAACCGGACAACGGTTTTCAAGAAGCTGTTTAAGATAAGCCTCAGCGGAGCTACTGATATTTCTGATCCGGCGAACGGAGCCAACGGGAAACTGTTTGGCGGGAAGACCGTCGAAGAACTGAAAGATGCCGCCAGCCTGGCCGCCAACGGTATTGTGCCTGTGACAAAAACACTGGTTGCCGATTTGATGAAAGATATCAGTACAGTATATCCGCATGATAAAGCAGAAGGACTTGCGATTATCAACCCTTCCCTGATTGCTGTATCAAATGACGATGACTTTGGAATAACGGGGGCCGACAAAATATATCAGCAAAAAATTCTTCCTTTTACAAATAAAGTTGACCGGAACAGTATTTATTTTATAAAGCTCTCTAAACCGCTTTACTGACCGGCTGCTTGCCGGATGCATATCAGGGGAGGCAGTGGCTCATCCTTTTCAGGGACACCTGGAAAAAGAAGAATATGCGCGGACGGTCCCGGCCGCAGCTATGCGTTTTTCAGACCCGCCAGTTTGACCAGCAAAGGGATTTGTCCAAATGATACGGCAAAGAAGATACCTACCCTGATATAGTTCAGGATCCTCCATTGCCTTGTCCGGCTCAGAAGATCGGCGCCGGAAGGTTTGCCGTTTGCGATAGCCTGAAACTCGATAATATTGGGTGCGAAATAGAGGAGGGTCCATGCGCGCAGAACAAAGTGAACGGCAAACAGGAGCAGGAGTCCGTTCCTTACCGGCCCGATCTTCCAGCAAAAAGCAATGGCCAGGATGAATGTTATCTCGTGGATGGAGTGTGCGATGATCCAGAAGGTCTTGAGATCGGCACCATAGGGTTTTTTGAAGAACTGAAAAGACAACGGAGGAGCGGCGGTCCATTTGGGAACAAGTACCGCCGTTTCAAAAAGCTGTGCCCCGTTCAGTAAAAAATAGGCGAGGATGGTCACCAGTAGCCCTGCTTCGGCTCTTGAGAGGTATTCCATATTAACGTTGGTCATGGTAAAACGATTTAGCGCCGATGCCGCCGCAGACAGCAGTACCGGCATGTGGTTTATTTGTTGTTTTCGTTGAGTTCCCGGATCAATGTCTGCATGATTTCGATAGAGGACCGGAGATAGCCTGCGATCAGCCGGACCTCCTTTTTGTCATAAGTCGAAATAAGTTTTTCTATTCTTGTTTTCAGTTGCTGATTGGATTGCGTAAACAGCTTCTGGGCCCTGACTTCATTGGCAGCGATCAGCACTTTCCGCCGGTCCGCCTTGTCAAATGACCGGCTGACAAGCTTTTTCTTTTCCAGCCGGTCGATCATGGCGGTTACTGCGCCAGTGGTAAGACCGGTGAATGCTGATAGTTCGCCTGCTGTAAGCGGTCCCCGCCGCAGGATCAGGCTCAGGTATTTGTGGTCAACTCCCGTCAGGCCAACACTTCGTGCAATGGCGGTATGCATCAGCAGCGTTACATCGGAGATCTCCCTCCCCAGGTCGCTTAGGTTTTCAGTTCCGGGTTCCTGCATATATCTTTATGATTAATTATCTTGATTATAAAGATAAATAGAATTTTTTATTCTCCCGGATTTTTTTGCTGAGCCAGACCGGACCTGTTTCAGCTACCAGAGAAACACAGGAGTAACCCCGGTCAGGTACCGGGTGGATTGTGGTGCCCGGTGACACCGGTTGGGGATGAATCCGTAAAAGAAGCACCATCTGCAGGCATATTTACTTCTTCGATCACTTTACGGAAACCCGTAAATTCTTTATTTTATACGTTGCCATCTTTGCCGTATGTATAAGGATTACATCGACCAGATACTGCAGGATTATGAACAAAAAAAAAGCTCCGGTATATTGCATCTAAATCTTAGTGCGCCAACTCCGGCCCGGCTGAGAGATGAATGCCGGATCGTATGTACCGAGAAATGGCAGCGGAAAGATGAACAGACCCTGCGGAATTTTTTTGGAAAGACCGGCGATGAGAGGACGTATCCGCGTATCATCGAAAATTTTGACATCGACAAGTTCCGGCCTCTGATCAATTTTATAAACAATCCAAAGATCAGAACCGACGAAAAAAATATTGAATTGCTGGCCTGGCTGACCGGTTTTGAACCCAGACCCTATACAAGCTGGGAAAAAAATGGCATCCGCGAGCTGGATGAACTGGTTATGGAAGTGGCTGTGCCGGAGGAAGAGCACAAACCGGTTGGCGAAGTGCAGGAGGATAATACAATGGAGGGGAATAAAGAAGAGGAGGTGGAAGTGTTTGCGGCGAAACCGGAAGCGCCGGTTAAACCCCGGTTCCGGTTTAAAATCAGAACAGCTCCTTTAATAATTTCTGTGCTGGCATTGCTGGGGATACCTGGTTACCGCTATATCACGTGGGATCATTCAAAGGAAGACGCCTGCATGTACTGGACCGGCGATCATTACCAGCAAATACCCTGCAATCAAAAAGTGTACGGAGCCCTGGTGATACCGCTTGATACGGTAAAGCTGCTCCATTTCAGGAAAGTGACGCGACCGGATACGATAACTGAAGCAGATATTAACCGGATGTCCTATATAAGACTCAACGGCGGCATAGAATTTTATACAAGAAAAGGGGAGCATCCGGTGTATACAGAACGAAGCCTGAGCCCTTTAACCGAGCATATCTATGAAAAACATATCCTTCCGCTGAAATAACGGCGGTATCACAAGCGGGCGTTTTTTATGTATAATATCGTTCCTGAAAATTCAATGATGTGTTGGTATATAACTGCTTTATTCCTGATTTTGACCGGATGCAGGGAGTCCTCTGGTCGGACAGACAGCAGCAGGCTGAGGGAGACAACGTATGGAACCTGCTATAAGGTGACCGGCGTAAAAGACGGAGACACATTTGTACTGCTGATGAACGGCAGGGAACAGGTGGTTCGGTTTGCTCATATCGACTGCCCCGAAAAGAAACAGCCTTTTGGGAACCAGGCAAAACAGTTTGTTGCCGGGCTATGCTTTGGAAAATATGTCAGGCTTATTCATTATAACCGGTACGACCGGAACAGGCGGCTGATTGCGGAAGTGATCCTGGAAGACGGGCGGAACCTTAATAAGGAACTGGTAAGGAATGGCCTTGCCTGGCATTTTAAGAAATATTCCGGTGACACAGCATATGCGATACTGGAGACAGCAGCAAGGCAGCAACGGAAGGGGCTTTGGGCGGCGGAGAACCCCGTGGCACCCTGGAACTGGCGTCACCGGTAAAGGCCTGAATCAACAGTGTTACGGATTACGGTTTCCCGTAAACGAAGCAGCAAATGGCAGGCTATCTTAGCGGTAGCATGATACGGGATGTTACCGGGTTTGCTGTTGCCAAAAAAGTTTATTCATAATACAACCGCATAAAATGGAGAATGACTTAAAACTAAAGCTGGAGCAGCTGCATCAAAGAGTGGATGCGCTGAAAGATCAGATCAATACCGAAGAAGCTACCAAGAATGCTTTTGTGATGCCGTTTATTCAGGCAATCGGTTACGATATTTTTAACCCTACCGAAGTGATCCCGGAATACATTTGCGATATCGGAACAAAGAAGGGCGAAAAAATTGATTACGTGATCAAAAAAGACGGAGCGCCCGTTCTGATCATTGAATGCAAACACTGGAAAGAAAGCGTGGATGCGCACAATTCCCAGCTGCACCGTTACTATCATGTTTCCAAGTCCCGGTTCGGGGTGCTGACGAATGGATTGGTCTACAATTTTTACGCCGACCTGGAACGGCCGAATATTATGGATGATAAACCGTTTTTTACCCTGGAGCTGGCTAACCTGAAGGATTCCAGCATCCGGCTCCTTGAAAAATTTACCAAGAATGGCTACAATCTTATGGGTATTTTGGACTCAGCGGAAGATCTGAAATATATTAAAGCCATCCGCAACGAGTTCGAAAAAGAACTGAAAGACCCGTCCGATGAATTGGTAAAACTTTTGGTAAACCGTTTTTTTGATAAATCCCTGACGGCATCCCGGCTGAACAGTTTTAAGGAATACACCAAACGCGCCTTATCAAATGCGATCAATGAGTCCATTAATTTCAGGCTGAAAAATGCATTGAATATTAATGAGAAAAACCCTTCCAAACAGGAACCCCGCGAAGTAGCGCCGGTTGATGAGAACCCGGAAGGATTGAAGTGGATCACTACTGAGGAAGAAATAGAAGGTTCACAGATCGTAAAAGCCATTCTGCGGGAAGTAGTGCCGGCAACACGGATCGCATTCAGGGATACGCAGTCGTATTTTGGCATTTTGCTGGACGATAATAACCGGAAACCACTGGCGCGGCTGCATTTTAATTTCTCCAAAAAATACCTGGAGCTTTTCCACAGGGGGAAGGATAACGGAGAGAGAAAACTACTGGCATCACTGGATGATATTTACCAGTACCGCAAGGAGCTGTTGGCCACCGCAGATCATTATCAGCAAAAAAATGAGACGGAGGAACCATCCAATGAAAGATAAAGTCTATTATGGAGAAAAGCTTTTTGATCCCCGCTGGATCGAAAAACGGAAACGGATTTTGCGCCGGGACAAGAACAAATGTGTGATTTGTGCCAGAACGGAAGGAAAGCTGCATGTACACCACAAGCAGTATCATTTTGTTAAACGCTTACAAAAACATGCCGATCCCTGGGATTATAGCGACGACTTACTAATCACCTTGTGCGAAAGCTGTCATAGCCGCGGGCACTACCGGTATGAGGTGCCGATAAAATACATTTAATAATTACAAACAGCCTAAACAACGTTAAGCGATGGGATTTTTTGATCTATTTAGAAAGCAGGTACCTGTTCCGGCGGAAATACCTGATGAAGCAAGAAGTAATACACTTCCTGAAATAAAAGAATCTGATTTTATTGATGATTCTGATCCGGTGGAAGAAAACGGCGCTACTTATTCTGTGGTGTTCGGCTCAAAACTGCCCATCGATATTATCTATGGTTTTTTGAAAGAAGACTATGAAAATAAAGCCTATAATGATGCTTTGACAAATCCGGATCAGTCCTATAAAGCGGCAAACCTGGACATTGTCCGCAGCAACCTGGAGATAAAATTCAAACAGGTTTTTCTAAAGTATGAAGACATGCTGCGGGATATTGATTTTCATATACTTTCCCGCGGACAGGCCGGTTTAACAGATATTGTGGAGTTGTTAAGGTCAAAACAAAATACGTATGAAAAACATGTGGAGGAGTTGAAGAAGATGAAAGAAGATCTCGATAAAGGGGCCTTATACATGATGGGGATCTTTAAATCGTATGAAGTGGGATTCACCCGGGGACTGGCATCGCTCTCTTTACACAATTTAAAAATAGACGCTTCATTATGAAGAAAGACTGGTGGACAAAAATCGGCTGTTTTTTAACGGGCTGGAACTATCGCATATTGGGCACCTGTACGGAAGCCAGCAAAAAGCAGCTGAAGAAATATTCCTCGGCAATTTTGATCCTGATGATTCTCTGGTCGTTTATCGGCTATTCCTTTGCCGAACGGTATGTCAATGCGCCCCTGTGGGGCTGTATTCTAACGGCGTTTATTTTTGTGCTGATCATTATTCAAATTGAGCGCCAGATCATTCTTACAGTTGGTAAAAGTCAATGGCTGGGCATTTTTCGCCTGGTGATTGCTTTTATTATGGCAGTTCTCGGATCCGCTATTCTGGATCAGATCATTTTTAAAGATGATATTGAAAAGAAAATGATCCAGATCGTGGACCGGCAGGTTAATGAGCAGCTGCCCAACCGGTTGATGATCATCGATAAAAAGTTACAGGAGCTTCAAACGGAGATTGATTCGCTGGATAAAAAGAATCTGGCATTGCACGAAGAAGTAGCAAGGCGGCCAACAATACCATCAGTTTCGAAAACCACGACCAATATACAGGTCAGACGTGGTGACGGGAGCTATGCTACCAGACCTCAGACCACGGTGTCGATCACGCCGCTTCCTAATCCAAAAATAAAAGAAACTGAAATCAACGAACAGAACCTGACTGTGTTCCGGAATCAAAAAGAAGCGTACACGCAAGAAAAATTAAAAGCAGAGGCCTCATTAAGACAGGATTTGAAATCCAGCCAGGGCTTCCTGGAAGAGTTGAATGCCATTATAGAGATATTATCGGAACGACCGGTGGCATTGTTTTTTTATTCCATCCTTTTTGCATTTTTAATGTTTCTCGAATTATTTGTGGTGGCCAGTAAAATCAACGATACAAAATCCGATTACGATCTTGTAGTAGAGCATCAATTGAATCAGAAAATAAAGACATTGAATCAGTTAACCCAATGATCCAGGAGGCAGTGTTCGGGAGCGCTGAATTTTGTCCGGCAGGACATTGTAATTGTACCTCCTTGTGATTTACAGGTATCCGACTGCCGCTTTTGCAGCAATACTGAACAGGGCCTACGCACTGCGCAGGATCTTTTCCATTTTCCGGCCCTTCGCCAGTTCGTCCACCAGCTTGTCCAGGTACCGGGCCTGCTGTGTCAGCGGGTTTTCGATTTCCTCTACGCGGTAGCCACAGATCACCCCGGTAATAAGCCGGGCATTGGGATTCAGGGAAGCCTGCCGGAAGAAGTCCTCAAATGTTACCCTGTCTTTTATCAGCTGCTGCAACTTCCGGTCATTAAAGCCGGTCAGCCAGGTTATGACCTGATGCAATTCTTCTTTGGTCCGGCCCTTCTTCTCCACCTTATCAACATACATGGGATAAACAGAAGCGAAGATCATTTTTGCGATACGCTGATCCTGGGTATTGGAATTGTTCATGTCTTGTGCTTTAGCAGTGCTCTTTTTATCAATTCAACTTCCACGTGATCCGCAGCAGATTGCTTTATGTATCGCCGCCGGTCTTTTCGAAAGCGCACTGCCAATTTACAAAATATTCTTCAGGTTAGGGCCTGTGACGGCTCGTTTTCACCATGTCGCATAAAAGCGCATGTTCGTTTGGTTTTCACCTGGCAAAATGCGATGCGGTTGCGGATTTTGCGATGAATCAACTGGAGACAGTATAGCCCTTGCTGTTCCCGGAATACGGCCGAAGCATCGATCTGGGCAGGCAATTGTTGTTCCTGTATGCGGCTATAGCCCAAGTTCGGTATTGATAAAGTCCTTTACACCCCGGGGGCCGGTGATTGCAAGCCAGGCGACAGCTGCATTTCCGGCAATTTTTAATTCAAAGTCAAAAAAATCGCAACACAGCCGCTCTGTCTTTATAAATTCCGTCAGCTCATCCACAACGGCATCGCTGCCTTTAAACTGATAGGCATAACCATTTTTCAATGCTCTTTTTTTAATGACCTGTTTTTTTAAGCGTTCAATGACCGTCATCTTCCTTCTTTGCATTTCCTGGCTGGTTAACTTACAGGCCATGATTTGTGGCTGATCGCTGTTATCGCAACTGTCTGAACAGGGGGTAGTGATTTTATTTTTTGCCATGTCGGTTTGTTTAGGCCGCAACATTTCGCGGTATCCCGCAGTAGCAGCAAACAGAAAAATCAGCAAAAGACCTTTTATGATCATTGCTGGGCAGAGCGGGGTGCGTAGAAGATAATGCAAACTCCGATCAATGCAATCAATCCGCCGATAATGTCATAACGGTCCGGCTTAAACCCGTCTATTTTCCATGCCCATAGCAGGGAAAGTACAATAAAGATACCACCATAAGTAGCATACACCCGGCCAAAATTGGAGGGTTGCCATGTAGCCACCACACCATAAAAAGCAAGAATAAAGGCGCCGAGGATACCGTACCAGACAGGCTGCTCTTCTTTGAGCCATAGCCAGATGAGATAACCACCGCCAATTTCACAGATGCCCGCCAGAATAAAGATGAATAAGGATTTTATAATAAGCATGATCCTGAACGAATGATTGATTAATTGTTATTGTTTTTGGGTCTTGCCACACCACATCCAATGGCCTTAGTAGCTGTAATGGCCGGCTGCTTGCCGGCATCCAGTGCATTGATGGCTTCTCTTACGTAGTTCGTGTGTGCGGCGTTCGACTGTTGCGGATCATCATCGATCGCACCGGTGTATTCGATTACCAGCGTGCTCTTATTTTTTCTTATTAGGAATAAATGCGGGGTTTTGGCAGCGCCGTACAGGTTGGTTACCTTTTGACCAGGATCGAACAGGTAGGGAAATGTATAGCCTTTTTCTTTGGCACGTTCTTTCATGTTTTCAAAACTGTCTCCTTTTGAAATGGCCGGATCATTGGGATTGACAGCGATTACAGGATAACCGCGCGGACTGAATTCTTCATTCAGCGAAATGATGCGCTGTTCATAGGCCTTTGCATAGGGGCATGTATTACAGGTGAACACAACAATGAATCCTTTTGCTTTTGGAAAGTCATCAAAGCCAACCACCTTTTCATTGGTATTGGTTAACCTGATATCGGGCGCAATACTGCCGGGTGCAAGGGGACGGATCTGGGCATTTGCCAAAGCTGCCAGGAATAGTGTAAGTAAAAGAATCGTCGTTTTCATCGTTATTTATTTTGGTGATAAATTTTCACAAGATCATTAAAGTCATATGTTCCTTCATGGAACTTTCGTTTATTTTTTGCTTTGTTCACAATAAGGGTAGCAGGTAGTGCTCCGGACCAGGCGGTATCAATATTGTTCATATAGGTTTGTGCATCGGATTCATCCAACAGGAATACTTCATTTTTCAACTCCAGTTTTTTAACCAGGGGAAGCACAGTCTTGTCCAGGTCCGATTTAAAGTCGAGACTCACTAAAAGAACTTTGACTTTGCTTTGCTTAAACCGGTTATTGAATGTTTCAAAATGCGGCAGCTCTCTGAGGCAGGGAGTACACCAGGAAGCCCAGAAATTGATGATAAAGACGGTATCCCTGCCATTGTTGATGCGTGTGTTCAGGGTATTCAGTTTTATCGGGGGCACCGACTGTGCTCCGGCTTTTCCTGAATCGGTTATACAAATGAGAAAAAGTAATAAGAAAAGGGGACGCATGTTATAAGATTTATAATAAAATAAAAGCGGCTGAACGTATTACCTTTACAAAGGTAAACCATGGAGTATAGTCTACGGTCAAGTAAAAACTTTGAAATTTTATGTTAATAGGAGCATTGGTGGCGCGAACCGGTCTTTCGCGTGATACGATTCGCTTTTATGAGAAGGAGGGGCTGATTTCTGTGACCCGGAAAGAGCGTCGTAACAACAACTATAAAGAATATTCCGAAGCCGTACTGGAGCGGCTGCTAACCATAAAGCGACTTAAGAACTTTGGTTTTACATTGAAGGAGTCGGCTGAGGTACTGTCGATGATCGAAACGAATGAGGCCACTTGTGATAATGTAAGGGAAATGATCCACAGGAAGATCGGGTTGCTGGATGCACGGATAAAAGACATGCTTGTTCTGCGGAACCAGCTGATCAACGGTGTTAAAAAATGCTGTAGTCCTTCAGGACCGCGGGAAAACTGTCGGATAATCATATCTGATAATTCTCTATAAAGCCGTACCGTAGGGAAATGTGATTGTCAGTGATTACAGCCCCGGAAGGATTTGCCTACCCGTTCAGGAGGGAGGCGGATTTGCGGCTTATGACAGAGAGGCCCCGGGGCGTATTCTCCCTTTGTCAATTGAAAATTTTATGGACGCCCGAGGCCGAAATTTTTTAATGAAACCAGATAGAAGAAGGGCAAGCACTTACCAGAGTCGCTGTTGCGACCCATTAAATTTGATAGTTATGCGGAATGCATTGCAGTAATAGTGTTGCAGGCCGTCTTAGGCATCTGCCGTAACATTCACAGCCACCATGCCTTTTGGTCCCTTCTGAATTTCAAAAGCCACTTTTAGTTGTTCCTGCAATTGCACGGACGATGAGTTAATGTGTACAAAAAAACTTTCTTTGGTAACATTGTCCTTGATAAAGCCGTAACCCTTATTGCTGTCGTAAAAAGTGACCAGGCCCTTCCGGGTCGTATCACCGGCATTCAGTTCGCGGGTGTTGGCAACAACAGGGGGGATGTCTTCCGTTTTTACCGGCCTCCGTTCAGGCGGTGTTGCGGAAAGGTTTCCGTACTCATCCACATACGCCAGCATATCATCCAGGCTTTTTGCCTTACCGGAATTTTCCTTGCGCTCCTGTTTTTTTTCTTCTTTTTGTTTTTTTGCGTTTCTTTTACGTTGTTCTCTTTCTCTTTTGTTCCAGGTTTCTCCCATTCGATTGTTTTAAATTAAATAAATAGTTTAATGTGACTGTAATCCGCTATTTGGTGGCAGCGCTGAGACGGGTGAACCCGGAGCCGCTGAATAAGCGGGAAAGGTTAACATCTCTGGTACGCTCCCATTGCTGCAGGTTTTTTGAGCTCACTACCCGCCAGAAGTTTTTGGCCTTTAACTCTTCATAATCGCGTGAATTAATAAAAATGCCGGTTACAGTAGAACGGTCTTTAAAGTGAATGTTTACTGCCCCGGTATTTTTAGTAGCGGAGGCCAAAAATTTTTCTATCGCGTGTACATCCATAATATATTGCTTTTTTAAACGTCTTTTAATACTGAACCGGCATTTACCACTTACCAGCGGTTGGAATAGCTGCTTTTTTCTTCTTTCGGCCGGGCTTCCATTACTTTGATGGAACGTCCGTCCTGCATGGAGCCGTTCAGGTCTTTGATGGCTTTCAGGGCTGCAGCCTCATCCGGCATCTCTACAAAGCCAAAACCCCGGCTTTGCTTGGTGAATTTATCGGTGATTACGCGTGCAGAATCAACAGATCCATAGGCTGCAAATAAATCGTTCAGATCTTCAGTGCTGAAGCTGTACCCAAGATTGGACACAAAAATGTTCATTGTTTTAATTTTAATAAAGTGATAAATGATTCGAGAAGAGGCAAATATATAAAGCGGAAAAGCTGAAAAGCATGTGCTTACATAGAGCAGTACTCAAACTAACCGTGCAAAGATACAAAAAAAGGAGGATATAGCCCTTATTTTGTTTTTTTACGGTATTCAACGGCATTAGTAACAACCGGTTAGCCGGTGTTGTATTGAAATGCCGCTGCTGGTTGCGGATGCCCGGAACTCCGCTGCCTGCCGGGCGGGACCGGCTGAAAAAAACTTACCACAATATGAGGTAAATAGCTTATCTTCATAGAGTACAGAAGATCTGCGATGAATCGGGAGTTGCTTTTTTGTTCCCGTTTTTAAATGATGGTTCATCTTTCTGTAGTTAAGCCAAATCAATATAAACAAACAGTCAGGGTTTATCCGGAAAGCCTGACCGGGAAGGTGGTTTTTGCTTCTTTATGATCAGCCATCGTGAAAATGGTATTCGGTCGTTTTTATACGGAATCAGCTGAAGCACCAGGAGAGAATGGTGCCGGTTTTTTGTGGTGATAACGTTTGTGCAGTTGTAGCGGACGGCTGTCCGCTTTGTTGAAAGCCTGCCTGTGGTAGTTGATAACTTTTTAAAAAGATGCCATGCATTTTCAAAAACAGGATCTGATACACAAACATTACAGCTGGGCCAGTGGAGAGCATGTGTTCAAAGGACAGCCCAGCAGGAGAAGCTTTGATAAAAACAACGGTGATCAGGTATTGTTCCTCATCAATTTTTATGCTTCGCTCGAGGACCGGTTTACCCTGCGGGAAGGGAAGATCATTGAACAAAAGATCCATTCCGGTGTGCCTGAAGGGGCTAAGAGTGAATTGTCTGTTTTTAACTGGTTGCGATGGCATGTTTTTGTTTCAGAATAGATCCCGGATCCAATACCATTACGTATGACATACGAACAAATTGCCGGGGCGGTACAAAAGCAGGATCCTCCTGTATTTGAAATCCGGTTTAAAAGCCGCGCATCGGTAAAAGGGCTGTTTATAAAAGCAGCAGATTACAATGAACTAAAGCTGAAAAATTTCTGGCGTATTGTGGATGAAAGACGGATTGCCGAATATGAAAAGACGGGAAATGAAGACCTGGCACGTATTTTTTACGGGGACGGATTTTTAAAACTGGTAACAGCCGGGTGAGGCACCGGTTAATAACTGCGGGCGTTTATCCTGGATGCTGAGGAGGAATAAGCCGCGTAACAGGCAGGGTATTGCTGCTGTGGCAGCTGTTGTATATGCCGCAATTACGGAATTCATTTTCAACGAAGCATTGGTTTCCGGAAACAGGTCACCGCCAGGGCAGCATAATCCTGTATGTTGTTTGCTGGGATCTTTGTCAGGCCCGGTAACAGACCGCATTGATATTCATTCCTGCGCCCACCGACGCAAAAAGAATGATGGCCCCCTCCGGGATCTCATGTCCTGCAATTTTATTGTGCCGTATCAGGTGGTATAAGGTTGGAACGGTAGCTACCGAGCTGTTGCCCAGCCACTGGATGCTCATGGGCATTACATCCGGAGGGGGAGTGGCGCCGTATAATTTGTAAAGACGCTTTATGATCTCTTCATCCATCTTTTCATTTGCCTGGTGAATGAGGATCTTATGCACTTCACTGATGTGGATACCGCTTTTGTCAAGGCACTCCTTCATGGCAAGCGGCACATGGTTTAATGCGTACTCATATACTTTCCGGCCCTTCATTTTTATATAGAGTGTATTGTCCCCGTTCTGCCGGTAACTTTTGCCCATGTTGATATAGTCTGCTTCTTCTATGCTATGTGTTTGCGCGCAGCAGCTCAGTATTCCTGCATTGCCGGTAGTTGCGGGTCTGTATTCCATTACAACTGCGCCGGCACCGTCTGAAAAGATCATGCTGTCCCTGTCGGATGCATCAATAACGCGGGATAATGTTTCCGCGCCGATCAGCAGCACCTTGCGGGCCATACCGGCTGTAAACCAGGCGTGCGACTGGATCATGGCGTGCAGCCAGCCCGGACAGCCCACCAACACATCATAGGCGATGCATTCGGGCCGTTTGATGCCCAGGATATGCTTTACATTATTGGCCAGCGCCGGCACATTCTGTGACTGAATGGTACCATAGGTAACGTCTCCGAAATTATGGGCCACCACGATCTGATCCAGTGTTTCAGGATCAACAGCGCTATCTGTTAGTGCCTGCCAGCCTGCGGCAGCGGCCATATCAGAGGTATTGATATGCGCAGGGGCATAACGTCTTTCGCTGATACCCGTAATGGATTGGAATTTATCGATGATAACACCGGTGTCTGCCGGAATGGGGACGCCGGCCGCATCAAAAAAGGTGTTGCTATTAAACGCGTCATTTTTACATATTTCGCCGGGTATATACGCACCGGATCCGGTGATGATTGAAGCAAATTTCATGTTGTCGTTTTTTCGAGTAAAGCTAAATACGCGTCAGGGTTACTATACGGTTGCCTTACCAGAAAACAGTAGAACAATCAGTGAAGTAAATAACAGTTCCTGAATGTACTATTTATTTTTGAGAGCTTCGGCTAAATATTGTCATAATCGGAAAATGGCAGCAGTTGTTAAGAGTCTGCCTGCTTGAGGCTGGTGATGATATAGAATGTAAGACCGCCTCTTTGTTCTGCATGCCAGTGCCAGTCGTCCAGGTTCAGTACGGCGCCTTTGACGGTATAATTTTCCAGCATTGCGATGGCATCACCGGTAAAACAGATATTCGAAGCAGTCATCTCAACATTTTCAAGAAGCACCGTTAGGGCTGTTTTGCTGGAGTGGGGCATATCAGGCATTTTAAATGAGTTTAATAACGTGAAATAACCAGAAAATCATTACACCACGGCGGTTGCAGGCTTGGAACAACCTTCAGAACGAACCAGTTAGCTATATACAAGTTTATAACACCGGCAATGACAAATAGTTTAAGTATTGAGGTGGATTGTCATTTAGCGGCACTGAGTAAAGCCTTAAACACAAGAATGGGGAATATTTAACACCCGGTCGCTATAAAATTCCGGATGTGCCGGTTTATAAGACTATATTGCAGCACATTTAATTATCCTTTTATAAGTCTGAATGAAAATTTTATCTGCGTTAACTGATCCTGCCTACACGCACAAGACCCGTTTTAACAGCTATGAGAAGCTCTGGCTCCGTTTTATGAATGATAAGAGAGACCTTCCGTTTCTGTACCTGCTTTCACGGATCCATGTTTTTATATTGCCCGTAGCCGTGTTGTTATTCACGCCGCTTTTAACCGGTTGGGTCTGGTGGCTTGTTGCAGCGATCTATTTTTATTTTGCACAATTCTATTTTAAAGGCCGGTTTGGTCTGATGTTTCACTGTATGTGCCACCGGAAAATGTTTAAACCGGCCTATCAGCAAAAAATACACGGGTATATCAGCTGGATTGTGTGCCCGCTGTTCGGACATACACCGGAAAGTTATTTTAGTCATCATATGGGCATGCATCATGTGGAGAACAATAATGAAGCCGACTCCAGCAGTACGATGCGCTACCAGCGCGACAGCTTCCGGAGCTTTCTGGCCTATTTTTTTAATTTTCTTTTCCTGGGCGTTATACAAACATTCCAGTACCTGTATGTGCGGAAAAGAAAAAGGCTCTATACCCGGTTGACGCTCGGGGAGTGGTGTTATATCGTTGCCTGTGTCCTGCTCTGCTTTGTAAACCTGAAGGCAACGCTGATGGTTTTGGTGCTGCCTTTGTTGTTTGCCCGGTTTGTGATGATGCTTGGCAACTGGACACAGCATTCTTTTATCGACGACAACGATCCGGAGAATATTTATACGAATTCGATCAACTGTATTAATACTTCCTATAATCATACCTGCTGGAACGATGGCTACCACATTATACATCACTTGCGGCCGGGAATGCATTATACCGATATGCCCGGAGAATTTTTAAAAAGGAAAGACGAGTTCGCCCGGCAGAAAGCGATTGTATTTGACGGAATCCATTACCTGCATGTTTTTTATTACCTGATGACCAAGCAGTATAATAAGCTGGCTGCAAACCTGGTCAACATCAACAATATGTTTGAAACCCGGGAGCAGGCCATCCGGCTGATGCGGGAACGCACCCGGAGGATCCCTGCTGCTTCCGCAATATAAGCCCGGGGCCGGTCTGGGGTACGTTTACAAAATGCTGTACTGGTTATCGGTCGTCGCCCCGCATTGCCGGTGTTTTCTGTCCCGGTTTTTTATACCGGTTATGGAAATGCCCCGTCTTCTTAGGCTTCCAGTGCTGTTTCCGTTTTTCATCCGCAGCCGGTTGCGACGGAGCGGACTCTGTACGTTGCGGAGATGCCGGTTCAAAAGGATGCCCCTTAACTACCGGGATGGTTTTATTGATCAGTTTTTGAATGTCCTTCAGGTAAGGCTGCTCTTCTGCATCACAGAAAGAAACAGCAATGCCGCTGGCGCCGGCGCGTCCGGTGCGTCCGATGCGGTGTACATAGGTCTCCGGGATATTGGGTAATTCATAGTTGATCACATAACCCATACCATCGATATCAATGCCTCTTGCGGCGATATCAGTGGCAACCAGTACGCTTATTTTTCCTGTTTTGAAATTGCCAAGTGCGGTTTGCCGGGCACCCTGCGATTTGTTGCCATGTATGGCTGCCGCGCTGATGCCGGACCGGTTCAGGCTCTTGGCGATCTTGTCTGCGCCGTATTTTGTTCTTGCAAAGACCAGTGTGGACTCCGCGCCTGCATTTTGCAGTACATGCAGGAGCAGGGCGGGCTTATTCGGTTTCTCGGTATGATATACGGACTGCTGTATCTTATCTACTGTTGTTGCCGGCGGAGTGATCTCTATTTTTACAGGCTGCTTTAACAGCGCGTCGGAGAGTTTTTGTACTTCCGGTGGCATGGTGGCGGAAAAGAAAATGGTCTGGCGCTGCTGCGGCAGACGGGCAAGGATCCTTTTTACGTCGTGGATAAAACCCATGTCCAGCATGCGGTCGGCTTCATCCAGTACCAGGTAGCTGATCGCTTCTACCAGTGGATAACCCTGGTTGATCAGGTCCAGCAGCCGGCCGGGGGTGGCAATTAAAACATCCACGGACCGTTGCAATGCTCTTACCTGGTTGTGCTGTGATACACCGCCAAAAATGACTACCTGTTTCAAGGGCAGGTACCTGCCATAGGCGGTAAAACTTTCTGATACCTGCAGGGCCAGTTCTCTTGTTGGCACCAGTACCAGCACTTTGGGGTTATGCGAGGGCTCCTGTTTCTGCCCGTACAGCAGTTGTAACAGCGGCAGGGCAAAGGAGGCGGTTTTACCGGTGCCCGTTTGTGCACAGGCAAGAAGGTCTTTTTTTTGAAGGATCACCGGTATGGATTTTTCCTGTATGGGAGTGGGAGTGGTATACCCCTCATGGCTTAATGCTTTAAGTATCGGAGCAATAAGCTGCAGATTATTAAACGACAATTGAATAAAATTAAAGATGAATAAATCCAGATAACAGCAGCAACAGGATTATTGATGCAATACCTGTCTTACGTTAAGCAGCCACTATATTTGAACGGAGAAGGAAGGAAACAAATGCAGTGCAGGAATAACATAAAGTGCGCAAAGATACGCAGTTTCACCGGGTTTAACGATTTTATTCTTTAAAGGCGTGTCCGGCTGCACCGGGAAAAATAAACGGGATCTGTAAGCGAAGGCCTGGTAACAGCCCTGCTCCCGGCCTCCCCGCCGGGATGGATATTTTTCTTTTCTGTGAAATGGGCTGCGGGCTCCGGATGAATGATCAATCCTTCCCGTCCAGAAATTTTTCAGCAATGGGCACAAACGACCGGTAAAGGGTATCCCCGGGTTGGAGGGCCGTAATCTCGCCGATATAAGCTCCGTGGCCACCGGGAATGATGGCAATACGGGCATGAGGGATCAGTTTTGACAGGGTGATTATATGCCCGGGACCTGCTACATCCCTGTCTCCGTTTACCAGGAGCACCGGAGCCCTTATCGATCTTATTTCTGTATCGCTGAAATCCCTGAATCCGTTCATACGGTCGGCACAGCGTTGGAACAGGTTCCGCAGTTTTGCGGTATCCGGGGTAACACTGAGAAAAGCATCCTTGTATTGCTGCGGCATCTGGGAAAAAGTTGCTTTCTTCATCGCTTCCCAGAACTGCGGTGTGGTTCCGTCGCGTTTGAGCAGAAAAGACCCGGCAATGATCCGGTTGCAAAGCTGCGGATGCCGGATAGCGATCCGCAGTGCGGTATTGGCCCCGTTGCTGAATCCAAAGAGGTCCGCTTTTTTAACGGAAAGATGCTGCAACAGGGTCGCCACATCATCGGCATCCTGGTCAAAAGACAACCCGGTGTTGCGGTCCCCGGTGCGGCCATGGGCCTGCAGCTCCACACAAATAAGCTGCCGGTGCCGGGCCAGCAGGGGGATCACCCTTCCGAAAGTTGTCTGTATGGTGGAACCGCCGCCATGGATGAGCACGAGGGGATTTCCGGTGCCATACAGTTCGTAGTACATCCTGATGCCGTTTACATCGGAGTAGCCGCTCCGGAAGAAGGGGCTGTCATTTTCTGAGTGCTGCATGATATTGTTTTTTTGATCCGGCGCGGTGTTACAGGCGATGAGGCACAGGAGGAGAAGGGCCGGCAGCAGGAACCGGTTCATAATTGCTGATTGAGACGGTTGAACATTTCGATCCAGCCGTTGAAGGCGCCGGTGGACTTAGCAAGCGGCGCAGCCACTGTCTGGTGCAGAGTGACTTCAGTTTGTGCACCAATCGGTCTGAAATCGACCGTTACCATTGTTCTGGCAGGCCAGCCTGCAGGCATACCCACACTTACCGGGTCGATGTCGTTCCCCTGTTCGTCTGTAACTTCCGCCGTGAATACGAGTTTCCGGGGCGGGTCTATTTCAAGATAGGTTCCTTTACACCAGCAATCACTGTGCCCGGGATTGTGAACACAGGAATGAAATCCTCCTCCCTTTCTGACAGCGATCTTTTTAAATGCTATGGTACAACCTTCCGGTGCATACCAGGCTGCAAGCTGACCGGGGTCTGTCCAGGCGCGGAAGACGGTTTCCGGGTCGGCATTAAAAACATGAGTGATCCTTACTTCCTGTGCTGTATCAGCCGGGTTTTGTTCGTTTTGCATTTTTGGATTTTTTGGTTTTTATCGTATCCAGGTAATTGTCCAGGGCGGAAAACCGGCCTTCCCAGAATTGTTTGTATTGTGCCGTCCAGGAAGCGACTTCCCCCAGTTTGTCCAGCTGTGCGTTACAATAACGTTCCCTGCCTTTTTGTGTGACCGTCAGGAGCCCGCATTCAGCAAGGATCCTTACATGAACCGATACCGCCTGTCTGCTTACGTCAAATCGTTCCGCGATGGCAGTTACATGGAGCGGCTGCTTTGCGAGCAGATCGATGATCTGTCGCCGTGTGGGGTCTGCAATGGCCTGGAAAACATCTCTTCTGATAATCATATTATGCAACTAAATGATTGCAAATATAAGCGCAATTATTTGATTGCGCAAATTTTTTATCCCCGGCCCGGAGATCCCGGTATGCCCGGGTGGCTGAAATGCAGGTCCGTTTGTTACTCCGAATAGGTCTGCATCAGCTTTCTGTAGCTTGACAGGATCGTTGATTTGGATATGAACCCGATGAACCTCTCATCACGGTCGATCACCGGCAATTGCCAGGCACCCGTTTTGTCGAATGCCTGTATGGTCTGCAACATGTCATCATCCAGGTATATAAGGACAGGAGGAGCTTTCATAAGCGAAGCGATCCGGATCTGGTCAGGATCGGGGACGAACATTACAGGTCTTAGGTCATCCAGTGTCAGCACTCCGGAAAGTTTTTCTTTTTCATCCACCACTGCAAAAATATTCTTGTTGCCTGTTTTAATGATCTCCAGCAATTTGTTGAGTGTTGCGTCGGGTGGGATCCGCTGCGCCTGCCTGTCGATCAGGTCGGGGATATGCAGCAGCGACAACAGGTTCTTGTCATGTTCCTTTGTAAAGATCTTTCCCTCGTCAGCGAGTTTTTTCAGGTCCGGTGAAACGGGAGAGAAGCGCTTCGCAATTAAATAGGATATTACCGATACGATCATCAGGGGAATAAAAAGATCATATCCGAAACTGGATTCAGCAATGAGGAAGATCGCCGTAAGGGGCGCATACAATACACCGCTCATGACGCCCGCCATCCCTGCAAGCACCAGGTTGGTTTCCGGCACATTCTCAAACCCGGCAAGCTTGCAAAGCAATGCAAACAAATACCCCAGTGTACCCCCTGCAAATAAAGAAGGGGCAAAGTTGCCGCCGTTCCCGCCGCCAAATAACGTGAAGGGGGTGGCAAAGGCCTTAAGTATACAGATCAATGCCAGAAACACGATCACCGTCCATTCCTTAACCTCAAAATAGCGGAAAAAACTATTGTGCAGGATAGCGGATACCTGCCCGTTGGTAAATGCTTTTACGGCGTCGTATCCCTCGCCGAATAACGGGGGCAGCAGCACGCAGAGAATGGAAAGCAGCACGCCGCCTACCATTGCCCGCCGCATTTTGGACAACTTCATCCATTCAAACCACCGCTCGATCTTCTGACTGATGACCAGGAAATACCGGGCATAAAAGGCGGTCAGCAATCCCAGTACCAGGTAATACAGTGTGTTGAGGTAATTGAAGGGCTCTCTTGCATGAAACCGGAACAGGGCATCCTCCTGTAAGATGACCTTTGATACCAGGCTGCCGCAGACAGCCGCAACCACCAGGGGAATAAAATCTGTAAACACCACACCGGTGAGCAATATCTCAAAAGCAAACATGATACCGGCGATGGGCGCGTTAAATGCAGAAGCGATACCCGCTGTGGCACCGGCGGCGAGCAACAGGGTCCGCTCCTTATAGTTGAGTTTATAGGTCTGGGCAAAATTCGATCCGATGGCGGAACCGGTAACGGCAATCGGGCTTTCAAGCCCGGCAGAGCCGCCCAGGCCAACCGTAACGGCGCTCTGGATGACCTGTGAGTACATCTTAACGGGTGAAACAATACTTGAGTTCTGCGCGATCTCGTAGAGGATGGCCCCGATCCCTTTCCGGGACTGGCCTTTAAAAAAAGTGATGACGATCGCGGTTGTAAGAACGATACCCAGGAAAGGGAAGACGATGTAAAACAGGACCTGGTATTCAAAATGGATCTTATGGGTAATGAAGTAGTGGATATGGTGGACCAGTAATTTTAAGGCCACACCCGCCAATCCGGAAGTGATGCCAACCAGGATCCCTGAAAGGATAAGGAATTGTGTCCGGTTCATCCGGCTTTTTAACCAGTGCAGAATGACCTCATAACTTTTTGCCTTCCGGATACTGTACCGGGTAAAATCCCTTTTGAATCGTAAAAAGCTGTGGTATTTTCTTAAATAATTTTGTTTCATCCGTAACAGATTGCTCCCAAGCACCAGTACAAAGGTATAAAAAGCAGCGGTGCCCCTGAGCTGCGCAAGTTAGTACTTTGTTGTGTAAGTTTCGGATGTAAAAGATGTTGTATTGGAATCAGGCAGGCATAACGAACCGGAATGCAGCGCCCTTGCCGGGTTCGCTGGTCACATCAATAGTGGTATGATGTAATTCCAGTATTTTTTTTACGATCGCGAGTCCGATCCCCATCCCTTTTTTGGGAACGGTTTCTTTATCGAGTTGTTTGTAGCGCTCAAAGATATATGCCTGGTCTTCCGGTGCAATGCCAATACCGGTATCCACCACCTGCACGCTTACGCCCGCCGGAGCTTCCGACAGAACGATCCGGATGCTGCCGCCATCCGGCGTGAATTTAAAAGCATTGTCGAGCAGGTTTTGAAACACGCGCTCAGTAAGAGCGATGTCTGCAAAGACACGGGGCAGGTTGCGACCGGCATCCAGGTCAAGACGGATGGAACGTTCTGTTGCCTTTAACTGGTAAGCCATTAAAATATCCGAAGCCAGTTCATTGATCAGGAAGGGCTCTTTTTCGGGTGTTACCAGGTTGGCCTCCAGTTTCGCATACTGGAAAAGCTGCTCCACCAGTCCTGATAATTTTTGAGCACTGGCATGGATCACGGACAAATAGCGTTCCCGTCCGCTATCGGAAAGTTCGTGTTTTTTCATCATCAGGGTTTCGATATATCCCTGCATGATGGAAAGGGGCGTCCGGAGGTCATGCGATACATTGGCGATCAGTTCCTGCCTGAATTTGTCGGTGGCTGTTATCTTATCAAAATTGCTTACAATAACATCCGCCATTTCATTGAATGTGGAAGTAAGCATGCCCAGCTCGCCCCTGGCGTTTCCCTCGATACGCGCAGCGTAATCGCCTTCTTTAAACCGTTGTACTACAACAGCTGTTTTCCTGATGCTGTCTGTTATAAGAAAAAAGGTAACAAGTCCTACAATTAATGCTACGATCAGGGCTGTAAAGAAAATAGCGGCGCTCAGACGAAGGTAAAGATGGCTGTTCAATGCCACCAGCACCTCGCGTTGTTTTTCGCTGGCCAGCACAGCATATACATAGCCCGACAGGCGGCCGTTCTCGCTAATGGGTGCAACGGAAAAGATAGCAGGTTCCCCGGGTTGTTTGGGATTGTCACCCATAGGGCGTTCACCGTTTTTTGCTGCCAGCCATTTTTTTACGATCGCCATATTTATGCGGCGGATCTGTACGGTAGTGTCGGGCACCACAAAATCGGTAATATTTCCGGCTGTATCCAGCAGGTACACTTCAACGCTGGGATTGGCCACCATGGTGGAATGGATGATATCATGTGTGACCGTGGTATCCGGTTTCCCGTTCTTGATAGGCTGTGTAAAAGTGGCAAGGTGCCGGGCGAGATCTCCGTACAATTGCTGGTGTGCAGCCATGTAATAAGAGTTGGAGAACCGGGAAGCAATCAATATAAATACCAGGCCGAGCACTACCAGTACGATGGTGAATACCGTGGCGATTTTCCAGAACAACAAATTGCCTTTGATGGGTTTTGTCTTTGACATTATAGCTCTTCGTTAAACCGGTAGCCAATGCCCCAGGTAGTTAAAATATATTTCGGCGCAGACAGATCGGTCTCGATCTTCCCACGTAGCCGGTTGATATGACTGTTAACGGTATGCTCGTATCCTTCAAAATCATACCCCCATACGAGATTCAGCAGGCGCTTGCGACTATAACTTTTGCCGGGGTTGGAAGCCAGCAATACCAGCAGTTCAAATTCCTTTGGGGAGAGGTCGGCACGAAGTCCGTTTAAAATGACCTTTCGTTTGTCCAGATCAATCTCCAGTCCGTCATAACGGATCACCGAGGGCAGATGGCTGCTGAATTCTGATGAAGCGCTTTCTTCATTTCTTCTGAAGATGACTTTTACGCGGGCAATGAACTCCCGTATGCTGAAGGGCTTTGTAAGGTAATCATCCGCACCGGTTTCCAGTCCCATTACCTTATCGATTTCCTCCGATCGCGCCGTCAGCATAAGAATAGGGGTATGGCGATCAGTCTGACGGATCTTCCGGCACACCTCCATGCCGTTCAGTCCGGGTAACATCAGGTCCAGGATGATCAGCTCAAAGCGCGTATCCCTTACAGCCTGCAATCCATCTTGACCATTACTTACCGCGCTCACTTCACAGCCCAGGTCTTTCAAATGAATATCGAGCAGCTCAATGATCTCCGGATCGTCTTCTATAATGAGTACTTTTTGCATGTTGCTGTATTGCAGGATACAAATTTCCGGAAAAAAGAGATCAAAAATTGACTGTGATACTTTTGTTATAACTCTGTTACGCCTTTGGGAACTTGTCCTTGTTCTTTTGTAGTCTAAAATAAATCAGACATGAAAAAGAACATTATTCTACCGCTTACCCTAATTGCTGCTGCCGCAGTTACGGCATCCTGCAACAGAGACGAAGATATGCCACAGCTTCAATCGAATACCATTATGATAGAAAACGTACTGGACAGCAAACCGCTGGTGGAATCCGGTACATTTAAAGGAACCGGTACGCCCCCGGTGATCCTGCCCGGTCAATCGGTTTCTTTTTCATTTTACGCTGCCAAGAACCAACGGCTCACGTTTGCCACGATGTATGGCTGGAGCAATGACCTGTTCTTTGCACCGGCTAATCCGGGTATTAAATTATATAATGACGACGGGACGCCTGTTACCGGTGATGTATCTGCACAGATAAAACTCTGGGATAACGGAACCCGGATGAACCAGGCACCGGGCGCAGCTGTGATGCATCCGGGCACTGCGGAGACGGCTGTTAAAAATATTAAAGAGGTAAATGGTATGGATGACTTCGGGCATAGTTACCTGCCGGCCTCTCAGCTGATGAAAGCCTCGCTGAGCTATGATGGTAATTCTGAATTTACCATCACATTAAAAAATGCATCAGGGGGCACGGCCAACGAAACGCCCTTCAGTCCCGGTGTGTGGGCGGTTTCATATACAGCGGGCGGTGATCTGCTGCTGCCGGAACCCGTTTATTCCGCCGGTAAACCTTCCATGAATGGCCTGACCGGTATTGCGGAGATGGGTGACATCACAATGCTGAATACCTGGCTCACCCAGCATACCGGTATTTTCACACCGTTGTCCCCGGTACTGGTAGTCGTATATAACGGCTCCGTTAACCCGTTTTATAAAACAGGGGAGAACGATCGTGGGGAAGGTCTGAAAGAGCTTGCTCAAAAAGGCAATGCGGACATCCTTGCGGCAGCATTAAAAACCAAACCGGGGGTGAAAAACGTATATGTTCTGAAGGATGCGGCCAACACGGTGCTGCTGCCAAAGATCAACGGTGCCGCGGGTGGCAAGGTGGCGCAACAGTTGTCATTACTGCCGGGCGACCGGATCGCGATCGCTACCATGTATGGTTTTTCCAATGACTGGTTCTTCGCTACCACCGGGAATGATATCGATGGCGCGCAGAAAGGCGATGTGACTGCGACTATAGGCCTTTTTGATAATGGTACAGCCGTGAATCAATATCCCGGTGCCGGTGTAACACAGGCGAACCTGGCAGGTACACCGCTGCAGGAGAGCAAGGCGATACAGGTAGTTCCCAATCCTAATGCGTTTAATACATTGCCTGCGGTCGGCGGCATGATCAAAGTGACCCTGCAATAAATAAACAATATAAATAAAACATTATGCAATCATCTGTTTTGTTTTCAACAGTCGCTGTTTTTGAGCAGCGGGATGTAAGCAACGGCCGCTCCATAGTGCGGCGATGGGCCGGCCTGCTGCTGCTCCTGCTGCTGGCTGCGCTGCAGTTCAGTACGGCAGCGCAGCAAAGGAGGGATAGCATAACGGCGGATCATCCCCCGGCCTTTCCGGAGGATATCAGCCCGTTATTGACCGGGGAATCCATACCCCGGGTAACACTCCCGGATAAGGAAGGAAAACTGTTTGATCTGAACAAAGCCGTAACGGCGCAACCCGTGGTACTGATCTTTTACCGGGGAGGCTGGTGCCCTTTTTGCAACCGGCAGCTGGCCGGGTTGCAGGCCGTTAACGGAGATCTGGTAAAAAAAGGGTTTCAGGTGATTGCCATCGGCACCGACAGTCCTGAGCTGCTGAAGCGGTCTTCTGAAAAAGAAAAGCTGGATTATTTATTGCTGTCTGATGCCGGTGTTACAACCGCCCGGAAATTTGGTATAGCTTATAAAGCTCCGGAGCAGTATGCAGGGATCCTGCAAAAAAGTACAGGTGGTAAGAACAAGGACCTGCTTTTGCCGGTCCCGGCTGTTTTTATCCTGGACCGGAAAGGGGTTATCCGTTTTGAATACATCAATCCCGATTTTAAACAACGCATCAGCGTACCCCTGCTGTTGGCGGCGGCGAATGCGCTTTATGCGGAACTATAAAAGAAATAAAATGCGTATTACAACTATGTTACATAACGGAAAGGGCATATATGGCCTGATGGTAGCGCTGCTGCTGACAGCACTGCCTTCCTGCGGCCAGCGGCAGATACAGGTACAGGACTCAAAAACTTTTGCTGAAATGGCGGGCGGGGGCAGCGCCATTGCTGCTGAGCCGAAAGGAGCTGCCGGTACCGATACGGCTACGTTTGCAGCCGGATGTTTCTGGTGTGTGGAGGAACAGTTCAGGCAGCTGGATGGTGTGCTTGAGGTGACCTCCGGTTACACCGGGGGACATGTGGCCCATCCCGATTATCGCCAGGTATCCACCGGCACCACCGGTCATGCGGAGGCCTGCAATATTGTTTACGACCCCCGCAAGATCTCCTATGACGCGCTTCTGGCCGCTTTTTTTGTAGCACACGATCCCACGCAAATGAACCGGCAGGGAAACGATATCGGTACGCAATACCGTTCTGCGGTTTTTTATCATAATGCGGCGCAGCGGGAACGGGCAACCTACTATATTGGCCGCCTGAATAAGGAAAAAGTATATCCGGGCCGCATTGTAACGGAAGTGAATCCTTTTACTGTTTTTTATAAAGCAGAAGATTACCATCAGGACTACTATGCAAATAACCAGGAACTCCCTTATTGTCGCATGGTAATAAAGCCGGAACGTGATAAATTCCGTGCTGTTTTTAAAGACCGGCTGAAAAAACAGCCGCAAAATAAAAATTGATATGAAAACGATCAGTATTCCCTTGCTCTTTATTTTAATGCTCTGTTGCAGTTGTAACGCGCAATCCGGTGGTGCGGGGCGGCAGCGCAGCAATCCTTATTACTCCCGGACCGATACTGTGTCTGTTAATGTGAGCAATAAAGAGTGGAAGAAGATTCTTGGCCCGGAGCTGTATGCAGTGGCAAGAGAACAGGCTACGGAAACGGCATTCACCGGCAAGTACTGGAACAGCGAAGCCAGGGGAACTTATTACTGCGCAGTTTGCGGGAACCGGCTGTTCCGTTCGGATGCCAAGTTTGCGAGCACCTGCGGCTGGCCCAGTTTTTTTGAGCCTGCACGACCTAACAGTGTCCGCTATAAGGAGGACCATTCCTACAACATGCACCGGACGGAAGTGGAATGTGCGCGCTGCAGTTCACATCTGGGACATATTTTCGATGATGGCCCTCCGCCCACACATAAACGCTATTGTATGAATTCGATATCCCTTGACTTTGAGCCGGATCGTTAGCGGGGTCAGGTTAAATCAATTGCAACAGGAAACCCGCCAGGCTGCCCGTTAGGATGATATAAACGGTGTTTAGCCGGCCGGCAAAAAGGGTGAGCCCCAGGCAGAGCGCCAGTACAGCCGCGCCCCGCCAGGTTTCCACGGAGGCGGTGAAGAGGTGGAATCCCACTACTGCGATAATGGAAACGGAAGCTGCACTTAATCCGTCGAGGAAGATCCGCAGGCGCCGGCTTTTCCGTGCCGATGAAAGTACTTTATGCAAAAAAAACGAAATAAAAAAAGAAGGGAGAAAAATGGCTACAGTAGCCAGCACACCACCGGAAACACCATGAATGAGATAGCCGGCAAAGGTAGCGCTGGACAGGATGGGGCCGGGGGTGATCTGCCCGACAGCAATGGCATCCATCAGCTGCTGATGGGTAAGCCAGTGGTGTTTCCGTACAAGGGATTCCTCCATATAGGCAAACAGTACATAACCGCTTCCGTAAAGAACGGCGCCGATCTTCAGAAAAATAAAAAACAGTTTCTCCCCGGTGTACTTACTGCCGGTCTGAAGGAGCAGGGAAAAAAGCGGGAATACTGCGATAACAGACAGCCGGTGCCGGGGTGCATGAATAAAATAGTTCAATACCCCGGCTGCGAGGATCAGAACGACTTCGTTAACACCATAAAATGATCCGGCAACTACCAGTAAACAAAGCAACAGCAATACCCTGTTGTTGGTAAAGGTGTTTTTTGAAAGCCGGATCACCGTGGCGATCACCAAAGCGGTGGTGGCGGGTCGTACCCCGAAAATAAAATGCTGCACATCCGGCAGCGTACTGTAGCGCTGGTAGCAATAGCCGAACAGCAGGCAGATCAGCATTGCGGGGAAGATATAGCAGATGCCCGCAACGATCAGACCTGCCCGGCCGCCGCGCTCTTTGCCACAGTGCATTACGATCTCCACGGCATTTGGTCCGGGTATGATATAGGAGGTGCTTAAAACATCCATGAAATGCTGATGATCGATCCATTTGCGCCGCACCACCATTTCATTCTCAATGGTGGCCACCATTCCCGCTATACCTCCAAAGCCGATCGTGCCCAGCTTCAGACTGGAAACAGCGATCTCCTTTAGTTGTTGCAAACGGCTTTCATCATGTGCTGCTTTGTTTTCTTGCATGTAACAGACGGGTCCTGATGTGGTTTTTAAAGCTAGGGATTTATGGCGCAAATGCCGGTATCAATTATATAAAAGGCGTTTGCCGCTTATGAGCTCAACCGGCCGGCCAGTGCGGTTGCCGCTGTTATGGCACCGTGCAAATTCCGGAGGCTGCGGTAATTTTTTTAAATTTACAGTGTAGTATTTAAAAGATAAAACCAGGTTTTCCAATGAACTTTCCGTTTGACAAAGAAATCGTATTAGAGAATGAGATCGCGTTGCTCCGGCCCATACAGGCAGCAGATGTTGAAAATTTGCTGGCGGTCGCAACAAAAGACAAAGAACTGCTTCAGTTTTCACCCTTGCCTGTATATAACAAGGGATTATTAACGACCTATATTGATCATGCAATCGAAAGCCGTCAAAATAAGCAGCGCTATACGTTTTGTGTGTTTGACAAGATGCAAAATGCCTATGCAGGGTCTACCAGTTTTTTAAATATATCCAATGCAGACGACCGGCTGGAAATTGGCGCAACCTGGTATGGAAAGGCCTTTCAGCGCACGGGGCTTAACAGGAATTGTAAGTACCTGTTGCTGGAATATGCATTTGGCAGCCTTGAGGCTGAGCGTGTTGAGTTTAAAACGGATGAACGGAATACGGCTTCGAGAAAGGCCATTGAAAAAATCGGCGGACAATTTGAAGGCATTTTAAGAAACCATATGTTATTGTATGATGGCTTTAGAAGGAATACCGTGTGTTATAGTATCTTAAAACCGGAATGGAGCCGCTTAAGCGATCATTTTTTAGAAAGAAACACCCCGGTTGTATAGGTTGTGTCTGTTGACAGGAAGACAGCAGGCCGGTTGCCTGAATATACCGGTTATTTTCACCTCCGTCCATTTTTGAAATAGGT
Organism: Niabella beijingensis; assembly: GCF_020034665.1. Lineage (NCBI taxonomy): Bacteria > Pseudomonadati > Bacteroidota > Chitinophagia > Chitinophagales > Chitinophagaceae > Niabella > Niabella beijingensis. The sequence continues at coordinate 2,569,758 of NZ_JAIQDI010000002.1, read as the reverse complement.
ACAGCTCCCGAATTTTGCCCGGCGATTAAAACATTTAATTATGGCAAAAGCTTATTTACAAATTACCTTGAATATGGACAAAAAAGGGCAGGAAAGCGCAGCGGACGTATACAATAAATACAAAGCTCCGTTTCTGAACACGATCAAAGGGGCCCTGTCGAAAGAACTGCTGGTACGGGACGAGGGGGTGCAGGTACTGCATGGTTTTGAAACCGCGGGAGATGCGCAGGAATACCTTTTGAGTGCTCTCTTTAATAAAGACATAGTGGAGGCATTAAAACCCTGGCTCCGGAACGGTCCGGATATCAGGATCTATTCGGTAGTATGAGCGGGCGAACCGGTCGGGGAAATCCTGCTGTTGACGGTTGCGGCCTGCCGGATAGCTTTTTTAACCGGTTTTCCAATTTTCTTCAAAATTTGCCGGCTAAATTTGCAACATGAAAATACTGGTCATAGAAGACGAGGAGGAGCTGGCGAAAAGCATTGCCGAATATCTTTCCGAGGAGAATTACCTGTGCGAGTTTGCTCCTACCTTTGATGAAGCGCTGCATAAAGTAGGGATCTATGATTATGATTGTATCCTGCTGGACATTACACTGCCGGGAGGCAATGGACTGAAGATACTGGAGGAATTGAAAAAGGCAAATAAACAGGATGGGGTGATCATCATCTCGGCAAAGAATTCGCTGGACGATAAGATCAGGGGATTACAGATCGGAGCAGATGACTATCTTACCAAACCGTTTCACCTTTCAGAACTGGCGGCGAGGGTCTATTCCGTTATCCGGAGGAAGAATTTCGGGAATTCCAATATTTTTGTTCAGCAGGAGCTGGAGATCGATTTGTTAGGGAAAACAGTTACCGTTCATGGCAGGCAGGTAGCTCTTACCAAAAAAGAATTCGACCTCCTGATCTATTTTATCGGCAACAAGAACCGGGTGATCTCAAAAAGTACGCTGGCAGAGCATCTTTCGGGTGATCTTGCCGATATGCTGGATAATCATGATTTTGTATATGCCCATGTAAAGAACCTGAAAAAGAAATTATACGATGCGGGCTGCGGTCATTATTTAAAGACCGTTTACGGAACGGGGTATAAGTGGGAGCGCATTTAAATTTTTTGCCGGTGCAGCCGTTGCTCAATAAAATAACAAGGCCTTTTCTGATCTATGTGCTGATCGTGTTGGTTATTAGCATACCGGTTTATTATGTGGCCGTGGATGCGATCTGGAAACACGAACTGGATGAGCATAATCAGCTGATTGCACGGCGGACCGAAATACGGCTGAACCAGATGAAACTACAGGAAGCGCAGCTGACCGAAAGTATTGCACTCTGGAATAAAGTGCAGCCAGGCACCACTATTGAAGCTGTAAAACCCGGTGTCCCACTAAAGGACAGTAGTTTTACAGTAGTGCGGAAGCTGCCGTATTCCTCCGAACCCGATAACGACCGGTTCCGGGGACTGTCCACCGTTATTTATCTGAACCACCTTCCATATCGTTTTACCGTTGAGACCAATATCGAAGAAACCCGGGAAACCATCGCGGTGATTGCCTTTATTACCGTGGGCTTCGTAATCATCATCATGACCGGCCTGCTGTTGTTAAACCGGAGACTTTCGCTGATCGTATGGAAACCCTTCCATAGCAGCCTGGAAAAACTGAAGACCTTTAACCTGAACAGCCAGACTCCTGTGGCATTTGAAGAGAACGGTATCGCTGAGTTTGAGGAGCTGAACCGGTCGCTGCATACCCTTATCACGCACACTATTGCGGCCTTTAAAATTCAAAAAGAGTTTACAGAGAATGCATCGCATGAATTACAAACCCCGTTGGCGGTGCTCAAGAACAAGCTGGACATCCTGCTGCAGGACAGGGACCTGACCGAAAAACAGTACCATATTGTGGAGCAAATGAACAATGCTCTTGGACGCAGTTCCCGTATCAACAAAAATCTTTTATTGCTTGCCAAAATAGGGAACAGTCAGTTCGATAATTCGGAGCTCATCCGGTTTGACCTGTTGTTGCAGCACAGCATGGAGGTGCTGGAAGAGCATTTTGAGCAAAAGAATATATCCGTAACGGTCGGCACATTACCGCAGGTGGAGGTGCGGGGCAACAGCAGTCTGACTGAAACGCTGATCAATAACCTGTTGCTGAATGCGATCCGGCATACAGCGCCGGGAGGAACGATCCGCGTAGGACTGGAACAAAAGGGCTTTACCATGAAAAACTCCGGTACCGGACCGCTGGATACCGGCCAGATGTTTAAACGGTTCTCAAAATTGTCTACAGACAGTAACGGAAGCGGACTGGGACTGGCGATCGTAAATGAAATATGCCTGTTCCATAACTGGCAGATTCATTATCGCTTTGAACATATGCAGCATGTTTTTAACATTATCTTTTGAGTAAAACAGGGGCCGCTCCTGCTTCCGGACTTCATCCGTTCCCCGGAATTCAGAATTTCTTCGAAATTGGAACGGTACTTTGCATTTTTCAATGAACAAAAACATGGGGCTAAAAACGGGAGGGAGGCAGTTATCCCGGAAGGCACTGCAGGGCAGATTTACTGTTTTCTTTGTGCTGCTGGGGTGGTACCTGGTTCTTTCCTTTTTAATAAGAGTGACGTTTCTTGTCTGGTCTGCGAAGGACGTGGATCTTTCGCTGTTCCGTATTGCATGGGCTTTCATCACGGGGTTTGTTTACGACCTTGCGGCGGGATCCTGCTTTTTGCTTTTGTATGTGGTGTACCTGCTGGTGCTCCCGGGCCGGTGGATCGGATCATTGTTCGACCGGATTGTGACTTACGGATACCTGGCGATCGTATTGTGTATCATTTATTTCAGCCTGCTGGCGGAACTTCCCTTCTGGGATGAATTTGGCGTGCGGTTCAATTTTATTGCGGTGGATTATCTGATCTATACCTATGAAGTGGTGGCAAATATCAACCAGTCGTACCCGCTGCCCCTGATCATTGCCGTGCTGATAGCAATGGTGGTGCTTACATTCCTGCTGCTGAAAAAAGGCGGGGTCCTGCGAAATGCTTTTTCCGACCGGCGGCTGATAACTACCCGGGCAGTTTATGCGGTGCCGGTTTTGGCAGTGACCGTGTTGTTGTTGACCGTATTGAAAAACGAGCAGGCCGATTTCAGCAATAACCAGGTGATCAATGAGCTGGGTAAGAATGGTGTTTTTTCTTTTTTTGCAGCCTACCGCTCCAATGAGCTGGATTATGAAAAGTTTTACCCGAAAATAGCGGCAGGAACGGCGTATGCAATATTGAAGAAAGACCTGCTGCAACAGAATCAAAGCTATACTTCCGGCAACTGGGATGCCATAACACGATCTACAGCAGGCAGCAATGAGCAACGTCCCAATATTGTCCTGATCGCCATTGAAAGCTTTAGTGCAGATTTTCTTTCAGCGTTCGGAAACAGAAACGGGCTTACTCCCAACTACGACAGCCTGGCAACAAAGGGCATTTTCTTTACCAATCTCTATGCCACAGGAACAAGAACCGTACGGGGAATGGAGGCACTTACCCTTTCGGTACCGCCAACACCCGGTAACAGTATTGTAAGACGGCCGGATAACAGGGGATTGTTCTCCATCGCTACGATCCTGAAACAAAAAGCCTATCACCCCTGGTTCATATACGGAGGGGATGGTTATTTTGATAACATGAACAATTTTTTCGGGGGACAGGGATTTGACATCGTTGACCGGAACCGCGGTAACCCCCTGTCGGATAAAATTACAACACACCGCTATACTATACCGGACAGCGAAGTGCATTTTGAAAATGCCTGGGGCATCTGCGATGAAGACCTGTACACACAGGCCATCAAATATGCGGATAAAAGCAATGCAGCCAACACGCCGTTCTTTGAATTTGTGATGACCACCTCCAACCACAAGCCCTATACGTTTCCCGGAGGGCGGATCGATCTGCCGCAGGGCAACAGGGACGCTGCAGTAAAATATACGGATTATGCACTGGGCCAGTTTATAGCAATGGCGGGGAAGAAGCCGTGGTTTAATAACACTGTATTTGTTATAGTGGCAGACCATTGCGCAAGTAGTGCCGGGAAATGGGAGATCAATATCGACAAACACCATATTCCGGCCATCATCTGCAACCTGCCGCGTAAACCGGAGATGATCAACCGGCTTACCTCGCAGATCGATCTGATGCCTACCCTGTTCGGTTACCTGGGATGGAGCTATAATACCGATCTGTATGGCAAAGACATCAACCAGGTAAAACCGGGTGATGAGCGTGCTTTTATCGGCAACTACCGCACGCTGGGCATGTTAAAGGACAGTTTGTTCACCCAGATCGATGACCGAAAACAGGTAAAACAGTTCCGTGTTTCCGGCAGTTCGCTGTCAGAAACAGGAACAAAACGCCGGGACCTGGTAAATCAGACGATTTCGTACTACGAAACGGCCAGCGAGCGTTTCAAAAACGGAAAAATGAAAACGCTGCAGCAACAGGTGACGGTCCGGAACAATGAAAAACAACCACGGTTGCTGCCTTAAAGTAGCAACATCCCTGCCTGGAGCCAGGTTGCATCTTTTTCCCTTTTTAGGAAATAAAAAAGGCGGTACTCCTGTAAGTTTGCAGTAGGATGGGAATGGACCCGTGGATACGGTTAATCCTGTAATTTGCAACGAATGAGCCGCATACCGGATAAATGGAAGAGCCCTGCAGTAAAACGCTGGTTCAAACGCGTAGGCGTATGGGGCTTTTTATTTTTTCTTATAAAAGGATTGGTCTGGCTGGCAATTGCCTGGTGGGCCCTGCTGAAAAAATAGCGGTTTACAATGCTGTATAATACAAAAACATCAGTTGCTTGAGCTGACTTCAGACACGATTGCTATTTCAGAAACGAAGATTGCCGGAGGTGTTACTAGGCATATGTGATTACGTTCAAACATTAAAGTGTTGCATCTCATAGCATAAGGATGTTCCAAGTAAAGACGATGAGCTTGTCGGTCCATCTACAGACCGGGGGCCCGTTTGTTTTTGCAGGATGGATTTGTTTTTCTAAGTTTGCAAAGTAACTGTCGCGCCGTCCTTTAGCCAATCGACCCGATTTCCAGGGGCGGTAAACTTCAAAATTACTTTGTGATGTGTTTGTCTACTGCAACCCTCTATGCAAAGAAAATTGCTTTTCTTGTGCTATGCTGTTTTGCTTTTTATTTTGTGCAGGCGCAGGCTCCTGCCGTCCAGTGGCAGAAAATGCTTGGAGGCAGCGGTGCGGAAATGGGTGCGTCCGTACAACAAACAGCAGATGGCGGCTATATTGTAACGGGTTACACCCAGTCGAATGATGGTGATGTTTCCGTTGGGTATGGCGGGTATGATTATTGGGTGGTGAAACTCGATAATTTCGGAATACTCCAGTGGGAGCGGTCGTTTGGCACCGCGGGTGCTGAGATCGCTTATTCGGTGCAACAAACAACCGATGGCGGCTACATCCTTGCCGGTTATGATGCAGCTGGTGGTACCGGAGGTCCCAACTACTGGATCATAAAATTAGCAGCGTCGGGCAGCACACAGTGGCAGCGGTCACTTGGCGGGAGTGGATCTGAAATCGCCAGGTGTATACGGCAGACGCCTGATGGCGGCTATATAGTGGCAGGACACACCAATTCCAGTAACAGCGGGGATGTGGGTGCCAATCATGGGAACTACGATTACTGGGTGGTAAAGCTGGATGCGGGAGGCACTGTTCAATGGCAAAAATTACTGGGTGGCGCACAGGACGAACTTGCAAACTGGGTAGCGCCCACTGTTGATAACGGTTATATTATAGCAGGACATTCTCTTTCCAGCAATAGTGGTGATGTAACCGCTACGGGACATGGCAGTAATGATTACTGGATGGTGAAGCTGGATGCTACCGGCAACATCCAATGGCAGCGATTATTAGGAGGCTCCGGGAGCGATCAGGCCTTTTCGGTGTTGCAGACCACTGATGGTGGTTATACCGTGGCAGGGCGCTCCAATTCGACGGATGGCGATGTTAGCAATAACCATGGTGGTTTTGATTACTGGGTGGTAAAGTTAAACGGACTTGGCATTATTCAATGGCAAAACTCTTTTGGTGGTTCCGGCGTCGAGCAAGCAGCTTGCATGGCCCCCGTTTCCGATGGCGGTTCAGTTATTGCAGGTTACTCGAATTCAACAAATGGCGATGTGACGGGAAACCATGGTGGTTTTGATTACTGGTTGATAAGACTGAATGCCGCAGGTGCGCTTCAATGGGAAAAATCATTGGGGGGCAGTGTGGCGGACGAGGCCTTTGGGATACAGCAAACGGCTGACGGCGGCTATGTGGTTTCCGGCTTTGCTTCTTCTAACGATGGAGATGCTTCGGGCAATCATGGTACCGGGACCAGTGATACCTGGGTGGTTAAACTGGCTTCTGACGGCGTTTTACCGGTGACCTTCGGCACGCTGAGCGCTGCCATTACGGACGGTAATCTGAAGGTGGCCTGGGAAACCCTGGAGGAACAAAACTGTTCGCATTATAATGTTGAAGGTTCACTTGATGGGGTGGTATTTAAAAAGTTGGGTACGGTCGCTTCCGCAGCTACGGATGGCAACTCCTCTATACCCCTTGAATATGATTTTAGTACTTCGGCAGGAGCACTCAGCTTTGCGTCATTGGTGCTGCTGCCCTTGCTTTTCTCTTTTGGAAGAAGAAGGTATTTATTGCATGTAAAATGTATGGCTGTTATCGTGCTTTTGTTTGGTGCTATTGCCTGTAATAAACAGGTAGGCGTAAAGCCGGATTCCACTTCAACACTGTTTATCCGCATTGCACAGGTGGATAAAGATGGTAAGAAGCATTACTCCAAAACGGTTATGGCAGTAAGAAAATAGCCGCCACCCCTGAATTATAGGTTGTGGTTATTCAAAACTCAACAGGAAATAGGCGGTGTCCGGTCCGGCGGGGAAAATGATCTGTTTCAGGTGTTTTTTCAAAATATTTTATACTGGTAATCATGTTTTTATACTAAGCTATATAAAATATTAAGCAGCCGGGGTATTCTGGTACCTGTCTGGACCTTCTCCCGGATACTTAGTTGATGCCGGAGCTTTTGTTTTGGTTATTTTTGCAGGAATGAAATCCGGATTTGTAAACATATTTGGGAAACCCAATGCAGGAAAAAGTACCCTGCTGAATGCCCTGATGGGGGAGAAACTGGCGATCGTGTCCTCTAAAGTGCAGACAACCCGCCACAGGATCAAGGCCATTCTGACGGAAAAAGAATACCAGATCATTTTTTCTGATACGCCCGGGATCATAGAGCCCCGGTATAGATTGCATGAGAAAATGATGCAGTCCGTAAAAGGTGCGCTGGAAGATGCCGATGTGGCCCTGCTGATCATGGATGTGAACGATGACTGGGAAGAGAACGACCAATTGTTTTCCGGGCTTCATCTTAAAGTGCCCTGCGTGCTGGTGATCAATAAAACAGATACAGCCCCGCGCGACAAAGTACAGGCCTGCATTGATTATTTTAAAAATAAACCTTATTACAAAAAGATTGTTGCTATATCTGCGCTGGCAGGTGCCGGACTGGATGATTTCATCAAACCGGTAGTGGAATTGCTTCCGGAAGGTGCGCCGTTTTACGATACGGATGATATCAGCGATCTGCCCACAAAATTTTTCGTAAGTGAACTGATCCGGGAGAAAGTGTACGAACTGGCGCAGGATGAAATCCCGTATCATACCGCCGTACTCGTAAGGGAGTTCAAGGAAAAACAGACCCTGGTAAAGATCGTTGCGGATATTATTGTGCACCGGGAAACCCAGAAAGCGATCCTTATCGGTGAAAAAGGAAGTATGGTAAAAAAACTGGGCACCGCGGCCCGGAAAGATATTGAAGCGTTTCTGGATCAGAAGGTGTTCCTGGAATTGTTTATAAAAGTGAAGCCCAAATGGCGCGACAATGAGCTGTATCTGAAAGAGTACGGGTACGGTTCCTGATCCGCCGGGCAGGGTGTCACAGGAAAAATAAAATTGCAGGAACGACAATATTTCATCATATTTGTTATTGAATATTTTTGCCCTACCCGTAGGGCTCATCAAAAAAACAACATTTACGTTGCTCCACGGGAGGGGCAGCGGGAGAATTTTAAAAGATAAATGGCAGTACCACAAAAACCAACTTACAGACCGCCCGGCACAGGATTCCGGCCGGGAGGTAATAACAACAATCGATTTAAAGGTCGATTCCAACCTCAAAAAGAAGCTGAACACCGCATCAATCATCACATTCGCGTTCCCCAGGTAAGACTTGTTGGCGACAACGTAGAGCAGGGCATTTACCCGACACAGGAAGCCCTGAAAATGGCCCAGGGTATGGAGCTGGATCTGGTGGAAATCTCACCGAAAGTGGATCCGCCCGTTTGCCGTATCATTGATTATAATAAGTTTTTATACGATAAAAAGAAAAAGGATAAAGAACTGAAGGCAAAAAGCAAGGCTACTGAGATCAAAGAGATCCGGTTCACCCCTAATACGGATGAGCACGATTTTGATTTCAAGGCCAAGCATGCTGAAGGCTTTTTGAAAGAAGGTAACAAGGTGAAAGCCTACGTTCAGTTCAAAGGCCGGGCCATCCAGTTTCAGGATCGCGGACAGTTGTTGTTATTGAAATTTGCAGAACGGCTGGCAGAATTTGGCACACTGGAAAATATGCCGAAACTGGAAGGCCGTCGCATGCTGGCGATGATCGCCCCGAAATCCGCAAAAAAGAAATAAGGATTTTTTTAATTGTTTTTATAAAAAAAGGCTCACTTAAAAATGAGCCTTTTTTGTTTGTCCTATTTTCACTGTTGATCTGGATGGAGAGTTGGGATTTGAGTTTTCAGCAATCAGTGATCAGCTTTCAGCGCCGCACCTTTCACCATTTATTTTCACCTCTAGGCCTCCATATATGCTTCAACGGGCTCGCAGGTACAGATCAGGTTCCGGTCGCCCAGTGTATTGTTTACGCGGGAGACCGAAGGCCAGAATTTATTATGTGCCACATAGGGCAGCGGAAATGCAGCTTCTTCGCGGGTATAAGGATGCGCCCAGTTGCTGCTGATCACTGTTTGCTGGGTATGGGGCGCATTTTTTAAGGGGTTGTCTTTTGCATCCCACTCTCCGGATTCGATCCGGGCGATCTCTTTGCGGATGTTTTGCAGGGCATCGCAGAAGCGGTCCAGCTCTGCTTTATCCTCGCTTTCAGTGGGCTCGATCATAATGGTTCCCGGAACGGGAAAGCTCATGGTAGGGGCATGGAAACCATAATCCATCAGTCTTTTGGCCACATCTTCCGCTTCCACCTGTGCTGTTTTTTTGAAGGGGCGCAGGTCTACGATGAACTCATGCGCGCACAGGTTATTGTTGTTGGTGTATAATATGTCAAAGCCTTCTGCCAGCCGTGCCCGCATGTAGTTGGCGTTCAGGATCGCGTAGGCCGTGGCCTTTTTTAATCCTTCTGCACCCAACATGCGGATATAGGCATAAGAGATCAGCAGGATGGAGGCAGAGCCATAAGGTGCCGCCGAAACTGCGCCTTCGTGTGTGGCTACTCTTTCCGGAGTATGGGCCTGGCCGTTGCCTTCGATGGAAATGGTTTTTGCTCTGTGCAGGGCTATGTGACCCGGCAGGTGTTGAGCCAGGTGCGCCTTCACGCAGATCGGTCCCATGCCGGGGCCTCCGCCGCCATGCGGGATGGCAAAAGTCTTATGCAGGTTGAGGTGACAAACATCCGCCCCAATCAAACCGGGCGCGGTAAGACCTACCTGTGCATTCATGTTGGCGCCATCCATATATACCTGTCCGCCGTTATCGTGTATGATCTGGTTGATCTCCTTTACCGTTTCCTCATAAACACCGTAGGTGCTGGGGTAAGTGATCATGATCCCTGCAAGCGTATCCCTGTATTGTGTGGCCTTGGCCTTCAGGTCTTCTATATCGATATAGCCGTTCTCCAGCGCTTTTACCACCACCACTTTCATGCCGGCCATTACCGCTGAAGCGGGGTTGGTGCCGTGCGCCGAGATCGGGATCAGCAGGACGTTCCGCTGTGGATTGCCCTGCGCTTCGTGATAGGCTTTTATAGTAAGGAGACCGGCATATTCGCCCTGTGCGCCGCTGTTGGGTTGCAGGCTGCAGGCATCAAAGGCCGTGATCTCACAAAGGTACTGACCGAGCTCGTCCGCGATCTGTTTGTACCCCGCCGCCTGCTGCGCAGGAGCAAAGGGATGGATATTGGCCCAGTGTGCCCAGCTCAGCGGGATCATTTCCGTGGCAGCATTGAGCTTCATGGTGCAACTGCCCAGGGAGATCATGGATGTATTTAAAGAAAGGTCTTTGTTCTCCAGGTATTTGATATAACGCATCATTTTGCTCTCGCTGTGATACGTATTGAATACCGGGTGCGTAAGATAGACGGATGTCCGGGTCAGCGCTTCCGGGATATGTCGCAGGGTTTCGCCGGCACTGAGCGTGAAGGACACCGGTGCGGCATCGTCTTCAAAACAGTTGATAAGGTCGTACAGATCCTCAATGATAACGGTTTCATCGAGAGAAATGCCGATATGCTGGTGATCGATCTGTCTTAAATTGATACGCTGTCTTTCTGCTTTTTCCAGGATGGGAGTGCTGTTGTTCACTTTTACCACGATGGTATCAAAATAGCGATCGCTAATCAGCCGGAAACCGCGTGCTTCAATAGCTTCACCAACGATCTGGGTAAAGATGGCGACGCGTTCTGCTATTTTCCGAAGGCCTTCCGGTCCGTGATATACGGCATACATGGCGGCCATATTGGCCAGGAGCGCCTGGGCGGTACAGATATTGGAAGTGGCTTTTTCGCGTTTGATATGCTGCTCGCGGGTTTGCAGGGCCATGCGGAGCGCCCGGTTGCCGCCGGCATCCTCACTGATACCGATGATACGTCCGGGAATGGTCCGTTTGAATTCGTCGGTTGCGGTCATGAACGCCGCATGCGGGCCGCCATAGCCCAGCGGTACACCAAAACGCTGTGCGGAACCGATGGCTACATCGGTGCCCAGTTCCCCCGGAGGGGTCAACAGGGTCAGCGCAAGCAGGTCGGTAGCCATGGCCACATAACCGCCGGCAGCGTGTACCGTTTCGATAAAGGACCGGTAGTCTTCAATACTTCCCTTGTTATTCGGATATTGTACCAGTGCGCCAAAATAGGCGTCGGTGATCTCCGCATCCTGATAACGCCCTTCCACGATCTCGATGCCAAAAGGCCGGGCCCTTGTATACAGTACATCTTTCGTTTGCGGAAACACCTCGCTGTCCAGGAAGAATTTAGGTTTCTGAATGGCTTCCGAACGGTTTTTTGAATGAAAGAACATGCCCATTGCCTCGGCGGCGGCCGTAGCCTCATCCAGCAGGGATGCATTGGCCAGTGGCAATCCGGTAAGGTCGCTGATAACGGTCTGGAAATTCAGCAGGCTTTCCAGCCTTCCCTGTGAGATCTCGGCCTGATACGGCGTATACTGTGTATACCAGCCCGGGTTTTCAAAGATATTGCGCTGGATCACCGACGGGGTGATCGTGCCATAGTATCCCTGGCCGATATAGTTATGGAAGATCTTATTTTTCAGTGACACATTTTTGATGTGCCGCAGGTATTCATTTTCACTCATCGGCTTTGGAACGTTCAGCTGGTGCGGCATCCGGATCCCGGCCGGAACGGTTTTTTCCATCAATGCCTCCATGTTGTCAAGACCCGCCTGCTCCAGCATTTTCGCAGTTTCAGCGGCATCCGGACCAATATGGCGTCTTACAAATTCTGTTGATTGAGCGTCTAAAATATTCATATAACTTTTGAGGTGTTAAAGTACAATTGAGGTGTGCAAAGGTACAAGCATTTTATGATAAAAAATAGCCCGGCATTCCGGAGTAATGCCTGAAACAGAGCGTGTTCTATGATGTTGTCTGCCTGTTGAGGGCGCTTTTTTTGTTTACTGTTCAATGAAAATTATCGTTTGTCTTCTTTTATTTAGCAAATGTTTGCTTTTGTTATAAATTTTCAAAAAAGACCCCGGGGGTTGGGGAAGGGTTCAAACGATTGCGCATGGAAGACTGGCAGGTACATCCTGGGTGTGCAACCGGTTGGGCGGATGCCGGAGGACAGTATATATTATCAGGTGATTGTTGAGGGAAGGCTGTAATAGCAGGGCGGCCTGTTTTAATGATCCGGGGGCAATCCGTTAATTTTGCAATCATACAAAAATATCCGGACGGACAATGACAGCAGGCATATTACAGAATTGGGAGAAGAAAGCAAAGGAGCATAAAAAACAATACCAGCAGTTTTTAAAAAGAACTGATAAGAATGGGGTGTTGAAACAGCTGCCTGCGCTTCACGAAGCGGCTTTTGAAGCAGTGGATTGTCTTACCTGTGCGAACTGTTGTAAGCATTATTCGCCCCGGTTCAAAACTCCTGATGTAAAACGGATCGCCAGGGGGCTGGGATTGAAAGAAAGTGTATTTATCGACACCTATCTGCGCGTGGATGAGGACGGGGACTTTGTGGTGAAGCAATCGCCCTGTCCTTTCCTGAACACGGACAATACCTGTGGTATTTATGATATCCGTCCTTCAGACTGTGCCCGGTTTCCCTATACCGATGAGGATGTGCTGATAAAACGACCGGCACTTACCCTTAAGAACAGCGAGTTTTGTCCCATTACCTATTATGTGCTGGAAAAGCTGACCGGCAATGCCGGGTAAACAGGCTCCTGTACGATGGGTTTTCTTTTTGAAATACCTTTTTCTAAAAAATAATGCGTTATCGGGGCCGGGGGCCCTGGTTGCCGCTTATTCCGGGCCGGCGGAATACTGCTTCAGCATCGTGATGGTGGGTACAAAAAATAATGTACCGGTATGTGCCGTGCTGAAGTCCAGGATCCGGTCGTAATTGCCGGGAGGATCGCCCAGGAACATATGCTCCAGCATTTTTTTCGTAGTGCTGAAGGTATTGGCATAGGCAATAAAATAAGTGCCCACTTCACCTTTGGAGGGATGACCAAAGGGCATATTATCCCTTACGATCTTAAGGTCGTTCCCCTTTTCATCTTCGATGCCGGCCAGCGCACTGTGCGAGTTGGAGGGTTTAACATCGTCGGGCATTTCAATGTCGCTGATCTTATAGCGCCCGATGACTTTTTCCTGTTCTTCTGTAGACAATGCTTCCCACCCGCTCATGTTGTGGATGTATTTCTGCACAAAAAGATAACTGCCGCCCTTATATAAAGGATCCTCATCGCCCACCATAGCAAAATATTCCCTTTCGTTGCCAATGGGGTTTTCGGTGCCATCGACAAAACCCAGGATCGAGCGGCCGTCCCAGTAACGGAACCCGTGTACTTCCTCCAGGCATTCGGCTGCAGGGCTGAGCACCGAAGCTACAGCGCTCGCCATATCAAAACAACTGGCCGTATTGATGGCCCTGAAATGAAAATGAAGATCTCCGGGGGTGGCCACGGCTGTATGCCGGGATCCGGCGATCGGTTCAAAATTCTTCAGTTCCCGCGGCAGCGGTGCCGGCAGTCCCAGCTTTACCCAGGCATCATGACCCACGCCCATCACACAGCTTGTTTTGCCATCATTGATGCGGATCGTAAACGAATGATTGAGGTTTTCTATAAGCGCGCAAAGCCGCTCGAATACGGAGCGGATGGCGGCCCCGTCCTTAAATTTCCACACGGAAAATATGGTATTGTTGTTCGGGTATTCAGTGACGTTCTGCGCCTCCGTTGCTGTTGTTCTTTTCATGTGCTTTCAGAAATAATTTTACCCGAATATAAAACAAGCTTTCCAACTGTATAGCGGTGGTGGAAAAACGGAACATATCCGGCCCTTTGTTCAGCCTGGCGGATGTCGGTCTGCCGGTTTGTTGTGTTGACACTGCCGCTGCCGGGCGCGGTATCCCGGCCCTCGAACCGGGATAGATGATTTTGACAACAGGATGCCGTATTTCTGCTATTTTTTTTTGGAATCGCAATCCGGCATTGGCGTAGCTTTGGGAGGATTAAGCAAATCGTAAGGAACATATTCGCCCTCCTGTATATTATATGAACAATAGTATCGCCTTAGCTAAAGGAAGCTGCCGGAACAGCGGGCAGGATTTCTTCATCAGTCTGTCGGGATACTTACAGGAAAAAGGAGGATTGATATGCCCTGATAAAAAATGCTACTATGAAAAATAATTATTCCGGATTTGAATATACGGGCGAGCAATTGTATAAATACGTCCGGGCCTCTGGTATTTTTACGATCATGCTGGTTGACGGAAGGATCGTACATTTTGTGCCGGACAACGAAGCCGAGTTTGCCGAATGGCTCCGGCAACAGGGCGTTTCCGATATCCGGAAGGAGCTGCCGTCTGTTGATGTTTAGGCCACTGCCGGTGTACCGGCAGGCGATCAGAAGAACTGAAGTGCCGTGTCTGGATGCCGGGAAGAATTTATTTGCCGATTGTTTTTCGGATGTATAAATAGGTGCAGTTATTTGAATGGAGAATCGCTGCATGAGAGAAGGCTGAAGAACTTGCAGGGTTTATTGCAGTGCGCGTATAAACCCTGCCTTTAGCCGTATACCGGTCTGCCGGTGCTTTTGAAAAATACCCGTTTACCCCACACATACAGATACCGCTGAGCGCTTCCGTGGAGTATATTTTACCTGTAAATTTTATTGTCAAACCTGGTCGAATTATCAATGCTCTATTAAGGTATGACCGGCTGAGCCGTAACCCGATAACCGGCCGGCTGCAGTTGTTTTTATTGAACGGTCATTTAATATATCATTTCCGGCATTCTCTGCTTAAAGAAAAAATAACGGCACTCATCGAATAACGTGTTCTGTTGAGCGAAAAGAATGCTTACGGAAAATAGACCTGTTTACCTTTGCACCCGAATTGACAACTCCTCTGGTTTCCTCCTGATTTAGACTGTAACAATAATAATGCACATAACGGTATCGGACCGGTTATGCGGATCGTAAAATGGTAATGTCTAAATTAATTGAAGATGCAAAATAGAAAGAAAAATCGTATGTTGTCGGCGCTGCTGTTCCTGTCAGCAGTTGCTTTTGGTCAGGGATCTTTAAAGTTTGAACCGGGCGGCGGCCCTTCAGGTAACGGCCCGGCCACGGCCAACCAGGTGGTAACGTTCAATTATGGTGACGGTGCGGTATATCAGCCCAAAGTGACCGTGACCTTTTCCTTAAGTAATCAGAAGTTTTCCAGTATCGAAGGCAATCCCGGAGTGCCCGGGCTTACGTTCGGAGGGTCGGGGATCGATGGCAGTAATTCCGGTGTTAACAGAATACAATCAGCCCCGCTCTATCCCCGTTTGAACAGTATTTCCAACTCAGCAAATGCCAATTACTCCACTAATGGAGCAGCACCGGCTGTTAATGTAAGCAATGATCACGGGGTGCAGCTTTTTACAGCAACCGATGCCCTCATTGATCGCTATTCAGCTTCCGGTTATCCGGTGAACAGGGATGTGGAATATGGTACGCTTACCGTTACCTTTAGCCGGCCGGTTACCAATCCCGTACTGCACTTTACCGGGTTGGGCGGATATTACGGATATAATGTCTCAAATAATGATATCTACTATGTATTGGGTTATGCTGCAAAATTTGAGCTGCTCAACGGGAACTATAATATTTCCAGACTGGCGGGCAGCCGGTATTTTGATGTGACCGGCAAAACAGTCGGGAACTCGGCACCGGCGATCGGATCCAATACACAGGGAAGTACTATTGAAGTAAACAATACCACTATCCGCAATATAACCCGGTATGCGGCATCGGGCAGTGTATTGGTAACCGGGAATAACATCACTTCTTTAAGCTTCCGGGTGTCGATCCATCCCGACGGCGGAATGACAACCAATGCCGCAGGAACACGTGTAAGCGGCGCCAACGGCCGTACGCCGCGATGGTCTGCGGGGGCTAATGATGCGGAACTGCCGGCAGCCATTAACGGGGATGTGGCATTGCTGAGTACCTCGCTTACGGCATATACCATCAGCGGGAATGTGTTCAATGATGCGAATGGTCTTACTGACAATAGAGTGAACGGAAGCGGAACAAATGCGGGCGGACTGAATGCCGTACTGATCGATGCTGCAACAAATACGGTTGTTGCTGTTGTTCCGGTTAAAACAGACGGTACCTATAGTTTTGGAAATGCTGCATTGCCCGGCGATTACTTCATTGCTATTACAACACGCACTGCTGCGGCGGGCGATCCTGCTCCCGAAGCAGTATTGCCCCAGGGCTGGGTGGCAACGGGCGAACAGCTGGGTACCGGGGCCGGTCATGACGGTAAAGCAGACGGGATCCTCACGGGTATTACAATTGGTAACGGTAATCTTGACAATGCCAACTTTGGTATCGAGCGGATCCCGGAGGCTGAGGATGTGACACACAGCATCACAAAACCCGGGAAGAATGCCATAGCAGAAGGAACTGTTACCACGCCGGTGCGGGGCACCGACGCGGAAGAAGGAAATATGGGGAATGGGAATACGGTAGTGATCACGGAATTGCCCTCCAACGGAAAGCTGTTTTATAACGGGAACCCCGTTACTGCAGGGGAGGTTTTCCCCGACTTTGATCCGGCTAAATTATCCTTTACAGAACTTCAGGATGGTACCGATGAAACCTCTTTCAAATATACATTTGTGGACGCGGCAGGAGAACAGGGTGTTCCGGCCACCTATAAAGTGACCTGGAGCGGATTTCTTCCTGTTACGTTTAAAACCGTGGAGGCTTATTTCGACAATGGAAACCTGATGGTGAACTGGAGCACCGTGATGGAAAAGGATAATGATCATTTTGAAGTTGAAGTATCCGCCGACGGCATCAATTTTAAAAGCATCGGTACCGTGGCGTCTAAAGGTTTGAACGGAAATTCCGACAGTGAACTAGAGTACAGCTTTACAAAAGCAGCAGGTACCATGGCCTCGCTTGCAGGGCTGGGCTTCCTGGTAGCCGGGCTGGCATTTTCTTCTTCCCGGAAAAGAAGACAACTGCTGATGGCAGCACTGTTTGTTACAGGAACTGCGGTTCTTGCCGTTTCCTGTAACAAAAGAGACCAGCTTGCCATTGAGCAGCCGGGTAAAGTTTTTGTAAGGATCGTTCAGGTCGACAAAGACGGCACCAGAAAAGCTTCTAAGATCGTACAGGCTACAGTGCGCTAATGGATTACAGATAAAGATGAAGAGGCTTCCCCCGGGAGGCCTCTTTTGTTTTGGGGATCTGCATGCGTCCCCGAGGGACTTTTCTCCCAGACGTCAGTGTAAATGCTATGGAAGAATTTATCTGCCCCAGGCTTGGAGATAAAAGCAAAGAAGCCCCTGAAAAGGAGCTTCGTGTTGGCTTTACATTCGAAACCTACTTGAAAGAACAATGAGTATTGCAACTTTTAACCAGAAGCAAAAATAATTACCCTGTTTATGATAGTTACAGGAATAAATTTTGGTTTTTATATATTCTTTAGTGAAAGTTATATGATATGACTGCTGTGCCGCACGCAATTGTGCCGGACCGCAATGGATACAGGACCCTGGGAATAGTGCCGGCAGTTACTCCCTAAACGTTATTGGTACGTAAATATTGCAAATCAATTGTAGAATTGTGTAACAGCCTGCAACCCCTTTTTTTTCAATTTTGTGGTATAATGATCAATAATAAAAGTATGTCACAGAATAATCTTCAACCCATCTTTCTTCCGCTGGAGGATGTGGAAAGCGAACATTGCGCACTTATTGTAGATAAGGGGCTGGCGCAGGTAAAGGGGATCGAGCGTCACCAGGTGGAACTGAACAACCGGAGGGCTGCCATTACTGTAAAAGAACCTTCGGCAATACTGGAGGCGGTGAATATGATAAAGGATCTGGGATACGGGGTTACCACCGTTAAACAATCCTTTCCTGTATTGCAGATGACCTGTGCTTCCTGCGCAGTTAGCGTGGAAAGTATGGTGAAATCCGAAGAGGGGGTGCTGAATGCCTCAGTGAATTTTGCAACGGCCACGCTTACGGTGGAATACCTGCCCAACCTGACTAATGCCCAGGCGATTCAAAAAGCCGTTCAGGCCATTGGTTATGATCTGCTAGTGGAAGATGAAGCAACGCAACAGGAAACCCTGGAGGCCATTCATCAGAAAAAATACCGGCAGCTGAGGCGGAAGACGATCTGGGCCGTGCTGTTGTCTTTACCGGTAGTGGTCATCGGTATGTTCCTGATGGACATTCCTTATGCCAATGAGATCATGTGGCTCTTTGCCACGCCCGTTGTGCTTTGGCTGGGAAAGGATTTTTACATTAATGCCTGGAAGCAGGCCAGACACCGTTCTGCCAATATGGATACCCTGGTGGCATTGAGTACCGGTGTGGCCTATCTGTTTAGTGTATTCAATATGATTTTCCCGGATTTCTGGCATAACAGGGGATTGCATGCGCATGTATACTTTGAAGCGGCCTCAGTAGTGATCGCATTTATCCTTCTTGGCAAATTGCTGGAAGAAAAAGCAAAGGGCAATACCTCCTCCGCTATTAAAAAGCTGATGGGGTTACAGCCAAAGACGGTGACCATTGTGCGCGGGAATGGTGAGCAGGCCGAAATATCCGTTGAACAGGTAAAAGAAGCGGATGTGTTGCTGGTAAAGCCGGGAGAAAAAATTGCCGTGGACGGGATCGTGGTATCAGGTAATTCCTATGTGGATGAAAGCATGCTGAGCGGTGAGCCCGTGCCGGTACTGAAGACGGAAAAGGAAAAGGTTTTTGCAGGCACCATCAATCAGAAAGGCAGTTTTCAGTTCAGGGCCATCAAGGTAGGTAAAGACACCATGCTGGCGCAGATCATCCGCACCGTTCAGGATGCGCAGGGGAGTAAGGCTCCTGTACAAAAGCTGGTAGACAAAATTGCCGGCATCTTTGTGCCGGTTGTGATCGGTATTGCCGTACTGACGTTTATTTTATGGATGGTGCTGGGGGGCGATAACGGCGTGGTACAGGGACTGCTGGCTTTTGTAACGGTATTGGTGATTGCATGTCCCTGTGCACTGGGACTGGCCACACCAACCGCTATTATGGTGGGAGTAGGAAAGGGGGCCGAGAATGGGATCCTCATCAAGGATGCGGAAAGTCTGGAGCTGGCTAAAAAGATAAATGCCATTGTTCTGGATAAAACCGGCACCATTACAGAAGGCCGGCCCCAGGTGACCGATATCGTGTGGCAGCAGGAAGATGCCATTACCCGGCAATTGTTGCACAGCATCGAAAAACAATCAGAACACCCGCTGGCAGAAGCTGTGGTAAGGCACCTGGAAGGTACGCAACTGCTGCCGGTGACCGGGTTTGAAAGCATTACCGGTAAAGGAGCGAAGGCGGTGTATAACGGGCAGACCTGGTTTGCCGGGAATAAAAAACTCCTGGCCGAACACGGCATCATCATCGGTGATGAACTCGCTCGTAAGGAGGCCGAATGGACCCGTGAGTCGAAGACGGTGATCTGGTTTGCAGACAGCCGGCAGGCATTGGCCGCCCTTGCCATCTCCGACCGGATAAAAGAAACTTCTGTGGCTGCCGTAACGCAATTACAGAAAGCGGGTATCGAATTGTATATGCTCACCGGTGATAACGAGGCCACCGCCCGGGCGATCGCGGAACAGACCGGTATCCAACATTATAAGGCCGAAGTGCTGCCGCAGCATAAAGCGGATTTTGTAAAACAATTGCAGCAGCAGGGTAAAACCGTGGCCATGGTAGGCGATGGGATCAACGACAGTACGGCGTTGGCGCAGGCGGATGTGAGCATTGCCATGGGAAAGGGGAGCGATATCGCGATGGATGTGGCCAAGATGACCATTATCTCTTCTGATCTTACCCGGATCTCCCAGGCCATCCGGTTATCAAAACAGACCGTAGCGGCGATCCGGCAGAACCTGTTCTGGGCCTTTATCTATAATGTTATCGGTATTCCCATTGCGGCCGGCATCCTCTACCCGGTGAATGGGTTTTTACTCAATCCGATGATCGCAGGTGCCGCCATGGCACTGAGCAGTGTAAGTGTGGTGGGAAATAGTTTGCGGCTGAAGCTTAAAAAATAATCCGGACAAGAATGACCTTATCTTCCTATATGTGGCCGGTCAGAAAGGTGACCCGGCAAACGGCGGGCAGTGTTACCCTGTCACTGGATACCGGGGGCAGCAATTTTTATTACCAGCCCGGTCAATATGTAAACCTTACTGCAACTATCGGCGGTGTGGACTATCAGCGATCCTATTCCCTGAGC
Organism: Niabella beijingensis; assembly: GCF_020034665.1. Taxonomy (NCBI): domain Bacteria; kingdom Pseudomonadati; phylum Bacteroidota; class Chitinophagia; order Chitinophagales; family Chitinophagaceae; genus Niabella; species Niabella beijingensis. The sequence goes on along the minus strand of NZ_JAIQDI010000002.1, from coordinate 2,549,384 downwards.
TCTGTTTGTGGGGTGCATCCATTCCCGGAACTGACGATTAAAAGAATACCTGGAGGAACGGTGAGCAATTTTCTGGTGGAGCAAGCCCGGGAAGGGATGTTGCTGAAAATAGATGGGCCGCTTGGAAATTTTATACTTCCGGCAGAAAGATCCGGAAGTTTTGTATTTATTGCAACCGGAAGCGGCATTGCGCCCCTGCTTCCGATGATCCATACCCTTTTGCTCGGAGAGAACGCCGTTGTTACCCTGTTACTGGGAAACCGGTCGGTGGCGGAAATTATTTTTCATACAGAACTGGACCGGTTGCAAAAACAGTTCTCCGGTCGCTTCACCGTGTCTCATGCGCTTTCGGGCGAAAGCCCGCTTCCCCGGGGTATCAGCGGAACGACCGGGCGGCTTGCAGCCGGCTGGATACAGCATACGCTTGACAAGCGCATGCCGGGCGGGATCCCGGAGGCATTTTATTTTCTGTGTGGCGTGCCCGCTATGATGGAAAATATTTCAGCGGCGCTATTGCGGCTGGGTGTTCCGGAAACACAGGTTTACAGGGAAGATTTTGACCCCGCGGCAACTCCTGCAATCCCACCGCTGCAACATGAGCGTCGCGAAGTATTATTTTTCTTTGAAGATTCGGTGCGTCTTCTTGAAGTTGAAGGCGGCAGTACCATTCTTACAGCGGCGCTGGCTGCCGGTGTGCCACTGAATCATTCCTGTGATAACGGCTCCTGCGGTGCCTGTAGGGCCACTCGCACCAGCGGTTCGGTCACTATGAACAGAAACCTGGCACTGACACCGGAGCAATTGCTCGCCGGTGATGTGCTGCTCTGCCAGTCGGTGCCCGTTACCGGCGATGTGACCATAGAGGTCGACCGCTGGCAGTAGCAACTGTTCCGGGATCCCCACTGTAAAAAAATGGTTAAAAGCAGAGCCGACTGTAAGCTACGGAGAGAACATCAAGTAAGGGTTTGTCATGTAGCATGTTGCAGCACCTTGATGAGGTGACTGGTGTCGGTCAGTCCGAATTCAGCAGCAATTTCTTTTAACCCCGTTCTGCCGCCTGAGATCCGCTGCCGGATCAGTGTGCTCCGGTATTGCCGGATATATGCCCTTAAGGTAATGCCGGTGTTCCGTTTAAAATAAGCGCCGAGGTATTCCGTAGCGATATTAAAATGTTCCGCCATCATGCGGGCTCTTAGCTGGTCCGGTTCATAAATGTATTTGTGAATATAACAGAAAACAGCCTGCAGATCCCTGCTCCTGTTGCCCGCAGTCTTCAGCTCCGGCATATTTCTTTTTAAAATATGCGACAGGGCAAGCAGCTGGTGCCAGATCAGTTCCCGGTTGCCGGTTGGGTCCGGCTTTAATGCGATAAGGATATCAAAGATCAGGGATACGATGGCCAGTTCCTGTTCCGGCAGTTTAAAACCGGCCTGGTGGGTCTCCCGGCTTTTTATAAGATATTCAAGATGGTGCACTGCGGCCTGTGGTCCGTCTGCATGGTGCAGGTAAGCATCCGTGAACTTCAGATAAATAAAATGCGTGCGTTCCCTGATTTTAAAATAATGCTGTTCTTCCGGTCCGAGTAGAAAAACAGCGCCGCCGGTATAAGACAGGGCATTCCCGTTTATGATATGATGACCCGACCCCTCCCGGATAAAGATGAGTTCGTAATGATTGTGATTGTGCTCCGGATGCTTCCACCGCGAAGCCTTAAAGTCCGAAATGAGGAGGGGCTCAAATTGCCGGTAACGTTTCATATTGGAAATTTACAATATTATAGTTGATTTTTACAATTGCTACTAAAAAGCCAAGGCTATTTTTGCCCCACGAAATTTAAATAGATCTGTATGAAATCAAAAAACAATACAGCGCTGATTGTCGGCGCCAATGGGGTGATCGGTACAAACCTGATCCATTACCTGCGGGAACTAGGAACATGGGATATTATCGGACTGTCGCGCAGGGGAGGAACGGATACGGACAACCTCCGGTACATCGCAGTCGATCTGCTGGACCCGGAAGACTGCCGGAAACAGCTGGCGGCACTAACTACCGTTACGCATATCTTTTATGCTGCTTACCAGGGCCGGGAAAGCTGGGCCGCCCTGGTAGCTCCTAATCGCGCCATGCTGGTGAATGTGTTGACGGCTGTTGAACCGGTAGCCGTAAACCTGCAGCATGTAAGCCTGATGCAGGGGTATAAAGTGTATGGTGCCCATCTGGGGCCCTTTAAAACACCGGCAAAGGAAACGGATGCCGGACACATGCCGCCGGAATTCAATATCGATCAGCAACAGTATCTTGAAAAACAGCAGCAGGGCAAACGCTGGACCTGGTCGGCCATCCGGCCATCGGTTGTAGGAGGTACGGCCACCGGCAATCCCATGAACCTGGCAATGGTGATCGGGGTGTATGCCACGATCTCAAAAGAGCTGGGGCTTCCGCTTCGTTTTCCCGGCAAGGCAGAAGCCTATGAAACACTGATGGAAATGACGGATGCCACCCTGCTGGCAAAAGCAACGGTATGGGCGGCCACGAGTCCGCAATGTGCCAACCAGGCATTTAATATCAACAATGGCGACCTGTTCCGCTGGAACGAACTCTGGCCGAAAATTGCGGCTTATTTTAACATGGAAACAGCGCCACCCTTACAATTGCCGTTGCAGACGATGATGGCGGATAAAGAAGCGTTATGGGAACACATCCGGCAAATACATGGATTGGAACACAGCTATAGCGCGGTGTCGTCCTGGGCGTTCGGGGATTTTGTGTTTTCCTGGGACTATGATTTTTTTGCAGATGGTACACGGGCAAGACGGCTGGGCTTCCATGAATTTGTGGATACAGAACAAATGTTTTATGGCCTGTTTGATGAAATGCGCAGGAAAAAGATCCTTCCCTGATACCCTGCATGATTTTTGCCGGTATATTCGTTCACCGGCCAGGTATAGAAAGGACCGGATTTTCAATAAGCGTTTTTACGATCGTATCTAAAAAATAAAGAAAAATATGAAACCACGCATTTCGGTCCTGACGATCGGTGTAGATGATCTAGACAGGGCTTACCGGTTTTATCACGAAGGACTGGGGCTGCCTTCGGAAGGCATTGTCGGAAAAGAATTCGAAAACGGCGCTGTTGCGTTTTTTGATCTTCAGAACGGGTTGAAACTTGCGGTCTGGCCGCGTAAAAGTATTTTGAAAGATACAGGGCTGTTGAAACAGACACCCTCCTCAACGGAATTTACCATCGGGCATAATGTAATAGAAAGGGAGGAAGTGGATGCCGTCATGAAGCAGGCGGAGCAGGCCGGTGCACAGATCATAAAACCGGCACAGGATACATTCTGGGGCGGCTATGCCGGATACTTTCTCGATCCCGACAATCATCTCTGGGAAGTGGTTTACAACCCGGCCTTTCTTCCCGCTGAAAGCTGATAGCTTTCTGTTTCCTACAGGGCTCTTATCTGCGAAGGTACAAAGATGTTGACGCGCGGAAAAGGGGAGTCATGATTTTTTTTCTCTGCTTTTAAGATAACCGGAATACCATATGACAAATGCACCCACCGCCATAAAGGCGGGTCCCGCAATCCCGGAAAGATCGGGGGAAAATACATCAAACGTTATGAGCAGGCCCAAAAGAACAAACCCGATGCCTGCCAGGAAAAAGCTTTTGTGTTTTTTCATTCAATCGATTTACACATCTGGGGCAATAATAAAGCTTACTTTTTGCTTTTTGCAAATTTATGCGGGTTTAACGGCGTAAGGGTTATATAAAACCTGCTAAAAACTTATAAAATTTATAAGTTTTTAGCAGGTTCACTGGAATCGGGTCTAGACGCTGTTGTTTGACCACGCGTAAAACCTTGAGCCGGATAGTAATAGTACAGCATTTTCAGTTGTGTCCGGGCATTGGAAAAGCAGGACCGGGTTGCTGCCCGGACCAATGCCCAGGAGTAAAATAATGTATTCTGGTCCTTATTGAAATTTCAATCTGGTTCTTTAAGATTTACTTTAATGATCCTGGAATAGGATTTTGTGCCGTCTTTATCCACCTGGACAATGCGTACAAACAGCTCATTTTCTCCTGCTGGCGGCAGCGCAGTTTTTTGGCAGGCCATCAGCAAAGTGCCACAGAAGATCATTAAGTTTATTGATGCTGATAAAAGCTGCTTCTTTTTTCTAAAGAAACCCCATCCAAGTATCGAAAGAAAAAGGATCAGCCCCCCGAAAGTTTGCACTTCGTTTAAGGACCGGCTGAAACTATATTCCAGTGGCGCATTGGAATTTCCGTTGTTCGACCGGGACCGGACCGTTCCGATAGCGATAAATTTTTTTCCGTCTTTGGAAACTTCAACTTCAAAGTAATCGTTATTGTTTTCTTCCAGTGTGCTCCATTGCAGTACCAGCGTACCATTGCTTACCCGGGCAGTAACCGGTCCAAATGCTACGGCAAGTGCACCTTCCCAGCTCACGGTAAAGGTAGCGGGGGTGGCACTCTGGTTTCCTGCAGCATCCAGAAAACTGAATTTGAATGAAGTGAAGGTGGTGCCATCCTGGAGATCGGTAAAGGACAGGAGCCGGGGATCAAAATTTTCTATCGGTTGTCCTGCTGTTACCGGCTGGCCGTTGTACAGCAATGTGCCGTTTTCGGGGAGTTCGGTAATAACAACAGAATTTCCGTTACCCAGCTGGCCGTCATCAGGATCAGAACCGCTAATGGAGCCATCGATCGTTCCTGCGGGGATGGAATTGTCTCTGGGTATGGGGATGGTTTGTGTAAAGTCATCAGTGACCGGCTGCTGGTTAATGCCAAAATTCGCTTCCGTTACATTGCTGTTGACGGTAATTCCCGTGAGGATTCCGTCTGGAGTGCCATCGTTTCCGCTGCCCGACCCCAGGTGCTCACCGGTGGCTGCCCAGCCGTCCGGAAGACGCACCGGAGGCGGAGCTTCATCAACAGTAGCGTTTTCAGTGGTGAGCTCAACAGAATAGTCGCCTGCCAATACATTGTTGTTAAAGGTGTAGGTGCCATCGGCATTTACCGGAACAACTGCTGCCACGGTGTTGGCCCCTGCTGCGATCAGTACCGCGTTGAGTCCGCCGGCATTGGTGCCCGTTCCGTTTACGGTATTATCACTGAGCCCGTTCGCATCATTGAATACTGTTCCGCTTAAACTGTAAGTGGCCAGGGAAACACTTACCAGAATGGCATCGGAGGTGACCCGGTTGGTAAGTCCCCAGGTATTGCCGCCACCATCGCCATCCATGGCCACCCGGAAGGTAAGTGTGCTGATTTGAGAACCATTGATACGAACGCTTCCGGAGGCTCCCGAGGGGCTGCTGTTATTGGTGCCCCCGTTATAACGTGCGGATGAGTTCCGGATGGTGGTGCCGGAGACATTAAATGCAAAATTGCCGCTGAGCCTTGAAACGGAAAAACCCGCACTGGTCAGTTCAAACCGTAAGGCCAGCCCCAGTGTTTGCCCGTTGCTTGAATTCGTGGTTCCTCCCAGGCCGGTTATGTGTAACACGGGATTGTTCACCGGGCGGTTAAATGTAAGCGTGAGATCCGCATAATATACGTTCTTTGAATTGGTTGCCACTTTGTTGGAGCCATTGGCATTCAGCAATGCATCTGAAAAACCGGTCAGTTGTATGGAATAATCATTGGCAACATTGACAGCAGGTGTGGCGCCCCCGGTTGAATAATGACCATTGGTTGATGCCCCCAGACTGTTTATCAGCGAATAATAAACAGCGCCTCCCACCGGGCTGTTCGCAGAATTATTGTTGCCCCCGCCAAAAACAAGACCGGGTGTGCCGGAATTGCCCTCAATGCCGGGGTATTGCTGGTTGCTTATGGAATAGGTGACGGTGGTGGGAGGACTGTACACACCTGCATCTCCGTAATACATGGTGACCACTTTATTCGTTGTGGACGGTCCGTTCCCCGACGGTCCGCCTCCGTTTTCATACTTCAGGGAACGCTGGGCACCTGCTGTAATACACGTTATACAGCAGAAGATAAAAAAAGACAGTTTGAGATGAGGTGTCGGTTTCATAAACAAGGATTTAAAGTGAACTGATTATGCTACCAGGTCTGACGGGCTTTTCATCATATTGAAAAATTACGGAACAATTTATTGCCATCGGTCGGGGTACCGGGGATAATGATAATTTCAATGACTTTTTTAATAAGATCTACAAGTAATTTTTTCAAAGTGATTTCATTCTCCGGTATGATTGCTCTTTCCTTCCCGTTTTATGGGGCGGTCCGTTTTCAAACAGAAAGGTTGTCTGTGATCTTTAGTTGAAGCAGCGAAGGAGGAACCTGTGTCATCAAAAGTGAAGGGTTCCGGCACTTGTGGCATAAGAGGACAATCTTATCGATCGTAGAAATGCAGAAGGGTACCGGGGAAGCAATACACAGGAGCAGCGCAGCATTTCAAAAATAAATTTCAAAAAAATAACAGTTCTAGTATCCGATAGCCTTACCTTTGAATCCTCTTAACTTGAATCTCTAAACCTCCAAATTATTGAGCCAATACTAAAAAAATATTATAAGTGTTTGTGTAAATAGGATGGGAAATGTTGACGGATCGCCCTCCATAAGATAAGACGGACAGGCTTCTGAAAAAGACCTGGTTCAGTTTTCTGATAAGTCGGCATGGCGCCCCATTCATAAAGACTAATAATTATTATAATAGCGCGGACAAGAATTTTGAGCCCAATCTGAACTTATGCATCCAAAATTTCCAGATGAGGACCTGCTGATCGTGTCTCCATGCGAAATCCCGGACGTCAGGTTCGCCCTGACTGTAGCGCGGGCCGGAGCCTTCCCTGTTGTGCACCTGGGGCGGAAAAAAGCGGATATCGTAACTGCCCTTGATGAGATGGACAGACAGGAACGGGACAACTTTGGCATCTGTCTGACAACCGCTCTTCCGGAGGATATCCGGTTGCCGGACAATATTTCAGTTGTTATAGCACCCTGGAGCCTGCACGGGCAAGTGTCCGGTACCGATCCGGCCCGGTTGTTTTACCAGGTTACTGCATTGGAGGAGGCGTTGCAGGCGAAAAATGCCGGAGCCGCCGCTTTGATTGTAAAGGGCAATGAAAGCGGGGGAGCGGTTGGGGAGGAGTCGGCCTATATCCTGTTTCAGCGTGTAATAGCTGCTGTTAAAGATATTCCTGTTTATGTACAGGGCGGGATTGGCATCCACACGGCTGCTGCGGTGAAAGCGCTTGGAGCAGCAGGGGTGGTGCTCGACAGCCAGGTATTGCTGTTCCGGGAATGCAATGCTCCCGCAATCATAAAAAAAATCGCAGAAAAACTAAACGGGAATGAGACGCGGGTCATTGACGGGTACCGGGTACTCGTACGCCCCGACAGCCCGGTTTTGCCTGCTGCTGCGGCTTTTGCCGATATCAGTCCGTTGCTGGGTAACTGGGAACTGCAAACAGGTTTTATTCCCCTGGGGCAGGATGTGGCGCTGGCAGCCGGTCTTTCAGCCCGTTATAAAAAAATGGAACACCTCGTGTTTGCCTTTCATGAGGCAATGCACGGACACCTGGTTCAGGCCAAAGCCCTGAACGTGCTGTGTCCGGGAAATACAATGGCACAGGCATTGAACATTCACTATCCTGTAGCGCAGGGGCCTATGACCCGTGTAAGCGATGTGCCGGAATTTGCAGCAGCGGTAGCCAATGCCGGTGCACTGCCGTTTGTGGCGTTAAGTCTTTTAAAAGGGCAACCGGCACGTGATCTTATCCGGCAGACCAAAGCACTGGCCGGCGGTAAAACCTGGGGCGTGGGCATTCTAGGCTTTGCTCCGCAGGAGCTGCGCGAGGAGCAGCTGGCATTGATCCGCGAAGAGCGGCCACCGGTGGTGCTGATCGCAGGGGGCAGGACCTCGCAGTCCAAACCACTGGAGAAGATGGGGATCCCTGTATTCCTGCATGTGCCTTCTGTAGTATTACTGGACCTGTTCCTTCGGGAAGGAGCCCGGCGTTTTGTGTTTGAAGGAAGGGAATGCGGCGGTCATGTCGGACCCTTATCAAGCATGGTGCTCTGGGAGAAACAGATCGAACGGTTATTGCAGGAAGATGATCTTTCGGATATCCATGTTTTTTTTGCCGGTGGCATACACGATGCGCTTTCTGCCGCATTTGTTGCTGTAATGGCTGCGCCGCTGGCAGCACGGGGTGCAAAGCTGGGGGTGCTGATGGGTACGGCTTATATCTTCACCCATGAAGCCGTGCAGACAGGTGCCGTGCTTGAACAGTTTCAGCAGCAGGCCATCGCAAAAAAAGATACGGTATTGCTGGAAACAGCACCGGGTCATGAAACCCGCTGCCTCTGTTCTCCTTTCACTGATTTTTTTAATCAGGAAAAACAGCGGCTCATAAAAGAAGGATGGGATAAAAAAGAGATCTGGAAGCAACTGGAGGCACTGAATATTGGCCGCCTGAGGATCGCTGCCAAGGGTATCGAGCGGCAGGACAGCAACCTGGTGGCGGTGGATGCAACCGGGCAGCTGGACCGGGGTATGTATATGATCGGACAGGTAACAGCAATGCATCACGGCACCATGAGCCTCCGGGAGCTGCATGAAAATGTAACAGAAGGCAGCGCCGCTTATTTACAATCGGCCGCGTTGCCAATACTGCCTGTGAGAACGGACAAGGCCGTGGATATTGCCATTGTGGGTATGGCCTGTATCTATCCCGGAGCTAGAGACCTCGATGAATACTGGCGCAATATTGTAACGGGTACCGATAGCGTAACGGAAGTACCTGACGACCGTTGGAATAAAGCACTTTACTTCGATCCGGATTCTGGCGCGGAGGGTTTGTCGCACTCCAAATGGGGCGGCTTTATTCCCCGTATAGATTTTGATCCGCTGGAGTTTGGCATACCGCCGCAGTCGCTTGCCGCGATCGAACCCAGTCAGCTGCTCAGCCTGCTGGTGGCCAAACAGGCGCTTGAAAATGCCGGTTATAAGGACGGTGATTTTAATGCGGAAAATGTATCCGTGATCCTGGGCGCTGAAGGTGGCAACGACCTGGCGAACAGCTATGGTTTCCGCAATTATTTTAAACAGGTCTTTGGCGAAATGCCGGAAGAACTGGATAAGGCCCTGCCCAAACTTACAGAAGATTCTTTTCCGGGAGTGCTGGCAAATGTGATTTCCGGAAGGATCACCAACCGGCTGAACCTCGGCGGCCGCAATTATACAGTAGATGCAGCCTGTGCCTCATCGCTGGCGGCCATCGACCTGGCCTGTCAGGAGCTGATCCTTGAAAAGTCGGATATGGTGCTGGCCGGTGGTGTAGACCTGCATAACGGTATCAACGACTACCTGATGTTCTCGAGTACGCATGCGCTTTCGCGTAAAGGACGCTGCGCCACTTTTGACGCGGAAGCAGATGGTATTGCATTGGGAGAAGGTGTAGCTATTGTAGTATTGAAACGGCTGAAAGATGCTGAGCGCGACGAAGACCGGATCTATGCTGTTATCAAAGGTGTGGGCGGCAGCAGCGATGGCAAAAGTCTTGGATTGACCGCTCCCCGTAAAACCGGACAGCTCAGCGCACTCGGACGGGCCTATGAACAGGCGGGTATTTCACCGGCAGCATTGGGGCTGCTGGAAGCACACGGAACCGGAACCGTAGTGGGCGACCGCACAGAACTGAGCGCACTGACCGACCTGTTGCTGAATGCAGGTGCTTTGCCGGGGCAGGTACATCTGGGCTCTGTAAAAACGCAGATCGGGCATACCAAATGTGCAGCGGGCCTGGCCGGGCTGATCAAAGCGGCACTTGCTGTTTATCACGGTGTAAAACCCGCTACTATCCACCTGCATCAACCCAATGGGTATTACGCACCATCGACCAGTCCGTTTGCGTTTAATGCAGCGGCAGGTATCTGGACCGATGCAATCCGAAGGGCCGGTGTGAGCGCCTTTGGCTTTGGGGGGACCAATTTTCATGCAGTGCTCGAAAGTAACCCTGCACAGGAGCCGGCAATGCCATTGCCTGCCTGGCCGGTTGAATTGTTTGTTTTCCGGGGTGTAACTTCCGGTGCGGCAATACAGGTGATGGAGCGTGTAAAAAAATTGCTTTATGCGAATGATACCCTTTCATTAAAAGACCTGGCGTACAGTCTGGCAGTTTATAATGAAGCACCGGTACAGTTCAGTATCATTGCCGGAAGCAGTGTGCAGTTGCTGGAACGTATAGAGGCTGCAAGGCAGGGCATTGCAGCCGAGGGCGTTTTTTCAATAGATAAAAAAGAAGGTAAGGTGGCGTTCCTGTTTTCCGGGCAGGGCAGCCAGCGTATCAATATGGCGCGGGAATTGTTTGTTGCGTTCCCCGCAATGCGCTGTTTGCTGGCACGGCATAAAAAATATGAAAAAATATTGTTTCCGGATGCTGTGTTCAACGAAGCCGCACGCGCAGCACAGCAGGAAGCGATCAAAGATACGCGCAATGCCCAGCCGCTGCTGGGGATCGTGGATCTCGCCATTGCCGAATACCTCCTTTCGCTTGGCATCGTGCCCGACATGGTAGCCGGGCACAGCTATGGTGAGTTGCCTGCATTATGCTTTGCGGGGGTGTTTGATCCGGAAGTGCTGGTCGATCTGAGTGAAAAAAGAGCGGCCGCCATATTGAATGCTGTTGGCGCCGATAAAGGAATGATGGCCGCCGTGAGCTTGCCGTCCGCCGCATTGCAGGCATTGATCAAAGACGAAAAGGATATATGGGCCGTTAATTTTAATGCGCCCAAACAATCAGTGCTGGCGGGAACCACAGCTGCCATGCAGCAACTGATGGAACGGATGAAAGAAGAGAAGATCTCCTTCCGGCAACTGGAAGTGGCCTGTGCTTTTCACAGTCCGTTGCTGGCCGGCGCTGAAGACCTGTTTGCTGCTGCACTTCAGGCGGTGCCCTTCCACAGCCCGCAATTAACGGTATGGTCCAATACCACGGCCGGTGTCTATCCGGCGCAGCCGGAAGCGATCCGGCAGCAGCTGGCAAAGCACCTGGTGGAGCCGGTTAAGTTTACGGAAGAAATAGAAGGCATGTATGCTGAAGGTGCGCGGATATTTATTGAAGCCGGACCGGGCAAAGTACTGGCGGGACTTACCCGGTCGATCCTGAATAAAGATGGGCTGGTATTGCATACAGAAGATAAGGATCAGGGAGGTATTGCGCTGCTGCTTAAAACGATTGCAGCTTACCTGGCAACAGGAAGGGAGGTGCATCTGCAGCAATTATTCAGCAACAGGAATGCGCGGCTGCTCAAAATCGATACACCGGAAGCTTACCGTAAAAGCCCCGCCCTCTGGTATATAGACGGACAGAAGGCATTACCGGCTTCCGGTACGCTGCCGGACCACGGCGCCTTGCCGATCGTACAACCCCTTCAGCTGAAAACGTCAACTGCTTCCATGATACAGGAACCTTCTTCCACAGATAAAATGATGCTGGAATACCTGAACAGCATGAAAATGATGATACAGGCACAGCGGGATGTGATGATGAGTTATCTCGGGCAACCCGTGATGATGCCGCCGGCTGTACCGGCGAACCGGGTGCCACCGCCCATTCCACCGGCTTCAACGGTTCCTGCTGTTGTAATCCCGGATATAACTCCTGCCGCGTTGCCGCAACCCGGGGCTGCAGATGTGAAAGCAGTATTGCTGGAGGTGGTAAGTGATAAAACCGGTTACCCCAATGAAATGCTGGGTTTGGAAATGGACCTGGAAGCCGATCTGAGTATCGATTCTATAAAAAGAATGGAGATCATCGGTGAGCTGCGGAACAGGCTGGGCGGTTTTAATACCGGTGGTGATGCCGGAGAAGAGATGATGGAACAGCTGGCGGCCATCAAAACCCTGAGCGGTCTGATCAGCTGGATCAATGCCAATACCGGTCAGCCGGAACCGGAATCATCTGTGCCGGCAGCGCGGGCGTTGAACCGGCCGGTGCCGGATCTGCGTGCTGTATTGTTGCAGACCGTAAGTGATAAAACCGGTTACCCGGTAGAGATGCTCGGGCTCGATCTTGATCTTGAGGCAGACCTGAGCATTGATTCGATCAAACGGATGGAGATCATCGGCGCCCTGCAAGGTGCATTGGGCGGGGATAAAGCGGCGGGTGATGATCTGATGGAACAGTTGGCGGCCATCAAAACCCTGAATGGCCTGCTGGGCTGGCTGAGTAAACCCGGTACTACTGCAACCCCGGTTGAGGAAGCGCAGCAGATCATCAATGAAGGGCTTACCTCCGGCCGGAAAGATTCAGACAACCTGATCTCCCGGCTGCGTTTTGAAATTGCCGCTGCGCAAACAGCTGCCGGAGATCCTGAACTGATCCGTGGAAAGCTCTTTGCTGTTACCGAGGACAACGGGCATATGGCGGCAGCTGTAAAGCAACGGCTGGAAGAACAGGGTGCGGTAGCCCGTGTGATCACAATGGAGGATCCGCTGGATCTGTACGACGGTCTTATCATCATCAATGCCCATGAATCGGAACGATGTTACAGCATTATGGATGCCTTTGCCCTTATTAAAAAACTAAACCCGGAAAAAGTATCGTGGATCTTTACGCTCAGCGATCTTACCGGGCATATGAAACAAAGCGGCGATATAACCCTGCTGCGCCGTTACCAGGGATTTTCTGGTCTGATGAAGAGCCTCGACCGCGAACTGGAACAGACCTGTTGCCGTATGATCAGCCTGCAATCGGTACTGGATCCTGCGGCCTTTTCAACCATTGTGCTGAACGAACTGCTGTACGCGGACCGGCCGCCGGAGGTCCTTTACCAGGGAACAGAGCGGTTCCGTTACAACCTCGTGTCGTCTCATCTGACTGCAAAGGAAGGGCAAACCACCCTGCATCTCGGCAAGGAAGCTGTAGTGTTGGTGTTTGGAGGCGCACAGGGAATAACCGCTGAACTTACGGCCGGATTTGCCCGGGAATATCCCTGTCATTATATCCTGGTAGGACGTTCTCCGCACCCGGTTGGCAACAATCCCTACGCGGCATTGAAAACAAAAGATGCGATCCGGAAACAGTTGATTGAAGAAGGTCTGTTAAAGGCTCCTTCCGAAATAGAGAAAAGCGTACAGGAACTGTTTAAAAATAACCAGATCCTGCATGCAATAAAGACACTTGAAAATAACGGTGCAACGGCAAGCTATTATTCGCTGGACCTCCGGGATGAAGAAGGATTGCGCGCTTTTATCCAGAGCGTATACCGGGAGCAGGGCCGCATCGACGGTGTGATTCATGGTGCCGGTCTCCTGGAGGATAAACTGTTCCTTCATAAAACGGCAGAATCGTTTGAAAGGGTCTTTACCACCAAGGTTACCCCCCTGCGGGTACTGGTTGAAGAACTGAAGGAAGAGGTACAGTTTGTGATCTTCTTCAGCAGTATCGCATCGGTGTACGGCAATCGCGGGCAAACCGATTATGCGGCGGCCAACAGTGTGATGGACCGCTATACCTGGGCGCTGAAGGAAAGGATCAAAGGCCGGGTCACCTCCATCAATTGGGGCCCGTGGAAGGGTGCCGGTATGGTTTCACCTTCGCTGGAAAAAGAATACATAAAAAGAGGCATCGCAATGATACCCCTGGAGGACGGCCTGGAAAGTTTTGTGAACGAACTGAAATATGGTACGGAAAGCCAGGTGCTGATCATGGCCGGGGATGTCTGGTAAGCCCGGTCTGCAGGAAAGATAATGATCAGGATCCCCCGGCAGCTGCTGTACAAAAATGTCTGAAAGTTCAAATGAAAGAAACCGATATCGCCATAACAGGAATGTCCTGCATCTTTCCCGGTGCAGCCGATCTTCCTGCCTTCTGGCAGAACATACTGGATAAAAAAGATGCGGTGCAAACCGTTCCGGCCGACCGGCTGGACGCATTGTATTTTGATGCTGCTGCTGAAGGTGCCGACCGGTTCTATTGCAGCAGGGGTGGTTTTATCCCGGAGGTTACTTTTGATCCGGTGCGTTTCGGGGTCCTGCCCCTGGCAGTAGAAGGCATGGAGCCCGACCAGCTGCTGACGCTCGATCTGGTTTGTAAAGCCCTTGAAGATGCCGGCATGCTTGGTGATAAGGAAGTGCTTGAACGGACCGGTATCATCATCGGAAAAGGTAATTATGCAGGGCCTGGCGCTACAAGGGCGATCGAGATCGTAAGAACAGGTGAACAGATCGCAGAAATAATGCGGCAGGTATCGCCCCATTTGTCTGAAACAGAAATAGAAAAAATAAAGAAGGGTTACCAGGAACGTAAAGGCCGCTTTAGCGCTGATACGGCAATGGGACTGATCCCTAACCTGGTGGCATCGCTGGTGGCCAACCGCCTCAACCTGGGCGGTGCCGCTTATACTGTGGATGCGGCCTGTGCCAGTTCGTTGCTGGCAGTAGACCAGGCCATCCGGGAGCTCCACAGCGGCCGCTGCGACCGGATGATCGCCGGCGGAGTGCATGTGGCGCAGAACGCAGCCTTCTGGAGCATCTTCAGTCAGCTCGGCGCTTTATCAAGGAAACAACAGATCCGTCCTTTTGACCAGGATGCCGATGGGTTGCTGATCGGTGAAGGCTGTGGCTTTGTGGTATTAAAGAAACGAAGCGAAGCAGTAAAGGACGGCGACCGGATCTATGCAGTTATAAAAGCAGTAGGGGTCAGCAGCGACGGCAGTGGTACCAGTGTAATGAGCCCGGCTGTAAAAGGCCAGGTAAAGGCGATACAGCAGGCATGGGATATGGCTGGCATCGGTCCGGATGAAGTGGGATATATTGAAGCCCATGGAACCGGTACACCGCTTGGTGATAAGACGGAGCTGGAAACGCTCAGAAAAGTTTTTGGTACCGGTGATACACGGCCCAGGGCCGGTATCGGTTCCGTGAAGTCGAACATCGGGCATGCCATGCCGGCTGCAGGTATTGCAGGATTGATCAAGACGGCAATGGCCCTGTATCACGACATATTGCCCCCTACGTTATATTGTACGCAACCGTTGCCGCAAATGGCACAGACCCGCTTTCGTGCAGTAGCGGAGCCGGTGGGCTGGAGCAGCAGCGGACTGAAACGATTTGCCGGTGTGAATGCTTTTGGATTTGGCGGTATCAATGCACATGTGGTGCTGGAAGGTTTGGAGCAACAACAAAAGGCTGCGCCGGAACCGGTGTCCGGCGACCGGCTGTTACTGCTGGCGCGGAATAGTAAGGCAGCGCTGATCAGCGCGCTTACGGAAGGAGCCACCCGGCCGGGTGAGGGAAATTACAGGATCGCTCTTTTTGATCCCACACCGGAGCGGATCGCCAAAGCGATCAAGATCGTGAGTAAGGATAAACCCTGGAGGAACCGGCAGGATATCTGGTTTACCAATGAACCGTTATTGCTGCGGGGTGCGAAGCTGGCCTTTGTATTTCCGGGACTGGATGGACTGGCGGGCGGCGAGGTGGAAAGCGTGGCGGAATATTTTGGATTAGACCAGCGCCCGGTTGCGCGGGAAAAAGGCCTGCTGGATCAGGCACTCGACGTGCTGGACAGGAGCCGTGTGCTGGATACGGCAATGAAACGCCTTGGGATTATACCGGATATGAATGCCGGGCACAGCCTTGGTGAATGGCTGGCCGCACGCTCTGCAGAACTGGCAGAAGAAGCTTCGGTGGCACAGCTGCTCAATATGCTTGATCCGCGGACCTTTGAGCTGAAAGACTCCCGCTTTATTGCGATCGGCTGCGGACTGGACACCATTGGCCCGGTGATGGAACGCATCCCTGATCTTTACCTTTCCAATGATAACTGTCCCAGCCAGGTGATCCTTTGCGGAACCCATACAGCCATCGCACAGCTTACCGAACTGTTAAAAGAACGGCAGCTTTTCTACCAGGTATTGCCCTTTCAATCCGGTTTTCATTCGCCCTTTGTGGCAGACAAGCTGGATGTATTGCTACAGGGCATGGAAGCTATGTGTTTTCAGAAAACAAAAATCCCGCTTTGGTCTGCGACAACATTGCAAACCTATCCGGAAAATTTTGAAGCCATTCGCAAACTAAGCGTGGAGCACCTGGTCCGGCCGGTCCGGTTCCGCGAGCTGATGCTGAAATTATATGAAGAAGGCGCAAGAGTTTTTGTACAGATCGGTTCAGGCGGCCTGACCGGTTTTATCGACGATACGTTCAAAGGCCGGTCATACAGCGTCATCGCTTCCAACCTGCCGGTGCGCACGGGCATGGCCCAGTTGAAAAGAGTACTGGCGGCGCTGTTCACCGAAGGTAAGGAAGTGGACCTCGCCTTCCTGGGCATCAGCAATGAACCGGAACCGGGTACCACCAGAAGAATAAAACTCCAACTGGGCGCGCCGCTGGTCAAAGGCTGGCCGCACCCGGATATGATCGCACCGGGTATGACCCGCACAATACCGGTTAACGAACAGCCGGTGGCAGCCGCGGCGCATCCGGTGATACGTGCGATGAAAGAGAATGTGGATGAGATGATCCGGATGCAGGAGGAATTGCTGACACTGTTCCGGACAACAGAACAGCCCTATAGTGGCGATGGCACCCCGGCGGTACAGGCATTACAACCTTTTACCCGGGAACTGGATATCACATTAGAGAACACGCCTTATCTTATCGATCACGCATTGCTGCGCCAGCCCAAGGGCTGGGCCTGTGTGGAGGATATGGACCCCGTCATTCCCATGACCCTGATCTTTGAATTGTTCGGAGAGACAGCACTGGCGCAGGCTCCGGGCCGGAGGGTGCAGCAGATCTTAAATACAAGAGTGCTCCAGTGGATGAATGTGGCACAGCCGTTCCGCGAAACAATAAGGGGCCGCTGGAAAACTCCGGACCTCGCCCTGCTGGATCTGGAAAAATACGCAACAGCAGAAGTGGTGCTGGCAGCTGTATTGCCGGCACCGCCCAAAACAGATAAGAACATCGGTGAGGATCTTGGTATTTCCATCATACCGCAAAAGATCTATGAGGAGCATATGTTCCACGGCCCGGCTTACCAGGGTATCGTATCGGTTACCACGGTGGGGGAGAAGGGGATCAGCGGCCGGATCCGGGGTGTGGGTGGTAAAGGCTCCCTGCTAGACAATGCCGGACAGCTGTTTGGCCTGTGGCTGCAGCTTACGCTTGCCAAAGACCGCATTGCATTCCCGGTGAAGATACAGGAGATCGCTTTCTACGGTGATATGGAAGACCAGCAGGGGATCTTTGAATGTACCTGTGTACTTACTGCAATGAACGATGAATTTGCTACAGCCGATATCATCATGGAACGGGAGGGCAGTACCTGGGCGGTCATTACCGGCTGGCAGAACCGCCGGCTGGAAATTGATGAAGCCTTGTGGAAGGTATCCATGTCGCCGTTGCATAACCGGTTGTCTGAAGAAGTAGCACCGGGCATATTCCTGTTTAATAACGCATATACCCGGATGGTTAGCTGGGACTTTATCCTGAAACGTTACTTCAACCAGGATGAAAAAAAATATTATCAGCAGTTGCCTCCGGCGAGAAAAAAAGAATGGATGATCAGCCGTGTGGCGGTAAAGGACGCTGTACGGGCGCTGTTGCAGCGGGAACGGGGTTATTCCTGTTTCCCCATCACCTTCACTACCGGCAGCAATGCAGTACAGCAACCCTTTGTTACCGGCAGTAAGGTTGACGGCATCAGCATCTCACTCGCACATAAGGGTACCGATGCGGTAGCCGTGGCCGCTTCCGGCAAGCCGGTAGGGATCGATATGGAAACGGTGGCATCCCGCACAGCTGGTTTTATGGAATTGTCGTTTACAGCGACTGAACGGGATCTGATAAAAGACAGGGATCCTGCAGAATGGAGCACCCGGTTTTGGGTAGCGAAGGAAGCATATGGCAAAATGCTGGGACAGGGACTGAAAGGGAATCCGAGGGCTTATGAAATAAAGCAGATCAATGGTGATGCGCTGCTGATCAATGATACCGTGATCAAAACAATTCAATACAAAAATTACATTATAGGATGGACACAGTAACAACAACCCCGGATCAACCTGCTGCGGCAGCGATCTTTGATCAGTTAAAACAAATGATCACCGAAGTGATCGGCGAAGAATTTGCAGAAGAAATGGACATCCGGCCTACAAGCTCTTTTACAAAAGATCTGGAAATGGACAGTATCGAGATCGTTGCCTTCTCCGAGAAAGTAAAAGCACATTTTGGCACCCGGATCGATTTTACCGGCTGGTTGTCGGGTATGGACCTCGACCAGCTGATCCGGCTGAACCTGAACGATATCATCAATTATATACAGGAATGCCGATAATCCCGATCAACGGAAAAAAGGTTCATGTCCAGGAACTGAACAAGGGCGCTGCTGAAACAGTAGTAATGGTGCATGGTATGTTCAGTAACCTCTCCGTTTATTATTTTAATATCGCCCCGCTGCTGGCGCTGCGTTTTCATGTGGTATTGTACGATCTTAAGAGTCATGGCATGAGCGAACGGACGAGGGATGGTTATGACCTGGACAGTATGTCGGATGACCTCAGGGCGCTGATGGATGCCCTCGGGCTGGAGAAAGTGCACCTGGTGGGATATAGTTTTGGTGCACTGATCAGCCTTAAAGCGGCCCTGCGTTTTCCCGGGCGTATTGACCGGCTTATCATGATTGAGGGACCTGATCCGGCGGATGATAAAACGCGGGGCATTATGGATGAGTACAGCAGGGAATTCCTGGAACATTACATCAGAAATTTTACCGATGCCACAAAGGTACAAATGGGAAAGCGGCAGCTGGAACGGAACCACCGCATGTATGAATATCTTTTTTATCAGACTACAATTAAACAGGATATGCTGGCAGAGAAGGATTTTTTTTCAAGCGATGCGATTGCCGGGCTGGAGCATCATCCGCTGTTGATTTATGGCAGCCGCTCGAATTGCCTGCGTGCCGGCTATTTCTTAAAAGAACGCATACCGGGTGCTGAACTGGAAGAAATAGAAGGCGATCATAATGTACCGGTCCAGGCTCCGGAAGCAGTGGCCGGGGTCCTGCTGCACTTTTTGACTGAAGCGGTACCGGTGATGGAACCGGACGGAAATGTATTTTAAGAAAAACGGAATATGGCACAATTTGCTTTTATAGTACCCCCGCTTACCGGACATGTAAACCCGACGCTCAGTCTCGGCAGCGCATTGCTGGGCAGAGGGCATGAAGTGGGCTGGATCAGTCTGGACCCGGCATTGCAGGACAAACTGCCGGAGGGCGGAACCCCGCTGCTGATCGGCTATGACCGCAGCGACGCAGAAAAAAAGGAAAGCAAGGCTTACCTCGATATCATTACCCGGAAAAATGTTTATGGCATCGACAGCATTAAATTCTTATATGAAGAAGTGCTGATCCCTTTAAACCGCTATATGTATGATGGCATCCGGGATGCATTGCTGCGCTTTGCACCGGATGTGGTTATTACGGATCATCAGCTGTTTGCCGGTGCAGTTGCTGCCCGGCAGTTGCGACTACCTTATGCTACTTCCGTAACGGCCCCTGCTGCAATAAAAGTAATGGAGGAGCTGCCCAAAGTACATGAATGGGAGGAAAAGCAGATCGTGGCCCTGCAACAGGAACTGGGCTGGCCGGGTGACCAGGCGCTGGATTGTTCAGAGGCACTGACACTGGTGTTTACTTCACCGTTGTTTTTCGGGGAAATGGAATTGCCGGAACAGTTCCGTTTCGTAGGCCCGGTGATACAGAGCCGTAAGTCCATTGAGGCCTTTGATTGGGAACGCTTTCACAATACACCGCACCCAAGGATACTGGTGAGCATCGGCACCACTTTTGATCATACGCATAAGCAACTGTTCTTTGATAAAGTGCTGGAAGCTTTTGGTGGCAGGGCACTTACGGTGGTGGTGGTATCCGACCCGGCGCTCTTTGAAGCAATACCGGATAATTTTATCATTCAGAAAACGGTGCCGCAACTGGAGTTGCTCCCGCATTTGCAGGCGGTGGTTTGTCATGGCGGACACAATACCGTCTGTGAAACCTTGAGCCACGGACTACCCATGGTGGTGATACCGATCGCTTACGACCAGTCGCATGTTGCAGGCAGGGTGGTGCGTACCGGTGCAGGACTGCGGCTTAATTTCAACCGGTTCAGGGCGCAGCACCTGCGGGATGCGGTAATGGAAATATTGCAGGAGCAGCGCTTCCGGGAAGCGGCAGGCCTTGTCCGCACTTCATTTGAAGCAACCGGGGGAGTAGCTGCAGCTGCCGGTTATCTGGAAATATTAGTAACAGCAAAACAAGATCTTCCTGCGGACCGGGCGCAATTGCAGCCGGCGGACAGCGGAGCATAAAAGATAATATGTCGAAATTTTTATTTGTGGTACCTCCTTTTTTCGGGCACTTAAGTCCAACGCTCAGTGTGGGTGCCGGACTGATCGCAAAAGGACATGAAGTAGCCTGGCTGGGTATGGTGCCGGTTCATGAAACACATATACCGGAAGGGGGGCTGTTCATAGTGCCGGAAGCGGAGCTGGAGCCGCATCGCGGAGCGATTGAAGTGTTGCTGAAACGCCAGGACGATGGTCCTTCGCTATCCGGTCCGGAAGTGATGAAGCTGGCATTGGAAGAAACATATGTCCCCCTCGCAACAATGATGATGCCGGGACTGGAACGGGTGATCGATGAGTGGAAGCCGGATGTGATCGTTAATGATTGTATTGCTTTTGCGGGCGCTCTTGCCGCTTATAAAAAAGGAATCCCCTGTGTTACCACCACGCCGGTACCGCCCGATGTAATGGGCGATACCGCCCTTCATGCACCTAAAATATTTGAGTGGCAGCAACAACTGATAAAGGAATTGCAACGCAGTGTCGGCGTTGAAACGGATGGGATCTTTATTCACTCCCACGAGATGAATATTGTTTTTACCTCTGCTGCATTTGCAGGGATTGAAGAGCCTGAATCGCATATGCAGTTTGTAGGCCCGGTACAGGGCCGGCCCAATCATAGTCCGTTCGACTGGGAGCGTCTGTCAAAGGCCAATACTCCGAGGGTCTTTGTATCGCTGGGCACCTTGCTGGTGGACATACGCAAGGAATTTTTTACCCGGCTGATCGAAGCCTTCCGTGATGAGCCGCTGACGATCATTGCTGCCACAGATCCTTCTGTTATTGAGCAATGGCCGGATAATTTTATCGTACAGGGCTTTGTGCCGCAATCGGAGCTGATGCCCTATATGGACGCGGTGATCTGCCACGGCGGCTTTAATACGGTGAACGATACGTTTATGAACGGACTGCCCATGCTGGTTACGCCGATCGCATACGATCATTTTCATACGGCCTCGCTGATCGAAAAAGCCGGATGCGGTCTTAAGATCCGCTACAGGCGGATGCGGGTGGACGATGTACGCAATGCTGTATGGAGGCTGCTGAAAGAGCCGCAGTTCCGGCAGGCAGCGGCCCGGGTGCGCGCCACTTTTATAGCAGCAGGCGGCAGCTCCAGAGCGGTTACACTGCTGGAAAATTTTGTAATGGAAACCACGCCCAATGTGATCTGATACATGACAGAGCCAAGAATAAAAAGAAAGATGCTGTTTGCAGAGCGGATGATGTACAATGACGGCGTAACTCCTTTTAACGGGTTGTTCCCGCTAAGGATTCGGGGTGTACTGACGCGTGAGCAACTGCAACACGCACTGAAGCGGCTGCAGGAAAAACACCCGGTACTTGCGGCGGCGGTAACAGTCGACGGGAAAGGAATGCCCTGGTTTGAGAGCACGGTGCCGGAAGCAGCCATACCCATACGCATTGCGGAACGCTGTTCGGATGAAATGTGGAAGGAGGAGACGGTGAAAGAATGGAATACCGGTTTTAATGCACAGAACGGGCCGCTGATCCGGCTGGTATGGATCCGTGGTACTGCTCTTTCGGAACTGCTGCTGGTATTTCATCATTGTATGTGTGATGGTGGCTCGGCATTGGCACTTGTAAAAGAGTTCCTGTTGCTGATGGATCAGCCCGACGCGGATATCGGCAGGGAACGGGTATTTACAGGGCTGGCGGATGTGGTACCGGCTTCCGTACTGCACAACCGCAAAAAAATACTCCGTGCCCGGTTCCTGGGTAAGGCCGGTTACCTGTTGCTGCATGCACTCCCGTTGCGGAAAAGAACGATTGACCGCGGGCCGGATTACCTGCTGAACTGGAAGCTCTCCGAAGAGGAAACCCGGCAGCTGCTTCGGAACTGTAAGGCGATCGGAGCGACCGTTAATACGGTCATCAGCCTTGCACTGCTTAGCGCTTTTGCATCCGTACGGGGAAAAAAGGCATTCAATAAAATTACCTGCCCGGTGGAGATCCGTAAATATGCGCCTGAGATCAGGGAAGACGCCATGTTTGCTTTTGGCCTGATGCTGGTGTTATCGATGGACAAGGCAGCAGGACTGGATTTCGCAACCAGGGCACAGCGGATGCAGGCGCTGGCTTCAAAGCGGCTGGCCCGTTTGAACGCCTACGATTCGCTGATGATGTTTGAATATGCGCACCCGGTTTTGCCACGGATGATCGATTTCCTGAAGTATGGAAAATCGACGAATGACTGTATGTTCTCGAATCTGGGACTGCTCAATATTCCGGCGGGATACCGCCACTTCACAGTGGATACCATCTTCAGTCCTTCGGTGATCGGCCCGCTGGGAAATCCGACCACATTGATCAGCTCGACATTTAAAAAACAACTCGACTTCAGCTTCGTATCCAGCGAGGGGTATATTCCTTATACCGAAGCTGTGGCCATAAAAAAAACGCTTATGGGTCTGTTGCTGCGCCTGCAGCCGGACCGCGATCCAGATTGATATGAAAAGAAGACTTATTGTTGGAGAACGCCTGATGTATGCCAATGGCTCAAGGACGGTTAATTGTGTTTTTTCTGTAACCATCGCAGGAGAGTTGCAGCAGGGCCGTATCGATTCAGCTTTTGCAAAACTGCAGGCCAAACATCCGTTGCTGCGTGCCGTAATAAAGGAAGACCGGAAGTGCGCGCCTTATTTTGATATACGGACCGATATGGTGCCGGCGGTTGTGGAAGTATTGCCGCGAAACACCGAAGAAGACTGGATAAAAGTGGCGCAGGTGGAATGGCACCGGCCGTTTAATTACAACAGGGCCCCCCTGATGCGGGTGCTCTGGTTGAATGGCGGTGCCGTGTCAGACCTGGTAATCGTGCTGCCGCATTGTGTCTGCGACGGCGGAACGATCGTAAACCTGATGCGGGAACTGTTGTCGTACACCGGCGACCCGTCGCTGGAAGCCATTCCTTACGATACGTTTTCCGGAACCACAGATCTTATTACTGCAAACGAAATGCCGGGAAAGGGCGCGCAGATCAGGGCCCGGCTGTTATCTCATGTGGCCCGTGGGGTGTTGTCGATATTGATCCGCAATAAACAGGAAGCCACTGGAATGAACTATTATATGATCCGCTGGTCGCTGGACCGCAACCTGTCGCAGCAGGTAATAAATGCCTGCAAAGCCGGTGGAACCTCGGTGCAGGCGGCCCTTGGTATTGCTTTTTTGACGGCTTTTGGAAAGGTAATGGGCAAGGATGCCAAAAACAAACTGATCTGCCCGGTGGATATCCGAAAATCCGTACCGGGTATCAAAGAAGACATGATGTTTGCTTTTGCGCCGGTGGTGGAGCTTTCGGGAACATATAAAGAAGGCACTGCATACTGGGAGCAGGCCCGCCGGATGAAGGCCGACCTGCAGGAAAAGATCAGCCGGCTGCGGCCCGCTCACCTGCTGGTGCTGACAGAATATTTTCACCGGGCAGCAGATAAAATGCTGAAACATTTACGGACGGTTAACGGCAGTCATGATATCACACTTTCCAATATGGGAAAACTGGAGCTCCCGGATGCATACAACGGGTTTAAAATAAAACGGGTCTATTCACCCAGCACGGCCCTCCCCTGGAAGAACCCGAACACGCTTGTAGTGACGAGTTTTGGAGGACAGCTTGATTTTTCCCTGATATCAGAAGAATCGTTCCTGGCCCGGGAAAAAGCACAGGCGGTCCGGGAAGCATTTATGGATCTGTTAAAAGAAGCGGTCACCGTTACCGCATGATCACCTGAACGCCATGAAACAACCGAATGAAACGGGAACGGCTGCCATGGGGTATGCCGCAGATAAAACGGCTGTAACCGTTGCCCCCCGCGCATGGAAACGGTTCCTCGTCAGGAATGTGCTGATCTATGCGGGTACCAACGTATTCTTTAATTCCGTTATTCCCTATCTTAGTTTTGAAGACCCGGGCGCCGTGTATCTTTTTAAAGGTACTTATTGTGTCGCCCGTTTCTTATTACCCCTGGCATTCTTTATCCCGCTTCTTGTTACCATCGATACCATGAATAAAATGCGGATCCTTTTTCAAAAACACGCCGCTGGTTTTTCCTTTCCTCCCGGATTCCGGTACAACAGCTTTCTGCTGAAACATGCGCTGATCAACGGTTGTATCACACTTGTACTTACATTGGCCGTGATGGTCGTGCTGCAGTTGGGCATGCCGGAGGGGCAGACCTACAACGGGCTGACGGTAAGTATACTCATGGGCATCTATGCCGGCACTGTTGCCCTGTATTTTATGAAACGCTCAATAAACCGCTTTGCAAAGATCAGGCAGGTTGTTTTAGTGTAGTATCGCTGCTTTTTTTGCTGCAATGAAATACTGGTTTTTGGTCCCGGGCAGCAGGCTGCTTTCGATGATCGTAAATGATGCGGCTGTTATGAGCCGTTCCAGACCAGCCGGTTTAAGCGGCTGCATTTCAGGTGCCATTCCCAGTTTGCCCAGGAGCGAGAAAACGCGGGCGAGGAACGGCTTTTCACCCATACAGGGCGTAACAGACAGAAACAGGCCGCCGGGTTTTAAACGTTCGTATATTTTTGATACTGCGGGCTGCGGATCTTCCAGCAAATGCAATATATAAAACCCCAGCACGGCATCATAGAAATCTGTTTTCAACCGGTTGTCAAAAATTGTTGAATGGATATAAGTGACCCTTTTTTTTGGTGTTTTTGACCGGGCGATCTCAATCATTCGTGATGAAGTATCAAATGCATGAATCTCCTTTACCACTGCCGACAGTTCATTGGAGGCAGTTCCTGTTCCGCAGCCAAAGTCCAGTATGGTGTCCGCTGACGTCAAAAAGTCTTTCGTTCTTTCAATGATCCCGCGATAGATCTTTTCATCTTTTTGTTCTTCTTTGTCGTAATGGCCTGCGGTCCTGTCCCAGAATTTTTCGGCTTTGTTGCGGCGGGCTGCTGTCATTTTATTTGGTTTAATGCGGCCTGATGCCCGGCACCACGAGCCGGTGGCAGGTAACGGGTGTTTTCAATATAGCACCGCGTCAGAAAACGATTGTAAATATAATAAAAAGACCGGAGCCGGGGAGGAAAACGGGCACTGTGGCTGTTTTCAGATAAATCCGGAGTCGGAAAGCGGCCGGGAAACAGGGCCGTATTATCTACCTGTAATTGGCGATTTTGATCAGCCGGTTTATATCAAGTATAATGATCTTTCTGCCTTTTGTTTCAAGAATACCGTCCTCCTTGAATTCGGTCAGTATCCGTATGGCATTTTCGGTTGCGGTACCCACAAGATTGGCAAGATCCTCGCGGCTCATATTGATCGAGACCGGCATGCCTGGTTTGAAATCCACTTTGTATTTTTCCCGGAGTACGATCAGCTGAAGTGCCAGCCGTTCCTTTACCGATCGTTGTGCGATCAAACTCAGGCCATTGATCAGGACCGCGAATTCCCGGCTAAGGGTCTTTAACAACCGGCTGTTTAAAACGGGGGAGCGCTGCAGTGTTTCTAAAAAATCTTCTTTGGGTATAAAAGCAATCCGGCTGTTCTCGAGTGCGGCAGCAGAATCCGGATAGCGGTCTTCGGAAAGCACCGCATGGTAACCGATCAGCTCACCGGTATTGGCCACATAAAAGAGTTGTTCCCTGCCTGAGTCATTTACCTTGTATTTTTTGACCATTCCTTCCATGATGTAGAAGATCCCCTGCGGAAAGCCACCTTCCCTGAAGATGACCTCGCCTTTTTTATATACCTGCTCCAAACGGTGTGTCATCAAAGGTTCCAGGTCCTCCATGGATAACCCCGAAAGAATCGAATCGCTGCTGAAATCCCATTTTTCTATTGGAAAAAGTCCGTTAATGCTCATGGAAAACAAAGGTACTTAATTTAAAGACTGAGAAATTGCAGCTTTTGAACTGATCCAGTGCATTTGTTATCCGGAGTAGAATCCCGAATTTTGCCGCCCATAATATGAAGCAGTTTATTGTAAGGGAACGGCGTTATACAAGAGACCATGAATGGGTTGATTTTTACGGGGATCATGCGATGACCGGTATCAGCTGGTTCAAGCTGATCGGATTCCGGCAGATACAGAAGGTATTGTTTGTACAGCCCGTTACCGGTTTCAGGCGGGAAGGGGATGTGCTGGCGGTGATCGTTGGTAATGATTATCAGATAACGGCGCATATGCCGGTGGATGGTAATGTGATCAGGATCAATGAAACGCTGCTGTCGGAACCTGTACTTCTGCTTGATGATCCCGGAGGGGAGGGATGGATCGCGGAGATCGCGCCCTGGGAAATCAATCACAACACAAGGTTGCTGTGCGAGGAGGAATATGATCAAAAGTATAAACGGCCGGCATGATGCAGAATAACGAGATCGGGACAGGAAAAGAATTAGAGTTGCAGGGCGAAGCGCTGTTGACGGAACGGGCCGGATTTTTTGAATCCGACGAGCGGTTTCATGAGCTTTATCCGTTGCCCATAGCGGCACTTGCCCGGCGGCACTGGACCCCGATTGAAGTGGCAAGAAGTGCTGCGGCATTCCTTTCCACCCATAAAGATGTCCGGATACTGGACATCGGTTGTGGTGTCGGTAAGTTCTGTTTGTCTGCAGCCTATTTTGCAGCGGATGCCCGGTTTTACGGTGTGGAGCAACGGGCTTCATTATTGCACCAGGCAGAAGAGGCGAAGAAGGTACTGCAGCTGGGAAATGTCCATTTTATACATGCCAATTTTACACAGCTTGATTTCAGCAACTACGATCATTTCTATTTTTTCAATGCATTCTATGAGAACCTGGACGGAACGGAAAAGATCGATGACAGTATCGCTTATTCCAATGAATTGTTTGACTACTATAACCGCTATCTCTACCGGTTGCTGGATCAGAAACCTGCAGGTACAAGGATGGTGACCTATCACAGTATGGAGGATGAAATGCCTGCGGACTATTATGTAGTGGATGAACTTTCCAATAACCTGCTTAAATTCTGGATAAAGGCTTAAATTAAAATTTTCAATGAGTACAGTAATTACCCCGGCGTTACGGGAACGGTGTGAAGGCACTTGCGAACTTTGCGCGGCGGACACCGCGGTTGCGGCATTTGCGGTGAGTCCGAAAAATAATGATGCCATCGAACATGAAGTAGCGTTATGCCAGACCTGTCTGGAAGCGCTTGATAACGGGGATGCGGCCCGCCACTGGCAGTGTCTGGCAGGCAGTATCTGGCATTCGGAACCTGCTGTACAGGCATTGAGCTATCGTATCTTATACAAGAATAAAGAGCAATCCTGGGCGGAGGATATTTTGAATTCAGTGGAGCTGGATGAAGCGGTCGTTCACTGGGCGATGACGGTATTTGAAGAAAAGGCGGTGCACCGCGACAGCAACGGAAATGAATTGCAGAACGGCGATACAGTAGTTCTGACACAGAATCTGAATGTTAAGGGTACCAGTTTTACCGCACCCAAAGGAACGGTTGTCCGCAAGATCCGGCTGGTGGCCGGTGACACCGGGCAGATCGAGGGCAAGATCAATGAACAGGTAATTGTGATCCTTACACAATTTGTACGTAAATCCTGATGTCCGCTATATTCAGGCCAAAGCTGTTTACCACTTTAAAGGGCTACACCCGGGAGCAGTTTGGCAAAGACGCTATGGCGGGCCTTATCGTTGGCATTGTTGCCCTCCCGCTGGCGATCGCTTTTGCAATCGCTTCAGGTGTATCTCCTGAAAAAGGGTTGTATACCGCCGTGATCGCGGGTTTTATCATCTCTGCCCTTGGCGGCAGCCGGGTGCAGATCGGCGGACCCACCGGTGCATTTATTGTGATCGTTTACGGAATTGTGCAAACCTACGGAGTGAACGGGTTGATCATCGCTACTTTTATGGCAGGAATCCTGCTCATTCTTATGGGAGTGCTCCGGCTCGGATCCGTTATCCGGTTTATTCCTTTTTCGCTTATTACCGGCTTCACCAGCGGAATCGCGCTCATTATCTTTGCCTCCCAGATAAAGGAGCTTTTAGGATTGAAGATGGGAGCCATACCTGCGGATTTTGTGGACAAATGGATTGCCTATGCCAGCAACTTCGGATCTGTGAATCCCTATGCAGTTCTGGTTGCTGTGATAACGGTACTGGTCATGCAGTTCTCCCAAAAAATAACCCGGAGGATTCCCGGCTCGCTGATTGCATTGTTTATTACAACCGGCCTCGTTCATTGGCTGCATTTGCCGGTAGGCACGATCGGCGACCGGTTTGGGGCGATCCCGTCTTCCCTCCCCGGACCCCATATGCCGTCCCTGGATCTTGCAACCATCAGGCAGATGCTGCTTCCTGCCTTTACGATCGCATTGCTCGGGGGAATCGAATCACTGCTTTCGGCAGTTGTGGCGGATGGGATGATAGGAGGGCGTCACCGGTCCAATACGGAACTGGTGGCCCAGGGTACCGCAACTATTTTTTCTGCAATATTCGGCGGCATACCGGCAACGGGAGCCATTGCCCGAACTGCTACCAATGTGAAAAGCGGGGGACGCACCCCCGTGGCCGGAATAATCCATGCGCTGACATTACTGCTGATCATGTATGTTGCTGGGAAATGGGCAACGCTGATCCCCATGGCCACGCTGGCCGGTGTGCTTGTGGTGGTAGCGTATAACATGAGCGAATGGGAAAGTTTTCGCTCGGTGCTCCGCGGCCCTAAAAACGATCGCGTCATATTGCTGGTGACATTTCTGCTTACCGTTTTTGTTGATCTGACGGTGGCTATTGAACTGGGAATGATCGTAGCGGCATTCCTGTTTATGCGCAACATGATACGCAGCAGCGGGGTGACGCGTTTGCCGGTGAACGCAGCGGAAGAAGATGCGTTGGAAAATTATACAGCGGTTCCAGCAGGAGCCGAGGTGTTTGAAATTACGGGTCCCCTGTTCTTTGGTGTAGTATATAAATTTCGCGATGCCATGAAATTTATCGACCATGATCCCCGGGTGCTGATCATCCGGATGCGGAAGGTGCCGATCATCGATGCTACCGGTATCAAAACACTACGAGACATGCACGCGGATGCCGTAAAACGTGATATTAAGCTCATCCTTTCTGAAATTGAAAGCGAACAGGTAATGACCGAGCTGAGAACCTCAAGGCTGTTGTTTGCGATCGGAAAGGCAAACGTGACCTCCAGCTTTGCAGAAGCTATTGAACGCAGCCGTCTGTTCTGCAGCGGCAGCGCGCAACACCGTTAAAACTCCAGGACCCTGTACACAAAATAACACTGCTGCCGGCACATCCCGCAAGGCGCTGAAAGCTTGATTGGCCGTTGTGGCTTTTCTGTACAGTTTTTTGACTATACCCTGATAAGGTCTTATGTCTCCTTGTGACTTTGGTGATGATAAATTCCCGATTTCGTAACAGGCAGCGCCGTAAGCTCCTGTACATTTGCGATCTTAAAATCAGCATCACAAATCATTATGAGCCGTAGTTCCTTTCTGTTAAAGCATTTGCTGTTTATCAGCCTCGCTTTATGCCTGACCCTGGTATCCAATGCACAACAATTACAACTGTCTGTAAGCGACAAGAACCATACTCCTGTTTCACTGGCTTCTGTTTATATTGATGATAAGCTGGCGGGGTTTACGGATAAAACGGGTCTTTTTTCAGGGAAGGAACGGATGCGGGAGCGCTTTATTCTTCGTATCGAATCGCTGGGGTTCGAACCTTTTGCAAAAGAGCTGCTCCGCGATACCTTACCTCCCGTGCTGAACATTGCTTTGGCAGATGGAGGGATGATGGATAATATTGTTGTTACAGCGGGCCGGCGGGCAGAGAACATAGCAACGGTTCCTTCCTCTGTGACCATACTAACGGGAAAGATATAGAAACACAAAGCCAGATCACCACGAATCTTTCGGCGATACTTGGCAACGCTGTTCCCGGTTTGGCGCCTGCCAATAATAAAGCAACCAATTCGGGGCAAACCCTGCGCGGCCGGTCGGTGCTGGTACTGATCGATGGTATTCCGCAATCGACACCGCTGATGAACGGCCAGCGGGATATCCGAACGATCGACCCGGCGGTTATTGAGCGGATAGAAGTAATAAAAGGTGCTACTTCCATTTATGGTAACGGGTCTGCGGGAGGTATCATCAATTATATTACAAAAAAGACAAAGACCGGAGATCCTGCTTTTGGAGGCGCTTCGCTTTTAAGAGGTACGGTTCAGCCGTTTAATACGTCCGGGACCGCTGGCTACAGGGCCTCACAAAGCGTTTACGGGCGTGTTAAAAAATGGGATTATGTTGCCAGCGGCACCATCGAGTATACCGGTGTGCAGCGGGATGGGGAAGGTCAGGTGCTGGGGCAGACAGACGGACTATCCAACAGTTATCAATACAATGCATTTGCAAAGCTGGGATACCAGATCAACGAAAATTCTTCTCTGACGGCCTTCTATAATTTTTATTCCAGCACCTCACACGCAAAATATATCACAGAGAACGGAGTATACGGAGAAAAGCCTGCGATCGGCATCAGAGGCGAAGACCCCGGCGAACCGGCAGGAACGCCATTCAATCATAATGCTAGGATCACCTATTCCCGGAAGGAGCTCTTTGCTTCCACACAACTGGATGTTACGGCCTATATCAATTCCTTCCGCTCCATGAATCGTTATGTGGCAAGCGCTACCGCGTGGTACGGTCCGGGACAGACAAAGATCAATTCCCGGAAGAAAGGCCTTCGCATCAACTTAAGCACACCTTTTGCTGTCGGTGGCCGACTGGCAGAAGTAACCTATGGCCTGGATGTGCTGAACGATATCACTGATCAGGACCTGGTAGACGGCCGGGTGTATATTCCTAATATGAACATGGTGAACATTGCACCGTATGCCCAGCTGAAGCTGGATCTGTTGCAGCAGCTGATCTTTAAAGGTGGGGTGCGCTATGAGAATGCAAAAGTTACAATAAAGGATTTTAACACCATTGCTACCGGCCCCGGCAACGAAGGCAGCATCTTTGTTACCGGTGGCGAAATCCCCTACAGGGGCGCTACATTCAACGCGGGGCTGAGATACAATAAGTATGAAGCATTCAATCCTTTTGTCAGCTTTTCGCAGGGCTTTGCGATCAATGAACTGGGGCGTATCGTTCGCCGGGCCACAGACAGCGATCTGGATAGCCTGAAAACGGATCCCATCATTACCAATAACTATGAAGCAGGTTTTTCCAGCACCTTCAGCATCTTTAACCTGACGGCCGCTTATTTTATCAGCACGTCGAAACTGGGAGTGGAGCTTGTTGATGTGGGTGGATATTTTATGCCGCAACGGCTTCCTGAAACCATCCGGGGATATGAGATCGCATTGAGCGTTACTCCTTCGTCTGTGTGGAAATTCGGCGGCTCCTATGCTTATGTGGAAGGAACATCAAAGAACGATGATGGATCCGAAAATTATCTGAACGGCTCGCGGATCGCACCACCAATGGCTACCGGTTTTGTACACTTTACACCTGTTCCTGCTTTCAGCCTGCAGCTGTTCTGGCTGAATACCGGCAAACGGGACCGGTTTGTAAAAAATGCAAAAGGGTTGTATAACGGGAATGAAGGCCCTGTGAAACCGGTTGACCTGTTTAATTTCGCTGCTGCCTATAACTTCAGCAAAAAAGCCAGGCTGGGACTGGGAATTGAAAATATATTCAATAAGACCTATTATACGGTGCTGAGCCAGTATAATGCCAATAATACCACCTATTTCCGGGGACCGGGAACAACGGCTTCTCTAAATATCAGCTACACATTCTAAATGGACCGGAAACTTTTTTTTCAGATACATAAATGGCTGGGCCTTGTTACAGGCCTGATCGTTTTTATTATCTGCATTACCGGATGTATTTATATATTTTATGATGAGCTGAAACTGAAGATCTATCCGGATCGCTTCCTGTTGTCTGAAAACTACCGGGACCAACAGCCGTTACCCCTGAGCAAGCTGATTGCCTCCGCAGAAGCGGCTTTGAAAAACGGGGAAAAATTATCCAGGGTGGATCTGTATCCGGCCAAGAACCGCAGCTGGGTGTTCCGCTTTACCGGGATCAATAAAAAGGGATTCGGGTTTAACCGTTATTATAAGTACTACTGGCGGGTATATGTAAATCCCTACACCGGCAGTGTGGTGAAAGTAGAAGATGCAAAGAAAGAATTCTTCCAGTTGGTATTGCACCTGCACAGAGGCCTGTTGCTGGGGGATACTTATGGTACTCCTGTTACCGGCACTGCGGTAGCGCTGTTTTCAGTTTTGCTGATAACAGGACTTGTGCTCTGGTTCCCCCGGCGATGGACAAAAAAGAACCTGAAAAAGCGGGTGTGGCTCGATACAACAGTAAAATGGAAGCGGCTTGTTTACGACATTCATCATGTTGCGGGCTTTTATGGTTTTCTGCTGGCCTTTGTTGTGTGTATCACCGGATTGGTATTTGCGTTTGACGGGGTAAAGAAAAGTTATACCGGTTTTTTTAATTTGTTCTGCGGAACCCAAAACATACCACATCAGCCGGTCCCGCCGGTGGCTGCCCGTTATGAAGATCCTTTGGACAATGCGCTGTATCACACGCTGTCCAATAACCCCGGTGCAGATATGATGTCTGTCCGCATGCGGGGGGCCACATCAAAAGAGATCGATATACAGGTGCGGCTGACGAAGGACCGGACGGGTGATTTTAAATGGTATTATTTCGACAGCACCGGTCAGCAGGTAGCCCGGATCAGAACAGGTGCTTCACTGCCCCTGGGCGAACGGTTGGTTTCGCTCAATTACGACATTCATACCGGTAATCTTTTAGGTATGTCTTCAAAGCTCATCCAGTTTATTCTTATCTTGTTTTGTGCTTCATTGCCCGTTACCGGCTATATAATGTGGTGGAATAAATCAACGAAAATAAAAAAACGGCGTACCGGGTCACATCTATAAAACTATTGCCGCCGGTCTTTAACGAGCGGTAATTTTATATTTGTAACGCATTGCTGTCTTCCCTGGTGCATCGATTTTGTGCTTTTTTACGGATGTTTTCTGCTGCTCCCCGGGCAAAAAAACAACATGAGATTGTTTAAATTGCCAAAACACTGTAAATTCGGTACCTGATACTGGTACATAAGCGTGTGCGTTCATTCATCATTAACGAAATGCCTGTAAATTGAAAACGATTGAAAAGCTGGTTGTTCTTGTTGCGGAAAAGGATGACCAGGCGGCCTTTAATGACTTGTTCAGACATTTTTTTCCCGGTCTTTTCCCTTTTGTATTGGCTATTGTAAAAGATAAACAAAGGGCGGAAGAGCTGATTCATGATGTGTTCCTGAAGCTATGGGAAAACCGGAAGATGCTTACAGCGATACAAAATATCTCCAGCTATATCTTTATTGCATCCAGGCACGCCTGTATCAGTTTTACCCGGAAAAGGAAACAGGTCTTCACGGATGAAATAGCCGATGAACTGGTCTATACAATGGTTACACCCGAGACGGACCTGGTCTCAACTGAAAATATGACGCTGATCGAAGAGGCGATCCGCTCCCTTCCGCCTAAATGCCTGCTGATTTTCCGATTGATAAAAGAAGAACAGCTGAAATACACCGAAGTTGCCAGACTGCTGGATATCTCCGTTAAAACGGTGGAGACCCAGATGATGATCGCTAACAAAAGAGTGGCGGCCGCACTGCTTGAATCCCTGCCGGAATACAGCTCCAATATACCTTCCAGGGCCCAAACAGCAGGTAAATAAGCTCCAGGAAAAAAATAATTCAAAAAAAAACGGAACCGCTTTCAGGGTTCCGGTAGCTGAAAAGCGTCTTTATAACAGAACGGTAATCAAATGGAACAAACCAGATTGTTCGAGCTACTATTAAAAAGAAAAGAAGGGATCATTAACCTGGATGAACAGCTAGAGTTAAAAAGACTGATGAGCGCGTATACTTCAACGGAAGTAATCGAAGAATATCTGAATGTACTGTTTGATCATCGTTTGGTGGCGGAAGGAGTTACGGACCCGGACTCAGTTGAACGATCGCTTGAAGTGCTCAATAAAAAGCTGGAACATACGAACCGGGCAAAGCGGTTGAACCGGTGGCGACCGGTAGGGATCGCCGCTGCAGCGATTTTCCTGGTTGGTATCGGCTTGTTCGGGTTGTTTCACTATATGGGCAGCCCGGGCGCGATGCAAGTGGTGTCTACAAAGGGGCAGTCAAAAACCTCACTGGTACTGCCCGACGGAAGCAAAGTCTGGATCAACGAGAAAACGGTGCTGCGGTTCAGCAATGACCTGGGAAGGGAGCAACGGGAGGTTTACCTCGAAGGGGAGGCCTATTTTGATATCGTCAAAAATAAGAACAAACCCTTTGTGGTGCATACCAGGAATATGGATGTCAGGGTGCTGGGGACCGAATTTAATGTAAGGGCTTATGGAAATGAATACAGCTCTGAAACGACACTGATAAGAGGACGGGTGGAAGTGTTATTAAATCAGAAAAAAGAAGAGAAGGTGGTCCTGCACCCCAATGAGAAACTGGTGATTCAAAATAAGGATGGCAGTAACCGGAAAAGAGCTGCGGAAAGCGGAGATACGGCGAGGCCGGTAATAGCGATCAGTAAGGTATTTCCTAACGGGGCCGATTCCGGTTTTCTGGAGACGCAGTGGTTGAAAGACAATATCCGTTTTGATCAGCAACCATTGAAGACCATTATCCCGATGCTGGAAAAATGGTATGGGATCACTATTGTGCTGCATGACCCATCGTTAGGAGAAATGCGCTTCAGCGGAAAAATAGATAAAGAAACCCTGCCGGAAGTGCTGGAGTCGTTCAAACTGTCGGGCGGTATACAGTATCGGATGGATAAGGATACCGTGATCATCAGATAAACATTGTCTAAACCAATATAAAAGGCCTATGGGTATATAAAGAAAAAAAGTGGAAATGCTGTCACATTTCCACCAAATTAAACAATTGAAAAATTGCTGAAAGCAATTTGCTGGTATCAATTATTAATTCAAACTCAAATGTATGAAAAAAAATGATTGCCCTGCTGTAGGTGGGTTAGGGTCGTTATGTGTGAAATTTTTCCTGATAATGAATGGTGCTGTTTTATTAATTCTGTTTAGCTCCCTGCAGGTGTTCGCCCTGGAGGGGCGTTCCCAGCAGAAAATAGATCTTGACCTCAAGGGCAAGACCATCGTTTCCGTGATAAAATATATTGAGAACCGGTACCAATACAGGTTCTTCTATAATGATAACGATGAATTGAACAGCCGGAAAGTGGATATTTATGCCAGCAAGGCGAGCATTGACGATGTAATGGACAATCTGCTTAAGAATTCCTCGCTCTCTTATAAAAAGATGAACAGCGGTATGGTGGTGATCGTCGGGTATCCGAGTGAAACCGTTTCTTTGAATGTAAAAGGCGTTGTCACCGATGAGGCAGGGGCGCCTTTATCCGGAGTAAATATTGTGGAGAAAGGAACCACGAACGGCACCACAACCGATGAGAACGGCTCATTTTCCATTAAGGTTGCAGACAGCAACGCCATCCTGATCATTTCGATAGTCGGGTATCTGAGTCGTGAGATCCCGGTAAACAACGGGGAGGCAAAGCAGATCACCTTGCAGAAAGAGGAGAACCGGCTGGATGAGGTGGTAGTGGTAGGATACGGTACCCAGCGAAAAAAGGATTTGACGGGTTCGGTTGCGCAGGTTTCCAATAAAGACCTGCAGGCCGTTCCGGTTTACAATGTGGGGGAGGCGCTCCAGGGGAGGGCCAGCGGTGTGTCTGTAGCGCATAATTCGGGGGCACCGGGTTCGCGGGTCCAGGTCAGGGTTCGGGGGGGCAACTCCATGATCGGCAGTAATGATCCGTTATACGTTGTGGACGGGTTTCCGATAGCAGGCGGGATCAATTTCCTGAACCCTGCCGATATCGAATCCATTGATATCTTAAAGGATGCATCAGCAACCGCAATTTATGGGGCCCGGGGCGCCAACGGCGTGGTAATGGTAACCACCAAGCGGGGAAAGGGCGGCGCCAGAAATGAGATCGCCGTCAACAGCTATTACGGGGTGCAACAAACGGCAAAACGTTTCGACATGCTGGATGCCCGGCAGTACGCGACCGTAGTAAATGAGTTTTTAAAAAATGACGGGAAAGCGCCCTATTTTAATTTGGATGATATACAGGGGCCGGGAACAGATTGGCAGGATGCGATCTTCCGGGATGCCCCGGTGCAAAACCATACACTGAGTTTTTCGGGGATGAACGAAAGGACCAACTATTCGATGTCCGGTAATTATTATGAACAGCAGGGTATCATTATTAACTCCGGTGCTAAGAAGGGGTCATTCCGGCTGAACCTGGATCATGAGATCAAAGACTGGCTGAAAGTTGCCGTGAATCTTAATTTATCCAGACGGCAACAATATACGGTGCCGGTAGATAACGGCCGGAGAGGTAACAATATGTTTTCGGGAGCGTTGTCTGCACCGCCAACCAGTCCCATTTATGACAACAACGGATTGCCGGTGCGTATCGGAGAAGCCTATCCGTTTACGGATCCCGGTGATATGAGGAACCCGATGTTGTGGGCAGCGCCCTATAAGAACCAGACCCTTGCAAATACCGTGTTGCTCAACAATGCGTTTACATTTAAATTAACAAAAGAACTTTCCTTTGTATCCCGGATCGGACTTGAATATGAGAACTCGATCAGTGACGGATTTACGCCGATCATCTATCCCAACGACCGTGGCAGTGCTTCCAACAGCAGCACCTACTGGAACTCAGTTTTGAATGAAGAAGTACTGACCTATGAAAAGGCATTCACCGGCGGGCATAAGCTGACGGCTACCGGTGGGTTCACCTATCAGACCTATATGACGAGAAACTCCGGGATCTCTGTTTCCGGGTTTCCCAATAATAATACCGAGAACTATAACCTGGGATCGGCAGAGACCATCAACCCGCCCACCTCCGGTATTTCCAGGTGGAGCCTGGTCTCCGGCCTGGGGCGCGTGAACTATTCGTTTCTGGACCGGTATTTCGTGACAGGAAGTATCCGCGCTGACGGATCTTCCCGGTTTGGAAAAGACAATAAATGGGGGATCTTTCCTTCGGGAGCACTGGCGTGGAGACTCTCGGAAGAACGGTTCATAAGAGACAACCTGACCTTTATCAATAATCTTAAGCTCAGGGCCAGTTATGGTATCACCGGTAACACGGCGCTTTCACCTTATCAGTCCCTGGACCGGCTTTCACCGGTGAAATATATTTATAACGGCAATACAGAAAATGTGGGCTATGCCCCATCGGGGATCGCAAACAGCCAGCTGAAATGGGAGACCAGTAGTGAGCTGGACCTGGGGCTGGACCTGGCAATACTGACCAACCGGCTGGGTTTTACATTTGATTACTACAAGAAAAATACCAAGGATCTTTTGGCATCGGTACCCCTTCCGCCTTCTGCCGGTTTTGGCTATATGTTGCGCAATGTCGGGGAAATTCAGAACCAGGGTCTGGAATTCAGTGTGAACGCAGATGTGTTGACCGGCGCCTTTAAATGGAATGCAGCGGCGCAGTTATCGACAAACAGGAACAAGGTATTAAAGATCGCAGGAGAAAGTGATATTGTTACTGCAGGACAAACCTCCGGTTTGCCCGGGTATAATCTGGCACGGGTAGGACAACCGCTGGGCGTTTTTTACGGCTACCTGGAAGACGGGCTGGATGAGAACGGATTTATAAAATTTGTGGATGTGAATAAAGACGGCAGCATTACCCCGCTGGACCGGGTGATCCTGGGAAATCCCTATCCGAAATTTGAATATGGATTCAATTCCAGCTTCTCCTATAAGGATGTTAGCCTGACGGTATTTTTACAGGGAGTAAAAGGCAATGACATCTTTTTTGCCACTGCTTTCACAAACCTGAATTCCTTTCAGCGGACACAAAATCAGTTTGCAGATCTCTTCGGCAATTACTGGACGGCGGATAATCCCGACCCGCATGCAAAGTATCCCAAATTAAGCTCCCTGACCCAGATGCGGCCATCCGACCGGTTTATAGAGGACGGCAGCTACCTGCGGGTGAAGTCGGTGCAGCTCTCCTATAGCCTGCCGGTGAAAAAAATGAAACTGGATTGGCTGAGCTATGCCAGTATTTATGTGAAAGCGACCAATCTGTTCACGTTTACCAAATACCCGGGGCTGGATCCTGAAGTGAATACAAGGGGAAGCGACTCACAGTCGATAGAAGACCGGCTGTTCATAGGTACGGATGAAAGCGGGTATCCCAATGCCCGGGTATTCGGAGCCGGGATCGAACTGCGTTTTTAACTGAAATGATTTCAGTAAGCGAATGAAGCCGGATGCCTCTTCTCACACCGGGCGATGATTGTGGAGGCGTGTCATCAGGTCTTTTTAAACTTAAAAAAACAAACGGATGAAAAAGATTATTTTATATATCGGATTTATTGCTTTATGGACTTCCTGTAAAAAACAATTGACAGAGGTCCCAGAAAGTTTTATTTCAAAAGCAAACTATTATAAGAACGCCTCCGATGCGCAAACCGCTATTACCGGGGCCTATTCGGCCCTGGCGGACAATTATGGCATCAATTACTGGCTGTTTTTGGTAAATCATTCGGATTACGAAGAGGGGCGCGGATCGCAGGCGCCGATATCGGTGTTCAGCCAGATCCTGGATGTGGCTAATATCGGCCGTGCCGGCGATATCTGGTCTACGTTTTACAGTACCATCAACCGGGCCAATTCGGTCCTGGAAAATGTTCCTGCAATCGAAATGGATGAGACCCTGAAGAACAAGATCCTGGCAGAGGCGCACTTTTTAAGAGGGATGTCCTATTTTAACCTGGTCAGGGGATTCGGTCCCGTACCGTTAAAAACAAAGGAAAGCGTGGATGCCAGTCAGGTTGATGTGCCGCGGTCGTCAGAAGATGAAGTGTATGCACTGATCATTGAAGATGCAAAAGCGGCGGTGGACGGGCTGCCGGAATCGGTGGGTGCCGAGACCGGAAGAGCTTCAAAAGGAGCGGCAAAAATGCTGCTGGCAAATGTATACCTGACGCGGGAAAAATGGGCGGAAGCGGCAAAAGAAGCAGATGATATCATCAAAAGCGGAATATACACATTGGTGAATGTGCAAAAATCTGATGACTTTTATAAGATCTTTGCTGTAACAACCAGTACGGAGGACGTGTTATCCATCCATCATTCCGATTCACGGCAATCGACCCTGCCCAATTACCTGCACCGCCCCAATACGCCGCCGTATAACTACAGCAGCGGCGGGGTGTATGCATGGCTGCCCAATATGAAATCATTTCTTGCTGCCTGGGATGATAAGGATCTCCGCAAGAATTTTAACTTATATAAGAAATATCTCGGACCGAACGGTGATTCAGTACTGCTGCCTTCCGCCACACCGGTGCTGTTCAAAAAGTTCATCACCGGAAATGACGGCCTGGCAACCTATAGCGACCCCGTATACCGTTATGCAGAAGCCTTCCTGGTATTTGCAGAGGCCGATTGTATGGCAAACGGAGGCCCCACGGCGCAGGCACTGGAACGCCTGAACTGGATCCGGAGGCGGGCATATGGATACAGTCCTGCCACACCATCGGCAGCGGATTTTGCACCCGGAATGAACCAGGAGCAATTCCGGGATACGGTGCTGAAGGAACGGGCGCTGGAATTTATTGCCGAGGGACAACGGTGGCACGATCTGAAAAGAACAGGAACAGTAAAGAAGGCAATGGGCCTGGTGGGGCGCACCGTTATTGATGCCCGGCTGTTGTGGCCCATTCCGCAGGAGGAAATCGATAATAACGGCGCACTCTCGCAGGCAGACCAGAACCCCGGCTACTGATGATCCGGAGTAGAACGGACGGTCTCCGGTAATTGCGGACCTGCAGGAATGCGACCCCGCAGACCGGCGGACAGAACAGTTAAATCCTATTCAATAATAAAAATTCTTAAGTAATGAACTATAAATCGATCCTGTTACTGATGGTAATGGTGGGGCATTTTCTAACCGGTCATGCAAGCGCGGGAGGAGAAGCTCCCAAAACGTATACGGCCGATATCTGTGTTTATGGCGGCACCGCAGCAGGTGTGATCGCTGCCTACACCGCTGCGAAGTGTGGCGACACGGTGCTGTTGATCGAACCCGGAAACTGGATCGGGGGGCTGACCACGGGGGGACTCGGACAAACGGATGCGGGCATAAAAGATGCCATTACCGGGTTTTCCCGGCAATTTTACCAGCGGGTGGCACAAAAATACCGGCAATCCGGAGAGCAATGGACATTCGAGCCGCGGGTGGCTTCAGCTGTAATGAATGATTTTCTGAAAGAAGGGAAAATACAATTACTGACGCAGACACAGCTTGCAGCGGTAACAAAGAACGGTACATCAATAACAGAAGCACATTTCTCCCGTCAGGCAGCAGGCACCGCTATTGTGGTACGTTCAAAACAATTTATTGACTGTACTTATGAGGGAGATCTGATGGCCAGGGCCGGTGTATCCTATTTTATTGGACGGGAGGATAATACCGTGTATAAGGAAACTTTAAATGGATTTCAGCTTCCGGAGTATCATAAACAATCCGGTTATCACCAGTTTCCCGACGGGATCAGTCCCTATAAAACACCCGGGGACCCCCAAAGCGGGCTGCTGTGGGGCATTTCCGCCAATCAGGCAGTCGCACCCGGAACGGGTGATAAAAAAGTACAGGCTTATAATTTCAGGATATGTCTTACCGACAGTGCTTCCAACCGCATCCCTATTACACGTCCCGCTGGTTATGATCCTTCAAAATATGAATTGCTGATCCGCCTTATTGAAGCGCAGCCGGAAATGAGAGGCATTAACCATTACTTTATCTGGAGCAAGATGCCCAACCGCAAAACGGATATCAACAACCGGGGCGGTTTTTCTACGGATATGATCGGGATGAACCAGGACTGGGCGGAAGCGGGCTATGCCGAACGGGAAGGCATGATCCGGGAAAGTATCGCCTATACAAAAGGGCTGCTTTATTTCATGTCCACGGATAAAAGAGTTCCGGATACCCTGAGGAATTTTATCCGCAACTGGGGATACCCCAAAGATGAGTACAGGGACTTTGATCATTTTACACCACAGCTTTATGTGCGCGAAGCCCGGCGGATGGTGGGGACTTATGTGATGACGGAACATAACTGTACCGGGGAGGTAACGGTTGAAGATGGTATCGGTCTTGCTTCCTATGGCATGGACAGTCATAATTGCGACCGGATTGTGGCGAACGGGATGGTAAAAAATGAAGGGAATGTGGAAGTGCATGTAAAGCAGCCTTATCCGATCGCTTACCGCTCGATCACGCCAAAGGAAACAGAGTGCACCAATCTTCTGGTGCCCGTTTGTTTGTCTTCCAGTCATATTGCTTATGGCTCCATACGCATGGAGCCGGTATTTATGGTGTTGAGCCAATCCGCTGCCATGGCGGCATCCATGGCTATAAAAGAGGAAAAACCGGTTCAGAAAATTGACGTGCAGGGGCTGAAGCAATGGTTGCAGGATGATCCGTTTTTGGAAAAGGGCAAAAAATAAGTTTATCTGTAAAGACAGTTACGAATTATTTAAAGAAACGGGGAGGATCCCCCAAAAAAAATAGTATGAAAAGAAGGAAATTCATTCAATCACTGGCGATCGGCAGTGGTGCAATCGTCTCCGGAGGTGTTACGGGAACGCAACTGTTTGGTCCGGCCGGTGAAGCAAGAAATGCCGATATCATTATTTATGGAGGCACAGCAGCAGCGGTTACTGCAGCCGTAAAAGCAAAACAGCTGGGAAAGTCGGTGCTAATCGTATGCCCTGAATTGCATCTGGGAGGCATGACCTCCGGCGGACTGGGGTTTACGGACACAGGAAATAAATCAGTGATCGGAGGACTGGCCCGGGAGTTTTATCACCGGATCTGGTCACACTATGACGATCCCGGTTCCTGGCGCTGGCAGAAAAAAGAACAGTACGGCAATAAGGGACAGGGCACCCCAGCGATGGATGGAGCCAACCGGACCATGTGGATCTTTGAGCCGCATGCAGCGGAGCAGGTGTTTGAAGCATTTATTAAAGAACATAACATCAGTGTATTCCGGGATGAGTGGCTGGATCGTTCCTCAGGGGTACAGGTTAAAAATAATCAGATCGTTTCCATTAAAACATTGAAGGGGAACCAGTATACGGGCAAGGTATTTATCGACGCCACTTACGAAGGGGATCTGATGGCTGCTGCCGGTGTGGGCTTTACCGTTGGAAGAGAGGCGGCTGCGGTCTATAATGAAAAATGGGCGGGCGTGCTCACCGGCGTATTCCATCACGGGCACTATTTCAAGTCCAGGATTGATCCCTACAAGGTCCCCGGAAATCCCTCAAGCGGGCTGCTGCCGGGCATTTCCGGCGAAGCTCCCGGGGCGTATGGAACGGGTG
The DNA here is from genome assembly GCF_020034665.1 of Niabella beijingensis. Taxonomy (NCBI): domain Bacteria; kingdom Pseudomonadati; phylum Bacteroidota; class Chitinophagia; order Chitinophagales; family Chitinophagaceae; genus Niabella; species Niabella beijingensis. The sequence continues at coordinate 2,506,460 of NZ_JAIQDI010000002.1, read as the reverse complement.
ATAAAAAAGTGCAGGCCTATTGTTACCGGATGTGTTTTTCATCGCATCCGGAAAACAGGATCGCGTTTTCGCAGCCTGCCGGATATGATCCGAAGGAGTATGAGCTGCTGGTGCGGGTCTTTAACAGCGGCTGGCGCGAGCTTTTTCAAAAGTTTGACCCGATCCCTAACCTGAAAACAGATACCAATAACCACGGTCCGTTCAGTACGGATTATATCGGCATGAACTATCACTATCCTGAGGCCTCCTATACACTGCGGAAAAAGATCACGGAGGATCACAAAAAGTATCAGCAGGGCCTGTTTTACTTTTTAGCTACCGACAAACGTATCCCCCGGGATGTGCAGCAGGAATTTAATAAATGGGGACTGGCCAAAGATGAGTTTGCAGATAACGGCAACTGGCCGTATCAGTTATATATACGGGAAGCACGGCGGATGGTCAGCGATGTTGTAATGACCGAGCAGGAGATCCTCGGGCAACGGTCGGTTCCGGATCCTGTCGGAATGGGCTCCTATACATTGGATTCGCATAACATTCAGCGATATGTGACCAGCGATGGTTTTGTTCAGAATGAGGGGGATTTTGGCGTGCATGTTCCCAAACCTTATCAGATCTCCTATAAAGCGATTGTACCAAAGGCCGCTGAATGTGAGAACCTGCTGGTGCCGGTATGCCTTTCCAGTTCCCATGTGGCCTATGGCTCCATCCGGATGGAACCGGTATTTATGATCCTTGCGGAATCGGCTGCCACCGCAGCGGTTATGGCCATCGAGAATAAAACAACGGTACAACAGGTGAATTATCAGGAATTAAAAAACAATCTGGTAAAGCAACAACAGAAAATAGAAGGATAAACGGGTATCCGTATTTAACAATGAAAAGAAAACATTTTATAAAATCATTCGGAGTTGGGGCAGGGGCGCTGATGACCTTTAATGGCCTGGCCTCCGGTCCTGTATCTTCAATACCTTCACCGCTCAGGGGTTCCCGGGAGATCAGCTCCGACCTGGTGATAGCGGGTAGTGGTATGGGTGCCTGTGCTGCGGCACTGGCAGCATTAAGGAATGGCTGCTCCGTTACCATGACGGAAGAGACGGCCTGGATTGGCGGCCAGCTGACGCAACAGGGCGTGAGCTGCCCGGATGAACATCGCTGGATCGAATCATTTGGCGCCACAAAATCTTACCTGGAACTGCGGAAACAGATCCGGGAATTCTACAATCGCTTTTATCCTTTAAGCGCACCGGCGAAAGCGGCTGCTTTCTTCAATCCTGGTAATGGTGCGGTATCTAAATTATGTCATGAGCCCCGTGTGGCACTGTCGGTATTGAACAGCCTCCTATTGCCGTATGCCCTTGCAGGAAAGCTGAACCTCCTGTTGCGGACAAAAGTAGTGGCGGCGGATCCGGATGGAGACCTGGTACATTTTGTAAAATGCCGGAACCTGGAAACGGGAACGGAGCATGTGCTCAAAGGCAGCTACTTTGTGGATGCCACAGAATTGGGCGACCTGTTGCCACTGGCCGGTGTTGAGTATGTTTCCGGGGCCGAATCAAAAAGCCAGACAAACGAGTTACATGCCGCAGCAATGGCAGACCCGGCAAACAATCAGGCATTGACCAGCTGCTTTGTACTGGAATACCGGAAAGGCGAGGATCATCGCATCGATAAGCCGGAGAATTACAGCTTCTGGCGGGATTTTGTTCCCCCGTTAAAACCCTCCTGGTCGGGGAAATTGTTGTCCCTGTATTATTCCAGTCCTGCTACATTGCAACCGAAGAAGCTGGGTTTTGATCCCACAGGAAAACCAACGGGTGGTACGCTGAATCTCTGGAATTACCGGCGCATTATTGACGACAGGAATTTTAGCGAGGGATTTTATAAAGGGAACCTGAGTCTGATCAACTGGCCGCAGAATGATTATTTTCTGACCAATATTATTGATGTGGACCAGCAGGCTTTTGACAAGGGCGTGAAAAAAGCAAAGGAGCTGAGCAGGTCCCTGCTTTACTGGCTTCAAACGGAAGTGGAACGGCCTGACGGAGGACAGGGATGGCCGGGACTGCTGCTCCGCACGGATATGCTGGGTACGGATGATGGGATGGCCCAGTATCCCTATATCCGCGAGTCGCGCCGCATCAAACCGGTATTCCGGATACTGGAAGAGCATGTGGGACGCGAGAACCGGAAGCTGGTCGCTTCAGGAGCGGCGGCGGCAAGATCGGCTGCTTTTTTTGACAGCGTCGGTATCGGGTACTATCATATCGACCTGCATCCCTGTACCGGCGGAACCAATTATATCGATTTTGATTCCCTGCCTTTCCAGATCCCTCTGGGCGCGCTATTGCCGCAACGGGTGCGGAATCTGTTGGCGGCCAATAAAAATATAGGCACCACACATATAACAAACGGCTGTTACCGGCTGCACCCGGTAGAATGGGGGATAGGGGAAGCCGCCGGCATGGTGATCGCTTTTTCGCTTCGGAAAAAGACCGAGCCACATGCCATACGCGGGAATAAAAAAATGCTGGAGGAATTTCAGCAGTACCTCGAAGCGCAGGGCGTGTCCCTTCAATGGCCGGAGGAGATCTATAAGTAAAAGGAATCTGTTATGATCAATAAATTACCGGCAGGTTGCACAGTGGGATGCGGTAGACCTTGAAGTAAAAATTGTTTTGTATTATTGACTGCAATAAAACTATTTATCGGATTTGCGTGATACGATTGCTGTTCAATAACGACTGTGATGAATGCTTTTAAAATTAAAACGATATGGATTTTCTGAACGGAGTAAATGCCCTCACCTTAATTTTTTCCGGATTGCTCCTTTTTGCCATTGCTTACCGGTTCTACGGGATCTTTATGGCGAACAAAGTGCTCCGGATCAATGCAAAGAATACAACGCCTGCACATGAGTTCTCCAATGGAAAGGACTATGTGCCCACCAACAAAAACGTACTTTTCGGGCATCATTTTGCCGCCATAGCAGCAGCAGGGCCGCTGGTTGGGCCGGTATTGGCCGCGCAGTTCGGCTACCTGCCGGGCACGCTGTGGATCCTGATCGGATGTGTGCTGGCCGGCGGTGTGCACGATATGGTGGTTCTTTTCGCTTCCGTGAGGCATAAAGGAGAGAGTCTGGCTTCCATTGCAGGCAAGGAGATCGGAAAAACCACCGGGTTTATTGCGGGGATCGCCATTCTCTTTATTCTTATCTTAACATTGGCAGGCCTTTCCCTAGCCTGTATCAGTGCCATGTATGAGGCCCCCTGGTCGCTGTTCACCGTTATTTCCACATTACCCATTGCCCTCATCATGGGCCTTATCATGCGGTATAAAAAAAACAGTATCACGTTTGCCAGTATCCTGGGTGGTGTGTTGCTTATTGTTGCGATCGTAGGCGGGCACCGGCTGATGGAATTTAAAGGGATCGGGGAACTGTTTCACTGGAAAATGAGTACGATTGCAGTGGCCATTACGATCTACGGATTCCTGGCTTCCGTGCTGCCGGTGTGGCTGTTGCTGGTTCCCAGGGATTATTTGTCTACTTATTTAAAGATCGGCACGATTATCATGCTCACCATCGGCGTGGTGATCATCCACCCGGATCTGCAAATGCCCGCGCTGACAAAGTTTGTGAATGGCGGCGGCCCGATCATCGGAGGACCGGTACTGCCCTTTATATTTATTGTGATCGCCTGCGGGGCTATTTCCGGCTTTCATGCGGTGATCGCTACCGGAACCACTCCCAAGATGCTGGGCAATGAAAAGGAGATCCTCTTTGTGGGATACGGAGCAATGCTGGTGGAAGGATTTGTGGCATTAATGGCATTGATCGCTGCCTGTACGCTGATGCCCGGCGATTATTTTGGTATCAACACCCCGAAGGAACTGTATCCCGATTTTCTGCTGCAGAATCCCGGTCTGGTTACTGTGGATCTGGATCATATCAGCTCAAAGATCGGGGTCGACCTGATGGGGAGAACGGGTGGCGCGGTATCGCTGGCCGTAGGCATGGCGCATATTTTTGACAAGATCCCTTTTATGAATGATGTGATGGCCTACTGGTACAATTTTGCGATCATGTTTGAAGCCGTTTTTATTTTAACGGCGATCGATGCAGGGACAAGAGTAGGCCGGTTCTTTTTACAGGAAATGATCGGTACCGTTTTCCCAAAATTCAACGACCGGAACTGGCTGCCGGGGATTGTGATCACCAGTCTTATTTTTACACTATCCTGGGGCTACCTGGTCTATACAGGAAATATCAGTTCCATCTGGCCGTTATTCGGGATCAGCAATCAGCTGCTGGCCGCCTGCGGGCTGATCGTTTGTACGACAATGCTGATCCGTCTTAACCGGAAAAAATATGCATTGTGCGCAGCCATTCCCGGGGTCTTTATGGCTATTATCACCTTCTGGGCGGGCTACGAACAGATCATGAAGATCTACCTGCCTAAAGAGCAGTATCTGCTGGCCTTTCTGGCATTCACTGCTATGCTGCTGATGCTGATCGTTTTCCTGAATACCTTCCGGAGATGGCGGTCCTTACTGCGAAAACGGGCGCTGGAGCTGGATTATTATGGCGACTACGTAAAAGAGATCGTTGAGCGGTAGCTGAATGAAAATAAAACAGCATTAACGGGTTGCCGGATTGATCAATGGTTATAACCGTTCCTGTTCTTCCGTTTTCTTTTTGTTGCCTTTTACAGGCCCGCTGCCAAAATGATAATGTACTGAGATGCCGGCCTTCCGGGTATCGGGTTTGTCGTTGTACCAGTAGTTGACAATATTGCTTTGTGATACGCCCTGATAACGGATGGTATTGAAAGCATCATTTAAGGTGAACTGCAGGTCCAGCTTGCCGGCAAAAAATGATCGTTTGAAACCAATGTCGGTATAGAAATACTGTTTGGTTGTATAAATGCCCCGCAGCGCCGCAGATACATACTGTGTAAAGAGGTCCATTTTTATACCAGCCGGCAACCGGATCTGCTGTTGTGCTGTTAAGGTTCCGTACCATTTCGCGAGCCGGTATTCTCCTTCAAGCTGTGAAACAGGATAGGTCATATAATTCAGATCTGCTGTCAGCTGCAGTTCCCAGAATGAAAAAAGCTGCAGTGGTGCGGCAATGATCAGCCCGGCCTGCTGCATGCTCCCCAGATTGGCGGACCGGCTGCTGACTGCAGCGCTATTGTCATCCCTGAATAGTTTTCTGTTGATATAATTGCTGCTGCGATTGTAGCTGAATGTAAAAATATACCGGTGTTTAAGGGTGTAGGCGGCTGAGAAGACCCAGGCCATTTCAGGCAGCAAATCGGGATTGCCGGCATAATAATAGTAGGGGTCCGTATACCAGCGTACCGGGTTCAGGTCGCTGTAGGATGGACGGTTGATCCTTCTGCTCGCAGCAATATTGACCCTGTCGCCGTTTTTCAAATCCTCCCCGAGCGAAAGGGTGGGGAACAGCTGCAGGTACGACCGCCGGTTGTTGATGTCCTGTTTGACAGTATACCCGTCCGCGTTCGTATATTCTGCGCGCAGGCCCGCATCGATGCTGATGTTTTTTATTTTTCCCGCTGCCGAGAGATAAGCTGCGGCAATCCTTTCGCGGTAAACAAAATGATTGCTCATTGCTTCCGCTGGGATGATACGGCCGTCTGTCAGGGAGTCGAACTGATAGGCATTGTCATTGGTTATTACCGCATATTTGACCCCTGTCCTGAGCGAAAACTTTGGAAAGGGGAGCGTGGCATCAGACTGAACCGATCTGATCCGGATGAATCCCGGCTGGTGCGATAAAAGACTGTATGTACCGGTGATATTGCCATCCGCGTTCGCGCTTTGAGTGGTCATTCTCCCGTCGGAATAATTCCGGTAGGAGGTGTAATGTGCATCTGCAGTGATGTTTTTTCCGGTGGAATCAATATCGAAACGATAATTCAGGTTAACTGCATCATAGTGATAAGGTTCTTTGATATCATTGACCGAATGTATGGAAGAACGCAGGAGGCCCGCCTCATTATACGTGGCGACTGTCGGGCGGTTACTGCTTTTATAGTCATCCAGGTATCCCATGTAATCGATGCCCAGCAGATGTTTGGGCAGGAACTGCCATTCTGTTCCCCCATGCCAGGTATAATAGTTGATTTTGTAATCGGACCGGTTTATCCGCCGGAGTTGTAATGCAGCCCCGTCCTGATAGATCGTGTTGCCACTGGAGCTTTCCCAATGACTGTCGGGCGTTTTATAATCGAAAGAACCAAACAGATTTATTTTTTTACTGTTGCGGCTAAAGGAAATGTTCGCCGCAGGCATCCAGAAGTATCCCCTGGTGATGCCGGTCCTTAAATCCATTGCATAGCCTTTTTGCCGGTTCTTTTTCGGGATGATATTGATAATGCCCGCATTTCCGGCCGCATCCGATTCGGCTGAAGGTGCCATGTCCAGTTCAAGTTTATTCAGGTCTTCCGCGCTGATCCCTTTCAGGTAAGTGGTAAGCTGCTTGCCGGACAGGTAGGTCGTTTTACCATCAATCTGCACATTAATACCCGATGAGCCTCGCATCTGAATAGTTTCATTTTGATCGACGGTGATGCCCGGCATCTTTTTCAGCAGGTCAAAACCGGTAAGCCCTGTTGTAACGGCCATCTGCTGTACGTTAATTATCATTTTCCCTTTTTCCATCCGGATCAGGTGCCTGCTGTTTTGTACCACTACACCCGTCAATGTGGTACTGTCCTCCGGCAGGATGAAATGATGGGTATGCCTGGACGGAACTGTTGCTACAAAAATGGTATCGCAGGATGATTTCAGATAGCCCGTGTGGGAAGCCGTTATAATGTATTTTCCGGGAGAAAGCTTGTCGAACCGGTAATGACCGGAACTGTCACAGCTTTTACTGATAGCCGGCGCACTGTTGCCCGGCTGCTGCAGTGAAACCGTAGCCCCGGGCAGGGCCTTACGGTGACTGTTTTGCACGGTGCCGTCAATGCCTGCTGTTTGTGCTGACCCGCTGGCGTGAACCAGCCATTGGAGTAGTATAAATAAAAGAAGCTTTTTCATTATTTATCATAGGTACGGGAAGGAGGGGCTTTTGAAACCCCTGCCATCACCCGGTACTGTTTATAAAACCCGGGGCTATGTCAAAAGCCTTTTTAGTACTGCGTTAATACCGCTTTTTGAAACAGCCCCGGGCTGACCTTATTTGTCAAAGTGACCTTCAAATTCCATTTCTTTTCCGGCCTGGTCTTTTACCGCCACATGTACATGGTAATGACCGGAGGGCGCATCAGCAATATCTATATGCTGGTGCAAATGATAGGTGGTCTTGCCCGCATAGTCACCGGTTACCGGAAACTCTTTTTCATAACTGCCTCCGTGCACTTCTATGGTGATCGCTGCAATTTTGTTGACTGCAGTAACGGCTCCTTCCACATGTAATTCGCCATTGCCCTCATACGCCACTTCCAGGTCCTTTATGGAAGGAAGTGAAGGGTCTGTCACGATGTTCAGTTCTGCGGCCAGTTCGGTGACGTTCCCCGTCTTATCGGCGATCCTGATCAGCACCTGGTAACGCCCTGTTGCCGCGTCTTCCGGTATATCAATGTGCTCGTGCAATGTGGCGTTCCTTGTTCCGGTATAGCCTTCTGTAAACGTTTCATTGAATTTCCATCCGTTCCCGCTTTCCGGCCGGATCTCTACTGCAATGTTTTCGATCGTTCCGGGAGCGGTGATATCGCCTTCGATATGAATATCGGCTCCCGGATAACCGGTCTTGCTGTTGTTGGCCCCGATCTCCAGGTTGGTGATCGTTGGTTTGGCGATTAATTCCTTGTCGTCTTTTTTACAGGATGCGACCCCTGCCAGAAGTACAATAATAGCGATCGCCCATTTGCTGAAAGGTTGTTGGAATACCATAATAATTGTTTTATTGTTTATGTAGTTAAAAAAATAAAGGGTCATTTGTCCGGATGAAATAGCAGCGACAGGATCTTCCGTCCGGATCAGTGATGCAGAATTAATCAGTAACGGATGGTTGCATTTTATAATTTCCGAAATAATAGAGCCCGCTGTAACGGAATACGGTGAGAGAGTCGCCGCTGATAAAGCCTAACTCCGTTGTTGCCTCCTTTTTGAATTTAAAAGCGCTGTTATTGATGATTTCAATAGCAGTTGCCGGTGTTATGAATGAAGTGTTTTCGCCGGAACCATATTTTGTACCCGTTGCATCAAATTTATAATACCAGTGCTCTTTATTAACGGCCGGCCCCATCCTGTACTCCCTGCCTCCGAAGGTTTTGCCGGCAAACTGGTTAGTGCTTTCAATTTTCAGTAATGTACCGGTGGTGTTGTATTCCATGGCAAGGGCCTTGTACTGCGCAGCTGTGAGTTGATGTTTGCTGTTGACGGCAAACCGGGCTTCGCGGTAATTGTCAGGATCGCTCACTATTACAACCAGCGAATCATCTGTTAAAGTGTAGTTGCCGGTAAAATCTTTTCCGGAGCTTATGAAAACAGCTTTGTTATTTTCTAAAAGTTGTATCAGGTAGATGCTTTTATAAGAATTGCCGGAAGGGGAGATCGTTCCTGCCACAAAATATTCGGTGATCGTGAATGGCTTTTCCTGCTCCTGTTTGATTTTTTCCTTGCTGCATCCGCCAAGTGCCAGTAACCCGGCGGTGATGATATATGGTAATTTGATAAATGATTTCATTCTTATTGTTTAAATGCGTTTTTGTTGGTTTTGACCCGGGTTGCTGTGTAACAGGATCTTATTTTATTTTAATACTCAATCCTTTTATGGTTTGCCATCCTTCCCTGTCGGTGGCGCGTATCATAAAATGATAATCGCCGGGATCGATGGTTGCAGGAACCTGGATCTCTTCCGATACCATATGGTTCTTATTACCTGCCGGTATGGGAAAACTTTTTATCAATGTAAAGGGGTTGACGGGCGTTTTTAGAGCATCCAGCCCACAGTCATCCAGTTCGGTGCTGTGCGTGTGATGATCAAAATTGTGGTGAATGTCGATACTCACCGAACCCAGCTCCGCATTGTCGGATACGATGATCTTAGCAGAGAATGCGGTTCCTCTTCTGAGTTCCGAACACTGTTTGGGAAAAGCATCGGATGTGGTAACGTCAATGACCGGGTATTCCGTATCTGTTTTTGTGTCGTTGTCTTTGGAACAACCTGTGATCAGGCTTCCGCAGAGTGCAACGGCCAGCGTCATTTTTAAAAATTGATTGTACTTCATTGTTCTTTATGATTTAAAAAATTGAAAGGTATTTTTAGGGAAAGGATCAGGTTACGGCCGGGCTCTGGAAGACCTATCAGCCGGTAAAAGCTGGTGTGCACCATATACCTCGTGTTAAATGCATTTTGTAACTGAAGGCTGAGCCGGGCCTGCTGTTTTCCTATGATAAAACGGGTACCGGCCTGTATGTTCAATACAGTGAATCCTTTTGTTTTCTTTTCGGGCGGCACGATATTGTTTTGCGGCGCCGACAATCGGTAATCCACAGAAAAATAGGTCTGATGAAACGGTGCGGTTTTTATGGGTTGGAAGGTCAGGTTCATCAATGCTGTCGGGGCGGGCGAAAAGGGTAAGGTGTAACCTTTTTTATTACCGGAAAGCTGTCTGGAATAAAGATATTCCCCCAGAAATTCAGCACTTAGATTTTTCAGCAGCCGGTAGGTTATCTGTAATTCGGCGCCATATCTCATTACCCTGCTTTGCCGGTATTCAAAGACCTGGTTGCCGGCTCCATACAGGTAATCATGATCAGGGGTAGGGTTTAAATAGATGTAGTTGGGGAAATAATTGAAGAACGGGCTCAGTTGCACCTGCCACCTGTTTTGATCCAGAACGGCCGAAGCATCGATCTGATAGGACGCTTCTGGATCGAGGGCCGCATTCCCTTTCTCATAGCTGAAGTAGTGATAGTTGACTCCGTTGGCTGCAAGCTCTTTGGCAATGGGTACACGGTAGCTTTTGCCTATGTTCGCTTTCAGGCTCAGGTGCTTCCGGTTATGATTAATGCCGATGGATCCGGTGATACTGTTGAAATCCCGGTTGGTATTGCCGGCTCTTGAGATGTGAATGGCGCTGGTGTCGCCATTTTCAGCAACCGGCGATGGAAACCAGTCCGTATAATCATGAATGCGGATACCGGTATGATCATACCGGAGGGCGCCATGCAGCAGTGTCCGGTCCGTCAAATGGATCTTATCGTATATAAAGACCCCGATGCTTTTCTGATCAAATGCGGGCACTAAAAAACTCCAGCCGTTTATGGTGTTTTTCTGGATCTCACTGTTAAAACCAAATTCAAGTTCATGGTTGCCGAATGCTATCATGTCCTTTGCGTTTAAAGAATAAGTATTTTTTCTGAACGCTCGTTCCAGGTTGACCGGGATGGTCATCGTATCCGGGTATACTGCGGGCATGTAACCGTGGGTAACATAGTGATTGTATTCGCGGCGGTGATTGTTTTGATATCCGGCCGCCATCGTAATAACATGATGATGTATCATGAAATGACTCCTGTTGATCAGTTTGAAATGGTTGACCTGCTGATACGGCATTAAGATATCCCTGCTGTCCGCATCGTGTATTGCTGTATTTACGTTGCGGGGTTCCAGACCATGCGCATTGGCAAAAAAACCACTCTTATTATAGATGTTGGTTATGTCGAATACCGACTTAAACCGGCCGCTTATATAACCCGTGGTGAGATGCCCGTTCAATTCCCTGCCGGCGGTGTTCCTGAGGTGATGACGGTAAAGCTGAACCGGATAGTCGTAAACGTACAGGCTGTCGGCAGGCACCCGGTAATCGGCATAATCCTGAAATGTAATCCTGCCCGTTCCGAACCATTTTTGAGTTCTTCCATGCAGCTCCAGCGAACCCCCGTAAAGGGCATTGTTGGTTTTGCCGATCAGATTAACATTCCCTCCTAGGCTGCGGGGCGCCGGCGGCACCGGGTGTTTTATATTAATAGCGCCGGCTATAGCGTCGGAGCCATAGGCAAAGGATGCGGCCCCCTTTAGTATTTCCAGTTCTTCGACGGCGAACTGATCGATTTCAAGTCCGTGATCAGCGCCCCATTGCTGCCCTTCGTGTTTGATGTAGCCGTCAATCACCGCCACCCGGTTAAACCCCAGTCCCCGCAGCAGCGGTTTGGATTGCCCTGAACCGATACTGATCGTTTTGACACCGGGAAGCCGTTCAAGACTTTGCAGCAGGCTGCCTCCCAGGTTTTTTTGAATAAAATCGCTTTTTATGATCTCCAGGTTCAGCTGCTCCTGGTTTTTACGCTGGCGGGCCGTTGTGTTGTTGACCTGTACTTCCTGAAGCAGCCCTGCTTCCGGTTGTAGTGTTACAACTATTGAGCGATCATGTGTTGTAATAGCTATCTTTTTAGTAAAAGGCTGATATCCTTCCCTAAAAACGTGCAGGTAATAAGTGCCGGGCAGCAGTTCCTTAAACAGACCGGTGCCACCGGCGTCTGTAACAACATGGGTCTTATGATCTGCGATCCGGAGCTGTGCGTCCGGAACGGGGTTGTGACGAGGATCGGTAACGTTCACTGCAAGTTGGTACAGCTGGGCATTGCCCATACAGTATACCATACTGCAGCAAAGCAGGAATAACAGCTTCATGCCGGAGTGGAATGATTCAACAGGATTTGCAGTACAATACCTGTTTTCAGGGCCTGGTAAGACCCGTTAAATAATAGGATTTGAAAACCGCTGATTCATCAAGCGGATCTAAACGGAAGGAACGGATGGAGGAGGGCCCCTGTTGGCAGCATGTGGTAAGGCGATGGCATAAAGCTCCGGAACATACCGCCCGTCATGCCTGATCGGAACCGGTAAAAGCCGGGTCAGTTGAACGGCAGACAGAACCGGAACGATAAAACCGGTTCGGTAATGAAAATGATCGCAGGACAGGCAATGCGGATGATAGTCTGCAAAGTGATCCTGGTGGTTGCGACCCTGAAGCGCTGCTTTTGAATGATGGCGGTGAACCGACTGGACTGCCAGGGTTGCTGCCATCAGCAGTAAAAAGAACCCGGCCAGGATCCGCTGAACTATCACGCTTTTATGAAAAACAGGTTTTTTCAAAACTGCAACAAAGTTGCAATATTATCTGATTAAATCAAAAAGAAATTTTAATTTTTTTTCCGGCAGGGCCTGTGCTTTTCTAATTGAAGCAATTGCCCGCATCTGTGGCATGGTTGTGATAATTATCAGGTATCTCTTCAGAAGGTAATGCTCATCCCATCCCGAAGAAAGCGATCATTTATAGGATTCCGTAAAAGACTTGTGGAAATTATAACTAAATAAGGACAGCGCCTTTCCTGAATAGCTGTGCATCCTACATTTGCGCAGGATAAAAAAACAGGAACTTCTTTGCCTTGTTTTGGCAATATCAGATAACCCCGGCAATAGTAGCCGAAGGAAGCAGTCCAGGGTTTTAAAGTATAAGTACATGCGTTATTGATTAATTCCTGAACCGGAGATTTTAATCCGGCGCAGCATCATGATGACATTCCTGAATGCAATGGTAGCAGCATTGTTCTTGGGAAGGAGGGAAGTTCTTGTCCAAAATAAACACTAAAAACCAATATATGAATCTGAAATTAACTCGATGGCCGTTGCTATCCCTGCTTGCCATCTTTTTTGCCGGCCCGGCATTTTCCCAGCGTTCGCTGAAATATGAAAACGGGGGCGGGCCCTCCGGCAGTGGTGCATCCACTACGGATAAAACGGTGACCATCTATAACGGCGATGCCGGAGTATACAGTCCCACTACCACTGTAACGTATTCGTTAAGTAACCAGCAGTACACTTCTGTTGAAGGCAATGCCAATATTCCCGGCCTGGTATTCGGAGCGGCTGTCAACGGTAACGGAAATACTCCTTTGACAGCTCCGAACTATGGATTAATGAACCGGCTGGGCGGGTCAGGCAATACGCACTATTCCACCAACGGTGCTACACCGGCGATCAATGTGACCAATGATTACACGGTATCATTGATGACCATTGGCGATGCGTTGATCAATGCAAACGGCAGTAATAAAATCGCCACCAATACGAAAAATGTCTATTTCGGTGATCTGACCTTGACCTTTAACCGGCCGGTAAACAATCCCATCCTTCATTTTACAGGAATGGGTGGATTTTATAACGGCTCTAACGGTGCTTTAGGATTTGCAGCAGGTTTTGAACTGACGAATTCCGGGTACACACTTTCCCGCCTGGCAGGTAATTTTGCTTTCAGCCTGGTCAATAACAACAAAATATACAACTCTTCTGCACAGTTCACTACCGGCACCAATAACAGCAGTCCTTCTGCGGCCTCCGGCAGTGTTCTGGTGAATGGCAGCAATATCACTTCGCTTACCTTTAAGGTGCTGATGGACGGAGACAGGGCTGGCCGCAACTGGAGTGCCACGAATGTGGTGAATGGCGACGAGTTTTTGGTAGCTGTAACCCTCACCACCTACAATATCAGCGGTAATGTACTCAACGATGCCAATGGTATGAGTGATAATACCGTGAATGGTCCGGGAACCAACGCCGGCGGACTGAATGCCGTGCTGATCGATCCGGCAACGGGCAACGTTGTAGCAACGGTGCCTGTGAACGCAGATGGTACGTATAACTTTACCAACATACTGGGTGCCGATTATTCCATTGCAATTACCAAAGATAATGTTACGGTGGGCCAGGCATTTCCGGGGGTAGTACTTCCCGACGGGTGGGCGGCAACCGGAGAGAACCTGGGAACGGGTGCCGGAAGCGATGGTACCGCAGACGGCATCCTGACCGGGGTGAGCGTGAACGGTAATATTACAAATGCCAATTTTGGTGTGCAGCAAACACCTGTTACGGATAACAAGGAACAAACGATCCCCACACCAACCAGCGGCTCTATTCCCCAGGGCTCCATCACCACGCCGGTATCCGGAAATGATGCAGAAGACGGGGCGCTCGATAACGGCAATACTATTGTTATTACGGAACTGCCTTCAAACGGAACCATGTACTATAACGGCAACCCTGTAACGGCCGGGCAGCAGATCGGCAATTTTGATCCGGCGCTGCTTTCTTTTACGGATCTTCAGGATGGAACAAATGAAACGTCTTTCAAATACAGTTTCCTGGACGCAGCAGGACAGCAGAGCCAGCCCCCGGGCACATATACCATAAAATGGGACGGATACCTTCCGGTTACATTCGGACCGGTCACTGCTAAATTTTCCAATGGTCAGCTTCTGGTAAACTGGTCAACCGAAATGGAGCGCGACAACGATCATTTTGAAGTACAGGTGTCCAGAGACGGTACACATTTCGAAACGATCGCTACGGTGAAGTCCAAGGCAGCAAACGGGAATTCAGATCGCTCTATAAATTATGAACTGGCCCATTCGATGACCTCCGCCATGGGACTGGCCGGTATCCCGCTGATCCTCGCTGCATTGGTTGCGGTATCCATGAGAAGAAAGAAACAGCTCCTGTTACCGTTTATCGCCTTGTATGTTCTGTTTGGAGTGACCTCTTGCACCAAGAACGGAATGAATGAAACAAAACAGGACCGGACCTTGTTTGTGAAGATCCTGCAGGTGGATAAATCCGGGAATACCCGATCCTCCAAAATCGTAAAAGTAGTTGAAGAATAACCAGCACAAAAAGGGAGAACAAATTTGTTCTCCCTTTTTGATAATATGGTTAATGCTTTTGCCATACTATCCGCCATTTTTAAATGAGCAGCCTGTTATATTGTAAGGTACCTGCCGGGTTCTGAAAAGGTAAAGGCAATCGCGCTTATACGGGGTTTAACGAACCGGGGTTATCTGTCTTACCGGTTCCGGATTACAGGCTGGCATCATAAAACACGATCTGTTTACGGGGCCTTTTACGGATGTATGACTTACAGGTAACCGCTCTCAATACATTTTTTAATCAGCTCGGCCGTTTTCCTGCAGTCCAGTTTTCGCAGGATATTTTTATGATGCGTGCGAACTGTATGGTGCGAAAGATGTATGCTGCCGGCGATTTCCTTATCCGTAAGCCCTTTGTATAAGAGCACCAGGATCTCTTTTTCTTTTTTAGTCAGCAGAGGTGCCGTATGGCCATTTGACCGGGGATGAAGTGCGGCCTGGTGGCAGATCTTCAGATCGCCCAGGCCGGAAACGGTGACAATAAAATTATTTCGCCTGGTGATATGGTGTATGTTTGTATGGATGTTAATAGAATGCAGCAGCAGCCCGTTCTCATCTGTTGCCGCATGTATGGCCTGGTGATGAAATAGTTCGTATCTGTCTTCTGAGGTCTTCATCCTGAAACAATACGAAGATTTTAGATCGGGCTGATGTTCATAACCGATCTGGCCTATTTTTTCCAGGCTCCAGTTTTCAGCATTGCGCACAAATCCGATATCGTCCGGGTGGATCAGGTCAATGATCTCTTTCAGGTGAATGGGGTAGGCGTCCAGGGAATGAATGCGGAGCACGCTTTCGTTAAAATCGGAGACAGTGCCATTGGCCACGTCAATAACGTAGTGATAAAAGTCGCCGATTGCAAACATCTGGGCAACAATTTTTTCAATGTCTGGCAGCTTGTCCGCCGGGCGGGAATGTTTTGCAATAGCCAGGGGATAGCTGTCCCAGATATCTATTAGCGCATGTTGTTTTGGTCCCATTATAACTACAGTTGGTCTTCTTCAAAGTTATAATAGTTTCACCGGATTTCCGACCTGACAGATTATATCATATTTCCGACTTTATTGAACAGGGGCGGGGATGATTACAGGCAAGCTGTTAATAGCTGGCCAGGTAAACAGCGTGTTTTAGCCCCCTGTAAAATGATTTTGAGCTTATACCGGTCCTGAGATAGACCAGCGATTCCTCTTTGGGGATTTCTTTTGTAAATAGTTTCAAGGTGTACCTGCCGGGAACAACAAGGATATTCAGGTCATCCTGGCCCTGGAACACCATGTATGTTTTGTTTTTTGAATGCATGGAGGCGAAGGATTTACAAATGCCCTTATTGTTTTTATCATAGATCATCCATGCCACATCGCTGCCTCCTTCGGGTATGTGTTTAAAAAACCAGAATGTTTTTTGAGAAGCAGCATATTCACGAACAATAAACGGAATAACGGTTTCAAATTTGTCCATTTCTTTATTGAAAGAATATCTGAGCTTCGAAAGATCAACAACATCGCGCTCAAAGAGGGTACTGTCGTTAGGTTCCGTTATATAAAAAGTGAGCTCCGGGTTGTCGTAGTTTATTTTATTCTGAGCAGACAAACTGCAGAGGACAAAGCAAAGTACAGTTGTTAGTGTTAGTTGTTTCATTTTTTTGCTTTTAGGGAATATGCGTTAGTTGTAGCAGGATAAGGGGAGGCAGGTTTTATTGGCAGTAAGATGAAAAAGGATCCTTCTTTTGGGGATCAATACACCGCATGTCCGGTTTGTTGATCCCTGTTTGTTCAGTATAAAGAATTAAACCCTGATGGAGCAGACCAATGCAGGACACAGCTAATGCGGCGCCAGCTATTGGCTTATACTTTTCTTCCGGGAACTGTTGTTTAAAATACCCTGCACCCCCCGTGGGGTTAATGGATGCTGTTTTATCTATGCAAATAACACCAATATTAAGTGGTGAAACAATACCTCAAAAGCGGTATTTATGCCGGGATCGCGGCGGTGGGCCGGGAAAAATCAGTGCTTATTTTGCGGAGGGTATTTTTATCTCTTTTCCCGAACGCATAAAAATGCCGTTTCCTCTGTAGTGAACCGTTTCGGGATATTTTGGAGATCGGGCCACATACGCCCGCACTATTTCAAAGATAAAAAAATTATAACCGGTCACCAGCTTTTTGTCATACAGCCTGCATTCAAAGTTCGCATAACATTCTTTTATCAGGGGGCTTTTACCTTAACTGCTTTTTGCGGTGTTAATCCGAATTTTTCAAACTTATCCAGGTTGTAGCCACTGCAATTCCCGATTGCAACCAGTGTTTCCGCTAATCCGAAAGTGGGTATATTGATCACACATTCCCGGCTGTTTCTGACCAGTTCAAAACTGTAATTACCCGAGGAGATCATACAGCCGACCAGGGAGGGTGTAAACTCCAGTATGGTATACCATCCCATAGCCATAATATTATTCCTGTCTTTATAAAAAGAACTCAACAATACAGCAGGAGCGGGCTCCAGGTAGATCCGGGCCTCCGAAACCGGAAAGTCCTTTTTATGATAGTTCCGTGATTTCATTTTTGCAATGCTTTTCCCTGCAGGAGGCAGCCAAAAAAAGAGGCTGTATCAAAGGCCTGCATTGATGTGCCATACTGGCGGCAGCCAGAGCGGAATGACACGGTTAAGCCGACTTTTGAAACAGCCTCTTTATAAGAAAGCCGTTATTTTACATTAGCGCTGATAATCTTGGCCAGGTCGAACATGGAGATCTGGGATTTTCCCCCAAATAATGTTTTTAATTTGTCGTCTGCGTTGATCATTCTTTTGTTGGTGGTATCCTGCAGCCCTTCTTTTTTAATATATACCCAAACTTTTTTGATAATGTCCGGGCGGGATGCAGGCTTGTTGCCAATAACAGCCGCGAGTGCGGGACTGGGAGCAAGGGGCTGCAACAGGGCAGGATTTATTTTTCTTTTCTTTTTGGGTGCTGCTTTCTTTGGTGCTGCCTTTTTAGCCGCTGCTTTTTTGGGAGCCGCTTTTTTAGCCGCTACTTTTTTTGGTGCTGCTTTTTTTACGGGAGCTTTTGTGGCTTTTTTTGGTGCTGCCTTCTTAGCCGCTGCCTTTTTTGGTGCTGCTTTTTTTGCAGCAGATTTTTTAGCTGTTGCCATGATAATGGGTTAAAGTTTGAAATTTGGATAACGTTATAAAGTTAGCTAAAACATCGGTTAAAAATAAAATATATAAAACGGATCTCTTTTTTTCTTTCAGGAGGAAGCGGCGGAGGGACCCGGGCGGGGAAGGAGGATCCGGCCCCCCGGGTATTTATAATCAGCATTTTGCCGTTCCGGGAGGTGTAACCGGAGCTCCCCGGGGATAAATCGGGTATTATCCTGCTCCGGCCGGAGCCTTGAAAACGGGCTCCCAAGGCCCGGTCTGTCCAATGCTGCTGAAGAGCCGGTGTACGCCAGAAGGACCTTTACAGGGCAAACCGGCTCCCGGCGGGGAAGGATGGGGCGCACAGGGCGGTAAAATTATTTCGAACAGCATAATTTTTATATCTTGTACGGGTCTGAGAATAATAAGGAGCTGTACATATAAGATCAGCGGAAATGAAGGGGTCATTTGGTCATACCACGCCTTTGACGGAAAGCGATAAACGGTTGGTTGCCGGCATGGGCCGCCATCTTTTAGATCAACGGCAAAAAGAGCAGTTGTTAAGCAGGGATAAGGTTGTGTACTCGGGGCGGCTCGACAGGGTGGGGTACCTGGAGTCCGGCACACTGGAATATGTTATCGAAGGGCATCCTGTCAGCGTGGTGTTTCCCTTGGATCAGCTTGTCCGGTTTTCCAGGGAGCGCCTGGAATCCCTGGCCGGCGTACCCGTACGGCTGGAGGGCATTTCCCTGCAGGGAGATGATTGTATACTGCTCTTGCAGATGACCTATCCCGGGCAGATGCCGGAAGACCGGTGCACCGAAGATCAGCTGATGGAAATGCCGGATGCTACAAAGAACGGGATCCTGTTGTTCACCGAAGGGCTGAAGTTCTGCGCGTTTATATTTTTGCTTCTTTTTTTAGGACAGCTGTTCGATAAAAACGAACCGGAGCGGTACCGGGCGGCAACCTATTTCACAGGAGGAATCCTGCTTGTCTTTGCTGCCGGGTATTATTATATCGCCTCTAAGAAAAGTTCATGGCTCCGGCCGGTACCGGTCATGCATTTCAGAGGAATCGTCTGCCAGGTATTGTACATTGTAAATAGCAGCGGAGATACATCGAGCGATGAGGTACTTTATATAACCGGCAGCCAAACGTTCCGTACCTGGAAGCGGGACAAACATATTTGCCCGGGTGATGAAATTTATATTATCTATAAACCGTTTACGAAGACCGGGCTCAGAACGGTGAAGGCACCGGATGTACAGGAACTTGGAAAAATTGACCGGGTAGTTCTGTCTGATAATTAGTGATCATCCGTAACAAAGACTCCGGGTGCTCTCATTGATAAGGACCGTGTATTTTGGGTATGCATTTAATAAGTCGGCTATGAAACCAATCTGTTTTTCTTTTTTACTGTTGTTGTCCTTTTGCCTGGGCTGTAGGGCACAGCAACCGCCTGTTCTTCCCTCCTGGGCACTGGGCCCGTTTACACGCCCCCAGCCGGTCCGGCCGGTTATAACACCGGATCCGCAGCAACAATTTCCGGATCCGATGTCCGGGAAAAACGTTGCCTGGATGGGGCACGCTGCCTTTAACCCTGCGGCTATTGTAAAAGACGGGAAAATACAGGTCTTGTTCCGCGCAGAAGATAATTCCGGTGTTGATAAGATCGGAGCGCACACTTCAAGGATCGGACGGGCGGAAAGCACAGATGGCATTAACATGAAGATCTATCCGGCACCCGTGTGCTACCCCGGCAATGATGACCAGCGGGAATACGACTGGCCGGGAGGATGTGAAGACCCCCGTGTGGCCGTAACAGAAAAGGGGCTTTATGTGATGCTTTACACTTCCTGGAACCAGAAAACACCCCGGCTCAGTGTGGCAACCTCAACAGACCTGGTGCACTGGGTAAAGCATGGTCCGGCCTTCAAAACCGCATGGGGTGGCCGTTTCAGGGATGTTTCCAGTAAATCGGCTTCTATTGTCACGCAACCTGCAAACGGCCAGCTGGTCATTGCTAAAGTAAACGGAAAATACCTGATGTATTGGGGCGAGTATTTCGTGAACCCCGCGGTTTCCGACGATCTGATCAACTGGACGCCGGTGCTGGATGATAAAAAGGAGCTGTTGAAATTAATCGCACCCCGAAAAGGATATTTTGACAGCGACCTTACGGAATGCGGTCCCCCGGCGTTAGTTACCGGCAACGGCATCCTCCTGTTATATAATGGGAAAAATGCTCCCGGTGCCGGGGGGGATACCCGGTACCCTTCCAACAGCTATTGTGCCGGGCAGGTGCTGTTTGATAAAAAAGATCCCACCCGGGTTATCGGAAGACTGGACCAGCCATTCCTCTATCCGACGGAGCCCTTTGAGCGGTCTGGTCAGTATGCTGCCGGCACCGTATTCCTGGAGGGGCTGGTCTTTTACAAAGAAAAATGGTTTTTGTACTATGGCTGTGCCGATTCACGGGTGGGTGTTGCACTTTATGATCCCAAGAAGCGTTAGTGAACCGGTCCGCCCGTTGATCATCCTGCATTAATGTTTGTTCCGTTGACCGGGTGCATACGGTTTTGCCGATTTACTACCGGTCATTTTTTTTGCCTGACCAGGAGGAACTTTTCCGCTTCTGCCGGCTGTTCGCGGAGCAGAACAGGATAGCGCCATCGCTGCAATTATTACCAGGGGAATAATCCGTTTCATAAGATTTTATTAGGGGTACAGGAGTTTATATACCTTTCAAAGGTACACCATTTCATTTATAAAGGAGGCAGGGCGAAATGAACCGCCAAAAAATAGTTGCGGGTTGTTCGCGGTATTCTCTGCCGGTAGCGGGCGTGTTTCACCGGTTGGATTTATGCGCTTAGAATTGCTTTATATCGACCTTTCTGGTATGATCGGTCAGATTGAAAATGATCAGCGGATTATCTTTTTCCCGGATTGTTATGGTTTGTTGTTGATTGGTGATGGTCTGATTTCCCTCCCTGGTCTCCGCTGAGAAGGTAAAGGGCTTTGCCGGCAGGTTAAAGGAGAACCCTCCGGCGGCATCCGTAATAGCAGTAAACTGTTCGCCCTGTTTACTTGCTGCAATGATGGTGATGCCTTCAAGCAGCGGTGCGTCCTGCAGGAAGGCATTCTTTTCACTGACGATTTTTCCGGATATGGTGGCCGTTTTCACCAGTGCCACCTGCAGTTTTTGATTACGGGTTAATGATACGTCCACAGGATTTATCAGCCACCATCCGTTCCCGTCCTGGATCTGTAATTTGTAAACCGAAGGTTTCAGGTTGGTAAAGGCTATCTTCCCTTTATGATTGCTTTGTGCCAGGGATTGCCCCAATGCCGCAATTACATTTTCCACGGGATATTCATCGGGGTCCCAGCTGCCATTGGCATTTTTATCCCCGAAAAATACAACAGAAAGGCTTTTGTAGCCCGGTGCATTTTTCTGCATAAATGATTTTGTGATACTGACCTGGGTCTGCAGAAAATTATAGCCGGGATATTGCTGATAGGTATTGTACATGACCTGTGCAGAGACCTGCCAGGTTTTTTTAAAGCGGAAACTGACCTTGCCCTGTGCGGTATTGGACCAGCCCTGAAAATAATATCCATAATAATTCAGGTTGTCGGAGGCCTCCAGCTCCAACCGGTTATTTAAGGCTGCAAAACGCAGATAAGGCCCCAGGGTATACTGCCGGAATGTTCCCTGCTGCCAGGGCAATGGTTCCTGGATGAGATAAAACGGGTTGTATTGGAGCATTGCGTTAAAACCAATCAGTTTATAACTATAACTGAACCTTCCCTGCCATACATTGTAGTTTTTATTGGCCAGGTAGGGGTTGGAGCTCCTTACATTTCCATAGTCACCGGAAAACATCATTGTATGTCCGTTGATCGTGTAGGAAAGATCTGCTGCCAGGTGCCAGGAGGTGGAACGCAGTGCCAGTGCTGTACTGAGGATTTTTTGATCCAGTGCCTGGGTGTAAAAATAAGAGCGCAGGTTGATCAGCCAGCCCCGTGTCGTTGTTGCAAACCCCAGCTGGTATTCTGCCGTTTTGGTATGGAACAATGCGGGATAATAACTGCTCAGGTACCGGGGCGTATTGTTAACGACCTCGTAGTGTATAAAAACATGCTGTCGCGGATTAAAGTGATAATCGATATGCTCCTGTAATAATAAAGCGCCCCGTCTTAACCCGCTGTAATAGGGACTGCTGTAATAATTGTCCGACAGCAGGCTCCACCGTTTTTTATTATACCGGTACCGGAAACCGGCCGCATAACCGGTTTCGTTAGCCCTCCTGGCACCAGACAGTTTTTCATGGCTATAGCCCGCCTCAAGTTCCAGAAACTGGTCGCCTTTGAGCTGCCACCCCGACCGGGCATTGATAAGGTTTGTTTGCACACCGGTAAAAGGATCATTGCTGTTGATATAATTGAGACCGCTGTTATTGTTTTTTCCTGAATGCGTATAAGTCCCTGCCCAGATCGTTGCTTCTTCCCGCTGCCGGGTGATATCTGAAAAAAGCAGGTAATTATTCTTGACGTAGTAACCGCTTACTGCATTGGATGAATCCGGAAAGACCGAAAGTTTAACACCTTTACCAAACAATGAGTAGTCAAGGTTCTCAGCAATATTTCCCACCTGTGCCCCTAAGTGTTTGCCTTTGTAGGCGATCCATGAATCATACATTTCTGCCCCGGAAAAAGGTCTTGTATAGTAGTTGAGGTTTAGGTTATAGCGCAACTCGCTCCGGGTGGAAGGCTGCGCCACCCCTCTTGAGCCTAATTGATAGTAGCTTAAGCCATTGGTGGTGTTCCAGTAGCTCAGCTGTGCACTGTTGTTTATCAGCGAGGCGTCGGTAGAGCCGGCAATGGCAAATCGTTTTTCATTGGCCAGTACCAATACCTTTGCATAAGTGGCTCCCAGCTCCCTGCCAGACACCGCCTCCACCGCCTGTACAGACAGGCTGAAGTCTGAAATAAGATTTTGCGCCAGCCGGTTACGGAAATTAAAGGTCAGCACTTGCTGGCTTCCCGGTTGCAGGGTAATGGTTCTGTTATTATCGGTGATCTCCAGCCCTTCCGGATAGGGTTTTAGCCGCAGTGTAGTGGTCAGATCAGTATAACCGTTATTGATACACTTTACCTGTACCGTTCCCGTGTTTGTTTGGGTGTTTAAATAATTCACCGGGTTGATTACCGACAGTATGAATTGCTGTACATCGGGGGTATGGATAAAAAAAGAAGTCACCAGCGCGCCTGTTTTCCCGGTGATGCGATATCCGGCAGTTATTTTATTTCGCACGGTGCTGATCAGCGACGCACTTGTAAGGTACCGGACAGGAAACTGTTTCTTTTCGCGGGGATTAAGCCGTACCGTATCCGGCAGGCCGATCAGGGCAAAGGAATCGGAGACGGTCTTTTTTAAAAGAACGGATTCGTTCAAATTGTTTGCAACCCGTAATGTATTGGAAAAGGTTTCGCCATAAATGGCAGACACACTGTCTTCTGAAAAGGAGAGGGATACAGGCTGCTGTTGCCCGTTGGAAAAAAGGCATAATCCGGAGAAAGAGCATGTCAACAAGCATCTTCTTAACCCTGGAAAAGGTACATATAAAAATAATAGGTTCAGCAAGTGTTAAGAGGATATAGCGGTTTTACACTACAAAATAAAAAATAAAATTTATCTTTTAATTGTTTTTTATTGTAAATTTATATCAGCAAAACCTCTGAACAATGACTCATATGAAATTTTATAAACTTTTGGTGGCGACCACTTTTGTTCTGGGAGCTTCCGTTACAGCAACAAACGCCCAGACTACCGGTACCACAAATCTTCATGTAGTGATCAATCCGCTGCTTAGTATTACTGTTCAGCAGCCGGATGTTACACTTTCCTTTACAACATTGGCCGACTACCAGAACGGTGTTACCACGCCCATGACAGGACATCTTTTAATTACAAGTATTCTTCCGTATACGGTGAGTCTTGCTGCAAACGCAGCCACCCTGGCCGGTACAGGAGGCAATACCGAGACGGTGAATGCAGCGGCGGTTTCGGTTACGGCTCCGGCCACGGCCAACAATACCACGCTGCCGGGTAATAATCTTCAAACGATCACATCGCTTTCTACCACGGCAGCGCCGCTGATAGGGGGATCTTATGCACTGGCCGCACCTGCTGATGTTACGTATTCGATCCCCCAGGGAAATGTAGCTACGGAGATCCTTGGGAAAGCGCCGGACACTTATACAGTAGCGCTTACTTATTCGATTACTAACCCCTGATCATAATACAGAAGAAAACGGTGCTGTCTAAAAAAAGAACATTCCGGGATATCCCAAAGGACCGGAGCATCCAGTGCTGCTCCGGTTTTATTTTGTTGTTTTACCTGTTGCAGGCCATCTTCGCTTTTAACCAGGTTGCTGCGCAGGGTGTGGCCGTTACACCTTCCCGTATTTTTTTTAACAGTACAGCAGGGCAGCTGGCAACAGAACGTATCCGTGTTTCAAATACCGACAGCGGGATCCTTGTTTTGAACGCGACTCTGAAAGACTGGTACCGGGATAGCCTGGGAAATAAGATCTATTCGGACCCGGGCAGCCTCCCTGCGTCCAATGCCGGCTGGATGCGGGTGGATCCGCTGCAGCTGGTACTGCAGCCCGGTGAGTCAAAGGAAGTGACGGTTTCCATGAAAGTGCCCGCCGCGGCAAAGCCGGTGACCAACAGCATGCTCTTCCTGACACAGGTCAACGAGCGGAAGCCTGTTATGGGAATTGATAAGTCGGGCAAAAAAGTAGCGATACTCATTAAAGTGGAAATTGGGATACAGCTTTACAACATACTGCCGGCTCTGGGCAAAAAGAACCTTGAGTTTACAGCGCTTCAGGACAGAGGTGTAATGGCGGACTCTGCGCGGTGCCTGGCCGCCACGATTCAAAATAGCGGCGAGGTGCCTGCAGATGCTATCCTGCGTGGGGAACTGACCCAAAAGAGTTCCGGAAATAACATCAAACTGCAGCCCCGGACCCTATCAATGCTACCAGGTGCTTCACAGCTGGTTCTTATCAGGATTCCGGCAAATTTAGCTCCCGGGCAGTACCAGGCAACCCTGATACTGGACGGGGGAGACGGAACCGATCTCAAAGTAGCGCAAAAGGAAATAGTCTATGAATAGAAGCTATTTCTCCCTGTTGTTTTTAGGTTGCTTTACCACACTGTTAAGTAAAGCGCAGAACCCTTCTCTTACGATTACCAGCAGTAATATAGCCAGTGAAGTAGCCGTCAGCGACAACTCGTTTACGGCCAACAGCTGTCTGCTGGCCCTGGGGGCCTATATACGGGCAAGGGCCGCCGCTGATTTTACCCCTGTATTGACGCCCTCGATACTGTCGAAAATAAGGTTGCTTGTTACGGCTATCGGCCCTAATATAAGTCTGGGCGGCTCCTCAACCGAGCGTGCACTCTCTACCGCTGATCAAACCCTTTATTCCGCGCTGCTGTCGCTGGCAAGCGGCGGGGCTGTTACGATCCGCTACCGGATCCCTCAGACAGAAATGACCAGTTACGCGTGGAAGGCGGGAACCTACAGCACCAATCTGATCTTTACAACACCCGGGGGCACACTGTGTTTAGGGGCCAGTACTTATCCCGGAACCCTAAGGGTTATTGTCAATCCTTTTATCGTTGTTCCTGCACCGGCAGGCATAACCGCTACCGTGGATAATCTTGATTATTTCAGGAGCACTGCGCTAAGCAGCAGCCATACACTGCCGTTCACTTATACGGTTCCGCTGGGATTGCGTGTTAAAACAGCAACATCCACTTTTGCATACAGCAATGGATATCCGGGTGCTCCCAATCCGGGTACCGGCACCGGTAACCTGTCGGCCAGTGTATCAGCTCCCGTTCCGGGGGCAGGCATTGCGCTGAGCAGCACCTATCAGAATCTTTCCCCGGCAGGTGGTTATACAGTTCCCGCAGGTAATAAGCAGACGAATACCGTCAGTTATACGATCACCCCGGCGAATCTCAAAGCGGGGTTTATACAAAAAGGAACGTATATTGCCACGCTTAACTATGAGGCTTTTGATGCCGGCACCACGCCACAGGCCGCCACTGTTTCACCATCCTCCCTGTTTACGGTTAACGTAGCAGATCTCGGCGAGCTGCGTGTAAACAACAGTGATGTGACGCTGTCGTTTAATAACCTGAACGATTATCAGGAGGGTGTATCAGCCAGTTTGAACAATGCGCTTACGATCAGTAAAACCACCGCTTATGATGTGTATGTAAAAGCTTCCTCTTCCAGCCTTGTAAATGGCAGCAATACAATTCCGGTGGGCTGTGTTTCCATATCCTCAAGCACAGGGGACCCGTCAGTGACGCCCGTTACACTTTCGTCAAC
Organism: Niabella beijingensis; assembly: GCF_020034665.1. Lineage (NCBI taxonomy): Bacteria > Pseudomonadati > Bacteroidota > Chitinophagia > Chitinophagales > Chitinophagaceae > Niabella > Niabella beijingensis. Next base: position 2,480,163 of record NZ_JAIQDI010000002.1, on the reverse strand, counting down.
TGCGCAGAAGATCCTATCCGCTTCCGCTCCGGTCATCGACCGGCAGGTAGGATTGCAATACAGCATTGCTGCTGACAAGGTACCCCAGGTACTTGGTAAGCCCCCGGGCACTTATAACACCACAATTACTTACAGTTTTGTGGCACCATGAAAAGTAAAGACGGTTGCTTTACTGGTGATACGGGGGCGGCTGAAGCAACAGCAGGCAACCGGATCCGGGGAGACCGCTGCGATACAAAAACCCTCCTGTAACGGCTTCCACATATCCCGTACTTTTATATTACTATCCGCTTGCCGGCTTTGTCCAGGTACCCTGCACAGCTTCCGGAACACCGGTTGCAGTGGTAAATATTTTTGAGCGGAAAGTGGTTGCCAAGGAATTTTTATTAGTATTATTGTACTACAATATTAAATAATGGCTACAGAACTTACTCCGATCAACAAAAAATCGATGGCTGAACACGTGGAATTCAGCCTGCAAAAATACCTGAGAGAAAATAATTTTAAGATTGGAGATGCATTGCCAACAGAGCTGGAGCTGGCCAACCGGCTTGGAGTAAGCAGGAATGTGGTACGGGAGGCGCTGAGCAAATTCAAGATGATGGGCATCATTGAGAGCAAGAAGAAGGTAGGAATGGTGGTATCCAATCCGGACTTTGTGGGAACCATGGAGAAACTGCTGCATCCGACCATAATGGACGACAGCACCTTGCAGGACCTGTTTGAACTGCGGCTGGTACTGGAGATGGGCATTGCAGAACTGTTATTTGCCCGCATTACCCGTCAGGATATAAAAGAGTTGGAAGAAATTGTTGAAAAAGAAGAAAAGACAACAGAGAAGGGACCTTTCCGGATCAAAAATGAGATCGCTTTTCACGGTAAGCTTTATGATATTACCGGGAATACCACGCTCCGGAAGTTTCAGCTGCTGCTGTTGCCTGTTTTTGAATATGTGATAAAGCTGGAAGGGGATCAGCTCATATCAGGTGCCGTAAACCACAAAGGATTGATCCAGATCTTAAAGAAGGGAACAATAGAAGATTTTAAAAAAGGGATGGTCAGCCACCTGCAGCCTCACTTCGACCGGATCAAGAAATAAGCCCCGGACCTGCATTTCACCTGCCCGGTTAAAAGTGCTGAAAAAAAATTTGCACAGATAAAATAATAGCCTACATTTGTTATGTAGAACATAAGAGCTAAAAAACGAATGCCTGCCGGATGAATAAGACCCGGTTGCCGGATTACCTGCTGACGGTTGCTTTATGAAGGATCGTAAGATATTCGTTGCTCAGTTGTGTTAGAATCGATCGTTGATCCTGTTTATTTTTTTATAATGCTCAGATTTTTACTTTTTGCCGTGTTATTGATTCAGGGTGCTCCGGGCTTCAGCCAGGGTAACCTGTCTGTACAACGAAATTTTATAGTTCCGGTAATAAAGGAAAGATCTTACACCAGCCTTATAAAAGTAGCGGTTACCCCTGGCGAAGACGGGAATGCGTCGTTCCTGAAGCAGGTCGTTCTGGAAATCGGTGCGGCAACCCGGCTGGAAATGCTTGATTCCGTGAAGGTCTATTGCAATACGGATAGTAATTACCTGACTGCAGAAAAAGCACCGCATGCGGAACTGTTCGGCGTTGCTGCCGTTACCCGGGCCAAAAGACGTTCGATCCTTATAAATGGAAACTTCCGCATGGCAAAGGGGACCCATTATATCTGGGTAGGGCTTTCCTTAAAGCCGTCTGCAATAGTGGGCGATAAAATAGGACTACGTGTTTCCTCGGTTTTGATCAATAACAAAAAGTTGAAAGCTGCTTCCTCCCGGTTTGGTATGTTCCGGATAGCCGGTGCCCTTCGTCAGATGATGCAGGATAACGTACATACTTCCCGCATACCTGGTCTGGCTACAGCAAAGAACGGCGACCTGCTTGCCATATATGATGCCCGCTATCAGTCGAAGCGGGACTTACAGGGCGATATTGATATCGGGTTAAGCAGGAGTACGGACAAGGGCAATTCCTGGTTGCCCATGCAACGGGTACTGGATATGGGTGAATGGGGAGGACTGCCCCAGAAGTTCAACGGCGTCTCCGATCCCTGCATACTGGTTGATGAAAAGACCGGGACCGTATTTATAGCCGGCCTATGGATGCACGGAGTGCTGGATGAAAAGGGCCGGTGGATCGAAGGATTAAAAGACAGCAGCACGAACTGGAACCATCAATGGAGGGCGAGGGGGTCGCAGCCGGGCTTTGGTGTAAAGCAGACGGCTCAGTTCCTGTTGATAAAAAGCACTGATAATGGAAAGACCTGGTCGGACCCTGTCAATTTAACAAAGATGTGTAAAAAAGAAACCTGGTGGCTTTGGGCGCCGGCACCTGGGCGTGGCTTCACCATGAATGACGGGACACTTGTTTTTCCGACACAGGGAAGGGATGCTGCTGGAAAAGCATTCTCAACTATTACATATAGTAAAGACGGCGGCAATACCTGGGTTACGGGCAACCCGGCCTCAGGAAGCAGCACTACAGAATGTGCAGCAGTCCAGTTGTCCGACGGAGCGGTTATGCTGAACATGCGCACCAATGCCAATAAAGGCATAACGGGTGCGGGCAACGGGCGGGCAGTAGCCGTTACTCAGGATCTCGGAAACACCTGGACCACCCATAAAACATCCCGGAACGCCCTTCCGGAGCCGGTTTGCATGGCCAGTCTTTACAAACATACCTATCAGACAAAGAAGGGGGACAAAAAAAGTATGCTGCTGTTTGTAAATCCAAATTCCAAAACCAAACGCAATCATATAACATTAAAAGTAAGCGATGATGACGGGAATTCCTGGCCTCCTGAAAAATTTATAGAGCTGGATGAATTTAGCGGAAGCGGATATTCCTGTATCACTTCAGCAGACAATGAAACGATCGGCATCGTTTATGAAGGGAGTCAGGCGCAATTGGTGTTTGAAAAAATTAATATACGAGAAATCACAAAATAAAATGGAGATACAAAAAACAACCGGGCTGCTGGCAGCCACATTTAGTGCATTTGATGCCAATAAAGAATTGCAACTTGATTTAATACCCTTGATTGTTGAACGGTTAATAGCGGACGGAGTGAAAGGTGTTTTTGTAGGGGGCACTAACGGGGAAGGACTGAGCCTTACGCTGGAAGAGCGTATGGCCGTTACAGAAGCGTATATAAATGCGGCCGCAAAAAGGCTGAAGGTCTTTGTACATGTAGGACACAGCTCTATTAAGGAAGCGCAGAAGTTAGCGGCGCATGCGCAGCGAGTGGGCGCCGACGCAATATCGGCTGTAGCCGCTTTTTACTTTAAACCTTCATCTGTTGAAAATCTTGTGGACTGCATGGCGGAAATAGCTGCTGCTGCTCCCGAAACACCGTTCTATTATTATCATATGCCGGCGGCTACGGGCGTTTCGTTAAGTGTGATCGATTTCTTAAAAACAGGAGAGTCGAAAATACCCAACCTGGCCGGCGTAAAATATACAGCAACCACCCTGAATGAATACCAGCTTTGTCTGAAATACAAAGAAGAAAAGTTTGATGTACTATTCGGTTATGATGAATTGTTGCTGCCTGCACTAAGCATGGGAGCGAAGGGTGCCATCGGAAGCACTTATAGTTTTGCTGCGCCGATGTATACGAAGATTATGGATCTGTTCCGGCAGAAAAAGCTGGAAGCCGCTGCTGCGGCGCAGTATGAATGTTGCCAGATGATCCAGGCACTGGGCCGGTATGCTCCGATACCGACTCAGAAAGAAATATTAAAAATGACAGGACTGGATCTGGGAGGATGCCGGCTGCCGTTGACAGCACTTACCGGGGAACAATCGGGGGCGCTAAAGACCTATCTTGAAGAAATTTCTTTTTTTGATAACCTGGGTAATGCCCGGAAAAGAATACCGGGGGATACCTTGGTATCGTAAGTGTATTATGACAAGAATACTGATATGGACCTTTTTATTATTTCCTATGATTTTGACTGCTCAAAATACAAGTCTGTTTACCTATTGGGGAACGTTGGATAAGATTCCTGACACTGTAGGATTCGCCGGTTCTTTTGCAGGTGTTTCCAACCAGGCACTGATCGTGGCCGGAGGTGCAAATTTTCCCGGTAAGGGCGCTCCCTGGCTGGGCACTAAAAAGGTCTGGTATGATGATATATTTGTTTTAAAAGATCCGGCGGGGAAATGGGAACGTGCAGGCAGACTGCCCCAACCACTGGGATATGGGGTTTCCATATCCTCAAAAGAAGGACTGATCATCATTGGCGGCAGTAATGCGTCCGGTCATTTTTCGGATGTATACAACCTCAAATACAAGCAGGGCTCGGTAACTGTAGCGTCACTGCCGTCTTTACCTGTTACACTGGCAAACAGCTGCGGTACACTGGCCGGTGATTGTATCTATGTGTTGGGAGGGCTGGTGGGGCCTGATGACCCCGAAACAAAGCGTCTGTTCCTGTGCCTGGATCTTAAGGATCTTAAAAAAGGCTGGATAGAGCTTCCGGAACTGCCGGGCCCTTCGAGAATGCTGGCTGTAGCAGCAGCTGTTGATCAGACATTTTTTGTTTTCAGCGGTACCACGCTGGAGCAGGGTAAACGGAACTATTTGCGGGATGCATATTGTTATAACAAAACCGATGGCTGGAAGCGCCTGGAAGACATGCCTGCTGCTACTGTTGCCGCCCCTTCTCCTGCATACAGTGACCGCAATGGCATTTATGTTTTTGGCGGAGACGACGGAAGCCTTGCCGGGAGCGATCTGAGGGACCGGCATCCGGGATTTTCCAGGGATATCCTGCAGTTTAGTTTAAAAACGCAACAATGGGAGGTTATCGGAAAGATACCGGTGGCGATCCGCTCCGATGCAGTTGAAGCACCCAACGAAAGCAGATGGGCCCCGGTTACCACAACGCTTGCGGTCTGGAACAATGCACTTATTATCCCGGGCGGGGAAGTGCGGCCGGGAACGCGAACGCCCAATGTACTGACCGTAAAATTAAAGGCGCGGAAGCAGGATCGGGAGTAACGATAGATGCCCTGTTTTGAACTGCGGATTTTTGGGAGGCCATTTAATGAACTGTTTTGATCTGATGTAAAATATATTTTATGAGAAATTCTTTCTTTCTGTTGCTTTTTGTTTGTGCATGTGGTTTAAGATCAAATGCGCGGATTCAGCTGCCTGCTATCATTGGGAATGGAATGGTATTGCAGCAAAAGTCCCTGGTTCCGGTCTGGGGGAAAGCGAAGGCCAACTACATGATAAAGGTGCGGCCTTCCTGGGAGTCGCACACCTATTCCGTGCGCTCCGATAGCCGGGGCGCCTGGAAGGTACTGATCAAAACCCCGGAAGCAGGCGGACCTTACACGCTTACATTCACTGATGATGAGGAAATAACATTAAAAGATATCCTGGTGGGGGAAGTATGGTTATGCTCGGGACAATCCAATATGGAAATGCCGATGACGGGTTACTCCAATCAACCCATACTAAACTCCAATGATGCGATTGCTGCTGCCGGAAACAAATCACTGCGCCTCTTCCATGTTCCGCATGCGGTTTCGCTGACGCCGGAGTATGATTGTGCGGGAGAGTGGGAAACGGCTGCACCGGCTGCTGCTGCAGGCTTCAGCGCGGTGGGCTTCCAGTTTGGAAAAAGGCTGCAGGAAATATTGAATGTTCCCGTAGGGATCATTCAGTCGACCTGGGGCGGCACTCCTGTGGAAGCCTGGATGAACCGGGAAGGCGTTCAGCTTTTTGGAGGCAGAACAATAGCAATACCGGCCGGAGAGGAAAAGCCCGACCGTCTTAAACCTACCTGTCTGTATAACGGGATGATCAGCCCGGTACAGGGATTCGGGATAAAAGGATTTCTTTGGTATCAGGGGGAGGCGAATGTTTCACGGCCGTCGGAATATGCCGCACTTATGCAGCTGATGGTTGAAGGATGGCGGAAGTCATGGCAAAATGATAGTTTGTTCTTCTATTATGTACAGATCGCTCCCTGGAACTATGGTGCGCGGAAAGATTCGACACCTTATCTGAGAGAAGCGCAATACAACGCCCTGTCAAAGGTCCCCAAAAGCGGAATGGTGGTGAGCATGGATAAAGGCAGCGCCACAACGATTCATCCGCCCGATAAAACGACCATCAGCAACCGCCTGCTGTACTGGGCCTTGGGGGATGCTTACCAGGTAAAGGGGATCGCTTACCAGAGCCCTTATTTCGAAAAGATGCAAATCCGGAAGGATACTATAACGCTTGCATTTAAAAATGCAGCCAACGGATTTTATTCTTCCGGTACGGCTATTGCCGGTTTTGAAGTTGCGGGAAAGGATAAAAAGTTCTTTCCGGCTACGGCCCGGATCTTCAAAAAGGCGATCGAGGTCAGCAGCGGATCTGTAAAAGAACCACAGGCGGTACGCTATGCTTTTACCGATCTGGTGGAGGGCAATCTTTATAATACGGAAGGATTGCCGGTAGCGCCTTTCAGAACCGATAACTGGTAACGGACAGCGACTCATTTGCCATATAATACTATCAATTTATGAAGACCAGGAATATAAACCCGTGGGTAGTTGTTGGATTGCTTTGGTTTGTCGGTTTGCTGAATTATCTGGACCGCCAGATGCTGGCAACAATGCGTCCTGCAATGGAAATGGATATCGCTTCCCTGCAAAGTGCGGAAAATTTCGGGATACTGATGTCCGTTTTTCTGTGGATATACGGGATAATGAGCCCGGTATCCGGTGTGATCGCAGACCGGCTGAACAGGAAATGGTTAATTGTTATCAGTTTATTTATCTGGTCGGCCGTTACCTACGGAATGGGGTTTGCAGATACCTTTGAAGAGCTGAAGTGGCTGCGGGCCGTTATGGGTTTCAGCGAGGCGATTTATATTCCTGCTGCGCTGTCACTGATCGCCGACTATCATGGTTCAAAAACCCGGTCGCTGGCTGTAGGTATTCACATGACCGGTTTATATGTAGGGCAGGCACTGGGTGGCTTTGGTGCTACAATAGCGCAGGCCTATACCTGGCACAGTACTTTTCATCTGTTCGGGATCGTTGGCATTGTATATGCATTGATCCTGGCGTTTTTTCTGAAAGAAAAAAGAACGGTTGCCGTGCAGGAGCCCACAACAGGCAATGGCGGGTTTAAACCATTGGGTGGAATCGCCTGGCTGCTGGGCAATCTTTCTTTCTGGGTGGTACTGCTTTATTTTGCCATACCAAGTCTGCCCGGGTGGGCTACAAAGAACTGGCTGCCCACGTTGTTTTCAGAAAGCCTGAGCCTGGATATGTCCGTAGCAGGGCCCATCGCAACAATAACCATAGCCTTGTCTTCCTTTATAGGCGTTATTCTCGGGGGCATTGTTTCGGACAGATGGGTGCAGCGGAATATAAAAGCACGAGTTTATACGAGTGCCGCAGGTGTATTGCTGACGGTTCCCGCTGTAATTATTTTAGGATACGGGCATACGTCATTTGCATTGATTGCTGCAGGAGTTCTTTTCGGGATCGGCTTCGGTGTCTTTGATGCGAACAACATGCCCATTCTTTGCCAGTTCGTTCCTTCAAGATTCCGGGCCACCGGGTATGGACTGATGAATATGACCGGTGTATTTTTTGGAGCGTTTATCACCAGCTTTCTGGGAAAATCGAGCGATGCCGGTCATCTGGGAAGGGACTTTGCATTAATGGCGGGTGTTGTATTGTTTGTGGTGGTACTGCAGCTGCTGGTATTGAAACCCAGGCACCAGGAGTTGCCTTAGTTACCGGAAAAAGTGGATATTTTTTAAGGCGATAAAATTTGGAAAAACTGAAAAAGCGAAATATATTTGTAGAACATTACTACAAATTTGATTGCTGAAGAAACCGGAAAGATTGCTTTTTTTCATAAGAATGCAGTTGGGGGAATATCATCGGGGGCAGTGGATGATCCGGAGTTAAAACAGGGCGTTTGGTAGGTGTGCTACTGTTCCGGTGCGGAACCCGGGAAACCGGCAACAGCCAAGTGTTGCGGACCGGTTGCTCAAGATCCCGGAAAATTTAAAGGAATAAGAAACAGACAGGTAACGACTATTCAAAATTTTGTAGAACATTACTACAAATATGACTGAAAATAAATGACGATTGCTTATTCAGATAGAACGGCCTGTATCGGCTGGTTAAAGGGTTTATTATAAAAGCAAATGGTTGCATATGAAAATGTATAAAGAACTGCTTACGCTCTGGTGCAGCTGGTTCCTGTCGGGTCTGCTGCTGGTTTCGTGCACAAAGGAGCTGAACGAGTATTATAATCCAAAGAGCGCGCTTGATAAGAACATCATTGAGGTGTTGGAAGCGGACGGACGTTTTTCGTTGTTCGTAAGTATGATCGATAAAGTGAAGCTGCGGAAAACCCTGGGCAATTCAGCGATCTATACCTGTCTGGCTCCGGTAGACGAACAGGTACAACTGTATCTTTCAAAACTGGGGTACAACACTGTTGACCAGGTCCCCGAAGCCCTGCTGAGAAAATATGTGAACTATCATTTTATAAACGGGATGTATTATGAGTATGATATCAACAAGATCTATAATGCCGCTGCATCGCCGATCAGTAAAAGCCGCGCAGCGAATTTTACAACACGGACGGAGGGGAATACACCGGGCAAGCACATCCAGCTTTTTTCATCGTCCTTTTTTAACAGCCAGCTGAGTGATTATTTAAGCCTTTATCCCTCCGGTAAAGGGGAGGCTTCATTTGTTGCAGAAGGCGTGGTGATCTCCGAACCGGATATTGATGCCAGCAATGGGGTGATTCATGTGCTGGGCGCACCACTGGAAGTGACCCTGCGGGCAGATGAAGCACTGGCCGCAGACAGTGAAACAACGATCTTCAGCTCCTGGCTGGAAAAGCATGTGCAATACGTATTGGGAGAGAAGGATGAGTTTGGCTGGGTGGATACCACTTTGTATAAATCCTATTCTGTAGGCCGCAACCTGGCGGACGAGGCGACGGTGACCACATTGCTGGTGCCCACCAATGAAGCCATCCGAACATATTTTGAACCGTATATGGGGGCGATCGATAACACGCTCGACTCCATTCCCAAGCCCGTGATGTATTCACTGATCCGGGCTGCGATCGTTGATAATATCTGGTACCAGAGTGATCTTAAACGTATGAACCCGGATTGGCGGACACTGGCGGGATATACACGTATGACGGCCGATGTTCCTTCCCTGATCTCCGGATCGGTCCGCGCCAGCAACAGCGTTATCTATAAAGTAAATAAGCTATTGCTGTCTCCTGAAATGCATAGTGTGATGGGAGGGATCCTTTTAAAATATAAGAAGTTCAGCCAATGGTACTGGATGGTTTCCAATGCCGGCGTGAACGAAGGATTGTACGATATACTCTATTACCAGCACAGTCCCAAAACGATGCTGATACAGTCGGATGAAGTATGGGGTATTCCGCTGGCGGAAGACCTGAACCAGACAGATCTGGAATTAAAGAAGCAGCAATGTAAAGCGGGTATTTTTAATATTGATGTCCGCGCCGACGGAGGCTTTCGCCGGAGGTTTTATCCTACCGGCTATGGCTATGTGTATTATGAGAACGGCCGGTTTTATGATTATACCGGTCATTCCGTTGGGCTCTCGTCATCGGTGCCGGAATGGGAAGGTGCTAACGGAGCGATCTATCAGATCGACGGTTTTCTGAAACCGATCGACAAAATAAGTGATACGCTTACCGTTTACAGCGTAATGAAAAAACAACCGGACCTTTCCCTGTTTACCACGGCACTGGACCGTTCGGGTATCGCCTCACAACTGCAGCTGACGGGCTTTTTCAGCTATACGGTACTGGCGCCTACCAACCAGGCGATAACAACCGCCGGGATCGACGTAGCAGGAATGAGCACCGATGCGGCCCGGACGTTTGTACAGTCATATGTGATCCCCAACCGGTATGTATTTACAGACGGAGAATTTAACGGTCAGATCGCCGATAAGAATAATGCAATGCTGCAGATCAGCGGCGCCTGGCAAACATTTACTGTCAGGAACGGGGCCGGTAAAACGATCACACCTGCTGTTGCCAATATCCAGGGAAATAATGGGGTTATTCATAAAGTGAACAGTGTATTTTAAAAACTAAACGATTGCTACGGCTATGCTTGATAACTTTTTAAGAAAAGGGATACTGATCTTTATCGTGATGCTCTCCGGCTTTATTTCGAATGCCCAGGAAGAGGCCGTTATAAGAGGCATCGTGTATGATAAAAAAGGCAACCGGCCACTTACAGATGTATCTGTAATGCTGGTGAATGCCAATAATCTTGCCCTGAAGGGAAATAAGACCAATGAAGAAGGCAAGTTTGAGATCCGCAGTGCCCCCGGCGCAGCAAGGATCGCCTTTTCCAGTCTCGGATATGAAACGCAGGAATTTACACTTTCTGATAAATCCTTTTTTACCGTATACATGGCCGCCGACAGCGGTGCTATGGATGAGGTGCAGGTGGTGGCAACGGTACAGAAGAAAGCCGACCTGGGCTTTTTATCGATAGACCGGCGTGAACTGTCCAGCGCTATTGCTTCCGTGGATTTAAGTAATGCGGAGAAAAGCCCGGTCACCAGTGTGGATCAACTGTTGCAGGGTATGGCTCCCGGTATACAGGTGGTTTCAGCAAGCGGCGACCCCGGCGCTGCCGCCAGCATCCGGATACGGGGGATCTCCAGCATTTCGGGGATGAATGATCCGTTATGGATCGTTGATGGTGCGGAAATTATCGGCAATGATTATAAGGTGGCGAGTATCACGGATTTTGGATTCAGCCCTATTGGAGATCTGGATCCTTCAGATATCGCATCTATCGATATCCTCAAAGATGCCTCGGCAACCGCTTTATATGGTTCACGCGGAGCCAACGGAGTGATCGTCATTCAGACGAAAAGAGGCAAGAAGGGAAAACCAAAATTTCAATTCAATACCAAATATACCCTGACCGAGGTGCCTCGCACGATCCCGATGTTATCCGGCGACGAACAACGGATCTATTATCTGGAGAAGACAACCGGCGGTATCGATAACGGAACCACCCTGCCTGAACTAAGAGGCGATCTTACCAGGACGGATGCATGGATCTTTAATAACAATACAGACTGGGTAGATGCCATTACAAGAAAAGGTTTTTATCAGCAGTATAACAGCGCCCTGAGCGGCGGGGGAGACCGGCTTAATTATTATTGGGGGCTGGGGTATGCCAATCAATACGGAACTACCAAGGGCACCGGTTATGACCGCTTCAATACCCGGTTCAACCTGAACTATAATGTGTCCGACCGGTTAAAGATCACAGCAGATCTGAACTATACCAATTCCCTTACGGATAAACGGGGACAGGACCATCCCATTACTTCAACAGATATCAACCCGATGCTTTTTGCACGGCAGACCCCTGCATATTTCCCGATTTATTCCAAAAACGGGTTGAACTATTTTGTGGACCGGAATGTGGGCGTTTCATCGCATTCCCGCTATAACCCGCTGGCCATTATCGATTATTCTACTTATAATACCCGGGCAAACCGGTTCATGGCCTCTACCTCCGTGGATTTTAAGATCCTCAAAAACCTGGACTTCAGGAGTCAGGTCTCCACTGATTTCAGGGAGTCTGCCGATGAATATTTTTTGCCGGGATATGCTACGGACGCCATTCCGAATGAAGTGCTGTACAATGCAGGTATGCAGACGGAAGGATACCAGCTGATGATCAATAATAACAACCGCCTGACCTGGTCGGCGATCCGCAGCGGTGATCACCGCCTGACCTTTACGGGGGTGCTTACCTACAATCTGGACCGTGATAATTCGACAGCGCTGGAATATTATAACGGGGCCTCTCCCGAGTTGAAGTCCGCAGATGCCGCGGCCATCATCTCAAGTGCCACGGGTACCTACAGCACCCGTAAATACCTGGGGATGTTTGTTCAGGGGCACTATGCACTAAAAGACCGCTATTTCCTGACGGTTACCGGAAAGTCGGAAGGAGATTCGAGATACGGTGCCGACAACCCCTATTCGGTATTTCCTGCTATCGGGGCAGCATGGGATCTCGGCCGGGAATCGTTTTTGAAAAATGCCAAATGGGTAACGTTTATTAAACCGCGTTTCGCTTTCGGTGTTACCGGCAACCTGCCTAATATCGACAATCTTTATGATATTGCGTACGGTACCGGAACGGGATACCTGGGAGAGACGTATACCTATCCCTCAAAATTTGCAAGCGACAATATCCGGGAGGAACGCACTTCGGAATATAACCTGGGGCTGGACTGGAGCCTTTTTAAAGACCGGCTGACCGGGCAGCTCGATTTTTATTCGCGCACTACCAATAATCTTTTATTGCAGGAGCGGTTGTCTTCGACATTGGGTTACGCCTCGGAATACATCAACTTCGGAACGGTCCGCAACTCCGGATGGGAGCTGGGGATCACCGGCGTGATCCTGAAGGGGGGCGACAACAAGATCCGGTGGAAATCGTTCTTCAATATTGCAACCAACAAAAATAAATTGCTGAAACTTCCTGCATTGTTTGATGAAAATGCATTCAGCGTCAGCCAGTGGGGATTCACCTCCAAACTCCAGGAAGGGGATGTGATCGGTGGCTTCTACGGATACCGTGCGCTGGGAGTGTATTCCAGGGATGAGGATGCTGTCTTGCGCGATGCTGCGGGTCATGTGATCTATGAAGCGGACGGGATCACTCCAAAATACATGCGGTTTGGATCGGTGACGGGTATCCAGCTGAAAGGGGGGGACATGATCTATGAAGATGTGAATGGCGATGGCGTCATCAATGAACTGGACCGTGTGCAGATCGGCGATGCCAATCCCCTGTTCTTTGGCGGCTGGAACAACACTTTTAATTATAAGAACTGGATCCTTACGGTTAACCTGCAGTACCAGACGGGTAATGATATTATCAACGCCACGCGGTTGTCGATGGAGCGGATGCTGTATTCACACAACCAGTCAAGATCCATCCTGTCGCGGTGGAGAAGACAGGGCGACGTAACGGATATGCCACGTGCACAGCCGGATAATGAACACAACAGCGCGGCATCCACCCGCTGGGTGGAGGATGGTTCCTACCTGCGCCTGAAGACAGTATCACTGACCTACAACGCCGGTAAGCGGTTCATCCAGAAACTGGGTTTGGGCATTCAGCAACTGGGATTTTTTGTAACGGGTTATAACCTTTATACCTGGACACATTATAAAGGGCTCGATCCCGAAGTACCCATTACAGGAAGTGTGGCCTTGTTTGGTATTGATAACAGCGCCACTGCTCCCGCGCGGCAGTTCACCGTGGGATTAAATCTTTCTTTTTAAAATTTTGGCAGTCAATTGTACGATATGAATACAAAATTAAAATCAGGTTTACTGGCGGTGGTCCTCGCAATGACAGGCAGCTTTTTGTCCTGCAATAAGATCCTGGAAGTGGATCAGCCGGATAACCTGGTGCACAGTGAATTCTGGCAGAACCGCGACCAGGTCTATGCTTCGCTTGTCGGACTTTATACCTCCATTCAAAGTAACGCTTCCTCTTTTCATGTCTGGGGGGATATCCGGTCGGCCCTGTACAAGCCGGGATCGGGTGATGCATTTACGGCAGATCACCGGCAGTTCCTTTCACAGGATCTGTACCCGGATAACGGCTTGTTGTCCTGGTCCAGCGTTTACAAATCCATCGGCTGGATCAATACGTTTATAAAAAATGCCCCCCTGGCACTCAGTGCTGATCCTACTTTTAAAGAGCCGGAACTGAACAGCATGCTGGGAGAGGCGCATGCTTTAAGGGCATTGAATTATTTTTATCTGGTACGGGCGTTTAGGGAAGTACCGCTTATCAAAGAACCGTATGAATCGGACAACCAGCAGGTAAACACCGCCGCTACTTCTGAAAGCGAGGTACTGGATTTTATTGAATCGGATCTGGAAGCAGCGCTCAACCAGTGCCCGGATACATTTGACGACGCGGACAAAAAGTATGGACGCGTAACAAAAAATGCGGTAAGGGCTTTATGGGCCGATGTGAAACTCTGGAGAAATGATTACCAGGGCGTTTTGAATCTTTGCGCTCCGCTCGATCAGCAGTATGAATCCCTGCTGGTCGGACCCTTTGAATGGTATACCCTTTTCAATCCCGGCAATTCGCCCGAAAGCATCTTTGAATTGCAATACAAGCCTACAGGCCCGGCCTCGCCGTTGTACGGCTGGTTTGCCTATTATTCGGGTCCGGCAACTGCAGGTACGATGTACCTGGCGAACTCCGTGAACGTTCAGCTGGCAAACGAGGAAGTATTGTATCCTACAACATTGCCCGAATATACCAGCTCGGATACCATACGGTATAAGGATTTTTCCGCATACCGCAGGAGCAGTAATGTTTCCGGCAGTTTCGGATCGGGTTGGGAGGTGTATAAATTTTTGGGTCAGGAAGCGTATCAGCAGTCGTACCGCCCGCCGAACGACCGCCGCCTGGTCAATTATATTCTTTACAGGTACCGGGAAATACTTTTTATGAAAGCGGAAGCCTATGCCATGCTGAATCGGTATCCGGAAGCAGAGCAGATGCTCAACCTGATCCGCCAGCATTGTAATATTCCTTTGCTGTCGACCGGCGAATCGGGAGAGGGCGCCGAATTTTTCTCCCGGCTCTTAATGGAGCGGGAAGCAGAGCTCGGTTTTGAAGGAAAAGAATGGTTTGCGGCGGTCCGAATTGCAAGAAGGCCGGGATTCGCAGATGTATTGCTGACAAAATCTGCCACCAATAATTCAATGGGATATTCCTACCAGGTGATCAGGGCACGGCTGCTGAATCCGGAAAGCTGGTTTTTGCCGTACAATAAAACCGAAATAGAGAACAATCCCTCCCTGGTTCAAAAGGAATACTATAAAAACCGATAATGAAAATTATTAAACTTAAGGATATGCACAGGATTTCTGTTTTAATAGGCCTGCTGATCTGCTTGGCAGCATCCTATTCCTGCAACCGGGAGCTGTCCGGGGCACGGTACGATTCCGATGATGAGATCCAGATCATGGATTACATCGATAAGCGGGAAGACCTGAGTGTCTTCAAGGAACTGATCGACTATGTAGGCCAGAGGAACCTGCTAAAGACCGCAGGAGCCTACACGGTATTTGCACCCAACAATGCGGCTTTTAACGCGCTGTTTAAAAACCTGAGCGCGGAAGGCACACCGGTATCATCGGTACAGGACCGGAGCAAAGATTTTTGGCTGAGCTATTTCCGGTACCATTTATTGAACCAGAAGATCAATTCCAATGAATTTGAGTTTGGCCCGTTGCCGGCTCCCACCGTTTATCAGAACAAGTATCTTATTGCTGATATCAGTGATTCATATAATGCGGTCCGGCTGAACAATACAACAACAATTCTGGAAAGCAATATCGAACTGACCAACGGCTATATTGATATCGTCGATAATGTGCTGAAACCACCTTTCAGCAATGTATATGAAACATTAAAACAGAGCGGACAATATAATACGATGCTGGATATTTTTGATGAGACCGGTTATACCCGGTACCTGAAGGACAGCATCATCACGCTTTTTGTGGAATCGGATCAGGCGCTGGCCAAATCCAACTTTTCCAAAGAGGCCCTTCCCGATCTGGAGGAATGGGTGAAATATCATATTGTTCCGGATTCCGGCTATTTTCTGAACCTGATGGCCGGGAAGCGTTTTTATCCGCTGCTGGAACGGCAGGCATTAAGTTTTAATGTGGATCAGTTCGGCCGGTATTTTATCAACGAAGTATACCCTTTCAGTCAGAGCAAAACCTGGGGTATTGACCAGGTTTGCAATAATGGTATTTTTCACACACTGGATACCCTGCTTGAGATCGTGGATGCCGTACCGGCCACCATCCGGTTCAACCTGTATCCGCCCGGCAGTCCCTACGGGGCACAGAATATATTTACCGTGGCGCCTGCTACCATTACCCTCAATACCGGTACCCAAAGCTATCATCAGAATAAGGAGGGAAAGATTGTGGCATTCAATGCCACCCAGGTGGGGGATTATTTTTACATGACTGTGCCGGATGTGCCGGCCGGCAGGTACCGGATCCGGATGATCCACCGGGGAGGAGGTACCCGGGGTAAATACATTGTGATCTACAATAATACCGTCGTTCATGAGATGGTGAATATGGCCAAGGCTGATGGCGCGTTTGAGGAATGGAACTATCTTTCCTATAATAACTGCGGGGAAGTTACGGTTGCCGAAAGATCGGATGTGACGCTTTATTTTGCCTTTGCCGGGTTCGGCTCCAACTCCAGTCCTTCCTATTGCTGCGACCTGCTGTGTGATATGCTGGAACTGATTCCGATAAAATGATTAATTAAACATTGCTAATGAAAGAGAATTCGAACGATCTGAAACTTTTCAAATGGGCAGGCATCTTCATGCTTGTAGCGGGCTCGTGGAGTGCAAATGCCCAGGAGGCCCATCGTGATACTTCGAAGGTGACGGGAATTGATAAACTGGGGATCCTGGATTCGGTTCCGGTGGTAAAACTCCCTGAACAAAATGATGCGATCTCCTTTGCGGAATTATTATCCGGAAATGAGGGCATCCATGTTACGGAGTCCGGTTCCATCGGGGCTGCCCCGCAACTGATGATCAGGGGAATTAATACGGTCAATCTGAGTGCCGGTCCGCAGATATATATTGACGGACTGCCCGTTAAGTATAACAGGTCCCTGACTCCCTTTCTTTCGACATATGAGCCAACCCGGTTCGGATTTCTGAACATTCATGATATCCGGTCGGTGAGTGTATTAAAGGATGCTGCGGACCTCTCTGCCCTTGGCGGAAGAGGAGCGAACGGCGCCGTTTTTTTAGCAACGGACCGCGGTACATTCGGCGGAACCACGATCGATGTGACCGCCAATACCGGGTTTATGCGGGCCCGGTACGATATTGACCATATGGACGGAACACAGTTTAAAAATTACCTGCAGCATTACCTGACGGAGAACGGGGCCACGCCGGAAGAGGTGGCTGCCAACCCGGTCTTTAATCCTGCGCTGACGCAATACAACCAGCAAACGGATTGGATCAGGATGATCGACCGCCCGGCAAGGTATAATGATTATCACATTAAATTAAAGGGCGGGTCTGCAGATGCCAATTATATGTTCAGTATCGGGTACACCGGAAAAGATGAAACACTGGAAGGGGCTAATTTTAAACGCACGACCATGCGCTTTAACCTGGACTACCACCTGTCGCAGAAGTTTGAGATCAGCAATAACCTCAGCTATTCGAATACAGGATCCCGTTACCTGGAAGAGGGAACAGACTGGGGGATACATCCGTTATTTGTTGCCGCATCAAAGGCGCCCTTTTTAGGCAAAGAAGCGTACAACAGTGAAGATGTGCGCACCAACCTGCTGGCCGATGTTGACGTGCTGGGCAAAAGTAACCCCTGGGCACTTGTGGATTGTATGAAGAATAAGAATGAAGAGAACCGGGTAGATGGGGTCATTGCAGCGAAATGGCATATCGACAAGACACTGGTGCTGAATTCGTCGTTATCGGTAGGGTATTATAATATGAAAGAAAGCCAGTACCGGCCTGCGCTGGGTATTGTAGCGGATGAATACCGGATCCGGCAGAACTCCAACCGGAACTCCAGTGAGTTTACGCTGATCTGGAATTCTTTCCTGAATAAATCCGGGCGATGGGCGCCGGCCATTCAATACAATGGTCAGCTGGGCGCCTGGGTAGAGACCTATGAAGATAAGGCGCTTTTTGGCCGAAAGGTGAACGCCGGAACGGATGATTATGAAACCCTGAAACAGGGGGTCGTGGACAGTGCTTCAAATGTCCGCTTCCGTTCCAATCTCAGCCGGTTTTACTTTTCCGGAAATGTAGATCTGTGGAACTGGTTGTATGTTGCCGCGAATGTGTCCGCTGAAGGTTCCTCCAATTTCGGGGCCGGAGGCCGGTGGGGGCTCTATGGCGGCGGCAAATTGCTGCTGGATCTGCTGGACCGTTCCGGACCTCATAATATCGCGCTGCGCGCAGGATTCGGAAGAACGGGGAATTATGATGTGCGGGGTTATTATCAGGATAATTTATATTACTCCGTCAGCTATTTCGGATATGGCGGTGTTTACCTTGGTAATGTTGGCAATGAAAATATACGGCCGGAAGTTACGGACGCCGTTGACGCCGGAATCCGGTTCAGCCTTTTTAAGAAGCGGCTTGAAGTTGATGCGGGCTACTACCAACGGGTGACCGATAACCTGATCACCTACCGCAACTATCCCGTGGAGCTGGGAATGGACCCCCAGTTTGAAAACAGCGGAAAGATCGCTTCAAAAGGAATCGAATTATCGCTGAATGCAAAGGTGATCGATGGAAGCAAGTTTTCCTGGGTAGTTTATGGAAATGCTTCCACGCTGAACAATAAGGTAAAGAAACTCTATAACGGGGATATCATACGAACACTGGGAAATGTGAGCGGCATTGCCCGGGAATCGGAAAGCATCGGCTCGTTTTACGGATACCGTATCAAAGGCGTATTCCGGTCGGCTGCAGAGGTGAACCTGAAAAAATCCGACGGAACCGATTACAAGCCGGGTGACTATATTATAGAAGACATCAACGGGGATGGTAAGATCAACGCAAACGACCGGCAGGTTATCGGCAGTCCGTTGCCGGATCTCTTTGGTGGTTTCGGGTCTTACTGGAGTTATAAACGATTATCGCTCGAAGCAAGATTTACGTTCTCTTATGGTCAGGATATCTATAACAGCTTTAACCAGCAAATGCATTTAATGAGCGATTATTCCAATCAGTCCACCGCTGTTGCAGGTCGCTGGCAATCTGAGTCAGCACCGGGCGATGGGAAACTGAGCAGGGCTGCCTATGGTGATCCGTCTTTTAACGGAGTGGCTTCTGACCTGTGGGTGGAGAACGGAAGCTATACGCGGCTGAAACTGCTGACATTGAGCTATGATGTGCCGCTGAAAAAGAATGCTTCATTTATAAAAGGGCTGAAAGTAAATATAACCGGGGAGAACCTGTTCACGTTCACCTCGTACAGCGGGCTGGATCCGGAAGTGGTAGCTGCTTCGGATGTGTTGTTGCGCGGGATCGATTTTGGTGCATCCCCGCTTCCGAGGTCCCTGATTGTTGGCGTTAAAATTTCTCTTTAAGTGCAAAAACAATTATTATGTATCAGGAACAAATAAGTGCATACAGCAGCAGATCAGCCGGAAAAATGAATGGCATGGCTTGCTTCGGGTATCTCTGTTTTTTTATAAGCATCCTCCTGGGGGGCTGTAAGAGCTTTTACGACCTGGATCCCTATTCGGTAATTAAGGAGGAAGACTTTAATAAGAACCGGGAAGATCTGAATGCCAGTGCTATCGGAATGTATGAGCCCTTAACAAAAGAGGTACACAAATTTTTGTTGTGGGGAGATGCGCGGGCAGATATGGTTACTGCCGGACAGGCAGAGCCGGATCCTTATATCAATGAATTTGTTGCCAATACGATCAGTAAAGAGAACCCGTATACCAGTTATGCCGGTATTTACAGAACCATTGCGCGCTGCAACCGGCAGCTGGAAAAAGTGTATACCGTAGCAAAACTTGATGACAAGATAATGGACCGCGATGCCGGCGCATTTTATGCAGAGGCGCTTTTGCTGCGGGCTTATTGTTATTATATACTGGTAAGAAACTTTGAACAGTTCCCGCTGATCCTGTCCGATCAGGCGGAGAAGATAAAGTATGTGAACGAATCGGGTGATACGGTTATCCGCAAAACGCAGTCGTTACCGGCAGACCAGATCCGGGATACGTATTATTATCCCAAAAACCGCGATGAGGTATGGAACATGATTTATAACGATGCACTGACCGTGCTGGGAATATTGCCGCTGAACTATCAATGGAACCGGAACTCGCTTCCGGCCCAGGAGCGCTATGGCAGGGTATCACAGGTAATGGCGGCCACCTTTGCCGCAGAGCTGGCTTTATGGCTGGGTAAATACCAGGCGGCTTCTGCTTTTGCCAATTCACCGGTAAGGAATTCCAATCATACGCTTGGCACCTCGGGAACCTGGATCAATCAGTTCACCGGCTCTTATGCCTCCCTGCACTCGCTGTTCCTGCTGGGGTATAAGTACAGCAACAGTTTTGAGACGAACCGGTTACAGGAGTTCACCTCCTCGGTTGCCCGGGACGGCGGCAGGTATTATTTAAAACCCTCCCCGGTGATCCGGGATATCTTCTCTTATGAAGGCGGCGATATCCGGACGGATTTTAGTTATAAAGTGATCAACGGGGATACGGTGATCTGGAAATATATCGGGCTGGATAATGTGATCAGTATGCGCCCCGGTTATCAAAGCGATGCCAGCTGGCCTTTTTACCGGAGCGCAGACGCTTTTCTCATTAAGGCGCTGGCCGATCTGATGCTGGAAGATTATGCTACAGCATTCAATTTTGTGAACATGCTGCGGGTAGCCCGGGGGCTGGAGGAGCTGGATCCCGCGCAGACCGACTACCGGAATAAGGAATACATGCTCGACCTGATCTTTAAGGAAAAAGCGCGGGAGTCTGCTTTTGAAGGGAAACGCTGGTACGACCTCATGCTCTGGTCCCGGCTGTCGGGAAAAAATCAACTGGCCGGCGCGGTCGCTTCCAAGTACCCTTCTCCCAAACGTGAGGAAATAGCAACACAGCTTCAGAACGAGGAACACTGGTATATGCCCATCGATCCGCTGCTGTGGAATTAATATAAAGATTTTATGAGAAGCTTTCCGGTAAGGAAGCACTCTGATTGCATAAATAATGATATATGAAAAAGATTGTCAAGTTAGCAGCGCTGTCGTTAACGCTTTTTGGTTTTGTTTTTACAACCGGCTGTTACAAAGAGCAGCATTTTGACTTTCCCGGTCCGTTTGAAGATACTTCATTTGTGAATATTGTGGATTCGCTGCCCTTCCCGTTTGATAAAGACCGGCAGGCCGGCGTATGGCTGATGAAAGATAATGTGCCGGATTTTGGGAAGATCTTGTTCAAAGGCTACACCGATTACAAGGCCATGCACGATACGGTTTCCTGGGTACCTGAGGCAACCGGTATGCGATTGATCCCGCATCGGAATTATTACCCGCTTTCGGATGCGGATCATTTGGGCGGGGACCCCAACAGTTATAAATACAACTGGGCCTATTCCAAATATTTTGTACCGGTAGGGGCCGGAAAAAGCTTCTATATGTATGCCAAAGTTACGTTCGGTACCTTCAGCGGAACCGCCGCAGGGCTGGTGCTGGGTGCCAGCTGGGGTACCGGCGGGGTATTCGTTTTCGGGATGGACGGGAACAGCAGTGTTGCGCCCATGTTCTTTGTAGACTTATACGGTACACTTGGCGCAACCGTAAGCCCGGACCAGGGATGGCCTACTGCCAATGAAGTGATCATACCGGGTGTGCCGGCAGAGATCGAAGTGGTGATCCACGATAACCTTTTTTATATAAAAGTGAACGGAACACTTTGCTTTCTGTTTAAGATCTCAAGAGAAAACCTGTATTATTTTACGCCGCAGATCAGGCCCTGGCGGAATTTTGTAACAGTGCATGATTTTTATGTGGAGAGTTCCGATATGTACACTGTTGATTATGCCCTTCACGAGCACCAGCAGGGTTATGACCGGATACAGGCGCCCGCCCTGGCAAAAGCAGCGAACGGGGATCTGCTGCTTTTTGCAGAAGGACGTTCCGACCCCGCCTCCGCTTATGAGCGGGTGGCACAGAATACCATGCCGGTGGGCAATACGGATATTATTATGAGCAGGTCCACATCGGGTGGCCAGACATGGGAGCAGCAGCTGTCGGTTATAGCCGGTGAAGGTAGTGGTGATACCTATGGCTTCCCGCAGGTGGTAAGTACCTCCGGTGGTAAGATCATTTTGCACTACAGTAAGCTGACCCCGAATTTGCTGAACGGGAATTTTAGTTATCCGGCAGAGCAGCTCCTGTACCAGACGGTGTCTACAGATAATGGTCAGTCGTGGTCGCAGCCGGTAAACATTACCGAATCATTGAAAGATATCAACAGAGGGTATCTGAAAAGCAGCCCGGGGCATGGGATCGAATTGAGATCGGCGGCCTATAAAAACAGGTTGGTAATGCCGTTGATTTATGGAGGTACCTCCATAAAACTGGGATTGTCGGATGATCAGGGCGCCAGCTGGCGGACCAGCCAGCCCGTGGGCGGATCCAATATTACCGCCGGTGCTGTCGTTGAACTTTCCGATTCCAGGTTAATGCTGATCCTGTCGCATGGCAATGCCTCTCCGCAAAGCAAACTGGTTGCTTACAGCAGTGATGGCGGCGAAACCTGGACCAGCCCTGTTCCGATCGCGACAGGTGCGGCAACCTTAAGTTATGGGCACATGTACAGCGGGGCCGCCGTCAGCAACCCGCAGGGTACGGTTTACTTTGCAAATGCGACCGGAAGACAAAAGGATCCTGAAACATTTAATGGTCCGAATTTTGGCATAACGCCGGTGCTTTTTGAAAGTACAGATAATGGGGCTTCTTTTACCTCAACCGGTCCTTTATTTACCAAGATCGCTTACCGCGGTTACAGCGATCCGATCGGGAGTATGGATGCTGTTTTCACAAATGACGGAAAGCTGGTGATCGTAGGTGAAGGAGGTGTGGAAAGTTCACAGGAAGGTATTGTTGTATACCGGAGGTAACCGGTCAGTGATCTAAAAGTATTGAAGAGAATGGGATCCCTCCGCATAAAAATACGCACTTTGAATCTCCGGCTGGCCGGCAATGGTTTACTGGTGCTGGTGCTGCTCTGCAGTATACGGGCCCGGGCGGGCAAACAGCACCCGGCTAAAGACCGGAACCTGCCGGCGTACACGAAACCCATCCGGATCTTTTCTGCAGACAAGGAGGGCTATAATTCTTACCGGATCCCCTGTATGGCCCGCGCAAAGAACGGGAACCTGATCGCTTTTGCAGAAGGCAGGAAATATTCGGTACTGGATTATGGAGATATCGACCTGGTTTATAAAATTTCTCATGACAACGGACAATCCTGGTCAAAGCTGAAAGTAGTGATTTCGGATGGCGAAGGTACCTGGGGGAACCCGGCTGCTGTAACCGATGAGCAGACCGGGCGGATCTGGCTGTTTCTTTCCTGGAATGACGAACGTCATAGCCAGCATGGTGGCCGTTTTAACGGGATGGAATTTATGCCGGTCAATACCTGGGGGCAACGAAGGCTTTTTGTGACCTGCAGTGATGATAACGGAATTACCTGGACCCGCCCGGTTGATTATACCGGAACATTGGTGCCACCGGATTATACCTGGGATGCCGTAGGCCCCGGCATTGGTATCCAGATCGTACAGGGAAAATACAAAGGTCGGCTGATCATACCTGCCGGCAGAAGAAATATTTACAGCGACGATCATGGCACTACCTGGAAGTACCGGCGCATACCCCCGGGTACTTTTGAAGGAACGGTTACGGAACTCTCCAACGGCCAGCTGATGCGCAACGACAGGGGAGTAGGTGCCCGCTGGTCCGGAAGTCATACACGTTTTATTTCCAGGGGAACCCTTGAACAAGGGTTTGCTGCATTTGCGGATGATCCGGATCTGCCGGATCCACGCTGCCAGGCGGCTGTGCTGCGCTATGCGTTTTCACCGAACCTGTTGCTGTTCCTGAACCCTGCACAACATGAGAAGGACGGGACGGCAAACAGATGCCTGATGACAGTCCGGCTAAGTGAGGACGACGGCGATTCCTGGAAATATGCCCGGCTGCTCTATCCGGAAGTGAACGTGGATAGTTTGTGCAACGGGTATGGTGGCTACTCCAGTATGATAAGAACAGCGGATGGATTCATCGGAGCATTGACGGAGTTCAACCATAATGTAAAAAAAGTGCCGGTGGCAGATAAACGTTTCTCCATCGACTTTCACCGGTTTAACCTCGAATGGGTAAGGACCGGAAAAGATCAGCCCTGGCACACAGCCATCAGGCGAAATACAAAAAACAAAGGAACATATTTATGAAACCGGGTTCTTTATACACCTTATTACTGGCATTGATCCTTATGATCAGCAAGGCGGCCCTCTCACAGACCGGCACTCCGCCAAATGTACTCTTTATTGCGGTAGATGATCTGCGGCCTGATCTGGGTTGTTACGGCAACCGGAAGGTGATCACGCCTAATATGGACCGCCTGGCCGGCAAGGGCCTGGTGTTTAATCGTGCTTATTGCCAGCAGGCCGTATGTAATCCTTCACGGGCCTCTGTTTTAACAGGCCTCCGGCCAGATGAAACCGGCGTCACAGATCTGATCACGCATTTCCGGCAAAAGAACCCCGATGTGGTCACATTACCCCAGGCATTTAAACAGGCGGGATATACCGCGGTAGGAATCGGAAAGATATTTCATGGTTCCAGAAATACCCAGGATGAGGCCTCCTGGTCGCGGCCATCGCTGGAAAATCTTTCCGTACGGAGTGATGAATATTTTCTCCCTCCGAATAAAAAGAAAGGGAAGGCCGGGGCTTCCGAGTTTACAGAAGGGGAGGATAATAAATATCCCGATGGTAAAATAACAGATGCGGTGATCAGCGCATTAAGGGAGTTTAAAAGCTCCGGTGAAAAATTTTTCCTGGCAGCGGGCTTTAAGAAGCCGCACCTTCCGTTCTGTGCGCCCCAAAAATACCTCGACCTGTATGCGCAGACCGATTTTTCAGCAATAGCTCACAGACAAAAACCCGGAGGGGCACCGGACATTGCCTTTCATCAATGGCAGGAATTAAGAGGTTATTCGGACATTCCCGATGCCGGCCCCCTGGATGGTGCGACGGAAGCTACATTGAGACGGGCTTATTATGCCTGCATCAGCTATGTAGATGCACAGATCGGAAAGATCCTGGATGAGCTGGACCGGCTGGGGCTCCGGCAACAGACGATCATTGTACTTTGGGGAGATCACGGCTACCACCTGGGGGAACAGGAACTGTGGTGCAAATCCACCAATTTTGAACTGGATGACCGGATCCCAATGATTATTTCGGCTCCGCCTGTTAATGCGAAAGGCGCCGTTACCAATGCAATCGTAGAAGCGGTGGACCTGTATCCCACGCTGACGGATCTGTGCGGTATCCGGCCTTCCCCTACTTTGAGCGGAAAAAGCCTGGTACCTTTATTAAAAGATCCGGAACGGAAATGGAACCAAAAGGCCTACAGCCAGTTTTGCAGACCTTATAAAGCGATCGGCTCCGGCCATCCCACACATATGGGATATACGGTGCGGGATGAAGACTGGCGGTACACTGTCTGGTACCGTTTAAAAGATGATGTCATCGAATCCAGGGAGCTTTATGATATGCAGAAGGATCCCGTCGAAACGATCAATCTTGCCGGGCAGGCAGGCTACAAAAAGGTGGAAGATAAATTAGGACGGTTGCTTGAATCATACAGGAACAAAAATAATAAACAGGTTCTGAATAACTAATAGTAAAACTCATTTGAATTATGAAAGGAAAATTGGTGTTGATGGCAATTGTTGGTGTGGCAATAGCTCTTTGTTCTTATTCCTACAAAGCGGATAAAAAGAAGGCCCTTCAAAAAACCGTTCTCTGGCAGCAGGGAAAAGGCAGGTATAATAATTACCGGATCCCTTCCCTGATCGTATCAAAGAAAGGAACCCTGCTTGCCTTTTGCGAAGGCCGTGAAGGGGGTGACGCGGGTAATATCGATCTGCTGGTAAAACGTTCGGCAGACAATGGAAAAACATGGAGCGACGAGCAGGTGGTATGGGATGACGGCCCGAATACCTGCGGGAATCCCTGTCCTGTTGTGGACCAGGAAACAGGCCGTATATGGCTGGTGCTTACATGGAACTACGGCAAAGACGGAGAGGCCGCGATCATTAATAAAAAATCATCAGCACCACGGATCCCCTATGTTTGTTATTCCGATGATGATGGCCGGACATGGTCGAAGCCCGAAAGTTTGGGTAATACCTGCCGCGATAGCTCCTGGGGCTGGTATGCAACCGGACCTGGTATCGGCATTCAGGTGAGGAACGGCGTTTATAAAGGACGGCTGGTGATACCCGCCAATCACAGCTATGACGATCCTAAAGGCGATCTGCGAAATGGTCCTTTCGGGTATGGGGCCCATGTGCTCTTTTCCGACGATCATGGCAGGACCTGGCAAAAAAGCCAGCCGATCCGGCCGGGCTGTAATGAGAGCCAGGTGACAGAACTTTCCGATGGGACACTGGTGATGAACATGCGTTCTTACAATCGCAAACAATCCCGGGCGATCTCTTACAGTAAGGACGGCGGGTTGACCTGGACACCAATCGAACACGATTTTCAACTGGTGGAATCTGTATGCCAGGCAAGCCTCCTGAATTTCGGACAGCATGAAGGCAAACCGATGCACCTGTTTCTTAACCCGGCTGTTCCGGTGGGCAGAACACATCTGACATTAAAAACCAGTTTTGATGATTGTAAAAGCTGGAGCAACAGCAAACTGATTTATAAAGGACCGGGAGGATATTCTTCGATCACAAAATTGAACAATGGCGCTATCGGGATGTTGTTTGAAGCCGGCAGGAAGAGCCCTTATGAAAAAATGATCTTTATAGCGCTTCCCCCGGCCGGGGTCTTTACACCGGGCACACTCCTGGATGAAGAACTGTTCTGAGCGGCTGTATGCACCGGTAAAAACAGAAGGGATGAAAATGAAATGGTTGTTTGTTGTTTTTTTTATTTGTTTACAGGGCCGCCTGACTGCCCAGGTCTTCGCAGAGTCAGTATTGTGGCCTCCTGGCATCGATTCGGCCTTCCACGTAAAGGAACATTTTGTATACGGACTGATCGAAGCCGGCAACGGCGATGTGCTGGCCTTTGCTGAAGGGCGGATCGGGACAGGGGATGACGGTCCGCATCATATTGTGTTAAAACGCAGCAGGGATAAGGGAAAACACTGGTTACCTTCACAGGTGATCGTAGCAAGCAACAACGGTGAATCCTTCGCTAATCCCACGCCTGTCAGAGAGCGGAAAACCGGTAAGCTCTTTCTTTTTTATGCCCGTAATTTTAACAACGACTCCAGCCGTGTATACACGATCAACAGCAGTGATCAGGGGATTACCTGGTCGGCACCTGTTGAACTGACCCATCTGTTTCAGAAGGATCCGTACCGCCGGCCGTTTCATCTCCCGGGTCCCGGTCATGGGATTACGCTGGAGAACGGACGCATGCTGGTGCAGGTCTGGCACCGGTTCGCCGTTAAAAAAAACATCCGCGAACGCAGGTATGGTGTTTCTGTCTTGTACAGCGATGATCAGGGCAGCAGCTGGAAAAGCGGCGGGTATCTGCCGGGTGTCGATTCCTTTTCGGCAAATGAATCGCGGTTAGTGGCGCTGGGTGGTTCCCAATTACTGCTGGATGCCCGGCTGAGCGAACCGGGTGCTTTTGTAAACAGGGCTCAGTCTTTAAGCAGGGATGGAGGCATTACCTGGTCGTGGCCCATAAAGAGTTCTATCGAACGGTTTACTGCAGTGGACGCGGGACTGACGGCATTTAAACACAAGGGGCACCTCTACCTGCTGTGCAGCCGCCCGCTGGGCCCGGGTAGAAATGACCTCGCGGTCAGTTATACGGCCGATCAGGCGAAAAGCTGGTCAGCGCCCGTTTTATTATTCAAAGGCCCGGCCAATTATTCAGATATCATCGTGCTGAAGGACGGCAGTTTCCTGGTGCTTTACGGGAGAGGCAAACCCCGGTACGCGGCCGTGGCCCGGTTCGACTGGAACTGGCTGATCAGGGAAACAAAACAACTGGAAAAATAATGCCCGCGTATTCCTTTTTTTTTATGGTTCCCGGTTATTTGTTGTAGCCACAACTGTTTTTGAATACGTTTTCTTTCCGTCCTGATCAACCTGGGCGATACGCACATAATATGTTCCGTTTAAATTTACAGTGTCTTTGGATCGCTGGCAGGAACAAACGTTCAGAGTGATCGCCAGTATCAGTAAACAGCTCAGTTGCCGCCGGCGCCTGCGGTTACAGGAACCACCTGCGAGGCTTATTAAAAGTCCGGCGGTAAGCATTAGTCCTGCCAATCCGGTCATAGATTTTGTGAATATATATTTCAACGGTGTATTGGAATCTCCGTTTGGTGCCTGTGATTTCAGTGTTCCTGCAACTGCAAATTTCTTTCCGTCTGCCGAAACCTCAATTTCAAAATGATCATTTCCGTTCTCCGTTAATGTGGTCCAGTTTGCCGTAAGTATACCGTCCGGACCAATAGTTGCGGAAAGGTTCCCGAACGTAACCGGCAGGGCCTGAGAATATTCAACGCTGAAGGTTGCAGGAGTAGGATCTTTCAGGTTTGTTTCATCTATTACGGAATAGGTAAATGCGGTGGAACTGGTGCCTCCCGGCGTATTCTCTGTGGCCTGTATAAACAGTTTTGAAGGATCAAAGTTCTGAATAACATAACCATCCGGACCAATGTCGGTGTCATTTATTTTTACGCCGTCGTAGTACAGCTCAAACCCGTTTGAAGGCAGACTTTCAATAGCCACGGGCTTCCCTGTCCAGCTGGATGGCTGGTCCCCTGTTCCTCCTTCGCTTCCCCGGAACGGCGTGTCGGCGAGCGAAACCGGCTGGCCGGGTTCCGGAGCTCCTGCGATCTGCTTGGTGACGTCGTAACTTTCCGGATACTGTTTGATGCCAAAATTTATATTTGAAATATCTTCGGAGGTATTGGTAAGGTTCATAATTCCGTTAACGGCACCCGGGCTTGCTGCGGAGGAGCCATTTGTATTTTCGCTGACATGACCATATCCGGTGATCTCTGAGCTTGTGATTGAATCGCCGGGTTCTGAATTCCGGGAAGATATAAGAAGCTTCATGCCGATATCGCCGTTTGATGAGGGGATTAACGGAACACCCTCGTCGTTACTAAAAATATAACTACCGTCCTGGGCTACCTGCACCTTGCTGATGATGGTTCCGTCTGCCTTGGTTACATAGGCATATACCGGTGTTGCTGTGCCGTCAATACCGGGCTCCCCGCTGTCCTGTACGCCATTGGCATTGGCATCGCTGAAAACTTTTCCTGATAATGTAATCACCTGCATTTTAATGGTGATATCGTCCAGCACAAAATCATTGCCATTGGTACCGCTCGTATTGTCCGTATTGTAAAAATTAAAATTGAGTGCATTGCCGGCATAACTAAGCGGTAAAGAAAAGGTCACCTGGCGGTTTACCCAGGGGAGCACATTATTGTTAGTTGTTCTGGGTAAGATCCAGCTTCCGGAACCATAGGAGGTACCGCTTGCAACACCATCACGAACCGCGAGACCGATATAGGCTTCTTTGGCGCCGTTTGCAGTAGTTGTTAAAAGGTTGGCGCTCCAGAAATCTATTGAATAGGTAGCGCCTGGTACATCAAATGCTTTGGTACTGTATAAATAATACGTGCCGTTGGCTTCGCCCTGCCGGGCGGGATTGGCATTTATGACCATCATATAACCGTTTACATCTCCTGGTGTATGATCCAGTCGCTGGATGATCCATGATTTGTTGGTGCTGGTGGCCGGTGCGATCGAAGAAGTGGCTACCATGTACTGTCCGTCTGCCGGACCGGAACCTGATGTTCCTGTCAGGGGAGTATAGTCGGTAGTACCGGGTGAAATATTACTTGCCGGTGTCTGGCTCCGGGTATTGGCACCACTGCCGGTATCAAAGGATTCGGTTACAATATTCCTCCATTGCTGAGCGGTGACCGTTTGTCTGCACATAAAAATCATGCATACAAGAAAAAATACAGATCTGGTTGTCATGGTATGGTTTTTAATTGAGGATAAGAACCGCCTTTTGATTAACTTAACCGAGATATCGAAGAGACTCAAACCGGGCAAAGCTTCAGCATTCACCTGATAAATCGACAGGCTTCTGAACCTGCATTTTTTTCATAAAATAACCGGCACGGGATGCGCTTTGATTTACTGAATTATCAACTGTTAAAGTAAAGCAGTTTTGATCTATCTCTGCCTGCTATTTTTTGCTGATTTTATTAAAATACTTATTTAAATCCACTATTTATTGCTAGGGGAAAGCTGGAGCTGATTGGAAACAAAGAAAATTGGATCAGTCATCACCGGTGGTGCTTGCATGTGACTTTCCGTTAGCTGCCTGGTGGCAGGAAGACCTTGAATCGGCTTGAACACTATCTTGAAAATAGTAATCAGTCAATATGAATCGACTTGTTTTCGCAATCGGTAATTATCAATTCAATAATAAATAGAGATCATATGAGAAAAATAATTTCATTCATGCACATATCGCTTGATGGTTTTGTAGCAGGACCGAAAGGGGAAACCGACTGGGTTAGTGTTGATGAGGAAATTTTGATATGCCGGTAAGCGGATAAACGAAGGCGATACCGAATTATATGCACGTATAACGTACCAGATGATGGAAAACTACTGACCTGCTGCGGGAGACAATCCGGGAGCGACCCGACACGTATAGAGCATTCAAAGTAGTATAAAAAAATTCATAAAGTTGTTTTGTCAAAAACAGTAGAAGCGGCAGGTTCCACTAATACAAAATTTATTAGCGATAACCTTTCGGACAGAATAAATGAACTCAAACAGCTGGCAGGTGAAGATATTCCTCTTTTTGGCAGTCCGATTGGGACGCATTCTCTTATTTAACTGAACTTAATGGATGGCTACTGGCTATTTGTAAATCCAGTTATTCTTGGGCAAGGCTTCCGTTTTTTGTTGCTATCAAAGACAAAGTAAAACTATTGGCTACCCGGGGATTTACTTCGGGAGTGGCCGAACTGAGTTACGCTATGGACAGAAAAGAGCAGGGAATCGCTGACAGGCAGGGTTGTCAGGGTAAGGGTGAAATGATTTGGCGGGTTTATATTAAATTTGCAGATCGTGAAAAAGTGTTTTGGGTATATATTGATCCTGTTTGTATTGTTCAGCAGCATGCTGCCTTGCTCTATCCTGGATGGGTGTGAGGAAGCGCAGGCAACCGAGCAGTCTTCTCATCCGGAAAAACACAATGATTGCAGCAACTGCTCGCCCTTTTCAATTTGTTCAGTGTATCATGGTTGTGTTATCAGTCCGGTAAACATCGGTTTAACGACGCCCGGGGTGTATATCATACAGGACTATCCCGATTTTTATATCGGGATACAGTCAGACTACCATTCCAGGCTGTTTCAGCCTCCCAGGATTTAAACGGTCATTTTTTAATAACTGTAATCCTATTTACTAATTTCTATTTTTCTATATAATGAAGAAATTACTGTTTCTGAGCATAGTAATGCTATGTGCTTATGTACCGTATGCTCAAAATGATTTGACGGTATCCATAAAAAATAAAGAAGATAAAAGCCCGTTGCCCGGAGCCACTGTTGCTATTGAACTGCTTCATCAATCAGCCGTTGCTGATAGTTCCGGACAGGCGATCATTAAAAATCTGCCCGATGGCAGCTATGCGCTGATGGTAAGCTTTGTGGGGTTTAAAGAAGCAAAAATTACCCTTGCGCTTCCGCAAACAGCGGTTAAAGAAGTGTTGCTGGAACATGACGGAGAGGAACATGAAGATGAGGAAGAAGTAGTGGTAACCAGTACCCGTATCAGCCGCACCATCGCCAATACACCCACCCGAACAGAAGTGATCTCAGGCGAAGAGCTGGAGGAAAAGGGGAATATGAAACCAGGTGATATCCGGATGATGCTCAATGAAAGCACCGGTATCCAGACGCAGCAAACCTCTGCCACCTCCTTTAACGCCGGCATCAGGATACAGGGACTGGACGGGCGTTATACCCAGATGCTGCGGGATGGCTACCCACTGTATTCCGGGTTTTCAGGCGGGCTTTCCCTGTTGCAGATCGCACCGCTGGATTTAAAACAGGTAGAAGTGATCAAGGGATCTGCATCTACGCTTTATGGCGGAGGTGCCATTGCGGGACTGGTGAACCTCATCTCCAAAACACCGGGGGAACAGCGGGAATTGCATTTCCTTGCGAACGGGACCTCTGCCGGTGGGCTGGATCTGAGCGGTTTTTACAGCCAGCGGTATGGAAAAGCAGGTATGACCGTATTTGTTTCCCGGAACAGTAATAGGGCATATGACCCTGCTGACATTGGTTTATCTGCAATTCCAAAATTTGAGCGCTATACCATTAACCCCCGTTTATTCCTGTATGGAAAAAGGACGACCGCTAATATGGGTGTCACCTATATCACTGAAGACCGCACCGGGGGAAGTATGGATTATATGAAAAACGGGAACCCCGGATTTTTTGAAAAGAACAATACGGACCGGATCACTACCCAGCTGGGCATTGCCCATAAACTTTCAGAAAATGCTACATTACAGTTAAAGAACAGTTATAGCCGCTTTGACCGGCTGATCGCCATCCCTGATTACAGTTTTGATGGTCTGCAGCAATCTTCCTTTTCTGAGCTGACCTGGAACCGGTCCGGGGAAAAAGCAGATTGGGTAATCGGAGCGAATGTTTTAACGGAAGATCTGAAAGAGCGCAAACAGGCGGATTTCCCTTTGAGGAACTATTCTTATGTAACTTATGGGTTATTTGCTCAAAATGCCTGGACAGTTTCAGACCTGCTGGTATTGGAGACGGGGCTGCGCGGAGATTATGTAACTCACCACGGGTTTGAGCTGCTGCCCCGGGTGTCGGCTATGTTTAAAATTGCGCCTGCAATTACCACCCGCGTCGGTGGTGGCTATGGATATAAAACGCCGACCATTTTTACGGAAGAGGCAGAACGGATGCAATTCCGGAACCTGTTGCCGGCAGACATCCACACGACCCGGAATGAACGGTCTGTTGGCGGAAACTGGGATATCAATTACCGTACATCCATCGGGGCAGTGGGTATCAGCCTGAACCACCTGTTCTTTTACACAAAGCTGCGCCGACCGCTGGTACTGGTAACGGGAGATGACGGAACGATGGAGCTTAAAAATTCATCCGGGTATCTGGATACAAAGGGTATGGAGACCAATTTAAGATTTACGTATGGCGATTTTAAATTGTTTGTGGGCTACACGTATACCGATGCCAATACCCATTATACGGGGGTAAAGGAGTGGCTTCCTTTAACTGCCCGGCACCGGCTGAATAATGTGCTGATGTATGAAGTGGAGGATAAATGGAAATTGGGTCTTGAGGCTTACTATTACAGCAAGCAGCAATTAAGTGATGGTGCCACCGGAAAACCGTATTGGATCACCGGCTTTATGGCGGAAAAGCTTTGGGAAGATTTTTCCCTGTTTGTGAACTTCGAAAACTTTACGGATACCCGTCAGACCCGTTTTGGCAGTATTTATACCGGAGCGATTGATCGTCCTGTCTTCCGGGATATTTATGCGCCCCTGGATGGTTTTGTGGTAAATGGAGGTGTCAAACTCAGACTGTAGGCCATTGCTTTTACGGATAAGACATTGAAGGACCCAAAAGCGGATCAATAAAGATCTGTTGATCCGCTTTTTATTGGGCGAATCTCCAACGGGCTCCATCACTTTGAAATAAAAACCGACCGCCTTATAAAACGGTGCCGGTTGGTTTCCTGTTAGTTTATTGGGCCAAATTGCTGAAGGCATTCTGAAATTTTTATGAATCTCCGGATTGTCAGAATGAGGACGGTGATACGGTTGATTTACCGGAAAGGTTCCGGTTATTGCCGGTTGTAATTCTTCTGTCAAAGTAAACCGGGTGACCCGTTTTGAGATCAGAGAACAGATCTGCGAAACTCGATTGGCGAGCTGCCGCTTCTTTTTCGGAAAAATGAGGAGAAATAACCGGCATTTTCAAACCCGAGATGAAAGGCCAGCTCTTTAACAGAAAAGGTGGTGGCGCGTAAAAGGTATCTGGCTTCCTGTAAAATTTTATCATCGATCAGCTCTTTTGCGCTCAGGCCGGAGTGTTTATTGACAATGGCATTCAAATAATTGGGATGTAAATGCAATAACCTGGCGTAATAAGAAACAGAGCGGTTTTTTGAATGGTGCTGATCAACGAGATCGTAAAATTTCTCCAGGGTTAAATTAAAAGAATCGGTTTCGTTGATGTTATTTGCGTCGGTTACATACCTGTCGCATTGTACCAGTAGTTCCAGGATCTTAACGGCGATAAGTTCAAGCTTGTTTTTATGCTGACTATCTTTTTCAATATGAATTTGTTGCAGGATACTTTTCACTTTTTCTGCCTGCTGGGCACTTAGCTTCAGCCAGGGTTTAATAGACCGTTTAAAGATCAACTTTTTCTCAATATGCTTTTTCGGAAATGCATTGTCAAGAAAAAAATCTACGTTAAACATGAGCATGTATCCGGAACAGTTAAGATTACTGTAATTACTGGAATGGATCAGGTTTTTAGGAATGATCAGCAATAAATTATTCTCAAATGGAAACGTGAAATGTCCTATTGATTTTATTCCTTCAGCTTTTTCGATATATGTGATGGCATAGCGTTTTTGCTTATAGGGGGGCACTATCCCGTCAAGTACTTTAATCAATGGCCCTAATGCGTGTATCTGAAAATCGAATTTGTGTTTTAAACGCTTGTCAAGGTCAATAATGCCATCCTTAACATACTTTCGGAACACTATTTTGTATTCCTGTATTATTTGTTCATCAGTCATATAGTTCAGTTCATGAAGTATTCATAAAAATACAGCAGATCGAAATACAACCCCGGGGTTGTATATATAATTTTTTCAGATAATTAGATGATCTGCTAAACAGCAAACACTAGACCACGCAGCAACTGTTATGACCGCACTATGTTGTCGCGTTAAAGCCGTGAAGATGCAGGTATTAAATTGAAAATAAATAAATTAGGTTGGATTGTTGAAGCGGTATCCGGATAAACAGCATCGTTAAAATAAATCGCTTCCACCGTACAAAGCAATCAGAAAAACCCGCTACCTTTATTAGAAGTGATCGATGGCTGGTTCAATCTCAGAGAAAGGGAATAATAGAAATCCCATATAAATAGGTATTATGGAAAAGGCATCTCTTTGGCTGCAGACCTGCTTTCTGATTTGTCTTATAGCTGGTGTGAGATCGACGGGTATTGCTCAGGTAAAAAACTGGAAAGACAAACCCATTTCGGAAGCAACAATAGACGAGTTCCTCAAAAAACAAATGGACTCGCTCCACATACCGGCTTTGTCAATAGCATTGATTAATGACGGTAAGCTTGTCTATCACCGGGCCTGGGGCCTGGCAGATCTTGACACTCATTCTGCTGTAAATGACTCCTCTTTATTTGAAGCAGCTTCGATATCGAAACCCTTATTTGCCTTTTTTGTAATGAAAATGGTGGAAAAAGGATTGCTGAATCTGGACAAGCCTTTATATCAATACCTTCCGTTTCCAGAACTTTCGCACGACAATCGCTATAAACAGGTCACTGCAAGAATGGTATTGAGCCATACAACAGGATTTCCCAACTGGCGCTGGCTGGATCCTGCTACCGGAGACTGGAGCAGCAGGCATAAAATGTATATGCAGTGTAACCCGGGAACATTTTCCTATTCCGGTGAAGCTTATAACTACCTGGCAAGGGTCGTGGCGCATATTAATGGGCTGACACTAAAAAATCTTGATTCCTTGTTTCAGCGGGAAGTGGCGGGTCCCTTGAGTATGAAATATGCGTTCTTTAGCTGGAACCCGCTAATGGGGCAAAACAAAGTGACCGGGTACCAGGGAAACAAGGTGTACCGGCATAAATGGAATGCGGCAGATGCCATGTACGACGATTCTACGGTGTTTGGCCCTGCCAATGCACTTCACACTGAGGCGGTGAGCTATGCCAGATTTGTAACTGCCATGATTAATGGCTATGGTTTGCAGCCGGAATCCATTAATGAAATGTTGAAAATGCAGTCCCGGATTCCTCCTGAACAGGAGGACCACTTTGGCGTTATAAAAGGATGGGGGCTGGGCTTTGCTATCGAGCCTACAGGTCAGGGTGTCAGATATTCGCATACTGGTGAGAATCCTGGTTTCCTGGCTTTTTGTGCATTTTCAAGAGAACAAAAAAACGGGTATGTATTTTTTACCAATGGCGACCAGGGCGGTATACTAAATATACGGTTGCGGATTTTCCTGGAAGGATAAATATCACTGTACGGAACAACAGGAACGATATGCTGCCTTATTTTAAAGAGCCCTACTCTTTTTATTTTTTCAGCTTATCCGCCTGGATGGCTATAAATTTGGGCAAATAATTAGGGGTGCAATTTTTAGCGACTATTTCATCTTTATACAGTCCTGTGCGTTCTCCGAGCGCAACACATCTTGAGCGATATTTTTTTTCAAAAATTCCGATTTGCGCCGCAGTAAAATTCATAGCCCATTGAACTTCCGGCACTTCTTTTTCGATACGTTCTTCAATTTTCGAAAGTAATTCTTCACTGTTAGGCGGCGGAGTTTGTCCCACCCAACGTAAACGGGCCTGATGATACCAGAAAATCCGTCTTTGTAATGAAGATTGACGGTTTTCCCAGGTTTCCATTAATGCAATAGTCTTTTTGTCTTTTGAAAGTTGGTTTGCCATTAACCAATCAATTAATTGAAGTCTTTCCTCTTCACTATGCTGCTTAATGTCGTTATCCAAGCTGTCAATGAGTTTTTGTGAAAGTTGTTTTTTGTCCATAATCAAAAGGGCAAGCTGCCGGGGTAAAAATTGTCCTGTTGACCAAAGTTCCAAAGCCAATTCGTGGTCTTTTTTAATCTCACCCGCCATTTTCCGTAAGTCCCCTAACTTCGTTTTAGCATTGATTTGAGCTACAATGTTTTCAGCTTTTGAAGAAAGTTTCATATTCGCTTTTTGTTTTTCGGGAAAAAATAATGCGGCTCTTAAATAATTGTCTGCTTAACAACCCTCTCTTTTCCGTTAATTGTAAAATATACATTTGACACATTGCCTACCGTTTTTGGCGTGCCACTTCGGTGTTCAATTTTTTAATCCTTCCGGACACTCATATTCTCTCTAAAGAATATACCCTTTCGCATTTCTTCAATCGATAAGAATTAATTGAATCGCGTTAAAAAAGAGGGAATAGCTTTTCAATCACTGATCCGGCCCGCTGGAAAACGTTATCTGAAAACCATAACAGTCATGAAATGTAATTTCTTTTCGTCCGTATTCTGTTTCGGCAACGGTTTCGCTGATCCGGGCTTTACCTTCTAATTTTCCTTGCAAGCCATCTATGCTATCCATTTTAAAATAGAGACCGCAGTTATTCGCATTGGTAATCGTATTCTCCAGTTGCGGGTACAACATAAACACAGCGCTATCCCAGCACATCATAGCCCAATCCAAACCACAACCAGGTTCCTCATGCGTACCAATGCATTCAAATCCAATCCGCTCATACCATGATTTTGCAAAATCGACATCGGGTACACGAACGAAGGGGAGTATCGTTGTCATAACGGTATATTTTGATCCTGTAGTTTATTCTTTCGAGCGCACATCTTCCATGATAAATAGGGCATTTGAGTTAAGGTCGTAAAAACCAAATTCATTGGTTTTCCATGGAGTATCCTGCCTTAATTTATCCGCAGTCACAGTTCCCCGCTTTTGAAATTCCTCAAAAATAGCACTTATATTCTTCATCAAAATTCTTACCACCGAGCCTCCCAGTAAAGGGTCATCTTCTGTACCGGCGTGCCATTGTAAATGCAACCACAAATTATCCCTGTAAAGAATCGCATACATACTGTCTGAAAAGTAGTTCTTGAGTCCCATTTTCTCATTATACCATTTTATATCGCGCTCAATATCGGCGCTGGGCAAAACCGGGATGATGTTTAGAAATTCTGCATTCATACGCCTATATTTAAAAGTTCTTCAGGTATTAATACCTCATATCGTATACAATCCAAGACATGGTCCATTAAAATTACAAAATATTGCTGCGCTGAAAGCAAATAAATCACAAATATGGCATTGGTTGCTCAACGCGGAAAAAGGCATTGCCGAAGTATTACAAACAGCGCCTCAAAAAGCTCCTTATGCAGGTAATTAATATCAGGGTGAGGCATCTGCTTTGGGGCCAATAGCGGCGGGTATTATACAAATACGGAAACCAGGGATTGTCCTGGTGCGATCTCGAATCTCTTATTTTATAAAAGGAAGTAAATAAGACAGCTGAAGGGATTATTGGGTACCTACCTGGAAGCAATGCCCTCAAGTTAATCGATGTCCGCAACTTTAAATCATTTACTTGGCCAAAAAAAAGATTTTTAACAGATATTCAATTTATTGGTATTAATTTTTTAGAGAGAACAAAAACATAATTAAAGCAGGGTTTCTTAACACTACTGGAAATTAAGGATTCAAAATTTCTTCTAAATTGCGTTTGAATATTGTATCCAAAATCAGATACAATGAAAAAGCTCGTATTTCTTTTAACAGCCGCTGCCGGCATAACTGTTGTCAACGCACAAAAAATCCAGGAAAAAAGTATTCCTGCATCTGTAAAATCTGGCTTACAAAAACAGTTCCCTGATGTTAAAAATGTCAAATGGGAAAATGAAGATGGTAATTATGAGGCAGGGTTTAAACAACAGGGAACAAGCTATTCTGTTTTGCTAACATTATCGGGTGATATTGTTGAAACAGAAATAGGCATGAGCGCAGATGCATTAGCAGCACCTATTAAAGACTATGTTGCTAAAAACTATCCCGGTCAGAAAATCAAGGAGGCCGCTAAAATCACGGATGCAAAAGGTGCAGTTACTTATGAAGCGGAAGTAAAGGGAAAGGATTTGATTTTTGATGAAGCCGGAAAATTCATAAAGGAACAAAAAGATTAGTAAAGTAATCAATCCGGCATAGGCCCGAGATAAAGAGAGGCCGTTAAGTAACGGCTTCTCTTTATCTCGAATACTACTATATGGGCTTGTGAACTATGTATAAATATATGACTACGCTCAATTTACATTTGATTTTGCCCCGTTGGCTATTGACCCCTGTTATCATGTTTTGAGTAGTTCTTTAATAGCGCAAACGAACCATGATTTGACCTGCTTTATCAACGCTGCACAAACCAATAGCCCGGTTCTGAATGATTATAACAACCAGGTGGTTGCTGCCCGTATTGAGAGTATAAAGCTGAGGGCTACCTACGGATTTATAGTTACGGGCGAAGGCAATGTCAGTTATGCCCCGGTAATTACCCTGGATCCAACTACCAATTTGGTTATTTACTTCGGAAGGCGATTGACCCTTTTCCGATTCCTTCAATTGGTTTACCCGTTTATGATAAACGGCACATAGAATAACGGGCCTTGTTTCTTCGTTTATTGTTTAAAAATGTTCATGTTTTCACTATAAACGGGACTCTGGATGCTTAAAAAATTTAGAACACTGTGAAATACATTATTTTGCGTCAATTCTTTGTTAGGCTTGAGTTGTTTTGAACTATCGGATAACCAAACTATGAAAGGAATCTCGTACTGCTCTTTTGGTGCAATACTTAAAGGTACACCATGCATGTATAGATTTTTTTCTCCCAAAGATTCTCCATGATCTGAAACAAAAATCATAGTGCTTTTATACCCATTTAGCTGTTTTAAATCTTCAATTACATGGTGTAAGAGATAGTCAGTATAAACAATCGTATTATCATAAGCGTTGACGAGCTCTTTTTGAGAACAGTTTCCCAATTCAACACTATTACAAACGGGCTTAAAAGTTTCATATTGCGGAGGATATTTCTTGCTGTACGTAGGACCATGGCTTGTACTTGTGTGCAGCACAACCAGTATTTTATTTTTTTTACTGGCCAGTATCTGTTCGTTCAGGCCACTTAAAAGGATTCCATCGTAGTTACAACTATCACCTTTACAATTTAGCGTTAACGCATCTTTATTTTGATAATTTTGAATATGAACCGGAGGTTCTCCCCAGTTGGTGGTTCTCCATATAACTTCTACATTATTTCTATATAAATAATTGGGCAAAATCTCATATAGCTCATCGGTATGGGTGTGCTCAAGAATACATTTTACGCCTGCACTGGTGTATGTAGCACAGGAAGTAGCGTCAAAATGAAATAAGTTCGGCGTTTGGGAAAGCAGCGGATTCGTGTTTCTTGAATAACCGTATAAAGAAAAATTTTCTCTTCTTGCGGATTCTCCTATGACTAAGACAACAACTGCTTTCTCGTTGTCTTTGATAGTTGCATTTGGCAGTAAAACTTCTTTTTTGTTTTTTTCGTATTGATGAACATAATGAATGCCGGTGTTTACAAAATAGGACCACGGCATCGCAAGACCCCCCAATTGTTTCGAATTTTTATCAATCCACAGCCAATTGCTTGAATTAACAAATGCCAGTATGATCATAAATAGTAAGGTGAGCGAGGAGGTGATTAAGAATCGCTTCAGCGTTACGCCTGCTATTTTTACTTTAATGATGTAAATGGCGGGAATAATACCCAGTAGAATTATGTACACGATCAACTTAATGGAAAAAAAGCTGCTGGCTTCTCCATAATCGGTATTGAGCACATTGCCCATCATAATTCCATCTACAATGATATGGTAGGTATTGACAAAGTAAAGGGCAATTGCATTGAGGATAAATATTAAAACCAATAAAAATTTTCCAACAAAACGCGAGAGAAAGAATATCAGGTAAAAAACAAAAGCATTTGCGGTCAGCATGAGAATTATTAAACTTATGATTATAATAATACCGTTCAGGCTTTTATAATCAACGTTATCAAAAACAAACGTGTAGAATGGAACATGAAAGAACAGAAAAGTCAAAAAACTCATTAACAATGCAAACTGTGTCAGCTTTAAATTAAAGAGGGGCTTTAGCTTTATATTATAAAACTGCTTTAACTTCAGATTGTTTTTTAGCATAAATGTTGGTTATTTTATATAGTGACACAATCAGGCTGACAAATGCCAAATAAAATATTATCAAATTTTCATTAATTATTTTGTTCATCAGCATAATACAACCGATCAGAAACAACAGAATAAATACCGGGTAGCACTTTTTATTGTTAACCCAGGTAAAAAATTTATATTTCCGGCTGATAAAAATACCTATAAGCCCTGATATATAACCGATAATACTTCCTACGATGACATCGAGCGGATAATGAGCTCCTACACCAACCCTTGTAAAGCCAAGTACCAAACCCATGATGATTACGCAAAGAAAGAAGAGCGTTTTATACTTCAACTTTTGGGGGGTAAATGCAAACAGTAACACGGTAAGTATGGTAAAAATTGTAACGGAGTGTCCTGAAGGCAGGCTGTTAGACCCCGACAATTTTTCCCCGATGATAATAAAGCTATTATTAGTAAACATCGCAGCAGGTCTTGGTACCGCAAATATCTTTTTTAGCGGACAGGAAAATAATGCAGAAACCAGTAAGCCAGGTATTAATGCCTCCCAGATTTTTGGTACATATATAATAAAAATACTTAAGAAAGACAAAAAAATCAGTGCATCGCCAAACTGGGTGAGGTTGAATTGAAGGTTTGGATATTGACCCAGATTATAATTAATAGAAAAGAAGAGGCCCTTTTGAATTTGTATATATCCATCAACACTTAATGCATTTTGACTATACAGTTGCAAAATAATGGTAATTAGCAAAAAAATAGGTAAAATAAACAAAACTGTCTTGAGTCTTGAATAGTTGTTAATGATATTGTTGCTCCGGAGGGCAAATGAATAAATCCAGTTGTTAAAAATTGCAGATCTTTTCTGATTGTCCATATTTATTCGTTGAAAAATAAGTAAAGAACAGAATTAATTTAGAATTAATTTGGAATTCATATAAGGAGCAGTGGTTTAATAAATATCCGTTCTGACCCTTAATGATATGTGCCAGAACGGATTACACAGTATTTAAGTGTAAAATATGATATTTGATTATTTCTGAGGAAAGTTTCTTTAAACGATATGTTTTTAGAATTTAAAGCTCATCCCAGCCGAAAATGTACGGCCTGGCGAAGGCGTCAGTCCGCCCCAGTATGCGAAACGTTGGGTATAATAATGTCTGTCCAGAATGTTTAGCATTCCTGCATTAAAGTTTAATTTTTTAAAGGAATAGCTGAGGGTGGCATTCAGCAAATTGTAATCGGGAATCATCCCATTAAAGCCATCAGGTGTGGGAGGTACTGTATTGGCCGCATCATTATATTGAAGACCGGTATAAGAGTCGTAAACATTAGCAACGAATTGACCTTTTCCGGCATTGATCGCGTATCGAACTCCGGCTGTAACCAGTTTTGTAGGTGCATACGGTAAATAATTCCCCTCGTACTGGCCATTTGCAAATGTTGCTTTCTGAAGGGCACCGGTTACGTAAAATTTTAAGTTCTCAATGGGAAGCACATTAATTTCGGCTTCAATACCTCTGTGAAAACTTTTTCCTGCGTTTTTATTAACCCCGCTTTCATTAATTACCTTGTTATTGTAGTAAAGTAAGTAACCGCTCAGGCTAAAATCCAGCCAGCTGAGGCTTTGCGAGCGGATACCAATTTCATAGCTATTGGAGGTTTCTGCCTTTAACATGGTCCCGGCGGCGATGGTTCCCGGATCCATTGCAGACTCAATCGCCGGTGGCTGATAGCCCCTGGAAACAGTGGTATAGATGCTTAAATTATCGGCAGGCATATAAATCAGCCCCAAAGAGTATATCAGGCTTTCGT
This sequence comes from Niabella beijingensis, assembly GCF_020034665.1. NCBI lineage: Bacteria > Pseudomonadati > Bacteroidota > Chitinophagia > Chitinophagales > Chitinophagaceae > Niabella > Niabella beijingensis. The sequence goes on along the minus strand of NZ_JAIQDI010000002.1, from coordinate 2,437,267 downwards.
TTTTCGATGCGTCGGACTCCGTTCCGGCTATGATGTCCTTTTGATTAAATGTTACATGTGTATATCGTAATCCAGGACTGAACTTAAGCTTTTCAGTCAAAGAGAGGTCATCATAAACATAGGCTTCATAAACATTGGTCGGAGCCTGAATGCCCAGTGTCGCTTTCCCCGTCCTGGCATCTAAATGATCTCCAACGAGGAAATATTTGTTGGTTCGGTCTCCGTGTATCCGGATCCCGGCAAGAAAGCTATTCTTTAGGCCCCCTAAATTCCCGGTATTGTTATAGTCAACAAAAAGGCCGCCTGAGGGTATATTTCTCACTTCTCCTGTATTGGCATCTTTACCGGTTCGATCACCAACCCACCAATCTCTTAAAAAATAACTTCCATAGAGTGAAGCGCTTATTTTACTTACAGAATTTAAGATGCGGGTATAGTTGATACTGGTGCTGAATCTTTTGCCGATAAAAACATCGTGTAAATTCAGCGTTTTTCGATAGTTTTCTTCGAAGTCTGTTTGGGAAATACCGCCAGGAGTACGTGAATTTTCAGTAAAGGCGTTTACATAGACCTTGATTTCATTTAATGAATCAGGCTTCATTCCGAGTTGCAATGTCACGTCATTGGTGTTGAATTTAGAATTGGCGGTTCTAAAACCATCTCCCTGTCTTCTGTTATAGCCGGCATAATAACTCACCTTCCCGTTATTACCGTAGGTTTCCGCACCTGCGTTCAGGCTGTTATAGCTGCCATAATTCGCAAAAACCCTGCTATAAGGCATTCCCTTTCCGGATTTTGTAATAATATTTACAACACCACCGATTGAACCGCCACCATATAACACTGGCGAGGCTCCTTTTATAACCTCCACCCGGTCAACTGGTCCGACCGGCATCATATAATAGGCTCCTAACTGACTATAGCTTTGCCCAATAGGAAATTTCCCGTCAATAACAACGAGCGTATTTCCTGCTCTGTTAGGATCTAAGCCTCTGAGGCCAATACCTGGTTTTATTCCGCGACCGTCTTCATCCAAATAGTTAGCGCCTGGTATCAGCCTCATCGCCTCTCCAATTGATTGCAAATTCAATTCCTCCATTTTCTTTGAGGAGATGAAATTAATGGTGCTGGCAAAGTTTTGTATTTTCTGCTTTACTCCGGTTGAGGTAACTGTAACTTCCTCTAACCGGGCTGAATTCAGACTATCTTTTTTTGCACTTGAAGAATCGTTTACGTTCTGCGCCCGAAGTGTTGAAATGGTAATAACCAGAATTGCAATGGTCAGAATGTTTGATTTAGTCATACGTTTTTGAAGATTGTTTAACAATTGTCCTGTTTTAAACAAGTGTTGTATTATTTAGAAATACTGAGTCTATCAGTTGTGATTTTTCGGCGGCAAAGTTCAATAAAGGACCACTGTGGATGTTTACGGAATAAGGAATTTTTTGAAACAATTGAGTCTGCTGGATGATCAGGTAGTTTTTGATATAGGGGGTGCCCCTGAAAAAGGTAGCGCATTACATAGAGCAGCCATCATAGCTTCTGTAAACAGCGCATGGATTTTTATTCTTTTTTAATGTATAAGAAAAATATTGCTTGAGGGTGCTGGTGAAATTGAATATATAAATGCATGTATATTAGTGTGTTATGGTGTATGTAAGCTGCTCCTGTTTAGAAATATGATTTTGGAATTTGGGGGGCATTGTAGATCCCGAAACAGGGTAGGAAAGGTCCTGCTTACTTAAGAAGCATTGTGAATTGTAGCTGAAGGTAGCAGCATACACATAACCTTCTGGTTATATATGGCCGGCATTGTATCGTTTGTTCAAAATTAATTCAAAATTGGGCTTCTAAATTTGCCGCATGAAAATATTAATTATAGAGGATGAGGAAGAACTGGCGAAAAGTATTGCTGAATATCTTTCTGAAGAGAACTATCTATGTGAATTCGCCGCAACTTTTACTGAGGCAATCAATAAGGTGGGTGTATATAATTATGATTGTATCTTATTGGATATTACGCTTCCGGATGGAAACGGGCTTAAGATTCTTGAAGAACTAAAAAAAGAAAATAAACAGGATGGCGTTATCATTATTTCAGCCAGAAATGCCTTGGATGATAAAATAAAAGGGTTGCAGATAGGAGCGGATGATTATCTTACCAAACCTTTTCATCTTTCTGAATTAACTGCTCGGGTCTACTCAGTTATCCGGAGAAGGAATTTTGCCAACTCGAATATCATTATGCAAGATGAATTGGAAATAAACCTTTTGTCTAAAACGGTTTCTGTAAATAGCAATTTGGTCGTCCTTACCAGGAAAGAATTTGACCTGCTTATCTACTTCATAGGGAATAAAAATAGAGTGATTTCAAAAAGCACGCTGGCTGAACATCTTTCCGGTGATTTTGCTGATATGCTGGATAACCATGATTTTGTGTACGCGCATGTAAAAAATTTGAAGAAAAAATTAAATGATGCCGGCTGTTCCCATTATTTAAAGACAATTTACGGCACAGGTTATAAATGGGTCGATGCATAAACTACACTTTATGAAACCTCTATTAAACAGCATCACAAGACCATTTTTAACTTATGTCCTTATCGTATTTGTGATAAGTATACCGGTTTATTTTTTTGCGATCGATACCATTTGGAAAAGCGAGTTGGATGAGCATAACAGGATCATAGCAGATAAAACGGCGTACGGAGTAAACCGGCTAAAGCTGTCTGATGACCAGTTACAGAATAGCATAGCACTTTGGAACAGCGTTCAGCCTGGAACAGATATCGAACCTGTAAAATATGGCGATCAATTAAAAGATAGCGTTTATACTGTCGATAAACAAAAATTTTACGAAGCGGGGCGCAATATTGACAGATTCAGATGCCTTTCAACTGTTATTTATCTGAATGAAAAGCCGTATCGCTTTACAGCGGAAACAAATATCGAAGAATCCCAGGAGACGATAGCGGTAATTGCTGCAACCACCATCTTTTTCTTCCTTGTTATCGTGGTTGGTTTATTGGTACTAAATAGAAGGCTTTCTTCTGTTGTTTGGAAGCCATTCAGAGAAAACCTGGAAAAATTAAAAACGTTTAACCTCAATAATCAGAAAGAAATTGATTTTGCCAGCTCCGATATCACGGAATTTGAAGAACTAACCGAGTCCATGCGCAGATTAATCAAACAAAACATTTCTGTATTTAGAATACAAAAGGAATTTACAGAAAATGCATCTCATGAAATGCAAACACCATTAGCAATTCTGAGAAACAAATTGGATAATTTACTGCAGGATAAAGATTTGACGGACACACAGTATCAAATTGTTGAAGAAATGCATACTGCGCTTACCCGTAGTTCCCGAATTAATAGAAATCTTTTGCTGCTGGCTAAAATAGGAAATAGTCAATTTGATAATTCGGAGCTCGTTCGGTTTGATATTTTAGTGCAACAGAGTGTGGGGGTACTGGAAGAACATTTTCAGCAGAAGAATATTTCTGTAGCTATGAACGAGCTGCTGCAGGTAGAAGTTAGTGGAAATAGTGGTTTGACGGAAACGCTCATCAATAATTTGCTGCTGAACGCGATCCGTCATACTCCATCGGGCGGATCCATTTCCATTATTCTTGAAAACATCGGTTTTGAAGTTCGGAATTCAGGTGCCGGGCCATTAAGCAGGGAGTTATTGTTTCAACGATTTTCAAAACTATCCACAGGCAGCAGTGGTAGTGGTTTGGGGCTGGCAATTGTCAAAGAGATCTGTACGTTTCAAAAATGGTCTGTTCACTATAGTTTCGAAAAGGAACACCATGTTTTTCGGGTGGATTTTTAGATTGTAGTGGCCTGCATTGAAGCAGGGGCCATGCATGTGTTATGATTCGTTTTATAATAGGGGGATTTCAGGTAGGAATACTTGTTCAGAATTTTACTGAGAGTACATTATCTGCCTTTGTAAAATATAGTAATGTGTAAAGGATTAGAATGGCATGCGACTAATTAGAAGCGGAGCTTTTTTCAGAATAATAGTGAGGTGAAAACTATGATTGTGTATAAATTCTAAATTTCTTCAAAATTAAGATTAAAATTTGGCGTTGAGAAAGATCATGATTGTATGAAAGTATTAGTTATTGAAAAAGATCAGCAACTTGCTAAAAGTATATATGAGTATTTGGGCTGCGAAAACTATAGATGCGAAGTCGCCTGTGATATTTCTGACAGCTGGCATATGATCGAAGATTCCAATTATGATTGCATTTTACTCGATATAGACTTTCCCAATGGTGCTGGATTGACGTTTCTAAAACAGATGCGGAAACAAAAAAAAAGGGTCGGCGTTATTATAGTTTCGGAAAGAAATTCTTTGGAAGATAAAATAACTTCACTCAAGCTTGGGGCGGACGACTATCTTACCAAACCATTTCATTTGGCGGAATTAAGTGCAAGGATAGGAGCGATCATCAGGCGACGTTATATGGACGGAGACGACGCGATAGTATTTAAAGATTTAAAATTAAGTGCCTTAACAAGGTCCGCAACAGTGGGAGACCAGGAGGTGAGTCTGACAAGAACGGAATACAAGATTTTACTTTTCTTAGCCCTCAACAAAGACAGGATCGTTTCTAAAGAGGAAATTGCAGAATACCTTTCCGGTCAATCAGCTATCTATCTATATAACTTTGATGTTTTGTACACACATATTAAAAACCTGAAAAAGAAGCTGCAATTTATGGGGAAGCATATTAAAGCCATTTATGCTATGGGATATAAGTTGTCGGAATGAAATCTTAACATTTAAGTGGTTGTGTTAGGAACTATTTTATCCTGCTACCAAACTAAAAGTTGTGTTTGTAGTGGGAATAGATTTTTCCCCAATTCAAATTTTCTTCTAAATCGATTTGCAGTTTTGTTTTTATAAGAGCTCAAAGATCCTGGATTATATAAGGGGGTACAATTTTAATGTTATCCACAAAATTTATAGTATCAGCCATTGTGTTCAAGTTAAAGACAATGCTTCACTATAAAAGTACTTGGCGAAGGGGGGCAATAAAGAAGCAGGCTGATAAACGTTAGATTAAATCGGAATATCCCGATTGCATGTTTACAGTTTTTAGTAAAAGGCCATACGTATGTCTGTTCAATTGTATCAGGGACTAAATGGGCCTGTGATGTACACAGCGCAGTTTTCTTGCCGTGGGATTGTATTTAAAAATAAGTTAAAAGATAAACAAAATGCGAACGTTCTTTTTCTTTCTATCGATGATGTTTTCTGAATCGACTTTTGCTCAGGTGAATGCAGTAACCATCTCTGGCGCCGTAAAGAATAAAACAGATAAATCTTCGATGCCCTATGTAAATGTCGTGATAAAAGATTCAAAAGATTCATCTTTTGTTTCCGGGACCGTAACAAATGATGAGGGCCGGTTTTCAATTGAGAATATAAAGCCCGGCAACTATATTTTAGAAATGTCATTTGCGGGTTTCGAAACTATAGAACAACCACTATTTATTGGCAGCCTTTCCGAATTCCTGGACGTTCCTGTAGTTGAGTTGGAACAGAAAGTTACAGCTTTGGAAGGTGTTACCGTAACAGCGCAATCAGGAGGCATTGGCAACAAACTGGATAAGAAGACATATTCGGTGGCAGATAATATCAGTCAGAGTGGTGGTTCCGTTTTACAGTCTATGCAAAATCTTCCGGGCATCACTGTTCAGGATGGTAAGGTGCAATTAAGAGGAAACGATAAGGTTACGGTGCTGATAGATGGAAAGCAGACCGCACTAACCGGATTTGGCAGCCAAACTGGATTGGATAATATTCCAGCATCAGCGATAGATAAGATAGAGATTATTAATAATCCTTCTTCTAAATATGATGCAAATGGCAATGCAGGAATTATTAACATTGTTATGAAGAAAAATAAACAAAATGGTATCAATGGAAAAGCAGGCCTTTCCACCGGCTTTGGCGCCCTTTGGGTAAGAAACGAGAACCTGTCAACGATAAGGCCGCAATATACGTTCACTCCCAAAATAAATCCCTCGCTGTCTCTTAATTATAGAAAAGACAAGATAAATATTTTTTTACAGGCGGACAATCTCTATACACATACACTGAACAAAAATGAATTTGTAACACGTATCTATGATGATGGTGCCATCATCAAATCTCAGTTAAAAAGAAACCGGAATACCAATTTTCTTACAACAAAAGCCGGTGTGGACTGGACAATCGATGATCAAAACACATTGACACTTTCTGGAATGTATGGCAGCGAGAAGATCATTGATCGGGGGGATCAACCCTTTTTCAATGGAGATCTGTCATCGCGGTCAAGATTATGGCAATTTTTAGAAGATGAGCTGAAGACAACGGCAATGGCGACCGCTGCTTACCAGCATAAATTTAAAGACGCCGGTCATTTGTTAAATGCGGGCTTCAACTATACATTTCACCGAGAGGATGAAAAATACTTTTATGATAATTACCTGCCGGAATCCAGGGGTACTGATGCCTTTAAACTGTTATCAGATGAGCAGGTGTATGACTTTAACATTGATTATATTAAGCCTCTAAAGTACGGTCGTATTGAAACCGGTATTAAACTTCGTAACAGAAGCATTCCCACGAATATGAATTTTATTCCGGGTGCCAATTCTGTTTTGGATACAAGTGCAGGAGGCTGGGCAACTTACAAAGAGCTGATACCTGCGTTATATGGTAATTATATATTTGAAAATGAAAAGTGGGAGGCCGAACTGGGTTTACGCGTGGAACATGTAAAAATCCAGTATGATGTGAATCCTGACCACAGCACTTACAAAAGCGATGGTTATAATTACACACAGCCTTTTCCAAACTTAAGGCTTGCCTACAAGCTGGATGATAACAATAAGTTCTCTGTATTCTATAACCGTAGGGTGGACCGACCCAATGAGGTAGATATCCGTATTTTTCCAAAATATGATGACGCTGAAATTATTAAAGTCGGAAACCCCGCTTTACGTCCTCAATTTACAAACGCTATCGAGTTAGGATATAAACATAATTGGAACAATAATTATTTATATACTGCGCTCTATCATCGGTTCGCCGAAGGTACGATAACAAGAATCTCAAGTGTCGTTCCGGGAAGTACGTTAATATATGCTATATTCCAAAATGCCGGCAAAAGCTACAACACCGGGATTGAGGCCGTCTGGTCTCAAAACATCACCAATGTATACTCATTTAATCTGAACGGTAATATCTACAGAAATCAAATCAATGCTTTTACTGTGGAGAATTTATATCCCCGGCCTAACACTTTTTCGGCAGATGAGCAAACTGCAATCTCCGGGAATGTGAAGTTAAATAATACATTTAAGTTTTCAAAAGGATGGAATGCACAGCTGACCGCTGTTTATTTAGCTCCGGATATTATTCCGCAGGGGAGGATACTTTCAAGGTTTTCGATCGATGCCGGTTTAAAAAAGGCAGTTCAAAAGGGTAATGGGGAAGTGTTTTTTAATGCAACCGATTTGCTAAATACTATGGTTATTAGACGGCAGATCCAGGGAATGGGGTTTAACTATACAAGCGATGACTACTACGAGACGCAAGTTATCAGGATTGGATATAGTTATAAGTTTTAACCAACAGAAATTGTAAAAGGTGCTATTTGATCCGACAGTAAGGAACGTTCATTAGAAGCTTACAACGATTGAATGTATTATCAATCACTGCCTGGTAGAACAGTTTTTTGTCGTCAGGGAAACCAGCCTTGATTTTATTAAACTGGGTGCGCAATTTAAAAAGATCACGCTGCTCATATAATTGTTCGGGACGCTGTTGTGCAAAAAAATAAGACACAGATGGCAAGATATTATTTCAGTGAGCAGATCATCTAAAAAAATATGAAAATGTAACTTTGAAAATATTTAATACGTTGATAAAACATTACATATATGGTGCCGCTAATGACATTAAAGGTAATAAAAGTTCAAAAAGACGACGGTGAAATTATCAATTTCATGATTAAACATCTGATTGATTTCCCCGGTGAAAAGGTGGATGTTCGCCACATAGAAACGGTACTGAAAGATGACCGGACATATCTTTTGGCCGCTATACTGAATGATATAGTTATTGGATATGCACTCGCTTACAGATTTCCTTCTATATACGCGCCAGGTTATTTAGCCTATTTATATGACATTGAAGTCCTGGAAACACACAGAAAAAAAGGCGCCGGAAGGCTTTTAATTGAAACGCTGCTGAGGTACTTAAAAAGTGATGGTGTAACAGAACTTTGGCTGGGCACAGCAATTGACAATATAGAAGGGCAAGCACTATTCCGTTCGACAGGTGGAATTAAATCAGGGGAGGCTTTTAACGACTTTACCTATGAATTGTGATTTTGTTCAGTATTTTGATATAACTTTATTATACCCGGCGAATGGAAGAACTGATCGCTGTGACTCAGAAAATATTTAAAAGACCTTCTTAAAGTAAAGGACTCTTTAAAATTGCAAGGATGAGTAAAGAAGATGCAAAATACCTTTTAGAATTTTTAAAGCCGTTTAGTGATGAAGTAACTGATATAGTTATATGGCTTAGAGCGTTTGCATGGGATTTGTGCCCGCAAGCCAATGAATTAATTTATGATAATTACAATGCAGTGGCATTGGGCTGGTCACCTACGGATAAGCTGGGTCATACTATTTGTTCAATTGCGGTAGGACGTTCCAGTAATAACGTTCATTTTGGTTTCTATTGGGGTAATGAAATAGCCGATCCCGAAAAACGGCTTTTAGGTCAGGGAAATCAGTACCGGTATATTTTAGTAACAGATAAAAAGACATTTCCAAAGGCATATATAAAAAAACTGGTAAACGATGCCTATGCTAATGCATTATCTAAAGTAACGAGCCCGGGACAACTGATAAAGGGACAGACCATTGTAAAATCAGTGTCGGAAAAGAAAAGGTCTGGGAAGATTCCAAAAACGGGAAAAACAGTATCTGCAAAGAAGAAATAATAACAGGGTATCTGTTGTGAATTACTTTAATGAATTTCGATAAATAACATACTGACTAACTGGACTCTTTTTTTATTAGTTCCTGATAGATCCTTGCCATTTTCAAATGGCCGTTTCGATTTTCCTTTCTTCAACAACGAGAGACTTCTTTTCATATGTACTATTTCTTTTAGATCGTTTGCCAAACATCAGCGCCAGACTCTCCATCGGCTTCGGTCTTCATTTTGTCTGGCTGTTTTTCAGTGCTTGCCACTAACGAAGTGTTATTATCTCACTGTCTTAAAATATTTGTACACAAGGTATAAAAAAATACCCACAAGCACAGGTTCCGATCTGCCGACCGGCGACAGCAAGATATTCCTGAAGAGTGTTATAATGTGAGCTTACTCCCATTGGGAGAGCGATTAAAATATCAGGAACGGGATTTTTAGAAAAAATGCATCTGGTTGTTCAATTTGTTTAGATTTGTGTAATGAAATTAAAAACACCAGTCAGGATTTTATTGATAATCAGTTTTGCAATTGTTATACCTGTTGCGCACAGTCAAAATAATTTGGGAAACAATCTTAAAAAAGCAAAAGAACTTTATAGACAGGGATCTGAACATATTATGAATATGGGCGATCTGGATTCTGCCGTTGTATATTTAACGCAAAGTGTAAAACTTAATCCGACGGATTCAGCCTATCACAATTTAGGTTTAGCGTATTTTTTTCTATCAGATTTTAATAATGCTTTACTGAATCTGGAAAAAGCACTGGAACTTAATCCCAAAAATAATGAAGCTATTAAAGATCGGGGGAAAGTATATTTAGAATTAAAGAAATACGATTCTGCAATAAGCGATTTCACGAAAGCTATTGACTTTAATCCAAGATTCGAAGAGGCGATCGTTCATCGTATTATAGCTTATTCTGAATTGAAACAATATGATTCAGCCATCCACGATTTGACGAAAATTATTGAGCTTAATCCAAATTTGCCTTACTCATATAATAACCGTGCTGCTTTCTACTATACCTTGAAACAGTACGACTCGGCTATCAATGATTACTCAAAAGCCATTGAATTGGATCCGTACAATGTGGATGCCTATAAAGCAAGAAAAAAAATATATGAGCAGTTAGGCAAGAAAGAGCTGGTCGCAGCTGATGCTAAAAAAATAAAAGAAATAGCAGAAAACACTTCAACAATTGAATACAAATCTCAATGAAGCGCCTGGCTTCCGGAATGCGGATTTGCTTTTTTTCAGCCCTGCACTTTCAGATAGTACAGAATAACGAATCTAAAAAATAGAGACCCGGTTTCCGTGCATTTAGAAAAAAGGACTGATCGAAATTAACCAACCCTGTGCAATTTTGGAAGCTACTCTTAATTGTAGCCGAAACCGTAAAATTAAAGAGTCTAATTGCTGAAGATTTTTTGAAGTTTCTAACTGTCAAATTAGTATGCGTTATTTAAAATTACGGATCGACTACTAAGTTTGATGTTATGGAGAAAAGCCCCATGGGATTAGCATTAATAGTTTTAAGTGGTGTATTAGTTCAGTTATTATAAACCCACGCATTACTTTTTTCGTTTAAGCTCATTCAGCGCCTCTGAACCTGTTGGATATAGCAAGCGGTCTCCTTTGATAATTATATCATAGGATCCGCCGGCATCAGCGGGCAACATTTTGTTCCCGATACGTCTGTTAAACCTGTATATGTATCGTATCTTAAGCGCATCCATGTTCGGGTTCGCATGGTATTTTCCTAAATCCCAGTAGCCTATTTCTTCATTCATCAGAAAATTAATAGGTGATTCTTCTGAGTGCCTGGCATGATAGATTTTTGAACGATCCAGTGTTATTTCAGTCGTTCCTCCTCTCGGGGAGTTTGAAGGGACCGTACATGTTCCTATGTATTTTGTTTCTTCAGCCGCAGGTGTACGCGGAAAGGAGGTTGTTTTGTCAAAATTATCGTTTAATAAGAGATCTTATTTATATTAACGTTAGAGGAGTTGGATGAAAGTGTATTTAATGTGATAAATAGTTCAGTAAGGTTTATCCGGTTTTGCCGCACCAAAGCACTGTCTTCGGAGATGGCTGTTGTGTCGGAGAAATACAAGTAGTTGTGTTGCCGGAGTGTTTTCTCGTCAAAATTTACCCGGTAGGAATTGGTGAACCTGCTACGGTATTCGGCGCTCATTTGAATGGGAATAGACTGCTGCGCTGTAAATTTTTCATCGTCGAACCTGTAGTACAGGGTCCTGAGCTTTGTTTTGCAAACGGCTTCTCCAAAGAATGCAATTGTTTGTGCGCCTGCAACATTCAATAGAAACAATAGTGTTATTGTTAGCTTTAATTTCATTGGTATATTTTAAAACCGAAAATAAAAACGGGAATTCTCATTTCTTAGATGAAAATTCCCGTCTTGTAGCTGATCCGGGAAAATTAACGAACCAAATTATTGAAGACTTTCTGAAGTTCTGTGAATTACCGGACTGTCAAAATGACGATGATTGATACGGTTGATTTATTGAAATGTCCACAGTTGTTGCCGAATTTAATAAATAATTTTATCTCTTCCTCGTTTTCCTAAAATCGGCAGGGAGCAGAAGTACCGGCTGTCTGTCAAATGAAGCAGAATACCTCTCCTTTAATTTGTTTTGGTATCAATCCAGCCGAACACGAATAACTGTCCACAGAAAACAAAGAAAGGGTTGTAAAACAAAGTGTGCTGCATCACAAAATAGCAAATGTATTTTCCCCTCTTTAGCAGCTTCCGTTGCACTCATTGGCGGCTGAGAAGCAAAAGAGGAGAAAATACTTTGGCCATGGCTCGCCAACTCGCTTGTGTCGGTGCCATAATTATTACTTAACAAGCCGTCAAAGCCTTTTGCTTTATACACTTCTATCCAATGTGATACAACATTGTAATGAAGTCCTAAAAATAAGCTCAATCATCTAATTCCTATATTGAAAGGCGGCTTTGAGATATACTACAAAAATTCTTTTTTGTATCATCGAATGAGGATAGGCAAAACGTTCGTAACTTAGTTTATCAAGCTCGGCTTCGATGACTTGTAAAGAAACGGTGTGCATATTTTGTCGTTGTATGATATTTTAAAGCGAGTGTACCAGTTAGTAAACTAAACATGATACAATGAATAAGAAAATAACAATCCAATCACTTTATTCCATAACAATAATACCGTGTTCTGTTATACTATTAATCCTTGTAATGATTGCTGGCTCTTGTAGTACAACCAAGCCAAAACATTTACTTAAATCAGATATTGGTGGACTGCAAGACAGCCTGTTGGTGGACAGAGATGGCAACAAATATTACATAAGAAAAATGTTAGATAATAATCACTGGATGACAACCAACTTGAAACTAAATATCCCTGGTTCTTATTGCTACGGTAATGCAGATAGTAATTGTGAACGCTATGGACGTTTATATACGTGGGAAGCAGCCCAAAATGGATGTGCCCTGTTAGGTGAAGGATGGCGGCTTCCTACTAATGATGAATGGCAGAAATTGGCTGTATTATATGGTGGTTTCACGGCAGATTCGATTGAAAACCGAAAGAAGGCATACAGTGCATTGATGATTTCAGGGAATTCCGGATTCAATGCTGTATTAGGTGGAGGTCGAGACACTGACGGCGGATATCGTCGCATAGAGGCTCATGGGTTTTATTGGACGGCAACAGAAAATGATAGCCTTAGGGCTTGGTATTCAAACTTTGGAAAGAACTCCCAGTCTCTTTACCACCAATATGGAGGTGAAAAAAAAGACGCAAACGCTGTCCGTTGCATCAAGAGTATTGGTACATTAAAATAAATATCAGCAATGGAAAATCTGGATAGTAAAATGTTAGAAGCGGCTTTAAATGGCAATTTAACCACTGTTGAAGAATTGGTTTTGAAAGGAGCAAATATTAATTACATTAACGCATCGGGAAATTTTGCTGCATTTTCTGCTGCCTGGGATGGTAATACAAAAGCGCTGGATTTATTTTACAATTTAGGAGCAAAAATATCATTTGAAAATGCTAACCTGCTTTGTAACGCAGCCTATAATGGCAAAGTAGATTCAGTTAAATGGTTATTAAATAAAGGTGAGGATGCTAATTTTTCTTTTAAAGATACAGAAGAAAATGCCTTGCATTATACAATTAGCAAGACAAGTGAAATGGGTGAAAGAACAGAAATCGTAAAGATTTTAATAGCCGCGGGTACAGATGTTACTAAAAAAACTACAGCAGGTAAACCGACCCTTTGCTTTATGCGTGACGCTTACCTTAAGGGAGAATCACCGTTACATAGAGCTGCGGCATTTGGAAATGTATCTATTGTAAAAATGTTGTTGGAGGCTGGTGCTGACCCTTCCATGAAAGACGCAAATGGTGATACACCTATTTCGTGGGGGAGCTGGTATTTGAGAGACGCAGATATATTACGCTTGTTAGTTTATGAAGGAATATCTAGTATTCATTAATCTGTTACTACAGACAACTTCATCAATTTACAACCAAATAAGACGTACAAAAAACATCATACAACATTCGGTTTGCTGCTATGCTGGCTGACGGAATAACAATAGTCTGTTGTGCTACTATCAGCTATTATCGGGCTGACCGAATTCTATTCAGCATTTGTTGTTATCTTCATCATTAGTTTTTCAATCAGCAGCGGTTCCGGGCTGGACATTATAAAATACCAGCACAGCAGCAAGCCCTGCTCGTTTTGTCACTACAAAATTGACACTCTTGCTTCTATTTTTATTATCACTTTTTTATCCATTGTGAAGTATAATAGAAGACCGTCATGGCAAAAGCGCTTTGATAATCACGTCCCAGGTTCCGGTAAACAAGTGGTATGATATTATTGGAGAACAGGCAATAGCCGATGCTATAATCGACAGGGTTGTACACCACGCGCATCGCTTGGAGCTCAAAGGAGAGTCACTAAGAAAAAGAAGAAAACCTACAGATGAAATTATCTCCTAAAATTGTAACAATAAATGCTCAAAAAGAGCTCCAATGAAATAAAAAATAAATCATTTTTTGAACCATCTCAATATGCATGAACTGAAAAATCTTCGCCAGCAAAAAAGGTGGTCAATTTGCTCCGGCATCACATGGTCAATTTAATCGGCGCACGCAAGGAAGATACTGGAAGAATGATTATTTCCTTAAACGGCCTATGGAATATTGCGGAAGGAAACAAAAACAGCATTCCTGCAGATTTTTCCAAGACAGTTGCTGTACCGGGATGAATAGATGCTGCTAGACCTGCATTTACTAATGTTGGCCCCATAGTAAGCAATCGGAGATCTGTACTTCAAAAAGATTCTTTACGTGAAGCGTTTTGGTATCGGCGGTCTTAAATCAGCCTATTCCAGAGCTGTTTTATTGAAAACAACTCTTAGTTGAATATTAGTCGTTCAATCTCGTTATTAGAAACTAGTTTGCATGCCAACCTTTTTTCATGAGTTTTAAATACCGCTTCGTTGATTTGCCATGAAGTTCGACAAGGCCCAATCGGCTTTAAAATACGCACCCGGTAACTGGTTCTTACCAAGATAGGATTTTATGGTGATTATTAAATTTTTTCTGATAGTAATCTGGAGGATAAACAACAAGGAAGATATTTTCTCTAAAGTAGCTGCCGGGTATTCACTGTGAATCAAGGTAATGAACTGTCGGATGTTCCTATGAATTTTTTTGTTCTTTGATGTAGAAGCCGAGTTATGTTTGCTTTGTGGACATAGGGAAGAAGTATTATACTGTAAACATTGTAAAGCTAGCTACCTATATTCTCAGGTTGAATATGATGAACAGGTAGGACTCTGTCCACGTTGCGAATATCTTGATGGATGTACGGCGGCCAATTTTGAAAAATATTAGAATTGCGTTCGTCTATAACTGCTTTGCTACGAATGCGGTTTAGGCATCTAGACGCCATAACACATTGCCGCGCCAGCGTCTGGTAATTGGAATGTTATGGTGAATAAATTGGCCAATTCGGAGAGCTTTTATAAGTTTTTTGAAAAGTGGTAGAAAGAGCGGAGTCATTAAAAACGGCAATTCTATAAGGAATTGCCGTTTAATTTTCTGTGAGATTTCCCCACCTAGGAAAAATTTGTAGCGGGATCGGGAGTTGAACCCGAGACCTTTGGGTTATGAATCCAACGCTCTAACCACCTGAGCTACCCCGCCATACGGAATCACGAATTTCGAAATCTCAAATCGATTACCGGGCCGCAAAAATAGCCATTCTGAATGGAATTAGGAAAACAATTTCGGATTTTTCAGAAAAAAATTACCCGGCGGCATCCAGGATATCTTCCATATAAACCGCGCTATGACTTTCATTATAAACGCATTTTCCGTTTTTGATCAGCAATACCTGGGGCGATTCGTGGCGGATCCCGTAACGTTCTGCTATCGCATTGGATATGGGACGGTAGCTGATCAGATCCAGGTAGTAAAAATCGATATCTTCCGGTAGACTGCCCTTATTCAGCCGGCTTTTTATAACACTGCTGATGGAACACCGGGTGCTGTGTTTAAAAATCAGTTGCGGCCGGCTTTCGGAGGCCCGGTCGATCGCTTCCAGCTGCTCTTCTTTTTCCAGGGGAATCCAGTTCATGTTGCTTTGTTCTGACTATTGCATATTATGGAACACTTTCTGTACGTCCTCATCCTGTTCCAGGCGCTCGATCAGCTTGCTCACTTCTTCAGCCTGCTCATCGGTTACCGGAACCGTTGTGGAGGGGATCCATTCTACTTCAGCACTGATGGGCGTAATGTGTTTTTCTTCCAGCGCCTTCTGCATATTGCCAAAATCGGTAAAGGCCACACGGATCACAAGAACCTCTTTATCATTCTCATCCGTACTTTCTCCTAACTCTTCCAGGCCTGCATCAATGAGTTCCAGTTCAAGGTCCTCAGCGTTCAATCCTTCGGGGTTTAATTTAAACACGCCCATTTTATTGAACTGGAACGCCACACTGCCGCTATTGCCCAGCGTGCCACCGCCTTTGTTAAAATGCGATTTTACATTTGCTACTGTGCGTACATGATTGTCGGTTGCGGTTTCCACCAGGATCGCTACACCATGCGGACCGTATCCTTCATAAAGGATTTCGTCGTAGTTCTCCATTTCCTTGCCCTGGGCCCTTTTAATGGCGGCTTCCACGCGGTCTTTGGGCATGTTCACACTCTTGGCGTTTTGCATACAGCGGCGCAAAGCAGCATTGGTGTTGGGGTCCGGGCCACCGGCCTTTACCGCAATGGCGATCTCCTTGCCGATACGTGTGAATTGTTTTGCCATCCGGTCGTACCGGGCAAACATGCTTGCTTTACGAACTTCAAATATCCTTCCCATATAAAATTATAATACGATTATTGTAAGGCGCAAATTTAAGCTTTATACAGTAATAAGTGCGGCAGATATCGGCTGTGCCGCGATTTTTTACCATAAAGAATGACCGGCCGTCCGCAACCTGGCACCGGGATAACAAAAAAGAAGCCGCAATCTGCGGCTTCCGGTTATTACATAGTTCAGGCCTTCCTCTTTCGAACAAAATACAGGCCTGTAAAGAAGATCAGGTGGATGGCCCCCAGTACATTGGCGATCTCTACCAGGTAATCGTTTTGAACGGTATCACTGATTTCGGCGGCCTTTGTCTCCAGCTCTGCGATGGTGGGCAGGGCCTGAGCCTTTGCGGTAGCCAGTTTTTCAGTAGCGATGGCCAGTTGCTGCTGGAGATCATAATGATGCCACCATGCAGAAACAAACAGCAATAAACAAAGGACGATTGCCGAAATAATGGCGATGCCCATTCCCTGCCGTTTAAAGGTGCCGTTGCCCAGTTTACTTTTGGCTGCTCCATAAGTAAGGTAAATGTCAAACCCGATAATCATCCATACAAATAACCGGATCCAGGTATCGGGGGGGAGGGCGATCATCATATACAGACAGGTAATGACCCCCAGGATGGGTACCAGCGGAACCAGGGGGGTGCGGAAGGCCCTTGGCGCATCCGGTATCTGTTTGCGCATTACCATGATACCGATACATACCAGTATAAATGCAAAGAGGGTTCCGATACTTGTCATCTCACCTACGATTCTTGCCGGGATAAAAGCTGCAAAAATACTTACCAGCAACATAAACACCAGATTGTTCTTGGCCGGTGTCCGGTATTTGGGATGCACCGAGCTGAACACTTTTGGCACCAGGCCATCGCGGCTCATACTGTAGAATACGCGGCTCTGACCCATCAGCATCACCAGTATCACCGACATATAGCCGCCAAGGATGGCTATGATGATGGCCCGGTTGAGCCAGGGATAATCCGCGTGATAAACGCCGCTGGCGTCCTGCTTGCCCATATGTTCAATAGCCACCGCTACAGGGGCGATGCCATCCTTTCCCTGGAAGGATTTGTAGGAGGTAACCCCTGTCATTACATGTGCAAACAGTATATATAATAAGGTACAGATGAGCAGAGAGATTAAGATGCCTTTGGGCATATCCTTGCCCGGGTTCTTGGCTTCCTGTGCGGCAGTACTTACGGCATCAAAACCGATGTAGGCAAAAAATACGATACCCGCCGCGCGCATGATACCCGAAAAACCAAAGACGCCATTGCCTTCGTTCTGGGGAATGTAGGGGTCATAATTGGAATAGTTGATATAGCCCCATCCCAATACGATAAATATTAATACCACGGCTACTTTCAGTGCCACAATGACCCCGTTAACGGTAGCACTTTCTTTGGTCCCTCTTATTAAAAGCAAACTCATCAGCACCACTACAAGAACAGCCGGCAGATTGATCATGCCTCCGTCCCAGGGACCGGCCATCAGCGATTCCGGTAAATTGATATTAAATCCTTCCAGGAATTTGTGCAGGTATCGGCTCCAGCTGATAGATACGGTGGCGGCACCCACCGCATATTCCAGCACCAGATCCCAGCCGATGATCCAGGCAATAAATTCACCCATTGTGGCATAACTATAAGTATAGGCACTACCGGCCACGGGTATCATGCTGGCAAACTCTGCATAGCATAATCCGGCAAACGCACAACCAAGCGCTGCTATTATAAAAGAGATCGTAATCGCTGGTCCGGCATTATTTGCCGCAGCGCCCCCCGTAATTGAAAAAAGACCAGCACCAATAATGGCACCAATTCCCAGGGCGACTAACCCCCAGGCGCCAAGGGTCTTTTTCAGACTCTTGTCATGATCTTCCGTTTCGGCTAACAATACGTTTAAGGGTTTTTTTACAAATAATCCCATAGAATAGATTCTTTAATGAGTAGTTTAATTTTTTTTAAACAAAAGCGATATTGTTGTGAAAAGTAAGCAATAATACGGTTCCCGGAGAAAACTTGTTGCATTTTTTTTAAATTTATTGAAATCGGGAATGCCTTTTTTCGGGCTAAACCCCTAGTTTTGGCGAATAACCACTCGACTATGAACAAAAGAAAAGCCGGGTTTATTTCTATTATACTTTTTACGGTTGCTGCTGCTTTACACCTAATCCATGAAGAGTGGACCCCCATCCCCGGGCAGGTACTTTTTTGCTCGCGCTGGATCGTTATTGCGGCACTTGTTTTATTCGGCTGGTATAAGAGATCACTCACTACCTGGATCTTTGTGGCCATGGCCATCGGTATTGAGATCGGGGTGGATTTCCCGGCATTTTCACAGAACCTCAAATTTCTGAGCACCATCTTTCTCCGGCTGATCAAAACCATCGTGGCTCCGCTGCTGTTCTCAACACTGGTAGTAGGTATCGCCAGTCACAGCAACCTGAAGCAGGTGGGCCGGATGGGATGGAAATCTATACTTTATTTTGAGATAGTTACCACTTTTGCACTGATCATCGGGCTGGTTTTTATCAATATCACGCATGCCGGAAAAGGTATTAAGATTCCCCCTTCTTTATTGCATGAGCTGCCCCACTCGCAGGAAAAAGTATTGCAGGAAAAAGTGATAACCATTATGGACAGCGCAGGGATAAATATACCTTCCAGGCTGATCGACCGCCTGCCGGATCCCTCCGAAAAAACATGGCAGGATCATATTGTGGATATTTTCCCGGAAAACATCATCAAATCCATTTATGAAGGCAATGTATTACCTATAGTTTTATTTAGTGTGGTATTTGGTATTTCATTGGCAATGTTGTCAGAGAGGCGAAAGAAACCTTTGGTGGATTTTACGGAAAGCCTTTCAGAGACCATGTTCAAGTTCACTAATATTATTATGCATTTTGCTCCTTTTGGTGTAGGTGCTGCAATCGCCGTCACTGTAGGACATTTGGGCATTGATATCCTGAAGAACCTGGGCATGCTGCTGATCACCTTATACCTGGCATTGTTCGCATTTATCCTGTTCATATTACTTCCCATTGCCCTGTTTATTGCCAAGGTTCCCGTGCGGCAGTTTATCAAGGCCGTGAGGGAACCGGTTTCCATCGCATTTGCCACAACAAGCTCCGATTCCGCATTGCCTAAAGCATTGGAAAACATGGAAAAATTCGGAGTACCTCAAAAAATAGTTTCGTTTGTGATCCCCACAGGTTATACCTTTAACCTGGACGGGACCACCTTGTACCTCTCACTGGCCTCGGTGTTTGTAGCACAGGCAGCAGGTATCCCGCTTTCATTTGGAGAACAATTGCTGATAGGTCTTTCTTTAATGCTGAGCAGCAAGGGAGTAGCGGCAGTTCCGCGGGCATCACTGGTGATACTTGTGGCTACCGCTCATACATTTAAATTACCGTTATGGCCCATCATGGCGATCTACGGGATCGATGAGCTGATGGATATGGCGCGTACATCTGTTAATGTTTTGGGAAATACGCTGGCAAGTTGCGTGATCGCAAGATGGGAAGGTGAATTTGATGAACAAAAAGCACGGAATTTTGTAGAGGAGTAGAGAATATTTAAACCAAAGAAATGATCGAACTTTTAACCAGCTTCAGCTGGACGGATTTGTTGCAACCGCAGTGGTATATTGAGAATGGCGGCCTGTGGCTGATACTTTTTGTTGTTTTTGCCGAAACCGGTCTTTTTGCCGGATTTTTCCTGCCTGGTGACACCCTGTTATTTATTGCGGGTATTTATGCCCATAAAATAGGAGAGGGTGCTACCGCCGAGCCCGGCCTGACCTATCAGTTTTTAAAACATTTTAATTTAGGACATATACAAAATGAATGGGTAGACCTGATCGTGCTCTGGGCGCTGATCGCGCTTTGCGGGATCCTGGGAAATATGGTGGGTTACTGGACGGGCCGTAAAGTAGGGCCGGCCATGTATCACTGGAAGGAGAATTTCTTTTTTAAACGCCGCTACCTGGAACAGGCGCATGATTTTTATGAGAAACATGGTGGCGGTGCCATCATCGTGGCACGTTTCCTGCCGTTTATCCGGACCTTTGCCCCGATCATCGCGGGTATCGTAGGGATGAACAAAGCCAAGTTTACCTTTTATAATATTGTGGGTTGCGTGGCCTGGGTATTTTCCATGTTGTTTGCGGGGCACTTCCTTCAGAAATGGCTGATGAGTGCTTTCCAGTTCGACCTGAAACAGCACCTGGAATATATTGTACTGGGGATTGTAGTGATAACAACGGCACCGGTTATCATTAAGCTGGCAAGCGGCAAGAAAAAAGCAAAGGAGAAAGAAGCAGCAGACGCCGCAAAAAAAGCGATTGATGCGGCAGCCGGTAATGCAGAATGATCCGGATCGCCAATAAATTTACAGCCCGTTAAGAACGGGCTTTTTTTATGAATGCTGCTGCCGCAGGAAAGTTGCCGGCGAACTATTACGGAATCGTTTATATCCCTTAACTTCTTAACGTTGCTAAATGCCGTGGTTCGGGACTTGCAAGGGAGTGATTGGAGAACCATTAAGGTCTTAAGAATAATTAAGATGTACTTTTATATCCCTTAACTTCCTACTGTTGTTAAATGCCGTGGTTCGGGATCTGCAGGGGAATGATTGGAGAACCATTAAGGTCTTTAAGAATAATTAAGATGTACTTTATATCCCTTAACTTCCTACTGTTGCTAAATGCCGTGGTTCGGGATCTGCAGGGAAGTGGTTGGAGAACCATTAAGGTCTTAAGAATAATTAAGGTGTACCTTATATCCCTTAACTTCTTAATGTTGTTAAATTCGATGGTTCGGTATCTGCAGGGGAATGATTGGTGAACGCGATTAAGGTATTAAGGATCATTAAGTGTTACTTAATGTCTCTTAACTCCTTAATGTTTTTAACTCCGCATCAAAAAAACTACGCCCGGCTCGTATACTTCCGCCATTTTTCAATAACAGCTTCCATGTCTCCGGGCAGCGGGCTGTCGAATAAGACCTCCTCATTGGTGTCGGGATGTACAAAACCCAGTGTTTTTGCATGCAGTGCCTGCCTTGGACAAAGAGCAAAGCAGTTCTCAACAAATTGCCGGTACTTGGTGTATACCGTTCCTTTTACGATCTTATCACCGCCATAAAAATCATCATTAAACAGGGGATGCCCGATGTATTTCATATGTACCCGGATCTGATGGGTGCGGCCTGTTTCCAGTATGCATTGCACCAGTGTTACATAGCCAAATCGTTCCAGCACTTTATAATGTGTGATGGCGTCTTTGCCATGATCGCCTTCGGGGTAGGCTTCAAACAATTTACGGAAGCGGAGATGCCGCCCCACATGCGCAATGATGGTGCCCTCGTCTTCTTCCAGATCGCCCCAGACAAGGGCAATGTACTTCCGGCTTACGGTATGATCAAAGAATTGCTTTGCCAGGGAACGCATGGCTTTTTCTGTTTTTGCCAGTACCAGCAGTCCGCTGGTGTTTTTATCGATCCGGTGCACCATGCCAAATCTTGGTAAGGTCTCTTCCGTAATGGCAGCGTTCTCCTGCTGCAGGTGATAGGCTACCGCATTGATCAGGGTGCCGTTGGGATTGCCGGAACCGGGATGTACCACCATGCCCGGCACCTTATTAACGATGAGTACCGCGGCATCTTCATAAGCGATGTTTAGCGGAATATTTTCAGGAACGATTTCGCTTTCTTCGGGAGCCATATCCGTAAAAACAACGATCTCCTGAATCCCCTTCAATTTATAATTAGGCTTTACTTCCCTGCCATCCACCAGTACCATTTTATTATGGATCGCCTGCTGGATCTTGTTGCGCGTGGCCCCTTCGATGCGGTTCATCAGGTATTTATCAATGCGGAAGGGCTCCTGTCCCTTGTCGGTCTTATATACAAATTTCTGGTACAGTTCATCATTGCTGTCTGTTCCTGCCGAAAAATCGTCCAACGCATCTGCTTCCTTTATTATCATGATAAACAGTATTTTAATTTGCTGAAAAAATGACGCCCTGCATCTTCCCGTTCCTGCAAATGTAAGACATCCGATTTTCTTGGTACCTTTGCGGATCAATTATGGAGCATCAGAAAGTACGGTTCAGTGATATGGGCATTATGCGGTACAAGGACGCATGGGATCACCAGGAGCAGCTGTTACAGGAAAATGTGGCGGTGAAAACAGCCGCAAGGGAGCGCGAAGACCGTGGGGAAGCGGCAACGGAGCCGGCCACCCTGCATCACCTGCTGTTTGTGGAGCACCCGCATGTATATACGCTCGGCAAAAGCGGGCATATGGAAAATGTATTGCTGAGTGAGGAAAACCTGGCCAAAAGGGGGATTGATTTTTTCCGGATCAACCGGGGCGGGGATATCACCTATCACGGGCCCGGACAGGTTGTGGGGTATCCCATTTTTGACCTGGAACGGTTCTATACCGATATCGGGCGGTACCTGCGTAATATCGAGGAAGTGGTGATCCGCACCCTTGCCGACTACGGCCTTAAAGGCGAACGTTCCCCCGGCGAAACGGGAGTGTGGCTGGATCCGTTCCTGCCCGGAAAAGAACGCAAGATCTGCGCCATCGGTGTGCGCACCAGCCGCTGGATCACCATGCATGGCTTTGCGCTGAACGTGAATACGGATCTGAACTACTTTAATTTTATCATTCCCTGTGGTATCCAGAACAAACAGGTGACCTCCCTGGCAAAGGAGCTGGGTGGCCCGGTTGAAATGGAGGAAGTGAAGGACCGGCTCCGCCGTCATTTTGAGGCAGTGTTCGAAATAACGCTCGACCGGAAGACCTGATCCTCCCCGGTGTTTTTTCTGATCATTTCCTGTTCAAAGGGACAGGGGAAAAAATGAATAATTACTAAAAACAACCGTTAGTTTTAAAAGAAATTTCAAATATTTATTTTGAAATTTAAATTTTCGTTTTATATTTGACACGCAATTATGAAAGCGACAAAATTTTATACCTGGTTTTATTTTAGCTTCTTCTTTTTTAGCGGAAAGCCGGGTGCATTTTTGTTGAACTAATTTTAAACAACATATTCAACATAAAAGAATCCCGGCGAAAGAGGCCGGGATTTTTTTGTAACTACAAGGATGCCGGAAGCAATAGCAGGAATTGACACGATTAAACAAATGAAAGAGCAGGAACCAGCAGTAAAAGCGCAGGAACAGCACAACGTTTCTTCCGGAAAGCCGGCAGGGAGCGTACACATGGCCATACAGGGGTACGAAGGCAGTTTTCACCAGGAGGCAGCAAACAACTTCTTTAAGAACCGGGTAACGGTTGAATGTTGTGATACCTTTAAAGAAGTGATCGCGGCTGCCAGGGATGCGGACCGGACTGACGGTTGTTTAATGGCCATTGAAAATTCCATCGCGGGCAGCATCCTTCCCAATTACAACCTGCTGCAGGGCAGCGACCTGCGGATCGCCGGGGAGGTATATATGCAGATCAACCAGAACCTGCTGGTAAATCCGGAGGTGGAGCTGGATGACATCCGTGAAGTACATTCCCATACCATGGCATTGCAGCAATGCTATGAATACCTGGATCAGTTTCGCTGGAAACTGGTAGAG
Source organism: Niabella beijingensis (assembly GCF_020034665.1). Classification (NCBI taxonomy): domain Bacteria; kingdom Pseudomonadati; phylum Bacteroidota; class Chitinophagia; order Chitinophagales; family Chitinophagaceae; genus Niabella; species Niabella beijingensis. The sequence continues at coordinate 2,413,261 of NZ_JAIQDI010000002.1, read as the reverse complement.
GCTGAAGATACCGCGCTCAGTGCCCGTCATATCGCCCAGCACAAGGCCAAACATATTGCAGCTATTGCCAGCAAGCTCGCTGCAGAGCTATACGGATTAAAGATCATTGCACCTAAAATACAAACGCTTAAAAATAACTACACCCGTTTCCTGGTGCTGCGCCGCAGGGAAGACCTGCAGGAAACGGTTGAGGGGGATAAGGCATCGATCAATTTTCATACGGATCATTCCAAGGGCAGTCTGGCAAAAGTGCTTTCCATCATCGCAAAAGAAGACGTGAACCTGACCAAGCTGCAGAGCTTTCCGATCCCCGGAACACAGTTCCGGTACCAGTTCCACGCGGATATGGAGTTTGAGCAGTTAAAGGATTTTGAGAAAGTGATGGATAAGATAAAACCGGTGACCACGGGTTTAAAAGTTTACGGAATTTATAAAAGAGGTTCATGGAAGTAGCAAAAAGATTACAGGGTGTGGGCGAATACTATTTCTCAAAAAAACTGAGAGAGATCGATGAGCTGAATAAACAGGGGAAGAATATCATTAACCTGGGCATCGGCAGTCCGGACCTGCCGCCGCATCCCGAAGTGGTAAAGGCACTGCAGGAGGCCGCTGCACAACCCAATGTACACGGCTATCAGAATTATAAAGGCAGCCCGGTATTGCGTACTGCTTTTGCCGGCTGGTACCGGCAATGGTATGGTGTGGCACTGGACCCGGATACAGAAGTGTTGCCGCTGATCGGCAGTAAGGAAGGCATTATGCATATCTGCATGACCTACCTGAACGAGGGCGACCAGGTACTGGTGCCCAATCCGGGCTACCCCACTTACCGGAGTAATGTTACGATCGCCGGCGGTGTTTGCATCGATTACGGATTGAACGGGGAGAACGGCTACCAGCCCGACTTTGCGGCGATAGAGGCGGGGGACCTTTCAAAGGTGAAGCTGATGTTTGTAAACTATCCGCATATGCCTACCGGCCAGCAGCCGGATGCGGAAGTGTTCCGGGCGCTGATCGGTTTTGCAAAAAAACACGGGATCCTTATTGTGCACGATAATCCGTACAGCTTTATATTAAATGAAAAACCGCTCAGCCTTTTGAGTGTGGAGGGTGCAAAGGAAGTAGTGATCGAACTGAACTCACTGAGCAAATCGCATAACATGGCCGGATGGCGGGTAGGCGTGCTTTGCGGTGCCGCCGGCCGTATCAATGAAGTATTGCGCTTTAAAAGTAATATGGACAGCGGCATGTTCCTCCCCGTGCAGCTGGCTGCAGCAAAAGCCCTGGGCCTCGGAAAGGAATGGCACGATGAAGTGAATGCCGTTTACAGGGCGCGGCGGGAAAAAGTATATCAGTTACTCGATCTGCTGAAATGTACGTATTCCCGGGAACAGGTAGGCATGTTTATGTGGGCAGCGATCCCGGAGGGCTATAAGGATGGCTATGAACTGGCAGACGCCGTGCTGTATAATGCCAATGTGTTTATAACACCCGGTGGGATCTTTGGAAATGCCGGCGACCGTTTTATCCGGATCAGCCTCTGCGGTTCCACGGAACGGTTCGAGCAAGCTTTTGAGCGGATAAAAGAAGCGTCTATTAAATAAGGTACCTGTAATGAACAAACGGAAAAGAATAGCGATAATAGGAGTAGGGCTGATCGGAGGATCCATGGCCCTGCAGCTGCATGAGAAGAAGCTCTCGTCCCGGCTGATTGGTGTGGAAGCCAGCAGGGAACATGCGGAACAGGCGCTGGAATATGAGCTGGTGGATGAGTTCCTCCCGCTGGATGAAGCAATCACAGCAGCGGAAGTAGTGCTGCTGGCCATTCCGGTAAATAAGATGGCGCAGCTGCTGCCGCAGATCATGGACAAGGTGACCGACCAGATCGTAATGGATATGGGATCTACAAAATCATTGGTGATCGAAGCGATAAAGGATCACCCGAAACGGGGACGATTTGTAGCAACCCACCCGATGTGGGGTACAGAGTACAGCGGCCCGAAATCGGCCATACGCGGAGCTTTCGAAGGTAAGGCCGTGATCATCTGCAACGCGGCGGAGTCTGATCCTGATGCCCTGGAATGGGTAAAGAATATGTATGCAAAGATCGGGATGCGCGTTGTGGAAATGGAAGCAAAGGCACATGATCTGCACGTAGCCTACGTAAGCCATATTTCCCATATCACTTCATTTGCCCTTGCCAATACGGTGCTGGAAAAAGAAAAAGTGGAGAGCGCCATTTTTGAGATCGCCTCCGCAGGTTTTGAAAGCACGGTGCGACTGGCAAAAAGTAATCCGGATATGTGGGTACCCATTTTTTTACAGAATAAGGATAATATCATCGATGTACTGACCGAACACATCGATCAGCTGACCAAGTTCAAGGAGTCCATACAGTCCGACGATCCCGGAAGGCTGCAATCCCTGATCACCGATGCCAATAAAATAAAACGGATCATCCGATAACAAAATAGCAAATCACAAAATCACAAGTAAAATGAAAACTCTTGAAATGACGGATAAAGAAAAGACACAACAGGTATGGGCGAAACGCCCGATCGTTATCAGCGGGCCCTGCAGCGCTGAAACAGAAGAGCAGGTGCTGGCCACGGCGCAGCGCCTGGCAGCAACAGGTAAAGTAGATGTACTGCGTGCAGGCATCTGGAAACCCCGTACCAAACCGGGATTGTTTGAAGGCATCGGTGCCAAAGGATTACCCTGGCTTCAGGCAGCAAAGAAAGCAACCGGCCTGCCTACCGCAGTGGAAGTGGCAACCGCCAAACAGGTGGAAGATGCATTGACCTTTGATGTGGACATCCTCTGGATCGGAGCGCGTACTACCGTAAACCCCTTCAGCGTTCAGGAAGTGGCAGATGCCCTCAGAGGCGTTGATGTGCCGGTACTGGTAAAAAACCCGATCAATCCCGACCTGGAACTGTGGAGCGGCGGCGTGGAGCGTATCTCCCGTGCCGGTATCAAGAGCCTGGGCCTGATCCACCGCGGATTTTCCTCTTACGGAAATACACAATTCCGTAACGCACCCATGTGGCACCTGGCCATTGAAATGAAACTGCGTTACCCCGAACTGCCGATCATCAATGATCCTTCTCATATCTGCGGTAACCGCGAAGGCTTGTTTGATGTGGCACAGAAAGCCATTGACCTGGATTACGACGGGGTAATGATCGAGGCACATATCGATCCGGACAACGCCTGGAGCGATGCAAAACAGCAGGTGACCCCCGAGCGGCTGAAAGAAATGCTGGAAGCCATCGTATGGAGAAAAGAAAATACCGATAACTCCGAGCTGCAGGCCGGACTGGAAAAACTGCGCCAGCAGATCAACCACCTGGATGATGAAATGCTGCAGATCCTTTCCCAGCGCATGAAGATCGCCGATAAGATCGGACAATATAAAAAAGAGAATGACCTGACCATCCTGCAAACCAACCGATGGCAGGAAGTGCTGGATAAAATGATGGGCAAGGGCGAGAAGCTGGGCCTGAGCAAGGATTTTATTATGAAATACCTGGATGCAGTGCACCTGGAAAGCATCAATCATCAGAAGAATATCATGGACGCGCAATAGTTCATGGATCCTGGTTCATAGTTCATTGCAGATCGCGTTTATCTCATGAATTATGAACCATTCACTCTTAACCATCGTCAGGAATGGAAAAAATAATAAAATTCTCAAACGCTTCCACACATTTTTATTTCGACAGCAGCTTTAAACAGGTTACAAAAATTGCCGATAAAAAAGCACTGGTAGTAATAACGGATGAAAACATATTCAAAGCGCATCCGGCAACATTCAAAGGGCTGAATACGATCGTGCTCAAACCCGGCGAAGCCTATAAAGTACAGGCAACAGTAGATGAGGTGATCAATACCCTTATCAGCATGGAAGCCGACCGGAAGACCGTGCTGGTAGGCGTCGGCGGGGGCGTGATCACGGATCTTACCGGTTATATCGCTTCTGTGTATATGCGCGGCATACGGTTCGGGTTTGTACCCACATCCATATTGGCCCTGATAGATGCATCTATTGGCGGAAAGAATGGTATTGATGTGGACCGGTATAAGAACCTGGTGGGTATCATCCGCCAGCCTTCCTTCATTTTGCACGATGTATCTTTCCTGCAATCGCTGCCGCAGAATGAATGGGAGAACGGTTTTGCAGAGATCATCAAACATGCCTGTATCAAAGATGCGGCGATGTTCCGGCAGCTGCAGCAGGAATCGCTTTCCACGTATCAGAAAGATAAGAAAAAATTAAGCAGCCTGATCCGGCGGAATGCGCTGATCAAAACCAAGGTGGTGCAAAAGGATGAATTTGAAAAGGGAGACCGCCGCTTGCTGAACCTGGGGCATACATTGGGACATGCGCTGGAAAAAGAATATGAACTGATGCATGGACAGGCAGTGGCCATTGGTACTACTTATGCCTGTCATATTTCTGAACAACTGACCGGTTTTTCCCAGACAGCAGCCGTAGTGGCGTTGCTGGAGCAATACCAGCTTCCGACCTATGCGAGTTTTGATAAACAGAAAGTGTTTAACGGGCTGAAGATGGATAAGAAAAGAGAGCAAAAAGAAATGAACTTTGTATTGCTCAATAAGATCGGGCAGGGGGTGGTGAAACCGATTGCCATGAAGCAGCTGGAAAAAATCATAAATAAATTGTAAAGACCGTACCGGCAGCTGACGGCTTCCGGAACTTAAATAAAATCTGAATGAATAGAACCATACATCCTTCAAAGCTGAAGGGGGATATCTATGCGGCGGCTTCCAAAAGCTCGATGCAGCGGGCCTGTGCCGCTGCATTGCTTTCGCGCCGGCGCGTAGTGGTCGAGAATCCCGGTCACAGTAACGACGATCTCGCGGCCATGAGTATCATCAGGGCACTGGGCGCCACGATCACGGAAACCGGAAAAGACCATATGATCGAGATCGAGAGCTCCTTTTTAAAGAATGCCCCGGAAGTAAGGTCAAAAGAGGATGCGGTGAACTGTGGCGAAAGCGGTTTGAGTATCCGGATGTTTACACCCATTGTGGCCCTGTGTGAGAACCAGGTGACCATTAACGGGGAAGGCAGCCTGGTAACGCGTCCTATGGACTTCTTTGATACCGTATTGCCCGAACTGGGCGTACACATTCAATCAAATAATGGTAAACTGCCGCTGGTGGTTCAGGGCCCCCTGCTGCCGGCAACGATCACCATCGACGGATCGCTGAGCTCCCAGTTCCTTACAGGGCTTTTAATGGCTTTTTCCGCATCTCCGGTGACAGCGCCGGTCACCATCCGGGTAAACGAGCTGAAAAGCCGGCCGTATATCGATCTTACGCTGGATGTGATGAAACGGTTTGGCATGCGGATGCCCGAAAATCAAAACTATGAGGCCTTTGTATTTGATGGTGCTGCACCGCCAACCACAGATGAGCCGGTACATTATACGGTGGAAGGGGATTGGAGCGGCGGCGCCTTTTTGCTGGTGGCCGGTGCCATTGCCGGTGATATCCGTGTAAGAGGCCTGCAGCAGACCAGCACGCAGGCAGACAAAAAAATCATCGAAGCATTGATGGCTGCCGGTGCCGGTATTGCTATGGAGGCCAAAGGGATAGTATTGCATGCAGCACCCCTGAAAGCATTTGAATTTGATGCGACTGATTGTCCGGATCTCTTCCCGCCGCTGGTGGCACTGGCTGCCAATTGCAAGGGTGTTACCACCATTAAAGGGGTGAGCCGCCTGGCGCATAAGGAAAGCGACAGGGGTATTACCCTGCAGGAAGAGTTCGGGAAGATGGGCATCCGGGTAGAACTGGATGGTGATCAGATGCGGGTGCATGGTGGTGTTATAAAAGGCGCAGTGGTGCATTCCCGTCATGATCACCGGATCGCGATGGCCTGTGCTACTGCTGCTTTAAAAGCGGATGGTGCGGTGACCATCGAAGAAGCCCAGGCAGTGAATAAATCCTATCCCGATTTTTATGACCATTTGAAAGAACTGGGGGCAACGGTTACGGGCGGACTTGAATACAGAGATGCATTAAATGAAATTTATTCAAATAAGGGAGATCAATAGTTAGGTTTGTGCGGTGGGATGCGGGTCGTGAACGATGACCGTTTTATAAGGGGATGCTCATTTCATTTTTTACTTTCTCTCCCGCTAATCAACCCGGGTTCAGATCCGCCAGAGTAACTGATTCAGATCCGGATGAACTATGAGCGGGTATTTTTTTGACTAAAAATATTGATAATAATGAACACGTTCGGACAATTATTCCGGGTACAGATATTCGGAGAATCACATGGGGAATGCGTGGGAGTGGTGCTGGACGGGGTGCCTGCGGGACTGGCCGTGCCGGTGGAGGATTTTCTGCCGGATATGGAGCGCCGGAAAGGAGGTACACAAAAAGGGGCTACTCCCCGGAAGGAAGATGATATCCCCCTATTCAAAAGCGGTGTCTTTAATGGCATGACCACAGGGTTCCCGGTGATGATCTATTTTGAAAATAAAAATACCCGCAGCGGGGATTATGAAAAACTGCGGAGTTTTCCGCGGCCGGGGCATGCGGATTTTGTGGCGCATAAAAAATTTGGCGGGTTTGAAGATTACAGGGGGGGAGGACATTTCAGCGCCCGTCTTACAACAGGATTGGTGGCTGCGGGAGTCATCGCAAAAAAACTGCTGGCCGGAATCACTATCGAAGCCCGGATCACCGAGATCGGCGGCGATCCCGACCCGGAGCGGGGCCTGCAAAAAGCCATCGATGCCAAGGACTCGGTCGGCGGACTCATTGAATGCCGCGTAACAGGGCTTCCCGTAGGACTGGGAGAGCCGTATTTTGATTCGGTGGAATCGGTGCTGGCCCACCTGCTGTTCACCATTCCGGCTGTAAAAGGGGTGGAGTTCGGTGCGGGTTTTGCCGCAGCAAAAATGTTTGGTTCGCAGCACAATGATCCTATCGAAAATATGGAAGGTAAAACCGCTACCAATAATGCCGGCGGAATTGTTGGCGGCATCACCAACGGGAATGAACTGGTATTCCGGATCGCCATCAAGCCCACAGCTTCTACGCCAAAGCCGCAGCACAGCCTCAACTGGGAGACCGGCCAGATGGAGGATTTTTCAGTAAAAGGGCGTCACGATCTTTGTGTGGCACTGCGTGCACCGGTGATTGTAGAGGCTGTTACAGCGATAGCCCTGGCGGACCTGATGCTGCTGGAAGACCGGATCAGCCGGGTTGTCAAATCCTAAGCTGTTGATAAAGACCCCGTTCCTTAACGCTAAATTATTTTTTGGCATGTTTTTTTGTATTAACTTTAAAGTGACGAAAACTTTATTCACTTGTTAAACTGAAAAACTATGGGTATTTTATCTTGGATCATTTTTGGATTGATAGCAGGTGCTATTGCTAAAGCCTTACACCCGGGCAAAGATCCCGGTGGATGGATCGTGACTATTATTATAGGTATTGCCGGGGCCTTTGTGGGCGGATGGATCGGAACACAGGTGCTGGGCATTCCTATTAACGGGAACTGGTCGTTTAAAGGCTTTGCATTTGCTATTTTGGGAGCCGTTATTTTATTGTGGTTGTACGGGATGATCACCCGGAAGAAAGGCGTCTGACCTGCAATCGTCTGCATATAATTTCAACCCGCTGTAAAGCGGGTTTTTTAATTTTCAAACACTACGGTTTTGTTGCCATCCACAATGACACGATCCTGCAATACCAGCTGAAGGGCCCGGGCCAGTACTGCTTCTTCTACCTCTTTACCCAGTGTTACCATATCCCTTACCGAATGGGAGTGATTGACGGGTATGATCTGCTGGGCGATGATGGGGCCTTCATCCAGTACATCCGTAACAAAATGGGCAGTAGCACCAATAAGTTTTACACCGCGCTCATGTGCCTGCCGGTAAGGGCTGGCACCTACAAAGGCGGGCAGGAAAGAGTGGTGGATATTGATGATGCGGTGCGGGTAGGCGGCCACAAAGCCGGAGGACAGGATCCGCATGAATTTTGCCAGGATGATATAGTCAAATGTATAGGCGTTCAGTGCTGTCAGCAATGTTTCTTCAAACGCTGCTTTTGAACGGCTGGTGTGATCGATATAATGAAAGGGGATATCGAATTTTTCGGTAAGCGACCGCAGGGTCTCATGATTGCCGATCACACATTCCACGGAAGCCCCCAATGTGTTGAAATAATTCCGCAGCAGGATATCACCCAGGCAGTGGTATTCCTTAGTTACAAGAACTGCAACCTTTTTTTTGGGAGCGGTATGGATGACAATGGTGCTGTTTTGCGGTAATACCCTTCTGAGCTGTTCTTTAACGCCAGCGGCCTGCGCATCCCCGTCAGCGATCTCAAGACGCAGGTAAAAGCGGTCGACTTCCACATTCACATATTCCCGCATGGAGATGATGTTAAGACCGGCATCTGCCATTACCCGGGAAACAACGGCTACAAGCCCCACCTGGTCCGGACACTGTATTAAGATGATCATTGGCTAAAAATAAAACTATTTCACTTTAAAAATGTTATTGTATTTTCATTTTGGATTGCAATATCAATGTATGGACTGTAAGACCCTAGATTTTTCTTACGAGAACACCGGTTTCTTTAGCAAACTGGTGCTGGATTATCTGAATAAGGATGAAAAACTAAGCCCTTTTTACAACGAATTTCCTTCTGATGCCGCCATTGGGCGTGCGCTGGAACACAGAAAGAAAACCGGAGGGGTGGATCGTTCCCGTTTGTCCCGCGCATTGCAGCAGCAGTATACATCGGTGCCGGTTTCTGCCTCCGTAAAGACCAGTCTGGAACTGTTAGAACAGGAAACGACGTTTACGGTCACCACGGCGCACCAGCCCAACCTGTTTACAGGTCCGTTTTACTTTATTTATAAGATCCTGCATGCCATCCGCCTTGCGGAAAAATGCCGGCAATTGTACCCGGCATATAATTTTGTACCGGTATATTATATGGGAAGCGAGGACGCCGACCTGGATGAGCTGGGGCATCTTTTTATCAGCGGGCAAAAAATGGAATGGCAGACCCGTCAGACCGGTGCTGTAGGACGGATGAAGGTTGATGATGCTTTGCTGGAACTGCTCGGCAGGATAGAAGCCCAGATCGGCGTATTGCCCTGCGGAACTGAGATCAGCCGTCAGCTGCGGTCTTTTTATGAGAAGGGAGTGTCGATACAGGAAGCTACTTTCCGGCTGGTAAATTTTCTGTTTGAGGCTTACGGCCTGGTAGTGGTGATCCCCGACAGCGCCCTGCTTAAAGCTGCGGCAATTGAATTATTTAAAGACGAATTGCTGAACAGCCGGTCCTCCGTTATTGTGGAAGCAACCGCTGCGCAGCTGGCCGGCGCAGGGTACAGGGTACAGGCGCATGGGCGGGAGATCAACCTGTTCTATCTGACGGATGAGGGGCGTTACCGGATCGAACGGTCGGAGGAGCAATGGAAGGTATTGGAGACCCATCTTGTTTTTTCAAAAGAAGAATTGTTACAGGAGCTGGAGAAACATCCCGAACGCTTCAGCCCGAATGTGATCCTGCGCCCTGTTTTCCAGGAGCTCATCCTGCCCAATCTCTTGTTTATAGGCGGTGGCGGAGAGCTGGCTTACTGGATCCAGCTGAAAAAAATATTTGAACAGTATGGAGTGCCTTATCCGTTACTGGTTTTACGGAATTCATTTTTGTTCATTAACAGTAAGCAGGCTGCTTTAATGCAGCAACTGGAATTTGAACCACTGCAATTATTCCGGACGCTTCACCAGCTTAAAAACGACTGGATCACCCGGCATTCCGTGCATGAGCTGGGGGTGGAGAAAGCCCTGCTGGATGTGGAGCAACTGTACAACGGACTGAAAAAACAGGCGGCGCCGGTTGATGAAACACTATTGCGGCATATTACAGCCCTTGAAAAAACGACCGGAAAAGGAATTCTTGAACTCGGAAAAAAATTACTTCGCGCCGAAAAGCGGAACCATGAGTCGGCTATGAATCAAACCGGAAAGCTAAAAGATCAGTTGTTCCCTCATAACAGTTTGCAGGAGCGTATTGAAAACTTCCTGCCTTTTTATGCCGTATATGGTAAAGAAATGATAGCAGCGCTTTACCGGCATTCATTGGCATTGGAGCAGCGGTTCGTCGTCTTGCAGGAAAAATAGGCATGCCGGTGTTGCTCTAATCGAACCGGTTGGGTTGTCCGCCGGTTTTCAGGCGTTCTACTTTTTGAAGCACTTCTGCTTCCATTTCGGTTTTATAGGCAGCCAGTTTTTTGCTTACTGCTTCATCGGAAGCGCCGATGATCTGGGCGGCAAGGATGCCGGCGTTTTTTGCGGCGTTCAGAGCCACAGTAGCAACAGGCACGCCATTTGGCATCTGCAGGATGCTGAGTACCGAATCCCAGCCATCGATCGAATTACTTGATTTGACAGGCACGCCGATAACAGGAAGGGTGGTGATGGAAGCCACCATACCCGGCAGGTGCGCCGCACCACCGGCGCCGGCGATGATCACTTTCAGTCCGCGTTCTTTTGCCTTCTGCGCATAGCTCACCATGCGCAGGGGCGTGCGGTGTGCGGAAACGACTGTTATTTCATAATCGATACCAAATGTTTTCAGAACTGCAGCCGCGGGTTCGATTACCGGAAGATCGCTGTCGCTGCCCATGATGATGCCTACCTGTATTGCCATACTGCAAAGAACGGTAAAAAGATGTTATCAGCAATGAGCCAGCGGCTGTCAGTGATCAGCCGTCAACAGTCAAATCCCAGTTCTCAAATCTCAGTTCTCAATTCTCAAATCCCCGCCCCCTCTTTCCGGCTGAAAGCTAATAGCTGATAGCTCCTGAATTTTATGTAGGTTTGAAAAATGAAGACAGAAATGCCGCTCCCTTCGCCGTCTATCCTTGACAACGACTTTTATAAGTTTACCATGCAATGCGCGGTGGTACAATTGTTCCCGGATGTAAAAGCGCGGTACACCTTTATCAATCGCGGAGCACATGAATTTCCCGATGGATTCGGGGCAGCGTTAAGGGACCTGGTGGACCGGATGGCAGAGCTGAAGCTGGCGCCGGAAGAACACCGGTATCTCTCAAAGAATTGTCCTTATCTGAATGCGGCTTATCTGGACCTGCTGGCCGGTTACCGGTATGATCCGTCAGAAGTGTGTATTGAGCAGACAGGGACAGCGCTGGAAGTTTCTGTGGAAGGGCATTGGTTCCGTACCATTCTCTGGGAAGTGCCGCTCCTGTTCCTCATCAGCGAATTGTATTACCGGCTTACCCGCCAGCAGCGGGACAGCGATGAACAGGTGATCCGGAATACGATCGAAAAAACAACCATCTACAAGGAGCTGGACGTACCCGTGGCAGAGTTCGGTACGCGCCGCAGGCATTCTTATGAAGTGCAACGACTCGTGGTGGACACACTTACAGCGCACGGCGGTAAAAGCTTTGTGGGAACGAGTAATGTACACCTGGCCATGTGCGCCCGCACCAAACCCATCGGTACCCATGCGCATGAATGGTTTATGTTTCATGCGGCCAAATACGGATTTACAATGGCAAATGCATTAAGCCTGGAACACTGGACCGATGTTTACCGCGGCGATCTTGGTGTTGCCCTGTCGGATACCTATACCAACGATGTTTTCTTTGAGCAGTTCGATAAAAAATTTGCCAAACTTTTTGACGGTGTGCGGCACGACAGCGGCGATCCGATTGCCTATTCTGAGAAGGTGATTGCCCATTACAAAAAATTGGGTATCAATCCCGCTTATAAATTTATCATTTTTTCCGACGGGCTGAATACCGGCAGGGTGGCCGAGATCACCCATGCCGCCAAGGGAAAGATCGGTATTTCCTTTGGTATCGGCACCAATCTTACCAATGATGTAGGACTAAAGCCAATGAATATTGTGATGAAGCTAACGGCTGTTCAGTTTGACGGCAAACGTTGGGTATCTACTGTGAAGCTTTCTGATGAGCCGGGAAAACATACCGGTGATCCCGGGATGATCCGGCTGGCGAAGGAAGTATTAGGGATTGAATAGTAGAAATATATAAATTGGATTATATTAAATATTTTATTTAAGCTTTTCGTAACAGAAAAACCGGCTTTCTGTTGTAGCTTTGCAACTGTTTGTGGAGGAAACAATGCGCTTAACGGGTATATTGACAGCTCCCTGAACACCGGGTGATGCACCCGCCATAGGATTCAATCCGAATCAATTTAAATCTTAGTCTGTTTTTTAAAATTAAAAAAGAGTTTTTTTTAATGATGAGACTTTTTGTAAAAAAGATAGCAGGAGGACTGGCCATATTGCTGATCGCGCTGACAACAATGTCATGGAAGGCGCCTGCTGCCGCACCGGCTAAAGAAGAAACAGGTTTTTTCTCCCTGTATGGACTGTCATTCGGATGGGGAATGGACCGGCATATGCTGTTATATGATAGCCTGCACCTGGATCTGAAAGGCTTGTCGGAAAAAGCATTTACGTATGCACTGGATGGCCTGGAAGAACTGAAAGCAGAAGGGACTGTACAAAATGACTCCATTATTACGATCGTCGATTTTGACCAGCCCAGCACGAGCAAGCGAATGTACATCCTGGATGTTAAGAACTACCGGGTCCTCTTCAATACATGGGCGGCGCACGGAAGGAATTCCGGGGCATTAATGGCCACCTCCTTCAGCAACCGGATGTCGTCCAATAAAAGCAGCCTGGGCTTTTATCTTACGGATGCGCCCTATTATGGTGGTAATGGTTATTCGCTGAAGCTGAAGGGGATGGAATCCGGTATCAACGACAGGGCCATGCAACGGGCCATCGTGCTGCACGGTGCCCGGTATGTAAGTCAGGCCAGTATTGATGAACTGGGCTACCTGGGCAGGAGTTTCGGGTGTCCCGCTGTGCCGGTGGAGCTTACCCGCCCCATCATTGATGCTATAAAAGAGGGGTCGGTACTTTTTATTTATAACAGCAGTTATCAGCCGTCCTTAAATTATCTTTTGGATAATCCCCTGCGGTTACCGCTGCAGATAAACAATACGATTTCTTAAAGCCCTCCGGGGCTTTTTTTATTGCAGCACATCATAAAAAAGGGAATACGGCTTTACGCCGTTTTAAGCGGCTTGCCCGGTCGGCAGATTATCTGTAATTTAGTGACCCTAAAAACGATCATATGAAGTCTTGCCGATTCCTGCTGTTGATTTTTCTTATGACCGGCATCGCCGGAAAACTAACCGCCACGGTAAGGCTGCCGGCGGTTATCAGCAATAACATGGTGTTGCAGCAGAAGGCCACCCCGGCGCTCTGGGGTACTGCCGGTGCGGGAAAGACCGTTACTGTACAGACCTCCTGGGATAAAAAAACCTATCTCGCAAAGGCTGATAGCGAGGGGAATTGGAAGGTAAAGGTAAAGACGGCTTCCTATGGAGGCCCGTATGTAATCACCATTGCGGAAGACAATACCATTACGCTTGAAAATGTACTGGTCGGCGATGTATGGTTGTGCTCCGGTCAGTCCAATATGGAAATGCCGCTGGCCGGTTGGGGAAAGATCCTAAACTATGAAGAAGAAATCTCCAACGCGGATCATCCGTCCATTCGTTTATTGCAGGCAACCCATGTTACGGCCAATCAGCCGCAAAAAGAACTTGAGGTTCGTAATAATGGCTGGGATATTTGTACACCTGCCACGGTTGCAGAGTTCTCTTCGGTGGCGTATTTTTTTGCACGCGAGATCTATGAAAAGACAAAGATCCCTATCGGGCTCATACATAGTTCCTGGGGCGGTACCATTGCAGAAGCCTGGACCAGTTATGAAACCCTTCAGCAGCTTCCCGATTTTGCTGCCGCTGCGGCGAAGATAAAAGCGACGCCCAAAACAGATAAAGCAGCCTTTGAAGGGTTGATGGCAGAATGGAATGCAAAAAAGCAGGCTGCGGATAAGGGAATGCAGAACGGGAAGGCCGTTTGGGCTGCTGCCGGTCTGAATACGGCAGACTGGAAGCAGATGCAGCTTCCCGGACTGGTGGAAGATAACGGGTTGCCTGGCTTTGACGGTGTGATCTGGTTCAAACGGAAGATCACGATCCCGGACAACTGGCAGGCGGGCGATCTCACCCTTAGCCTCGGTCCGGTTGATGATGACGATATTACCTGGTTTAACGGGGAACAGATCGGTGCCACCGAAGGCTGGAATAAAGAACGGGTCTATACGATCCCGGCAGGGCTGATCAGAAAAGGAGAAAATGAGCTGACCGTGCGGGTGACAGACAATGGTAACGGAGGAGGTATATATGGAAATGCAGCGCAGCTTTTTATTAAGAACGGCACCGGACAAAAGGTAGCGCTTTCGGGCAACTGGCAGTATAAAACATCCTTTGCATTAACCGACCTGCCGCCGGCACCCGAGAACCCGGAGAATCCCAATCGTCCGACCGTCCTGTACAATGCCATGATCTATCCCATTATTAATTATACCATAAAAGGTGCTATCTGGTACCAGGGGGAATCCAATGCCGGAAGGGCCTACCAGTACCGGCAGCTCTTTCCGGCAATGATCAGGGACTGGAGGTCAAAATTTTCCTCCGGTGATTTTCCATTCTATTTTGTGCAGCTGGCTAATTTTATGAAACGTTCTGAAACACCGGCCGCATCTGCATGGGCAGAGCTGCGGGAGGCGCAGCTGATGACCACCGGTCTGCCGCATACCGGCATGGCCACCATTATTGATATCGGCGATGCTGGGGATATCCATCCAAAGAACAAACAGGAGGTAGGAAGAAGGCTGGCGTTGATCGCACTGAATAAGGATTACAAAAAGAAGGTGGAGTATTCAGGTCCCCTTTATAAATCACAGCAAATAAACAACGGGCAGATTATACTGACATTCGACCATGCTGCCGGAATGAAAGCGGCCGGTGAAAAGCTGACCGGTTTTGCAATTGCCGGAACCGATCAGCAGTTCCACTGGGCGGATGCGGTCGTTAAAGGCAACACCATTATTGTAACTGCTGCTGCCGTAAAACAGCCTGTGGCAGTGCGTTATGCCTGGGGGGATAACCCCGAAGCGAATCTTGTGAACAGTGCAGGGCTTCCGGCTGCTCCGTTCCGTACGGACCGATGGGAAGGCGTGACCCGGAATGCGAAGTAATTTTTTTATAAATCGGTTTTAATACCTATTTTGTATGGGCATTAAAATTCTGATTTATGGAAAAAAAGATCAGTCACTGGTTCAGCCCATCGCTTCAAAAAGAGATGCCGGTCGTGTCCTATGGTTATTTCGGGACGGTGCTGCTGCTGGTACCTACTGCAGGTGCAGACTACCTGGAATATGAGCGGTTTCAGCTGATCGACAGCCTGGCTCCTTTTATTGATACGGGCCGGTTGAAAGTATATTCGATCGACAGTGTGAATAATGAGAGTTGGCTGAACAAAGAAATGAACAATTGGGATAAGGCCCAGCGGCACGAACAGTGGAATACCTATGTGTTCAATGAAGTGCTCCCATTTATAAAAAATGAATCCGGTGCGCAAACCCCGGTATTCATCAGCGGTGCTTCCTTTGGTGCGCTGCACAGTATGAATCTTTTTCTGAAACGCCCCGATCTGTTGAGTGGGGTGATCGCCATGAGCGGGGTATACGATCTTACCTATTATTCCGGTGGCTTTATAAATGATACGGTGTATTTGAACAGTCCCTGGCATTACATGCCCAATCTTACGGATCATGGAATGCTGGAGCAGATCCGGAAAAGCCCGCATATCCATATCTTAACGGGTGCGGGCGCTTATGAAGATCCGACGGCGGGAGGGGAGTTTGCAAAGATCCTGTATGACAAAGGGATCTATTATGAATTTGACAACTGGGGAGAAGATTACAAACACGACTGGCCTACCTGGCGGGCGATGCTGCCGCATTATATTGAGACCCGTTTTTAAGGGTTATACTGTTTCAGCAACGCGGCAAATTGTTTTCCTTCGATCATTCGCGCGCCCATGCTCTCAAGGTATTCCGAATAGATCTGGCAATCGATCAGCTGCACCTGCTCTTCCTGCAGCAGCTCCACATATTTTGTAAAGGCATAGCGGGACGCATTGCTTACCAGGCTGAACATGCTTTCCCCGAAGAAAACGCCCCCCAGACGGATGCCATAGAGGCCGCCGACGAGCATACCATTCTGCCACACTTCGGCACTATGCGCATAACCCATACGATGCAGGTTGCAATAAGCAGTTACCACTTCATCGGTGATCCAGGTGCCGTCCTGGTCGACACGCTTCACATGGCGGCACTGCCGGATCACGCCTTCAAAATCTCGGTTGACCGTAAAATCAAAAGCATTCCTGTTGAGAAGCGACCGGACGGTTTTACTGCGTTTGAATTCACCAGGGAATAACACAAAGCGCGGATCGGGGCACCACCACAATACAGGAGGATGTTCATACCAGGGGAAAATACCGGAGGAGTAGGCCAGCAGCAGCCGTTCGGGACTCAGATCACCGCCAACGGCCAGGAGGCCATCCTTCTCCACCAGATGTACAGGAGGGAAATACAATGCATCGGATAACGCAAAAATGGCCATGGTATACAGGGCTATGCCACCAGCTCTTCGATCGTGGCAGCGATCCCGCGGTCGAGGATCGCATTGCACATGGGCTTAAGATCTTCATACATGCCTTCCTTAACAGCATATTTGCCCTTAAAATGAATGATATAGGAGCATTGCTCTGCCTGCTCATAGGTATGACCACATACCTCCATGAGGGTTTCGATCACCCATTCAAAAGTGTTTACCTCATCGTTCCATACGATCAGCTGCCAGGAAGCTGATTCCGCCGTCAGTACGTCGGTTTCAACTGCTGTTTTTGTAAACGGGTTGGTTTCTGAAAAACTCATGGAGCAAAGATAACCCATTCCCAAGAATTCATTTTCTGGTAGTTTTTTGTTAGAAAAAATTAAAAAAAAGCCGCAAATCAGGGGTATGTATTAAATACACAACACCGTTCATATAATTTAAAAAAAAATAGCAAAGAATTTAAATTTAAAACGATACTTTTATAGCTATTAAATGATTGTTTATTTTTTTTACTAACGATTTAAAGATTTTTTTAAAATCAGTCTAATGGCAGAAACGAATACTTACGACGCTATTGTAATCGGTAGCGGTATTTCCGGTGGATGGGCTGCAAAGGAACTCACCGAAAAAGGGCTCAAAGTGATCATGCTGGAGCGCGGTAAAAACATTGAACATGTAAAGGACTATGTAAATGCCGGCAAGGCTCCCTGGGAGTTTCCGCACAGGGGAACAAAAACACAGGAGATGATCAAGGAGCACCCGGTATTGAACCGGGACTACCCGCTGAACGAAATGAATACCGATTGGTGGGTGGATGAAAAGGAATCGCCTTATACCGAAATCAAACGCTTCGACTGGTTCCGCGGATACCATGTGGGCGGACGTTCCCTGCTGTGGGGCCGTCAGAGCTATCGCTGGTCCGATCTGGATTTTGAAGCCAATGCCAAGGACGGAATTGCCATTGACTGGCCGGTACGTTATAATGAGATCGCTCCCTGGTATGACTATGTAGAAAAATTTGCAGGCATCAGCGGAAATAAAGATGGTATTTCGCACCTGCCCGACGGACAGTTTCTGCCACCGATGGACATGACCATTGTAGAAAAAGATTTTGCTTCACGGATCAAGGACATTTATAAAGGTCAGCGGCATGTGATCATTGGCCGTACTGCTAACATTACCGAGCCGCTTCCCGGGCGTACGAATTGCCAGTACCGGAATAAATGTTGGCTGGGATGCCCCTTCGGTGCCTATTTCAGCACACAGTCGTCTACTTTACCGGCTGCGGTGAAAACAGGAAACCTTACATTAAGACCCTGGAGCATTGTTACGAAGATCTTATACGATAAAGATAAAAAACGCGCTACCGGAGTAGAGGTGCTGGATGCGGAAACCAATAAAACATACGTATATAACGCAAAGATCGTTTTCCTTAATGCATCCACCCTGAACAGTACCTGGATCCTGATGAATTCAGCCACAGATATATGGCCGGGCGGATTGGGAAGTTCCAGCGGTGAGCTGGGGCACAACCTGATGGACCATCACCTCGGCGTGGGAGCTTCAGGTCGTGTTGAAGGGTTTGAAGATAAATATACTTACGGACGGCGGGCAAACGGCATCTACATCCCGCGGTTCCGGAACATGAACGGCGAAAAACGCGATTACCTGCGGGGCTTTGGCTACCAGGGCGGCGGCGGCCGCGGCCGCGGTAATGCTTCAGCAGAAGAAATGTCGATAGGTGTAAGTCTGAAGGAAGCACTTACGGAACCGGGATCATGGTCTATGAACATCGGCGGTTTTGGCGAGATATTACCCTATCATGAGAACCAGGTCACACTGGATAAAACAAAGAAAGATAAGTGGGGGCTGAATGTACTGGCGATCGATTCTGAGTGGAAGGAGAATGAACGCAAGATGCGGGTGGATATGAAGAACGATGCAATAGAAATGCTGGAAAAATTCGGTGCAAAGGATGTAAAAGGCCGGGACGGTGACGGTACGATTGGCCGCGGTATCCATGAAATGGGAACAGCACGGATGGGAGCGGATCCCAAGACCTCTGTGGTAAATAAATGGAATCAGGTTTGGGATGCCCCAAATGTATTTGTTACTGACGGTTCGTTTATGACATCCGCCAACTGTGTGAATCCCTCACTCTCGTATATGGCCTTTACAGCCCGTGCGGTGGATCATGCGATGGAAGAGCTGAAAAAACAGAATCTTTAAAATGTGTGGTCATTCAGAATGATGCAATAAATCAAATTTTGTTACAAGAATGACCGGAAAGGAGCAGAAGTACTTTCCGGTCTAAAAAAAATAATCGATGAACAGAAGAGAAGCTTTATCACGCGTAGGTATTTTGCTGGGAGGTACCATAGTGGGCGCCGAGATGTTTATGTCGGGCTGTAAGGCCCCCGGCGCAAAGGCCGGTTCATTTTCACCGGAAACCATCGCCCTGCTGGATGAAATAGGAGAGACCATTATCCCTACCACGCCGGATTCGCCGGGCGCAAAGGCTGCAAAAATCGGCGAGTTTATGAAAGCCATTGTTACGGATTGTTACCGGGAGAACGAACAAAAGGCGTTTAATGATGGTATCGGGAAATTTAACGATGCCTGTAAGGCAAAATATAAAAAGGCCTTTGCGGAACTGTCTGCAACAGAGAAGACCGAATTCCTGACGGCATTGGATAAGGAAGCAAAGGATTTTGTAAAAACCGAGGTCTATAAAAATGAAAGAGATGCCTTCAATAAACAACAGGATGAATGGGTGAAAGCAGAGGAGGCAAAAAAGAATTTTGGTGCGGTGAAGGTAAAACAAAGTTATCCGCCACATTATTTTACAATGATGAAACAATTAACGTTGTGGGGGTACTTTACTTCCAAGCCAGGTGCCACACAGGCGCTGCGTTATGTAGAAACCCCCGGAAAATTTGACGGTGCCTATCCTTATAAAAAAGGAGATAAAGCCTGGGCATTATAATGATATAAAATGGCACTGTATCAGTCAGGGCCGGAAAGAAAAGCGTTCCTGTTGAATGGAACGCTGTTTTTTTAGCGATCAACTCACCTTACAATCCCCTCAAAATGCGTATGAACAGAAAAGATTTTTTAAGAACGACATCCGTGCTGGCGGCTGGTGCACTGGGCAGCCAGTCGCTGCTGGCAGCAGGTAAAGTAAAAACATATCCGATATCGCTGGCCGAATGGTCGCTCCACCGTGCCCTTCAAAAAAAGCAGATCACCAACCTCGATTTTCCGAGGATCGCAAAAAAGGAATTCGGGATCTCCATTGTGGAATATGTGAACCAGTTCTTTAAGGATAAAGCAGAGGATACGGGCTACCTGAATGAGTTGCTTACGGTATGTAAGGATAATGGGGTATCCAATCACCTTATCATGTGCGACGGGGAAGGAGAGCTGGGAAATACCGATGACAACGAACGGAAAAAAGCAGTGGAGAACCATTATAAATGGGTACACGCGGCCAAGCACTTGGGCTGTAAAACCATCCGGGTGAATGCTGCAGGCAACGGAACGGCGGAAGAAGTTGCCAAAGCCGCAGTGGACGGATTGGGGCGGCTGGGCGAATATGCAGCCAAAGAAAATATTAATGTGATCGTGGAAAATCACGGGGGCTATTCCTCGGATGGTAAATGGCTGAGTGGCGTAATGAAAGGAGTGGGCAAAAAAACAGTGGGTACACTTCCCGATTTTGGAAATTTTTGTCTGAAGCGGGGCGAGAACTGGAAATGCGTGGAAGAATACGACCGCTACCTGGGGATAAAGGAAATGATCCCCTATGCAAAAGGGGTGAGTGCAAAGTCGTATGGTTTTGATGATAAAGGAAACTGCATCGAAACGGACTATAAAAAAGTGTTTGATATTATTAATGCCTCCGGTTTCTCCGGCATAGTGGGTATCGAATATGAAGGCGATGTCTTAAGCGAATATGATGGCATTAAGGCTACCCTTGCCTTATTGAAAAGAGTAATGGGCGCCGCCTGACAGGGGCCGGCATACCAGAATAAAGAGCGGGCGGTTCATGCGTCCGCTCTTTATTTAAACCGGGGGGAGCTATTTTATGTTAGTGAATCGCTTCTTTTGTAAAATAAAAGGATCAGTATGGACCTGGTGATACGAGCGGCCGTTGCAGCGGATGCTGAAATACTTCTGGAATTTGAAAGCGGCATCATAAAGGCCGAACGGCCTTTTGATAATTCGTTGAGGGAGGGGGAGATCCATTATTACGATCTCCTTGAACTGATCCGGTCGCCCCGGGCGACCGTGCTGCTGGCTGTAACGGAACATGAGATCATTGGCTCGGGCTATGCAAAAATACTGCCGGCCAAACCCTATCAGAAATATAAGGAATACGCTTACCTGGGGTTCATGTATGTAAAGCCCGCTTTTCGCGGACAGGGGGTAAGTCAAAAAATACTGGAAGCGCTGATCGCGTGGGTGAAAACCACAGGGGTCACGGAAGTACGGCTCAATGTTTACGACGAAAATACTGCTGCCAAAAAAGCATATCAGAAATTTGGTTTCCGGCCCAACCTGCTGGAAATGCGTTTGGAGTTATAGCAGAAGACCGGGAAGTTTCCGGTAGCAATGTCTGTCCGCCTGGACAGGAATCGCAGCGCATACATTTATTCCGCAGGTGGAAAAAATTATTGTACTACGCCTACACGATAGTGCAGCCCTTTCTTTGCAAGCGCAAATGCTTCATCAATGCGATCGAGCGGAAATGCAGCCCCGACAAGCGTTTTAAAGGGATAGTCGTGTTGTTTTGCAATGATAAACCGTACCGCAGCATCCAGATCGGGAATGGTGTAATTGTGCAGCCCCTTTATGGTCAGCAGGTTTCTTACCACCATTTCGGCATCCACTGCTACGGGCGGCTGGGTAAATACAGCGCCCACCCAAATGGCCTGCCCACCGGTGGTCAGCAATTGCAGGCCCTTTGTCATTACATCCGGGATGCCAGTAGTATCAATCACGATATCGATCTTTTCTTCAGCCGAAAGCTGATTATTGATCTCGTCTGCGGACAGGCTTCCGTTAAACAATCTGGCAGCCCCGAATTTTTTTGAAAACTCCAGCCGCTCCTTATTTATATCCAGGGCATAAACAGTTCCGGCCCCGCTTTCTTTGGCCATTGCGCAGGCTGAAAGCCCCAGCATGCCGGTGCCGGTGATCAGTATATTTTTATTTTTCAGATCGCCCGCAAGCCGCAGCGCGCCCGCAATGGTAGCATGGGTACAGTTGATCGGCGCGACCGTTCCCGGATCGATCGTGTCCGGCAGTTTAAAAACAGCGGTACCATTCTTGAGCAGACAGTGGGTTGCAAACCCGCCATTCAATCCGTCGGTGGATGTGAATGGCTGATGGCCGTATTTGTAAATTCCCGGCGATTTCTGTGGCATTCCTTTCCGGGCTATTTCTGTGGTAGCATCAAAGGCATAAACACACCAGGTAATCAGATCGCCGGTTTGCAGGGCAATACCGTTATGGTCGGTCTGCCTGTTTGCTCCGCAACGCACGATGCGGCCGATGATCTCATGACCCAGCACTCCGGGACAGGGAGCAGAACGCCGTCCGGAATGGGTATGCAGATCGCTGGTGCAGATGGTCGTATAAGTGATCTGCACCAGCAGTTCACCCGCACCCGGATCGGGCAGGGGATATTGCTTTTTCATAAACGGATCACCGGCGCCGGTAAATACCATGGATGTGGCCTGTGTAGGATACATAATTATTTATTTTTACTATTTGTAATAATTTGTTTTATTCCGGAACGGCCGGCACAGTTGCTGCTGCTGTTTCGCATACCAGGCAAGCAATATAATGTTGATTTTTTATCAGAATTTTCCCGGATGATCTTAAATAAGCCTGTTTTTATTTTAATTATTTGATTATAAATTAATTATAATTATTATTGTGCAATATTAGTAAAAAAACAACATAATTTCGTGCGTAACAATTGCTTAACCTTAAGTTGACAAAGGCTTAATAAAGCACAGGACTAAAGGATCTAATTTTGGGGCGTTTAATAAAAATACCATGCCCGGATCTGAAAATAAATTTACAAATAGTAAAAAATCAACGATCTTTATCCTCTGCGCCGTATTTCTTTGTTATACTGCAATGTACGCTGTAAGAAAATCTTTTCTGGCGGGGCAATATACAGATCTGGATCTTGGTTATGGTTTGGACGCGAAGACGATACTGGTGATCAGCCAGGTATTGGGTTATATGGTGTCAAAATTCATCGGTATCCGGGTGATCTCGGAAATGAAGCAGGAGAAAAGAACACTGTGGCTGATCGGTTTTATCACCTTCGGGCTGGCCATGCTGGGTTTGTTCGCCGTAGTGCCGCCCCGGCTGAAAGTACTGGCTCTTTTTTTTAATGGAATGCCTCTGGGAATGGTGTTCGGCATTGTGTTCTCTTATATCGAAGGGCGCAAAAACACAGAATTGCTGGCAGCAGCGCTCAGCGCTACTTTTATTTTCTCAACCGGATTGGTGAAGACGGTCGGGTTGGTGCTGATGAAGGATTTTAATGTCAGTGAATACAATATGCCGTTTTTGACGGGGCTGTTATTCTTCCCGGTTTTTATCCTGTCGGCCCTTGTGCTGAAAAAAACCAAAGGCCCGGATGAGCGCGATATCAAAGAACGGACGCAACGGGTGCCGATGTTCCGCAGCGACCGGAAGCGTTTTTTAATACAGAATGGCCTTGGGTATTTCGGGTTGGTGCTGATCTATATACTATTGACGATCATGCGTGATTTCCGGGATAATTTCATCGTGGAGTTCTGGGCGGAGCAGGGGGTGTCGGGCGTACCGCAGCTTGTTACTTTAACAGAGATACCGGTTGCGGTGGTGGTACTGGTTGTGGCAGCCGGAGGGATACTGGTGCGGAACAATCAAAAAGCATTTGGCATGGGGATGGTACTTATTGCAGCCGGGGCCCTGCTGGCCATTCTTTCCAGTTATCTGTTCCACCGGGCCGTATTGTCACCTGTGTGGTGGATGATCCTTTCAGGCATCGGGAGTTACCTGCCTTATATCCTGTTTCATTGCCTTATTTTCGAACGGCTGGTAGCATTGCTGGGATTCAGGGGCAATGTAGGGTTTTTGTTCTACCTGGCGGATGCGCTGGGTTACCTGGGAACGGTGATCATCCTCTTCCTGAAAGAGATCATCGGATTGAAACAAAGCTGGACGAGTTTTTTTGTGTCTTTAAATATTCAGTGTGCGGCACTCATCCTGGTGTTGGTTGCATTTGCGCTCTGGTATTTTAACCGCAGGATCAGCCCAAAAAGCCGCGACATGGTTCTCGTATAACCGCAGGGAATTTTTGATAAAATGAGTATGAATAAAAAGTATGATCTGATAGTTGTAGGCGGTGGGGTACTGGGTACTTTTCATGCCTGTCATGCACTGGAGAACGGACTGCGTGTAGCGGTCATAGAAAAGGATAAACTACCCCAAAGCGCTACGGTGCGCAATTTTGGGCAGGTGGTGCCATCTGGGATGAATACCAAATGGCAGGAGTATGGAAGGGAGAGTCTGAGAATTTATAAACAGATCCAGGACCGGTTTGATATCTCCGTAAGGCAGAGCGGATCGGTTTACCTGGCATCCAATGAGGAAGAGGTACAGCTGATCGAAGAACTGAGCGGTATCAACAGGAAAAATAATTATAAATCCCGGCTGCTGACCCGGCAGGAATGCCTGGAGAAGTATCCGGGACTAAACCCCGGCTATGTTAAGGCCGGACTGTTCTTTCCGGATGAAATAACCGTAGAGCCGCGGGTGATGATCGGACGACTGCTGGAATACCTTGTCAGCGAAAAAGGCCTGGACTATTACGACAGCACTCCTGTGCTTCATTGTGCGGCGGTAGCGGACGGAGCAACCCTGCACACTTCAGGAGGAAGGGTGTTTACGGCTGCTAAAGTGATCATCTGTTGCGGATCGGAATTTAAGACCCTGTACCCGGAGCTGTTTGTAAACAGCGATCTTGAGGTGACCAAGTTGCAGATGCTTCAAACCGTTCCGCAAACAGGCTATGAGCTGAAAGGCTCGATACTGACGGGTTTGTCCATAAGAAGATATGAAGCGTTCAGCGAATGCCCGTCGTTTGCGGCCATTAAAGCAAAGGAAGACCCAGACGCGTTTGAAAAGAAATGGGGCGTGCATATCCTGTTTAAACAGGCAGTTGACGGATCCGTTATCATCGGCGACTCTCACGAGTATGCGCCTGCCGCTGATGCCGATGTGCTGGGCTTTGATCTGCGGACGGATGTGGATGATTTTATGATCAGTGAGGCGCAGAAGATCGTTGCGCTGCCCAGTTATGAGATCCGGAACCGCTGGTACGGGATTTATTCCCAGTGCCGGACGCAGGACCTGTTTCAGCATACCATTGATGGATGCATACATATTGTTACGGGTATCGGGGGTAAGGGAATGACCGGCAGTGCGGGATTTTCCAAAGAAAACATTAAACGGATATTTGATTTAAATTAGAGATATGAGTAAAATTAGAATGGTTGTTTTTGACATGGCGGGTACCACGGTAAATGAGAACAACCTGGTGTACCGCACCGTGTTAAAAGTGATCAATGATCAGGGATTTAAACTGACACTGAGTGATGTACTGAAATATGGTGCAGGCAAGGAAAAATATAAGGCGATAACTGATGTGCTTACGGCCTGCACGGATGTAGCCGATGTTAAACCGGTTGCTGATGCGGCATTTGCGCACTTTAAAACAGCGCTCGAAAAAGCCTATGATGAGGCGGCTGTGAGCAGCTTTAAAGGGATGGAGGCTTTTTTTGAACGGCTGAGAAATAACAATATTCTTGTAGCGCTGAATACCGGGTATGATAAAAAAACGGCATTGAAGCTGATCGGCAAGCTCCAATGGCAGGAGGGACGCGATTTTGATACGCTGGTGACCGCCGATGATGTTCAGAAGGGGAGGCCCTTTCCCGATATGATCGAATGCGCCATGCGGCAGTTTCATATTACAGATGCCGGCAGTGTATTAAAGGCCGGGGATTCTGTAATTGATATCGAGGAAGGAAAGAATGCCGGTTGCGGTATAACGGTTGGGGTATTGAGCGGCGCCCAGACAAGGGAACAGCTCGAAGCTGCGAAGCCCGATTATATTTTGGATACGGTTACAGAACTTGATGCAATACTGTTGAATTAGGAGTGTTCTTTCATAAAGCTGATGCGGCCTATAAATCTTATTCATTTTTGGGAAGAAAGAAATACATCACGATCATTTTTGCAGCAGCCTTGCCCCGGTTCACCGGTACATGTGGTATACGTCCGTCAAAAAAAAGGGCATCTCCTTCCCGGAGCGAAACCTCTTCTTCCCCGATGATATAAGCACATTCTCCTGATAAGATATATTTGAATTCAAAGGCGTCTGTTTCAACCCTGTCTCTTTGAGAGCCCGGCTGCACTTCCAGTAAAACAGCCTCAAAGCCTACCGAAGATAGCTGCCTGCCCAATAAGGAACGGTATTCAAAGCCCCGGGCCTCATCTTCCTTTTCGATAATGGTATTGTCTTCTTTTCTGGAAACAATAAAGCTCTTTCCGCCGGATAAAGGGATGTCTTTAAAAAAATCGGCAATGCCTACATCCAGAACGTTGATGATGGTTAACAGTACCGGAAGCGAAGGAATGGTCCTCCCGTTTTCAATACGTGAAATCAGTCCATTGCTCAGGTCGGCCTTGCCGGCGACATTGTTGATGGTAAAGCCTTTGTTTTTCCGGAGCGCTTTTATCCGTTTTCCGATACCGATAAGATAATCTTCCATAGTTTAAATATACCCGGTTTAGGCCGGTCATTAAATAGTTCACTTCCCACGTCTCATATCTTATTTCACCCCTCTATCAGCTCACTCAGTTCCAGCCAGCGCAGTTCTTTTTCATCCAGCAATCCGGTGATCTCACCGATCCTGCGGGACAGGGCCTCCAGCTGTTCAAAGTCGGTGGTGCCGCCGGATAACTGCGCCGTAATGGTTTCTTTTTCGGCATTCAACCCGGCAATTTCTTTTTCCAGTTGCTCGTATTCCCTCTTTTCCTTGAAAGATACTTTTTTATTGCCCGGTTTTTGCGTTGCAGTCACGGCGGAGGTTTCCCTGGCGGGTATAGCTGCGGCAGCGGGCTGGCTTTTTTCCTGTAACCGGTACTGGGTGTAATTTCCGGGAAAGTCGGTAATGACGCCGTCGCCCTCAAAAACAAATAAATGATCGACCAGCCGGTCCATAAAATACCGGTCGTGCGAGACGATCAGGAGGCAGCCGGGATATTCGCTGAGAAAATTCTCCAGGACCGAAAGCGTAGGAAGGTCCAGGTCGTTTGTCGGCTCATCAAGAATCAAAAAGTTAGGATTGCGGAACAGGATGGAGAGCAGGTGCAGCCGTCTTTTTTCGCCCCCGCTCAGCCTGCTGATATAAGTGTATTGTTTGTCCGGGTCAAAAAGGAACAGTTGGAGGAACTGGGACGCACTGAGCGTACTGCCATCGGCCAGGGGAAAATTTTCTGCGATGTTCTTTACAAACTCGATCACCCGCATGTCTTCTTTTAAGATCAGCCCCTGTTGTGAATAGTTGCCGAACACTACCGTATCGCCAACATTGATCTTGCCATTGTCGGCAGATTCAACACCCTGTAATATATTGATAAAGGTCGACTTTCCCGCTCCGTTTTTCCCGATGACGCCCGCCCGCTCGCCTTTCTTAAAAGTGTAGTCAAATCCATCCAGTATTTTTTTGCTGCCAAATGATTTGTACACTTTTTTTAGTTCCACTACCTTGCCGCCGAGGCGGTTCATTTTCATCTGCAGTTGCAGCTGGTCATCAGAAACCTGTTGTTTGGCGGTTTTCTCAATGGCATAAAAATTATCTTCCCTGCTTTTCGATTTGGTAGTACGTGCCTTCGGCTGTTTCCGCATCCATTCCAGCTCGCGGCGATAGAGGTTACGGGCTTTATCAATAGAGGCATTCAGGTTCTCGATCCGCAGTGCTTTTTTTTCGAGATAGTATTCATAATCGCCTCTGTGTACAAACAGTTCGCCCCCTTCCATTTCCCAGATCTCATCGCAAACCGCATCCAGGAAATAACGGTCGTGGGTAACAAGCACGAGGGTAACGTTCTCCTTTCCCAGAAAATGTTCCAGCCATTCCACCATTCCTACATCCAGATGGTTGGTGGGCTCATCCATGATCAGCAATACATGCTTATGCTCAAAACCAATGTCGATCAGTGTTCTGGCAAGTGCAACCCGCTTTTTCTGACCACCGCTCAGGGTCTTTATTTTCTGATCAAGATGGTGAATGTTCAGTTTGCCAAAGATCTGTTTCACACGGGAATCAAAATCCCAGGCATTCAGCTCATCCATCCGGACAAGGGCCTGGCCGATACGGTCGGCATTCCCGCTTTCGCTTGCCAGTTCGTATTCCCGGATGGCCTGCACGGTAGGGTGGTTGTGAAAGAAAATATTATCGGAAACCGTCAGCTCTTCTTCCAGGTCCGGCTCTTGTTCAAAAAGGATCACTTCCACATCTTTGTGGACCCAGAGCTTGCCGGCGTCGGGCGTTTCTTTTCCTGCAAGTATTTTTAATAATGTAGATTTTCCTGTACCATTCCGGGCTACAATAGCTACTTTATCACCCTCTTCTATATGAAATGAGATATCAGAGAAAAGGGGCTGGATCCCATAGCTTTTTCCTAAACCTTCCGCAGAAACATAATGCATCTGGCAAAGGTAGGAAAGTTTGGGGTTTGAGATGAGAAGTGAGCACTGGGATCTGAGACGCGAGATGGGATATGAACGGATAATAATGAAGGCGGTGTGCCGTTAAGCGATCCGGTAAAGTTTAACTGCTGACTTTTCACCATCGACTGCTCACTTTCCGTATTTAAACACTCTTTATCAATCCGCCGTCAATCGCAATGCTGGTTCCGGTAATATAGGCTGCTTGATCCGAAGCCAGGAAGGTGACGAGGTCGCCCATCTCCTCCGGCTTGCCCAGGCGCTTCATCGGGATGCTTTCGAGTGCCTGTTCTTTATAGGCCTCCAGCGGCAGGCCCTTTGCGGCAGCCTCCCTTTCGTATAGCTCCAGGATGCGGTCGGTTTCGAAATTACCGGTAAGGATATTATTGACCGTTATATTGTCCTTCGCCACCTGCGTGGCCAGGGTCTTGCCCCAGGTTACCACCGCAGAGCGGATGGTATTGGATAAAGCCAGTGCTTCAATAGGCTCTTTAACCGATCGCGAAGTAAGATTGATGATGCGCCCGAACCGGTGGGCGATCATATGGGGCAATGCCTTTTCCGTAGTGTACTGAACGGTCCGGAACAACAGGTTGAATGCCGTAACATAGTCCGCATCCTTTTTCTCAAGTGCAGTACCCGGGCTGGGCCCACTGGTATTGTTTATCAGCAGGTCCACCTGGTTGTTTGCAAAGTAGTCATCCATTTTGTTTTTGTATGCATCTATATCCGAAAAGTCGGCCACCAGGTATTGATGCTGCTGGTTCCCGGAACAGGGTAAGCTGGTCACCAGCTGCTGAAGCGTGTACTCCCTCCGCGCAAGGAGGGTCACTGAAGCCCCTGAGGCCGCCAGCTGCAGGGCGATGGCTTTTCCCAAACCGCTGCTGCTGGCACCCACCAGTGCTTTTTTATTCGTTAAAGAGATCTGCATAAATTATTTATTGAGTAATGGATCCTTCTTTTTTCAGAAGCTCGAAAAAGCGGTCAAGGTTCGTTCCCAGACTTTTTTCAAAAGAAGCCTTCAGGTCTTCCGGCTGCGGATGCTTATTATTCCAGGTATCGAAATAGTCGCGGAATGCCTGGTCTACCTTTTCCTGGCCGAACTGGCGCTCGAGCAGGTACATCCAGATAGAGGTCTTGATATAGGAGACCAGCCCATAGTCCTCCGATGTTTTGAAGTCAGCGGCGGGTTGTTCTATAGGACTTTGCATGGGGATTTGTGAAAGCGCAAAATAAACCCGCTCCTGGAATTCCTTCACCGGTAACTTTTTGATCTCTTCGGGGATGGCTTCACGGGCCACCGAATTGTAATGGTATTTTTCTGCTTCATACCGGAACTGGTAGTAGGTGTTCAGCCCTTCATCCTGCCAGGTATGTGCGCGCTCATTGGAGCCCAGCATGCTCATGAACCAGTTGTGCCCCACTTCATGGGCAATAACACCATCTAGGTATTCCTTTGTGGCATCAGGACAGGTGATCAGGGTGATCATGGGGTATTCCATGCCCCCGCTGGAATTGTTTTTAGGCCCTTCAAAAGCCTGAACGGTCGGGTACTGGTATTCACCGATCCATTTGCTGTAATGCTGAACGGCATCCTTCACATAGTCGATGCTGTTATTCCATAAGGTACCGGGCTGGTTGTGGTAATAGGTGAAGGCATCCACGGTTTTATTTTTCAACTGTATGGTGTCATATTGAATGATCAGGCCTTTTTCTGCAAACCATGCAAAATCCGGAACATTCTGAGCGGTATACGTAAGGGTTTTGGTGCCGGGCTTTGCCGCTTTGTAAAGCGATGGGGTGGTTCTGTTGGTAGCATTCTTTTTCCCCAGGGTCTTGTAGTGCTCCAGCTCGTCCTTATCCTGCAGTACACCCGTTGCGCCAACCACATAATCGGACGGCAGGGTTATTTTAACATTGTAATCAGCATATTCACTATAAAACTCACCCATGTCAAGGTAAGGAAACTCGTGCCAGCCACTCTTGTCAAATACGGCCGGTTTCGGATACCACTGGCAGATCATGTACTCGCCGTCGGAAAAACCGGATCTTGAAAAATAGGAAGGGAGCTTCACGTGGAAGTCGGTAGTAATGGTAACAGAAGCTCCCGGCTTCAGCGGCGCCGGCAATAGTACCTTGATGATGTCAATGTATTCCGGGTTGGAATGCGGTACTGTTTTAGCGGGCTTTCCATCTACCTTAAAATTGAGTCCATCAATGGAGCCATATGTTACCGCATCCAGTTTCTCCTTACGGGAAAGATCAGAGTGTATCTGTTTGAACAGGGCTGTTGAATCATTCTTGTAGGCATTGGGCCAGAGATGAAACCAGATAAAGTCCAGTGTTTCGGGTGAATTGTTTTTGTACTGGATGGACTGTTTTCCGGTAAGCGATTGATTCTTGTCGTTCAAGGTTACCTGCATGTCATATTTCAGGTATTGCTGCCAGTAACCATCCTGCGCAGAACCAACAGCAACAATAGCCATAAAAATGAGCGTAAAGATTTTCTTCATGTATACATTTTTTTTAAAGATAGAAAAAAAATGACAGGTGACGGATTTCCGGTTACTGCAATCAGTTCCGGCGGCGGAAAGTCGGGCTGCAACAGGATATTGGCCGGTAAAAGACTGCTGCCCCGGCCAGGCTGTTAAAGCGGATTTAAGGAAATCTTAAAGATTGTTAAGCCGGTAAAGTCAGTTCCGGTTCAGTTACATAAGCAACATTCCAGCGGGGAAATCATACGGCTCGTATACTATTCCTTTAAAAGGGATCACGGGCAGTTTATGTTTGTAAAAAAAATATGAAACAAACACTTTTAATCTTTTTTCTGATACTGTTCTGCGGCCGCCTGCTTGCAGCTCCCGGCGGTGACTTTAAGCTGGTGAAGACCTCCAACGGGATCAATCTCTATGAGCGCTGGGTAATGCATAACGGCAGCAAGGTGCGGGAACTGAAGGTTTCTTTTGAGGTAACAGGTGTCGGTTTTTCAGATGTGGTAACGCTGCTGAAAGATGCCGGCAAGGGAGGCCGCTGGAATGTGAAATCGAGTCAGTATAAAATCGCCGTAACAAGGGATGCAAACGTATGGCTGAATTATATCCGTTATGCATTGCCCTGGCCCATGGAAGACCAGGACTGCAGTCTGAAGTTTTTTTATACCCCGACGGGAGGTTCCGGAGCGCAGACCATCTATTTCGAAAGCGTGCAGCACCAGGTATATCCCCGGTTAAAGAATGTGACCCGGCTGGAGGGCACATCCGGGCGATGGGTGCTGGATCCGCTGGGTGGGCAGGAAGCCCGGATTACTTATCAGATCCTTACCAATAAAAGCGCAAGCGTACCCCGCTGGGTTTCGGACCCGATCGTCTATGATAATATCCTCAACACGATGTACCGTTTTAAATCATTACTGCAACAGCATTAAACTATGAATAAAAAATATACCTTGATCACAGGAGCCAGCGGCGGACTGGGAAGCGCATTTGCCCATTGCTGCGCCCGACTGAACAGGAACCTGATCCTTATCGCCCTTCCGGGAAGCGCTATAAAAAAAATGGGAGAAGAGCTCAGCCGGTTCTACCAGGTTGATATAAAGGTTTTCGAATTTGACCTGACGGACCGGCCTTCATTTGACGCGCACGTTGAGATGATCAGCCGCAATTTCTCGATCGATTTCCTCATTAATAACGCGGGTATGGGAGGAACGGTATCGATGCTGGATTGCGCGCCAAAGGTGATCGATAAGATCATTCAGCTCAACATTGGTTGTACGGCGCTGCTTACCCGGCAGCTGTTACCCCTGCTGCTGGAGCACGACCGGAGCTTTGTGTTGAACATCGCGAGCATGGCGGCCTTTTCGCCGATCGCCTACAAAACCGTATACCCGGCATCAAAGGCATTTGTGTCTTCCTTTTCATTAGGGCTGCGGGAAGAAATGCAGGACCGGGGCGTTTCGGTAAGCGTGGCGTATCCCGGACCGATCATGACGAATTCCAATACTTCGCAGCGGATCCTGTTACAGGGATATAAGGGCCGGCTGGGGCTGTTCTCCACAATGGACCTGGCCAACCGGATCCTCCGGCAAACGCTGGCAGGACGGGCCACCATTGTGCCCGGCTGGTGGAACCGGATGAACCAGAAACTGATGGGACTGATCCCCCCCACAATAAAAGTACGGCTGATCTCGGGAGCTATTAAACGTGAACTGCAATTAACCCATTAAAAAAATGTCAAAGGTACTGATAACAGGCGCCAGCGGATTGCTGGGGTATAATACAGCGCTGGAATGCTGCCGGCACGGACTTGAAGTAAGAGTGCTGGTCCGGAAATCGTCCAATACCAATTTATTGAACGGGCTTTTTTGTGAAGTGTATTATGGCTCGATCGAAAACGGTGCAGAGGTACTGACCGCGGTGAAAGACTGCGATTATGTAGTACACACTGCATCACTTACCGAACAATGGGGAAAAAGCCGGGAAGATTATGAACAGGTGAATATCCGGGGTACGGAACACATCATCCAGGCTTGCCTGCACCACGGGGTAAAGCGGCTTGTTTATATCAGCACTGCCAATACCATGGCACCGGGTTCGCTGAAGCAACCGGGCACCGAACTGAATTCTTTTTCACTTTTCAGGATCAATTCGCCTTATATCAATACAAAGTACATTGCCCAGCAGAAAGTACTGGAGGCCGTGGTGGAGCGGCAATTGCCCGCGGTGGTACTGAATCCTACTTTCATGATCGGAGCGCATGATCTGAAGCCGAGTTCGGGGCAGATCCTGAAATATGCGATGAACAAATGGCTGTTGTTCTGTCCGCCCGGCGGAAAGAACTTTGTTCATGTACGGGATGTGAGCCGGGCTATAGTAGAGGCCTGCACACAGGGCGCGAACGGTGACTGTCTGCTGATTGCCGGGGAGAACCTGAGCTATCGCGAATTTTTCCGGATCGTGAACCGGCTGGCACAGCAAAATCCCGTTATGCTGCGGATCCCGCGCTTTATCTTAAAGATCGGCGGATTGCTGGGTACCGCCCTGGGAAAGATAACAGGGAAACGGTTGAAACTCAACTATGCATCGGCATACTTATTATGCCTTGATAATTATTATTCGGGACAAAAAGCTGCTCGGGCCCTGGGACTTACCTATACACCGGTTACCACTGCCGTGGAAGAAGCGCTTGACTGGTTTCAAAAAAACAATAATTCTTCCGTATGATTTTAGGAGCTATAGTACTAATTTTAAGGCGCATGACGAAACGGCAATTTGAAATAATGCTGCAGCATCCGATGGTAAAATACATCGCGCGGATTGTGATCCTTTATGGTTTCAGTGTTGTATTCCGTTCTTTTGATATGTCGTTTAAAAGCGATGCGGATTCTTCTTTTTTCCGCGAACAATCCTTCAGCCTGATGTTTGTTTCACTGGGTCTGCTGATCTGGGAAGGAGGAGAGCGGCTGTCGCGGTTATTGCAGAAGGGCACCGTCAAGAAAAGATTTCCCTACACCATTTTGTTCCTTTGCCTTGGCCTGATTATATATGGGGTTTTTGCTGCTTTTTTGTTTGGTCTTACCTATTCTTTTTTTGATATTTATTTTTTTAACAACTATGAAGCATGGAAAAGCTTCAGCGCTCTCAGCTACGACCTGATCTTTGGAGCATTTATTTTCTACCTGTTGATATTGAGCTTTAGCGGGATCCTTTTTTATTACAAGAACTGGCAGGAGGCCCGCCTGAATGCCGAGCGGCTGAAACGGGAGAACATGCAGGCACGTTATGATGTGCTGAAAAGCCAGATCGATCCGCATTTCTTTTTTAATTCCCTGAGTGTGCTTACCGGTCTTGTTTATAAAAGCGCCGATCTTTCCGCGGAATATATCACCCAGCTTTCCAAATGCTACCGGTATATCCTCGATCAGAAAGAAGAGAACCTTGTTTCGCTGCAGACCGAATTGTCATTCCTGGAGTCCTACCTGTTCCTGATCCGGATCCGGCATCAGAATAGTATCCTGTTCCATATCGATCAGCCTTCCGAAACGCAGCAGTATTCGATGCTTCCGCCTTCTGCACTGCAGATGCTGGTGGAGAATGCGGTAAAGCACAACCGCTTTGCCGCAAACGATCCGCTTCATGTGAACATCCGGTTCACCGATCATCATATTATTGTGTCCAACGACCTCCGGAAGCGAAACGGCATCCGGTTCTCTACGGGGGTAGGACTTTCCAATATCCGCAAAAGATATGAGCTGATCACCAATGAACAGGTGGAGATAATTGAGGCAGACGGGAATTTTGTGGTAAAACTTCCTTTTCTTCCGGAGACCTTAAAAGACCAATTTTAACCAGGAACCGTTATGAATGTTATCATTTTTGAAGACGAAAAACTGAACGCCGACCGTCTGATCCAGCTGCTGGAGGCCCTGGTGCCGCGTTTGAATGTGCTGAAAGTGATCGAATCGATCGATGAAGGAAAGAAGTGGCTGGCCACGAACGGCGCGGATGCAGACCTGGCATTTATGGACATTCAGCTTTCGGACGGAAATTGTTTTGAATTGTTTCAGCAAACAGAAGTGCGGATGCCGGTGATCTTTACAACCGCCTATGATAAATTTGCACTACAGGCATTCAAGGTGCACAGCATCGACTACCTGATGAAGCCCATCGACAAAACGGAGCTGGAACGGGCGTTGCAGAAATTCAGTTATTTTAAACCGCAGGCAAACCCGGTACTGGATCTTTCGCGGATCGCGGAGGCTTTTTACCGCCAGGAGAATACCCGCTTTATCGGAAGAGCCAACAACCAGATCGTGTATGTAAAATCAAAGGATATTGCCTGTATCTATTATGCAGATGGCATCACCAAGGCCATAACGCATGCCGGGAAAAAAGTACCGCTGGATTATTCGCTGGATCAGATGGATAAGCTGCTTAATAAAACCCTGTTTTTCCGGATCAACCGGAAGATGATCGTTTGTATTGATGCCATTGTAAAGATCAACAGCTACTACAACAGCCGGCTGATCCTGCAGCTGAACCCGGAAATGGAACTGGATACCGTTGTAAGCAGGGAGCGGGTGGGGCTGTTCAAGAGCTGGCTGGAAGGCCGTGAGACGACGGTGTTGTAGCGGATTGAAAAGTGAACGGAGTTACAGCTGACTGCTGATTACTGATAGCTTACAGCTGATCACTCCTTCAAAAAGGATACCTGTTCACTGCCGTTGGGCGTTTGTTTGCAAAGAACCGCACCAGCAGCATGCCTGCAAGAAACCCCCCGATATGGGCCGCATAGGCCACCCCCGATTGCTCGCGGCCACCGATGGTATTGACCTGGCTTACGATCTGCATCACGATCCAGATACCAAGCGTGATCACCGCCGGTACGTTAAAGGAAAACAGCAATGCCCAGATGCGCACTTTATTTCTGGGGAACATTACAAGATAGCCCCCCAAAACACCGGAAATGGCACCGGAGGCGCCAAGACTGGGGACCAGCAATCCATCATCAAGGATGAATGACATAAGCACATGCGAGCAGGAAGCGAGGACGCCGCAAAGCAGGTAGAATACCAGGTAACGGAAATGGCCCATGGCATTTTCGATATTGTCTCCAAAAATGGAGAGATAAAGCATATTCCCAAAAATATGTGCAATGGAACCATGCATGAACATGGAAGTTAAAATAGTGGCATAGACCGGAACAGGGGTTACCTCAAGATCATTCGGTCCGGCAATATCCTGTCCTGTAAGGATCTCTCCCGGAACGGTGGAAAAACGCAGCAGGAAATCGATATTGGTGCCGAACCGCTGATAATAAACAAAAACAAAAATGTTGAGTGCAATTAGCAGATAATTGACATAGGGAGTCAGGGTACGCCCCGTATTGTCATCTCCGATCGGCATCATAGCTGTAATGATTTAAAATTAGCCCCGGCCTTTCATAAGGAATAGGCAATGATTACGCAAAGTAGGATAATTAATAATAAAATCAAAAAGGGCTTAATACGGTTGAACCGGATGGTATTATGGATCTCCCGCCGTTTCTTCCCGATCGCCAGGCGCGTTTGCTCGGGAGCATGGATCTTTTCCAGTACATCGAGCAGGAGCAGCTGATCCTTCGGATAAAGCAGGAAAAGACAATCCATGATCCATTTTACAATTTCCTGGTTGATGTCCTCCTGGTTGAACCGGTTGAGCAGATCGGTCTTTTCCGGTGTGATCAGCTCCAGCAGGGATTGATGAACGCCTTTTTTGTCCACCCGGTGTTCGTCGTAAAGATGTAGCTGCCGGTGGGTTGCCAGAACGGCCTGCAGCAATTGCGGCGGTGTGTTGTCCGGAGCAACCGCTTTTTTTCCCATCGACTGGTAGAGCCAGCGTTCCCGCAGGTATTGTTCTTTTAACCCTGGCCGGGTAAGGGTAAGATAAGCTTCCTTTATCAGACTGAAATGTGCTGCAGCATAAACATCCGAAGGGTTTTTATCCGGGTGATAGCGATGGGCGAGTTTACGGTAGGCGATCTTTATCTCGGCTGTTGTGGCAGAGGGAGGAAGTCCCAGTATTTGATAATAATCCTTCAATGATCCGATGATTTATTCCGGCATCCCGGGGAACCGAATGGTTTCATTTGCAAATGTTAACAAATTTTGCTTAAATTTTTCTTAACAATTGTTAGTTTGAGCCTCCTTATGGCAACTTCAACGCCAAATCGGCGTCTATTAATCAAGAGGGCGCGACAG
The DNA here is from genome assembly GCF_020034665.1 of Niabella beijingensis. Lineage (NCBI taxonomy): Bacteria > Pseudomonadati > Bacteroidota > Chitinophagia > Chitinophagales > Chitinophagaceae > Niabella > Niabella beijingensis. Next base: position 2,376,105 of record NZ_JAIQDI010000002.1, on the reverse strand, counting down.
CATAAAATGCCTGCCACCCGGATAACAATTTTAACTCAAACAAAATAATTGATTTAACATGAAACGACTTATTAGCACAATCAGCTTTGGTTTATTTCTGGCGCTGGCTTTGTCCGTTTCGCAAAAAACGGCCGCTCAGCCGCGGGTTGGTGTCAGCATCAACTTTCAGACCTTCTATGACGAGCTGAGCCCTTACGGGGAATGGATCGATTACCCGGACTACGGGTATACCTGGCGTCCGCGGGTAGGCTCCGATTTCCGGCCTTATGCCTCCAATGGCCAGTGGGTATATTCAGACGGGGACGACTGGATGTGGGCTTCTGACTATGACTGGGGATGGGCGCCATTCCACTATGGCAGATGGTTCTATGATCCTTCTTACGGATGGCTTTGGGTGCCGGGCTATGAATGGTCTCCCGGATGGGTGGCCTGGAGAGGCGGCGGAGACTATTACGGATGGGCACCACTGCGCCCGGGAATCAGTATCAGCATTGGCTTTGGCAGTTATAGCCCGCCTTATGATTACTGGACCTTTGCACCCTGCCGGTATATGGGGTCGCGTTATATAAGCCGATATTACTATCCCTACAGGAATAATGTGACGATCATCAACCATACCACGATCATCAATAACTATGGCGGGCGTAACGGCGGAAGACGCGGATATTATACAAATGGCCCCCGCCGTACAGATGTGGAGCGGTATGCCGGCCGGATACAACCGGTACGGGTAAGGGACGCAAGCCGCCCGGGCCGTACTTCAGTAGGAAGGAACGGAGTGAGCGTGTACCGTCCATCCGTTCAGCGCAGCAACAGCAGTAATACCCGCTATGCTCCGAGAACAGTAGAACAATATAACCGCGATGCAGCGCGGACCGACCGGGGAAACAGCAGTCGTGGAAATGCAACAAATGGAAGGCGGACCGATGTGGTAAGAGACCGTCAGAATGATTCCAGGACCGAAAACCGGAGTACCGACCGTACTAACCGTACTGCCACTGAAGGGCGGGTACAGCGGGAGCGTACCGGAAATGATTCCCGGACGGATCAGTTGCGGCAACGCAGGGCAGATAACGAAAACCTGAGAAATAATGATGCAGCAACCCGTCAGCAGCAAATGGAGGCGCGGAACAGGGAAAACGTACAGCGGACGGAACAGCTGCGCCGGCAACGGGACCAGCAGGCAGCGGCCCGCAGCAACCAGGAAAACGCGCAGCGCACAGAGCAGCTGCGTCAGCAACGCCAGCAGCAGATGGAAGCCCGCAGCAATCAGCAAAATGCGCAGCGGGAACAACAGATGCGTCAGCAGCAGGAACGGCAGAATACGCAGCGCATGGAGCAGACACGTCAGCGTGAAAGTATGCAACGGCAACAGGCTACCCGCAGCCGTGAGGCCCAGGTTCAGCGAAGTGCACCTCAAAGAAGTGAGAGTGGCGGGTATCGCGGTGGTGGTGGCGGCAGCCGCAGCCGCTCCGAAGGTGGAAGAAGATAATAAAGTGTAACGTTTAGTTTTTCATAATTTAAAGTGTATGAAACAGCCCCGTTCCCGGGGCTGTTTTTTATAGAGAGTACGTAGGATGATCTTTGTTTGCCGGACGGGAACCTGCTGCATGCCTGATAGTGATCATTCCATGTTTTCTTCGTGATGGATCAGTTTGCCATCTACTGTCATTCCCTGGATCACTACGCGGAATGCATCCGTAACATCATTGTTGTAAAAAGATACCACCACTTGTTTTTTATTGGCATCCACCACTACGTTCGGGTTCCAGTAAATGGTGGTGCGCACATCCTTGTCGGCATCCGGTGCCACAAACTCGCTATAGTACTTGGGTACATAAAATTCCCGTATGGCGGTATACCCTTCGATCCGGCTGGCCGACAGGCCCTTACCGGGTTCGGGCTTGATATCGTCTCCGCGTCTCGTATAAATGGCGATGGCCCCGTTGGCTCCGTTGGTACCACCCATAAAGGGCGGGCGGAATGCCTTGATGTAAGCGATATCGTTCACATTAATGGAAGATGCAAAGCTCACATCGGCGGGCATTTCATCAATATAGATCTGCGGTGATCCGCCTCGCCAGTTCAGGGAAGCATTGGAACCGCTTCCCGAGATCTGCAGACCGGCTACCTTCCCCTGCAGATAGGTAAAGATATCGATCGCGCTTTTTGCGAAAGGATCGTTGAGCACATCAAACTGTATGGAATTCATATCGCCTTTGAAAAGCCCCGAAGAATATTTTTCATCCAGCAGCTGAACCGGCGATTTTGTCTTGGCCGCCACGGTTACGGCTTCCAGCTCCTTATATCTGTTTTTCTCTGCGATGGCATTGGCAGCATTTGCAAGCTGCAGGTGATAGGCACTTCCTGCTGTATCGCCTTTGAAAGGAGTGGTCCAGAAATTACCCGGATCCGGAACACGGAGCTTATCCGGCATGAACTGCACCATGGATCCCTCCAGGGTCTTATCCTGGATCTTATAGGCCACGCGGGCGGTATCAAAAAAGACAGACGAAGGGTCATTGAACCGCCCGTCTTTTGTAATCGGTATCATAAGGACCTTGCCCTCGGCGTCCTTTTGTGTCATCATTACAATGATGGAAGACGCCGGAGAAATGGAAGAAGGCATGATCCCTGCCAGTTTGCCTGATACGGAGATATAGGCCGTGTCTCTGGGATAACGGATGGACGGCAGTTCTCCTGCCATGATTTTTTCCCAGTTAAAGCGGCGCCAGCCGTTGGTAAGCATCACGAGATCCAGGTTTTGCTGTGCCTTCAGGGAGCTGTCTTTAAAATAATAAGCGGGATTGGAGACCTTGCCTTTTAGTTCACCGGTAAGCATCAGGGTGGAAAGAATGTTCTCGGTGCTGTCGCCGCCAATGGCCAGATCCGTAACCGCAACAGAAAGCGATGCGGGGATGGCTTCCGGAAGGGAAATGACCAGCTCATTTCTTCCGCGATGACTCAACCCCCAATGCTCCACTTCCATGCCGGCCTCCCAGGCATAACCGGAAGTGTTATTGACATACGTGATGCGCTCTGCCAGTGGCTTCCAGTCCTTGTCAAAAACAGTGATCGTAAGGATCCCGTAGGGAAGACTTTCCAGCGGAATACTGCCGGAGACCGGCGCATCTGCGTTCAGGGCGCGGGTTATAGTGAATACCGGATGCTGGTACATTGTACCGATAACATGTATACTGTCGATGCCGGCAGTACCTGGTGCCGCTGCTACTTCAAAACTCCGCTTACCTGGTGTCAGGCCGACTTTTAAAACAACCCCGTTCGGTTTTACAGCAGGAAGGGGGGTGGTATACTCATTTTTCTTATCATCCTTCCATTTTGCGGTATATTTTCCGTTAGCCCTGGGGTTAAGCAATATATATCCCATACCATCATGGATGTTCCGCAGGCTGTCTACAAACTTGCCGGCTTCATCCACCACAACCCCGGATAGCTTTACCGGGTCGCCAAAGGCAGTCACGGCCTTATAGGCCATTTTGCCGGCAATCCCTGCTACCGCATCCCCGCCTTCCGGGAAAAAGGTAAGCGTTGGTTTGAGATCGGCGCCTTTTCCGGGAGCAGGGGGCGTAGCGCTGACCACCGGAAGTTTTTTGCTGTAAAGAAAGCTGCTGTCAAAATTCAGCATCCAGCTGGTATAAGCCTTGATGGTAAGCGATTTGCCGGAATAGGTTGCCGGAAGATCGAACTGGCCGTTTGTCATGCCATTTACCAGCGGACTTGCAGTATGCTGAAGCACTTTCCCCTTGTCATCGATCCAGTCGATATAAAAGGTCTTGCTGGCTTCTGCGGGCACTATTTCGGAAAGCAGGTAGGCTTTGAACCATACGGTTTCACCGGGAGAATAACTGCTTTTGTCAAAATGAATATAGGCCCTTTCCGGGGTGAAAGCACCGGCGAAACGTTCGATCTTTCCCGTTATATCCTGCGCCCTGGCTGTATTCAGCAAAAAGGCGATGGCCGGCAACAACAGCCCAAGCCTTTTATAACCGGCTGAGTTCATTAGTCTTATCATCATAGTAAAAGCGAAAATTAACATTTGTGGCGTAATTACAAGCCACTTGGAACCCCAATTTTATGATAATTTTAATGAAAGACCGCAGCCCGGTGATATTTTTGCGGTCCTGCATGCGTTTTTTGGATTAATTCCGTACTTTTGCATCCCGTTTTTAACGGAGCATTACTGAAGAGGTCCAAAAAGGGTGGCGCCCGGGCGTCAACACCTCAAAGGTGTAACAAGAAAAAAGGTAAAAAATGCCTAAAGTAAAGACAAATTCCAGTGCTAAAAAACGTTTTAAAGTAACTGCAACTGGTAAAATCATCCATCAAAAGAGTTTTAAACGTCACATTCTGACCAAAAAATCAACCAAACGCAAACGCGGTATGCGTATTGACGGTGTTGTTGCAAAATCCAATATGAATTTTGTACAGCGCTTATTGCGTTTGAAATAAGCGAAAGCTTGATTTTTTATTTTATTCATTACAATTAAAATTATTCAGATATGCCACGTTCAGTAAACTCAGTAGCTTCTAAAGCCCGCCGGAAAAAAATATTAAAACAGGCCAAAGGCTTTTACGGCAAACGTAAAAATGTATTTACCGTTGCCAAAAACGTTGTAGAAAAAGGGATGACCTACATGTATGTGGGTCGTAAATTAAAGAAAAGAGATTACCGCTCTTTGTGGATCGCCCGTATCAACGCGGCAGTTCGCGAAGAAGGAATGACCTATTCTGTTTTCATCAATAAATTAAAAGAAAAGCAGATCGACCTGGACCGTAAGGTACTGGCAGACCTGGCGATGAACAACCCCGAGTCGTTCAAGGCGCTGGTTGCTTCTGTGAAGTAAGCCGGTTTAAAAATACAATGAAGGGCTGTCTCGGATACGGGACAGCCTTTTTTTATTTGACACGGCCTAATTAAAATAATAGCTCATGCCCAGTGCGGCATATTGCATCTTCGGCTTCCTTCCCGGCACATCACCCGGCTGCTCTTTATAGATTTTTGAAAAATGATGCGTAAAAAGGGCCTGTAACGAAAACCGGGCATTCAGTGCCTGTTCTACTTTTGCCTGTGCCGCCATGCCCGCTGTATGATAGTCGTCCTTCGCCTGGCTTTTTGTTTGCCTTAGCAGCGTACCCTGGATCGGCGGTGGTGTCAACTCCTCCTTATAAGTGTGGGTGGTGCTTTGCACCAGCAGATAGGGGACCACACCCAGACCGATGGCTGTTTTTCTTAGCAACTTGTATTTTGCTCCTATTTGCAGCTGTGCATAGAGGTGGCGGACCGTTCCCTGTTTGAAATTCTTTTCTGTGTTTTCAGGAGAAATGATATAGGGTTTGCCCGAACTAAAAAGCCGGTCTGAAAAGCCACCCGCATAACCGTCGAACTGAACACTAATGGCGCGGAAGCCGGGCATGTTCAGATCGTATATATCGCCGCTGGATCGGAAGTCCAGGGCCGTATGTGCCCGGTAGCTGGTCATTACCAGCCCCGCAGCAGCTTCCAGCGAAAGCCGCTTTACCGCTGTCGGAACCACGAACCCGCCGGAGAGCCCTGCCCCTAATTGCCGGTCAAACTCAGATCGCGCAGCCACAGTGGCCCGCACCGGTTCGTTATCGATGGTTGTATTATAGGATGTGGTATTGCTGGTTTTCCGGATCAGCGAAAGATTGCCTTCGGGCCGGATAAACCAATGCACCTGGGCGGGCCCGGGTATTGCAAACAAAAGGGATAACAATAACAGAAAAAAAATAGAACGGCTCATACCAGGATTTTGATTTAGGGCAAAGCTAAGGAAGAATGAGCTGCTGATGAACATCAGGGAAGCAGCCGGAATTTATTTTGCAATATAACGGCGTTGGTGTGCAGGAAGAAACCCCGCTTTCAGCTAAAAAATAATAATAAAAAGGAATTCAATATAAATTTGATTTTTATCAAAGTATTTAAGGAATTGCCTAATTTAGCAGGCAAATTTTAAAAAAAGAAACCTTAAAGCTGCCGGCATTCACCGGATTGATTGGGTAATGAATAATTCATACTTAGGCTTAGTAGACCAGACCTTTAACTTTCCGCAAGAGGGAATAGAAGTTGAAGACGGGTATCTGAAATTTAACGGCATTGATCTGAAAGCGCTGATCAAAAAACATGGCACACCTCTTAAGGTCAGTTACCTGCCCAAGATCGGGATCAATATCAACAAGGCCAAGCAGTATTTCCAGACTGCCATGAAGCGGCATAAGTATGAGGGCTCCTACTTTTACTGCTACTGTACCAAGAGCTCGCATTTCTCTTTTGTTGTAGAGGAGGCATTAAAGCATAATATCCATCTGGAGACTTCTTTTGCCTATGATATCGACATCATTAACCAGTTGTACAAAAGAAGGAAAATTACAAAGGACATCAATATCGTTTGTAACGGATTCAAACAAAAAGCATATACCTCAAGGATCGCCAAGCTTATTAACAACGGCTTTAAGAATGTGATCCCGGTTCTCGATAATAAACAGGAACTGCAGATGTACAAACGGAGCATCAAAAGCAAGGAACCGTTTAAACTGGGGATCCGTATTGCCGCAGAGGAAGAACCGACATTTCCCTTCTATACCTCACGTCTGGGGATCCGGGCAAAGGATGTACTGGAATTTTATGTAGATGAGATTGAAGGGAACGAAGATAAATTCCAGCTGAAGATGCTGCACATCTTTTTAAATAAAGGGATCAAGGATGATATCTATTACTGGAGCGAACTGCGTAAAAGCATCAACCTCTATTGTCAGCTAAGGAAGATCTGTCCCGAGCTGGATTCCATCAATATCGGCGGCGGTTTCCCCATCAAACACAGCCTGGCTTTTGAATACGATTATCAGTTCATGATCAATGAGATCATCAGCAATATCAAGTCGGCCTGCAAAAAAGCAAAAGTTCCCGTGCCCAATATTTATACGGAGTTCGGAAGCTATACCGTAGGGGAGAGTATGGCACATATTTACAGCGTTATCGGGGAAAAAGTACAGAACGACCGTGAAACCTGGTATATGATCGATTCCTCGTTTATAACCACCCTGCCGGACACCTGGGGGATCGGGGAAAAATTCCTGATGCTGCCGATTAATAAATGGAACAATGAATACCAGCGGGTGGTGTTGGGGGGCATTACCTGTGACGGCCATGATTATTATGATTCGGAAGAGCACATTAATGAAGTGTTTTTACCCAAAATAAAAAACGACAACGGTGTAGGGGGGCTGGGTGTGCCGGCGATAGAAGCCACACCCAAAAATGCGGAAAGCGATGCGGAGCCACTGTATGTCGGTTTTTTTCATACCGGGGCTTACCAGGACCAGATCAGCGGGTACGGAGGTATCAAGCATTGTCTTATCCCTTCGCCCAAGCACATCATCCTGGAATACGACAAGAACGGCAAACTGATCGAATGGGTGTATGCAAAGGAGCAGACCTCGCAAAGTATGCTGAAGATACTGGGATACCTGAGATAGTATAAAAGGCGACTAATTGCCGGAGAACGATTTTGTTAAAAGAGCAGCTATAGCGGATGCTCTTTTTTATTGGGCGTACCTGTACTTTAAACATGCAGCCCTTAAAAAACGGACAGGATCATCATATGATTATCCGGAGGACAGCGCAACCATCAAATATGCATTTGCAGGCAGTTGCCACAGCAGCGCAAAGAATACAAAGAAAGTAAATCTGAATTTCGTTAGTTTTAATATTTAATCGGATAGCGTGCCGGATTTAGCACCGATGCCGGAATATAAATTTCTTATGCACCTTTTATGAAAGATCGCTTAAAAATCTGTTTCGCCGTATTTGGAATCGCAATGATGATCGCCTGCAACCGGAGCGCCGCGCCGCTCACAAGCACACTGCATACAGAAGGCCTTCACCATAAATGGACCATAACTGCGCTCAATGGCTACGGCGGAGCGTTGACCAATGCAAGTTTTGACCTCCGGAATGTGCACCGGTCCTATGCCGCCGCGGGTTGCGACACTATAAAGCTTACACCACGGTTTGGCCATAATAGCCGGATCTCCCTGGATGACCTCGGTTTTTATGCTGATACGCGTAATTGCGGGGATGCAGCGCTGCGTACTGCGCTAAAGGACAACCTTGGTAAAGCGTACCGGTTCCGGCTGGAGGACGGCCGGCTGGAGCTGGCTGATGACCACGGCGGCAGCCTGTTAAAGGCGGTCGTTTCTGCAGAGGATGAAAAGGGGAGTATCAGCCGCAAATGGAAGATCACAAAAATGATCAATGTAACATCCGACAGCTTTGCAATGGTTGACCCCTTTATCGATCTCAGCAACCTGGCTGCCTCCACAGCATTCGTGGGATGCAATCAGTTCCGTTTCCCGGTAACGGTGGCTCCTCCTTTTACTGTTTCGATCGGGCAGATCGCCGGTACTAATAAATATTGTAATGAGGCCGCCGGATTTGAATCCATTATCAGCAAGGCATTGCCGCTGGTGGCCAAATACCAGGTGATCGGTAACCGGCTGAAACTGTTTGATAAGGAGGATGTACTGTTGCTGGAAGCCGTGGAGGCCATAGAGGAAACTCCGGTTTATCCGAACGGATGGAATCCCCTGCGCAGGGAATGGATGCTGAAGCAGCTGAAAGGGGTGGCGGATGACCTGGTGATTAAGTCCAGGGCCTCCATCAACCTGGCGGATCTGTCCAGTACGCAGGGAAAGGCAGGGTGCAACCAGGTACGGTTCCAGACGGCCACCGGTTCCGGTTCAGGGGTCCGTTTTTCCGGCATTGTAGGTACCGAAATGTTTTGTGAAGGGCTTATGCCCGTTGAAGAGGCCTACCTGAAGACGATGCCCCTGATCCGGACTTATGAGATCAGTGGCCATTTTATAAAGTTTAAGGATGAAGCCGGCAACGTGCTGATTGAGGCGGTTGCGGCAGACTGGGATTGATTTCCCGGCAGTGTTGCATTTGCGGGTTTGGGTACGTCTTCTTATTGTAAGTGATCAAAAAAACGCACTTAACGATTGTTATGAAACAACTGTTTACTGTTTTACTCGCTGCAGGGTTTTTACTAACCGGATGCTCGAAAGACAAAAATGTGAACCAGCCCGTTCCTTTGGAATTAAAGGGCAACTGGGCCATCTCCTATGCAAAAGATGTGTCCGCCCTTCAGTTTGACGTTACCCGGACGGCCTATCCGACAATAAGTTTTAAGGACAGGTCCGGCAATGCTTCTGCGGGATGCAATATCATTCAGTTCGGAGTAAGAGCACCGGGAACGGGAAATGATTTAATATTAAACAATTTAAGCATAACAAATATAGCTTGTGTAAACTATGCCCCCACCGAAACGGGGATCATGAAAAACCTGGAGCTTACACAGCGTTTTAAAATAGAGAACCGGGAACTGAAGTTGTTCGATGGCAACGGGACAATACTGCTGAAGGCGGATCGGATTTACGCAATTGATTGATTATTATTAAAATAGTAAGCTTTTTTTAGATCTGAACATCAAATTGCCGGTGTCTGGTGCCCGACAGGGAATCCACTATCCCGATTTTGTCCACACTTCAGTACTTTAGGAAAAATTTCCCTTTTTTTTACATATTTATCGTACCTTTGCGCCCTGAAATTTGCTTTTTAGGGCAGATTTTGGTGTGCCTGACCAGGGCGGGGACGCTGAAGAGTGCGACGCAACAGCAGCTGAATCAGGGATCTGAAGCTGGTTAACAAAAAAATAATAATTTAAACACTTATGGCAGATTTAAAATTTCAAAGGAACTTTGGTATTGCCGCTCACATTGACGCCGGTAAAACCACTACAACTGAACGTATTTTGCGTTACACCGGTATGATTCACCGAATTGGTGAGGTACACGAAGGTGCTGCTACAACCGACTGGATGGATCAGGAAAAAGAACGTGGTATTACCATTACTTCTGCCGCTGTTAGTTGCCAGTGGAACTTTCCCACTGATAAAGGAAAGGCTACCGCTGATACAAAAAAATATTCTTTCAATATCATTGATACTCCGGGACACGTGGACTTTACCGTAGAGGTAGAGCGTTCCATGCGTGTACTGGATGGCCTGATCGCGCTGTTCTCCGCGGTGGATGGGGTGGAACCTCAGTCGGAGACCGTATGGCGCCAGGCCAACCGTTACCGGGTACCCCGTATCGGTTTTGTGAACAAAATGGACCGTCAGGGTGCTGATTTTCTGAACGTGGTAAAACAGGTTCGGGAAATGCTGGGCGCAAAAGCAGTGCCCCTGCAATTGCCCATCGGCGCTGAAGATAATTTTAAAGGCGTGGTGGACCTGATCAAAAATACAGGGATCATCTGGGATGATGCCACAGAGGGAATGACCTATACGGAAGTGCCCATTCCGGATGAAATGAAAGCAGAAGTGGAAGAGTGGAGAGCGCAGCTGATCGAGGCAGTAGCTGAGTATGATGACCAGTTAATGGAAAAATTCTTTGAAGATCCTAACACGATCTCTGAAGATGAGATCCATGAGGCCATCCGCAAGGCAACCATCGACCTGAGCATCGTTCCGATGATGTGTGGTTCTTCTTTCAAAAACAAAGGGGTACAAACCGCACTGGATGCAGTTTGCCGTTACCTGCCTTCCCCGGTTGATGTGGAAGCGATCGAAGGATCTGATCCTAACGATCCTGAAAAGAAGATCATCCGCAAGCCGGATGCAAAAGAACCGTTTGCTGCACTGGCGTTTAAGATCATGACCGATCCGTTCGTGGGTCGCCTGGCCTTCTTCCGTTGCTACAGCGGTCGCCTGGATGCCGGTTCTTATGTACTGAATGTAAGAAGTGGTAAGAAAGAGCGGATCAGCCGTATCATGAAAATGTTCGCCAACAAGCAAAACCCGATCGATTTTATCGAAGCCGGTGATATCGGTGCTGCTGTAGGTTTCAAGGAAATTAAAACAGGAGATACCCTTTGTGATGAAAACCACCCGATCGTACTGGAAAATATGTTCATTCCCGAGCCCGTTATCGCTATTGCCGTTGAGCCTAAAACGCAGGCGGATGTTGATAAAATGGGTATGGCGATCGCCAAGCTGGTGGAAGAAGATCCGACGCTGCGTGTAAATACAGATGAAGATACCGGCCAGACCATCCTTCGTGGTATGGGTGAGCTGCACCTGGAGATCATCATCGACCGTATGAAACGTGAGTTTAAAGTAGAAGTAAACCAGGGTGCACCCCAGGTGGCTTATAAAGAAGCGTTCAATGCTACTATCGAGCACAGGGAAACGCTGAAGAAACAAACCGGTGGTCGTGGTAAATTTGCCGATATCCAGTTCAGCCTGGGTCCGGTGGATGAAGACTGGAAGAAAGAAAACCCTGATAAAAACTACCAGTTTGTAAATGACATCTTTGGTGGTTCTATCCCCAGGGAATTTGTACCGGCTATTCAGAAAGGTTTTGAAACCTCAATGACAAGTGGTGTACTGGCAAACTACCCTGTGGATAATATGAAGATCCGTGTATTTGACGGAAGCTTCCACGCGGTGGATTCCGACTCTATGTCGTTCGAACTTTGCGCAAAACAAGGTTTCCGTGAGGCCGCCCGCAAAGCAAAACCCATCCTGCTGGAGCCCATCATGAAGGTAGAAGTGATCACTCCTGAGCAATACATGGGTGATGTTACCGGTGACCTGAACCGTCGTCGTGGTATGATGGAAGGAATGGACACCCGTGCAGGTGCACAGGTGATCAAGGCACAGGTGCCGCTGAGCGAAATGTTCGGCTATGTAACCCAGCTGCGTTCCTTAACTTCCGGCCGTGCCTCCAGCACCATGGAGTTCTCTCACTACACTGCGGCTCCAACAAACATTGCCGAAGAAGTGATCGCAAAAGCAAAAGGAAAGGTTACTGCATAATGCAGGGCTTTAATATCGTTAAAACCCCGGTCTCAAACCGGGGTTTTTTAATGCCCGGGGGTTATTATATTTTAAGTATATTTATGTAAGATACATGAGGTCCGGCCCCGGAGCTAAAGGGGATGGAGGGAGATGTGCTGCGGAATGTACATGGTTGAACGGTTAAAGGATCGTAACGCTCAAAACAACAGCATGGAAATTATACAGGAAGATGATGGAAAAAAAGGCGCTTTTAAGGCCCTGAGTAATGAAACGGTTGCGGGTGAAATGACCTATGTGTGGGCCGGGGATACAAAATTTATCATCGATCATACAGAAGTGGATCCGGCCTTTGCCGGAAAGGGGATCGGGAGGCAACTGCTGATGCGGGCGGTTGCATTTGCCCGGGACCGGCAGCTGAAGATCATGCCGCTTTGTCCTTTTGCCCGTTCGGTATTTGAAAAAACAAAAGAGATCCGGGACGTCCTGTTTTAAGAAGCTGCCGCAACGCCGGCTGAAATGAGATCAAAAGGTGCGGAAACGGCCGTTTTAAAGAACCAGCAGCGAAACAAATTAAATTCAGCTACATTTGTTGCGGCCGCTGGCTGTAACTATTTTAATAAAAATCTGAGTAACGTTTAATTAGAAATATGAGCAAACCGGGAAGCCGCTTAAGAAATTTTAACATCGTAAGGAAGTTTGTTCATTTTACAGTAGGCGTATTTACCTATCCCGGCATTGCAATCGTAAATAAGCTCCGCATCAGGGGAACGGAACACCTGAAAAACCTGCCTTCCCACAATGTATTGTTTGTAAGTAATCACCAGACTTATTTTGTGGATGTGATCACTTTTTTCCATATCCTTTCCGCTTACAAATGGGGCAAGAAAGACCGGCTGGGTTTTCCCTATTATTTCCTGAACCCTTATACAAGGGTGAACTACGTAGCGGCAGAACAAACCATGAAAAGCAGCTGGCTCAGCCGGTTGTTTCTGCTGGCCGGCGGACTTACCGTAAAGCGTACCTGGAATGAAAACAGCGGTGAAAAACGTACCGGCCTGGATCCTTCGGACACAAGAAAGATACAGCGGGCGCTGGATAAGAACTGGGTGATCACATTTCCCCAGGGCACCACTACTCCCTATGCCCCGGCGCGGAAAGGCACCGCACTGATCATCAAACACCACAAACCGATTGTGATACCAGTGGTGATCAATGGCTTTTCCCGGGCCTTCAATAAAACAGGTATCACCTTAAAACGAAAAGGCACGCTGCTGACCGTGACCTTTAAACCGCCTATGGAAATCGACTATGATGCTTCGGCCCAGGAAATTACCGGCCAGATCATGGATGCCATCGAACAAAGCAAACAATACATGCCGGAGGTGCTGCAGCATTGAGCTGCTGGCTGTGAGCAATCAGTCGGGAGCGTTCGGGAGTTAAGCTACAAGCATTGAGAGCGGGAGCGGCATATTACCTGGCAACTTTTTTCAAAGGGCGTATACGCTATAACAGCTGCTTGCCGACAGCTGATAGCTAACTCTCGGCCCTTCTAACCCGGTTCAGCCGCAGCCTCCGGGCCATACTGATCAATGTACCGATCACGGTAATGATCACACCGCCCCAGAGCAGGTTGATATAGGGGAACTTATAGGCCTTTAAGGTTACATATTCCATTACCGCAGACGACTCTTTTACACCGATCTTTGCCACACCATTACTGACATCGTTAAGCTGCAGCACCAGGCTTTGTGCCATCACGGTGTCCTGAGACTGGAACAACACCTGTCCCTTGCCTTTGATCAGCAGCAGGTCCGATTGATAGGAGGGACCACCGATGGACTGTACTTTTAAAGAAGCCGTATACCCGGTGTCGGTCTTATCAAAGTTCTGCAACGGCAGGTTGTCCTTGCCTACCAGCTTTTCCAGCAGGATGAATCCACGGCTGTAAAAGATCGTATCACCTACTTTTTTAGTGGCTACGGCAAATTGCGCAGTGTCTTTATTCTTGGAAGGATCAGGCAATGCAGATACATACGTAAATACATCATGATCCCAGTAATGTCTTGCAGAAGGGTTGGCCATCAGCCCCTCATTTCCTTTATAGTTGATGAAGGCGTTGGGGTAAAGCGTAAAGCTGTCTGAAGGAGATCTGAAATGAATCTTAAAATAAGTAAGTGCTTTCTTCGGGTGTGCAGAATCGCCTTCATAGGTCACTTTGTATTGTCCCATGCTCATCGGCACGCCTTTTACAAGGGTTAGATTTTCCCCCGAGATCTCTTTGCTTTCCTTCCCGAAATCGATAGAAATACCACTGGTATTGTGCGACAATACTTCTTTTTTACCGGCAGACAACAGGATGCCCACCAGTACCAGTCCGAACCCGAAGTGTGCAATAGAGCCCCCGCTGTTCTTAATGCTGCCTTTAAGACTGGTTAACATATAGCTGATGTTGGCCACAACGGCATAGATCCCTGCAACCAATGCGATCCAGATATTGATCAGGAAACCCAATCCTTCTTTGTCGTAATTGATCTTGATCACCACAAGAACAAATGTGGCAATAAGTGCACTGATCAACGTAGGCACTGCGATCTTTTTTAAAAAGATATTTCCGGGTGTGCTTTTATACCGGAAATACTGGGAGATGGCGGTCAGGATACCGATAATGATGGCCACCAGCACCTGGATCTGGTTATAGGCGAACTCACTGTTCTCTCCCGGGGCCGTGTTAAGTTTATAAAGCTTGTTGAACACGGGCAGGGAGGTCTGGAAAATGATGATCAGTGAGGAAAGGAATAATACCAGGGCACCGATAAACATCCAGAATTCGCGGGAACTGGCGCTTTCTTCTTTTTTTACCGCCGGTACCTGCCGGTTCATCAATACGATAAACGTAATGATACCTGCAAGGATCACATATAAAGGAAATCCGGGGATGATTTCTGCAAGAAAATAAGTGCCTATAGAAAGTACGGTGGCCGTGATGGCAATGATGGCCCGCTGACGGTTGGTTGTGGCCGCTACAAAGGGCATTACCCATACAAATACCAGTAAAAACAAAAACAGCTGGCCATTCATGCCGATATCGGCAAAGGCATGCACTGATGCTTCACCCAGGACCCCGCTCTTGGTAAGAAAGGTAGAATATAATACAAACAGGAATTCCAGTCCGAAGAACAGGAAGGTGGCCCTCAATGAAAAGCCCGTGTGTTTGAACACCAGCAGGGTATGCACACCCGCCACCAGGATCAGCCACGGAACCAGCGAGGCGTTCTCCACCGGGTCCCAGGACCAGTAGCCGCCAAAGTTTAATGATTCATACGCCCATTTGGCGCCCATCATAATACCCAGGCCGAAGATGGCAACCGAGAACAGCGCCCAGGGCAGTCCTTTGCTGACCCATTCTTTTGTTTTGCCTGTCCACAGCCCTGCCATTGCATAAGCAAAGGGGAATAGTGTAGAGGCAAATCCGAGAAATAACACAGGGGGGTGGATGGTCATCCAGTAGTTTTGCAGCAATGGATTCAGGTCATTACCATCCTTGATAAGGGTCATATAATCCGGACGGGTGGGGTTGGCCGTATCGAAATTCACGTGCATTACCGGCGCATTGTCCAGTACTCCGGAGTCCCTTAAAAGGATAAAAGGATTGGATCCGATCTTTACATCAAAAATATAAACACCCAGGATCATGGTGGCCAGGAAGAACTGGGCAAAACTTACGATCATCATTACCGGGGCTTCCCATTCTTTATCCTTTCTGATAACAATAAGCCCGAGGATGCAGTGCCAGATGGTCCAGAGCAGGGTACTTCCTTCCTGGCCCTCCCAGAAGGCACTCAGGATATACTTCAGCTCCAGCGACCGGCTGCTGTGCTGCCAGGCATATTTGTATTCGAACAGATGGTGATACAGTATGTGCAGCAGCGCCGCAAAGATGATAAAAACAGCAGCGGTTTCAACAAAGAAGGCCCCACGGGCCAGTTTAAGCCAGGCTTTCCTGTCTTCAGGGATACTAACTTTTGTAGCTTTAAAATAAGCAAAACTGGCTGCCAGCGACGCAACAAGGGAAATCAGTATAAAAAAATGTCCTACTTGTCCGGGCAGTAACTCCTCACCAATATAATTCATTCGTTTCTATTGTTTATCCGCTATTGCGGCAGGCCGGATATTATTGTATGTGGTCTTCCTGTCTTCCTGGGGAACATGTTTGGAAGGGTCCTGATCCTTGTATTTACTGGGACATTTGGTTTGTATACTCTGGCATTCAAACACGGTACCGTTATACTTGCCTTTCATTACCAGGCGCTCACTCAATTCAAAGTTTTCGGGTTTTGGGTTGTGATAGATCACATTTATTTTCTGCCCCAGGCTGTCAACCGCCGTAAATGCAAGATAATTGGGGTTTTTTACCGCATCATATTCCAATGGCGCGCTTTTATCCCATTTGGCCATTAAATGAACGAATTTGCCCGGTTTGGATTTGGCCGTTTCCACCGTATCATACGTGGTGGTCGTCTGTAAAAAACTCACCAGCACTGCGATGGCGGCTGCAACCAATACTAAAAGAATAATATGAATTTTTTTCATTACCGGGGTTTAAAAATTTTGGCAAAGGTACACCAAAACCTGCTCATATTTTACACTAACATTACAATTGAGGAATTGTTGCAGCACTGTTAAAAAATTATCGATTATTGGCCGCTGAGGGGCTGAAACACTGAACATTAGTAATGATTTCAATGGGGAAAACTGGTGCGGAACATCTTTGCGGGTACTATTTAGCCGCTGTGCCCGCAAGGAATCCGCAATGATCGCAGCGGGACGGCGTCGGATGTTTTCGCCTTCTGTGATAAAAGTGTAACTC
Source organism: Niabella beijingensis (assembly GCF_020034665.1). Lineage (NCBI taxonomy): Bacteria > Pseudomonadati > Bacteroidota > Chitinophagia > Chitinophagales > Chitinophagaceae > Niabella > Niabella beijingensis. The sequence continues at coordinate 2,359,338 of NZ_JAIQDI010000002.1, read as the reverse complement.
CAAAGTTTCTGAGTTTCAGCGCTTCTGTGGTGATCCTGCACATCATGCCCATAAAATGATTAATTTTGTAAAATGGAAAACAGAGTAGTGGAAGAAGCACCGGTGCTGCTCACCGATGGTGCGATAAAGGAAATAAAAAAGCTGATGAGCGCCCCTGATTTTGAAGCAGATCAATACCTCCGGCTGGGGGTAAAGGGCGGCGGATGCTCGGGGCTGAGTTATATGCTTGGGTTTGACAAAAAAGAGTCCAACGACAAAATGTTTGAGGTGGCAGGTATTCCCTGTATCATCAATAAAGCACATGAGATATACCTGGCCGGTATGGAGGTTGACTGGTCGGAAGGATTGAACAACCGCGGATTTACTTTTTCTAATCCCAATGCTTCCAGCACCTGCGGGTGCGGAACCAGTTTTGCCGTCTAAATTAATTGAATGTCCCAGGTTCATTACACCGCCTGCCCGGTTTGCGGAGGAACGCAGATCCGGCCGGTTTTTTCAGCAAAAGATTATACGGTAAGCGGGGAATTGTTCCCGATAGTAGAATGCGGATCCTGTACACTTCGTTTTACCCAGGATGTGCCGGACCAGGATGCGATCGGGCCCTATTACAAGTCGGAAGATTATATCTCGCACTCCAATACCAGCAAAGGCCTGGTAAGCCGTATGTACCAGAAAGTGCGCAGCCGTACGATGCAGCAAAAAGCAGCATTGGTGGAAAAGTATACGCATCTGCAAAAAGGGCATCTGCTTGATCTGGGTTGCGGTACCGGTACTTTTTTAAATACCATGCAGGGCAGGGGATGGAAGGTTACCGGCCTGGAGCCGGATGCTGATGCCCGCCGGATGGCAGCACAGCTTTACCAGCTGGAGGTAAGTCCTTCGCACGAGTTGTTCCGGCTGGAGAAAGCACAGTTTGACGCAGTGACGCTATGGCATGTACTGGAGCATGTACATGAATTGAACGATTATATCAACCGGCTTAAAGAAATACTGAAACCCGGTGGGGTATTGTTTATTGCCGTACCGAATTACACCAGCCGCGATGCCGCAACCTATCAGCAATACTGGGCGGCCTATGATGTGCCCCGCCACCTGTACCATTTTTCTCCCCGGGCGATGCAGGTGTTGATGGAGCGACACGGGTTCCGGATCGAAAAACTGCTGCCGATGTGGTATGACAGCTTTTATGTGAGTTTGCTCAGCAGCAAATATAAAAGCGGAAGTACCCGGTTTGTTGGCGCAGGACTACATGGACTTGCATCCAATATTAATGCGGCGGGAAATACAAAGGAATGCAGCTCGGTGATCTATGTAATTAAAAAGAAGCCTTAATTCCCAAACCGGACCTCATACAGCTCCGGCCATTTTTTTCCGGTGATATAGATCTTTTTGGAATCCTGATCATAGGCAATGCCGTTGGGAACATCATCCCGTGGATTGAGCTCCGGAGCGATTTTTTTGATCCTGTCCCAGATGGGAGTGACGTCAATCCTTCCGGTTACCCGTCCGCTGGCCGGATCAATTTTAAAAATATAAGGTTGCCCCCACTGGTTGGCATATATTGCCCCATTAATAAATTCCAGCTCATTAATGGAATGAAGGAAATCGTCGTTTAACATTACCGGAAGGGTTCTTAACAGCCGGAAGGTATGTGGCTCATAGAAGTAGAGATTACTGGTGCCGTCACTCAGGATAAGCTCTTTTCCGTTGTTGGTCAGTCCCCAGCCTTCAGTATTGATCGTTGATTCTTTAAGTTTTTTGAAGTGCATATCATAAATGAAAACTGTATGCCCGGTCCATGTAAGCTGATAGATTGTATCGTTTAAGATTGTGATGCCTTCTCCAAAATATTTTTTATCGAGATCCAGGGATCTCAGGATCTTCCCATTATTTATATCGAGCTCCAGTAGTCTGGATAGTTTACTGCTGACAATGTTTGAATCATTGCCGCCGGTGCCTTCATACATCCGGCCTTTATAAACGATAAGTCCCTGGGTAAAGGAAGTTGTATCATGTGGTAGTGTACGAATGACAGAAAAGTCAATTTTTTTTATTCCATCAGAGGTGAGAGAATCCGGAGATGTGTTGTTTTCCTCTTTATCTGTAAAGGTACAGGAAACAAAAAATAGCGGAAACAATACCGCTGTTGTCAACAAGGAAAGGAGCTGTCTTATCATTGATACGCGTGCAGTTTAGAAAAAGTTCCACCTAATTCTCGAAAGCCTTAATTCCCAAACTGGACCTCATACAGCTCCGGCCATTTTTTCCCGGTGATATAGATCTTTTTGGAATCCTGATCATAGGCAATACCGTTGGGAACATTTTCGGTATTCTTTGCATCCCTGCTCTTCAAGCGGTCCCAGATGGGGCTCAGGTCAATTTTTCCTACAGCCAAACCGCTTGAGGGGTCGATTTTAAAAATATAAGGACGGTTCCATTGATTGGCATAGATAAAGCCATCAATAAATTCCAGCTCATTGATAGAGTCCAGGAAGTCGCCGTCTGCCGTTACCGATTGGGTGCGCAACAGCTGGAAGGTGGCCGGATCATAATAATACAGGTTGCTGGTACCATCGCTTACGATCAGTTCCTTGCCATCTGTTGTAATGCCCCAGCCTTCCGTATTGATTGGAAATTCCTTTACTTTCTTAAAGTCGGGAAGGGTATAGACGAATACCACTTTTTCCCTCCAGGTAAGCTGGTATACCGTATCGTGCAATATGGTGATGCCTTCTCCAAAATATTTTTTGTCCAGCGTTAGGGTCTTTTCTGCTTTGCCGGTTTGCAGGTTTACTTTTATGAGTTCGGAAGCCCTTCCCTCGGGCGCATAGTCAGCACCGCCGGTTCCCTCATAAAGCTGGCCTTTATGGATCACCAGACCCTGTGTGAAGGATTCGGGGTCGTGCGGGTAGGTATTGATAACGGAGATGCCGATGTTCTTAACCGTACTGGCAGTACCAGGTTCCACAGGCGTCGCTGGTGTTTTCGTATCATTGCTATTGCAGGATGCTAACACCACAGCTGCGATCACTGGTAAGGAAAAAAGGAAACGCTTTGTCATAATCACTTGTTTGTGGCCCGCAGGCGGGTGCAAAAATAACAAACTTAAAAGAATAAACGGGCAGGAAAAACGAAAGCCGGTTCGTGCTGTGTCCTTATTGGTTCAGAATTATTGTCTTTTTTAGAACTGATTGTAGAATAATATTCGGAAAATTTATTTTTATTCAGAATATTATTTAAATTTGGTCATGCAAACAATTGAAATCAACCTGGATGAAACAGACCTGGCCATTTTGCGGCTGCTGCAGGAAGATGCCCGTATCACCAATGTAGCGTTGGCGGGCCAATTGAAGATGGCGCCGTCTGCAATGCTGGAGCGGGTAAGAAAGCTAGAAGAAAAAGGGGTGATCAAAGGGTACAGCGCAGCGATTGATCCGCTGGTAATTGATAAGGACCTGCTGGTGTTTATTTTTATTAAAACCAAGGATAGTTTTGCGGATGATAAATCGGCCCGCGCGCTGGCTTCCATCCCCCAGGTGATGGAAGTGCATCATATTGCGGGGGATGATTGTTACCTTATCAAGGCAAGGCTATCGAGCCCCACAGAGCTGATGGAGCTGAAGCGGTCGCGTTTCAGTAAAATTGCGAATATCATTTCCATGCGCACCACCATCGTTCTGGAAACCGTAAAAGAATCTTCTCACATTTCAATCGACTGATTTTATGACACAGAAAAAAGCACCTTCCGTATTATTGGTGGTGCTGGCATTTGCCGCAGTATATCTTATCTGGGGATCTACGTATTTTTTTATAGAAAAGGCTGTGAAGTTTATACCTCCCATGCTGCTGGGCGGATTGCGTTTTGTAACCGCCGGCGTTATTATGCTGGCCTGGGTAGCTTTGAAAGGCGAAAAAGTATGGAACCGTTCTGCTATTTTACATTCCGTATGCAGCGGTGTATTGATGCTTTTTGTAGGCAACGGGGCTGTGATATGGGCGGAGCAATACCTGCACAGCTCTTTTGTGGCGATCTTCCTGGCTTCTGCACCCATCTGGTTCCTGGTATTTGATAAACAGAACTGGTCGGAAAATTTTACCAATAAGTTTACACTCCTTGGCGTATCGATCGGACTGCTGGGGGTGATCGCCCTGTTTTATGAAAAGATCACCGGGGATAACAGCAAACAGGGATGGATCCCGCTGCTGGCGATTTTTATCGGCAATATCGGATGGGTGGCTGGTTCCCTTTATTCAAAATATAAGGTCAAAAATATTTCGCCATCGGTGAACTCTGCCTGGCAGATACTGTCTGCCGGGATCATATTCTTTATTGTGGGGTTTGCAGACGGCAGTATAACAAGGGTGAACTGGTCCGGGATTCCCATGGAAGGCTGGGGCGCGCTGCTGTACCTGATCGTTTTCGGGTCCATCATTGCTTATAGTGCCTATGTATACCTGTTGAGCGTACGCAGCGCCACGCAGGTGAGCAGCTATGCTTATGTAAACCCCCTGGTGGCGGTGCTGCTGGGCGTTTTGCTGAACAACGATCAGCTGACAGCGCTGCAGTTAAGCGGTCTGGCAATTATTTTATGCAGTGTGTTTTTTATCAACCTAGCTAAAAAAGAGCAGGCTAAAAAAAATGCGCGTTTAAATGAACAGAAAGAAATCGCACCTGTGCCGGTTGTGGAAAAGGAAGGTGTAGCCTGTGAAGAAAGCCGCTCCTGAACTTTAAGGGTGAAAAGAAAAACGGGTTTAAAAAAATGTCGGTATCCCAATTTTCTGTAGATAAATTATGATTATCTTCAAACCTGTAAAAAATATCGGACTATGGATAATGAGATACAGCAGAAGGTTGATCAATGGTTGCAGGGCAATTATGATCAGGAGACAAAAAATGAGATAGCGAAGCTTCAGCAGGAAGATCCCAAAGCATTGGCGGACGCGTTTTACCAGAACCTGGAGTTTGGTACCGGTGGTCTCAGAGGGATTATGGGCGTGGGAACCAACCGCATGAATAAATATACGGTAGGCATGGCAACGCAGGGGTATGCAAATTATTTGCTGCAATCCTTCCCGGGGGAAGAAGTACGGGTGGCAATTGCCCACGACAGCCGTAACAACAGCCGCTTTTTTGCGGAAACCACCGCACATGTTTTTGCTGCCAATGGTATAAAAGTGTTTTTATTCGAATCATTACGGCCCACGCCGGAACTCTCGTTTGCCATCCGCACGCTGAAATGCCAGGGAGGGGTGGTTTGTACTGCTTCTCACAATCCGAAGGAATATAATGGTTATAAAGCCTACTGGAATGACGGCGGGCAGCTGGTGCCGCCGCATGATAAAAATGTGATAAAGGAAGTGGAAAAAATTGCGTCGGTGGATGATGTTAAATGGAGCGGAGGGGATGCCAATATCACGATCATCGGCAAAGAGATCGACGAGCAGTACATCGAAATGGTAAAAGGGCTGAGTGTGTTTCCGGATGTGATCGAAAAGCAGCAGGATCTTAAGATCGTGTACACGCCGATCCATGGTACGGGCATTACACTGGTGCCACAGGTGCTGGACCGTTTCGGGTTTAAGAATGTGCATATCGTGGAAGAACAGCAAACACCCGACGGGAATTTTCCTACAGTGGCGTACCCCAATCCGGAGGAAACAGAGACCATGAGCATTGGTCTTGCCAAAGCAAAGGAACTGGACGCCGATATCCTGCTGGGGACCGACCCTGATGCCGACCGGGTGGGTATTGGTATAAAAGACAATCATGGACGCTGGGTGCTGATGAATGGTAACCAGACCGCCGTACTGGCATTCAATTACCTGCTGGAAGCCCGTAAAGCAAAGGGGATCGCAACGCCCAACGATATGATCATTACAACGATCGTTACAACGGGCATGGCCGATGCTATTGCCAAAGGCAACGGGGTGCATTGTTACCGGGTGCTCACCGGCTTCAAATGGATCGCGGAACTGATACGGGAAAAAGAAGGGAAGGAAAACTACATCATAGGTGGCGAAGAAAGCTTTGGGTTGATGATCGGCGACCGTATCCGTGATAAGGATGCTGTGAGCGCTGTTGCATTGCTGTGTGAAATGGCGGCATATGAAAAAAATCAGGGGAAGACCTTATTTGAAAAATTGGTCGAGCTGTACATCAAATACGGATTCTATAAAGAGAAGCTCATTTCAATAACAAAAAAGGGGATGGACGGGCAGCAGCAGATCGCTGCGATGATGCAGGATTACCGGGAGCATCTGCCAAAAGAGATCAACGGCCTGAAAGTGGTGCGGGTACTGGATTATCAAAGCAGCCAGTCGACCGACCCGCATACCGGCGCCGCTACGGAGATCCGCCTGCCCCAATCAAATGTGCTGCAATTTGAACTGGAAGACGGCAGCCTGGTTTCGGCGCGACCCAGCGGTACGGAACCCAAGATCAAATTTTATTTCAGTGTGAAAGAGCAACTGCCGGATGCTGCGGCGTTCGATGCGGTGGATAAGCAACTGGATGCAAAGATCGACGGGATCATTGCCGCGATGCAGCTGAACTAATAAAAGAATGGTTAATAAAAAAACGGCATTGAAATGATGCCGTTTTTTTTATTAATAAGATCCCGGTGCTACGATGCAGCAATTTTTTCTTTATTTCCTTCCTCGCTCCAGCTGCCCAGGTTGGGCCAGCCCCAATGTGTTTCATCGGCAAATGCGAAATCTGCCTTATGTTTTTCGGGAACCGCTCCGTTTACAAGTGCCCCCTGACGGATGGAAGGAAAGATCTCTTCATAAGTAAACATGGAAGTCAAACTGATCCTGCGGTAAATATGCGAGCGGGAAATATCCTTCATATTGCCAAGCCCGGCAGCGCCCATCAGTTCCACAAAAGTTTTTACGGTGTATTTATGGTAATTGGCAACCCGCAGTTTTTTATCCTCTACAACGAGCCCCCGGGTTAATTTGGGATCCTGTGTGGCCACGCCGGTAGGACAGCGGTTGGTATTGCATTGTAATGCCTGTATGCAGCCAACAGCCAGCATCATGGCGCGGGCACAGTTGCAGGCATCCGCCCCCAGTGCAGCTGCCCGGGCAATATGAAAACCGGTGGTGATCTTTCCCGAGGCAATGATCTTAATATGATGACGGATATTCATTCCTTTCAAAATATCATCAACAAAGGCAAGGCCATCCAGCAGAGGAGCCCCCACATAATTGGAAAATTCCTGCGGTGCTGCACCGGTGCCGCCTTCGCCGCCATCTACAGTGATAAAATCAGGGTAGGTGTCCTGGCTGATCATGGCCTTGCAAACAGCAATGAATTCACTTTTATGACCGATGCAAAGCTTAAACCCGATGGGCTTCCCTCCCGACAGATCCCTCAGCTGTTTGATAAAAGATACCAGTTCGCGTGGTGTACTGAATGCGGTATGATAAGGGGGCGATTCTACCGTGGTGCCGGGTGTTACATGGCGGATACGAGCGATCTCCGGCGTGTTTTTGGCTGCAGGAAGGATACCGCCGTGACCTGGTTTTGCACCCTGTGAAATTTTGATCTCGATCATTTTTACAGCAGGTATGCCTGCTTTTTCAGCGAAAAGGGAGGGCGAAAAATTACCCTGTTCATCCCGGCATCCGAAATAGCCGGTTCCGATCTGCCAGATAACATCACCACCCTGTTTGAGATGGTAGTCGCTCAGGCCTCCTTCTCCGGTATTGTGGGCAAAGTTGCCGATTTTGGCGCCACCGTTCATGGCTTCAACGGCGTTGGAGCTCAGTGATCCGTAGCTCATGGCAGATATATTCAGGATGCTGCCGTTATAGGGTTGCCGGCAATCCTTGTTGCCGAAAACAACACGGGGGTTATGGTCCAGCGTGTTAAAGTTCTTTGGCGCAATGGAATGACAGATCCATTCATACCCCGGGGCATACACATCCAGCTGGGTTCCGAAGGGCATGGTATCATTGTCCAGTTTGGCCCGCTGGTACACGGTAGACCGGTCGATGCGGTTGATCGGACGACCGTCTATATCCGATTCAATAAAATACTGGTAGATCTTGGGACGCAATTCTTCCATTACATAACGCAGCCGTCCGAAAATAGGGTAGATCCTGCGGATGGTATGCCGGGTTTGCAGCATATCGTAATATCCCATAAAAGAAAATATAAGCAGTATCCCAAAAACAACGTACCAGTTCTTGCTGATATACCACGCCAAAAGAAAGGAAACTACCAGGGAAATGACCGAAATGACCAGGAATGTTCGCCTCATAGAAAAAAGGATTATGGATTCTTAAGCGAAAGTAACAATAAAACCGGTTCCGGGCGAGCATAGCGCGAAAGGACCTGTACAACCCGGTTGTTCCTGATTTTTAACAGCGCTGTTCGCTCGTTTCAGCTGTGCAACATCCCTTCGTCTGCAAAGCTGTAATATCCTTCGTCGCTTACAATAATATGATCCATAACACGGATATCCATAAAGGCGGCCGCTTCCCGGATCTTATTGGTCAGAAAGGCATCCGCCCTGCTGGGCGACAGGTTGCCGGAGGGGTGATTGTGGGCAAGAATAATACCCACCGCGTTTTTTTCAAGGGCTTTTTTCAGGATGATTCTTGGGTCGGCAACGGTTCCTGTGATGCCCCCTTCGCTGACAATTTCAAAGTGGATGACTGCATTTTTTTGATTCAGGAAAATAACAGCGAAAACCTCATGGAGGTAGTCCATCAGCCGCCCCCGCAAAAAGGCCCCGATCTCCTTACTGGTATTTACTACGGGTAATTGTGGCAGGCCGCCGGTTTGCCGGCGGCGGCCCAGTTCAAGAGCGGCGCTGATGGTTACGGCTTTGGCTTTGCCGATGCCTTTTATTTTCATAAAATCGGCCAGGGAATGTTTCCCGAGTTTGTTCAGGCTGTTGTCTCCGAGCTGAAGTATTTCTTTTGCCAGACCTACAGCAGATTGTTGAGGGGTACCGTTCTGGATAAGAATGGCCAGCAACTCCGAATTACTAAGTGCGGCAGCTCCCTGATTGATAAGTTTTTCACGCGGACGGTCGTCTTCCGCCCAGTTTTTAATGGCATTTGTGTTTTTCATCCATACAAGTTACAGAATAATTGCTGTTGAAAAAATTTTTTTAATGAGCCGCATTTTGCTTGGAATTTTGCTGCGGTTATTAATATCTTCGCCGCTCATTTAGTAACAAATGGAGTCTCCACATTTAACTATGCATTCAGCCAAAATATTTGCCGGTACGGCATCGCTTCAGTTAGCGGAAGAAATATGCCAGAGATATGGCTGTCAGTTAGGACAAATCCACACACAACGGTTCAGCGACGGGGAAATTTATGTGAATTTTCTGGAAAGTGTTCGCGGCGACTATGTGTTCCTGGTTCAAAGTACCTATGCCCCTTCAGATAACCTGATGGAGCTGCTTTTAATGATCGATGCGGCAAAACGCGCCTCAGCGTATAAAGTGATCGTGGTAATGCCTTATTACGGGTATGCGCGGCAGGACCGGAAGGACCGCCCGCGTGTGGCAATAGGCAGTAAGTTGGTTGCCAATATGTTAACAGCAGCGGGGGCAGACCGGATCGTTACCATGGACCTGCACGCTCCGCAGATCCAGGGGTATTTTGATATCCCGGTGGATCATTTGGACAGCCATGCAGTTTTTATACCCTATGTAGAGCAATTACAGCTGGAAAACCTTACCTTTGCAGCCCCTGACGTAGGCGCAACCAACCGGATCCGGGAAATTGCCACCTATTTCAATGCAGAAATGGTGATTTGTGACAAGCACCGGAAACGGGCAAACGAGATCGCCAGCATGCGGGTGATCGGTGATGTGGAAGACCGGAATGTGGTAATTATTGATGATATCTGCGATACAGGGGGAACACTGGCAAAAAGTGCCGGTTTGTTGATGGAGAAAGGAGCCAGAAGTGTAAGGGCGATGATCACGCATCCGATATTGAGCGGAAAGGCATACGAGAATATCGAAAGCAGTGTGCTGCAGGAGCTGGTGGTTTGTAACACCATTCCACTTCAGCATTCCAGTCCGAAGATAAAGGTGATCTCAGTTGCAAACCTGTTCGCGGTAGCAATTAAACACGCTTTTGAAAATAAGAGTATCACAAGTCTTTTTGTACACTCTAATTTAAGGACATCGAATCCATAACAAGTAAGTAAATTAAAAACAAACATAAAAATGAAAACAATTACAATCGAAGGACAACTGAGGACCGAGTTTGGCAAAAGAGCCACCCGCCAGGTTCGCTCTCAGGGCGCTGTGCCTGCTGTAATTTACGGGGGTGCTAAAGAAATCAATTTCAGTGCGCCGGCAGCAACATTCAAAGGACTGGTTTATACTCCCAACTTTCAGTTGGCTGAAGTAAAGCTGGATGGTGCAACTTACAGATGTATTTTGAAAGATCTGCAATTTGACAAAGTTACTGATGAGCTGATCCACGTAGATCTCCTGGAACTGGCAGAGGATAAGAAAGTGATCGCTACGATTCCGATCAAATTCACCGGAAGCGCAAAAGGGGTGAAGGACGGCGGACGTTTTGTTTCCAAGATCAAGGCACTTAAGGTTAAAACATTTCCGAAATTTTTGCAGGAAGTGATTGAAGTACCTGTAGACGACTTGGAGATCAATGCCAACATCCGCGTGGAAGATGTAAAAGCGGAGAATATCGAGATCCTGAACTCTCCCCGTATTCCTATTGCCTCTGTTGTAATGACAAGACAGTTAAGGCAGGAAGAAGCAGCATCAGCAAAAAAATAATTTTTTAGCAAAGCTTAAAAAAGCCTGCATCAAATTGATGTAGGTTTTTTTATTTTCAATAATTTTGATAAACGGGATGAAATATTTATTAGCAGGTTTAGGAAACATTGGAAATGAATATGCACATACCCGGCATAACATTGGTTTTGATGTGATCGCCGCATTTGTTCACAAGCATGGCGGAGAATTTCGAAGCGACCGACTGGCTTATGTGGCAGAAGTAAAAATAAAAGGCCGTACCGGTATTTGTATTTGTCCTACCACCTATATGAATCTTAGCGGAAAAGCGCTTAAATTCTGGTTGGAGAAAGAAAAAATCCCGTTGGAACGTTCCCTGACCGTGCTGGATGACCTGGCACTTCCGTTATCAAAAATGCGGATAAAACCCGCAGGCAGTGATGGTGGACACAATGGATTAAGGAGTATACAGGCGGTGTTGAATACAACTGCGTATCCGAAATTAAGATTTGGAATCGGCAATGCCTTTCCAAAAGGGATGCAGTCCGAATTTGTGCTTGGAAAGTGGGGAAGGGAAGAGGAACCGCTCGTAAAGCTGAAAGTCGATAAGGCGGTAGCAGCCATCGAAACATTCCTGTTTCAGGGTATCGAAGCCGCAATGAATGAAATAAATAGCAAAGAGTTTACGTTGTAAAGACAAATTAAATCCTACTGTATTATGAAAATTATTTGTATTGGGCGGAACTATGCAGCGCATGCCAGGGAGCTGGGCAATGAAATTCCGGAAGATCCCGTGGTTTTTTTAAAGCCGAAAAGCGCACTGTTAAGACCTCATTTGCCTTTTTATTACCCTGAATTTACCAATGAACTGCACTATGAAAGCGAGCTGGTCATCCGGGTATCCAAAAACGGCCGGTATATCAACCGGCGATATGCCAACCAGTATTATGACGCCATTACCCTTGGGATCGATTTTACGGCCCGGGATCTCCAAAACGAATTGAAAAAGAAAGGATTACCCTGGGAGAAAGCAAAAGCCTGGGATAATTCAGCGGTTATCGGTAAATGGCGCCTGGTAAGCGATTTTGAGAATATCAAAAGCATCAATTTCGGGCTTTATAAAAACGACGAGCTGGTACAGCACGGTAACTCCTCAAAGATGATCCACAATTTTGAATCAGTCCTGTCGCACGTCTCCAAATATTTTACGCTTAATATCGGGGATCTGATCTTTACCGGAACTCCCGAAGGCGTTGGAGAGGTGGTAACAGGCGATGTACTGGAAGGCATTCTTGAAGACGAGAGTGTATTTCAGTTAACTGTAGAATAAAAAAGGTATTTTTTTCCTGATACGGAAATATAGCTCTATTTTTGCAACGGAGATTCAAAAATTGAGCAGCAGCAAACGCATACGGACATTTTTAGGATGGTTATTGCTGGTGGTTTTTACCACCGGGGTTACCCCCAAGATTTACCTGCATGATGCACTTGGTCATCACCGGGATCAGCGTTTTAGCACGGGAGATCAGCAAACCATCCGGGCCTTTGAATACAGCTGCGGTTTTGTAAACGTAGAAAGTACTTCCCCTTTTATTGAGGCGGCACCACTGGTATTGCGCAGTACAGCAATACAAAGGGAGCAGCTTCCTGTTGCCCGCATATTGGATCTCCCTCGCCAGCTTTTTGCCCATACCGCCCTGAGAGGCCCTCCTTATTACATTTAATAGATAATGCCAACCTGTTAAAAACGGTACAGTCAATGGTTCCCTGAGCCATTTTACTATCTGTTCTATTATTAAATGTAATTATGCAAAAGAAAATATTGGGACTTATTGTCCTGCAGTTGATTGTTTTTATTATGGGGCATGCAGCTCCATTGAAAGGAAATGAAGAAAAAGCACCGGCCGGAGGATCGCTTAAAGGAGTGGTTACCGACGCGCTTACCGGGCAGCCGCTGCCGGAAGCTACTATTTCTGTTCCCGACCTGAAGCTGGATGTTACTACCGGGAAAGACGGTTCTTATCTGATCCGTTCATTGCCCAATGGCCGGCTTGTTGTGACGGTTTCCTATGTAGGGTACAAGTCCTTTGTGGGTACCGTAACAGTAAAGGGTGCCACCGTTCAGGATTTTAAACTGGCGGTATCCGTAGTGGAAAATGAAGCGGTAGTGGTTACCGGCGTATCTTCTTCAACCCAGTTGAAACATGCGCCCACGCATATCTCTGTATTGTCGCAGAAAGAGCTGCAACAGTCATCCGGCACCGGTCTTTTAGATGCGGTGGCAAAGGTGCCGGGCGTGTCCATCATCACAACCGGTCCGGCAATTGCCAAGCCTTCTATACGGGGCCTTGGTTATAACCGGGTGGTTACACTCAATGACGGGGTCCGGCAGGAAGGCCAGCAATGGGGGGATGAACATGGTGTGGAGCTGGATGAATACAGTGCACAAAAGATCGAGGTGCTCCGCGGACCGGCTTCCCTGATGTATGGAAGCGATGCGATCGGAGGGGTGCTGAATATCCTGACCAATGTGCCGGTGCCGGAAAATACGATAAAGGCCAACCTCTCCGGAAGCCTCAACGGCAATAACAATATGCAGGGCGGATACGCGAATGTGGCGGGAAATATAAACGGGTTTAACTGGAACGCATACGGAAGTCTTAAAAGCGCGGGCGATTATAAAAACCGCTACGATGGTGATGTGCTGAACAGCCGCTTTAATGAAAAGAACTTCGGGGGCTACCTGGGACTGAATAAATCCTGGGGCTATTCGCATCTTATCTTTTCCAGTTTTGACCAGCATGTGGGCCTGGTTGAAGGAGAGCGGGACGAAGAAGGCCGGCTGGAGCTGGAAGGATACGAGCCCGGAGATAAACAGTTGACCGGAAAAACGCCATTGATTCCCAGCCAGCGTATACAACATCTTAAGGTGGCCCTGGACAATAGTTTTTCTTTAAACAATGGCAGCCGTATCACAGCACTGGTGGGATTTCAGCGCAATCAGCGCAAGGAATTCGGGGATGTTGAAACGCCCGAAGTACCGGAAGCCTATTTTGATTTAAAAACCATCAATTACAGTGCGGCTTATCATTTACCGCTTATCAATGGCTGGAAGACTTCTTTTGGAGTGAACGGAATGAGCCAGCAGAACAGCAACAGGGCGGATGAGGCGCTGATCCCGGACTATCGGCTTTTTGATGTTGGCGTGTATGGCTATACTTCCAAAACCGTTAACAGTACTACTATTAGCGGGGGACTGCGGTTTGATAACCGTAATATCAGCAGCAAGCTGACCTATGAAGACGGTGAGGAAAAATTCGAGCCTTTTACCAGGAGTCTTTCCAGCTTCTCCGGAAGCATTGGGCTGGCGCATGATTTTAATGAGCATATTACGTTGAAAGCTAATGCCAGTAAGGGTTTCAGAGCACCAAATATGGCAGAACTGTCCGCCAACGGCGTGCATGAGGGGACGTTTCGTTACGAGATCGGGAACCGGGAGTTGAAAAGTGAGGATTCCTATTCCTTCGACCTTGGCCTGGATGTGAATACCGAGCACGTTTCACTGAATGTATCTCCCTATATCAATCATATCAATAATTATATCTATTATCAGAAATTGCAGAACAGTGCAGGCGTTGATTCCGCAATCGGGAATTTGTATGTCTATAAATTCACACAGCAAAGCGCCAATCTGTATGGGGTGGAAGCCACGCTGGATATACACCCGCATCCACTCGACTGGCTGCATTTTGAAAATTCATTCAGCTGGACAAGAGGCGTGTTTACCAATGCTGTTGATGGTTCGGACAATCTTCCCCTGATCGCGCCGCTGCGATTGCTGACAGAGCTGCGGGCAGAATTTCCTACACAGTTGAAAGCCTTCAGAAATTTCTATGCTAAAGTGGAAATGGACAATGTGGGCGCCCAGAACCAGTACTTTTCCGGTTATGATACGGAAACGGCTACACCGGCTTATACCTTGTTCAATGCGGGCATCGGAAGCGATATCTACTGGGGTGGAACAAAACGGGCGGTGGTTATCCTGGCAATGAATAATATCGGGGATGTGGCCTACCAGCAACACCTGAGCCGGTTGAAGTATGCTCCCGAAAACCCGGTTACGGGCAGGGCGGGGGTATTCAATATGGGCAGGAATTTTACGGCCCGGCTCATCCTGCCGTTCGCCTGGAAAGTAAAATAAGCGTTCTGTTGATCTGTAATTATATTTGTTGTTGAATTACCCGGTCAACATCAAACAATATGAAGCAGTTTTTATTTTTATCCATCGCATTTGTAAGCACAATTGCTGCGGGTGCACAGGATCTTAAAACATTCCGGATCTACCGGCCGGATGAAGATGCCCGGGAAGGAATCCGTAAAGCGGTGGTTACAGCAAAGAAAGAAAACAAACATGTACTGGTGCAGATCGGTGGCAACTGGTGCATCTGGTGTGCAAGATTTTACCAGTTTACAAAAACGGACCCTGTTGCGGATTCGATTATAAAAAGTGCCTACGTGGTATATCATCTTAATTACAGCAAGGAGAATAAAAATCTTCCGGTGCTGGCAGATTACAGTTATCCCCAGCGCTTTGGATTCCCGGTATTCCTGGTATTGGACAAGGAGGGCAAGCTGCTCCATACTCAAAACTCCGGATACCTGGAAGAAGGTAAGGGATACAGTAAGGATAAGGTGGCGGATTTCCTTTCCAACTGGACACCTGATGCCCTGGATCCTCAGAAATATAAGGAGTGATTTCATCCGATCAAAAACACAGTATGAAAGCAACCGACTTTTTAAACATTTTAAAACATCCTGTACGATACAGGATGTTTTTATTATCAAAACTGCCCCTTGCATTATGGGCCGGACTCCGGATCCGCAAAGCGGATGCTGACCAATGTACGGTATCCGTACCTTATAAATGGATGAACAAAAATCCGTTCCGGTCTACTTATTTTGCAGCATTGGCCATGGCTGCGGAATTAAGCACCGGGATCCTGGCAATGGCAGCTACGCTGGATCAGCCGGCAAAAGTAGCGTTGCTGGTGGTAAAGCTGGAATCTGAGTTTTTCAAAAAGGCAACAGGTATAACCCTTTTTACCTGTGCCGATGGTGCGGCATTGCTTGAAGCGGTACAGCGTGCCGTAAATGAAAAACAACCGCAGCAGTTTGCTGCAACATCCAGCGGGGTGAATGCAAACGGAGAACTTATTGCAACCTTCCGTATTACCTGGTCGTTTAAGGCAAAGTAGGGTTAAAATAATGATAAAGGAATGGGATATAAAATTCTTTCTTTATCTTGTTGGATAAATTAAATCCTATCCTAAATATTAAAGTGAAACATATGAAGATTGCTTTTCATGGTGCGGCGCAAACTGTTACAGGATCCAAACACCTGATCACCTTAAAGAACGGAAAGAAGTTATTGCTTGATTGCGGCATGTACCAGGGGCTGGGCGACCAGACCGACCGGCTGAACAGGGACTTTGGTTTTATCAGCAGCGAAGTGGATGTAATGATCCTGTCGCACGCACACATCGATCACTCGGGGCTTATTCCCAAACTTGTGAACGAGGGATTCCGGGGAAAGATATTTTGCTCACCTGCAACAAAAGACCTGACGAATATCCTGTTGATGGACAGCGCGGAAATACAGGAGAGCGACATGCGGTTCCTGGAAAAAAAACGGCAGGGCGCCTCTTCCGAGTTACAGCGGCCGCTGTATACCATTGAAGATGCCAAGCTGGCAATGACCTTATTTGAGACCAGGGAATACGGGGAATGGTTTGATGTCATTGAAGGCGTTCAGGCGTCCTTTACAGACGCCGGTCATATTATTGGAAGTCAGTGTGTGCATTTAAGGATACGCGAAGACGGAAAAGAAACGCATATCACCTTCAGCGGCGACCTGGGGCGGTACCGGGATGTGATCCTCCGGTCACCGGAAGTATTTCCGCAGGCGGATTATATCATTATGGAATCAACCTATGGAAACAGCCTGCATGAAGATGTGCGGGATACGCCCGAAGTATTACTGGAGTGGATCAATAAGGTTTGTGTGGAACGGAAAGGCAAACTGATCTTCCCCGCGTTCAGTGTGGGCCGTACACAGGAAATCTTATACGCGCTGAACCAGCTGGAAGCGCAACGGGTACTTCCGAAGATCCCGTTTTATGTGGACAGCCCGCTGAGCATTGAGGCAACGGATGTGGTAAAACGGTTTCCGCAGTATTTTAACCGGCAGATCCAGCATGTGTTGAAAAATGACGATGATCCGTTCAGCTTTCCCGGTCTCACCTATATCAAATCGGTGGATGAATCAAAGGCACTGAACTTTAAGAATGGCCCTATGGTAATTATTTCTGCAAGCGGGATGGCCGATGCAGGACGGGTAAAACACCATATCAGCAATAATATCGAAAACTCGAGGAATGCTATTGTGATGACCGGTTACTGCGAGCCGCATTCGCTGGGAGGCCGGCTGCTGGCGGGCGCCAGGGAAGTCGGGATCTTTGGGATCGACCACCAGGTCAACGCAGAAATCGGGCAGGTCAGAAGTATGAGCGCGCACGGCGATTATGAGGACATGAGCCAGTGGCTTGCCTGTCAGGACCCGCAGCAGGTAAAACAGTTGTTCCTGGTACATGGGGAACCGGAAGTGCAGCTGGACTTTAAACAGCGGCTGATAAAAAAAGGCTTTCGCGATGTGCTGATCCCCGAACGGCATTTTGAGATCGGATTGACATAGCCAGGGCTTTTCCTTCCTTCTGCAACCAAAAATACCGGTTTACCTGTATTTTCAGATTTAACAATCGAGGGTATTTTCGCAGTAAAATTAAACCATGCGAATGAACTACCCCGGCAGATCACTGAAACTGCGTCTTGGAGCAGCGCTTGTGGCTGTTGTGCTGTTTTCCTGCAAAAAGGATGATACAATTAAGATAACCCCGCCGCTTGATGACAACTCATTACCCTCTGCGGCTGTGTATAATGTAAGAGTGCTGGAAGGCGGCGAACAGAAAGTACGTTTTTCGGTGGATCTTGCCTTGTTCAAGGATTCCAAAAATATGGAGTATGGATTTGGTACCAGTCAATTCTGGATCGATACGCTGCTGAATGCATATGCCTTTAAAACCATAAAAGCTTCGCTGACCGGTGGCGGAGGCGGCTCGAAATATTCCTCTATCATGCTGATGGATCAGAGCGGAAGCACCAATGATACGGATCCGGATGACCTGCGGATCAATGCCGGCAAGATCTTCTGCTGGAACATGGAGCAGGGCAACGATTCCTGGGTATGGTGGTTCTCTTCTAATTACTATAAGATAGGTTCCGGCTTCAGCTCAGACACCGCGCAGCTTGTAAAAGACGTGGAGAGTGTACGTAATAAACCCAAGGACCAGACACTGCTTTATGATTCCCAATACGAGTCGGTGAACAGCCTTTCCAAAAGTGCTGCAAAACCGGTGAAGGCGCTGCTTACTTTTACTGATGGTAAAAACAATTCCGGAAGTAAAAGTGGTGCTGATGTGGTAAATGCGGCAAAAACAGGGAATGTACGTCTTTACAATATCGGATTGGGTGCTTCATCCGATGATTATCTCTACGATCAGGCCGTTGCTACCGGCGGTGCATTTATGTACGCGAAAGACGCCAAACAACTGATCAGTATGTTTGGTAACCTGGGCAAACTGCTCGACGGATCTGCCAGATTCTATTCAGTGGAATGGGAAATGACCCCCGCAAAGGGCAACACGGTCATATCAAAGGGTACTTATAAGGTAGTACTACAGGTAGTAACACCCTACAACTACACCATAGACGTACCGGTAACCATCCGCTACCAGTAACATAAATGCTAAAATGAGTCAGGGGAGGCGGTTTAACTTTGTTGAACCGCTTCTTTTAGTTTTTGCAATACATCGGTCTGCAGCATTTTTTCAGCTACATAAATCATGTTACAGAATGCGGTGGCTTTTGAAATGCCATGACCAATGATCACCGGCTTTTCGATTCCCAATACCGGGGTGCCGCCATAGATCTCAAAGTTGAAACGGTTCAGGTAGGCGTTCTCCAGGCCTTCCGTCCGGGAGATGTCATAAATGGATTCGGCCAGTTTTAAAATGACATTACCGGTAAAACCATCACACACCATCACATCGGCTTTTTCATTAAAGGTATCGCGCCCTTCGATGTTTCCGATAAAATTAATGGTGTTGTTGGCTTTCAGCAGGGGGTAGGCCCCCTGGGTCAGAAGATTGCCTTTGCCTTCTTCCTCGCCTACATTTAGCAGTCCTACTTTGGGATCGCTGATGTCAAGGATATGCCGGGCATATACCGTGCCCAGGGTGGCAAACTGGTTCAGCTGTTCCGGTTTACAATCCGCATTCAGTCCCACATCAAGGATCAGCCCGGTACGGCCCCCCTGTTTAGGAATAATGGATGAGATGACCGGTCTTAAAATCCCTTCGATGGTTTTAAGACTGAAAAGTGCTCCCACCAGCATGGCGCCGGTATTGCCGGCACTGATGAATGCATCGGTCTTTCCCCCTGCCAGGTAATGGAAGCCTGCAGCGATAGAGGATTGTGGTTTTTCTTTTAATGCTTTGGTGGGGTGCTCATGCATATCGATGACCTGCGTTGTAGGTACAACCTGCAGCATCTCTGTTGGTATCTTTTCTTCTGCTATTATCCGGCTTAAGGCAGCTTCATCACCAAAAAGGGTGAGTTGGGTCTTTTTGTTATTTTCATTCCCGGAAAGATATTTTTTAATCCCTCGCAATGCCTCAAGAGGAGCAAAATCTCCTCCCATTGTATCAATTCCAATATTCATAAACGGACTAAAATTAAAAATTCCAAATACATTACCAACCAAAGGTCGTCAATGAATTTGGAATGAACAAGTTAAGTAAACGGGACTTAACGTTTTTTTTAAGCTTTTGAAGGCGCTTTTTCAGCAACAACTTTTCCTTTGTAAATCAGTTTCCCTTCATTCACATATGCACGGTGGCGTACATGTGTTTCGCCTGTAGTGGCGTCTGTAGTTAAAGTAGCTGAAGTTGCTTTATAGTGAGTCCTGCGTTTTGCGCTTCTTTGCTGGCTGTGCCGGCGTTTCGGATTTGGCATAACTGATGAAATTAAATAGTTCTAAATTATGTTTCTTCTTTATTAATATACGTTTAATTATCCAGGTCTTTGAATTTTTCGAGATCTTTCCAAAGCGGGTTGTTCTCTTTCTTTGAATGGGCTTCCACATCCAGTTTGTTTAGCATTTTTAATGCTTCCGGATTGCATTGGGGCCCGTCTGCATTTTCAAAACCACAGGTCTTATGCATCGGAATACTCAGGTTTATGAATTCATAAATCCAGTTTTCCATGTTGAGGTGACTTTCGCCCCGGCTGATATAGTATACATCAGGATCATCTTCCTGATCATTCATCACTTCCGGGTCTTCCACCATTTTGACCGTAATGATGAATTCGTCCCAAAGGTCCAGTGCAATTGTATTGTTGCAGCGGTCGCAAACCACATCCAGCTTGCCGCCTACTTCAAACTTCAGCATCATAAAACTGCTTTTTTTATCAAGCGAAAGTTTTATATGCGCTTTACAATTGGTAAAGTCCTGCTGTTGAAAATCCTCAAAGAACCTGTCTGCTATTTCATAATTGAACTCATGAACTCCTGGTTTTAAACCCACAAAAGCAATATCATACTCTCTTCTGTAAGCCATGGCTCAACTCCTCCCTTTATTTTAGGGATGCAAAAGTACGTAAAATATGTCAAATTAACCAAAAAAGCGGGTGCTAATTTAAGCCGACTGCTTTTTTGACGCAGCTGATTCCTATTGATTTGATAATCAGCGTATAAAAAAGGATTCTTTGTTTATGGGAAAATGCCCAGCTCGGCATAAGTAGTTGCTACTTTGTTGATCGCCACTACATAGGCCGCCGTACGCATGTCCGGGATTTCGGGATTGCTGCGCCATTCTTCCATGATCTCCCTTGTGGCGCCGATCATAGTTTCCTCTAGTCCGCTGTATACCAGATCCACCTCATCCGCGCCGTGCATGATCATTTTCCGGTTCTTTTCCGCCACTCGTTTTCCCGACAGGCTTTCCAGTTCCTCCAGGATGGTGGTGTTGACGTTTTCTGTAAACCGCTTTTCCAGTCTTCCGTACCGGACATGGCTCAGATTCTTCAGCCATTCGAAATAGGAAACGGTCACCCCGCCGGCATTCAGGTACATATCCGGCACCACGAGCACATGTTTATTTAAAAAGATATCGTCTGCTTCCGGTGTCAGCGGGCCGTTGGCTGCTTCCCCGATGATCTTTGCCTTTATACGGGGTGCATTATTTTTGTCGATCACATTTTCCAGGGCTGCGGGGATCAGGATATCGCATTCCAGCTCCAGCGTTTCGAGTGAATTGGTGTGACCGGTGGCGTCTTTAAAACCGAGGATCGATCCGGTGCGTCTTCTGTGCTGGAATACTTCCTCTACATCCAGTCCGTTCGGATTGCTGATACCGCCTTCAAATTCGGCGATACCTACAATAAGCGCCCCCGCTTCATGGAAAAATTTTGCGGAATGATAGCCTACATTTCCCAACCCCTGAACGATCACTCTTTTACCTGCAATGCCGGTCGTTAACCCCAGTTTCTGCATTTCTTCCGGCATATTACAAACCTCGCGGATACCAAAGAATACTCCCAGTCCGGTAGCCTCCCTGCGGCCGCGGACACCGCCCTGGCTCACGGGCTTTCCTGTTACACAACCTGCAGCATCAATTTCCTGCGGGTTCATAGCGCTGTAAGTGTCTACGATCCAGGCCATCTCACGTTCACCGGTACCATAGTCCGGCGCCGGCACATCCGTAGCCGGTCCTATGAAATTCTTCTTGATCAGTTCCGATGTATAGCGGCGGGTGATCTTTTCCAGCTCATAGGGTGTATAATTCTTGGGATCGATCTTGATACCGCCTTTGCCACCTCCAAAGGGCACATTTACAATGGCACATTTATAGGTCATTAAAGCTGCAAGGGCCATCACTTCATCCTGGGTAACCTGCATGGAAAAACGGATCCCGCCTTTGCAGGGTGTTTTGTGATGCGAGTGCTGTACACGGTAAGCCTCAATGACCTCGATTGTCCCGTTCTCTCTTTTGATAGGAAAACGCATCCGGTATACCGAGTTACACGCACTGATCTGCTCCAGTAGTCCTTTATCCCATTTGGTGAATCTGGCAGCTTTATGGAAGCTCTTTTCTACGGCTTCAAAAAAATTGTAATGGACTTCAGACATAGTTGTATATTTTCAAATTAGCAATTTACGCAACAGTTGGCAGGAGAGGGGTTCGTTAATCCTCTGTCTCTTTCTCCAGTTTTTTCAGTTTCCGCTCTACGCGGAACATGTATAAAAACAAGCCGAGGAGTATTACCAGCAATACCGCGATCACCACATAAATTCTGCCGTCGCGCCTCATAAGCGAGTCTGTGGAGGATTGTGCCATTACCAGACCGGGAGTGGCAAGCAGCAGTAAGACGACAAAAAAGGGTATCGGTTTCTTCATTTTTTTAAAAGCGGTTTTAAAAGCGATTTTTCTTTCAGTAAATGGATACGGATCTTGAGCGTAGCGATCCAGACCCCGAGCAATGCCCACCCGATAAATGCGGGATATTCGATCATACGCATCTCCGGGCTCACATCTTTAAAATTCAATGCCGGATTGCCCTCCTGTCCGGGATGCAGGCTGGGAAGCAATCTCGGGATGATAAAAATAGTAGGGAAGAGCATTGCAAACGCAAAGATGTTGTATACCGCGCCCACCCGGGCTTTTTTATCAATATCGCTGATGGAGTCTCTTAAGATCAGATAAGCAAAATAGATCAGCAGGGCCACCGCAGTGCCGATAAGTTTGGGCTCGCGGGCCACCGCACTGAACGACTGAAAAGCCGGGTTGTTGGGATCGGCCCAGGTATAGCTGGCCCAGATAGCACCGGTTGCATACCCCAGCAGCCCAAAGAAAATGCCCACTGTTGCATAGTTTTTGGCAGCGATATCGTACTTCAGGTTCATGGTGCGCAGGTACCGGATGGAATGCACCAGCGAACAGATGAATAACACCATCATTGCCGACCACATGCCCACATGATAAAACAGATTACGGCTGGTTTCTCCTAAAATGGGAAGATTGGGAACTTTGACAAGCAATCCGGCGACAAGCGCATATATTAACAGGAGTACACAAAGGATTTTCCACCACGATTTATACATATTCTAGTATTCTTGTCTTAACTGTACCTTATAGTAATCAACAAAACACAAAAGTAAGCGGAAAGTTGTTTATTAAACCAAATTTGAAAATTGAGTAATGAAAAAGGAATTCCTGTAGAAAATCGGTAAGACTTCTGCAGGGATCCCGCTGTTTCAGTCAAGAAAAAATCAAAAGGTTTTATTTTAATATAAAGACCTCTGGGGATACGGGATTAATCGCGCCATAAAAACGGGAAAAGGATTACTGCAAGTACTGCCACGAGCAGGTCCAGCGCCACCAGCAGGGCAATATCATTCCACTGAATGGCAAGCGCAGGGTTAAAAGCAGCGGTACTGATCTTCATCAGCAGCATCAGCTGCGGCACAATGACCGGGAAGCCCAGGATGGCCATGATGGCGGCATTTTGCTGTGCTTTTGCCGCGATAGCCGCCAAAAAAGTGAACACCATGCTCAGGCTCCAGCCCCCCAGCAATACCAGGCCGACAAACGGCGCTGTTTTTTCGACCGGACTGCCCAGCAGGGCAAAAAACAAGAGGAGACTGATAAAGGACATCAGCAGCATAAGTACAGAATTGAACAACAGCTTGGCCAGCACAAAGTGAACAGGAGAACTGATGGAATAAAAGTATAGCATCCGGCCGCGGCTTTCCTGTAAAAAACTTTTAGCAACCGCATTAATACAAATAAACAGCTGGATCACCCAGAAAAGCCCGTTCCAGGTGGCGCCCTCCGGCTCGTCCAATACAAGAAAAAGAACAAAAACGGTGGCAGCTATATATAACAGAATTCCATAAAAACTATATTGTTGCCTGATTTCCAGTATCAAATCTTTTTTTACTAATTCTATGATTGGATGTTGTCGCAAAAACTGATGGTTTAAACTTTATCAAAATAACATTTCCGGCAGCGGGGTTCATAGGCATCGGTGGCGCCCAGCATGATCTGCTCGTCATCGGGAATTTTCCTGTAAGAATAATTGGCGATATTTCCGCATTTGACACAGATGGCATGCAGCTTGGTAATATAATCTGCTTTTGCGAGGAGAAAGGGCATCTGGCCAAAAGGCTTTCCGGTAAAATCCATATCCAGTCCCGCAACAATTACCCGGATACCCTGATAGGCAAGCCGGTCGCAAACATCCGGAAGCTCGGGATCAAAGAACTGGGCTTCATCGATACCGATCACATCGGCTCCCTGGCCCAGGAGGAGGATCTTCTGGGAATTATCGACGGGCGTTGACAAAATGGCGTTGGTATCATGAGATACAATGCGTTCCTCATCGTACCGGGTATCCATGGCCGGTTTAAAAATCTCCACCTGGAGATTGGCAAATTTTACACGTTTGAGTCGCCGGATAAGCTCTTCCGTTTTACCGCTAAACATGGAACCGCAGATCACTTCTATCCACCCGCGCCGGTCGCCTGTAAGATTCGGTTCAATAAACATGTTTCGTTTTTATTATACCTGCAACAATTTTTGGAGTGTTATTTGTATATTGCTATGGTTACATTGTGTCCATAATTGATCAAAAGTAGGATAATGCAGCGAATAGAAGCACTGATAGAAAAATTAAGAACCCAATTTAATAGTAAGGCCGATTTGTCACAATTGCTGGTCACTGTTCAAATGATCCAGCAGGAGATAAATGGGGAAATGAAAGAGATGGCTGTGTTGGGAAGCAGCAATGTGGCAGTTTTTGTACCTAATTTTTCATCGGTTAATAAGGGAGTGATTATCAGGGATAAAAACGGGTCAGAGAAAGAATATTTTAAGCTGGAAGGCGCCTATGATGAAGATGCGGATGAAGAAGAACTGCGGCTGCTTGAGTTGCAGCATCAGGCCGGTTTATACAATAATGCTCCCGAGAAAAAGGACAATCCATCCTCATCAACAACCCCGGTTAATGGTAAAATCAATGACTTTGATCCATTGCTGGAGGTACCCACACTTTTTCAGCAGGTGCGTAACGGCAGTACTACCCGGCAAAAAAATCAGGCCGGAAAACCGGAAGCAACGGATGGGTTAGCTACCTCACCTGCCATCTCGGATCTGACCACTGATATCTCTGACCAGGATAAGGAGCGGTTTGTCTCGAGGCTCTTCCGCGGTGATGAGATCATGTACAATCGCAGCATCAAGACCATCAATAATTTTGACTCGCTGGAAGAGGCCGAATACTGGGTAAAACGCGAACTGAAAACCAAGCTGGGGTGGATCAATAACAGCGATGTGGAATACTTTGACCGGTTGATTTACAAGAGGTTTTCCCGGATATAATTAAAAATAATCTGAGTAGCGCCCTTATTCTGTGTTACCAGTTCCCCTGCCTCCATTCCTGATTGATGCCGCAGATCCCTGTCGGATTCAAGATCATATAAGATAGTTTCTAATTGATTACTAGTTGAATAACTAAATCCACCTTTTATTTTAACTAAATTAACTGCTTCCGCAAATTTTTGAAAATTCGGGCCGAATACAACGGGTTTGGAAAAAACCGCTGCTTCCAGTGTGTTATGGATCCCGGACGAATTAAAGCCACCGCCGATATAGGCCACGGCCGCATAATAATACAGCCGGGAAAGCATTCCGATATTGTCGATGATTAATATATTGCTTTTTAATCCCGGATCATTGTTTAAGGCAGAATAAAGCACTGCGCCCGGGAAAAGCCGCAGGATTTCATTTATATGACTTGCATTAATTTCATGAGGAGCAATTATTAATGCAGTTTTATTTGAAATTGAATTCATGTATTCTGAAAGATGTTGTTCATCCTCCGGCCAGGTACTGCCCGCTACTATTACAAAAGGCTGATCGGCCACAAACGACTCAATGACCGGCAGGGGCCGGAATCCGGCTGCAATTTGTACCACCCTGTCGAAACGGGTATCCCCGGCCACCGTGATGTCCTTTGAGGGATAGATCGTTTGAAGACGGATACGGCTTTCTGCATCCTGAACAAAAATATGAGAGAAACATTGCAGCATACTGCGATGGAATCCCCCATGAGGTTTAAAAAACAGGGAATGCTCCCGGAAGATGGCCGAGATCAGCAGGGCAGGGATTTTTTGTTCTTTTAGCGTATGCAGGAAGTGATACCAGTATTCATATTTTACAAAAACAACCAGTGAAGGCCGGACGGTGGCCACAAATGCCACGGCATTCCTCCGGGTATCAAGCGGCAGGTAAAAGATCCAGTCGGCCCCCTCGTAATTCTTTCTGATCTCATACCCCGAAGGGGAAAAAAAAGTAAGCAGTATCCTGTGGGAAGGATATTCTTTTTTCAGGATTTCAACTACCGGCCGCCCCTGTTCGAACTCTCCAAGGGATGCACAGTGCACCCAGATAACCGGTGCCGTATTTCCCGCGAAGGCCGTTTCAAGGCGGGCCTGCAGCCCCTTTCTGCCGGAGATCCACTGCCGGGCTTTTTTATTAAAGAGTGAGGCAATAAGAATACCGGCCTGGTACAGCCTTAAAAAAAAAGAATAGAAGATAACTGCCACGTGTTGTTTTTTGCAAATGTAATAAGCTCGTGTCAAGCTTCCACAGAAACAAGTTGGAATAAGGCAACGGGATGCAGCAAATTTAGTTACATTTGCAACCCAATTAAAGTGATTACTATGAGACCGTTATATATGGTTGATACCCATTCCCAGTATCATAAGATAAAACACCAGGTGGACAAAGCGGTTTTGGATGTTATGGAAAGTACCGCTTTCATCAACGGAAAGGCCGTAAAAGATTTTTCGGATCATCTTGCCGGTTATTTGAATGTAAAACATGTTATCCCCTGTGCCAACGGCACAGATGCCCTGCAGATCGCTTTAATGGCGCTCGGCTTGCAGCCGGGCGACGAGGTGATCACGCCGTCCTTTACCTATATCGCCACTACCGAAGTGATCGCACTGCTGCGATTGACGCCTGTTTTTGTGGAAGTGGACCCCGAAACATTTTGCATCGACCCTGCTGCAATAGAAAAAGCAATTACTCCCAGAACAAAGGCCATCGTACCGGTACACCTGTACGGCCAGGCTGCTGACATGGAATCTATATTAAAGATCGCTGAAAAGCATCAGCTTTTTGTAATAGAAGATAATGCCCAGGCGATCGGATGTGATTTTCATTTTTCGGACGGCAGTTCCCGCAAAACGGGAACTATCGGGCATGTCGGTTGTACCTCTTTTTATCCCAGCAAGAACCTGGGCGCTTTCGGAGACGGCGGTGCCATGTGCACTAACGATGACCTGCTTGCAGAAAAATTAAGAATGATCGCCAACCACGGCCAGAAGGAACGGTATTACCACGAAGTGGTAGGCTGCAACAGCAGACTGGACAGCATACAGGCGGCCATACTGGATGTAAAGCTGGCGCACCTGGATGCGTATTGCCAAGCACGCCAGGCAGTGGCGGCTTATTACGACAACGCATTTTCAGGTACCGAAAAGATCCGTACACCTTTTAAAGAGGCTTACTCGGATCATGTATACCATCAGTATACCATCATACTGGAAGGCGTGGACCGGGATGCATTTAAAGCGGGGCTTGACAAGAAGGGCGTTCCTTCCATGATCTATTATCCGGTGCCGGCACACAAACAAAAAATGTTTGAGCAATTTGGGGTGGATGCCCTGGAGCTTCCGTTAACAACCTATTTAACAGAACGGGTGATCTCGCTGCCGGTTCATACGGAAATGGATGAAGAACAACTGGAGTTCATTGCTGATGCGGTGTTATCTCTTATATAATCTAACCCAACAAACAAGTATTCATGTATTCTGCGCTAATCAACAAACAGGCGAAACTTGCAGTTATCGGCCTGGGCTATGTCGGTCTGCCCATTGCCCTCGAATTTGCCAAAAAACTTTCTGTGATCGGTTTTGACATCAACGATCAGCGGATCGCACTTATGAAAAAAAATATCGATCCCAGTAATGAGCTGGCTCCGGAGGCATTTGAAGGATGCGATATCACCTTTACCAGTTCTATTGAGGAGTTACGGGAAGCACGGTTTTTTATTGTGGCCGTTCCCACACCGGTGGATGCCACCAATGTACCGGATCTTACACCTGTACTGAAAGCTTCAGAGACCATTGGAAAAGTGATCAAGAAAGGAGACTACGTGGTGTTCGAATCCACCGTGTATCCCGGCTGCACCGAGGAGGATTGCCTGCCGGTTATCGAACGCATCTCCGGTTTAAAAAATATCGAAGATTTTAAATCGGGCTATTCGCCGGAACGGATCAACCCCGGGGATAAAGAGCATACACTTTCGTCGATTATAAAAGTGGTGGCCGGTTGTGACGCTGCAGCACTGGATACCATTGCCGATGTTTACGCGCTGGTGGTTAAGGCAGGGGTGCATAAAGCTTCTTCAATTAAAGTAGCAGAGGCGGCAAAGGTGATCGAGAACACACAACGCGATCTGAATATCGCGCTGATGAACGAACTTTCCGTTATTTTCAATATCATGAACATCAATACCTATGAAGTACTGGAGGCGGCTGGAACAAAATGGAATTTCCTGAAGTTTCAGCCGGGCCTGGTAGGTGGGCACTGCATAGGGGTGGATCCTTATTACCTCACTTATAAAGCCAGCCAGCTGGGGTATAATGCAGAAGTGATCCTGGCCGGGCGGAATATCAATGACCGTATGGCCAAACATGTTGCGGAAAAAGTGGTAAAGCATATCCTGAAATGCGGAACCAATATTGCAGAGGCGGTCGTCTTGATCAAAGGCGCTACTTTTAAAGAAAATGTAAGCGATATCCGGAACAGTAAAATAGCAGATATCGTTTCGGCACTGGAGGAGTACTCGGTAAAGGTACATGTAGAGGACCCGCTTGCTTCTTCGGAGGAACTGAAACACGAATATGGCTTTGAGCTGAAAGATGCTGCCGGAGATAATTATGATGCCGTGATCGTAGCGGTTCCGCACCGCGAGTATACAACACTGGATGATGCTTATTTTTGTGGTATCACAAAAGAGAATGCGATCGTTGCAGATTTAAAAGGTATTTACAGGAATAAAATTAATAACCGGAGTTATTTTAGTTTATAATGTCATTTACTGCTACTGATATTGAAGGATTGTTACTGTTTGAACCCCGTGTATTTGAGGATGCACGCGGCTGTTTTTTTGAAGCTTATAATCAGTCCGCCTTTGAAAAAGCGGGAGTCACCTGTAATTTTATACAGGACAACCAGTCGCATTCTTCTTACGGGGTCATCCGAGGATTACACTATCAGCTGAACCCGTATGCGCAAAGCAAACTGGTGCGGGTGCTTGAGGGCACGATCCTGGATGTTGCAGTGGATGTACGGAAGGGTTCGCCTACTTACGGCAGGATATTTTCGGTGGAATTATCAGCAGACAACAGGAAGCAATTGCTGATCCCGCATGGGTTTGCACATGGGTTCTCTGTGCTGAGTTCTAAAGCAACCGTTCTGTACAAATGTGATGCCTTCTATAATAAGGAAAGCGAAGGCGGGATCATTTTTAATGATCCGGATCTGATGATCGACTGGGGCGTACCGCAAGAAGACCGTATTGTTTCAGAAAAAGATCTTCAGCTTCCTTTATTCAAAAACGCGATCAATAATTTTTGATAATGAGTCAGCTCCTGAAAATCCTTGTTACCGGCTCCAATGGCCAGCTGGGCTCCGAGCTCAGGGAACAGGCAGCGGAACACGCTGGCTGGGTAATTGACTTCACCGACCGCAGCCGGTTGCCGCTTACGGAAGAGCAGGCGGTACTGGATTATTTTGAGCAGTTCCGTCCTCAGTATTGTATCAACTGTGCGGCCTATACTGCAGTAGATAAAGCAGAGCAGCCGCAGGAACAAACGGAAGCCCGGAAAGTAAATGCACTGGCTGTGGGGTATCTTGCAAAAGCCTGTGCCCGGTACGGTACAAAGTTGATCCATATTTCCACCGATTATGTTTTTGACGGAACAGCTTCCAGACCCTACCGCTCTTCAGACCCCACCCATCCGATAAATGTATACGGAACCACCAAGCTGGAAGGAGAATTGCTGGCGGCACAATACACCGACGCCGTGATCATCCGGACGGCCTGGGTATATTCTTCCTTTGGGAAAAACTTTGTAAAGACCATGATCCGGCTGATGGCGGAAAAACCCTCCATTAACGTAGTGGCCGACCAATACGGCTCTCCCACCTATGCAGGCGACCTGGCTGCAGCAATTTTAAGTATTGTTCAATCCGGGAACTGGGTACCCGGGGTCTATCATTACTCCAATGAAGGAAAGATAAGCTGGTTTGAATTTGCCACCGCGATCGGTAAATATATCAACAGTCCCTGTGTGGTAAGCCCCATACCCTCATCTGCTTATCCCACGCCGGCCAGACGCCCGGCCTATTCGGTACTGGATAAAACAGCTATAAAAGAAACGTATGGCATTGCCATTCCGGACTGGCAGGACAGCCTGAAGCAATGCCTGGCCCGGCTGCATTAGGGGCCTGGCAGATCAATGCCGCATCAGGAGTGCTTTGCAACCTTCCGGCAGGAACCGTGTTATTATAGTATAAATCATATATACATATAAACATTTGTTAGTGCGGTATAAAAATCTATTTTTGCCGGTAAATATAAATACTTGTTCATGAAGCGGATCTTTACCCTTTTCTCCCTGGTTCTAATTGCTTTTTTCGCATCGGCACAGGATTCCTCAAAAATAAGATTTACCTATAACCAGCACCGGGTAAATGATACCGAACTGCAACTGATCATTACCGCTCATGTAGCCGAACCGGGTACGGAATTGTTTGGCATTCAGACGGCAGATAACAAGGATGTATTTTCCGCCATCGTGTTTGATACGGCCGCCCAATCCTATCTGAAGGACAGTATCGTGGAAAAAGGCAACCTGACAAAGCAGTCCGATCCGGTGCTGAATGCCCCCGTTAGTTTTGCAAAAGATTCCATCCGGTGGATCCAGTCCGTAACACTGAAAAAAGGCGACAGTGCCGTTATAAAAGGCATTACTACGTATATGTTTAAATCGGGAGATGCCTTTGCTTCCTTTGAAGCGCCCTTTAAATTCTATGTAAAAAATATTGATTCGGATACCATAACAACTGCGGGTCTTCATAAGGTTGCAAATACCGGTGAGGGTGCGGGTCAGTCACTGCTGTGGATCTTTCTTTCTGCGTTTGCAGGCGGGCTGCTGGCGTTGCTGACCCCCTGCATTTATTCCATGATTCCTGTTACGGTAAGTTTTTTTACCAAAAGGAGTAAGACAAAACAGGAAGGGATAAAAAATGCATTATTGTACTCCCTGTCCATTATCCTCATTTTTACATTTGTCGGGTTTCTGATCACGCTGATTTATGGCCCCGCGGCTTTAAACAATCTCGCAACAAACTGGATCGCTAATATTATCTTCTTTCTTGTGTTCCTGGTCTTTGGTATTTCGTTTCTTGGTGCCTTTGAAATCTCATTACCCAGTTCATGGTCCACCCGGGCCGACAGCAAGGCCGGTACCGGTAACTTTCTGGGTATTTTCTTTATGGCGCTGACATTGGTGATCGTATCATTTTCCTGTACAGGGCCTATTATCGGCCCCTTGCTGGTTGTAGCATCAAAAGGGAGCTTTTACGGACCCCTGGTGGGAATGTTCGGTTTTTCGCTGGCATTGGCATTGCCTTTTGCGCTTTTTGCATTTTTCCCCAGTAAACTGAATGCGCTGGGCAAGTCCGGCGGCTGGCTGAATGCGATAAAGGTGACACTTGGATTCCTGGAGCTGGCGCTGGCGCTCAAATTTTTATCAAATGCTGATCTGGCAAAGAACTGGCGGATACTGGACCGGGAGATCTTTATCGTATTATGGGTAGTGATCTTCTTTTTGCTGGGACTGTATCTTTTGGGCAAGCTGAAATTCAAACATGACGACGAATTGCCCAAAAATGATTTCGGATTGCCTTATCTTACCGTAACCCGGCTGTTCTTTGCGATCGCCTCCTTTGGAATGGTAGTATATCTCGTCCCCGGTTTATGGGGCGCACCACTGAAAGGATTATCAGCATTCCT
Organism: Niabella beijingensis; assembly: GCF_020034665.1. Taxonomy (NCBI): domain Bacteria; kingdom Pseudomonadati; phylum Bacteroidota; class Chitinophagia; order Chitinophagales; family Chitinophagaceae; genus Niabella; species Niabella beijingensis. The sequence goes on along the minus strand of NZ_JAIQDI010000002.1, from coordinate 2,327,275 downwards.
TCCTCCGATGGGCACACAGGATTTCAATGCAGACGACCTGCCGCCCGGCTTTGATCCAGGATCGCTTGGAAGCAATAAGGGGGCAAATACCGTATCTTATGAACAGGGTCTTCCCGAACCGGTGAAGTATGCGGCGATCATGAAAAAGAACGAGCCGGATGTAGTGGTGAACAGCGGACTGGTAACCTATTTTGACTATAAAGAAGCGCTGGAAGTGGCACGTAAGCAGAAGCGGCCACTCATGCTGGATTTTACCGGTATCAATTGTGTGAACTGTCGTAAAATGGAAGGGCAGGTGTGGAGTGATCCGGAGATTATGAAACTGCTGAAAGATGAATTTGTGATCGCCTCCTTGTTTGTCGATGTCCATAACGGTGTGGATCTTCCTGAAGCCGAACAATACCAGTCGAAGGATCTTGGAAAAAAGATTGAAACGCTGGGAGAGCTGAATACAGATATACAGGTATCGCGTTTTGGCGCCAATACACAGCCCTTCTATTTTTTCCTTGATGGAAAAGAAGAACGCCTGGCACCGGAAGGATATCCGTATGATCCGTCCGTAAGCAAATTCAAGACACACCTGGAAAAAGTAATTGCCGAGTATAAAAAAAGAAATAGTTAAGCCCTTATTATGGAAGATAAGATGACACCTGAAAATGAAATGCGGTTCCATACCCGCAAATGGGTAAAACCGGAAGATCTGAACCCGAACCAGTCTTTATTCGGAGGCCGGTTGTTACAGTGGATCGACGAAGAAGCGGCCTTATATGCCATCATACAGCTGGAAAATACCCATGTGGTCACCAAGTTCATATCGGAGATCAATTTTATCGCTTCCCCAAAACAGGGGGATATCATAGAGATCGGGATCGTCGCCACCAAGTTCGGGAATACATCGCTGACACTGCGTTGTGAGGTAAGAAATAAAATGACACAGGAGCCGATACTTACGATTGACCGGATGGTTTTTGTAAACCTTGATAAAAACGGTACCCCTACACCGCACGGCAAGACGGCGATCACTTTTGTAGCAGAACGCCTGCTGAAATAAATACGTATTGCGCAAAAAAAATTACTAAACAGGAAAGGCATATGAAAAAAAAGACCCTGCTTCTGGCGCTGGTCCTCGTGGTAATAAGTACCTACGGACAGAAAAAATTTTCCGGTAACCCGCTGTTCCCGGGGTGGTATGCAGACCCGGAAGGCGTGATCTTCGGTAAAACCTACTGGATCTATCCTACATTTTCAGCGCCCTATGAGAAGCAGGTATTCATGGATGCATTTTCCTCACAGGATCTTGTGCACTGGACAAAACATGAAAAGATACTTGATACGGCGAATGTAAAATGGGCAAAGCGTGCACTCTGGGCCCCTGCAATTGTAAAAAATAAAAACCGGTACTTTTTATTTTTCGGAGCCAATGATATCCAGAACGACCAGGAAACGGGGGGCATCGGCGTTGCGGTGGCATCACAACCACAGGGACCGTTTAAAGATTATCTCGGACATCCGCTGGTGGACCGCTTTCACAACGGTGCCCAACCGATCGACCAGTTTGTTTTTAAAGATAAGGATGGTGCTTATTACCTGATCTATGGCGGATGGCGGCACTGCAATATCGCGCGATTAAAAGACGATTTTACCGGGTTTGTACCGTTTAAGGATGGCAGTGTGTTCAAAGAGATCACACCCGAAAAATATGTGGAAGGCCCCGTACTGTTTATCCGGAAGGGAAAATACTATTTTATGTGGTCGGAGGGCGGATGGACCGGGCCCGACTACAGCGTGGCGTATGCCGTGTCGGATTCCCCGCTGGGCCCCTTCAAACGTATCGGGAAAGTGCTGCAGCAGGATCCCGGGATCGCCACGGGAGCCGGCCACCACTCGGTAATACAGGTGCCGGGTAAAGATGAGTGGTATATCATCTACCACCGCCGCCCGCTTACGGAAAAGGATGGTAATTCCAGGGAGACCTGCATTGAGCCACTGTATTTTGATGCGGAGGGGCTTATAAAACCCGTGGTGCTTACAACTACCGGGGTTCCGGCACGGCCGTTAAAATGAACCGGCTACAGACATTTATTTCCTGAAAGACCGCTGGATACTGCTTAATTCCTGCAGGCCAAATTAAGCAGGAATGTTTTTTCTTTTTCTGTGTATCTTACCTGCTGTAACGTTAAAGCAATGAGATATAACGCATTTATTTTTGATCTGAATGGAACCATTATCGATGATATGGCCTTCCATGCAACGGCCTGGTTCCGGATACTGAATGAAGAGCTGGGCGCCGGTATGAGCCGGGAGGAAGTGAACAGCCATATGTATGGCAAGAACAGTGAACTGCTGGACCGTATCTTTGGCCCCGAACGGTTTACAGAAACCGAAAAACAGGATCTTTCCCTCCGCAAGGAACAGCTTTACCAGGAGGCCTATCTTCCTCATCTGGCCTTGCTGCCCGGACTGGAAGATTTTCTGGAAGCTGCGGCGCAAAAGGGCATCCCTATGGCGGTAGGCACCGCCGCCATCCCGTTTAATGTTGATTTTGTACTGGACCGGCTGGGCATCCGGCGGTATTTTAGCGCGATTGTAACGGCCGACGATGTTTCCACCAGCAAGCCCGACCCGGAGACCTTTCTGAGCTGTGCCCGGCTGCTGAACGTGGCGCCTTCCGGCTGCCTCGTGTTTGAGGATGCTCCCAAAGGAGCAGAGGCCGCTGCAAATGCCGGAATGGACGCTGCGATCCTCACCACAGGCCATCAGCCTGCTGAATTCGGCAGGCAGGAACATATCCGCTTCTATATTCCGGACTATACCGATCCGCGGGTAACAGGGCTGGTATAACCCTTTTGCGAAAAAATAATTGTATATTTTACAATTATTCCAAATAAATTGTATTTTTAACTTTTAAACGATCGTCGTCAAATGAAAGAAGCATACGTGATCGGGGTGGATTTTGGTACGGATTCTGTCCGCTCTGTTATTGTGAATGCCCGGAACGGGGCAGAAGTTGCCGCTTCTGTATTCCAATATCCCCGCTGGAAACAAGGACTTTATTGTGTCCCCTCAAAAAAACAATTCCGTCAGCATCCGCTGGATTATATCGAAGGACTGGAAACAACTATTAAAGATTGTATCAAAAATGCCGGTGCGGATGTTGCCGCGCAGATCAAGGGCATCTCCATAGATACCACGGGATCCACACCGGTGGCCGTGGATCAGCAGGGGCAACCGCTTGCATTGTCTGCGGAGTTTGCCGAGAACCCCAATGCCATGTTCGTGCTCTGGAAAGATCATACAGCCACCCCCGAGGCAGCGGCGATCAATGAACATGCCCGGCGCTTTGAGGTCAACTATCTTCAGTATGTGGGTGGTATTTACTCCAGTGAATGGTACTGGGCCAAGCTGCTGCATATCTTCAGAACGGATGAAGCAGTACGGAGGCACACTGCCAGCTGGGTAGAGCATGCCGACTGGCTTCCGTTCCTTCTTACCGGCGGTAATGATGTGAACCAGCTGAAAAGAGGGGTGTGCACGGCCGGACATAAAGCCCTTTGGGCAGAAGCGTTCGGGGGATTTCCTCCCAATGAATTTTTCGCAACCCTGGATCCCGTGCTGGACGGTTTTGCGACCCATCTTCCGTCCCGGACCTATGCTGCGGATGAAGTTGCTGGCACGCTCAGTGCGGCCTGGGCGGAACGGCTCGGACTGCATACGGATGTGATCGTGGGTATTGGCGCCATGGACGCGCATATGGGCGCAGTGGGCGGGCAGATCGAGCCCTATCATTTAAGTAAGGTAATGGGAACTTCTACCTGCGATATGCTGGTGGTGCCGCATTCGGATCTTGCAGCGGATAAAACCGTGAAGGGCATCTGCGGCCAGGTGAACGGGTCGGTGATCCCCGGTATGACCGGGCTTGAAGCCGGGCAAAGCGCTTTTGGAGATGCGTATGCCTGGTTTAGGAATTTATTGTCCTGGCCCTTACAATTATTAAAGGAAAGCAGTGCGCTGTCCGAAACCGCGGCAACCGCTCTTGCGGATGAAACAGAAGGCCGCATTTTGTCCGCTCTGGCAGCTGCCGCAGAGGCATTACCCCTGGAAGAAAATGACCCGTATGCGATCGACTGGCTGAATGGCCGCAGAACCCCGGACGCTAACCAGCTGCTGCATGGCGCTCTTACAGGGCTGGGACTGGGAACAGACGCCCCGCGCATCTTTAAAGCGCTGGTGGAAGCCACCTGCTTTGGCGCCAAGGCCATTGTGGACCGGTTTGAAGAGGAAGGCGTGCCGATCAAGGGACTGATCGGCGTGGGCGGTGTGGCACGGAAATCGGGGTACATCATGCAGGTAATGGCCGATGTGATGAACATGCCGATCCGCATCCACCGCTCGGAACAGACCTGCGCCATCGGAGCAGCAATGTTTGCAGCAACCGTGGCAGGTCTCTATCCATCGGTGGATGCCGCCATGAAGGCCATGGGGCAGGGGTTTGATAAAGAATATTTCCCCGATGCGGAACGGCATGCCTATTATAAAAAACGAATGGCGACCTATGGAAAAATAGGTGCTTTTTTAGAACACAATAACCTGTAACCATGCGATACGAAGCGATCCGCGAAAAAGCATACGCAGCAAATATGCAGCTCCCCGAACTGGGTCTGGTGCTTTTTACATTCGGGAATGCCAGCGAGGCCGATCATAAAGAAGGTGTCTTTGCCATTAAACCCAGCGGGGTGGCCTATACAGCACTCTCACCGGAGAAAATGGTGGTCGTTGATTTTGACGGCAAAACGGTGGACGGAACACTGAATCCCAGTTCCGACACACAAACCCATGCCGTGCTCTACAAACACTGGGAAGGTATCGGTGGTATCGTTCATACACACTCCACTTATGCAACCGCATGGGCGCAGTCGCTGCGTTCGATCCCGGTATATGGTACCACGCATGCAGATTACAATATTGTAAACATTCCGTGCGCGCTTCCGATGGATGATGAAATGATACAGGGAGATTATGAAGTGCAGACGGGGCACCAGATCCTGAACCACTTTAAAGAGAACGGTTTTGATTACAGGGAGGTGGAAATGATCCTGGTCGGAAATCATGCCCCGTTCACCTGGGGCAGGGATGCGGCAAAAGCCATACACAACAGCGCGGTACTGGAGCAGGTGGCGCAAATGGCTTACCTCACAGAGCAGATCAACCCGCAGGCGCCGGTATTAAAAAAGGCCCTGATGGAGAAGCATTATCAGCGCAAGCACGGGCCCAACAGCTATTACGGACAATAATCAATTACATCGAAAATATACAATATGATCAATCTGGAGCAATTGGAACTGTGGTTTGTTACGGGGAGTCAGCATCTTTACGGTGCGGATACATTAAAAGAAGTGGCGGCCCATTCCCAGGAAATCGTCAGCCATATTAATGCCACATCAAAAATACCTGTCCGGCTTGTCTGGAAAGATACGGTGAAAACACCCGAGGAGATCTATCAGGTATTTGCCGAGGCAAATTTCAGCAATTCCTGTATTGGTGTTATTGCCTGGATGCATACGTTTTCTCCTGCAAAGATGTGGATCAACGGGCTGAAGATCTTTCACAAGCCGCTGCTCCAGTTTCATACCCAGTTCAACAGGGACATTCCCTGGAGCTCGATCGACATGGATTTTATGAATACCAACCAATCGGCCCACGGCGACCGTGAGTTCGGCTTTATGCTGAGCCGGATGAATAAACACCGGAAGGTAGTGGTAGGACACTGGAAGGATGAGAAGGTTGTTGAACAAATTGCCGGCTGGAGCCGGGCTGCGATCGGATGGAACGACTGGCAGGGGGCGCGGTTCGTACGTTTTGGCGACAACATGCGTTATGTTGCGGTAACCGATGGCGATAAAGTAGAGGCCGAACTGAAATTCGGTTACAGCGTTAATACGCATGGTATTGGTGACCTGGTAGCCGTTATCAATGAAGTGGGTGAAAAGGAAACAGCGGTGCTGGTGCAGGAGTACCTGGACAGGTACCAGGTCGCTTCGCAGTTAAAAAAAGACGGTGCACAATACCAGTCGCTGCTGGATGCGGCCCGTATCGAACTGGGATTGAAACAGTTTCTGGAACAGGGGGATTTTAAAGGATTTTCCGATACATTTGAGGATCTGCACGGGATGATCCAGCTGCCCGGTATCGCGGTACAGCGCCTTATGGAACAGGGATATGGGTTTGCAGGAGAAGGCGACTGGAAAACGGCGGCACTGGTACGCGCGATGAAATCAATGGCAACAGGTCTTGCAGGAGGAAATTCCTTTATGGAAGATTATACCTATCATTTCGATCCGGACGAATCACTGGTGTTGGGTTCTCATATGCTGGAGATCTGTTCCAGCATTGCAGCGGGAACACCTTCCTGCGAGGTGCATCCGCTGGGGATCGGGGGAAAGGCAGACCCGGTGCGGCTGGTGTTCAATGTAAAAGGGGGGCCTGCGCTGAATGCTTCCCTCATGGACATGGGTAACCGTTTCCGGCTGCTGGTGAACGAAGTAGAGGCGATAGCGCCGTTGCATGATTTGCCCAAACTGCCGGTAGCCCGCGTGTTGTGGAAGCCGTATCCGGATATGAATACCGGCTGCGCTGCCTGGATCCTGGCAGGAGGAGCGCACCATACCTGTTATTCGCAAAATCTTACTACGGAAAACCTGGAAGATTTTGCCGGCATGGCGGGGATCGAATTTGTACGGATCAATAAAGAAACGGATCTGTATCAATTTAAAAATGAATTGCGCTGGAGCGATGTGTATTATCAGCTTAACAAAAATTAATCAGCATTTGAAGCCGTCTCAAAAGCCGCCGTTACCCCGCCGGAAGGGATCCGGTATCCGGAACAGCGGGGCATCAGCTACAGACCGGTTTTGGGATAATCTTTTTTGACTTTATAACAATTGCACGATATGAAAGATAATTTAGCCTGGCAGGACATTCTGGTCTTCTTTATTTATTTTGTGGTAGTGGCTTCCTATGGCTACTGGGTATATCTCCGGAAAAAGAAAGCAGCGGTATCTGCATCACATGATTATTTTCTGGCAGAAGGCTCACTAACCTGGTGGGCCATCGGCGCTTCGCTGATCGCCTCCAATATCTCTGCGGAACAGTTCATCGGCATGAGTGGCGAGGGCTTTTTTGTAGGAGTGGCAGTGGCAGCCTATGAATGGATCGCCGCTGTGGCACTGATCATCGTGGCCGTCTGGTTCATCCCGGTATACCTCAAAAACAAGATCTATACCATGCCGCAGTTCCTGAACCGGCGCTATAACCAGACCGTGTCGCTGATCATGGCCGTGTTCTGGCTGCTGCTGTATGTATTTGTGAACCTTACTTCCATCCTGTACCTGGGTGCGGTTGCGATCGATGCCCTCCTCGGAGGAGGATACCTGCATGTGATCATGATCGTGCTGCTGCTGATGGCGCTTATCATCACATTGGGCGGGATGAAAGTGATCGGTTTTACAGATGTGATCCAGGTGGGGGTGCTGATCCTCGGCGGACTGGCCACTGTATATATGGCGTTGCAGATTGTAGACATCCGCATCAACGGTGCGGCCAGCGGCAGCGCCATTGCAGGGTTTAAAACATTACTGCAGCAGGCACCCGACCACTTTAAACTGATGCTGGATAAACCATCGGTTACACATACGACGATCGACCATCCGCAGAACCTGGATGTGCAGAAATATGTGGTGCTGCCGGGCATTGCCATGTATTTTGCCGGACAGTGGATCGTAAACCTGAACTACTGGGGGTGCAATCAGTATATCACACAACGCGCACTGGGGGCAGATCTTCAGACAGCACGTACGGGAATCTTGTTTGCCGGTTTTTTGAAACTGCTGATGCCGATCATTGTAATGCTACCGGGTATTGCAGCCTATGTGCTGTACAAGAATAACCACCTGCCGGGTTTCAGCGGTGTAAAAGATGGTGCTTACTCCGCCATACTGGGCTTTTTGCCGGCGGGATTAAAGGGCCTGGCCATCGCGGCACTAACGGCTGCGATCGTAGCCTCCCTGGCAGGCAAGGTGAACAGCATTGCCACGATCTGGACCCTGGACGTACATAAAAAATACCTGAGCAAATCCATGACCGAGCTGCAATCGGTACGTGTCGGAAGATGGGTGGTGATCCTCTCCATGCTGGTGGCCCTGTTGTTTACCTGGACGGATGTGCTGGGCATCGGCGGGGAAGGCGGATTTACTTTCATCCAGAAATATACGGGTTTTATCAGCCCGGGGGTATTTGCCATGTTCCTGCTCGGCATGTTCTGGAAACGGACCACCGGTACGGCAGCGCTGGTGGGGGTGATCCTGGGCTTTGTACTGGCCATCTTCTTTAACAATTATGCTGTGGATATCTTTGGGAAAGAGACCTGGCTCTATACCGCCTTTACCTACGAAAAAATGGAGGGTGGTGTGCTGCATACCATTACGGAAATTCCCTTCCTGATCAATATGGGCTGGTCGTTCTTCTTTACAGTATTGGTAATGGTGCTGATCAGCCTTGCAGGACCAAAGGACAATCCGAAGGCTTTTGAGATCGACAAATCGATGTTCAAATTGCAGCCCCGCACGATCGTGCTGATTGTAATCACTCTTATGATACTGGCCGCCTTGTACGTGCGGTTCTGGTAACAACGCTACCGTTTTTTCCGGCCGGACCAGGAACAGATTTTCCCGGTCCGGCTTTTTTGTGTGCTAACTTATTCGGTTTCAGTTTTTTTGAGAAACAGGGGTTCTTTTTAGAAAATTTAAAATATTTCCTTGGATCGGGTTAAAAATGATATATTAGCGCTCCTTTTTCTCAATAAACGAAAAAAAAATTGACATATGAAAGGTTCTGACTATCTGGTTTTCTTTATTTATTTTATAGTGGTGGCTTCCTATGGTTACTGGGTGTACCGGAAAAAGAGGCAGGAAAGTGTTTCGGCATCACATGATTATTTCCTGGCAGAAGGCTCGCTGACCTGGTGGGCGATCGGGGCTTCGCTGATCGCATCCAATATCTCGGCCGAACAGATGATCGGGATGAGCGGATCCGGGTTCAAGCTGGGCCTGGCCATTTCTGCCTATGAGTGGATGGCCGCAGCCACTCTGATCATTGTTGCCGTATTCTTTATGCCGGTGTACCTGAAGAACAAGATCTTTACCATGCCGCAGTTCCTGAGTCAGCGCTACAATTCCAAAGTGGCCATGATCATGGCCGTATTCTGGCTGATGCTGTACATCGTGGTGAACCTGATGTCGATCTTGTACCTGGGCGCCCTTGCCATCAGCGGCATCTCAGGCATTAATATTACATTCTGTATCCTGGCGCTGGCCGTTTTTGCGATCGTCATCACACTCGGAGGAATGAAGGTGATCGGGTTCACGGATGTGATACAGGTCTTCTTCCTGGTGCTGGGCGGACTGGTGGCTACTTATATTGCCCTGAATCTGATCTCAGGCGGAAAGGGGATAGGCGCCGGCTTTAATGTATTGCAGTCAAAAGCATCCGAACATTTTCATCTTATTTTTAAGAAAGACAACCCCAACTATATCGACCTGCCGGGGCTGAGCGTGCTGATCGGGGGTATGTGGATCGCCAACCTCAGTTACTGGGGCTGCAACCAGTACATCACTCAAAGAGCATTGGGTGCATCCCTCCCTGTTGCGCGTAAGGGATTACTGTTTGCCGCATTTTTGAAAATGCTGATGCCGATCATCGTGGTGCTTCCGGGTATTGCGGTCTACTATATTGTAAAAGAGAACCTGGGCGGAATTACACCGGATCAACTGGTGACCGCATCCGGCGTGCAGGATCCCAACAAGGCCTATCCCGCACTCATTTCTTTGTTGCCGGCCGGACTAAAAGGCCTGTCCTTTGCCGCACTGACCGCGGCAATCGTAGCATCACTGGCCGGTAAAGCAAACAGCATTGCCACCATCTTTACACTGGATATCTATAAGAAAGTGTTCAATGCAGGTGCCAGCGAGCGCAACCTGGTGAACGTAGGTAAGATCGCGGTGATTGTTTCCATGTTGTTCGCCGTATTGCTTTCCCTCATAGTGGGAGATGCCCTGATGGGAGAAGGAAAGCAGGGATTCCAGTACATACAGGAATATACAGGTTTTGTATCGCCGGGTATTTTTGCAATGTTCATCTTCGGGTTCTTCTGGAAAAAGACCACTTCCAGTGCCGCCCTGTTCGCTACCATCGGCGGATTTATTGCCTCTGTTGTCTTAAAATTCCTGCCCGGCTGGGTGGATCTTTCGTCACTGCATGCGATCGGCTGGTCGGTTCCGAATGCAGCGGGTATCTATGAGATCCCTTTCATGGACCGGATGGTGATCGTATTCCTGATCTGTGCAATCGGCATGTATTTTATCAGTATCTATCAGCATAAAAAAGGTGTTGTATCCAAAGGACTGGAAGTGGACCCGGGAATGTTCAAAACTTCTACCAGCTTTGCTGTGGGATCCCTGATCATCGTAGCCATGCTGGTGGCGTTATATTCGGCGTACTGGTAATCTTTATTTTATTTTAGTTGTTAAATAAAGAGCGGCTTGTTTCCGCTCTTTTTAATTAGGGGCTATGAACCGATATGAACAGATCGCTTTTTCTGAAATGAAGCGCTGGCAATTCAATATGCAGCGTCCGCCGGGTATATTCAACCGGCTTTCAAAGCGAACGCAGGATAAGATCAATGCCCTGATACCGGAAAAAGTGCATAAGGGCATTACGGTGGTGATCAAACAAATGATCCATGCCGTATTGTTCGGTGCCAAACATACCACGGCTAAGCCTCTCAAGAATGCTGCTCTTATATTGAGAGAACAAACGGTAAAAGAAAAGATAAAGTTTTACAGAAGTGCCGCTGCCGTGGAGGGCGGCATTACAGGGGCCGGTGGGTTCTTTATGGCACTGGCAGACTTCCCGCTGCTGCTGGCACTGAAGCTGAAACTGTTGTATGAGATCGCTTCGGTATATGGAATTGATCTGGAAGATTACCGGGAGCGGGTATACCTCCTCCATATTTTTGAACTGGCTTTTTCAAGCAGTCAGCACCGCAACGAAGTGTACAGGAAAATCGAAGACTGGAACGTGAAAATGCAGGCGATGCCGGCAGATGTATCGGAATTTGACTGGCGCCGTTTCCAACAGGAATACCGCGACTATATCGACCTGGCAAAAATGGCACAACTGTTGCCGGTAGTAGGAGCACCGGTAGGGTTTATTGCGAATTACCAGCTGGTAAAAAAGCTGGGTACAACTGCCATGAACGCTTACCGGATGCGGTTGTTAACGACGCAGTTGTAATGGACCGGTCTGTTTCAGGAGCTTCTTAAGAAATGTTTAAGATATCCGGATGGCCGGAAACCGCGCAGAGCCGTTTCATCAACCTATCTTTATTGTATAACCGTACTTCGTATGAAAAAAATACAGCATATTCACTTATTGCTGGTCTGTATTTCTTTAACGGCCTGCAGCATTTCTGAATCCCAGGAAAAAACAGTTTCCGTTCCGGGGCCGGTACCTGCAAAACCGGATACCGTGCAGACGGCCTCCGCAGTTGTTCCCGAAGCGGTGCTGGATACATCCGACTATAAAAAGCGGATGAAGGATCTGGCTAATGGGGATTCGTCGGGAAGATGGCCGGTGAAAGCACCGCTGCCATTGCCCGGTGCTATTTTCCCGTTCAACAGGGTGATCGCTTATTATGGCAATCTGTACTCAAAGGGAATGGGCATCCTTGGTGAACTGCCAAAGAAAGCGATGCTTCAGAAACTGAAAAATGAGGTGGGCAGGTGGGAAAAAGCCGATCCCGGAACCCCCGTTGTACCGGCACTGCATTATATTGCGGTTACGGCCCAGGGTGCACCTGGCAGGGACGGGAAATACCGGCTGCGCATGCCGTTCCATCAGATCGACACTGTGTTGAAATGGTCAAAGGAAATTGATGCGCTGACCTTTATTGATGTGCAGGTTGGGCAGAGCACCCTCCAGGAAGAGATCCCGCGGTTCAAAAAGTATTTTAAGCTGCCCGGCTTTCACCTGGGGATCGATCCGGAGTTTTCCATGAAAGATGGTGCAACGCCGGGAACCAGGATCGGAAGCTTCAATGCGGATGATATCAATTTTGTGATCGACTACCTGGCGGAGATCGTGCGGGACAATGAGCTGCCTCCGAAGATACTGGTGATACACCGCTTTACACAGGATATGGTTATGGGATATAAGGATATAAAGAAAGTGCCTGAAGTGCAGGTGGTAATAGATATGGATGGCTGGGGTGGTAAACCGCTGAAAACAGGCACCTATAATACGTTTGTGTACCGGCAGCCTGTTCAGTTCACCGGGTTCAAACTTTTTTATAAAAATGATCTGAAAGGCGGCAGCACCGGCCTGTTCACCCCAAAAGAATTATTGCGCTTCAAACCCCGGCCGGTTTATATTCAGTATCAATAAAGGTCCTGATCCGCTACTTTAATTCATAGGCAACCACACTGTAGTTATTAAAGGTTGGCACATACAGTGTTTTTGTGATGGGGTCATAAGCAAGGTCGGCAGTATTCATCCGCTTTTGTACATCCAGCATTTTATGGATGGTGCCGTTGGGCGAGACATGGTAGATCAGTCCGGCCCAGCAGGTTACGATAAAACCGCCGTCCCCCGTGGGTTCCAGGCCGTCACCGCCCTGTTCAAAACCGGAAGCAATAATGGTTTTGTTTTTTTTCTGATCCAGTTTCCATAGTTCTTTTCCCGCAAGTACATAAAGATCGGTGCCGATGGACTTCAATCCGTTGGCGCTGGTTGCTTCTTCCAGGTATACCTCCGGCTGGTTATTCGTCACCTTATAGATTTTATTTTCCCGGGTATCCGATACATACACAGTTCCTTTTTTATCGGTGGTTACATCATTCAGAAAAACGGCGCCCGGCACCGGAATCGTTTTAATGACCTGGGCTTTTTTAACATCGATCACGACCAGGTCTGTAATATCCGCCACATACAAAAGATTTTTGTACAGGGCCATGCCCTTTGGGGCATTCAGTCCGGTGACCCAGTTGAGATTTTTAACAGTACCGTCCTTGTTGATAATACCCACACCTCCTTTACCATCCTTCTCATTGCCGTTTCCGTCGATCAGCGATACATACAATTCATTTTTATGCGGAACGGGCACTACCGATTCCGGAACAGGGATCGAATCTGTGGTGCGCCATTTCTCAACAATCGTATGCTGTCCGTAACCGGTGAAGAAGCTGCCAATAGCAAAAGCGGTTAAAAGTAAATGTGCAGGTTTCATATCTGATATCGTTCGGATGAAGATAGTTAAAAAAACTGGTATCCGGTTCCGTAAAAGAAGGAGGGAGCTGTTTTTTGTTTATGGCTGCCTGTCCCGCGTAAAAATCCGTCCGATATCCTTTCCGAGCCCCTCCAGGTCCATGGTGGGATTGAGGAAATGATTGTCACTGATATAAAAATCATCTGCCTCGGATGATTTTACCTGTATGGGATAAATGAGCAGGAAATTATTGGATCTGAAATACCGGTCGAGATAGGTGAATATCTTATCCATGTGCTGATTATAGGAGGGATACTGAGGACGGCTCAAAACAAAGGTGATCAGGTCATTCTTATCGGCCTCACGGGACAGGATGAGGATATCCTCCCAGTTTGAAAACTCGGTAAAGCGGTATTCGATCGGGTTCTTCTCGTTTAAATTTTTCAGCAGCGGCTCAATATTACGGGAAGCAAAAAACTTTACACTGCCGCCGCAATGCTTTACCAGCGTCCATAAGTTGGAAAGCCAGTAGAAGAATCCCGTTTCCCGTTCCGCATTTTCAGGAATGACCACCACATTGTTTTTTATAGTAGACAGCGGCTGTACCGGATTGTAGACATAGGTAGTGACCTTCTCATTATCGAGGATGCCATTGATCAGCGCAAAACTTTTGACAGAGTTATACGGTTTGGTGCTATAGCCAAGTATGAGATCGGTGATCTTATTGGCCTTGAGTTCGCCGGTAATGCCATTGATGATGTTGTCATCATAACGGATGATTTCATTTACGGTTACATCGGCTGCGGCACCGGTATGCACGGCCAGTTCCAGCATTTTCTTCCCGGCCCTGTCCGACTCATCCGGTGCGTCGTGTTTATTGATGATGTGCAGGGCGTAGAGCTGATCTGTATTTGCAGCAGATTTTATGGAAAGTGCCAGCTGTACCAGGTGCTCTGTTTTATCAAGCGCATTGGTAGCGATCATTATCTTTTCACCCTCATCATTACTGTTGTTGTTTTCTTCATTCTGACTGCCGGTTTCTTTCGCCAGTTCCTGCCCTCCTTTTTGTGCAGTGAGTGAGGCGATCGTACAGGTAATAAGGATCACCAGGATCGATCCGTTAAGCACGGCCTCGTTCAGCAGGCGGATGGGTTCGCCGTCGGGCGTTTCGGATATGATGATGTTATAGCCTACCATTACCGCGGCAAGTGTGGCGGCTGCCTGAGCCAGGCTCAGACCGAAGATCACCTGCAGCTGGTGCCTGTTCAGCCGGAAGGTCTTTGTAGTGGCCCAGGCTGCCAGGTATTTGGCAACGATCACCCCGATGGTAAGTACGGCTGCTACTTTTATGGTTTCGGTATCTTTTATAAAGGCCCGGAAGTCGATCAGCATCCCCACGCTGATCAGAAAGAAAGGAATGAATAATGCATTGCCTACAAATTCCACACGGTTCATTAACGGAGATGTGGAAGGGATCAGCCGGTTCAGCGCAAGGCCTGCGAGAAAGGCTCCGATGATCCCTTCCACGCCGGCAAGCTCTGCCAGCACTGCACCAAGGTATACCATTACCAGCACGAAAATGAACTGAGCGATCTTATCGGATATCTTTTTAAAGAACCATCTCCCGATAAGTGGAAACAGCAGCAGCACGATCAACCCGAACGCAAGAATGGACAGTGTCAGGCGCAGCCAGAACGCCGCATCTACCTGACCTTTGGTCATGCCCACGATCACGGCCAGAACAAGGAGTGCCAGGGTATCGGTGATCATGGTGCCGCCTACTGTAATGTTTACTGCCTTGTCTTTTGCAATACCCAGTTTGCTTACAATAGGATAGGCCAGCAGGGTATGGGAGGAGATCAGGCTTCCCAGCAAAATGGAGGTCATCCAGTTGAAGTGCAGCAGGTAATAACTGGAGAGGGTACCGATGATCATCGGAATGCAAAAAGTATACATACCGAAGGTGATGCTTTTCCATTTATTTTTTTTGAACTCGATCAGGTCGATTTCGAGTCCGGCCAAAAACATGATGTAAAGTAATCCGGTAGTACCGGAAACCACGATACTGCTGTCCCGGTCCAGTATACCAAATCCGTTCGGTCCTGTCAGTGCACCTGCTATGATCAGCCCGATAAGATGCGGGATCTTCAGTTTGTTCAGCAGGATCGGAGCCAGCAATACAATAATGATGACGATCAGGTATTTTAAAATAGGATCTGTAACGGGAAGTGTTGCCTCTGCAATGTTTAACAGCATATGCGGTGGATTAACATAGGTGATTATTGATTTTTTGACCGGTCCATGTCTACTTTGAAGGTGGTCTCGCAACCGTCGGCCTGTATGATGAGCCGTTGTCCGCTCATTTTATTTACATTGTCGATCTTCAATGTCACCTGCATGGTGGCAGAGGGTTGTGAAGCCTCGGTTTCCGGTGTCGATAGTTTTAAACCGGTGCCGGTAAAACTGCCGGTATAAACGCGGATCAACTTATCGCCCTGCATGGCACGGACACCTACGGTGCTGCCATTGCCGCTTAACAGCCAGTTTTCTTTGCGTATGTCACCAACAGCAAAGCCGGAACAGTTTGTCTGGGAGCAGACCATAGTCACATTCCAGCTGCCCGCCAGGGAATCGGGCAGGGGAAGTACCTGCTCGGCAAGAATACGGCTGGCAGAATCCATTTTTTCTGCATACCGTTTCAGGCTGTCCTCGGCCAGCCGGATCTCTTTTTCTTTCAGCATCACGGCTTGCTCCCGGGCATTTATCGCCCGTTCCCGCTCATCCAGTTGTTTTCTGCGCTCTTCAAAACCACAGCTGCAAAGCATGAATACGATTAACAGTGTTCCAGTAATAAATGGTTGCTTCATAATATCCTGTTTGAGTACGATGTGTGCTAAGGTAAAAAAATATTGATAAACGGCCGGGCAGCTTTATTTTCGGCTGCCTGGAGATCGAATGATAGGAGTTTGCTGCAACAGATGGCGGAGGAAAAGAAGACGTGTAACACGGTTTTTAAAAAGGGAAAAAAAGAACACCGGCATTTCTTGTATTTCAGATGATTTTATGCAGGCCTCTTTTCTATTACTAGTCGGATAACAGCTATTGCAACGGATTTCGTATTTTTAAGGAGCTTGTAATCGTTATGCGGAACCGGTTTTATTTTTATTTTTTATTGGCAGCAGTGATGAATCATTTATCTGCGGTAAACGCACAGTTTAATAAAAAGCTGGAAGCGATAGTGACCAGCGAATATCCTGTTGCTGCAGCGCCCGGTATTGCGGTGCTGGTGCAATCGGGCGACAGCCTGTTTAGGCAATGCGTGGGGCAGGCTTCGTTGCAGCCCGGGGGAATAGCCATAACCCGGGAAACCGCGTTCCGTCTGGCTTCTGTCAGCAAACAGTTTACTGCCCGGGCCGTTTATGAATTGAAAATGGCCGGCAAACTCAGCTATGATACAAAGCTGGAGGCTGTTTTTGATCAGCTGCCCCCGTCGATAAGCAGCATTACGGTCGGGCAGTTATTGCAACATACTTCGGGGATATGGGATTATGAAGACCTTATCCCGGAAGAACGGACTGCTCAGCTGACGGATGATGATGTATTGCAGCTGGTGCGGCAGAAGGATACTACTTATTTTCCACCGGGGTCTGCTTTCCGGTACAGCAATACCGGCTATTGTTTGCTGGCACTGGTGGTGGAGCGGATCAGCGGCATGCCGTTTCCGGAGTTTCTGAAGCAGCAGCTCTTTGATCCGTTGCAACTTTCCGGTGCGCAGGTATACGAAGCCGGCAAAGAAATTGCTCACCGGGCGTATGGCTATCACCCGGAACAGCAGACCTTCCGGTTTGCCGATCAAAGCGTCACCAGCGCTACCAAAGGAGATGGTGGCGTATATATGTCTGTGACGGCTTACAGCCGCTGGGCGGATGACCTGTTCCGGTCAGCCGGTGACCGTTCCGGTTATTTTAAGGCGATTACCGGCAAGGCGGTACCGGTGAAAGAAGGGATCCGCTACAACCTGGGATGGTTTATATGCAGGGAGGAGGACGGAAGTATTGCTGTTTTTCATTCAGGAGAAAGCACCGGTTTTCATAATATCGTTTACCTAAATCCGCAGCGAAAGATAAAGATCATCCTGTTCAGCAACCGCGACGATCTGAAGATCGCAGCGCTTTTTGACCGGATCTCCAAAGAACTCCGGGCGGGCCCTGCAGCACAGTTACATTCCGGCAGCCCGCTCTTTACCTGGCTTAGCAGACTGTATGCGGATGAATAAAAAAAGTCCCGGCAGCACCGGGACCTCTGTTATAAAAACCGTTTATTTATTGCCCCTGGGCAAGACTGTAGGCTTTTTTCCCTTCCCACTCATTAAGCAACTCCAGTGAACAGATCTTAAAGTCGCCGCTCAGGCTTACATAAAGACCGATCACATCCTGTTGTGTCAAGGCATGATCATCGATGCTTTCAAAACGCACGTTGTATTGATTAACCAGGTTGGTATACACGGATCCGGTAGGCCATACCTGCGTACCCCGGTTGCTCACATTCACGATATTGAATTTTACTCCGGCATGGCGCTGGCATTTTTTTGCGATCACTTCAGGAAGCTCTGAACTTTCGATAAACAGATCCACTCCCACGATTTTTTCCTGGCTGGTTTCTTTGGACTCCAGCATTACGTTCTTATCCAGGTGCAGCACGGTGCAGGAACTTGCCACGTCTGCCAGTTCCGGCTTGGGGTTGAGCTCGGGTTTTTTACCCAGATTGGTGATAATGGCATTGGCAAATTCCGTGGTATTAACGGCGGGGATGGATTTGTCGCCAAAGTCGCCGGTATGCACACCCTGCTCCAGGGTGTAAAGAAGCGCATTTTCGATCTGACCGGCTTTTTCCAGCAGACCCAGGTGCCGCAGCATGGCGATACCGCTCAGCAGCAGTGCTGTCGGGTTGGCAATGTTTTTACCCGCGATATCGGGCGCTGTTCCGTGCACGGCCTCAAAGATGCAGATATGGTCACCGATATTTGCGGAGGGGGCAAAGCCCAGTCCGCCTACCAGCCCGGCGCAAAGATCGGATACGATGTCACCCTGCAGGTTGGTAAGCACTACCACATCGAAGTTGTTCGGCTGCACCACCAGCTTCATACACAGGTCATCCACGATCACGTCATCTGCCTTCAGCTCCGGATACTCCTTTGCCACTTCATAAAAACATTCAAGGAACAGGCCGTCGGTGATCTTCATGATATTGGCCTTGTGACCACAGGTGATCCGGCGCGCATTTTTCTGCCGGGCCATTTCAAAAGCATAACGGATCACCTGCATGCTTCCGGGCCGCGTAATAAAACGGCGGCTCAATGCCACATCATGTGTAAGCATGTGTTCGATGCCTCCGTAAGTATCTTCAATATTCTCCCGTACAATGGTGATATCAATGGGGATGCCGGCCTTGCTGAAAACGGTGTCCACGCCATGCAGGGTCTGAAATACCCTTTTGTTGGCATAGGTGTTCCATGTTTTCCGCGCAGTTACATTGATGCTTTTAACACCTTTTCCTTTCGGGGTCTCCATCGGCCCTTTGAATAAAATACCCAATGCCTCGATGGTCTTTTTTGCTTCATCGGTCATCCCGTTATTAAAGCCCTTATCAAATACCCATTTGCCCATATCTACATAATCATAATCAAGGGGCACATCCGCGGCCTTAAAAATAGTGATCACTGCGTCCATGATTTCCGGACCGATACCATCGCCTTTAGCTACTGCAATTTTCATGAAAAGACCTGATTTACTTTTTAATGATTTGATACTGTTGAAAGCTGTATTAAATATTGCTGGATTTCAGACTATAATAATTTATTACCTAAAAAAATTAAATAGGTGAATCCATTTAACAAGCTCAATTGTGCTGCAAAGGTAAGAGAATCCGGCTCCACAATAAATGGGAAGACCATTAAAAAAATACTATATTTACCAAAACTCCGTAAATGAGCAGTTTAATTTCAGCAGGTATCCATGTAACTGTAGAAGTATTCTATCAACCGGAATACAGCAATGCATTACAGTCTGAATTTATGTTTGCTTATCGTATTACCCTCGAAAATTACAATCCGTTTTCCGTAAAGTTACTGCGCCGGAGCTGGTATATTTTTGACAGCAACGGCAGCTACCGGCAGGTAGAAGGAGAAGGGGTGGTAGGCGTGCAGCCGGTGCTGACCCCCGGAGAGACCTATCAGTACATGAGCGGATGCAACCTGCGTTCTGAAATGGGAAAGATGAAAGGCAGCTACGAAATGGAGAATCAGAACAGTCACCAGCTTTTCTCGGTGGAAATCCCCGAATTCGAAATGATCGCCCCTTCAAAATACAACTGATCCCCCGGATTTTTTTTAAAATTAATTACTAAAAATATTAGTAATTAAAAACTAAATTTATTAGCTTTGTGTAAAACTGTTTTTATGCAAGCTATAGAATCTGTAAAAGCGGTGGCCGTTGCTGAATACCTGTTATTGATAACACCCCATGAGGATCTTTTTAACCGTATCCGGTTGGAAAAGCAATTGTTTTTTGAAAAATACAAAGCCCCGGAGGCGGTCCGGGGCAAACCGCATCTGACACTGGTCCGGTTCAAACAGTTTGAGGGAGCAGAGGAGCGGATCCGGCAGAAGCTCCGGAGCCAGGCCGCCGAATGGTCGCCCTTTTGCGTGGAACTGGCCGGTTACGGGAGCTTTCCGTCCCATACGATCTATCTTAATGTGGCTACAAAGTCGGGCATCCAGAACCTGGTAAAAAGTATCCGCACCGATAGCCAGGCATTGATGAAGCTGGATAAGGATAATAAGCCGCATTTTATCCTGGAGCCGCATATCACCATTGCCCGGCGGCTGAAGCCCTGGCAGCATGAAGCAGGATGGCTGGAGTACCGGAATAAAAATTTCAATGCAAAATTCATGGCCCATGCAATGACATTGCTGAAAAGAACAGAGGAAACCGCACCGTACCGGAAGGTTGAGCATTTTGAATTTGCCGGCCGGTCTTTGCTGCCAAAGCAGGGGGTGATGTTTTGAATTTGGAAATTCGAGAATTTGAAGATGTGTAAATGTGGAAATACGCAATAATGAATCAATGTCGTTTCCTTAAAGCCGCAGATCACGCCGGTGCGTGACAAGTTGCGCAGATTTGGTATCGGCTTTAACGGCAACAATGTCGCAAAAAAACGCCGCAGGCGCAATCAGCGTATCTGCGGCAACCATAAAAATTGTTTAGGGGAACGGCATTGAATCGTAAATGGGGAATAGAGCGGCGGGCATAAAACGGACGAACCTGGAACCTTTATTGGAATTTGAATACAGATAGATTCGTGGGTGAAAATGGGGTTGCCCATCGAGGCAGAAACGGATCTGACCTTAAACATGAAACCTTAAACCCTGAACAAAAAACGCTACCATGGAAAATAAACTACAGCAGGACCATTTTAAAGTGGCTGTTTCAAAAAAAGAAGAAGAGCAACAATATTTGCAGGGCCGGGGCGCACAGATCAATACACCCAACCGGTTCCTTAAAAATGAAACGGTAAAGGAACATATTGAAGCCATCGATGATTGGGGGGAGGCGAATGTACCTACCCAATACCTGGAACAGGAGGCGAGGACGATTGTGAATAAAGTGGAAAGTCCGGATGTGGGGATGGCTTATAGTATGAATGCCTATGCCGGATGTGAGCATGGCTGCATTTATTGCTATGCCCGTAATGTGCATGAATACTGGGGGTACAGCGCAGGGCTGGATTTTGAACAAAAGATCATTGTAAAAAAAAATGCACCGCAGCTGTTGCGCAAACAACTGATGCATCCCGGGTGGACGCCACATCCGATCATGCTGAGCGGGAATACGGATTGTTACCAGCCTGCTGAAAAAAAATACCGCTTGACCCGCGGCCTGCTGGAGGTCTGTAATGAATTCAACCAGCCCGTGGGTATTCTTACAAAGAATGCGGGTATTCTCCGGGATAAAGATGTACTGCAGGAAATGGCCCGGAAAAATATTGTACGGGCAATGGTCTCCATCACTTCTTTTAATGAAGACCTGCGCCGGGTGATGGAGCCCCGTACCACCACGGCCCTACAGCGGTTAAAAGTGATCGAGGAGCTGAGCAGTGCCGGCGTAACGATGGGCGTGATGATGGGACCGATGATTCCGGGGTTGAACGATCACGAAATGCAACGGATCATGAAAGCCGCTTCCGAACGGGGGGCTACTTTTACCGCGTATACTTTTATCCGGCTGAACGGCGCCATCAAATTATTGTTTCACGACTGGCTCTATAAGAATTTTCCGGACCGGGCAGATAAGATCTGGCACCTGATCGAGCAAAGCCATAATGGTAAAGTGAACGATTCCCGATGGGGGCTCCGGATGCGCGGCGAAGGGAATATCGCGCAGATGATCGCACAGCAATATGCCAAGTATGGTAAAATATACCATATGAACGAAGGCGAGACCGGTCTGAGCCGGAGTGCCTTCCGCCGCCCGGGGCAACAGGGAACACTGTTTTGAGCATTCGAATTTGGATCGCTATAAGGACGGGCCGCGGCAAAAGCAGAGGATCTTCCTATTGCCTGTTTATTTTGTGTTTGTGTAAAATAAATATCTTTCACATCCATATCATAAGTTCGGTTAGAAAATCAGCAAAAAATATAATGGTCATAACTATGCATTGGCAACAGTTTCTGCAACGGTGATGATCATCAATACTAAATCGGGAACTGTCAGTTTGCAGTTACAACGAAATATTGCGGATAAAATGACGACACCCTCTGTTAAGTTCAGCAGCTCCCTGCCGGTAAATAATCAAGCAATTAATAAGGGGCAGGAGGTCGACTTTGAGCTGGATGTGAAAAGCGGTGAACAGAAAAAAATGACGTATTCCTATAAAGTATATGTGCGGGAGTAAATAAAAAACAGACGCTCCGAAAACTGCGCCAGGGCATATCCGGATAGGGTTTGAGATCCGGAATCTGAGATTTGACATTTGAGCTCTGGGACCCGGCAGGCAAAGGTGTTCAATCATCAGCAGCGGGCGTTGCAGTGGCCGGCAACTGATTGCGGATAGCTGGTAGTAAAATTACGATTAAGTAAATATTAAGCTTCCGGTATAGTTTTCCACATTTTTGCCAACAGGTGGAAAATATTTTTTTCCTCTGAACCGGCAGAATTGATAATTTTCTGAAAATTTTCCAATTGATGGATTATGAGTGAAGGATCGCGGTGTGTTTCATAAACCGATAAAACCAGATTCATATGCATAATAAGACAAAACAATGGAGGAAACTGACCGGTGAAAAAATTACAACCTATATTGAAGAAGAACTGCGTGGGGTGATCCAGCGTGAGCGCCTGCTGGGCAGCCAGCTAA
Organism: Niabella beijingensis; assembly: GCF_020034665.1. Lineage (NCBI taxonomy): Bacteria > Pseudomonadati > Bacteroidota > Chitinophagia > Chitinophagales > Chitinophagaceae > Niabella > Niabella beijingensis. The sequence goes on along the minus strand of NZ_JAIQDI010000002.1, from coordinate 2,304,546 downwards.
AGGTATGCATCGGTACCGATAGCCAGGTGAAGGGTGCGGACACTGAATTTGCAACAGCTATTGTATTCATCCGTAAGGGCCGTGGTGGTTTTATGTACCTGAATAATGAAACCACACGTGAGAAAATGAGCATTCGTCAACGGATGATGACGGAGGTTACGCGTAGTATCGAAGTGGCGTATGCGCTAAGCGGCGTATTTAACACCCACCAGGTGGATATGGAAGTTCACGTGGATATCAACACGGATCCGATGTATAAAAGTCATGATGCCCTGAAAGAGGCCATCGGTTATATCACGGGGATGGGATTTGCATTTAAAGCCAAACCCGAGGCCTTTGCCAGTTCCTGCTGTGCCAATAAGGTAGTGCAGTAAGATCTCAGCTGCCACTAACTGCTATCGCTGACGGCTGAAAGCGGATCGCTTAGAGCTGCACCGGTACAATCCGGCGGGTACGTTCTTTCATCAATGCTATAGCCTGCTCCCTGTTTTCAAACATATTGTTGATGTTTACAAGATTATCTGCAAGCTTGCCATAACGTTTTGTCATCAGGTAGATAAAAATATGCAGGTAATGAATGCCGTCAAATACGATGGCCTTCCGTGCCGCAAGTTCATCCTTGCGTTTCAGAAATTCGCCCGGCATATCCGTATAATGCAGTCCCGGTCTCAGATGATGGATGATGTGATAGCCGTCGTTCCAGCAGATCCTGTTATAATCAGTATTGATACAGTTGATCGCGTTGGTGTACAGATCTTCCGGATCGCTGTGATTGATGAACGAATGTTGCGTCCAGTTGCCCAGCATCATCACAAAACGCGCAAAGAAAAACGGGATGACATACACCATCAATGTTGCTTTGAGATTTACAAAACACATCCCGATACAAAAAAAGATAAAGACCCATTCTCCCAGGGTAAGCCGCGTATAAAGTTTCTTCCGCTTCCTCATGAAAAGGTATTGGAATGTCTGTTTGAAGCCCAGGAAAAGGAAATTAAAAAAGTAGGCAAAAAAGCTCCGGAGGCTGTCGCGTTGATATGCCATAGTGCTGCTGGCATCGTCTTCGTTGTTATTCTCAACATGGTGCATGCCCATATGATGACTGAAATAGCTTTCGGGCGAATGACCGAATAAAGGTCCGATGATCCAGGTGATGTAATTATGACCAGCCTGCTGATAGGCGGGCTTAAGGATCTTCCGGTGGCAAAGGCAGTGAAACATCAATCCGAATCTTCCTTTGAAATAGAACTGGGCCAGGTAAAAATAAGGAACTGCTACGGCCCACCATACCCATCCGCTCAGCAAGGGGGTGAAGAGCAGGATTGCCAGGGGGACCACCGTCAAATGAATGAGTGTCAGTAACCGGATAAAAGGCAGGTCCCTTTTGTCATTCATCAGTTTCAGCCAGAAGCGCTCGTAAAAATTAAACGATTTCTTTGGCTGATATACCGGATCAGTTAATATAGATAACGTTTTCATATCGGTATTCAAATTTAAGCAAAAACAGCCCGACAATATAAACAAACTTTTTAATGCAAGGCTGGGTATTGTCTATAGAGAATGTTAAAGTATATTTGGCTTTATTCTTTGTTCTCATAAGGTTACATTTGTAATTATTAAAGGATACTCGATGAAAATTGCTTTAGCGCAACAGAATTATCATATTGGGAATTTTGAGGTAAATGTTGGGAAGATCATCGCCGGGATCCGGCAGGCTAAGGAAGAAGGAGCGGACCTGGTTGTATTTACAGAGCTGTGTGTTTGTGGGTATCCGCCACAGGATTTTCTTGAATTTGATGATTTTATCAAAGCCTGTGAAACGGCTGTAAATGATATTGCCGCTCATACAGACGGGATCGGGGTGCTGATCGGGGCGCCCTGCCGTAATGAAAAAACGGAAGGCAAGGATCTTTATAATGCCGCATTCCTTCTCGAAAACGGAGCCATTAAGGGCGTAACACATAAAACCCTGCTGCCGAACTACGATATTTTTGATGAATGCCGGTATTTTGAACCCGCAGATCAATGGCAGGTGCTGGAATTCCGCGGAAAAAAGCTGGCTGTTACCATTTGTGAGGATATCTGGAATATGGGTGAAAACCCGCTCTACCGGATCACGCCGATGGATCAGTTGATCGGGCAGGCGCCGGACATTATGATCAACCTGTCTGCATCCCCTTATAACTATGCGCAGGATGTGGTACGGAACAGTATTGTAAAGGCTCATACCCTGAAATACAGTCTGCCCATGATCTACTGTAATACGGTGGGGTCACAGACAGAAGTCGTGTTTGACGGCGGCAGCCTGGTATACGACCGGTCGGGGAACAAGATCAAAGAATGCCGCTATTTTGAAGAAGATTTTTTTGTAACGACACTTGACGCGCTTACCGCTGCTGCTTCAAAAGATGCACCGGAAACGCCGATCTTTTTCTCGGCTGCAGAAGTGGGTTTGGGAAAAGATACGCTCGGGTATTTATCGGACGAAAAAAATATCGAAGAGATCTACCAGGCCCTGGTGCTGGGTATCAGGGACTATTTTGTAAAAATGGGTTTTACAAAAGCCATACTGGGCGCATCCGGTGGTATCGACAGTGCACTGGTGCAGGCGCTTGCAGTGGCTGCTTTGGGAAAGGAGCATGTGTGGGCGATCCTTATGCCTTCCCAATACTCTACCACCCATTCGGTTTCAGATGCGGAGCAATTAAGCAGGAACCTCGGCAACCCGTTTGATACCCTTCCTATTAAGCCCGTTTATGAGGCCTTTATGGGCGTGTTGGCGCCGCAATTTGAAGGTCTGCCGTTTAATGTGGCAGAAGAGAACATCCAAAGCCGGAGCCGGGGAAACCTGCTGATGGCTTTATCCAATAAATTCGGGAACATTTTACTCAATACCTCCAATAAAAGTGAGCTCGCTACCGGGTATGGCACATTGTACGGCGACATGGCGGGAGGGATCGGCGTACTGGGGGATGTTTATAAGACCCAGGTCTATGCACTGGCCAATTATATCAACCGGAACGGTGAGATTATTCCATCCAATATCATCAGCAAGCCACCTTCGGCAGAATTGCGGCCGGGGCAAAAGGACAGCGACAGTCTTCCTGATTATGCCGACCTGGACACGATCCTGGTGGAATACATAGAGGGCCGGAAAGGGCCAAGGGAAATTGAAGCCATGGGTTTTGATGCCGCGCTGGTGAACCGGATCCTGCGGATGGTGAATATGAATGAATACAAGCGGAAGCAGTTTTGTCCGATCATACGGGTAAGTTACAAGGCATTCGGAATGGGAAGAAGGATGCCGGTGGTAGGAAAATACCTTTCCTGATCCGGCGCCCGTATGGCCGAAAACAGGGCATCCGGCCCTGAAAACAACGATTAAGATTGCTTTTCGGCAAATTATTTGCTGAAGGAATAAATGATCGCATCAAAATGTACCGTTCAGGTGCATCGGAATAAGAAACAGAAATACGAAATTCAGAAATTATCGCCATGGCAAAAACGGGAGAAGAAATACGTCAGTTAAATGAAAGGATCGTAGGGGCCGGCTACTTTGTAGATGTTTTGAGGCAGGAGATCGGTCAGGTAATTGTAGGGCAGCATCATATGCTCGACCGGTTGCTGATCGGTTTGCTGAGCAACGGGCATGTATTGCTGGAAGGGGTTCCGGGGCTGGCAAAAACGCTTACCATCAAATCACTGGCAACTGCAATACAGGCTGCCTTTAACAGGATCCAGTTCACCCCCGATCTGCTTCCGGCGGATGTGATCGGGACGCTGATCTATAACCAGCAGCAAAATGAATTTGTGGTGCGTAAAGGCCCCATTTTCGCCAACTTTATCCTGGCGGATGAGATCAACCGTGCCCCGGCTAAAGTACAGTCTGCATTACTGGAAGCCATGCAGGAGCGGCAGGTAACCATTGGTGAACACACCTATAAGCTGGACGATCCGTTCCTGGTACTGGCAACACAGAATCCCCTGGAGCAGGAGGGTACCTATCCGCTGCCGGAAGCCCAGGTGGACCGCTTTATTATGAAAGTGATCGTTCGTTACCCGGAGATGCAGGAAGAACAATTGATCCTACGGTACAATGTACAGGGGGAAAAGCTGCCTCCGATCCGGCCGGTGGTTAGCATCCAGGAGATCTTAAATGCCAAGACCCTGGTGCGCGAAATCTATCTTGACGAAAAAGTAGAGCGGTATATACTGGACATTGTTTTTGCTACCCGTTACCCGGGCCGCTACCAGCTGGAAAAGCTGGCGCCGCTGATCTCCTACGGGGCATCTCCCCGGGGCAGTATTAACCTCGCACTGGCGGGCAAGGCCCAGGCGTTCTTAAACAAGCGCGGGTTTGTGATCCCCGAGGACATCCGGAGTGTGGTATACGATGTGCTGCGGCACCGGATCGGGCTCACCTATGAGGCAGAAGCGGAAAATATAGCCGCAGAGAATATTATTGATGAAGTGCTTAAAGCGGTGAATGTGCCGTAGGGAGCTGAATGCTGCTAACTCAAGTCTCAAATCTGAAATGTCAAAGTGCGAACACGTGAAGAAATATTAAAGAAAGTACGGGAGCTGGAAATCAAAAGCAAGAGGCTGGCAACAGAGCTTTTTTCCGGGGAGTACCATAGTGCGTTCAAGGGAAAGGGAATGTCGTTTAAGGAGGTTCGCGAGTATACCCCGGGCGATGATGTCCGTTTTATCGACTGGAACGTATCTGCCCGCATCGGTCATCCTTACAGCAAAATTTTTGAGGAGGAGCGGGAGCTGACGGTAATGTTGCTGATCGATATCAGCCGGAGCGGTTTGTTCGGAACTTCTTATGGTCGTAAACGCGATGTGGCTGCAGAGATTGCAGCGGTGTTGTCCTTTTCGGCGGTAGCCAATGCCGATAAGGTGGGTGCGGTATTCTACAGCGACCGCATCGAAATGTATGTTCCGCCAAAAAAGGGAAGGCAACATGCGTTGTTTATAGTAAGGGAAATGCTGGGCATAGCGCCTTCCGGCAGGGGAACAAGCACTGCAGCGGCCATCCGCTTTTTGACCAATGCGATGAAACAAAGCTGTATCGCTTTTGTATTGAGCGATTTTATCGACTCCAACTATGAAGATGCCTTGCGTGTTGCCGGAAAAAAACATGATCTGATCGGTATTAAATTATACGATCGCATGGATAAGGAACTGCCGGATGCAGGACTGATCCAGCTGATGGACGCGGAGACGGGCGAGCTGCAATGGGTGGACTCCGGAAATGCCTTTGTGCGCAGGAAATATGAAGAGGAATTTTTCAGGATCACCGCTTATTGCGCGGCCGTGTTTAAAAAAGCCAACAGTGATCTGCTGCACCTGAAAACCGGTGACGATTATATCAATGTACTCAGGCGTTTTTTTAAGAGCCGTGTAAAAGGAAGTATTAAATAAAGAAGATACAACGGATGTTCAAGAAAGGAGCTTGTTTAATTATTCTGACCGGTCTGCTGATGACAGGTTTAAGCGTGGCACTCTCCGCCCAGGACATAGTGGTGAGCGCTGCGGCCGACAAGAATAAGATCCTGCTTGGCGAACCTGTTTCACTGATTACCGAGATCCGCGCACCCCTCCATATTAAGATCCATCCGCTTAAGATTGATACCATTCCGCATTTCGAATTCCTGGATAAGGACAGTGTTGTAAAGGAAACCATTGACGGGAAACAGGTGATCCGGCAGTATTTTCGTATTACCAGTTTTGATTCCGGGCGCTGGGTGATCCCGCCGCTGGTGCTGGAAACCGATATAAAAACAGCAGCGATCCTGATGGATGTGGTGTTTACAGAACCGTTCGATCCCAGTCAGCCTTATCACGATATCCAGGACATCCGGTCGGTGCCTTTCCGGCTGAGCAAGCAGTTTGAGAAATGGTGGTATATGGTGGCCCTGCTGCTGGTACTGGTTACACTTGCCGTTTACTGGATGACCGGTGAGAAGAAACCCAGGGAGGCAGCAAAAATATATAAGGGAGCTTATGCCAGGGCCAAACAGCAACTGGGCGAACTAAAAGCGTCAAGGGTGCCGGAGAACCGTTTTTATGCGCGGCTTGTTGAGATCCTCAGGGCCTATCTTTCAGAACGGGCCCGCGTAAATTCATTGCAGCAGACATCGGTAGACCTGGTAGAAAAGATCCATCCGCTTTTCAGGGATGAGCAACTCTACCGGAGCCTGGAGCAGGTGTTGTCTCTCTGCGATCTTGTAAAATTCGCAAAATATGATCCCGAGGATGCGGAGGCGCAATCGGCCTATGAGGTCATCAGCCATGGTGTGGATCATATCGAGGAAGGAATCAAAAATGCCATAAAGGCAAAGCAGGCCGCCCAGCCGGCGGTGGAAACCGATGAAGGAACAAATAAAAAATGATTTACGACTGGTTGCAAAATATTAAGTTTATCTGGCCGGAGAATTTTATTTTTCTGGCGATCATTCCGTTTTTGATAGCCCAGTATGTTAAGAACGGAAAACGGGCCAGAAGTGCCATTCTTACTTCGGGTCTGCAGCTTAAAATTCCCGGTACATTTAAAACAAGGTTCCGGCACCTGCCCTTCATACTGCGTCTTATTGCTATTGCCTGCCTGGTTACTGCGCTGGCCCGGCCGCAACACCAGCAGGATCTTTCACGCAGTGAGGGAGAGGGGATTGATATTATGCTGGTGATGGACGTAAGCGGAAGCATGCTTACCCAGGATATAAAACCGCGGCGCTTTACTGTGGCAAAAGAAGTGGCGATCGATTTTGTAAAGAACCGCCCTACCGACCGGATCGGCCTGGTCATTTTTTCCGGAGAAGCCTTTACCAAGGTGCCGCTTACACCAGACAAAGCTACCTTGCTCAACCAGCTGAATGATCTCAAAGTGATGGATGGCGGATACCTGGAGCCCGGAACGCTGATCGGTGAGGGACTGGCGACCGCAGTGAACCGGATCAGCAAGGGCAGCAGCAAGACCAAAGTGATCATATTACTCACCGATGGAAAAGAGGATGCACCGCCTACCCGTATCATTGATCCGAACATGGCCCTGGAGATCGCCAAGTCTCATAATGTCCGGGTGTATTGTATCGGCCTGGGTGTAAGTGAATTTACCGAAGAGCAAATGGCCTCCGGCGTGCGGAATTTTCTGGATGAAGACCTCCTGAAAAAGATCGCCGGTCAAACGGGCGGCCAATATTATCATGCAATAGACAAGTCTTCGTTGCAGGCGATTTATAACCAGATCAACAAACTTGAAAAAACAAAAGTGGAAGTGATCCGGTACAAACAAACGGAAGAAATGTTCCTGCCGCTGGCGCTGGCTGCACTGGCTTTATTGCTGCTTGAAATGGTGCTTCGCTATACCGTATTCAAACGGTTCCCCTGAGCTGTATACAACTATTTTTGCGGAGGCTGTAAAATGATGACCGATATCTGGTTCGGTTTTTGCTGTGGAAGGGCATGAGAAAGCCGTGCTTGCCGGTAGGGCAAATTTCTTTTAAATTAGTAGGACGTAATGCCGGAACAGTTCCGGAGTTTTAGTAACTTCAAAAATTAGTTGAAGCTGCCAGGGTTTTTTGTGTTGGCCTGAATTTGTTTATTCATCCTTAAAACATAAATCTTATGAAGGTAACTGCTGTATCTAAGTTTTTCGCCGAACTGCTCGGGACGATGGTCTTGGTGCTTATGGGATGCGGAAGCGCTGTAATTGCCGGTGCTGACGGAACGACGGGCGTTGGCCTGTTGGGAATTGCCTTTGCTTTCGGGTTAAGTGTGGTCGCTATGGCATATGCTATCGGTCACATATCCGGATGTCATATCAATCCGGCCATTTCGATTGCCATGGTTGCTGCCGGTCGTATGAAAGCCGGGGAGGCTGCCTATTACATCCTGGCACAGATTATCGGTGCCATTATCGGAGCTGCTCTGCTGTCACTGATCGCCAGCGGTAAGGTTGACTATATGGGCGGACTGGGACAGAACGGATATGGCGAATTCTCTCCGCAGAAGTATTCCCTTCAGAGCGGGCTGATTGCCGAGATCATGTTTACGTTTATTTTCCTTCTGGTGATCCTGGGTGCCACTTCCACTAAGAATATCCATGGAGGTTTTGCCGGCCTTAGCATCGGGCTCAGCCTGGTACTGATCCATATTGTGGGAATACCCGTAACTGGGGTTTCTGTGAATCCAGCGCGGAGTATCGGCCCTGCCCTGCTTAAAGGCGGAGAGGCATTAAGTCAGGTATGGTTGTTTATAGTAGCACCCATAGCCGGAGCGATCCTGGCGGCCGTGGTATGGAACCTGCTGCTGGAGCGACCTGAGCGAAAAGCGGTCTGATCCTGTTAAACATATTTTGCCGGTGCCGTAACCGGTATGAAGGAGTATTGTATGACCTGCAATACTCCTTTTTATATGCTCTTTTGTGTCTGTTACTGAAGGGTGCAATGCCGGGTTGAATGGCGTTTTTTAAACCGGTCATACAGCCTGCGGCTGTCTTTTGCAATAATTTATAACATGCCCAGTTGTTGCCAAAGCTGGAAGAAGCGCTGGTCACCGGGATAATACTTTTTAAGCGTAGCAGCATAGGGCATGGCAGCGGCGGGGTTTTGCTGCTGCAGGTGCAGCACACAAAGCGCATAATTGATGTCTGCGTCCGCAGGTGCCAGCTGTAGTCCGTGTAAATATTGTTGTTCTGCTTCCTTGTATTGCTGCCGTTGCTGCAGCAGGATCGCGTAATTATAATAGACCCGCGGATTGAGCGTTTTGAGATCAATGGCCTTTTTCAGGCTTTTTTCTACATTTTCCGGCTGATTCAGCTCGTTATACAGCAATGCCAGGTTAAAATAGACCCGGTCGTTTTTGGGGTCAATGCGTGCTGCGTCTTCCAGTGTTTGCAGGGCCGCCTGGTTGTTGCCCGTAATATTATAAACAGTGGAGAGGTTCAGCCGGGCATAGTTCATCTGCGGGTCCTTCTGCAGCCCTTTCAGGTAAAAGGATTCGGCCTTCTGGTAGTTTTTAAGTTTTAGATAATAATCAGCCGCCATGATATTACCTGAGGCAAAGTCTGTCTGATACAGCACATAATTGTTTAATTCTGCAAGGGCATTGGTATACGCGGTACCCAGCCCGGCGATCAGGTCGGCATCATTGGCGCTCAATACCAGGTTGGCGGCAGCAATGCGCACGGCGCGTACCTTATCGGTAAGCAGCTCTTGAATGGGATCCCGCCACAGGGCAGGAGCGAAATTATTTAACCCGGTAACCGCGCGGTAACGGACCTGGGCATCTTTATGGTTCAGCTGTTGCAACACGCTTCTGTCAGGATGATCGCCTCCCGGCAGGCCAGACAGATAATGCACCGCAGTTGCCTGTATGATGGCCGGTGTGGCAGTATCCTGTAATAATTTCAACAGGTGGGCCTGACTGCCGGCATCCATGCTGCTTCCGGGGATCAGGTCCTCTGCAAAATGATACGCCCGGTCGGGACCGAACCATTTATTTACGGCAGTTTCTGCCCAGGCTGCGGACCGGCTCGTATGACAGTTATTGCAGGCATTGGGGGTACCGTATTTTACAGAAAGGTCCGGTCGCGGAACACGGAAAGTATGGTCGTTCCGCCAGTCGTTGCCCATATAGAATTTACCCGGCATGTGGCAGTTCTTACATTCAGCGCCTGCCGTGTTCACCGCATGGAAGGTATGGGTGGGAGCGTCGTATTTCTTATCATGGCACTGCAGGCAAACGCCATTCCCTGCGATCAGCAGCTTACCCGTGTGCGGGTTATGACAGTTGCTGCATTTTACACCGTGCTTATACATTTTGCTTTGAAGAAAAGAGGCATAGGTGTAGTCTTCGTCATCGGCCTGTCCGTCTGCATGAAAAAATTCCGTTGTGGGGATCTCGGGAAGATAATCGTCCAGGATCTCATTGCTGTTCTTCAGATCCGCGCTGATATTGCCTTTGCGGGCATGGCAGGGGAAGCAGGTCTGTATTTCTGAGAGCTGGCTGCTGTTCCGGGGCGCCCTTAAATAGGAACCGGGTTGTTTATCGCCATCCTTGTAAGCGCTGCCGTTGATATAATCAATATGCTGTTTGGCCGGACCATGACAGGCTTCGCAGCTTACTGTTAATGCGCTGTAGGTGGTATTATACGTATCTGCTTCAGCATTATAGTTCTTTTTGAGGTCGGTGCTGTGGCACTCAGCACACATGGTGTTCCAGTTTTGTCCGTTACCCGTCCAGTGCAGCCAGTCGTTGGCAGCTATTTTTTGTCCTGCATACTGCTGGAACCATTTTTTATCCTTGCTGTTCCAGGATTGACGGGTGGCCTGCATGCGGCCCTTGTCGAACTGCACCAGGTATTGCTGAAGGGGGTAGTATCCAAATGTGTATTTGATTTCATAATCATGGTTCTTCCCGTCGGGGCCTTCTGTATTGATAAAAAACCGGCCGTCTTTTTTAAAGAACCGGGAGGTGACGCCATCGGCGGTGTAAGAAGCATTATTGAAATCTCCCAACACGGTAGAATCGTTGGCAGGCTGCATGGCCTTAAAATGATCCGACAGTTTCCATTGATCGTGTTCGCTCTTATGACAACTGATACAGGCGGCATCTCCTACATATTCATTGACCGTTTCCCTGTCTTTTTTTTTGTCGGGCTGGGAACAGCGCACGACGACCAGGCTGCCCAAAAAAAAGAGCAGGATAGAAGAAAGTACAAGAATGGTCTTTTTATGATGCCCCCACCTCATAGGGAACAAATATAGGCATCAGCACCCAGATATCAGCTTTGAGCTGCCGGCTTTCAGCAGCCAGGCTTCAGCATTTGCTGCCCTGAAAGTCCGGCACTAAACAGCGCTTCCGGCTAACAACTGATAGCTATCAGCTACCTTTCGCTTTCACCCGTCCCTGATTTACCAGCATATGTGCCAGCCTTGTGGGCTCGGGGATACGGTATTTGCCGCAACAGCGGGTGATAAGCTCCAGGCTTTGGTCCATGCTGACCTTATTGCCGGGGGACACGAATATGGGTTTACAATTAGGTTTGGTACGCAAAACGGATCCGATCTTTTCCTGCTTGTCAAACAGGGGCGTATGATCCAGTCGCCGGTTACCGGGCTCCTGGTAGTTGCCAGTAAGCCGGGTTTTGGCACAACCTATGGTCGGTATATTTTTTATGATGCCAAAATGTGTGGCAATGCCCAGCCTGCGGGGATGTGCGATACCATGACCATCCAGCACCAGCACATCGGGTTTTAAGGAAAGCGCCTCCCATGCTTTTAACAATGCCGGTACTTCCCGGAATGCCAGTAACCCCGAAATATAAGGGAACTGTACGGTGCAGGTAACAGAAGCATGTGCCTGCACTACCAGCTCCGGGTACTTCAGCACCACAATGCCCGCATACACTGTTGTTTCATATTTGTTGAATGAAATATCCGCTCCGCCGATAAACTGTACAGGAGCCGGACGTGGCGTAAGATCGATCTTTTCGCGGAGTTCTTTTTGAAGGGCAACGGCCTCAGAGGGAGTGAGGTTGTCATAAAATTCGGGTGTGATCATGACCTAAAGATACAGCATCCTGCCTTTTCCGGCGACCGGCAAAAGACGGGATGCTTATTTTCCGGCGGCAGGCAGGCGTACCGTGAATTCGGTGCCCACCCCAAATTCACTGACAACATCGATGCGTCCTCCCTGCGCTTCGATCAGTTCCTTACTGATCGACAATCCCAGACCTGTTCCTTCTTTTTTGGAACCGGGAACCCGGAAATAACGGTCAAATATTTTATCAAGATAGAAAGGTGCAATGCCCTGGCCATAATCCTTAACGGTAAAAACGACCTCGTCCCCGCTGGCAGCAACTGTTACGGTAAGGGAACCGTTCTCATGACTGTAACGGATGGCATTGGAAATAAGATTACTGAAGATCCATGAAGTTTTATCCGCATCAGCATTTAAAAAAGGAAGGTCTTCCTGCAGCACCGTCTGAATGCGGATGTTCTTGGAAGCTGCGGCTGTTTCATTGATGTGAACCGCCTTGCCGATCAGCTCTTCCGGACGGCATAGTACGGACTGTAGCTCCAGTTTACCGCTTTCCAGCTGGGTTACGTTCAGTAGTTCGCTGGTGATCTTCAGCAGGCGGGCCGCATCATCCTGTATGCTTTCTACCAGCTCTTTTTGTTCGGTGTTCAACTTGCCGATCCGGTCGTTTTCGAGCAGCTGGGCACTCATTTTTATTGAGGAGATGGGCGTCTTGAGTTCATGGGAAACCGTGGCGATAAAGTTGGTCTTTGCATAGTCCAGCTCCTTGAAAGGGGTGATGTTCTTCAGAAAGATCACATCTCCCAGGTGCTGCGCCTCTTTTTCGCCCGTGGGAACGATGCTGATGGGAATGATCGTTTTTTCGAAATAACTTTCTTTGTTGTCGGCATAGATCTTCAGGGGCTCGTGTGCCGTTACCGGTTCAAAAAAATCCCGGATCAGCATCCGGATCAGGTCATTGCTTACCGCAAGGTCCTGGACCGGTTTTCCCAGTACATCCGAAGGTTGGGTATTGGTGATCCTGGAGGCCTCTTCATTGATAAAAATGACCCTTTTGGCTTCGTCCAGACCGATCACCGGTTCATGTATATTATTGATCAGTGTTTCCACGCGCTGCTTTTCACTCATCAGCCGGGCCAGGTTGCTGTTATTGTATTCTTCCAGTTTTTGCGCCATGGTGTTAAAGGCCTTTGCCATATCGCCGAACTCATCAGGTTTGTTGTAATAGATCCGTTGTGAATAGTTTTTTGAAGTGATGCCGCGGATGCTTGAGGTAAGGGTTCTGATGGGATTGGAGATGGCAGCGGGCAGGTTCAGCAGGAGGGTAAAAGCAATGATAAAGCAAAGGGTTCCGCTTACGGCGATCCAGACAATGGCTTTATCTGCGGTCTTCCCGGCAATGGTACTTTTCCGTTGAATGGCCTGCATATTCAGCAGCATAATATCTGCAAGATCTTTCCGGATCTGGCGGATCAGCAGGGTATCACCCGGCATATTTTTGATCCGCTCAAAGTCGGCATTTACCCGCTCTGTAGCTTCGAGCTCATTGGGTTCGGTTATGTTTTCTTTTTGGCGTTTCAGCTGCGCCTCAAATTTTTGCTGGATATAGGGCTGTTGAATGCCTTCGTCCAACGCCAGCAGCATTTCCCGGGAGTACGAAACGGAATTGTAATTAGCCACCAGGATATTTTTTGTTTCTGCCGAAAGCCGGTTGATGTAAATACCCGAAAGGATGGCGAGGAAAGCCACCAACGCAAAGAGCGCACCCAGACCCAGGACTAATTTTGTTTGAATACGCATTTTTTAATTTTTATGCATAAGCAAAAATAAAACAACATTAACTCAGTATCACCAGATCGATCTGGCTGTCGCTTAGTTTTTTTAAAAGATTATTGAAAATATTGGTAGCCGCAATGACCTGCATCAGACTCAAATGCGGTTTGCCGATACAAATGGTGGTGATCTTCCGCTCTTCGGCCTGCTCCACGATCGCGGCTGCAATGCGGTCGGCCTTTATCTTTATAATTTCCGCACCGAGCTCTGTGGCCAGCTGAAAATTATTGATCAGGTACCGTTGCTTATTCAACCGGATCTTATCGGCACTTTCCGAAGGGGTCTCTATGTACAGTACATACCATTTGCTGTGATAATAATTAGCCAGGCGTGCGGTTTTGCGGATAACGGTCTTGGACGTTTTTTCATTACTGCTGATACAGGCCATAAACCGTTCCTGCTGCAATGGAAGTTTTACGATTTCTGTTTCTACCTTCCGTTCCACGGCAGAAGCCACTTCTTTTAGTGCCAGCTCGCGCAGTTGCAGGATATTGTCGTGCTTAAAAAAGTTATTGAGCGCAGATTGGATCTTGTCGTTTTTATAGATCCGGCCTTCCTTCAGCCGGGTGATCAGCTCATCGGAAGGCAGATCGATGTTTACGACCTCATCGGCTTCTTTAATAATACTGTCCGGGATCCGTTCTGCTACATTAACGCCGGTGATGGCCAGGATGTCCTCGTGCAGGCTTTCAATGTGCTGGATGTTCACGGCTGAGATCACATTGATACCTGCATCGAGGATATCCCGCACATCCTGCCAGCGTTTGTTGTTCCGGCTTCCTTCTATATTGGTGTGCGCCAGCTCATCTACAAGAACCACTTCCGGCCGGAGGTTGATAATGGCATCTGTGTCCATTTCCTCCAGTTCTTTCCCCTTATAAAAGAGTTTCCGCCGGGGAATTTCAGGAAGACCTTCCAGTAACGCGTGGGTTTCTTCGCGCCGGTGGGTTTCAATATAACCGATGCGTACATCGATCCCGTTCCTGAGCAATACATGGGCTTCCTGCAACATGCGGTAGGTTTTTCCCACACCGGCACTCATGCCGATATAGATTTTAAACCGGCCGCGTTTGTTATTCCGGATGAGTTTTAAAAAATCAGCAGCTGCTTCCATGATGACAGGTATTTAAAAAGAGAATGCCAGGGAACTTGTAATTGCGAAGTTATTATTTACCGGAAGATCGCGGTTTAAAAAGATCCGGTCGCGACTGTTAAACCCGCGGCCCTCGATCCGCCATACGAACTGATCGGTTATTTTGCGATCGATATTTACTGAATACCCGATCGTTTTAAAACCATGTGCCGTACCCGTGGCAATGAGCACCCCATTGCGGTCGTCAAAATATTCACCCCGTAAACCAATATTCCATTTCTCGTTAAACCAGGTGGCGATCACCACGGGCGTATACCAGCTGTTGTAGCCGCTGCTTTTTTTGGCCTTTTGTTCCACACCGATATCAAATCCCAGCGTCAGTGAAAAATGGGGCGACAGCAGGAACTGACCATAAAGATCATGAAAGTAACGCATCTGCCGGGCGCTATCCGGTTTGTCATTGCCAATAAAAGAACTGCTGTTCACTGTTATCTTATCGGTGGGCTTAAAAGTGAGCTGGTGGCCAAATGCCAGGGTATTGTTTCCTTCCACCCGTTCAATGCGCTGCCATCCGTTCAAGAGCAGACCACTAATGTACCACTTGCCGTTACCGGAAGTGTATGAGAGGCGGGCGCCGGTTTCAAAATAGGGCGAATTTTCTGCTGCGATACTGCGGGTCAGTGTCTGGCAATCCTTTCCGATGGCGCTTTCCCAGCCGATATGCGAGGGAAGAACACCCGCATCGATCCAGAGATTGCGGGTCTTTGAGAGTTTGAAACCCGCATTGGCCTCATAGATATTTTTTAGTACGTTTTTTTCAGCGGCCATATTATCATTGCTGTAGGTGCCGGTCATTAAGCCGATGTTGCCTCTTATACGCTCTGTTGTGTAGCTGGCTTTAACCAGGGCCAGGTTTACATTGAAGGTATTGTGCCGGTTGTAACTGTAAAGGAAGGGCTGTTTGATATGATTGGCCGGTCTTCCGAAATCATAGCTGTAAAAGGCTTCGCCATAACCACTGATCTTGAGGAGCCTTTCGGGATTTTCAGTTTGTGCCGCTGCTTTTTGAAAGGTGATCAATGGAGCAGCCATTGCGAGGTAAATAATGCGGTTGCGGATTGTTCTGCTGTTCATACATTTTGTTTTTCTTCTTTGTTATTTGAGCGCTTCTCCGGGGTCAGGTACCGTTGTTCCGGCCTGGTTTTATTGAAAGGCAGAAACATGAAGGTGCCGGTTATGGGGTTATAAAGGGTTTAATGACCGAGTTGATCCAGATCGATATTTAACTTCAGTACGTTTATTTTCTGAGGCCCCAGCACCGGCCGGTCGATATGTTTGTTTACCAACTCCTGAACGGTCTGCTGCGACAGCTTCCGGGCTGTTGCGATCCGTACTACCTGGGCGTTTGCAGCTGCAACGGAAATATCGGGGTCCAGTCCGCTGCCGCTTGCTGTTACAATATCGGCGGGGATTGCAGCCCCGGGATTCTTTTGTTTGAAATCCTCAACCCGTTGCTGCACTTCTTTCAGATAATCGGGATTATTGGGCCCTTTGTTGCTGCCGCCGCTTCCTGCGGCGTTATAGGCTACAGCTGAAGGGCGCGAACTGAAGTAAATGACGCTGTCGAAACGTTGTCCGATATTGGCATAGTAGCTTTTGCCATTACGGCCGGAGATCTTTTCTCCTTTTCCTTTTTCCGGTGTAAGTTGGGCAAAGCCTGATAACAGGAGTGAATAGACCACTACACAGAGTACCATCAGTATAAGTGTCAGGCGTATGGCGGGAATGATATGTTTCATTGTTGATTTTTTGAATAAAAAATGAATAGTAAGATGCTATTGGCGGCGAATAGCCGGCGGACTGTTGTTTAAAAGAGTAGTCCCACCAGCAGGTCGATCAGTTTGATACCGATAAAGGGAGCAATGATGCCGCCGAGACCGTAAATAAACAGGTTCCTTCTCAGCAGGGCGCTGGCGCCGATGGGTTTGTAGGCCACACCTTTTAGCGCCAGGGGAATCAGCAGGGGGATAATGACCGCATTGAAAATTACTGCCGAAAGGATCGCGCTTTCCGGGCTGTGCAGCCGCATGATATTTAGCCCGTGCAACGAAGGAATGGCTGCTATGAACAGGGCCGGGATGATGGCAAAATATTTGGCCACATCGTTGGCAATACTAAAGGTGGTCAGTGTGCCGCGGGTCATCAGCAATTGTTTCCCGATCTCTACAACCTCGATCAGCTTTGTAGGATCGTTGTCGAGGTCTACCATGTTACCTGCCTCTTTAGCGGCCTGGGTGCCGCTGTTCATAGCCACACCTACATCGGCTTGTGCAAGGGCGGGCGCATCATTGGTGCCGTCGCCCATCATGGCCACCAGGCGGCCTTCTGCCTGCTCACTGCGGATATAATTCATTTTGTCCTCGGGTTTGGCCTCTGCGATAAAATCATCTACCCCGGCCTTCCCGGCAATGAACTTTGCGGTAAGCGGATTGTCACCGGTCACCATCACTGTTTTGATCCCCATCCGGCGCAGCCGTTCAAACCGTTCCTGTATACCGGGTTTAATAATATCCTGCAATTCGATAACTCCCAGTACCCGGTCGCTTTTTGCCACAACCAGCGGCGTTCCGCCGTTGCTGGCGATCTCTTTTGTTTTGATCATGGTTTCCGCCGGGATGATATTACCGGCTTTCTGTACCAGTCTTGTAATGGCATCCATAGCACCTTTGCGGATATGAATACCATTGAAGTTCACGCCGGAGCAGCGGGTCTCGGCGGTGAACGGGATCGGCTTGTAACTGCTGTGTTCTGCAAAGAACTGTTGCTGTGTATCCGGAATATAGTTTTTGTCCTTATGAAGGCCGGAAGCCAGCTCCACAATGGATTTTCCTTCAGGTGTTTCATCTGCCAGAGAACTGAGCACTGCCGCCTCAATGAAATCCTGGTCGCCGATGCCGGCTGCCGGCCAGAAATGTGTGGCTTTCCGGTTGCCGATGGTAATAGTTCCTGTCTTATCCAGTAGCAACACATCGATATCCCCGGCCGTTTCAACAGCTTTACCGCTTTTGGTGATCACATTGGCCCTTAATGCACGATCCATACCCGCGATACCAATGGCAGAAAGCAGCCCGCCGATGGTAGTGGGGATCAGGCAAACAAATAAAGAGATCAGCGCAGCGATGGTAATGGGTGTATGGGCAAAATCGCCAAAAGGTTTTAATGTGGTGCACACGATGATGAACACGAGTGAAAATCCTGCCAGCAGGATGGTGAGCGCTATTTCATTTGGCGTTTTCTGGCGCGAGGCGCCTTCCACAAGGGCGATCATTTTATCCAGGAAGCTTTCGCCGGGACGCGTGGTCACTTTTACCTTTATTTTATCCGATAACACCTTGGTGCCACCGGTAACTGAGCTTTTATCACCACCGGCTTCGCGGATAACCGGTGCACTTTCCCCGGTAATGGCGCTTTCATCGATGGTGGCCAGTCCTTCAATGATCTCTCCGTCTGTAGGAATGATATCACCCGGCTCACAGATGAAAATGTCATTGAGCTGCAGACCGGAGGAGGGGACAATACGGACCTCATTCAGCGTCATTTCGCCGACCGGTTCTATTTTTTTTGCAGGAGTTTCTTCTCTTGTTTTACGCAGGCTGTTGGCCTGGGCTTTTCCACGTGCCTCTGCGATTGCCTCTGCAAAATTGGCAAACAGCAGGGTGATAAAAAGAAGGGAGGTGATGGTAATATTGTACGCGAGTGATCCCTGCGCTGTGCCCCCGGCCGCTGCGATCCAGATGCAGACGCCCAGCATGACCAGCGTGCCGATCCATACCAGGAACATGACAGGATTGCAGAACATTTTTGACGGACTTAGTTTGACAAAAGAATCCTTCAGCGCTTCTATGAACTGGTCCTTTTGAAACAAGGATGTATGTTGATTTTTCATTTTGATATGTTGTGAGAAATGAACTGTTTTTAGTGAAATGGTAATAGCGAAAAGCAACGTGTTTGTTAATTAAATAATGCGATTATTTATATTTTGATTATCTGTTTTACTTATGAATGCGGATCTGCAATTTATTACCCGGGAGGAATGTGATCGGTTTGTTGAAAAACTGGATACCATTGGTAAGATGATTTATGGATGGATCCTGAGTTTGAAGAAAGATTAAATAGGAGATCCGAAAAATTTTGAGTAAAAGATGAAAAGTAAGGTACAGGCGTCCTGCCTGGTTTGTTTTAATTTTTTTACCTTTCACTTTTTACTTCCGGTCCTCAGCCCATTCCAAAATATTCCGCAATTGGCCCCAGTGTTAAAGCCGGGAAGAAGGAGAGCGCCGCTACAATAACGATCACGGCAAATACCATAAAACCAAAGGTGGCGGTATCTGTTTTTAAAGTGCCGGCGCTTTCCGGGATGTATTTTTTTGCACCAAGTATACCGGCAATAGCTACAGGGCCGATGATGGGCAGGTAGCGGGAAAGTATCAGTACAAAGCCGGTGCTGATATTCCACCAGGGCGTATTGTCGCCAAGCCCCTCAAACCCGCTTCCATTATTGGCGGCACTGGATGTGTATTCGTACAACATTTCACTAAAACCATGGAAGCCCGGATTGGCGAGCGTGGAGGCCGTTTGTGAGGGGAGTGCTGCGGCTAATGCGGTGCCCGCCAGTATCAGCAACGGATGCAGCAATGCTACGATCATCGCGATCTTCATTTCGCGGGCCTCTATTTTTTTACCGAGGAATTCAGGGGTACGGCCTACCATCAAGCCGCTTACAAAAACCGCGAGGATGATGAATACAAAATAGTTGAGTATCCCCACACCACACCCGCCGTAAAAACAGTTGGTCATCATGGCCAGCAGCATATTCATCCCGCTCAGCGGCATATAACTGGAGTGCATGGAGTTGATCGAACCGGTGGAGATAACGGTGGTTGCAATACTCCAGTAGGCGGAAGCCGGCGTTCCAAAACGGATCTCTTTTCCTTCCATCGCCCCCAGGGCAGGACTGACGCCCATCGCAGTGATATTGGGGTTGCCGTTCATCTCCATAATGATGTTGGGAATACAGAGGATCAGGAAGCCCAGGGTCATTACGCACCAGATGGCCCACCCCAGTTTTCTCCGGTTGATGAATTGTCCGAATGCAAACACCATGGCAAAGGGGATCAGCATTTGCGCGATCATCTGTGTCATATTGGTGATGTAGTTCACATTTTCCAACGGATGAGAGGAATTGGCGCCGAAGAAGCCGCCGCCATTGGTACCCAGATGTTTGATGGGAACAAATGCCGCCACCGGACCGGTGGAAACATAGGTCGTATCTCCCTGCAGGGTGATCATTTGTTGTTTTCCTTCAAAGGTCATCGGGGTATGATTCAGGATAAGAATCACGCCGATGATGATGGAGATGGGCAACAGGATGCGGGTAACCGATTTCACAAAAGTATTATAGAAATTACCCAGCGTTTGATGCATGCCCTTCCGGAAGGCATAGAAGACGGCAGCAGCTGCGGCCATACCGGTGGCAGCGGTTACAAACTGCAGAAACATGAGGTAAAGCTGACTGAAGTAACTGACGCCGGTTTCCCCGGAATAATGCTGGAGATTACAGTTCACCAGGAAGGAAATAGTAGTATTAAAGGCCTGATCGGGGGTCTGGTTGGGGTTTTGATCGGGATTAAGCGGGAGCCAGGCCTGGTTCAGCAAAATAAACATTCCCAGGAAAAACCATACAAAATTGATGACCAGAAGCGCTACCAGTTGCTGTTTCCAGTTTTGCTCTTTATGCGGATCGATACCGCTGATCTTAAAAAGAAACCGTTCCAGCGGATTAAAAATGGGATCTAAAAAAGTACGCTCATTGCCATACACTTTAGCAATATACCTGCCCAGCGGCAGCGAGAGCAACAGTGTAAGCACAAACATGACGATGATGCCTAATATTTCAGTGTTCATTGTTTTTGAGAAGTTGTGGATGGTGAAAAGTAAAATGATGATAGTGGAAATAAAAAGTGCAGGCTGCCTTTTAAAACTTTTCGGGTTTGAGCAGTACATAGCACATATAAATAAATACAAGAATGGCGATGATAAATAATCCTGTCATTTTTTAAGATTGAATTGTTTGTGATGTTGTTTTATATTTTTTCAAAAAACGGAATGGACCTGAAGAACAGCATAAAACATCCAATGCCGGAAAGAATAAGAATACCTGTTAACATATGTGGTAATGATTTAATTGTTTAATGTCGACCATCCTGTACCAAATAAGGATCCGGATTTTATCAAAAGATTTAACCTGTTAGATTTCAGATGTTTACACCCGTTGCCGGCATCTGTCAAATGAAAAAAGCCTATCAAAATGATAGGCCCTGTTCTCAAAATGAGAAAGGAGATAGGGGCAGGAGCACAGGCTGATCAACGGGAGGATCAGGGCCGGTTAGTTGCCGTATTTATAATTTGTATTCTTCAATTTTCCGGTATAAAGTAGCCACACCGATCTCGAGGATGCGCGCTGCTTCGGCCTTGTTGCCTTTGGTGAATTGCAAAATGCGCCGGATATGATTCTTTTCCATTGACGCCAGTGACGACGGATTTTCTGCAGCGCCGGGTTCCTGGTTCTGGTGTTGCTGTATTTCCAGCGGAAGGTCTTCCTGGTGCAGTTCATCTTCCTGCATCAGGATCACGCTGCGTTCAATACTGTTTTTTAACTCCCGGATATTGCCGGGCCAGGGATAGTGTTCCAGCGCACGAAGTGCCTCCGCCGAGATGCTGAGTTCCTTCCGGTTTGTTTTATGCGCAAATAACCGGAGATAAAATCCTGCCAGCTCCTTAATATCTTTTTTCCGTTCTCTTAAGGCAGGAAGAGCGATCTTAAATGTAGAGATGCGGTAATAGAGGTCCTCACGGAAATGCCCGGTTTCAATTTCTTTCAGCAGGTTGCGGTTGGTAGCCGCCAGCAGGCGCAGATTTATTTTTGTCGGTTTGGTTTCCCCGATCTTAATAAATTCGCCGGACTCCAGTACCCGCAGTAGTTTTGCCTGCAGGTCGACCGGCATTTCTCCAATCTCATCCAGGAACAGGGTGCCATTGTGTGCCTCTTCCAGCAGCCCTGTCTGATCTTTTACCGCACCGGTAAATGAGCCGGCCCTGTGTCCGAAAAGTTCACCTTCGAGTAGTTCGCGGCTGAATGCGGCGCAGTTGATAGCCACAAAATTCTTGTTCCTGCGGTTGCTTGCCTCATGGATCGCTTTTGCAAATACTTCTTTGCCGGTGCCGGTTTCGCCGGTGATCAGGACTGTAGCGTCCGTGGGGGCCACTTTTTTTCCAAAAAGGATGGACTGCTGAATGGCTTCAGAGTGACCGATGATGCTGTCGAAGGAATATTTGTCACCCAGTTGCTGTTCCAGCTGCTGCACCCTTTTGTAAAGGGCTACTTTTTCTATGGCACGGTTTAATAAGGGAATGATCCGGTTGTTGTCATCTCCTTTTGTTATGTAATCAAAGGCCCCGTTCTTAATGGCCTGTACGCCATCCGGAATGTTTCCGTAGGCGGTCAGCAGGATCACTTCCGTTTGCGGTGCCTGGGCCCTGATCTTTTTTACCAGTTCCACTCCGTTGCCGTCGGGGAGCTTCACATCGCAAAGCACTACATCCACTGCAGTCTTTTCCAGTTGCTTTAAGCCGCTGCGGCAGTCGTTTGCCTGAAAAACCTCAAAACCCTCGAGGGTAATGATTCTTGAAAGGAGCTGCCGCAGTTTTTCTTCGTCGTCGATGATCAGGACACTGTGTTTCATTTTTTGCTAAACTTGCAGCAAAAGTAATATAATAAATTTGTGCCGCGGTCTTGCAAAAAATAATAGGTTTGCGCGCCTTAGGAGGCTGCATTGTGATTTTTTACCGCCTTGTGTCCGTTAGGAACGGGGTAAGGTTTTCGAACCCGCCAATGTGCCAACGGATGACCCTGCCATGCCGCTTTGTGTGGAAAAGGAGCGGATGGAAGATCTCAGCATCAACGGGATACATCCATCCGCCGGCATCGGAAGCCGGGGCAACTATTAAAATAATTGCTTATCTTTAGATTTTGCATATATTAGAACTGTGAGCGAGTCCATACCTACAATAAAAGAAATTGCCAAGCGGTTAAATGTTTCTGTCTCAACCGTATCACGGGCTTTGAGCGACCATCCGCGGATCAGTGCAAAAACAAAAGAAGCCGTTAAGGAACTGGCAAAGGCGCTGAACTATGAACCCAATTCCAAGGCCATTTTTTTTAAGCAGAAAAAGAGCTATGTCATCGGTGTGATCGTGCCGCATATCTATGAAGATTTCTTTTCAAAAGGTATCAGTGGTATCGAAGATATTGCATTGGAGAACGGGTATACCATTTTATTCGGACAAAGCCACGACCGTATTGATAAGGAACGGCGGGTAGTGGATGCCATGAAGAACCAGCGGGTGGACGGGCTGATCATATCTCTTTCCAAAGAAACCAATAAGAGCGATCATTTAAAAGCATTGGATGCGTATAACATTCCCGTGGTGTATTTCGACCGGGTACCGTCCCATTCCAATGTAAATAAGGTTTATTGTAATTTATTTACCGGAACCGTGGATATGATCGAATGGTTGTTTAAACAGGACCGGAAGCGGATCGCTTTTATAAATGGCCCGGCTGCGATCATTGCCTCCAAGGAACGGCTGGATGGATATATCGAGGGCGTTTCCCGGAGGAAACTCAAGGTGGATATGCAGATGGTGGAGCAGACGGACTTTTCTGAAGAAGGAACACATAAGGCTGTTGCCCGGCTGCTGGCGCTGAAAAAACCACCGGATGCCATCATCAGCTTTAACGACTACGTGCATATGGATGCCGTAAAATATGCGTTGAAGGAGCACGTGAAAATTAATGAGGATATATTATTTGCCAGCTATGCAAATATCTCCGTGAACAAACACACCGCCTATCCCCCGGTAGTATCGATAGACCAGTTTCCGTATAACCAGGGGGAGGCTGCTATGAAAATGCTGATGGACATTCTTCAGAATAAGCCGGATGATGACAGTGCTGTAAAAACTTTTCAGCAGAATGAAATTCCTGTTGCACTGGTTTATAATTCCTAAAGTCTGTACTGGACAATCGTTTGCACCGGTTTTTGAAAATTTTCTTAAACTTTATTTTATACATTTATCCCCTTAAACCAGATTATGGATAAAGTACTTGCCGGTTATGGATTGAAGGAAGTCCATTGTGCTATAAGACCTTACGGCAGCGGGTTGATCAATTATACATGGGTGATCTGCAGCGGGGACAATGAATTTATATTACAGAAAGTAAACCAGAATGTATTCCGGGAACCGGAAGCGATCGCCTGGAATCTCGAATTTATAGACAACTATTTGGCGCAGCAGAATGCGGAATATTTTTTTGTATCGCCGGTAAAAACCGTTTCCGGGGAAACCATGCTGCATATAGAAGGAGATGGTTACTACCGGATGTTCCCTTTTGTAAAAGGCAGTCATTCGGTGGATGTGGTGGAAGAGCCGCAACAGGCTTATGAAGCAGCCCGGCAATTCGGGTTGTTCACAAAAAAACTGTCGGGGTTAAATGTGGACGAATTAAAGATCACTCTGCCATCCTTTCATGACCTGGTATTACGGTACGAGCAGTTCCTGGAAGCATTGGAGAACGGGAATGGTCAGCGGGTAGCGGCGGCAGGGGCGGTGATCGGTGAGTTAAAAGCGCATTCTGCCATTGTAGACCGCTTCAGGGAGATACTTGAGAATCCCGATTTTAAAAGACGGGTGACCCACCATGACACCAAGATCAGCAATGTACTTTTTGATGAGGCGAATAAAGGCCTTTGTGTGATTGATCTGGATACCGTGATGCCCGGCTATTTTATAAGTGATGTGGGGGATATGATGCGCACCTACCTGTGCCCGGTAAGTGAGGAAGAAAAAGATTTTTCAAAGATCACGGTGCGCGAGGACTACTATAAAGCGATTGTCAACGGTTATCTTGAGGAAATGCAGGACGAGCTGACACCGGCTGAAAAAGCGCATTTTTTTTACTCTGGTCTTTTTATGATTTATATGCAGGCGCTTCGCTTTCTGACAGATCATTTGAATGACGACAGGTATTATGGCGCCAAATATGAAGGGCATAATTTTGTGAGGGCACAGAACCAGTTGACATTGCTGAACCGGCTGCTGGAGAAGCGGAAAATACTGGAATACGGTATTTTTTCTCATTCTTCCCACTGATTTTTATGATTTTTGCAAATTTTCCCCTACATTTGCACCCGCTTTAGTTAGCGGGAACCGGGAAGTAGCGCAGGCCGGTAGCGCACCTGGTTTGGGACCAGGGGGTCGCAGGTTCGAATCCTGTCTTCCCGACCTTTAATTACAACGCAATGGAAGTTATTCTGTTGCGTTGTATCTTTTTAGGTTTGTATCAAAACTTGTATATCCAAATTTTTTTTTGCCCCTGTCCTCAAAACCTATGACCAAGACTTAACCAAAAGATATCACGGATTTTATCCTCTATTTAACCGAGAATAGGGCTACAGCCAGTACCATTTGTAAATACAGGGGTTTACGTTCGACTTTGTATATGAAGACAATGGAATTCGGATTTGTTGACAATAATCCTGTAGGTAAGGTCAAAATGAAAAGCCTAAGGCCAAGTCGCTGAACTTTTTCACGAATGAACAAATTGAACTGATTAAAAATGAGACTACGCCGGAGGAGCTCTGGCTTGGTATTCAACTGCTTTTTTATTGTTTTATCCGACCGGGAGAAGCAAGATTATTAAAAATATCAGCAATCAATTTTGAATATTCCTTCATAGAAATTTCCGGGGAAATCAGTAAGAATAGGAAATCCGAAAAAGTCGTAATTCCTGAACAGTTTTTACAGTCTCTTTCCTTCCTTAAAGATTACCCGGATGATTTCGTCTTTTAGAACTCAATATCGCCGATCCAATCAGCATCGGTAGTAAGGTCCAGGTTAGGTTTGATCACGATCAGCGTGTTGCTGACCCAAAGTCAGGTAGCCGAGATCCAATCTAAACAGAATGCGAATGTGACGAAGGAGGAGGTGGTGACGCCACAATTCTTCCTGTTTTTCTTGCCGTTGTATTTATATTTATTGAGAACATTCTGGCTGTGACTGATGTCCATCCCAAATGCATCTGTAAAGCCTCAAATATCAATACCCACCGGATTACTCACACAACAATGCAGAGAAAGAACTTATGCTAACTATATACTATGGATCTTAAATCCATAGATTTAAGAGAATATTGACTTGAGTCATTTGAACTTGCTGTAAACTGTAATTACCGCTCAATACTTAAAAAAATACCCTGCAGTATACAAGTTGAAAGTCTTATTAACAGGATTGCCCGAACCATCATCAACCTGCATATCAAATGGGAATGCGTCAACCCGGATAACATTGATAATCCCAAACGGAGGACCATAAGTAGCGGGGGGGAATATATCTCTCATCACATAACTGAAGTAATTTTTTCCCAACCCATATGCCTGGTTCACTGTTTCATAGTCTGCGTTAGAATTTGTAGCCGGGTCCAGCACCAGCATAAAAATATCCAAGTCCCTGCTTTTGGGAAAGCTAATCTTTTCCGAGAGCTTACCGAATGGAATATTCCTCAAAACGCCAATCTCTTCTTCCGAAGTTCCCATCCAGTCGCCATTCTTGTCTTCATAAAATACAACATCGATCAATCCATTGCCAAAGTGTTCGTAGTTATTGAAAATCATAAAAGCTGTACTATCGGAAGCCGGACGAATAAAATCAGATCCACTCACAAATTTATTAAAGCCTAGCGTTTCATTATAGGCAAACATCAATGAGGCAACAGCCTCACTGGCAATGATGGAAGTATCCTGCAATACTTCTTCCGTATGCGCTTTTTTCAATGCGATCTCAACGCGCGCTCCACGCGGTATGATGATATTATTGAAGCTCGCGCCAATATTGAAGGTGCTATCGGCCAGGCGTCCATTGAGGTAAAGGTCCATTGGCGGGGTATCGCTGAAAAGCATGGGAATATTTAGTTCCGTGAAATGTTGCGTTGCTACGGGCTCGGCTTTTTTACAACCTGCGAAAGCAAAGAATATAAATACAAATACGTAAAGACGATATTGTTGCATATGTGTTGTTTTAGAAATGGTAGGTAATATTAAAACTAAAGGTTCTTCCGGGCGATAACTTATAATAGATCACATCTTTATCACGATCATACCTGATCTCTTTGTGGATAGGATCCCTGTGTATATCGTTCATCGGGTAAAGTGAAGTTCCACCGTTGCCATCGCTATAATGATTGGTATAGATCAATGAATAATTGTTCAGCAGGTTGGATACATTCAGCCTGAGCTCGATTCTTTTTTTCGCGAACCGGTAAGCGATCTGTCCATCCAGTGAGTTAAGGGGCTGCTCATACAAACTGGCTGAATAGATATTGGCAGGACGGAAGATGCGGCAACCAACATGATTATAGATTACGGAAATGGAAACAGCTTTTGCATCGTAAAACAAACCGGTATTGTACATATGATTACTGGCGCCCTGTTGCGGACGTTTTTGATCCGGTCCTGTTTTTTCTATATATATGATCTTTGTGGGGTCATCCGGGCTCAATTCATTGAGACTGATATCCATCGGAGTGAGAGCGGCCTCGAGGTAAGTGAAGTTTCCATATACCGTCAGCCCGTTCAAAACAGGTGCGCCGGTAAATGTAAACGATTTTCGTACTTCTATTTCAAATCCTTTGTTCCTCGCTTCTTTATTATTTTTAATCTGGTAACTCTTATTCACACCATCGAATTCCACAATCTCCATGGGGTAATGGATCTTTTTATAAAACAGCGATGCAGAAATGATCTCGCCCGGACCGGGATACCATTCATAACGCAGGTCGTAATTATCGAGGGTGGATGATTTTACGATATTGCTTTCGAAAATACCTCCTAGTTCAAAATCATATTCACGCATATATGCCATTTCCCTGAGATCGGGGCGGATGATGGATTTGGAATAGGCCAGTCGCACACTCATTTTCGGAGTAAGGGTATAAGTCAGGTTGGCGGAAGGGAAGATATTGAGGCTCGGTTCACGGTTCTTCAACATGCTGAGATCGTAATAACCCACTTCTTTACCCCGGTCGATATTGATGGATTTCTCCAATTGATCCAGCGCCTGGTTCACTTTATTCATATTAAAGTATTCGCCCCTCAGCCCCCATACCAGTCTCAGCTTACTACCGATGCGTGTATCCAGCATTGCATAACCAGCATGAAGAAGGGCCTTTCTTTTAAAATCGTCCGAGAAGCGACTGATATTAAAAACGAAGGAGGGAGCCTGTGGTGAAAACACTTCATCGATGGGGCGATACAGTTCGGTTGATGTCCCCGATCCTGTATTCAGTACATAGAAAAGACGGTCTTTACTCCATCCTGCATAACCCGTTTTGAAACTATTGCTGATAGCCAGTTTACCCAGCATGAACTGGAAGGGCACAGCCATTGAGAAGTCCCAGTTATAATTCTTTTCGTATGCCCGGCTCCACCAGCGCAATGCACCCGCATTGATGCCACTGCTCATCGGACTGGTGATGGTAAATTCGCTGGAAGGGAAAAAACCGGAGGTGTTTGTCAAGGCCAGCATCTGGTGATTGTCCGGACGGTGCCTGTCGAGCAGGGTATAGCTGCCCAGCCATTCTAGTTTGATACCAGCTTTGCCGACGGCATGTTCCCCCTTCAATTGATTTTGCCATAAGCGTGTATAAGTAGTAAGGTCATTATAGCTCATCATGTCCAGGTCTTCCGTTGCATTAGGATCGCCTCCTGTTCCAATGATCAGTTGCTGGTTGAGCAATCCCAGATACATGGATTGAAAGCTTAGTTTATGCTGTTGCGAAGTATAGCCTACGCCCAGCAATGCGCCGGTGTTGGTGGTGAAGCCATAACTTTTGTCGTTATCGATAACGAGCCCCGTCTTCGGATCATTGAAGCCAGCACGGTTTAGCGCCACCCGCTGCGTCTGCAGCGTATTCCGGTAACTCAGAGATGCAACAATTCCCAGTCGCTGATCCTGCTTCAAAGGGATCACGCGGCCCAGCGCTAATTGATAATTTTGTGATGGATGTGCTTTGCGTTCATAGGGCAACCAGTTATTGCTGACACGTGAAGGATCTTTTAGCTCATAGGCAGAACCGCCATCGGATAGCCCGTTCCATTCTGTCTGGTTCCTGATCTCCGTAGTATTGTTCCAATTCAGTTTTCCTAAAAGATTCCTGCTTTTGGAAGGAAGTCCGAAATATTCCCGGCTGCTCAGTTCCTGGGAAAGGAATTTCTTTCCGGTGGTTTGATCATTCACACTGATGCCCGCCGAAAAGCTGAAGAAGTCGGCGATGGGAATGGCCTTCGTTTCTACATTCACGTTACCTCCCCCGAATTCTGCATTCTGATCGGGGGTTATGGTCTTATAAACGATCACCTGGTCCACGAGATTGGAGGGAATGATATCAAAACTGAAATTCTTCCTGTTGAGCTCCGTGCTTGGCATGATCTGTCCGTTGATGGAGGATGAATTATAACGTTCGCTCAGTCCTCTTACCACGATGTATTTGTTATCCATGGCAGCAAGGCCGCTGATCCTTTTCAATACTTCTCCTACATTCTTATCGGGTGTGCGGGCGATCTGCTCAGCACTAATGCCATCGCTGATGCCCGGCGCTTTCTTTTGCCTGGCATATAAGGAGGCAACACTTTCTTTTTTTGCAGAAGCCCTCACCACTATGCCTGCCAATTGTCCTTTTTCCCTTTTCAAGGTCAGGTTCAAAGTAGAGACTGTATTGTTCTTTACTTCGATCTCATTCACCACTTTGCTGCCGTATCCCACAAAACTAACAGTGGCGGTATAATCGCCCTCGGGCAGGGAGATGCTGAAAGCGCCGTCGATATCCGATATCGTTCCTTTATTTCCGATATAGATACTTACCCCGCTAACAGGCTGCCCATTCTCTTCGTCGACGATCTTCCCGCTAACCTTGCCCGGTCCTTTTTGAGGCGTGGGAGCAACAGCAGGTTTATTTTTCTCAAATAATACAATTCCTCCGGCAACCTCTTTATAAGCTACATCCGCTCTCTGTAATAAATAATGTAAGATTTCCGATAAAGCAATCTGTTTAAATTCTTTCGGGGAGATACGCCATTGTGAGAGCCTTAGTTTACTAGCATCGTAAGCGATATTTACGGGACTGGCCTCTTTCAATTGCCGTATAGCGGCATCCAGTGTAACCTCCGCAAAGCGGATGGATAATTTTACTTTTTCGGGAGATTGGGCTTTTAGCCCGGGTGCCGCCAATATTATGCAGCATAGTGCCAACAATGGTCTTAGTTTGGTCGGGAGTTGTCTTCCTTTTGTTTTTTTGTTCATACCTTTATTATTCATTTTTTAAACTGGTAATGTCGCTTCGTCAAAAAATGGCATTACCAAAACGTTTGGCAAATCCCGCTGGTAACGGGATTTGCTTTTAATATAATGTGATTGTATTTCCCTGTATTTTGTACCGGATACTATGCACTTCCGCAACGGTGGCAATAATATCGTTTATAGAAGTCTTATTTATAAAGAATTTAGCATCATAATGCTGACTGCGAATACTGGCGGTGTTCGTAATTACCACTACGCCATAAATTTCCTTTAACTCAAAAGCTAGCTCAGAAAAGGAAGCCGCTTCCAGCAGCAAAATGCCTTTCTGCCAGGCCAACGCTTGCTTCCAGTCTAGGCTGTCAACAGTGAAATTGCCGTCTGCCCGGAGCCATTGCAATCTTCTCCCTTTTGATAGCTCTGTTAGAACTTTTGTACTATCGCTGATCTGCACACGCCCGTGCTCGACCCATACCTGTACGGCCGGGCGGCCGCTGTATGCCTGTATGTTGAAGGCTGTACCCAGTACTTTCGTTTCCAATTGGCCTGCCCTGACAATAAATGGTTTAGAGCTATCTTTTTGTACGGCAAAGAATGCTTCCCCTTCCACCAATTCCAGGCTCCTGGTTTGTTTTCCGTATTGGGAACTGTATTGCAGTGTGGTACCGGATTTCAGCCATACCTGCGAACTATCCGGTAACTGTATTTGCTTAATTTCACCCAAAGGGGCCGTTACGGTAAAATACTGTACAGGCTCTATGCGTCCGCCGGCCAGGAAAAGCCAGTAAATGCCGATCAGCAGCGCCGCTATACAGGCTGCAGCCATCAGCCTTTCACGGAGGGGCAGTATCTTCAAGCCAGCCGGGTTATGTATATGCTCCCAAATCCGGACCTGGATGCTTCCCCTGATGGCGTTTCTTTTACCGTCTTGCTGCCAAAGTCCGATCGGCTTAGTATCATCCACCGAATGATACCAATCATCAATAAACCTGCTTTCGTCTTCATTTGTCTTCCCAAGTAAATAATACCGAAGTAGTTTTAACCGGCTGTGAAGTTTCATATATAACAGTCCTCCTGCTATATACATACCGGTGGGGGCATGGAGTACTATACTTTCAATGTTACCGAATTGTGAATTCTGAAAAGGAGGGGTTGATTACAGGATAAAGGGCAGGAAAAGCGCCTGGTTTTGCAGGCGGTAGCGAAGCCGTTTAAGGGCATTGTGCAATTGGTTTTTAACCGTTTGTTCGGAAATGGACAGGCGCAACGCTATCTCCCTGATGGAAAGTTGCTGTTCGTAACTGAGGGTAAAAACTTCCCGCATCCTGACGGGCATGATAGCTATCTCCGATTGCACTCTATCTTTTAACGTGTCAAATTCGTAATGATCCTGCTTTTGTTCAGCTTCGTCAGGCAGGTTGTAAACAGATAATGGTAAATCCGTGACGCCTTTTTTGGCCGCCCGGTAAATATGGCGAATAACACTATATTTTAAAGCAGTAAATAGATAAGGTCTTAAGGTATCCTCAAGGGTGATCTGCTGCCGGTTTTCCCAAGCGTGAATAAAGATATTCTGTACAACATCTTTTGCTGTAGCTTCATCGGCAAGCCTGCGGTAAGCCATCGAAAACATTTCATCCCAGTAACGTTCAAACAAATCCGAAAAGGACGAAGTGTCGCCCTGCTTTACTTGTCTCCATAATTCAGTATCGTTCTGGATGTTTATTGCCATACACTGTTAACATTACAAAGAAAGACAATCTTTATTAAAATAATGTTAAGAGAAATTGATGCCGGCCTTCCAAACTTTGCGGTTCTTTACAAAAGACATTACAGGTGATATTATTAAGATAATGGTAGCCCCGGACGGGATCTTTCATTAATTAATGACAGCGAACAATATATAGAATACATTGAAGACTACAAAAAAAGACCTGAGTTTAAAGAGCGTTTAGGTGAATTAAAAAGGATTGCTGTATCATTTGTTTATAGATAAAAACCTTTCAGGATTTCTAGTCCGTCAGTTGGGGACGCACCACCTGATTTCGGCTAAGGACAAATTGTTGATGAGGTCCGTCCTTAACCGGCGGGGTATCGGGTTTTCGCAAGTACGCGGGCAATGGCAGCAGGAGTATTATCTGTTTTTATTTCCCCGGCAAGAGCTCCCGGTTGATATATTTTCGCAACCCAGGTTCCGGGCAGGCCAAAAGGTCACGTAAAAGAAGTTAGTTGCCGGAGGCAAATTTAGGGCGATATTGCCGCTTACGGCCATCCAAAACCCGTGAAGCTACTATGTCTGATAATACTAATAAAAGCCACGAGTCTGTACTAAATCTGGCTGACGAATGCCTTCTCGGATAGGTGTAAGAAGGGGTGTATTGCACCACATTACGAAAAGCTTTTGTTTAGTGGAAAAGCAACTATCCAAAACTGAACAAATCCAGGCCGGGAAAAGCCCGCAGTCTTATTTCTGAGCCGTAAACATCATTTTTCAGGTGCAAAGTATTAAGATGAAGAATTTAAGCCCCAGCTACAGATTGCAAGACCCGTAAAGTTTTTTTTTGTTACATTGCATGGGAAATATATTCTGATAGGGTATATCAAAGTAGATTACAGATCATCCTGTAACCTGCGTACCATTAAAATTGATTGGACGTATTTTTAACCATAAGAATGAACAGGCATAATATATCTCGAAATTCTTAAAGGAATCATTAAAAGCTGTCATAGGTTGTTGGTGCAGATTCGCAAATTCTTTTTGACGAATGCTTAAAAAGTGATTTCTTTGAAATCGGCTTATTAAGTTCTATCACACCAATACACAACTGATTGCGTTAAGCTTATAAACATTCATATTGGTAATGCAAGTCTTCGATGAGGAATATTTTAAAACTGTTTTCGAACAGTATTATGATAAAATATACACCGGTTTTTTTAGAAAGACCAGTAGTGCTGCAATCTCACAGGACTTAACGCAGATAACATTTATCAAGTTTTGGGAGTACCGTCAGTCTTATACCTTTGACTTACCGCTGGCACTGCAGTTAAACCGGAAGGCCAAACAGGTTTTAATTGACTGGCTGCGAAAAGAAGCTTACCAAAGACGTTTGATCAGGGAAATGAAAGAGTTCTCTTTAGATGCGTCTAACCTCAATAAACTGGAACTTACCGACACGCTTAGATCTGCTATTAACCAAATACCTCCTGCAAGAAAAAAAGTATTTACCCTGGCTTATGTAGAAGGTTTTTCTCACAGGGAAATAGCAGCGCAATTGAATATATCCGTAAAAACGGTTGATAATCATGTGCTTAAGGCATTGCAGCAGCTTCGGAAAATCCTGGCCCTCTATGCAATACTTGCAATCATTTCTTGATTTTTTTTTAGGACAGTAGGTAGTTTTCATTTTTCATACGTACAATTACTATTAAATGGCCGATACTGAACATAAGAAGCTGGTTGAAAAGTTCTTGTCCAATAAATGTGATTACCTGGAAGCTGAAGCGGCTTTTGGGTACCTGGAAGGAAATATTGACGCTTTGGATAAGATTATGTTTAGTGAGGATTTAGACGAGAATGAGATCCTGCGATGTACGGAAAGCCAGAAAGAGAGGACGTATAATACTATAATGGGCAAAAAAGCCCCGGTGGTAAGATTGTTTGTCAGAAAAATAGCCGTTGCTGCCGCAATACTTATGTCAATTTTGGGAGCATGGTATTATTTGAGTCAGAATAAAAAGAGCGAACCCCGCCAGGTAACAGCGATTGCTGAAGTACGTATAGAAAATACAACGCAACAAAATCAGATGTATGCATTGCCTGACGGATCTGAAGTGGTTTTGAGGCCAGAGGCTGCTATTTTCTATAAAAAGAATTTTAATGAGATCAGAACGATCAACCTGGTAACCGGTGATGCTTATTTTAAAGTGTTTCATGATAAAAAAAGACCTTTTGAGGTGCTATCAAACGGTATTGCTACCAGGGCTTTGGGAACCCGGTTCTGGGTAAGAAATTTTGATGCAATGGATGCCCTGGGTATTTCGCTCACAGAAGGAAAGGTCATGATTTATTCGGGCGATAGCCGGTTTGCAATGGAGCCGGTTTATTTACGTCCGGGACAAACCTGTTCTATTAATAAGAAAACAGGCAAAGTGGCAGTATCGAATAGTACGGAAGAGAAGAGGCCTGCCACCAGCTTGAAACCTGCTGTTAAAGCAAGCGACAGCTATGCCGATCGCTTAAACCGGATCAAATCTTCCACACACAGCATCGAATTTACCAATACAACATTGAAGAATGTTTTTGCCAAGCTGGAAGACCGGTATAATGTAAAGATAGTGGCTGATGATCCGCACATCATGCGTTATAATATAACCGGAACGATCTTCTACCGCGACTCACTGGATGTTATTATGAAATCGATTTGCGAGCTAAATAATTTGATGTATGAAAAAAGAAACGATTCGCTTTATCTAAAGAAAAGATAAGCCGCTTTTAGCGCCCGTCGCTACAAAAACGATTTAGCGGTCTTTTTACCGCAGGATCATTTTAATTAAAATTCTAATTTGAAAAAGAAATTGTATGAGACGATTTGCCTCACGATTGTTATTGCCTGTATTTTTAAGTTGTTCCGGCCATTTACTACTTGCCCAATCTGTTAATGTATCAGGAAAAGTGCTTTCCGAGTCGGGAGAAGTACTCTCCAGTACAACGATCACTATCGAAAATATATCAACAAAAGAGAAAAAAGGTATTGTGGCCGATATGCAGGGAAGCTTCCTGCTTCAGAACCTGAACGTAAAGCAGCGGTATAATATTTATTTCGATCATGTGGGCTTTCAACCTGATTCTTTGACCAGCTATTTCGTTTTAGCAAATGAAAAAAACAGCCTGCTTATCCGCATGAAACCGGTAAAGAATGCGCTCGACGATATTGTAGTGATCGGGTATAGTAAGGCCCGTAAAAGAGACCTCACAGGCTCAGTGTCTTCTGTAGCTACCGAAGCCCTGTCTGACAGAACATTGTTATCTCTGGCTGACGCGCTCAAAGGAAAAGCTGCAGGCGTTCAGATTACTCAAAACGACGGAACCCCCGGATCTGAGAATACGATCCGCATCAGGGGCGCCAGCTCTATCAGCGGTGGCACCACTCCTTTATTTGTTGTTGACGGCGTGTTTCAGGATGATATGAATAATCTTAACCCGGGCGATATTGAATCCGTTGATATTTTGAAAGATGCATCCGGAACTGCTATGTACGGTGCCCGCGGAGCTAATGGTGTTATTTTGATTACCACCAAAAGCGGGAAAGCCGGTAAAACAAGGCTGGAGTTATATGCTAATATGGCATTTCAAAAACCTGGTCATATGTTTGGAGTACTCAATGCCCCGGAATATGCACATGCCAGGTTTCTGGCTACCGGTTATCTTTTTACGCCGGCAGATGCGAACGATCCCGACAAACCTGCCTCTGTGCAGCCGGGATATACTTATTTCCGCGACAGTCCCTTAGGTACTCCGGGTAATTTCTGGGGAGTCGCATTAGATCAAACCTATGCGAACTGGCAAAGTTATGCGAGCCCTGATAGTATTAATACAGACTGGCAAAGAGCAATGTTTCAGAACAGTACTACACAAGACTACAGGATCAATATGACCGGTGGCACAAAAGATACCAAGTTCTCATTTTTGGGAGGGTACCTCGACCAGGGAGGGCTGGTAGTATATAGTGGTTACAGAAGATATAACGGAAG
Organism: Niabella beijingensis; assembly: GCF_020034665.1. Lineage (NCBI taxonomy): Bacteria > Pseudomonadati > Bacteroidota > Chitinophagia > Chitinophagales > Chitinophagaceae > Niabella > Niabella beijingensis. Next base: position 2,268,854 of record NZ_JAIQDI010000002.1, on the reverse strand, counting down.
GTTTAATTTCCAGCAAAAACTGGCACAGGGTATCAATATCAGCACCAATATTGCCTATACAAAAAGCGAAACGAACGGCTTCCTCGCTAATTCGTTAAACGGAGGTATGACTTCCAATGCTATCATATCGAGTATGCTAGCTAAACCTCCGGTACAACCCTTAACATTTACAGATGAGGAAGATAATGCGGATGCAGAAGGCTTTATTACCACCAATCCTTATTCTTTGGCGAAAAATATAACCAATAAAAAATCGGTAGCAGATTGGTTGACGCGGCTGGCGTTGGATTGGACGATCTCCAAAAACTTCAGCTTCAGAACTACGGGAAATTTTACCAGCAATAGCGTTAATACTGATGCGTATTATCCCAAATTTACATCTGCCGGTTCCCGGTTTAACGGCAGGGCTTACTTGTCAAGAGGTAGTACCAACCGGTTCATGAATGAAAACCTGTTGTATTATAAAGGCCGTATAGGAAAAGACCACAGCTTTAATGGCGTAGCCGGCGCTACATTTGAACAAAGCAAACTAAACCTGGTTACAGCTGAGAATCAGGACTACGATGTGGAGCTGCTGGGTGTTTATGGCCTGCAAAATGGTAAAGTACCCATTATACCAACTTACAATATTACCCAATGGAGCATGGCGTCTTTCTTGGGCCGGTTAGAGTATGCTTATAAAGGTAAATATCTGGCTACGGCAACTTTCAGGGCAGATGGCTCCTCGCGATTCAGCCGCGATAATAAATGGGCCTATTTTCCTTCTGCAGCACTGGCCTGGCGTATATCTGATGAAAATTTTATGAAAGATCTTCGCTCCGTAAGCAATCTTAAGCTAAGAGCAAGTATCGGTCAGAGTGGTAATACTTCCATCCCGTCTTATCTTACGCTTTCTACTATCGGAACTTATTTTTCGCCAATGGATGGTAAAACACCCGACTATGGTGTGATTGTAGAAAGACCTGAGAACACTTCCCTGAAATGGGAAACTACCACACAGGTAAACACAGGGCTCGATCTGGGGCTTTTTGATAATAATCTGAATCTGACAGTTGAATGGTACAGCAAAACAACCAGGGATCTGCTGATACAAAAAATAACACCGGGTTATAGTGGTTATCGATCTACCTGGACGAACCTCGGCTCTATTCGAAACAGCGGGGTAGAAGCCAGCATCAATGCAGCTATATTCAAGAAAACAAAATTTACCTGGAACATCGACGCCAATATTGGATTTAACCGGTCGAAAGCAATAGAAATAGGCGCAGACCTTGGACTTGACCCAGGTGTAGTACCTGGTATTGGTACAACCGCTATTATACGCAACGGACAACCCATCGGCCAGTGGTTTGGGTACCAGACCAACGGTATCTGGCAATCGAGGGACGAAATTCTCGCATCGGGATTAACGGTTATTAACGGGCAGGATATTAATAGTATCAGACCCGGCACGCGGCGCTTTATTGATCAGAATGGCGATGGCATTATTAATACCGAAGACAGGGTAATACTCGGATTGGGCCAGCCTACCTTTATGGGGGGTATCACCAACTACTGGTCGTATCGCGGATTCAGCTTAAATATGGTGTTCCAGTACAGCTATGGTAATAAGATCTATAATGCTAATCGTGTTTCGCTGGAATCCGGCAGAAATACCGGTAATATGACCAAAGGCATTGCCGGTGCCTGGCGGCCGTCGCTGTACGATATGTCTTCAGGGGCATTGTTCGAAGCGGGTAATCCCGGCAATACCTACCGCATGCCGGGAAGCAGTGAAGAGTTATTAATGCTTTCGGATTGGATAGAAGACGGGTCTTTTATCAGATTGAGCGATATCACACTGTCCTATGACCTGGGTAGTTCCTGGCTGAAACGCTCTGGTATCAGGGGTGTGACCCTATTCGTCAGTGGCAAAAACCTGTGGATTCAAACCAAATACAGTGGTTACGATCCTGAAGTAAATACAAGACAGGGAGGATTTGGGGACCTGATGCCTTCGCTGGATTATGCCTCTTATCCCAGATCTAAATTCTATTCAGCCGGTCTTAAAATACAGTTTTAACGATTTTAACATGTTACATATGAAATCAGATAATATTAAAGTTTGGATGCCGGTGATGACGGCGCTTATACTGCTTGTATCGTCTTGTAGTAAGTTCCTGGAAGAGGAACCGCAAACACAATATACGGCCAACAATTTTTTTGTAGATAAAGTAACGCTTGATGCAGGTATCGTAGGAATGTATTCATCCGCCAAAGATCTGTTCGGCGTTTATACAAACACGCCCTTGTTTATGACGGAGCTGGGAACAGACGAAGCGATGTTCAAAGGCACTTCAGGGGTACGCTTCAACTTCGACAGGCATAGCTTTTCGGTAAGTGAAGGTGCTATTTATGAATATTGGATCAGGCATTACCAGATTGTTGCGAGGGCAAATATTTTGATTGATGCGGCTTCAAAACTTAGTGTACTTACAGAAGCGGAGCGAAATATTATTATAGGTGAGGCAAAATTTATCCGGGCATTTGTTTACTTCAGGCTGGTTCAGGCATTTGGTGAGATCCCTTTGATTGAGCTCCCGATAACAGGAGATTTCGATTATGGGTTGCCGCGCAGCCCGGTAAGCGAAGTTTATAAACTCATTCGTTCGGACCTCGATTTTGCCTCGGCTCCCAATGTATTACCTACTGCCAAAACCAACAATGGCCATGCCAACGCCTGGGCTGCAAAAGCATTGCTGGGTAAGGTTTATCTTACTATGGCATCAGCAAAAGAAGCCAATAAAGTACCGGGTTACCAAGCCATTTCTGAAAGTACAACGGAACTCTATACCAGGGCCTGGGAATTGCTAAAGGATGTAAAAGATAACAGCGGGGCTGCATTGCTGCCGGTATATGGCGATGTCTTTAAAATCGAAAATAAAAATGTAAATACAGAGTCCTTGTTCGAGTTGCAATTCAGTGCCATTGTGCCTTACGGTACTCAATGGACGAAAGAATATGGGATGATCTCAAGCGGGGGGACTATTAACGGAAATCCTGCCTATCATACCAATTCATTGATAGGTCAGTGTAACCTGGTATATGTTCCCAAGTTTTATAAGTACTACAAGCCCTCGCTTACAGCTCCCGACTATGATAAAAGGAGGGTTTGGAACCTTACCGACTCGCTAGTAAATATTGCCAACAATGCGCCATCCTCACTCACCTATATCTGGTCAACTTATAACCCGGACAGATACAATCAAACGGTTTTAGGACGTTGCGGGGTTACCAAATACAGGTGGGGCAATAGCTGGAGAGAAACCTCCGCGTATTTGTATTCCAACTGCCCGAATAATGTGATCGTTCTTCGCTTTGCCGACGTATTGCTGATGTTCGCAGAAGCTGATTACAAAAAGAACGGTACTATTTCCGAGGAAGGACTCGAAGCTATTAACGGGGTACGCCAGAGGGCCCGTGGATTAGATGCGAACGGTACACCGGTTACCCCCGATAAAACACCCGGTTTTAACAATTACACCGCGGGTGATATTACGATCAACGAAATTCTGATGGAACGGGCAAGGGAACTATGTTTTGAGTTTCAAAGGTGGTTTGACCTGGCGAGAACCGGTAAGTTTGAATATTTTTTAGAGCTTACAAGGCCGCCATCTAATACCGATATCGTTAATACAAGCACCCGGTTTGATCCTTCAAAAAATTACCTTTTCCCGATTCCTCAATCGGAGATAGATCTATCTACTAATAAAGACAATTTTAAACAGAATCCTAATTATTAAGATCATTCAAATGACACAATCAGCGTTGATATTACAGACAATAAAACTAAGGGCCTCGAAAACATCGATCGCCGCTGTTTTCCTGTTTTGCATTTTTATTTTATCCTTTAGATCTCCGGGGCCTATAGATCCCGCCAAAGCTGCTAACTATGATGTAGTGGTGTACGGAGGCACCGCATCTGGGGTAATGGCTGCTATATCGGCTGCCCGGGAAGGCCTGAAGGTAGTACTGCTGGAACCCAAGAGCCACATTGGCGGTATGGTAACAGGTGGACTGTCGGCTACTGATATCGGTCGCAGAACAGTGATAGGAGGATACCCGCTTGAGTTATATAAACGCCTCGGAAAATACTATAACTACCAGGTGTACACCAGGGATTCCATTGGCTGGTTTCCGGAGCCACATGTTGCCGAAAAAGTATTGAACGAGATGATTAAAGAGGCCAATGTTACTGTATTATACAGGAAAAGGCTTAAAGAAAAAGGCGGTGTTGTTAAAAAGCAGAACAAGATCGAAACTATCGTTATGGAAGATGGTTCGATCTATCATGGAAAGGTTTTTATTGATGCCACTTACGAAGGCGATTTAATGGCTTTTTCCGGGGTTTCTTATACATTTGGACGCGAGGCCCAAAGTGCGTACAACGAATATTCAGCCGGTATCCGTGAAGGATCCGGCTCACGCAAAGCCTACGGCAGTAACGGGAAACTGTTGCCGGGAATACAGCCTGACCCACCCGGCCCGGTGGGATCAGGAGATAAAAAAACACAGGCCTATAACTTCAGGTTGGTATTGACCAATACTCCGGAAAATAGAGTGCCTTTTCCCAGACCGGAGCGTTATCAGCCCGCACGGTACGAAGAATTACTGGATCATGTTTTAAGGACAATCGATAATTATGGGCCCGACTCTGCCGCCAGGAAAATGTTCCCGGGTATTGGGAAAATACCGAATCATAAAGTCGATCTGAATACGGCCGATTATGTTGGCGGTAACTGGGATTATCCTGATGGTTCCTACAAAAAACGGGCAGAAATATGGAAAGATCATATCAACTACGTAAAGGGCTATGTATACTTCCTTGCCAATGATAAAAGATTACCGCAAGCATACCGTAATGAGTTTAGTAAATGGGGCCTGTCAAAAGATGAGTTTAAGGATAATGATAACTGGCCTTATGAACTTTATGTAAGAGAAGGCCGCAGAATGCTGGGGGCTTATGTGATGATTCAGAAAGATGTGGTATCAGAACTTCAGAAGCCTGATCCCATCGGATTGGGATCGTACGGGCTGGATGTGCATAATGTTCAGGGCTATGCTACAGAAAAAGGCATATTGAAGTACGAGGGTGGTTTGCAGCGCACCGAGCCGGAAAGAATGAAACATATCCCTTACCAGATACCCTATCGTTCGCTGGTTCCCCGGAAGGAAGAGGTATCTAATCTTTTGGTTACTGTATGTATTTCTATGAGTCACGTGGTCTGCGCTTCTTTAAGAATGGAACCTCAGTATATGATTATCGGACAGGCAGCGGGAGCTGCAGCCAAACTGGCGATAGCTGAAAATACTTCTGTCCAGGATGTTCCCTACAGTAAGTTAAAGCAGTTGCTCCAAAAAGGAAACGTGCATACAGAATCAAAAATTAAACGCCTGGACGATATAAAGGAAAAATAGCTAATTCCCTATTCGATTAAACAAATACCGTTGATGATCTGCCAGACCATAATAATGTATCCGTAGTTTCAATAGAAGAACCCTTATGGCGAATCAGAATGCAACACCGGAAAGATGAAACTCTGCAATCGATGCTACGGTATAAACATTAAAGCAATCGTATGATCTCACTGAAAACCTTTGCAAAATTAGTGGGCACTTCGCCGTCTACGGTCTCTTTTGTATTGAATGGTCGGGCGGAGGAGATGCGGATCAGTAAAGCAGTGAGCAACCGGATACTGCAAAAGGCGCGGGAACTTTCTTATAGGCCTAATACTATTGCTGTGGCGCTTAGAACAGGTCAGACAAAGGTGATAGGCCTGATAGTAGAGGATATTGCCAACCAGTTTTTTTCAAGTCTTGCCCGAACAATTGAAGAAGAACTCAACACATTTGATTATAAAGTCGTGTATTGCAGTTTGAAGAATCATCATAAAAAAGAAGCAGACCTGGTGCAGCTAATGAAACACCAAAGGGTTGACGGTTTTTTAGTAACGCCTACTGCGGAGATGGAATTGTCTTTGCGTGATATTGATATTAATAAAACACCGGTTGTGCAAATAGACCGTTACCTGCCGGAGCTGCATTATCCCTATGTTTTGGTTGATAATTATAAAGGTATTGTGTCGGGCGCAGACTATCTCGTTAAAAAAGGAAAAAAGAAAATTGGTCTGATAACGGTAGGGATCGACCTGGTGCAAATGAAAGACAGGGAAACAGCCTTTGTTGATACATTAACAAGAAGTAAGCTGGCGGCTGATCTTGTTTTGCGTGTGCCCTATAACAGTGCTGATATTGACACGATTCGTTTGATACAGGACTTTTTAGCGTTACATGTTCCGGATGCCATTCTTTTTACAACCAACTATTTAGGTATAAGTGGCCTGAAGGCTATCAGGAATTTGCAACTAAGAGTTCCGGAACAGCTTTCGGTTTTATGCTTTGATGACAATATTATGTTTGATCTGTTATCTCCATCTGTAACAGCGATCAGGCAGCCTGTTGCCTCGATTGCGCAAACTGCTGTTCGCATTTTAATGGGAGAGCTGGGCGTTATCGATAAAGTTGAAAAAAGAATGGTATTAATGGAGCCACAGATAATATTTCGCGAATCTGTTTAAACAGGATTGTTTATCTAAATATGAATTTATGTGTATAGGTTTTAAAGGTGCAAAAATAAAACGGTTGTTTTGCCTGCTTGCTATGCAGCTATTGGTTAACATGGCTATTACCCAGGATACCAAGGCTGTTTCTATGTACGACCTGGTTATAGTGAGTGGCACACCCAGCGGTATTATGTGCGCCATTGCAGCCGCCCGCGAAGGGAAAAGATCTGTTATCCTTGAACGTACAAAACATATCGGCGGTCTTCCCGCAAATGGCCTGGGTGCAACCGATATAATTACGCGGTCAGCTACGGGAGGATTATTCTTGGAGTTTGTGACCCGTATCAATAAGCATTACGAGAGCGTTTATGGTAGCAATTCACCACAGGTAAGGGATGCAAAGGGCGGATATCATTTTGAGCCCTCCGTCGCCGAAAAAATAATGCACCAGATGCTGGAGGAACAACCTCTGGTAACGGTGAAAATAAACCGGCAGTTTGATGCTTATCCTGAGTATGCTCAAATGGAAAGAAATCAAATAAAGGCCATTACGGTATTGAACAGGGAAAACAATACTTCAGAAACATATAACGGAAAAGTGTTTATTGATGCCACTTATGAAGGAGACCTGATTGCGGCTGCCGGTGTGCCTTTTTCATTAGGCCGTGAAGGTAAAACAGAATACAACGAACCCTATGCGGGAATCGTTTATAAGTTGTGGGAGAAAGACGGGCAGGAGGCGGGTAGTTCCAACCTGGGCGACAATGCCATACAGGCTTATAACTACAGGTTGTGTCTGACAACTGACAACCAAAAAAAAGTACCGATACCCAGGCCCGCCAATTACAACAGGGAAGAGTATGCATCGATTGTTGATGATGTACGGTCCGGGCTGCATTCAGGCGTAGAATGGGAATTACAGTCAGTAACTGAAAAAGAGCGGAATCAACAACGTTTGCTAAAAGGCCTGCCGCCTGAAGGTAAGAATATACCACAGGGAATGCAACGCCTGGTGAATAAGGTTGTATTGCCCAATAATAAAACGGATGCCAATAATCAGCATCGCTCATTGGTTTCAACAGATCTGCCCGAGGAGAACTGGGCATGGCCGACATCTGACTGGCAATGGCGCGACAAGTTTGCTGAAAGATTGAAGGATTATACGTTGGGGCTTTTGTATTTTGGTCAGAATGACCCGGCTTTACCGGCCTGGTTTAGAGATTCATGTGCTTTATGGGGACTTGCTGCCGATGAGTATACAGATAATGGAAATTTTCCAAGGCAGGTGTATGTACGCGAGGGCAGAAGAATGAAAGGTGTTTATGTGTATAAAGCAGGAGATGCGCTCCCCGTACAAAAAGGCAGCCGGCCACCACTGCATAAAACAAGTATTACCGGAGGTCATTATGGTATCGACTCACATGCCACACGTAAAAGAGAAAAGGGGCAGAATACCCTTGAGGGATTCCTGAGTTACTCTGCGGCGCCATACACGGTTCCTTACGAAGTGATCGTTCCTCCTAATGTCGATAACCTGTTAGCGCCGGTTCCGGTATCCGCTACCCATTTAGGACTGGCTACATTGCGAATGGAGCCTTGCTGGATGGCATTGGGCCAGGCTGCGGGCGTGGCTGCTGCTGTTGCCATCGATCATAAAAAAACGGTTCAGGATATTGACCGGCAAGTGTTACAGGACAGGTTAATCGATCAGCGGGCCGTATTGATTTGCTTTAAAGATGCCGGTCCTTCCAATCCTGATTTTAAAGCATTACAGTATTTAGGTCTTAGAGGATTTGTGACAGATTGGAATGCCCGCTTAAAAGATGTAGCAACAACTGCTGCTATAAAAAACTGGGAAGAAAAATCGGGATTGGAATTGGCAGATTGGGCAAACGGGAAAACCCGCGGTGAGGTATTAACACATATTTATCAAAAGCTAAGGAAGAATTGACCTTCCTGTAATCAACATTATAATAATTAAGATGGAAAGAAAAGATTTTATCCGTAATGCATCTATGCTTTCACTGGGGCTATTGGGAGCCGGGAAGGTGAAGGCAGGTGATAATCCTGTAGAAAAGCCGGAGTTAATTGTCAATGCAGGAATAGCTGGAAATAATACTAAAAACCTGTTACAACGTATTGAGCCCGATTGTCTCAGGCATCGCCCCAGCCTGGTAGTGATGATGATAGGAACCAATGATATGAACCATGGCAAGTATGTGCCATTGCCGAAGTATAAAGAAAATCTCGAGTTACTGTCAGATGGGATTTTGAAGAGCGGCAGCCAGTTATTGCTCATGACCATTTTACCTTTTTATGAGCCTTACCTGCTTACCCGTCATCCGGCTTCTTTTTTTGAACCAGAAGGCGCAGAGGGGCGCCGAAAAGCAGTTAACGATGCTATAAAAGAAATAGCCCGGAAAAAACAAACCTCATTTTTAGATATGGGGGCCTTATTTGAAAAAGTAGGCAAAATAGGTTTGGGCGCTGATTCCCTTTTAAGAAATGAGGCTAATACAGGCAAAACGGACGGTGTTCATCCAACAAGAGACGGATATTGCCTTATGGGTGTAACAATAGCTCAGTATTGTTTATATAATCACCTCCCGGTGCAAAGAGTTGTTTGTTTTGGCGATAGCATTACCAAAGGCGACGGCAGCATAGACAAAGAGAGTTACCCCGCTTATATTAATAAAGTCCTTTCCTGATTCCTTTTTAAAAATAGTAATGAATTAAACTCAGATCATGTTTAATAAAATAATTCTTTTCCTTTTACTTACAGGATCACGTTTGCTGGTATCCGCTCAGTCAACTTATGATATTTGTGTTTATGGTGGAACTTCTGCCGGTGTTATTGCTGCCTATACGGCAAAAAAAATGGGGAAGTCGGTGATTTTGATTGAACCTACCCGGCGTTTGGGGGGTATGACTTCAGGTGGTTTAGGTTTGACAGATATAGGAAATAAATATGCCATCACGGGCCTGGCTCATAATTTTTACAGGCGTGTGGGGCGGTATTACGGAAAATTCGAGCAATGGATTTTTGAACCGAAGATAGCCGAAGCCGTCTTTTTAGATTATATCAGGGAAGGAGCTATAAAAGTGGCTTATGATACCCGGCTGCATTCAGTTGATAAAAAAGACGGTTCAATCCGTTCGATTATTCTCGAAAACGCATTGGCTCCTGACCCTGCTACCAATATAACGATCTCCGCTAAGATGTATTTGGACTGTTCTTATGAAGGAGACCTGATGGCCAAAGCCGGAGTGAGTTACACAATTGGCCGTGAAGGTAATGCACAGTATAATGAAACACTGAATGGCGTTCAGTTAGCGGAGGCAAAAAGTATCTATCATCAGTTTCCTGATGGAGTAGATCCCTATAAAATTCCTGGAGATCCCAAAAGTGGCCTTTTATGGGGCGTTAGCGGTGAGCCGCTGCAACCCAGGGGTACCGGCGATAAAAAAGTGCAGGCTTATTGTTTCCGTTTATGTCTCACCAACGATCCGCAGAATATGGTCCCCGTAACGAAGCCAGAGGGCTATGATCCTTCGCGCTATGAATTATTAACCCGCTTTTTTCCCGTACAGCTCCCTGAAACAATCTGGTGGAAACATTTTAAACCCATGCCCAATAACAAGACCGATATCAACAGTACCGGCGGCTTATCTACAGACATGATCGGAGCGAACTATAATTATCCTGACGGATCTTATGAAGAACGAAAACAAATCATTAAAGATCATGAACTATATACCAAAGGATTGCTTTATTTCTATGGTCATGATCCGCGCGTTCCCGAAGATATGAGAAAGGAAATGTTGAAATGGGGTTATCCTAAAGACGAGTATGTTGAGAATGGTCATTTCTCGCCACAGTTATATGTAAGAGAGGCCAGGAGGATGATAGGGGCGTATGTAATGACACAGCATAATTGTGTAGGTGATGCCGTTGCAGAGGATGCTATCGGAATGGCAGCTTATAACATGGATTCACACAATTGTCAGAGAGTTATCGCAAATGGGATGGTAAAAAATGAAGGAGACGTACAGGTGGGCGGATTTCCCCCTTACCCCATTTCATATCGTTCTATTACTCCCAAAATAACTGAATGCAAAAACTTATTGGTTCCGGTTTGTCTCTCGGCTACGCATATTGCCTACGGCTCCATCAGGATGGAACCTGTTTTCATGGTGTTGGGACAATCTTCGGCTGTGGCCGCGTCAATAGCTATAGACGGGCACAAACCGGTACAGCAAGTGGATATAAAAGAAGTTCAGAAGATGTTAAAGACAAATCCATTGGTGGATAACAGCGTAGTGGAAGTGTTGGTTGACGATTCGGACTCTTTACATATCGAAAAAATCGGTCAGTGGCAGGTTAAAAAGGGTGGTACCTACGGTCTTTCTGGCCTTTATTGTACCAATAACAGCCAGTTGAATGAGGTTCGATTCAAGCCTTCCATTTCACACAGTGGAAAATATGCCATTTATACGTATGTGGTGAATCGTATTGCCAATCCCACTTCTACAATTACCCATATAATCAACAATGGAACTAAAAGAACGGAAGTATTGATCAATATGGCTGATGTTTCAGTAAAAGGCCAAACAACAGGAGAATGGGTACATCTGGGCGATTTTGATTTAAAGAAAGGCAATAATGCTTATGTAGCTATTACCAATAAAAATGCTGACGGTACCGTTATGGCTGATGCCGTATTATTTGTGCCAAAAAAATAAAACAACTTAAAATAATAATCCTGAAATGAGATTCAGTTTATCAATCCTGTTTATATCTCTTTTTGCCCTGGGGGGTAAAAGTCAGAATATAAATGAAAAAATAACAGAGCCTGTCGGTTATGTGAATACACTGATGGGTACGGCATCCAAACATGCTTTGTCAAATGGTAATACGTATCCGGCAATTGGCATGCCATGGGGGATGCATTTATGGACGCCTCAGACAGGGAAAATGGGTGATGGCTGGGCCTATACTTACGATGCTGAAAAAATCGTCGGATTTAAGCAGACACATCAGCCCTCACCCTGGATGAACGATTACGGACAGTTTGCGATCATGCCGTTTGTGGGTTCTTTGAGATTTAAAGAAGACAGGGGGAGTTGGTTTTCACACAAGGCCGAGACCGCAACACCTTATTATTATAAGGTGTACCTGGCAGACTATAATGTAACCACAGAGATTGCGCCTACCGAACGTGCTGCCATATTCAGACTAACCTTTCCCCAATCTGACAGTGCTTATATCGCTATCGACGCTATGGACGGCGGAGCTTTTGTTCAGATCATACCGGAAGAAAGAAAGATTATCGGGTACAGCCGGAAAAGTAAACTGGGCATTCAGGACAATTTCAAAAATTATTTTGTTATATATGTTGACCACGATTTTGATGTTTCTTATACCTGGAATGGCAAACAATTGGATAAGACAAATAAAACCATTACATCAGAACAGGCCGGCGCCGTAATAGGATTTAAAACAAAAAAGGACCAGCAGGTTCATTTAAAAGTAGCTTCTTCCTTTATCAGTTTTGAACAGGCTGAAATAACCCTAAAGCGGGAATTATCCAGCTATAACCTGGAGCAGGTTGCAGCCCATGCTAAAAAAGTATGGAATGACAAGCTAAGCAGGATATCGGTGCAGGGTGGCCAGGTAGATGATATAAGAACTTTTTACTCCTGTTTATACCGGATGCTGCAATTTCCGCAAAAACATTATGAAATAGACGCAAAGGGGCAACCGGTTCATTATAGTCCTTATAACGGTCAGGTGGTTCCCGGGTATTTATTTGCCGGAACAGGCTTTTGGGACACTTTCCGGGCATTGTATCCTTTCCTCAATTTAATGTTCCCCTCTATCAATAAAGAAATGCAGGAAGGGCTGATAAACGCTTATAAAGAAGGTGGCTGGTTACCCGAATGGTCCAGCCCCGGGTATCGTAATACTATGATCGGAAATAATTCTGCTGCTGTTGTCGCAGATGCCTATCTGAAAGGACTGAGGGGATATGATATTCAGACCTTATATGAAGCAATGCTGAAGGGCGCCAATAATGAAGGACCTTTAACAGCCGTTGGCAGAAAAGGCGCTGCCTACTATAATAAACTGGGTTATGTTCCCTACGACGTGGATATCAGGGAAAGTGCAGCCCGCACCCTGGAATATGCGTATAGTGATTTCACTATAGCCCAGCTTGCAAAAACATTGGAGCGGCCTAAAAAAGAAATTGAGCTCTACCGTCAAAGAGCACTCAATTATAAAAACCTTTTTGACGATACCACCAAACTAATGCGCGGGCGTAATGCTGACGGCAGTTTTCAATACCCTTTTAACCCGTTTAAATGGGGTGATGCATTTACCGAAGGAAACAGCTGGCATTACTCCTGGAGCGTTTTTCATGATATCAGCGGATTGATCCGGCTTATGGGAGGTGAGAAAATGTTTATGCAGATGCTGGATTCTGTTTTTACACTTCCGCCTGTTTTTGATGAAAGCTACTATGGAAAAGTAATACATGAGATCAGAGAAATGCAGATCATGAATATGGGACAGTATGCGCATGGAAACCAGCCGATCCAGCACATGACCTATCTGTACAATTACGCCGGGGCCCCCTGGAAATCACAATTCCGTATAAGAGAGGTGATGAAGCGGCTTTATAAACCTACACCTGATGGCTATTGCGGAGATGAAGATAATGGACAAACATCTGCCTGGTATGTTTTTTCTGCATTGGGTTTTTACCCGGTATGCCCGGCTACAACGCAGTATGTTTTGGGAACGCCTTTATTTAAGAAAGCGACGTTGTTTTTAGAGAACGGAAAGACCTTTACCATCAGTGCGCCCAATAACAGCAGTGAAAATCTATATATTAATACGGCTGCTTTCAATGGCAAATCCTATGATAAAAACTGGATCGATCATTTCGACATTATGAAAGGCGGCACGTTCCGGTTGCAGATGAGTAATGTGCCGAACAGGCAAAAGGGCACTGCAGCCGACGATTATCCTTACTCTTTTTCAACCGATAAAAGCAGCTAATTTTTATCCAATAAAATACAATGTATATGATTAACGGTCGCTTATGTAAATGCCAGGTATTGATCTGTCTATTGCTATTGTCTTTAACAGCTTTTTCTCAGGGCCAGGAATCCTGGTGGCCCGAACAAAAGCTGCCGACACAGATAATAAGAGTATCCCCCTCCAATCTTGCACAGCGAAATCTCGTTCAATCTGTTTCGGGTTTGGCCGCAAGGGCTGTAAATGCAGGTACCAACAACGAATTGGTGTGGACCAATGTTTCGGGTGCCGCTTATAATTATTACCTTTCCGGGTGGCTGGCACGTACATCGGTTGCCGATAACGGAAATATTACAGTATGGAATTTAGTAGACCGGTTTAAAAACAAAGGCGTGGTAAAAGGCTATGTTTTGTATACCGAGGGAGATTATTCGGTAAACTTTGCAACATTATACGCCTCAATGTACGATGCCATTTTGGTAGAAGCCGGACTGGAATCTACGGCAATTGCTCACGGGTTGACATTAAAGTACGACGCGAGGCCGTTGAATTCAAAAACCTCCTATACTCAAGCCTGGTTTGATGGTATTAAAGGCGCGTTAAATAATAAAATGGTGGTTACTATTGCACCTAATGATTATCGTCAGCGTGAAATGGCCATCTCCAATAATTGTATGGTTTATTGGGGCGTTGATGATTTTTATAACACAATTTTGTCATGGATGAAGCCCAATAGTCCGGTTGTAGGGTGGAACGAAAATGAAGGACCGGCAGTGGTTGCCTGTTCCAAATATGGCATGTTTACTACAGGTGCTACGGTAGTGAACCTTTCCGTGTTATCGGCCGGCGCCAAGCAGTTGACACCGCCTAAGGTAACCAACATTAACCCGAGAACACTGGATTTTTCAACCGGTAGGCATTATCATTCTTTTGTGCTGAGCGACGGTGATAATATGATGATCCAGGCGACCAGTCTTCCGCTTATACCCGAATACTGGGGTAATCCCGATATTAATAACGTGCCGATGAACTGGACTAACTGTCCGGTCAACTTATCAGAAATGATACCGGATGCCTGGAATTACTTTGTGAATACTACTACTGTTCCGGGTAATTTGATTGAATTTGGCGGCGGATACCAGTATCCTGATTATTTTGCACAGTCCCGGGATGGGGATGCAGTGACCATACAACGTGAGTTTGCCGAAATCGTCAATAAAAGAATGAAAGCAACCGGCACTAAAGTGTTCAGTTTTATTACAAGAAACAGCCTGAGCAGTGCTGAAGCTTTGGGAGCCTACCAGATATATGCCGAAACGATTGATGACCTTGTGGGCATTGTAGCGATTCAATATATTCCTTACAATGCCGGCGGCGGTAATATTTATTGGGTAACGAATAAACAGGGTAAACATATACCCGTATTTACCGCAAAGTATCAGATGTGGGCAGATCTAAATCAGTATCCGAACTCTGGTAATCCAGCCGTTATTGCCAGTTTGATTAATTCCGCCGCAAATCAGTCTCCGACTCCCACTATAGACTGGACAATAGTACATGCGTGGTCCTACTTCAAAAAGGATGCAGGAGGAAATATCAGCGATGCGGTTTCAACCGATGCCGGAGCTTTAAGGGGGGTAACACCGGTTACCTGGGCAAAGGCATTATTAGATACCAATATTAATGTGGTATCAATTGAAGAATTACTCTGGCGGTTACGGATGAAATATTATCCGGCAGAAACGCAGGCCGTTATCGATGGCTTTCCGCAGCCGTTATCGACGAACTTCAGAACCATTACCGCAAATAAGATAAACGGCTCATGGAATATAAGTTGGACTGTAGACAACGAATCAAATACAAAAGAATATATCATTGAAGCGTCCGGAGATGGAAAGCAATGGAAGGAAATAGGCCGTCAGGCGGCAAAAACTATTGGTGCATCCTCACAAAAAGTGAAATACGATTTTGTTGTTCCCGGAACGGTTGAAATAGCCGGATTAAGTATAATGCTCTTGTTTCTGATTCCTGCTTTTGGGTCGCGCCTGACACGCTTAGGTATTGGAGTTGCTGCTATTGCTTTGCTGGCGGCTTGTAGCAAGAGCCATAAGATCGATAACAGTACAGATAACGGAAATGGTGTATTTATCCGTATTACCGAGCGTTCCTTTGATGGCAAATTAAGCTGCTCGAAAGCCGTCAGGGTACTGGAATGACCCTGATTGAAAAGGATTTTATCAGTAAGATTACTTTGTTGGGTTTGTTTCGGCTTCTCCGGTTTCATAAAAGTGGTTCAGGTAAAAAGTATTGAGTGTAAAAATAAAATATGAATAGTTGTATAGCATTAGGTGTAGACATCGGAGGTACACATATTACCGCATCTCTGGTCGATTTGGAGAAAAGGATAATAATTGATGATAGTCTTAAGAGAGAGGAAGTCGCCTCAACCGGGCCATCTGATATGATTTTTGATAGCTGGGTAGATCTCTTAACACGGGTAATGGATTACGCCGGGAACCGGGTTGAGCAGATAGGCATAGCAATGCCCGGGCCTTTTGATTATAAATCCGGGATTAGTCTAATTAAGGAACAGGATAAATTCAGGAATTTATATGGTCTTAATGTTGGTGATATATTGTCCGGAAGATTGGGTATAAACCGGGAAAGAATTGTATTTAAAAATGATGCAGTTTGTTTTTTAAGAGGGGAAATGCTGGCCGGAAGCCTGAAAGGCTATGAGAGTGCTATTGGGATTACCCTGGGTACCGGCCTGGGAACGGCAGCAGGAAATTACTCCCTGGAGATCGATGCCGGTTTATGGAACATGCCATTTAAAAACGGGATAGCAGAAGATTTTTTATCTACCAAATGGTTTGTATCCCGGTTTTATACGCTGTCAGGCAAATCTGTCAGTGGTGTCAAAGAATTACTAAAACAATATAATAACAATAAGAATATCGATTTCTTATTCGATGAGTTTGCCCGTAACCTGGCTCTGTTTATTAGTGAATTTCTAAAAAAGTTTCCTTCTGAAGCTGTAGTGATAGGAGGTAATATCAATAAAGCATTCGCCAGGTTTCAATCTCAGGTACAAACGCTTCTCTGGAAAAAAATAGGACGAAGAATACCCATTGTAAATTCTGAACTGGGAGAATACAGCGCCCTGATTGGGGCCGCCCTGTTCTGATTTTTGTTGCCGGATTGTATCGAAAATAGTTGATCTGAAAAGCGGGAGTTTTCCGGCTGATAATATTTAAAAATAGCATATCATGGAGTGGTTAAATGGAGTAAATGCACTGACACTGGTTTTTGCAGCGTTATTAATATTTGCAATTGCCTACCGGTTTTATGGCGTTTTTATGGCGAATAAGGTGCTGAGGCTTAACGCAAAAAATAAAACGCCGGCCATTGAATTTGCCGACGGCAAAGATTATGTAGTGACCAACAAAAATGTACTCTTCGGACATCATTTTGCTGCTATTGCGGCGGCAGGACCATTGGTAGGCCCCGTGCTGGCTGCCCAGTTTGGCTACCTGCCGGGTACTTTATGGATATTAATTGGATGTGTATTGGGCGGTGGTGTTCATGACATGATTGTATTATTTGCCTCGGTAAGACATAAAGGCGAAAGCCTGGCAACTATTGCCGGTAAGGAGGTGGATAAAGGTACAGGTATGATTGCAGGCATTGCCATCCTCTTTATTCTGATCCTTACACTGGCAGGTCTTTCCCTGGCGTGTATCAGTGCAATGCACGAAGCTCCCTGGTCGCTCTTTACGGTAATAGCTACCATGCCTATAGCGGTAATAATGGGACTTATTATGCGTTACAAAGGTGAGAGCGTAAGGCTGGCGAGTATTATCGGGGGTGTTTTGCTGATCGCATCCATTATCGGGGGGCATGAGTTGATGAAAATCGGGGAAGTCCGGAACATCTTTCATTGGAAAACAGGTACTATTTCCATTGCTATTACTGTTTATGGTTTCCTCGCCTCCATTTTACCCGTCTGGTTATTATTAGTGCCACGGGATTATCTGTCCACCTATCTGAAAATCGGCACTATCATTATGCTGACAGTAGGTGTTGTTTTTGTTGCGCCAACTATTCAGATGCCTGCTCTTACCAAATTTATAAACGGGGGAGGTCCGGTTATTGGCGGCCCGGTATTGCCCTTTATTTTTATAGTAATCGCATGTGGTGCCATTTCGGGCTTTCATGCAGTAATAGCCACAGGCACCACTCCAAAAATGCTTTCTAATGAAAAGGAAATCCTTTTTGTTGGTTATGGAGCTATGCTTGTAGAAGGATTTGTGGCATTGATGGCTTTAATAGCCGCCTGTACATTAGTACCGGGTGATTATTTTGCCATCAACACACCTAAAGAATTGTATGGCTCCTTTATCGCTGCAAATCCGCAACTCCATACTGTGGATCTCGATCATTTCAGCAAAATGATCGGTGTGGATTTACATGGGCGTACCGGTGGGGCAGTTTCCCTGGCGGTGGGAATGGCTCATATCTTTAATAAAATACCTTTCATGGACGACCTGATGGCCTATTGGTACAATTTTGCCATCATGTTTGAGGCGGTGTTTATTTTAACGGCTATTGATGCCGGTACCAGGGTAGGAAGGTTCTTTTTACAGGAAATGCTGGGTAGTGCAATCCCGAAGTTTAAAGATAAAAACTGGAAGCCCGGTATTATAATATGCAGCCTGATATTTACCTTTTCGTGGGGATACCTGGTTTATACCGGTAATGTAAACAGTATCTGGCCGCTGTTTGGCATCAGCAACCAGTTGCTGGCAGCGTGCGGGCTGATTGTTTGTACCACCATGCTGATCCGCATGAACAGGGGCAAGTATGCCTTGTGTTCCGCTATTCCGGGAGTATTTATGGCAGTGGTCACTTTTTGGGCGGGGTATGAGCAAATCGTAAATGTGTACATACCAAAAGAACAATATCTGTTAGCCGTACTGGCATTTTTTGCCATGTTGCTCATGTTGATTGTGTTTGTCAACACATTTAAAAGATGGCGTATACTTTTAAAAACGGATCATAATGAAATAGACTGGTACGGCGAACCGGTTAAAGAACTGGTGGAACGATAATATTTCACTGGTTCTGCATTTCAGGTGCCGGAGTTGCAGCGATGAACAATAATGGCGGGTGCGGGAAAAGGATCAGCCACCTTACTTATCTGATACCGCCCTTTGGAGCGCTCACCGCAAGTGCAATGGAACGTATTGAAACCAACCCCAGCCTGCGCATCTGATCATTCAGCAGCAGGAACCAAAGAAAAGCTGATAAAAGCGAAGATTGCTGCTATAAGTCCATTAGTGCCTCGGCGTCCTTTGTTGTCATTGATTCAAGATTTAATAATTTCCCATAGGTAAGCTTCCTGGTTATTGTTTTGGGCTTGTTTTCTTTTTCATCAAACATGTCCCCGCCCGTGGTTTTGCTTATTTTACGGGTGGAAAAATTGACACTTGTACTGCTTTCTTCGCCTGAAGACCTGCTAAAACTATGGCAATCATAGCCGATCAATTCAAATATCCCGTTTTGAAACCGGAATGTATAATCTGTATTGGTAACCCCGTAGGAGCCGCAGCTTAGCCAGTATTGATAGCTTAATTTTAATACACCTTTTTCGATACCAATAGCGCCGGTCTCGCTCAGCGGATCAGCCAGGCATGAAGACTCGGCATCATTCGGGCTTGGGATAAAACTTTTGTTTCTGGCTGCCAATGTGTAAGAATTGTCAGGGCCTTTGAACAGGATAAGCAGCATCCTCGGGTTCAGATCCAGCGTGTCGGGACCCAAGCGCTCGTTGCTGACCAAATTTTTCGGGTTGGTATTCTGTATGATGATCGCCACATCGCTATTGGTATCTTTATTAAGATCGCCTTTTGCTGTATAGGCGATCTTCCATCCCTGTGGGACGAAACCTTCAACTGTTGCAGCTTTTTTTTTGATAACCGGATTGTCGTCCTGTGCAAATAAAATAGCAGTAGTAAACAATAATGCAGCTGTAATAGAAAATCTTATCATTCGTATGTTTAATCGGTTGTTGAAAATGATTGGTGGCTGAACTGTTTCGCAATACCAACTTTTGCATTAAAGATTATAATAGTAACCTGATTATTGAAATTACCTAATAATTCCTATAATCAGCACAATAAAAATGACGAGCGACATTTTCCAATAATAGTTTGTCACAAAAAGGCCCGCCAGAAGCAGGGGCAGATCCATTGAATTGGATTCAATTCGTCCGGTAGTGAGAGAAGTAGCGTATTTTATACTTAATCCTGTTTCGTCGCTGACACGCCATTTTGTATTCGATAAGTTTTCATACTTCCAGTGGACCTCCTTTCCATGAAGCTTTATATTGGCTTTTGTCCACAAATTGTCAAGTGTGATGATGCCAATAACTGTTTGTGTTGGTTCTTCGATGATCTCAGTATGCTGCCTTAAAAACCCTTTTGTCTTAAACGTATAGGACTTTCCGTATAATTCACTGTAAGCCGACTGGGAAAAACTATTACCCCTTAGAGTCCCGATCTGCAAATTATTTTCGTAAATAGTATAAAGGTCTGAAAACAAGTTTTTCTTCCAGCTAAGAAGTACTTTCATAATAGTGTCTTTTCTTGATTTTTAAGGGGTAGAGAGCACGACGGGTAAAAATGGAGCGTAATCCGGTTTCTCTTTTAGGATGGTACGCACTCTCGTCATATGTGCCTGTATAGCAGTAATAACGTTGCATCTATTATGCGCAAATTAAATAAATAGTAATTCTGAAAAAAATAAAAAAACGTTGGTCCTTACATAGGGATCGTTTTTTTTTATCAATTATATCTAGGGAGGTCATTATTTTATGGACAAGGAACGACTGGCATATTTACTTGACAGGTATGAAAAGGGCTTTGCAGTGTTGCGGAGCAGGCAGCACTGGAGGACTTTTATGGTGCCTTAGGTATTCGCGAAGACGGGGAACTTCCGGGACACATACCGGTTCATATAAAGGACTATGTGTCCCGGAAGTACAGGAAGCTAAAAGCGATTACAGATAGGCAGGAGTAAAAGAAGGCAAAGACAGGTATTGTTATTTTTTATGAGGAGCGGTA
The DNA here is from genome assembly GCF_020034665.1 of Niabella beijingensis. Taxonomy (NCBI): domain Bacteria; kingdom Pseudomonadati; phylum Bacteroidota; class Chitinophagia; order Chitinophagales; family Chitinophagaceae; genus Niabella; species Niabella beijingensis. Next base: position 2,248,086 of record NZ_JAIQDI010000002.1, on the reverse strand, counting down.
TTTATTGCGGTCGCTGTAGGCTCTGTGTTTTTTCAACAGGGTCTTTACAAATATAAGTTCCTGTAACCGATAGATCAGGAGATACAAGGCGTATCCGGCGGGAGTTTGATCAATGAGTACGATGTCTGAATTATCCTGTCTGAAAGTCCAAAATCCCCCTTTTAATGCTACCAACACGGTATTATATTTGTTGAACAAGAACTATATCCTGGTAATAAACCTGTGTTTTAACAATAAAAGCAGCACAACATGACAACCAATAATTCCCGGAAAATGATCTCTGCAATGCAGATATCGCTGGATGGCTTTATCGAGGATCCGGATGGCAAAACGGATTGGGTGGATTCATGGGCGGATGCGATCCAACTGATCGACGATGTTGACACATTTCTTTTAGGTGGACATATGTACCCGGGATACGGGGAGTATTGGGGATCGATCTATGCGGATCCTCAGGCTATTCCGCCGAATCCCGAAGTGCCGTCACAGCAGGGACGGCCTCCATCCAGCAGTGAGATTGCGTATGCACAGCTGGCGGCACGCACACCTCACATTGTATTGTCGACCACACTCGAAAGCGTCTCGTGGCCCGAAACCCAGATTGTTCGGGACCTGGCGGCACTGCAGACCCTGAAGGATACGCCGGGAAAGAATATATATGTCGTTGGTGGAGCAGGTCTTGTTGCGAGCCTTATGGATGCGAACCTGATCGACGAGTTACGACTGATCGTTCACCCGATTGTCCTGGGCAGTGGCAAGCCGCTTTTTGAGGGAATACGACCGCACCCGCTGGAGTTCGTTCAGGCACAACCAGGCAAATCGGGCCGCGTAATGCTGACCTACCGGACAGCGGTGTAAGCAGACAACAATGCTTTTATTATGACAGAGGATCATTTTATTATCGATAATGTCCCGTACTTTCTTCACCCGGTATCGGGCCTGAGCAGGCTATATCCGGATCGGGAGAATGTCTTAAAGCCCCAGCTGATTTAAGAAAGCCAGCTGCCTGTTATGAAAGTGGTTCGGGCTTAGGCGGGCCCCCTGCAGGCTTCGATTTGTCGTCGGGCAAGGGTATGAACTCTTTATTGTCATTTGGCGGCAATATGATCCGTCCCTGTTTCCAGTCTTCTTTGGCCTGTTCGATACGCTCTTTGCGGCTGGAAACAAAATTCCACCAGATAAAACGTTCCCCCAGAGGCTCACCCCCCAACAGCATCAGTGTGGTATTTTCCTTTGCAATCATAAGGGGCTCTGCGCCCGGTGTAAATACAACCATTTGTCCTGCCTGATATAGATTTCCGGATATTTCAATACTGCCTTTGACAATATACATGCCACGTTCCGGATGGCCCTTGGGAGGCCCGAAGGTGGAACCTTCCTCTAACACAACATGCAGGTAAAAAAGCGGCGATTTTATTCTTACATCATTTCGTAACCCGTATGCATCGCCTGCGATCAGCCGCATCCAAATACCTTTGTCGGTGTATACAGGAAGTTCTTCCGGTTTGTAATTATCAAAAGACGGAGTTGCCTCTTCATCTTTTTCCGGGAGCGCCACCCATGTCTGTATCATTTCAAGCCCCCCGGTTAATGCAGATGGATCTTCAAATCTTTCGGAATGGGCAATACCGCTGCCAGCGGTCATCCAGTTTACTTCTCCCGGACGAATGACCTGCTCAACTCCCAAACTATCGCGATGGGTAACCTGACCACCAAAAAGATAACTGACGGTAGAGAGCCCGATATGCGGATGCGGTAACACGTCCAGTGTAGATGGATTGGCTGGTATATCTGCCACAGGACCGGCGTGGTCCATAAAAATGAATGGTCCGACCATTCTGCGTAAACGGAAGGGGAGGATCCGTTTAACTTTCATTGATTCACTAATAGCCGCATTCCTGGCTTCAATTACTATGTCGATCATAATAACGGTTTAAGCATAAATCTTCCGGTATAGGGTGCAATGAGCTCATTCCACATGCTGGTATTTCAAAAAAACAATTAAGAAAGATCATTATATGCCGGTACTTAATTTCTTAGCTAAAGTTAGTTAAATGCCGGGATATATCACTCAGGCCATTATTTAAAAGGATTGCAGGTTCCGCACATTCTATAGTCCTCTCAAATACTTTTGCATTGGCGGATCATTTTTCGGGTATCTGGAATAGTTTGGAAACGACTTTCCGTAAATATTAGCTACATCCGGTGCACTGGTATTGCCGGCCGGTCTGCTGAAGCAGCCTGCTGCAATCTTCCAGAAAAACTAACTGTTGCGGAAAGACCCGTGTAATAAAGGTGCCCGTCTTTTTGTATTGCTATTCCCCGGGAATAAATGCGATTGCTTCTACTTCCACCAGGTATTCCGGTCTTGCCAACGCTGCCACGAACATCCCCGATATTGCCGGTGGGTTCTTCAGCCCGCCTAAATATTTTTGCGATGCCTGGAATCCAAGACGCAGGTCCTGGCCATGCACGATAAAAATTGTGAGCTTTACAATATGCTCAAAGGTGGCACCGCAGGCGGTTAATGCAGTTTGCAGGTTCTGCATTACCTGATCTGTTTGTACTCCGATATCGCCAATGCCAATGATCCGGCCTTGTGCATTAATGGCGTCCTGGCCGCCGATGTACACCGTTTTTCCTTTGCCCAGGGTGATCACTGCCTGGGAAAAGGCGGGGTTTTTGGAGAGCCCTTCCGGGTTGATATGTTGGATTTGAGGGGTCATGGATGATATAATTTGCTACAAGTTACAAAAAAGTAATGCTACCCGTAATTGTTTGCTGCGCACGAATGGTGCTGCCCGGGGATTGAGCCGGGTCTGTTATAACATAAAACTGCAGGCTATGATATTTACAGCCAGGGTGATAACTGCGGCCGATACAAAGAAAACGAGCATGTAATGCCCCGTGCTTTTCACATCCCGTTTTATAATATCCCGCAGAATGATCGCCAGGGTATAAAGTATTCCTGAAAAGATAAAAACGATCACGATACACAAGATTATTGCTGTAGTTATTGTTTTGCTGTTGATCATAATATTGGAGCGGTTTTATTGTGTAACTTATATATTGCAGTTCAGGGGCGTAAAACAGCGAAAAATATCCCGGGCCGCGTCAAAGGTCGTGGTTGGTAGCGGTGATATATTTACTGAAATGCTGACAAAACTTATGTAATTCGTTAATTCAATTAGTACGGCCTGCCGAATTTGGAACAAGGGTTTATCTTCGTCAGGAAATTATTATTATGAGAATATTCAAAAGGCGTTCTCTCAGTTAATGCTTACCCTGAGTTGCCGTATTGTTAATTATATCTAAATCATCAGTATACTTGTCAGATAACAATATTGTGAAACGGTTTTTTGTATTTGTTTTATTGTCTTTCGTCATTAATGCCTGCAGCAATAAGAAAGAAGTGCTGCAGGTAGAAGATATCTCAGGATATTTACCGGTTAATGTGGGTAAATACATGGTTTATAGAATTGATTCTACCGTATTCCCCAGAAGTGGCACTGTAACTGAAGTGCACAAGTACCGGGTGAAACATACAATTACGCAGGAAATAGCGGATAATGCCGGCCGCAAAACCTATGTGGTAGAACGGTTAATTAACAATGAAGCAGGTACCGGTACATGGGTGGGTAACGGCACTTATTTTATTACTCCGGGGGAAAGAAGCGTCGATGTTATTGATAACAATATGCGGGTAACAGTGCTGCAGGGTCCTTTGAGAACGGGCTTTTCCTGGAAAGGGAATAGCAAGCTTCCTCTCAATCCTTATGATGATCTTTATCAGTTTAACATAGCAGGTCAGGCCATGAATGCATGGAACTTCAGTTATACTGCATTTGGGGATATGAGCTATCAGGGACAAACATACAAGGATGTATGGACCGTGCTTCAGCAAGACGAAACATTAGGACTTCCGCCAACCAGTACGACTATTTTGGGATATAAAGAATTTTCTACCGAAAAATATGCAAAGGGAATAGGATTGGTATTTAAAGACTTTCAGTTATACCAGTATGAAGATGGGAGCAATGTTGATTTTCCGGAAGCTCATTACACCGGGTTTGGGATTACCATGTGGATGATTGATCATAACTGAGAATACTTTTGGCAACCTTTCCTGCAGGAGCCGGAGAAGGTGCATAGTTCTGAAGCAGACCGGTTGCGGCAGCCATATATGCCGCGTTTATCAGCTCATTCCGGCCCTGCACTTTTGACGTATCGCTTAACTATAATTTAATCTTCGTTTTTTCATGGTTTAGTAACTTGCGGCCCTTATTATGGATTATGTTTCAGAGATAAAAAGTGGAAACAAACTTGTTTTTGAAGAAATATATCATAAATATCATAATAGATTTTACTTTTTTGTGCTAAAGAATACAGCTTCAGAGGATCTGGCGGAAGAAGTGGTACAGATGAGCTTTATTAAGGTTTGGGAGAAAAGATCAGAACTCTCCAGTTCCTTTCCCATCGAAGTACAGATTGCAAGGATCGCCCGGTCTATTATGATTGATATATTGCGCAAAAAAGCGATGGAACGAAGCGCATTGGATGCAATAAAACAAAATGCAGATGCTGCTATAGCCGGCGACCCGGCTGCCGATAAACAACTGGTTGAAAAAGTACAGGAGGCCATTGAAAGCCTGCCGCCCCAATGCAAAAAGATTTTCATACTCAGCCGTGAAGAAGGACTTACCCATTTGCAGATAGCTAACCATTTGTCCGTTTCGCCCAAAACGGTGGAGAATCACATTTCAAAAGCGTTAAAAGTGGTGCGAAAAGCCGCAGCCTTATGTTTTATTATGGGCATGTAAGCCGGCGTATGTTATCAAATTGTTAACGGGTAGGGGTAAACACCATTTTGTTCGAATCTTCTGTGTCATTCCCGGATAAAATGCCGCCACTTAAGATGGGACGGCATGTTGGACATAATAACGATTATGAACCGGCGCCGGGTGTATTAAATTTTTGCAGAAGATGAAAAAACAAAAGATGTTGTTCAGAGCACTGTTTACTTTTTTTTCCCTGGTCGTTGCGTTAAGTGCGGCAGCTCAGTCCGCTCAAATAAAGGGCACTGTCCTGGATGAACAGGGAAAGCCGCTTGAAATGGTTTCCGTTGTTGCCCGGCAGGCGGGAACGGTTATCGCTTCAACGCTTACCAATAAGGAAGGCTCTTTCAGCCTGGGCAATCTGAATGAGCAGGGAACTTATGACCTTTATTTCAGCTATGTAGGTTACGAAACCTATATAGAGAAAGATGTAGCGCTTAAAAAAGATCAAAGCGCTTTACTGGTGCGACTGGTAAACAAAACGGGTGATCTTGAGCAGGTAGAAGTAGTGGCTGTAGGCTATGGCAGCGTAAAAAAACGCGACCTTACCGGAGCGGTTTCCACTGTTAAAATGCAGGACCTGGAGAACATTCCCGTTCCGCGGGTAGACCAGATGCTTGCGGGAAGAATTGCGGGAGCTGAATTCATGTCCACGGATGGTGCGCCAGGTTCCGGCACAACCGTTCGTATACGTGGCACAAGATCCATTTCGGCCGACAATGAACCTTTATATATTGTAGACGGAGTAATGGATGGTATCAATAATCTGAATGATCTGAATCCTTCAGATATTGCCAGTATCAGTGTCTTGAAGGATGCATCTTCTACTGCCATCTACGGTTCCCGTGGCGCCAACGGAGTCATCATCATCACCACTAAAAGCGGGATCAACAAAAATGGTAAAACGGATTTTACCGTAAGGACATCCCAGGGCTTTGCCAGGATGGCCGGGTACCTGGATTTAATGGATGCCACTGAGTTTGCACAGCTGATCAACGATCGTTTTTATTATGCCAGTGCGGCCAATAAAACCAAGCCGCTCGAAGATTATCCCTATCCGGATCCGCTTTCACTTGGCAAAGGCTCCGACTGGCAACATGCCCTTACCCGCACCGCGCCATTTGCCAATTATTCACTGGCCGTCTCAGGAGGGAATAACAACACCAAATTCTTTATTTCCGGGGGGTACGACAATATTGACGGCGTTATTCTCGGAAGCGAGTTCAAGCGATACCAGTTCCGGCTGAACCTCGACCAGACCCTGGGCAGGTATGCGAAGGCTGGTGCACGCATTGCGTATTCCAATAGTACACAGGAGCAGCCCATGCGGTACCTGGGCGCCTATAATAACTGGAGCGTATCGTTTGTGTCAGTAGCTCCTGTGGTCCCGATTTATAATCCTGATGGCAGTTTGAACAGCTGGAACTCGCAAAACTATTCAGGAGGAGTATCCGACCTGCCTTTATTTGACGCTACCCTGAGAAAGAATACCACTCAAACAGGTACACTTACTTCAATGGCATATGTAGACATTACACCGGTTAAAAATATCGTGGCGCGTTCCTCCGTTGCTTACTCCAAATATGATATCAACAACAATGCCTTGGTTCCCTCTACCATGCCCAGCCGGGCCACGGCGGGCAACGCCACTTCTAAAAGCATCAACCAGAATGATAATCTTCTGAACGAAAATACCATTACCTACAAAAACACTTTCGGCAGCGGACATCATTTTGATGCGATGTACGGCTTTACTGTTCAGATGCTGAATTTCTACCGGGTTTCCATAAGTGGCAGCGGGTATTACAGCGACGAGACGGCGCTTTGGGATATCGGGGCCATCCCTGATAAGCAAAACCTGAATGTAAGCGGCGCAAAAGAATTGCAAACGCGCCTGTCGCACCTTGCCCGTCTGAATTATAACTATGCGCAAAAATATTACCTGACCGCCACATTGCGCAGGGACGGTGCTTCCAACTTTGCTGCCAACAATAAATGGGCGTATTTCCCCTCGGCAGCTTTTCGCTGGAATATCCTGAACGAAAACTTTATGAAAAACTCCGGCCTGAGTGATTTTGCTGTCCGTCTCAGTGCCGGTACATCGGGCAACGATGCCATTTCCCGTTATCAGTCGCTCAGTCGCCTGAGCTCAACCACATCCGGGTATTTATTCGGAGATGCGCAGCCTGTTGCATTCTATCCATCGGGTATCGCGAACTCCGGTTTGAAATGGGAAAAAACAACTACCTATAATGCGGGCATTGATCTTTCTTTCTTTGGAAAACGGCTCGAAGTGACACTCGATGCCTATAAGAGCAAGACCTCGGATTTGCTGCTGAGTGTACAGATGCCTACGCAAACGGGATTTTCTTCAAGATTGATGAATTTTGGCAAGACGTCCAACAAAGGGGTTGAGCTGACCATCAATTATGATGTGATACGGAAGCCCGAATTCGGATGGGCTACCAGCCTTACCGCAGCACATAACCAGCAGATGGTGGATGATATCGGCCTGGTAGGAAGGGTGGTTACCAACACCTATAGCTACGGGGCGCAATATATGATCAATGGTTATCAGACCGGCTATCCGCTGAATGCTATCTATGGTTTTGAATATGGTGGTGTATGGAAAAGTCAGGACGAGATCATCAAAAATCAAACAGACAAGCAGTACGTATCGGCTTCGGCAGCTTATCTGGTTCCGGGACGTCAGCGTTATATTGACCAAAATAAGGATGGCTTAATGAATAGCGATGATATGGTAATGCTGGGAGATGCCGATCCGGATCTGTATGGTGGTTTGCAAAACACATTCCGCTATAAAAAAGCGTTTCTGTCCGTTTTCTTCAACTATTCTATTGGCGGCGATATGTATTATCCCGGTGGCATGTTCAACATGACAGGAGTGTACCTCAATAATCAACAGGAACTCATGGTAAACAGGTATCACGAGATTCGTAATCCTGATTCAGATATTCCCAGGACCGATTCGAAAGATGACATTCCCAATGACCGTTTTGTATACGATGCAAGCTTCCTGCGTTTAAAGGCAGTATCCATCGGATATACGTTTGATCTTGCAAAAATGACCGCTTCAAAACTCAAATCACTGGCACTTTCGTTAAACGGAAGCAACCTGTTGCTGTTGAAAAATTATATCGGCTACGACCCGGAAGTAAATACAAGTGGCACTTCCTCTACCTTGCGTCGTATCGACAACGGCTCATTCCCTCCGAACAGGACAATCACCTTCACTGCTGAATTAAAATTCTAATGGGTATGAAACAAATAAAAATATATTCACTCGTTGTACTTATCATCTTTGGTCTGGGCATGAGCAGCTGCAGGAAATTTTTGGAGGAAAAACCGAAAAGTTTTCTCAGCGCTGATAACTTTTACCAAACGGAAGCACAGGCCTTGTCTGCCGTAAACGCCTGTTACCTGAAACTGTACAATATATACAGGGGTGACCTGATGATGGCAACCGAGTATACCAGCGATTTGTCCTATTTGACAAATGGCGGTGTAGATCAATCGTTTGGCATGTCGCCCTCCAACCCCGGAGTTGCCGATGGTATCTGGACCTCGGCGTATAATGGTATTATGGTATGTAATGCTACTATTGCCGGCATTCAGAATTCGGTGTCCATTGCTGAAGAAAAAAAACCTGCGTTGATTGGCGAAGCAGCTGTTATCCGTGCGCTGTACTATTATATTCTTACCAGTATGTTTGGCGACGTGCCTTACTATACGAGTGACGCCAGCTCCAGTTTTGATGCATTAATGGAAGTGGCACAAATGGGCCGCATGTCGGCTACAGTTATCAGGGATAGCGTAATGGCAGACCTTCAGAAATGGGCACCGGCGCTGCCGCAGACAAAAAGTTCATCTATTGCCGATAACAGGATTGGCGCGCCATTGGCCTATATGCTGATCGGTAAAATGGCCCTTTGGAATAAAAAATGGGAGCTGTGTATTGCAGCGATGCAAAAACTGGAAACAATTTATGGAGCACTCTCCCAATATGCATTGACCGATACCTGGTTCCGCAATAAAAATAAGGCGGAATCTATTTTTGAAGTCCAATATTCAGGAACGATAAAGATCAGCAATGTGGCTACCCAGATGACGCCGGCGCGGGCCTCAGGCGCTGTTTATGACGGGGTTACCATCCCGCAGCTCGGCACCACCACCACTACATTTACCGCGGCGACACCTACGGCCTATTTTATGTCGTTGTATGAGGACACTGATCCGAGAAAGAACACCACACTCGCATACAGCTATGATGGTGTGTGGTTCAACCGTCCGAAGTCAAACAATTTTACAGGAAAACCCTGGCCCGGCCCTAAATTCTGGTGCCCCAACATGAGTCTTCAGCAGGATAATAATAACCAGAAGGTTTTCCGGTTTGCTGATGCCTTGCTGATGCTGGCGGAGGCTGCCAACGAACTGGGTGACCCTGCTACAGCCATGGATGCTATTAACCAGGTGAAAGCAAGGGCCAATGCCGGTTTTGTGCTCGCCGGTTATCCTGGCAAAGCGGCGTTTCTCGAGGAAGTGAAAAAAGAACGTGCCCGGGAATTGTATGGAGAATATGGCCGTAAATGGGACCTGGTTCGCTGGGGCGATTTTTACAGCCGTGTAAGCGCCACTTCCGCCACTGAAGTAGATGACATCCAAACCAACCTGAGGCCTTACCATGAATATTACCCGATACCCCAGACGGAGGTCGACCGCTCGGGAGGGATATTGACCAATAATTCCTATAATAAATAAAAATTACGACTATGAACCGATCTATATCATTGTTTGCTTTTGTGACCTTGCTGATTGCCGGTTGCAAAAAGGAGGACACGGTATTTAATACAGACCTTGCGCTTGATTCCAGATTCATTATCCTGAATGCTCCGGCTGATACAACGAAGATTGTTGTATATGCTGATGGCAATTGGACCATGGAGAACCGTGACAACGCCTCCTGGATCACAGTACAGAACGGAGCCGGTAAGGGAACGGGCTACGCAATTATTTCGGTTCCGGACAACGCTTCTGATTATCCGCGGGCAGCGACATTGCTTTTTATGTCGGGTAGTAAAACAGATACCCTTAAACTGGGACAAAGAGGTGTTATTGTGCCGGCACTGGCCATTACGGCGACTTCGGTGGCAGCGCCGGGTATGGGCGGAGCTGTGGAGACGGCCATTAACACAAAGTTCCCTTTAAGCGCGATCGGCGTAACTTATGGATATAGTGCGGGTGACAGCTGGATATCCGGTCTTCAGATAGCAGACGGCAAGATGTCCTTTAACGTAGCAGCAAATGAAACCGCCGAGGCGAGATCGGGGAAGATTTATCTCAGCTATACGGACATACTGGGAACCAATCTCAGTGATTCGCTGACGGTGAACCAGGCCCGCCCGTAAGTTTTTTGTATATTGTTGGTATAATGCATTGAGATGCTATAGAATTGAATGGCTCGTGTATGTATGAATTAAATATACAGATTTCAATGATTTTAGACCTCGTAAGGAGCGCTTATGCAGACTTTTGCACAGGCATTCAGCGCAGGCTGTAAATAATAACGGCAATTTTATTACAAAAATTATTTGAAAAGATATGAGAAAAAAACTGGTTTTTATGTTGGTGGCACTGTTCTGTGTAGTGAACACCATGGCGCAGTCCGAAAGCAATGCTCCTGTTAAACTAAGGGTGGGGTCCTATAATGTGGGACATTTTAACCAGGGTATGAAAGGCGGATTGGAAGTGAGAGGCAAAGCTCAGTATCCGGCGGATAGACAAGTAACAGGGAAGTATATAACACAGGAACTGCTGAGCTGGAAGAGCTGGATCGGTGCACAAAGCCTTGATGTGCTGGCTGTTCAGGAATGGAACAGGTATTTTGATCAGGACAGTACATTCATAGCGGCTGATGAGCTTTTAAAGCCTTATTATAACAATATTTATTTCGGAGATGAGCATACCTGGATCTACAATGGCATTGCGACAAACTATCACCTCTCCAATCTGCGTCAAAAGTATTGGTTCGAAGATTATTATGCACTTATTGGCGATCTCAAGATCGGGAACAAAATCATTCAGGTTATTTCAACACATATTCCGTGGCAGGTAAAAGGACACGCCGCGGCACTGGATGCTGTTATTGCAGAATTGAAAAAGTATAAATACTTTATTTGCTTTGGGGATACCAACTCCTCTGATGCAGAGATCCTGCGTTTTCCCGCGGCGGGATTCAATATTGCGAACGGGGGAGGACAGGGCTGGTTTGTAACGGCTTCCGGAGGTGCTAAACTGGATCGTATGAAAGATGGCCCTAACCGGCATATTGATAATATTATTACCAGCAAGAACATTAAGATTATGAATGTTTCCGCTCCGTATACAAAATTGAATGATATGGATCATCTGCCGATTATGGCGGATGTAATTATAACCGAATAGTCTATGATAATGCGCTGAAGCCGCATTGAATGGCTGAATAGCGGCGCGTCAAACCGCTAATCATCTGTTTTAAATCAGTCGAAACCAAGTATATGGATCTCTACAAATCTCCCCATGAAGCCCGATAAAGACGTAATAGAACGGTTCCTGAAAAATCAATGCACCGATGCGGAGGCCGAAATTGTTGACCGGTTTTTTAAAGAAAACCCCGGCGAGCTGGAATGGTATCTTCCCGTAAGCGCATGGCTGACCGGCCCTGAAATGCGATTGAATGAAGCGGTAAGTACCAGGATATTGCAGCAGATCCGGAAGAAATATGAGAAGAGAAAACGGACAGCGGCAACCGCAAAATTATTACGATATATTGCTGCTGCCTGCATAGCCGGACTGGTAGTATGGATGGGGCTGAAGTTCTTTACGGACACACAAACGCCGGAACACGATACCATGGCAGCGGCAGATAGGGATGCTCCCGGTGTACTGAAAACGATAGAAAATAAAACGGGTAACCTGATGCAGCTGATACTGCCGGACGGCTCGGTGGTTACCCTGTATCCCGGGGGGCAGCTTCAATACCTGCCGGCATTTGAAACGAACCGCAGAACCTTGTATTTAGAAGGTAAAGCAGGATTTGAAGTAAGTAAAGATAAGACGCGGCCTTTTACTGTATATGCTTCCGGTATTGGTACAACAGCCTTAGGCACAAAGTTTCTTGTATCGGTTTTGGAGAATCAGCGGGTATCGGTAATACTAAAGGAGGGCGTCGTAAAGGTATCGCCACAACACGGCAGAAATGCGCATATGAATGCGGTGCTGCATCCCGGCGATCAGCTGATTGTAGACAGCGGGCAGTTTAGCAATTATTCGTTGACACACCAGGAGACCTCCACCCCGGCAGTAAGGAAGCGTGAAACACACACCGTGTCGCCCGCGCCTCAGGATACCCTTGCGAAAAAGGAAGCAAGGCTGGTTTTTAAGAACCAGCCATTAGGGGAAGTGTTCAGGAAAATAGAAAAAAAATTTGATGTAATAATCGACTATAAAAATGCACCCGGTATTGAAGAGAAATTATTTACCGGTATTTTTCTGGAAAATGACAGCCTGGAATTTATATGTAATCTCATTTGCAAATTGCATGAATTGCATTACAGCATTGAAGGACGTACCGTAATCATCAGGACAAAGTAACTGTCACCGGTAACACTTTACATTACCGGATTTAATGATTGCCGGCAGCATGTGATGATGCCTCCAACATGCTGCATGTACTGGAACACTCTCAATAGATTCCTGGGTTCGTTAAAATGGAGAAAGGAGGACGCAGTTTAAGTTTAAGAATGTTAATAGGCAGCTTTTTTAAGGAGATCCTGTAATTTGATAACGTGAAGTTTGTTTTTCGCGGCTAAAATGGGTACGTTTGCTTGTTAATATGACTTTTGATAGCATTATTAACATCGAGAAAAGTATTTCTGTTTCACAGGCCAGTGAAGTTTATCATTGGGCTTACAGTATCTGGCAAGGGTTAAATGTTTCGGATAAGGTTTTGCATATTCTTACCAGTGCAAGCTTACTGCTGGCTGCCCTGCTGGTACTGCTGATTGCTGATTATATTGTTCGTAAGATAGCGAAAGCGCTTTTGCAGCGATTTATCTCCAGAACCCGTTGGACCTGGGACGATAAGCTGATAAAAAACAAAGTGCTTGATGCTGCCAGCAGGTTGATCCTCGTGATCTTTGTACGGCAATTGCTTCCCTTTGTTTTTATCGGATTTCCCAGGTTTGCAGCCGGATTGGAAAAATTTCTGCTTATTCTGATCGTTATTTGTGCGTATGTACTGGTGAATAACATTCTAAAAACAGTTCGGGATATGATGGCCGGTGCAAGGGCTTTTGCAGACAAGCCGCTTGACAGTTATCTTCAGGTCATTCAGATCTTCCTTCTCTTTATGACGGGAACACTGATCGTATCGGCACTCACCGGCAGCTCTCCCTGGTCTTTTTTGGTTTCTCTGGGTGCTGCTTCAGCAATCCTGATGCTTGTTTTCAAAGATACAATTCTCGGTTTTGTAGCCAGCATTCAGGTCTCTGCAAACGACTCGATCCGGGTAGGTGACTGGATTGAGATGCCAAAGTATGGAGTGGATGGAGACGTATTGCAAATAAACCTGAACAATGTAAGGGTACGGAATTTTGATAAAACCATTGTTACCATACCCACATATACATTGCTGAGTGATGCCTTCAAGAATTATAGAGGCATGCAGGAAAGTGGCGGGAGAAGGATCAAAAGGAGCATCAGTATAAAAATTTCTTCAATCCGCTACCTGGATACAACGGAGATCGAAGAACTTAAAAAGATCCAGTTATTAAAAGCGTATATCAATAAAAGGGAAGCCGAAATTGAAGCCTACAATCAAAAATATCAGGTAGATCAAAGCATTCCTGTTAACGGAAGGCGAATGACCAATGTAGGTCTTTTTCGATCTTATATCCTTTCCTACGCAAAGCACAATGCTGATATACACAAACATATGACCTTAATGGTCCGCCAACTGGCACCAACAGAATCGGGGCTCCCCCTAGAACTGTACATGTTCACCAGGGGTACTGATTGGGGGTTCTTTGAGGATACAATGGCCGATCTCTTCGATCACCTGCTTGCGGCGATCAAATTCTTCAATCTTGAGGTGTTTGAGTCTCCGGCTTCCGATGATCTTCGCCAGCTGCGCCTCAGTAAGTATGTATAAACCCAGCGATGAAAAACAGAAATAACCGGACAGGCCCTGTTAAAGCCGGTTTGCAATACCTGATGCAGGAATTACGTACGGATGATCACGCAGGAACTCCTGAACTTTTATATGCGGGTGAATGAAATGAGTACTGCATACATACCTCCTGAATATGCAGTGAAACAATACTAGTAAGTGTTTGACACAATTTTAAACCGGGTAAGAAGACCTTTGAAGAAGGGCTGGCTTAGTAGCCGCAGTTGACAGGTATGTCCAGCAATTCCGCGTGTCCCAGCTTAAAATCAATGGCCCGGTTCAGCAAGGACTCATTTTTTCCTGTTTCGGGATTAAGCGTGCTGTCATAGACCGCAATGGTAAGCTTTGCTGCTTTTTTTAAGGCATCTACAAAGGCCCCGAACCCAGGCTTCGCCGCCTGCGCAAAAGGATTTTTATAATCTTTCCCATCCAGCAGGAAATGAACTTCTCTGTCATTGTCTCCAGCGGAGCTGATGAAGTCGAGCCCGCCCCAATCTCCGTCGCGGTAGGCATCGCTGTATTCCACGAGGAATCCGGGTTGTTCACGATTGTTTTCGCATGTCAGCCTCAAATTTAAAATATAATCTTTATTGGACAGGTTCAGCAGTTGTTTGCCTTCCTTATACCGCAGGAGTATCCAGCCATCGACCGGCAGTTTTTTCTTAAACGCTGCCGATTGCTGTTCCTGCATTTGCTCCGGAACATCGATAATGTTTTTACCGGTGACCTGCTGAGCCGCCACACTGTTGATGTTGCACAGTATCAGCAACAGCACCGCGATTTCTTTTATGCCAATCATTTGTTATTGTTTGCTGCAAATATAGTATCCGCCGGGCCTTTCCCGTAACGGAATGTTGCCCCAGTGATTTATCAAACGGATATTTCCCGGTTTGTTCCGCGGGGATCCGTTATATTTTTTTCCCTTCGATATTGGGAAGGAATGCGGTTATGATGCCGATCAGGGGCAGGAAGGCACAGATCTTAAAAACATATTCAATACTGGTGTGATCTGCGAGGTAGCCCAATACTGCTGAGCCGATACCACCCATGCCAAATGCAAATCCAAAAAACAGGCCCGCGATCATTCCGACCTTCCCGGGGATCAGCTCCGTAGCATAAACCAGTATGGCGGAAAAAGCGGATGAGATGATCAGGCCGATGATTACCGCCAGCGTGATCGTTGCCCATAAACCTGTGTGTGGCAACAGAAGGGTAAACGGTGCCGCACCAAGAATAGAGATCCAGATGATCAGCTTTCTGCCGTATCGGTCTCCCAGCGGTCCGCCCAATATAGTGCCCGCTGCCACCGAAGCCAGGAAGATAAAGAGGTAGATCTGGGATTGCTGTACACTTACACCGAACTTATCGATCAGGTAAAAGGTGAAATAGCTTGTCATCGATGCCATATAAAAGTATTTGGAAAAGATGAGCACCAGCAGGATGATAATGGAGGATACAACGGTGGCCCGGGGCAGGGGTTTGTGTTCCGGTAGTGCTGCCGGGCTGGTAATTGTTACCGGCTTTTTGATGATCATATGCTGCCCGTACCATTTACCGACAATGGTTAGGATAAAAATAGCAGCCACAGCTAATATGGCAAACCAGCTGATGTAACGCTGGCCGTGCGGCACAACGATAAGGGCGGCCAGTAACGGCCCAATGGCTCCACCTGCGTTACCACCTACCTGGAAAATGGATTGCGCCAGACCCTTCCGGCCACCTGAGGCCAGGTGGGCCACGCGGGATGCTTCAGGATGAAAAACAGAAGACCCCATTCCGATCAGGCTCACGGAAGCAAGGATGTAGTAAAAGTCGGCGGCAAAGGCAATACACAACAGACCCAGCAGGGAGAATACCATGCCCAGGGCCAATGACCTGGGATTGGGTTTCCTGTCGGTATAATGGCCCACGAACGGCTGCAGGATAGAGGCGGTTAACTGAAATACAAGAGTAATGATCCCGATCTGGGTGAACGACAAAGCGTAGTTGTCCTTCAGCATCGGGTATACAGCAGGAATGACCGACTGCAGGAGATCATTGAGCAGGTGCGAAAAACTGATCGCGAATAATATCGGATAAACCGTTTGACCGGGAGCTGTAGGAGCCAGAGATTGATTTTTCATATTTTATCATCAGATCATCTGATGTTTTATTGGTTTAAAAAAATTAAGGATTTCCAATGATTTTCTTTAACAGCTGCAGTGCCTTTGATGCATTCTTTTCCTTCACGGCAGCGAGCAGTGCTTCGTGCAATGCCTGGCTGCCCGTAAAAGGTGTTGTATCGGTATAAACCTGTTCAAAGAATTTGCTGACATGCAGGGAGAGTGTTTTATAAAGTTCAAAAAGGATACTGTTGCCACTGCTTTCTGCCAGCAGGGTATGAAATGCGATGTCTGCAGCTATACATTCTTTCAGCAGACCTGCCGCTCCGGATTTTTTCCGCTCTTTAAGTTTTCCGGTCATTTTTTCGATATGGATGTTTTTTCGGTTGTGGGCTGCCTTTTCAACGATCTTAATCTCCAGAAGCTGACGGACCTCGAATACATCAGCAAAATCGGCCCGTTCAATTTTAGCATCCAGGTCGTTGCTGCCCACATAACTGATAACAAAAGTTCCCAGTCCCTGCTGTACGCTCACAAATCCCTGTTGTGTCAGAAATTTAATGGCTTCCCGGATGGTAGAACGTCCCACCTCAAATTGCTGCATCAGCTCCGGCTCGGCAGGGAGCTTGCTCTGGAGGGGATAAACACCTCTCTCAATGCTGTGCTGCAACCGGTCTGCGACCGCTTCTGCCAATGATTTTCTTTTGATCGGTTGTGTCATTTAATTCATCATATCATCTGATGTTCGCAAATATACATTTTTTTTTCTTCCGCCGGCTTTTTGTTTGAGGATACCTGGTGGTCTCCGGCCAGAGGAGGGAGTGTCCTGTTCATCCCAACCGGGACCGTTCCCGCTTCCGGAGGCATAAAACTGAAAAATTAACATACGCATCGTACGATTTGTGCTATATTTCAGCGATTTTTAATCTTGAAAGGATCCGATTTTGTAAAGTATTTCTATGAAGCCTGTAAAACATTTCCCTGTCCCGATCGTAAAAGACCTCGATGAGGAGGCCCACCTGGCAGACAGTGTGGTTTACCGCCAGATAGCAGGGCCCAGCCGTGTCAATAACTTCCGCTCCCCCGATTTTTATGTGTTCCTGCTCTTTGAAAAATGCAGCGGCACCCATTCCATTGACTTTGTTGAATATAAGGAAAAAGACCTCCAGGTTCATATTTCCTTCCCGGGCCAGATCCACTCCTGGAATACAGGACCGGATGCCTGTGGTCATAAATTGTTTATCAGTAAACACCAGGTGGAAGCCTTTTTGTTTGAGACCCAATTTTCCTATGCAAAAGCCAACCGCTATCCGGTAATCGATATCTCACAGGAGATGTTTGAAAAACTGGATCTGGAATTTAAAGCAGTACAGGAAGAGGTTGCAGAAGCCTCTGTAAGCTGGGATGTGGTAACACTACGTGCGCAGCTGATCGCCATAATGATCAATCAGCTGGTGGAGGAGCAATTCCGTAAGGATGCGGTGATGCGGAAAACAAGTCTGCTGCTGCTTAAATTTAATGCGCTGATGGGAAAATATTTCCTCGGCCAGAAATCGGTGAACTATTATGCAAAACAACTGTCTGTTACTTCCAGTTATCTGAGCGCGCTCTGTAAAAAACAGCTGGGCGTATCGGCAAAGGAACTCATCGACCAGCGTGTGTTGCTGGAGGCAAAACGGTTATTACAGGGATCTGATATGACCATTAAAGAGATCGCCTATCATCTTGGTTTTTCTGAGATGGCTTATTTTTCCAATTACATAAAATCCAAAACCGGCTTTTATCCAAGACAGTTCAGGGAGCCAAGGGGATAAAAATGATAAATCCCCAAAAGGGGATTTATCTGTCCAACTGGTCCTCTATTTAAACTGGGTGTTTTCCCGGTTGGCTTATTGATTGACTGTCGGTTTTACATCCGTCGATGTATGCTTCTTTGTAATAAAATGATTGCAACGCGGTAAAGATAGGATGGTACATATGGCTTTAGTTATAGAAAAACTGCCATTAATTATATAAAAGCTTAAATCCCGCGCCTCGTTTCAGATCACAGGGACAGGAGGTACCGGTTCATACAGAAACGGGGCTTTGGATAAGAGGAAAAGGGCGTTTATTGATTCCCGGAGCGGATTGTTGCCGATCAGTTTTGATCCGGTATGTTCTTGATGTTATGACTATACAACCATTGACGGAATTCTTCTGCGCTCTGTGGCAGAAAATGAACGATCTCCCCGGTTTTAAGCATTATGGTAAAAAATCCGGAGCTTTCTATGACTTTATTGAGCTGGGAATGGCCATACTCAAATTCAGGAAATAAAACTGCAGTATTCATGCTTTGCAACATTAATTGAACCCGGCGGACAGTCATTGCCGGCATTCGGTAGTGTAAGGTATTCAAAATATGCTTATGATACGTCTGGCAGAACAGCGCCTAAAAAAAATGGGGACAAAGGGTGGAAATCTTTTAAAAACCGGCCGGTTTTTATTAAAGGTTTTTTATTGCGGCCCGGATGGCCCACCCGTGTTATAAACGGATCACTTTTATTAAGTATATTCGGCAGACCATCTGATAAAAGAATACGGTCCCCATCCGGATTATAAAAACCAAATTATGGAAGTTGTTGCAAAGATCGCCGTGGCACTTGTTGCCGTTGAACATTTTTATATCCTCTATATGGAAATGTTTGCCTGGGAAACGCTGGGTAAAAAGACGTTCAAAAATGCGTTGCCTGAGGCATTGTTTACACCTACCAAAGGGCTTGCCGCGAACCAGGGATTGTACAATGGCTTCCTGGCCGGAGGATTGGTATGGTCCCTGCTCATCGCTGAAAAAGCATGGGCATTTAATGTAGGCGTTTTTTTTCTTTCCTGTGTGATCATTGCAGGATTGTATGGTGCTGTAACTGCCAGTAAAAGTATTTTTTTTAAACAGGCACTTCCGGCTATTCTTGCTCTTGTTTTGGTAGTATTGTTTTTATAGCTGCCGGAAAACAAATTGAATGCGCCGTTACCGGGACAGTAACGAGCCGGTGAACCGGAAAAGGTTGCGGGATTCCTTTCCTGTTGCAGCCGGATTTTGCAGTTTTCAGTGGACGGACTGAATAAAACCCGCAGGAGGCTGAACACCCGGCCGGAAAGGCCAGTGTCGTGATATTCTTTGCCAAACAATATAAATAAAAAGTTAATTTATAATAAAAACTTTACCTTTGTCATCATAAGCCCCTTTCTAAACCGTAGTTATACGTGCGGCTGATTTATTTTCTGTTTTTGCCATCGGATCAGCTTCATGTGTCGAAACCATAAAAAACAGACTTATGACATTAAACCAATTCTTGGAGGCCGATAACGCCGATCAAATGAAAGCCATTTGGCAGGCGGTTTTTGTGTCGGAAAAAACAGACAAAGAATTTACGTATTCTCTTTACAGGGTATTTGATTTTTTTGTGGAGGTAAAGGTTTCTGTCAAGAATAAGGATGTATGTAAATTTGAATGTTTCAATAAGGCCCAGGTACGGTTCCCGGTAATATAGTGTGGTACAGGAGCGCAGTTTGACGGCACATATCTGCAGCCCGCCTTTTAGGATACGGAAACAGGAGCCGGGATTTCCGGTTGCATACATGGAATCGCATTCAGAGCAGGTTTTTATTATATTGCAACGCTGTACATAATAAAAACGGGATGAATAAAAACTATTGCGAACGATTGGCCGTTGCCGCTGCGGCACTGTTGTTAATTGCCTGCAACCATCAACGTGCATTGACACAGAAAGGATACCGGCTGGTATGGGCCGATGAATTTAATAAACCGGGGCCGGTAGATACTTCGGTATGGCGTTTTGAAAAAGGATTTGAACGCAATCATGAACTGCAATGGTACCAGCCGGAAAATGCCTGGTGTGCCGGAGGTCATCTTATTATCGAAGCACGGCGGGAAACAAAACCCAACCCGCAATACAAACCAGGAAGTACCGAATGGTGCAAACAGCGCCGGCAGATTGAATACACCTCATCCAGCATCAACACCAGGGGCACCCGAACCTGGCAATACGGGCGTTTTATAATGCGCGCAAAGATCGAAACCGCCAGTGGTCTCTGGCCGGCCTTCTGGACATTGGGCACACACCGGGAATGGCCATCGAACGGAGAGATCGATATCATGGAGTTTTACCGCGGTATGCTGCTGGCGAATATTGCCTGCGGCACCAATGAACAGTATAAGGCAAAATGGTTTTCGGAAAAACGGCCTGTGACAACATTGGGTAAAGACTGGGAGCAACGCTTTCATATCTGGCGGATGGATTGGGATGAACGGGAGATCTGCCTCTATATTGATGACCAGCTGCTGAACCGAGTGCCCCTCGACCAGTTAATAAACCCGGATGGTTTTAACCCGTTCAAACAACCGCATTATATATTAATCAATCTTGCCGTCGGGGGTGATAATGGTGGTGATCCGGCTGGTACAGCCTTCCCCAGCCGCTACCTGGTCGACTATGTACGCGTTTATCAGAAACAATAGGCCATAACGGTGAAATGGTATGAACGGTAAGTCTGCCGGGGAAAATAAGAAAGACCGCATCCTATATTTGCGTCGCAAAAGGAAGGACCGGGAACAGTGTCCGGTATATCCGTGTTATCCGTATAATAAATTTATTTGGACTTGAGAAAAAAACTTGTTTACCTGGTGGTTGCATTTTGTATCACCAGCGGAGGATATGGCCAGGAGGTGCCCGCTGCAGCCGGGCGTCGCATGCAGTGGGTACACATGCTGGATAAAGTGGTACGGCCGGTTTTTGAGAACATGGCGGCAGACCGGTTGCGAAAGACGATGCCAAAAGAGATCTCCCCGGTAAGCGATAATCCAAACGCGCGGATCAGCGCCCAGTACCTGGAAGCGCTGGGACGGGCATTCAGCGGCATCGCGCCGTGGCTGAATACAGAAGGCGGAGCTGCAGAAGAAGTGCGGTTGCGCAACCAGTACCGTAAATGGGTGATCGCTTCCATAAAAAATGCAACGGACAGCACCCGGAGCGATTATGTATTGTGGAGCGGCGGACAGCCGCTGGTGGATGCTTCTTTTTTCGCACTGGGACTGATACGGGCGCCCTGGATCTGGCAGCACCTGGATGCACCCACCCGTCAGAATGTGGTCCGTTGTCTCCGTCAGACGAGAGCCACCATTCCCGGGTACAATAACTGGATCCTGTTTTCAGGGATGATCGAGGCGTTCTTTTTAAACTACGGACTGGAATACGATCCGCTTACCATCGAATATGGTGTACGTACTTTTATGGCGCAGTGGTATGTGGGGGATGGCCTGTTTGGTGACGGCGATCATTTTCATAACGATTATTACAACAGCTATGTGATCCAGCCTTATCTCCGGGAGCTATTGGATATTGCTTTTCAAAAGAAAGGGCAATACCGGCAATACCGGGAACAGCTCCTGAAGATCAACAACCGCTATTCCGAGATACAGGAACGCACCATTAATGCCGACGGTAGTTTTCCGGCGTATGGCAGGTCCATCGTATACCGGTCGGGTGCCTTTCATCATCTGGCCAATATGGCCTGGAAGCAGTTGCTGCCGGCCTCCCTGGCACCATCACAGGTACGTGAAGCATTGTATGCCGTGATACAGAAGACACTTGGGCCGGCGGCAACCTATGATAAGAACGGCTGGATGGTGATCGGATTGAACGGAAAACAACCGGGACTGGCAGATGTATACAACAACCAGGGCAGTCTGTATCTGTGTACGGAAGTGTTCCTTCCGCTGGGATTGGCGCCGGATGCGGCTTTCTGGCAGGATGAAGACCAGCCCTGGTCTTCCAGGGTGATCTGGAATGGTGCCGATTTTCATGGGGATCATGCCATGGATCTGGAACGGTAACCAACGGCAGTTGCAGCGTCTGCGGGTCATTGTGGCCGGCAAGCCCTGGTCGTTTCACAAGGCCGGTTCCTTATAATTATGGGTTATATTGCGGATCAAATTCCAATGTATGTTACCTCCCGTTCTTACCAGCAAACGGTTTGTATTAAGACCGTACGCCGCATCAGATATTGACCGGTTTATAGAGATCGTAATGGATGAGGCAACGCAACGTTTTATGGGAGGGCTGTCTGCTGATAAGCAACAGGAGCGTGTCTCATTTTCAAAGATCTTTGATGTTTATCAAAGTCGCAATAAGCGCTGGTTCTGGATCTGGGGGATCTATGAGAACGGCTGTCTTTGCGGGCATATGGAACTGAAAGAATCCGTGCATACAAACGGAGAGGAGCTGGAGCTGGTATATATGGTCCACCCGGCAGAACGGAAAAGAGGCCTTATGTCGGAGATCCTGGATCTTTTCAACGCCAGGCAACAGGAATGGAACCGGCAGCTGATCGCCACCGTGAGTCCGGACAATAAATCCTCCCTGGCACTTTTACAACGCTGGGGCGTGGAACGGACCCTGCAATTGCGGGATGAAGAAACCGGTGAGTTGTATCTTAAATTATACCTGAAACGTTAACGCTTATCACAGTTATAAATGTACTTATGTACGTACATTTATAACAATAGCCGACCTTATATCAGGAACGTCTGCTCTCTACCGTATACACAAAGCTTTCTGCTTTGTAGTAACCCAGGTTGTACTCTATGGGACGGTCTGCCTGGTCGTATACAAACCGTTTGCGGAAGAGTATCGGACTGTCTGCATCAATTTCCAGTTTGGCTGCGATCGTTTTGTCTGCCGCACGGGCGCTGATCTCTTCTTTCGATAATGTTGCGGTTACATAGTGTTCCTGTTCCAGCATCTCATACAGGGGTTTTTTAAAGTCTTCTTCGCCTGTAAGACCGATCCGCGGATGGAAATAGGATACAAAATAGACGAACGGCTCCTGTGTATTACCCCGAAGGCGCTCCAGCTTCATGATCTTTTTATCGGTCCGGATATCAAAGAAATTGGCAATGGGCTCGTCGGGATACACCCAGCTGATATGTAATTCATAGTTCTTGATCTGTACACCGCGTGCCTGCATTTCCTGGGTAAAGCTCAGCCAGTTCATGGATTTGGAGCTCATCCTGGGATGTGCCACTTTTGTTCCCAGCCTTTTTTTACGAACCAGCAATTCTTCGTACACCAGTTTGTTAATGGCCTGGCGCAGTGTGGTACGGGAGATCGCCAGCTTTTTTGCAAGATCCACTTCATTAGGTAATAGTTTACCGGCCTGGTATTCCGGCAATTTGATCAGTTCCCGCAGCAGGGTCTCTACCTGTATATGCAGGGGAATGGAGCTTTGATGGTCAATAACAAGATTCATAATAACAGGACGGGCATAACACCCTTTTGCAAAGTAAATGAAATTCAGGTTCGGGCGGCCATCTGCTGATCATAGCAGATAACAGGGGCCGGGCATGCAAATTCTTTAAAAAAGATTGTCTGTACAATTGGATAAAGCTATGATTTTTAAATTTATTCGACAATCTGATTATTTTATATATAACAAATTGAATGTATAAATTATTGTTTTATAATCATGAGCTGGATTTTTTTTGTATTTTTTATAAAAAAATTTGTATTTATCATTTTAATATGTAACTATGTACATACAAATAAACATTAACGTTAACCCTTGCCGGTCGTTATGAACACAAACTTGCCAAGCTTGCTAAAGAAAAAGTATCTCTATTGTCTCCTGGCCCTGCTTGCAGGAAATGCCGCCTCCGGACAGTCCGCTTTTAAGGTAACCGGAAAGGTATCAGACGAGAAAGGCCAGGCGATGCCGGGCGTCAATATCGTTATTAAGAATACACAAACAGGAACTGCCACAGGTGCAGACGGGACCTACGCCATTGAAACCAGGGGAAGGGCCGATACGCTGGTATTTTCCTATGTCGGGTATCTGGCTCAGGAACTGCCGGTGGATGCGCGTCCGGTGCTGGATGTGGTATTGACCGAGGACAACAGTAACCTGGATGATGTAGTGGTGGTGGCCTACGGACAGCAAAAAAAGGAGAGTATGGTCAGTTCTATAACGGCTATTAATCCCAAAGAAATAAAAGGCCCTACCAGTAATCTCACTACCATGCTGGCCGGCCGCATTTCGGGGCTGATCTCTTATCAGCGCAGCGGTGAGCCGGGGGCCGACAATGCCTCCTTCTTTATCAGGGGCATCACGTCCTTTGGGTCGGGGAAACTGGACCCGCTGATCCTGATCGATGGAATGGAGTCCAGCGCCACCGAACTGGCAAGGCTGCAGCCCGATGATATCGCCGGGTTCTCCGTTTTAAAAGATGCCGCAGCCGCATCCCTGTACGGCGCACGGGGTGCCAACGGTGTGATCCTTGTAACTACCAAGACCGGGAAAACCGGCGCCACAAAAATGAATATCCGTTTTGAAAATTCCACCTCCTCCAATACACGCAATTTCCGGCTGGCGGATAACATCACCTATATGCGGCTGGCCAATGAAGCCGCGCTTACGCGCAATCCACTGGCACGACTGGAGTACGATCAGAATAAGATTGATCATACCATCGCAGGCGACAATCCCTATTTATATCCGAACAATAACTGGATCGATGCACTGATAAAAAAATATACCAATAACCAGCGGCTGAACCTGAACCTTACCGGAGGCAGTCAGCGAGCCCAGTACTATGTGGGCGCCACCATGAACCAGGATAACGGGGTGCTGAAAACGCAGCGGGGTTCCAATGTGGATAATAATATCAAGTTGAGAAGTTACGAGATCCGCTCCAATGTAACGCTGAAACTAACCCCTACCACCGAAGCCATCATCCGCACTACCGGCAATTTCGATGATTATAACGGCCCGGTGGGAGGAGGTGCTGCCATCTTTAAAAGCGCTTTAAATGCAAACCCTGTTCTGTTCCCTGCAATATTTCCCGCATCGGATCTGCCTGCTGCCCGGCATCCGTTATTCGGCAATGCAGCGCGTGGCACCGATGGCGAGGTATATACCAATCCTTATGCTGCCATGGTGTCCGGCTTTCAGCAATACAATACCTCCACATTGAATGTACAGCTGGAGGCCAAACAGGACCTTAAGTTTATAACGCCGGGGCTTTCAGCACGGCTGATGGTCTATACCAAGCGGTATTCCTATTTCAACCTGAACCGGCAATACAATCCGTTCTTTTATTCAGCAAGTCCTTCTGTAAGTGAGCCCGGTAAATACGTCCTCACACTTTTAAACGAAAAGACCGCTACAGAATACCTGACCTATGATGAGGGCGACAAGATCGTAAACACAACCACCTATGCCGAAGCTGCCATCAACTATAACCGCACGTTTAACGGGGTGCATGCCATCGGCGGGTTGCTGATCGGTATCCAGCGCAATTACCTGAACGGGAATGCAGGAGAACTGCAGGCTTCACTTCCCTTCCGCAACCAGGGGCTCTCGGGAAGGTTCACTTACGGATATGATAACCGCTACCTGTTTGAAGGGAATTTCGGTTATAACGGTTCGGAGCGTTTTGCAAAAAACAACCGGTTTGGATTCTTTCCTTCCGTAGGAGTTGCCTGGAACCTGAGCAATGAAAAATTCTTTGAAGGCCTGCTTCCGGTCATCTCGAAGCTAAAGCTGCGGGCCACTTACGGCCTGGTGGGCAATGACCAGATCGGGGACGCAAATGACCGCTTCTTTTACCTGTCGAACGTGGAGCTGAATGATGCGGATTATCAATACTATTTTGGTGAGGATTACAGCTATAGCCGGCCCGGCGTTTCGATCTCCCGGTATCCGAATGAAAGCATTACCTGGGAAAAATCGAAAAAGATCAATATTGGGATGGACCTCGGCCTCTGGAATGCACTGAACATAACCATTGACGCTTATAAGGAGCGGCGCAGCAATATCCTGATGCCTAGGGCCTATATTCCCACTACAATGGGGCTTGGTCCTGATGTGAGCGCAAATGTAGGCGTGGCAGAGGGATTGGGAGTGGATGTTGCTGCCGATTATAACAAGACATTCGGATCCAAATGGCTCCAGGTGCGGGGCACCTTTACTTATGCCGCCAGCGAACTGCTGGTAAATGAAGAGCCGGAGTATCCGGCCAATATGCAATACCTGTCGCGCGTGGGACAATCACTGGGCCAGGTTTACGGCCTGGTGGCAGAGCGCCTGTTTGTAGATGATGAAGATGTAAAGAATTCACCCCGGCAAAACTTTGGAGAGGTAAGGGGCGGGGATATCAAATACCGCGACCTGAACGGGGACGGGCAGATCACCAACCTGGATATGATCAACGGTCTCGGTTATCCGGTTACGCCGGAGATCATTTATGGTTTTGGTTTTTCATTCGGGTTTAAAAATTTTGATATCAGCACTTTCTTCCAGGGCTCTGCGCGTTCTTCTATTTTTATCGATCCGAAAGCTATCGCCCCCTTTGTTGCTGATGGACCCAGTCAGAACGGTCTGCTGGAAGTGATCGCCAATGATCACTGGTCGGAAGACAACCGCAATCTCTATGCTTTCTGGCCCCGGCTCGGTCTCACGCAAAACGATAATAATAATCAACCCTCCAACTGGTGGATGCGTAATGGGGCCTTCCTCCGGATGAAGAGTGCGGAAATCGGTTATAATATCGGCAACAAGGGCTTGAAGAAATACCGCATCTCCGGGTTGCGGCTTTATGCCAACGGCAGCAACCTGTTTCTGATCAGCGCCTTTAAACTATGGGATCCGGAACAGGGCGGTAACGGCCTGGGCTACCCCGTACAGCGCGTATTTAATTTAGGGATCAATGTACAGTTATAATACAGGAAAAATCTTGATATATGCATCCATTACTTTTTCATTTACGGTTTTTCAAGCAGGCAATAAAAGTCAATCCCATGCTGCTGTTTACAGGCCTGCTGCTGATTGCTGCGGTATCCTGTAAAAAGCCCTACCTGGATATTGTGCCGGATAATGTGGCAACGCTTGACCATGCATTTGCCAATCGCCTTGAGGCAGAAAAATATTTATTTACCTGCTATTCCTACCTGCCCAAGGAAGGAGACCCGGACAGAAACCCCGCGTTCAGCGGAGGCGATGAGGCCTGGACCTACTGGCCCATGATCGAAGACTTTTTTTTCCGGGATCCTTACCAGATCGCCCGGGGCGAACAGAACCGTGCCAATCCGTATATGAACTACTGGGATGGTTATGACGGTAAGTCGCTCTGGCAGGGCATCCGCACCTGTAATATATTCCTGGAGAACGTGGATAAGGTCAGTGATCTGCAACCCTACGAAAAGGAACGCTGGATCGCTGAAACAAAATTTTTAAAGGCGTACTTTCACTGGTACCTGTTCCGCATGTATGGCCCCATTCCGGTAATGGACAAAAACCTCCCGATAACGGCACCTCCCGAAGCGGTAAAGGTATACCGTCAACCCGTAGATTCTGTGGTAAACTATATTGCAGGATTGCTGGACGAGGCGTTGGCAGGGGGCAGCAATAATGGTCTTCCGCTGGTGATCACCAGTGCGGCCACCGAACTGGGGCGTATCACCAAGGTAACAGCATTGGCCATAAAAGCACGGCTGCTGGTCACTGCTGCAAGTCCGCTCTTCAATGGCAACAACGATTTTACAGGATTTAAGAACAACAATGGTCAGCTCCTGTTTAACCCGCAATATGACGCCGGTAAATGGGTGCGGGCCCGCGAGGCCTGTAAGGCTGCGATCGATGCGGCGCACAGCGCCGGTTTAAAATTGTATTATTTTAATCCGGCCATCATTACGGTAGATAATGCCACCCGGATTGAAATGAACATCCGCAATGCTATTTGTGAGAAATGGAACAGTGAGCTGATATGGGGCCTCACCACCGGCGGTAATCCCACCTACTGGTTACAGACCTTTGCGTGTCCGCAGCTGGATCCGAATAGTTTTAACATCAATCTTAAAGGCAAGCTGGCGCCTCCCATGAAAATAGCAACGCTCTTCTATACACAGCATGGTGTGCCCATAGATGAGGACAGGACCTGGGATTATGCCAACCGCTTTCATTTGAGGACCGCTACCAGTAAAGACACGGGGATACAGGAAGGCTATAAAACCGTAGGACTGCACTTTGAACGGGAACCGCGGTTCTACGCGGATATTGCTTTTGATGGCTCCCGGTGGTTTATGAGAAATGACAGCTTCAATATTCAAAGTAAACTGGGCCAGTATTCGGGTAAAAAGCAAAGCCGGCTGTATTCGATCACGGGTTATTACACGAAGAAGGTCGTTAACTGGAATCTCGTATACAACAATTCTTCGCTGCAGGTGGAATCCTATCCCTGGCCGGTGATGCGCCTGAGCGATCTTTATTTATTGTACGCTGAGGCACTGAATGAATCGGGAAGCAGCACTGAGGCGTTGCCTTATCTGAATCAGATACGGGCAAGGGCCGGGCTGAATTCTGTGGAAAGCTCCTGGTCGATGTATTCCGCAAAACCCGGCAAATACCAGACCACAGAAGGGCTGCGTGAGATCATCCGGCAGGAGCGCACCATTGAAATGGCTTTTGAAGGCAGCCGGTTCTGGGATCTCCGTCGCTGGAAGACGGCGCCGCAGGCTTTAAGCGAGGCCGTATACGGCTGGGATATCCTCCAGGAAACCTACGAGGATTATAACCGGAGGGTATTGTTGTACAGTCCGAAGTTCATCGCACCACGGGATTATTTCTGGCCGATACGGGAATACAATTTACAGATCAACCCCAACCTTGTTCAGAATCCCGGCTGGTAACGCCCCGAATCTTATCGCAAATGCTATTGTTTAAAAATATTGAAATGAAGAACCGTATTTTCTGTAATCTGCTGCTGCTGTTGCTGCTGATGGCCGCCTGTAAGAAAGACGTGTCCGGTCCGGCAGTAAAGGACGGTACGGCCCCCGGCCCGGTGCGTAATGTCACGGTGGAAAATCTTCCCGGTGCGGCAAGGATCGGTTATGCATTGCCTGCCGACCCGGACCTCCAGTATGTGAAAGCCAGGTATACCACACGCCAGGGTATAACCCGCGAAACCAAGGTGAGCCGCTATAACCGGAGCCTGCTGGTAGAAGGCTTCGGAGATACCAGCCAGTACCAGGTATCGCTTTATGCCGTAGATAAAAGTGAGAACGTTTCGCCGGCACTGGATGTAACAGTACGTCCGCTTACGCCGCCGGTATGGACGGTAAGAAAGAGCCTGCTGCTGGCGCCGGATTTTGGTGGCGTGAATGTGAAGTATACCAATCCCGGCGAAAGTGATCTTGCTATCGTGGTATTGGCAAATGATTCACTGGGGCAGTTCTCACCTCGTATCACTAATTATACCAATCTGAAAGCAGGAGATTTTTCCACCCGCAATATGCCGGATGTACCTACAAAATTCGGGGTTTATATCCGGGACCGCTGGGGCAACCTGTCGGATACACTGATCACTGAGCTGACGCCGTTGTTTGAAGAATTGCTGGACCGCAGGAAAATGAAAGGCGTGGCGCTGCCCACCGATGCGCCGCTGGGGCATGGTGGTGATATTGCAGGTCTTTTCGACGGGAACCCCACGGGAGGCGGATTTTACCATTCCGGTGATGCGGCACACATGCCACAGTGGTTTACATACGACATGGGCGTAACCGCCAAGTTGAGCCGCCTTGTATGGTTTATGCGGCCTGGCTTTTATTATACCCTTCATAATCCGCGGGAAGTGGAGATCTGGGGCTCCAATAACCCCAACCCGGACGGAAGCTTTGATGACAGCTGGATGTTACTGACCAAATCCACACAAATAAAACCTTCCGGCCTGCCGGAGGGTCAGCTCTCACAGGCAGATATGGATGCCGCCCTTGCCGGTCATACCGTGGTATTTCCGCTGAATACGCCCAAAGTGCGCTATATACGGTTTAAAACATTAAAGAACTGGTCGAATGGCACCTATGTGAATTTTTATCAGATCATGATGTGGGGCGATACAAAATAAGAAGCTGTTTAAACAAGAAATAATCATACATGAAGCAGATCTATTATACAGCAGGGTTTTGGATGGTACTTGTCGTGCTGATGCTGTCCTGCACCAAAACCAATGGCGATGCCTATAAGCGGTACCTCGAAAAAGGGGAGCTTACCTACCCCGGCAGGGTAGATACCGTGATCGTACAGCCGGGCCACAACCGGATCCTGCTTTCCGTGGTACTGGGTAATGACCCGCTGGTAACCCGGTTGAATGTATACTGGAATAACTCCCAGGATTCGATGGAGGTGCCGGTAAAACGGACGACCGGTATCGACACGATTAATGTGATGGTGCCGGGTCTTAATGAAGGCAACTATAATTTTGTACTGTACACCTATGACAATGCCGGTAACAGATCCGTTGTGGTCAATGCATTTGGTGTGGCTTACGGACAAAATTATACCAGCTCTCTGGTGAACCGCAGCCTGAGATCGGTGGAGCAATCGGCAGACGGGAACCAGATCCAGCTGAACTGGGGAGAGCCGGCATCCGGTGAACTGGGCATCGAAGTGCAATACACTAATGCGGCAGGAGCCACACAGCAGCTGACCGTATTGCCAACAGAAACGACCACCACGATCCCGGACTATAAAGAGCGTTCGGAGCTTACCTACCGGTCGAAGTACCTGCCGGATTCAACTGCTTTTGAATATTTTTATCCAAAAGCCGATACCATTACATTACCGGCATTTGAACGGCAGCTTCCCAAGTCGGGCTTTAGCATACTGGAGCTGCCCACCGATGTAAAAGAAGGCGGATACAATTGGCTGATGCCATTTTTGTGGGATGAAAACTACGATCCGCCGGGTTTTGCCACAGAGTCCCGTATTCCCTGCTGGTTTACGATCGATTGTGGGTCCGCGGCCGCGCTCAGCCGCTTTAAAGTATGGCAGGCCAACGACCGGTTGTACAACCTGGAGAGTGTAAAAACATTTGAATTGTATGGAAGCAATGCTCCGGCTGCAGACGGCAGCTGGGCCAGCTGGACAAAGATCGGCGCCTATACTTCCCTGAAGCCATCGGGGCTGCCGCCGGGACAAAATACACAGGAAGACATAGATTATGCAAAAGCCGGTGAGGTATTTACCGTTCCGGAAGCAACTGCTTCTTTCCAGTATTACCGGTTCAGGCTGCTGAGCAACTGGGGTAACGGTAAGTTTATGACCATGGAAGAAGTGACTTTTTATACACGCGACCGGTAGGCAGGGCTTTCGTTAATAAACAGAGCCGTTAACCCGGGGCGTTGTTTTTTATTGTAATCTTGAACGGATGAATGTACGTAACAATATGGATTTTTTTTTGAGGACAGTACTGTTGCTGGCCGGTTCTTTTATAGTTCCCGTTGCCATGGCACAGCAAAAGCAGCCCGTGGATTATGTGGATCCGTTTATCGGTACTTCTAATTCCCGGTGGATGCTGTTTCCCGGGGCCACTATGCCCAATGGGATGGTGAAGCTGAGTCCGGACAACCAGCGCAATGTTTGGCAGGGCGGGTATGAATATTCTATCGGGAGTATTCATGGGTTCAGTCATATACACGGATGGACAATGGCCGGCTTGCTGACCATGCCCACCAATGGTGATCTGTCGCTGACCCCCGGCCTTCCGGATGACCCGTTCAAAGGTGCAGGTGCCGGTTATCATTCGCGGTTCCGTCATGAAGATGAAAAAGCCGCACCGGGTTATTATTCTGTGTACCTGCTGGATTCACGTATTAAGGCAGAGCTGACAGCTACAGAACGCACGGGTGTGCAGCGGTATTCATTTCCGGCGGATTCTTCCAACCGTGTCATGATCCAGCTGAACCTGCCGTCGGAGTATGGCATAGAACTAAAGGATGCAATGATCACCCGGGTAAGCAACAGTGAGGTGGAAGGGGTTGCCCATACGGTCTCCGCCGGCTTTAACGATTACCGCCTGTACTTTGTCATGCAGTTCAGTAAACCTTTCGCAGCATTTCATGGCTTTACCGGGCAGGGAGTGGTAACTGCAGATACGGTGAGGGAGCAGGGTGGCATCGGCGCGTATGTTGACTTTCCATCAGCAACACCCCAGCAGGTGATCCTGCGTACGGGCATCTCCTTTGTATCAAATGCACAGGCCCGCCTGAACCTGAAAACGGAACTGAAAGCATTCGACTGGGATTTTGATGCCATAGCGGCGCACAGTCGCGACGTATGGAGCCATCTCCTGAATACGATACATGTAAGCGGAGGATCGGAAGAAAATAAAACAAAATTTTATACCAACCTGTACCGCTGTTTCACTGCTAAAATGATCATGAGCGATGTGAACGGCAGATACCGTGATGCCTGCGAGAAAGAGCAGCAGCTGCCTGCAGGACGGAGTGTGATGATCGGTGGCGATGCGTACTGGAACAGCTTCTGGAACCTGAACCTGCTATGGACCCTGTGTACGCCGGGTATGGTGCAGCAGCTGGTGGATACGCAATTGGAACTGTATGAGAAAACCGGCTGGCTTTCCAAGGGGCCGGCGGGCATCGAGTACTCCGGTATTATGGAAGGCTCTCATGAAATGGCATTGATGACAAGTGCCTATCGCAAAGGAATCGTGAAAGAGAACGCAGCAACCGCATATGCGGCC
Source organism: Niabella beijingensis (assembly GCF_020034665.1). Classification (NCBI taxonomy): domain Bacteria; kingdom Pseudomonadati; phylum Bacteroidota; class Chitinophagia; order Chitinophagales; family Chitinophagaceae; genus Niabella; species Niabella beijingensis. The sequence goes on along the minus strand of NZ_JAIQDI010000002.1, from coordinate 2,215,335 downwards.
ATGAAGAAACACGTAACGGTGGAGCCGCAGCCGCTTTGCGGAGGAAACCCCGGCAATCCGCAGATTTCGGTTTATGCAGAAAAGGGGTATGTCCCGGTTGAAAAAGGTGTTACCTCAAAAACGCTGGATTATGCTTATGACGACTGGTGTGTGGCACAGATGGCAGCATTGCTGAATAAAAAACAGGATTACCGCTTTTTTCTGAACCGCGCTTCCAGCTGGAAAAATGTATTTGATACAGCAAGCGGTTTTGTGGTACCGCGAAAGGCAGACGGGACCTTTATTCCGGACTTTGACCGGTTCTCTGTAAATCATTTCATCGAAGGCAATTCCTGGCAATATTCCTTTTATGTACCACACGATGTGGAAGGGTTGATCCGCCTGGTAAAGCAGGAACGGTTTTTGAGCCGGCTTAAGGAAGGGTTTAGGAAATCGGAATTCCACCGGTTTGCCGCGCATGCGCTGGACCGCACCATGGGGCAGTCTGCGGAATATTATATCAACCACGGGAATGAGGTGAATATGCAGGCGGCCTATCTGTTTAACTATGCCGGCCAGCCGCAGCTTACCCAGTACTACACCCGGAAAATACTGGATACGTTCTATGACGCTTCACCCTATGTGGGCTGGAATGGTGATGAGGATGAGGGCCAGATGGGCGCCTGGTTTGTGATCAGCGCCCTCGGGCTTTTTGAAATGAACGGCGGTACTTCTGAAGGACTGCGGGTGGATATTACAAGCCCGCTGTTCCCTGAGGCAAGGATCCGGCTTGACAATGCTTATTATAAAGGAAAGGAATTTGTGATCAGGGCACATCATCATTCGCCGGATAATATTTATATACAGTCGGCAAAACTTAATGGCAGAACGCTGAAGGAAAATTACATCAGTTTTAATGATATTGTAAACGGAGGCGTACTGGAATTATACATGACGGCGACACCCGGCAACTAGCAATAACGGTATTATTCATACATAAATCAGGTCTAAACAAAATTTATGAAGCGACTATTTTTATTGAACATTGTATTTGTATTAACGGCGGCACAGGCTCAGACCGGAAAAGTAAAACTTTCATCCTATGCAGGGCGTACCACAACGGCTGGCGTCAGCAAGGCAGCGCTGGCGGCACAGATATTGAACGATGAGCGCCTGGATACGGTACAGGCGCGTGCACTGCGGATATTGACCGGTTTTAATGCCGGTACCGGGTATGGTGAGATCTGGATCAGGGATTTTAATACCTTTATAAAAGGATCGCTTAAAGCACGGGATCAGAAAGATGTAAAAGAAGCGTTGTTGCTGTTCTTTAAGATACAGGGCGCGGACGGCAACATTCCGGATGGAGCGATCAATAAGAAGCAGGCGAACATCGGTTATAAATACAGTTACTCCGACCTCGCACCGGATTGGGCCAGTCATAAGAATACGGTAGAGACCGACCAGGAATCCTCACTGGTACAGGCCGTAAAAAAATACATTGATGTTACCGGTGATAGCGGTATCCTGCAGGAGAAAGTGGGAGCGCAGACTGTATTACAACGACTGGAGGCCGCACTGAATTTTGTGCTTACTGAACGCTGGTCGAAGGAGTACGGTCTTGTAAAAGGCGCCACGACCATCGATTGGGGCGATGTACAACCCGAAAAGGGCTGGGGTGTTGCACTGAATGAAAAAACAAAATGGTCCATTGATATTTATGATAATGCAATGTTTGTAATGGCGCTGAATGATTTTGTTGTTATGACCCCCGCATCCGGTGCATTGCATAAAAAATGGCAGGCTACGGCGGCAACAATAAAAAAGAATATCCGCAAACAGCTCTGGGACGGGGGGAAAGCAAAATACATTCCGCATCTTTATTTGAACGGAAGCCCGTTTTCAAAAGATTTTGATGAACGCAGCATTCTCTATACCGGCGGTACCACCTGTGCCATTCTTGCCGGAATACACAGCAGGAACGAGATAAAGAAGATCAATGACCAGTTTTTGCGGGCAGCGGAAAAAGAAAAATTTGCTACCATCGGGATGACGGTCTATCCGCCCTACCCGGTAGAAGAGTTCCCGAACATGGCGGCTTATTTTTACCAGAATGCCGGGGACTGGACCTGGTTTGGCGGAAGGATGATCCATGCGCTGGTAGCAAATGACATGGCGCTTGAAGCCTATGCGGAGATGAGCCCGATGATCGACCGTGTATTGCAGAACAAAGGATTTTATGAATGGTATGATGTGCGCAACGGAAAAGCCTCCGGCTCGGGCGATTTCAGAGGTGAAGCAGGTGTGCTGTATGATGCTATTGATGCATTGAGAAGCTGGGCGAAACAGGTAAAATAAACAAATGACCGGAAGCCAGGTAGCAGGCAATAATGAGGCCCTGAATATTATATACAGGTTTGTGCCTTCCCGGGAAACGTTTTTTTACAGATGATGCAGGTGGAACGGCTGTGAAAAACAGGTTTATTGCAACGGGCTTAAAAACCCGGAAATATCGCGTTCAGGAACAATGGATGAACAATAGTTGCATTATTTACCCTAAAACAAATACACTATGTTAATCTTGAAATGTTGCAAACTGGCTGCTGTACTATTATTACCAGGGTTGCTGTACCTGGGATGTAAAAAAACGGAAATGGCGCTGCCCGTTGATAACGAAACAACCGATTCAACGGAGGTGGTCACCGAAACCGATATTACTTTGTATGGACAGCTGTCTGTTAGTACCGAAAATGTAAACGGTGCCGGAAGTGCTGAAGGGTCGCTGAAGATGATTGACGGCGATATCAATACACAATTTCTAACGGAACATACTTCCGATTTTTTTGTACAGATGACATTTCCCGAGCCCCGGCAGGTAGCCGCGTATAGTGTTACTGTCGGCGATATATATAACCAAAGGGACCCGAAAGACTGGACGGTAAAGGCTTCTAATGATGGCGTCAATTGGGTAGTATTGAACCGGCGGTCCGTAGAAGACTTCTGGGCACGCAAAGCTACCAAAAGATATGATTTTATCAACACCGGCAGTTATAAATATTATCGCTGGGCGATATCGGAAACACGTTGGGATCATTTTCTTGAAGTAGGCGAGTGGCGGTTGTTTTCGGTTCCTCCGGCTGCACAGGTAGAAGGGCCTCCTTCCCGAATTGATACAACCCGGCAGAACGGACTTACCCTGATTTTTGTAGATGAGACAGCACAGGGGCTCAATGCACAGCATAAACAGGCATTTAAAAATGTATTTTTTACCAACTATCCGAAATTGATGGAGGCATTTAATCCAAACGCAATAAAGACCGTTTATTTTAAAGCAGACCCCGGTTATCCGGGCATAGCAGCCGCCCATCCGGAACATGGGTATGTGTATTATGGAACGGATTACATCATGAATCACACGCAGGATATTGATATTGTTACACATGAAATTATGCACCTTGTTCAAAACTATCCTTCGGGCCCGGGATGGGTATCAGAAGGGATTGCTGATTATGTCCGTCACGTATACGGCATTGATAATGCCGCAGCCAACTGGTCTCTTAAACCGCCGGTTGCCGGTGAATCTTATACGAAGGGATATGGGACAGCAGCCCGATTCTTTCTTTGGATGGAGCATCACATGCAGCAAGGACTTGTAAAAAAGCTGGACACACTTATGCGTTCGGGTAATTACACCGATCAGTTTTGGGTGACGGAGACCGGAAAAACCGTTGATCAGTTGTGGAACGATTATATAAATAATCCTGAACTATAGCCGATTGATGGTAAAAAGAAATGGATGATATGAACGATCATCGGAAAACCTTGTGTGGTATCTTTACAGATCAGGGAAGACCGGTGCGATCTGCAAATAAAATGACAGACATGTAGTGAGCGGTTTTTTAAAAAGATCTTAAAGGCTGAAGTTTTTTAAACCATTAAGAAATGAAGAGCATTAAGTTCGCATATAAATGAACCGGATGTTGTGCAGGTAAGAAATCTAATAAACCTAAACGCCGTAATGGTTGGCATATTTTTAGCGCCGTCCTGTGCGGTAGATGATAATAAATGATCTTATGAATAAGAACGTCTTTTGGAAAATATTACTGGCCGGTTGCTTTGCGGGGATGACATTTTTTTGCAGCGCCCAGGAGCGCGTTATCTGGAGCATCGGAAAAAAAGATAACAGTGCGGCGGAATTTGCCCTGGCCCCGGACCGCTATGCGGACTTCCTGAAAGAGGACTTCGGGTGGGAGAACCGGCAATTCATCGTCGGGCGTTCGGATCCGCGCCGGGACTGGCCCTATGTATTGCCAGGCCCGGCAGACGGCTGGGGAGGCACGGGGCCTACAGCAGGTATCCGTACCCAGGTGTTGAATATATTATTTGACCTGAAGTCGGTGGACGCTGACAAGGCCGGTGTCTTGATTGTGGATGTGCTGCATACGCATGTAAAGCTACCGCCTTATTTAAAGATCACGGTCAATGGCCGCTCTTATAATTTTCGCCTGCCTCCGGGTGCTGATGAAGCTGCATTGACGGGGAAGAATGATAATGCGCTGCATCACACCCTTACGATCCCGCTGGATACAACAGGTTTGAAAACCGGAATTAATGAGATACAGCTGACCAGCCTGGAAGGATCCTGGATGGTGTTTGATGATATCCGCCTGGAAGGCAGCACAAAGACTGTGCTGAACCCCGTACCAACCACAGTACTTGTCCGTGATGTGAAAGCGGCACCCTGGCAATTGAATGCTGCGGTACAGCCGCTGCTGATCAACGTGGCGCATACGGACGGCACTCCATTGCTGCAGGTGAAACTGGATGGTAAAACTATTTTCAATAAAAAGCTGGAAGCCGGACCTGCGGTACTGGAGGCTCCAATGGAAGCCGTCACGGCCTCCGTTGAAAGCAAGTATACTGTTATTGCCGATGGCAAAGAGGTCGCTTCGGGTACGGTAGTCCGCAGCCCGCTGCCGCTGGTACAGCCTTCGGATTACGTAAACACGTTCCTGGGTACTGCACATTCAAGATGGATGATCGCGCCTGGCCCGTGGATGCCCTTCAGCATGGTAAAGCTGAGTCCGGATAACCAGAATGCAGGATGGCAGGCGGGATACGACCCGATCTATGAAAGCATCGGCACCTTCAGTCATGTGCATGAGTGGACCATGGCCGGACTGGGAATGCTGCCCGTTAACGGGCCGTTGAAAATAAAAATGGGAGATGAGGCCGCACTGAAATATGATTCAACAGGATACCGCTCGTTTATCAACAAAGCAACTGAAGAAGCGCCGCTGGGGTATTACAAGGCGGATCTCACTACCTATAATATCAAAGCAGAGCTTACGTCAACCAGTCGTTGCAGTTTTCAACGGTATACTTATCCGCAGCAGCAGGATGGCCGGGTGATGATCGATCTGAAAATTCCGGCTGAATATGATTACAAAATCCTGAAAGCGTCTCTTACACAGATAGACGCGCATACAATTGAGGGATACAGTGTTCAGCAGTCCAAGAATGTCTGGTCTGCCGATGCAGACCAGGACTATACCCTGTACTTCCGGATCGAATTCGATCAACCGATAAAAAAAATAGGAGGCTGGGTTAATGATACGATAACCGGCCAGAACCGTTTGGATGCGGCGCATCCAAACCAGATGGGTTGCTATGTTGAGTTCGACACGCACGAAAACCCTGTGGTACAGGTGCGCACGGGCATTTCCTATGTAGATGCAGCCGGCGCCCGGCGCAATTTACAGGAGGAGGTCAGTGCCCCATTCGGCTGGGATTTTAATGCCGTACGGCAACACAACGTTAAAACCTGGAACGACCTGCTCCGCCGCGTGACCATCACCAGTGACGACAGCCGGGAGAAAATGCGCTTTTATACCAACCTCTACCGCAGCTTCTGCAGGAACACATTCAGTGATGTGGACGGACGCTGGGTGGATGCCACTGAAAAAATACAACAGCTGAAAACGCCGGAAGACGCAGCCCTGGGTTGTGATGCTTTCTGGAATACATTCTGGAACCTGAACCAGGTCTGGAACCTGGTAGCGCCGGAATGGTCCGGCAAATGGGTGCGCTCACAACTGGCGATGTTTAATGCCAATGGCTGGCTGGCCAAAGGCCCGGCAGGAATGGAGTACATACCGGTGATGGTGGGCGAGCATGAGATCCCGCTGCTGGTAAGCGCCTACCAGATGGGCATCAGGGACTATGATACGGAAGACCTGTTCAGGGCCGTGGTAAAAACGGCTACTGCCAGCCCCGAGCGTGTGGGTAATGGATTTGCGGGCAACAGGGATATCGAAGCCTTTCTGAAATATAAATATGTGCCGGCCGATAAAGGAAGGTTTTCCAATACACTGGAGTATGCCTATGATAACTGGACGATCGGGCAGCTTGCTGAAGCCCTGCACAAACCCGAAGAAGCCCAGTTTAAAGAAAGGGGTAACTGGTGGAAGCATGCGATCGATACGGTTACCGGCTATGCACGTATGCGGTATAGCAGCGGGGAATGGGAAAAGAATTTTGATCCGTATAAATCCGGGGCCAATCATCATTATGTGGAAGGAAATGCCTGGCAGCTCACCTATTTTGTGCCACAGGATGTACCGGCCCTTATCCGGGCCATCGGTAAAGGACGTTTTACCGACCGGCTGACCAAAGGGTTTAAGGCCAGCGAACCCTGGCGGTACAATGCTCCCGGCGATCAGTACTGGGATTTTCCCGTAGTACAGGGCAACCAGCAATCCATGCATTTTGCTTTCCTGTTCAACTGGGCGGGGCAACCCTGGCAAACACAGCAATGGAGCCGTTCCATTCTTGATCGTTATTATGGGTTTGGTGTGGCTGATGCTTACCTGGGTGATGAGGACCAGGGACAAATGAGCAGCTGGTTTGTAATGGCCGCCCTGGGACTGTTTCAGACCGATGGCGGTTGTAATGTAATACCGCACTATGAAATAACAAGTCCGTTGTATAAACAGGTGGTTATCGACCTGGGCAACCGGTACGGGCGTGGGAAACAGTTTGTGATCAGCGCCCCGGCCGCATCCCGGGAAAATAAATACATACAGCGGGCCCGCCTGAATGGCCGCATCCTGAACTCGTTCCGTTTTCCCGCCAGTGAACTGCTTAAGGGCGGTACGCTGGAACTGGAAATGGGAAGCCGCCCCAATAAGACATGGGGCACCGGACAATAAAAGCTGTTTATTAATTAAACGCTCTCCGGAACTCCAGCGGCGAAAGACGGGTCTTGGCTTTGAACAACTTGCTGAATGATTGCGGATGTTCAAAGCCCAGTTCATAAGCGATCTCGCTTACGGACAGGCTGGTGGTGGAAAGTTTTTCCTTCGCTTTGCCGATCAGTTTTTCGTGGATGTATTGCTGGGTGCTTTGTCCTGTCAGTACCTTCAGCAACCCGCTCAGATATCCGGGGGATGTGTTTAGTGCTGCCGCCACCTGCTGAACGGAGGGCAGGCCTTTTGCCATCAGTTCCTCGTTGCTGAAATACGCTGCCATAAAGGTTTCCAGCTGGTCGAGAACCTGGTGGTTGGTGATCTTCCGGGTGATGAACTGGCGTTGATAAAACCGCTCTGCATAGCTCAGCAGGGTTTCAATCTGGGCAATAATGATGTTCTGACTGAAAGCATCAATAGTTGAATGGTATTCCTGCCGGATGTTTTCAATGATATTATTGAGGACGGTTTCTTCTTTTTCTGAAAGGAACAGGGCCTCATTTACTGAATAATCAAAGTATTGATAACGCCTGATGTTTTTCGCCAGCGAAGTATTCCAGAAAAAATCGGGATGGATCAGCAGCATCCACCCCGAATGCTGTGGCGTTGTTGTTGCATCGATTGTAACGCTGAACACCTGGCCCGGCGCCATAAAGAACATCACCCCCTCGTCAAAATCATAGGCCTGCTGGCCATACCGTATTTTGGCATTGGTGGTCCGTTTGACGGAAATGGAATAAAAATCCATGACCCAGTTCAGTGTATTATTACCGGGGCTGTGGCTGATGGCACTGTAATCCACCACACTGATCAACGGATGCTCCGGCCGGGGCAACTTCCGGAATTCATGGAACTCGGTGATCGTCCGGATCCGTTGAGGTTGTTTTTTCATACTATAAATGTAATTATTGCTGACGATAAATGGCGGCAAACTCGGTCGCAAAATCCTTCAGCTTTACATTGCCCAATACCGGTTTATTGCGTTGGTAATCCTCATACAATACGCCGCCGCGCCGGGCGGCATTCATTTCAACAAAACCTTTTGCCGTCTGCGGGTTCATTCCGGCAACAACCAGGTTATGCAATAACTGTTCGTCGGGGATCACCCGCCATTCCAGATCAGGCCGGCCGGTTGCTGCTCCCAGTATTGCGGCCACTTCATTGGGAGAGGCTTCATCACTGGCGATATACCGTACCGTTCTTCCTTCAAACGGAAGTTCGATCTCTTCGGCGATAACCGCTGCAATATCCAAAGGAGAGACCCAGGGCTCTTTTTCATCGCCGCCATAATTTTGTACAATGGTGCCCTGCTTTTTTATACCGGGTATAAAGGCAAACATGTTGTAATAAAACCCCACGGGGCGCATGAACTTAATGGAAACATCGGCCGGTAATTCATTCAGGATCTTTTCTGAGTTGTGGTGAAAAGAAAGAATACCGTTGCCGCTGCTCATATGCGCACCGATGCTGCTTAAATGCACGACCTGTTTTACTTCCGATTGCTCAATGGCATTTTTATAATTGTCAGCAATTCTGGTATTGGCAGCTATAAAATCAAGCTCCTGGTTAAAGAAGCTGCCGGCATTCAGCGCCTCCATAGCATATACAAGATCTGCGCCGGTAAAGGCAGCTGTGAGAAAGTCGACATCTTCCATATTGCCGATGGCAGGTGCGGCGCCTGCTGCTTCAATAGCATCTCTTCTTTCCGGGCTGCTGCTGATAACGGTAACCGAATGCCCTTTTTGTACCAATGATTGGGTAAGCGGTTTGCTGATGTGTCCTAATGAACCGGTAACGATAATTTTCATTGTGTTGTTTTTTGATGCTGCAAAAATCTGCAACAGTCAAAGAACAGTTGTAGTCGTATCTGCGTTTGTTGTAGCCAAATCCGGCCGGGATACAGCTGGCGAAGGGGCAGTAAGCTGCAGCTTTAAAATTCGAGTAACAGGAGATGGTTGGGATTGGAATGTGTTTTTGAAATTTCAAAATCGTGACTGCCGATGATGCGGAAGCCATTTTTTTTATAGAACCGGATGGCCCGGAGGTTCTCTTTCCAGACAAAGAGCCAGACGCCCTGCTGGCCGTTTGTTTTTGCAAGATGGATGTTGAAATCAAATAAAACCTGTCCAAGGTGTTGGTTATAGAAGGTGCTTAGCAGGTAAAGCCGTTCCAGTTTGGTAAGCCCTTTTATGTCGCTACCAGGATAAGGCTGGTTGAGTATGATTTTAGAATAGCCCGCAACCTGTTTATCATAATAAAGCAGGTGATACAGGTTGCCCGGGTCTGCCAGTTCCCTTTTCAGAAGATCCGGATGATACCTGGTTGCGATATAGGCATCGATGTCTTCCGCTTGGGCACTGTTGCCATGCGATTCGATAAAGGTACGGGCTGCTAATGCGGCAATGAGTGCTGCTTCCTGCTCTGTTGCTTTTACAATGGAGGCCATTTGTTTTATTGTACCGTAAAGTTAACAGGAATGCGTTAATGATTTTTCCGCAGAAGCGGGTAAAAACAACCACGACAAGCGATAAGGAATGCCTCTAACAGAGAGAACGGCTGGCCCAAAGTTGCTACTCCTGAACCTGGTGGATTCCGCATTGAAGGCGCTTTGAAAAGCTAGGCAATAGGAAACGCGATCTCGGGTTGCTTCCGGGGCAGCTGCTGATTTGTAAGTCGTCATCTTAGGGGGCGGAAAATAATTAGAATAGAATATTTCGAAAATAATACTTTTCGTTTTATATTTATACCACCAAACCACTATCAGTCCACTAAACAACCAAACAAACGAATATGAAAAAAATTTTCGTCTTAGCTGCTGTGTTTTATTCATCAAGTGCTTTCAGTCAGTCACAAACAGATTTTTTTTGCTCGGGGAGAACCTATCATCTTACTTCAGAAAAAAACGCGTTGGGCAAATTTACTGTTAAGTTATTTGGGTTTTCCAGTCAGACAATAGTGATTGATTCTTCGAAACTCAGTTGGGACAAACTTTCGCAGTCAAAAAAAGATAGCCTGGTGATCGCTAAACTTAAGGAAAAAAATGTAATCATCAGTCAGTCGTCTATTCTGGAGAACAGCAAATTTGAAGACGAAGCTAAATCAGCAACTGTGGATTTTATTGATACATTGTCCTATAATCAGTTAGCTGAAGTTAATTCTCCTGCTCTTTCCAGGGAGCTCGAGGACGCATTTAAAAACCGGTTTTCCGTTTCGGACTGCAAATATGATTTTGACCTTCTTCTGGAGCGACTTACGTCAAAAAGTGCTGTTACAGCGGCTGAATCCAAATCAATTGTAGATGTTTTGGAAAATTCTTTTGGAGTTGGGATCGGACTGGGGCCAAATTTCAATATGAAAAAGACTTATGATTATTATGTTTCTCCTTATGATACGACGCTAAAAAGGGAACGGCTCAACAATCCATCTTTTGTTGCCAGTTTATTACTAACCTGGAACCCGCTTTATTCATACAGAAAATTTCAGGAAGGCGATTCCACTGTTGCAACAGGAGAAAAGTTCAGAGCGCCTGGCTATTGGGGAATAGCGATTGGTTTCAATTTTGCGGAAGTAAATCCAAGCGGCATGCAGTTTAATTTCAGATTAAGCGGAGGAATAGGGCTGCTTGGCAATTTAGGAGGCGGATTTCAGGTAGGGTTATTTTATGATCTGACCCAACAGAAAGTGTTAAGAAGTGATATGGAGCAATATATTGATAAAAAGTATCCGTTTTCGGATATCTCAAATTTGGACTCCAGGCTCTTTACTACTCAATTTATTCCTTCGGTATCGTTTAAATGCATTTACAAGTTTAAAGGAAACACGGCGGAAAGAAGAGGATTGCTGACCAACTAATTTTAGGTAGTGTGCTAATAACAATAAATTGCTGCGGTAAGAGTTTTTATTGGTACACTTTCACCCAATCAATGATCATCTGTACGGGTAACTGCTGCGGATCAACCTGGCCCACCCAGCTGCCTCCGAGCTGCTGGTCTATCAGCAGGTAAAAAGGCTGATCATAGGGCCACTGACTGGGATCCGCGCCGGTTATACGTGGATAGGTAAACGTTTCTTTTCCGTTTACTGTAAATACGATCTTATCCGGGAACCATTTTATGCCGAATGTATTAAATCCATTCCTGTCAAAAGCGGCTGTTCCTGAATGGGGCGGGTTGCGGGTCTGCTTCAGGTTGAGCGTATAGTAAGAATGGGTGGTCTGATAAATACGATTCTCAAAATTCAGATGCTCCATGATATCGATCTCCCCGTTTTTGGGATAGGCGCCGTATTTGTTTTGTTCGGCCAGCATCCATATTGCCGGCCATGCGCCTGTGGCGGATTCCAGTTTTGCCCTTATTTCTATTTTGCCATACTGAAAGGCAAATTTGCCTTTTGTATAGATACCGCCGGTGAGAAAGGGGCGTGGGTCGGAAACAGTATCCGGGTTTCGGATCCCCCGGAGGTAGATATAGCCGCTGTCGAGCCGGAAGCAGTCATTGTTGCTGCTCATATGTTTGTTCCAATCCGATTTGCCTGGCGGGATGATGGTCCATTTGCCGGTGTCGAGATTATGTTCATTGAAATCATCTCTCCAGACCAGCATCCATTTCCGTTCCTGCCGGTCCTGTTTTTGGGAGTAGATGTATCCCACGGAGCGGATGAATGGTCTGCTGCATGCAGCGAATAGCACCAGGAGGCTAAGAAGGAAGACCGCTTTCATTAGTAATTTATGGCTGGTATCAGCTTTAAGGCTTCAGCAATCAGCTGGCTTCGCTTACAACTGACCGCTTAATACTGTCAGCTCTAAGCTCACATCTCAACCGGAACAAAACTTTCCAGCTCTTTGGCTACAGCACTGAGGAAGGTAGCCCCAAGGGCTCCATCTACCACCCGGTGGTCATAGCTCATGCTGAGCACCATCATATGGCGGATCGCAATGCTGTCGCCCTGCGGCGTTTCCACCACTACAGGGCGTTTTTTGATAGCGCCTACTGCCAGGATGGCCACCTGGGGCTGGTTGATAATGGGAGTACCTGCAAGGCTGCCGAAGGTGCCCACATTGGTAATGGTAAACGTGCCGCCCTGCGTATCTTCTGCTTTGAGCTTATTGTTGCGTGCCGCATCAGCAAGGCCATTCACGCGTTTGGCCAGCCCGGTAAGATTAAGCTGATCTGCATTTTTTATAACAGGAACGATCAGGTTGCCGCTGGGAAGGGCGGTGGCCATACCGATATTGATGTCTTTTTTAATGATGATCTTATCGCCTTCCACGGAGCTGTTGATCAGCGGAAACCGTTTGATGCATTTGGTGATGGCTTCGATGAACAAAGGCATAAAGGTGATCTTGGTGCCCTCCCTTTTCTCAAAATCTTTTTTTACTTTTTCCCGCCACATCACCATGTTGGTCACGTCGGCTTCAGAGAAGCTGGTAACGTGCGGACTGGTCTGCTTGCTGCGTACCATGTGGTCTGCGATCAGTTTGCGCATGCGGTCCATTTCCACGATCTCCACATTGCTTCCGTAGCGACTTACATCCAGGGTGCTGTTTTGTTGTGGTTCCTTTGCAGGGGCAACCGTAACTGCCGGAGGTGTAACCGTTGTTGCGGGTGTCTGTTGCCGGGACCGGTTGGCCACATAGTCGAGGATATCATTTTTTGTAACGCGGCCTTCCTTTCCGGTACCCGGTATTTTTTCCAGCTCACTCATGGCGATCCCTTCGCTGGCGGCGATATTCAGTACAAGGGGGGAATAGAACCGGGCAGCAGAAGTGGAGGCGGCCTCCGGCTTAATAGTGGATGAAACCACTTCGGCTTCCTGCTCCTGTTCGGGCGCAGGTGGTGGTGCCTGTTGCGGAGCAGGTTCCGGCGCTGCGGTTTCTTCAGCAACTCCTTCCGTCCGGATCCGGGCAATAACGGTACCAATCGGCACCACATCATTTTCGTTATAAAGGATGGCTTCAATAACACCGCTGGCTGTACTGGGTACCTCACTGTCTACTTTATCGGTTGCGATTTCCAGGACGGTCTCATCCATTTCCACGGCATCACCCACCTGCTTCAACCACTTTAAAATGGTTGCTTCCATAATGCTTTCTCCTAATTTGGGCATCACCAGATCCTCTAAAGCCATAGAACAAATATATTTATTGAATAAATGTAGTTTAAAATGCTCAGCCGGGGCAAAAATAGTGATTTAGATTCTAACTTTCGTTAGTTAGCTATTGTAACTGACCAGTAGCGAAGGAGTTAAAACTTGTTCTTCCACATCATGCTTTCGACGGGGCGGTCGGGCTGACTGCTGTATTTGGCGTTTTTCTTCTGGTTGTATTTTACTTCGATTTCTCCTTCAACAGGAAAATAGATCAGCTGGCCGATGGGCATCCCTTTGTAGATCTTTACCGGTTGCTTTACAGAGATCTCCAGTGTCCAGTGTCCGCAAAAACCCACATCGCCTTTACCAGCTGTGGCATGTATGTCAATGCCAAGACGCCCTGTGGAGGATTTGCCTTCAAGGAATGGAACATGGGCATGGGCCTCTGTATATTCCAGCGTTACGCCCAGGTAAAAAATATGAGGATAGAGTACAAAGCCATCTTCAGGTATTTCAAAATAAGCGATCTCATTATGCTGTTTGGCATCCAGTTGATGGTTCTTATAGGTTGCGAGCCAGGCGCCCAGGTGCACGTCATAGGAATTGCTTCCCAGGCAGCTCCTGTCGTAGGGTTCGATCCGGATGGTTCCTTTTTCAATTTCTTCCAGTATGCGCAGGTCAGATAAGATCATGATTCATTCTTTGAAAAGGGGAGTGACGATCTCTGAAAAATTATACCGCTCACCGAATGGGTAATTACTGAAACAAATTCAGCAGTACCGCTTCAGGATGATAATATATGCACTAAACAAATTTTTAGAAACTCCTGTCCCCGTTTGAAATCCTTAACTTGCACAAATTAAGAGAATCCCGCTATTTATGCCTGTTATTTTTCAAGAAGAAATTAACAATTCCACCCGGCTCGGTATCTGGAAGATCGGGGAGGACGCTGCTTTTTTTAAGGAGAAGGTACCGCTGCACCGTGAAGTGACCCACCCCCATAAGATGTTGCAACATCTTGCCGGCCGTTTTTTGCTGCAATACCTGTTTCCCGGTTTTCCTTATCATTTGATACAGGTAGCAGAAACGCGGAAACCGTTCCTGCCCGACGACGCCTATCATTTTTCTATTTCGCATTGCGGCGATTATGCAGCGGCTATTGTCAGCAGGGATCATCGCGTGGGTATCGATATCGAGATCCCTGTAGAAAAAGTGGTCGCGATCCGGCATAAATTTATCAGTCCTGCGGAAATGGATCAGCTCAATCCGCTTTCTGTAGCCGAGCACACGCAGATCTGGTCGGCCAAGGAAGCCGTGTACAAATGGTATGGCCTTGGCAAAGTGGATTTCCGGGAGCACATCCGGTTTACCGGTTATAATGATGCGCGGTCCCAGTTCAATTGTCATTTTATGCTTACAGACAGTCGCTTAAAAGTGCAGCTGCAACAGCTTTCCGGGCTTTGTTTGAGCTATGTGGTGTCGGAGTAATTTGAAAATTTGTGAATGTGAGAATGTGGAAATGAGTATCGTTCGGGGCGGTCAGCAATCGGCTTTCAGCCTTTAGCGGTCAGTTATCAGTAAACAGCCTTCAGCAGATCGCGTTCGGGATTACAGATTTGCCCGCTTGCATCGAGTGTAAAACGGACCTGACCTGGAACATTGAACCTTAAACCTTAAACAAAAATTTATGCCTGCACCATTTCCCTTGCATTCTCTAATGCAGCGGCCGTGGGCTTTTCGCCGCTGAGCATTTTTGCAATAGCAGTGATCCGTTCCTCCGTATCCAGTTGACGCATACCTGTCCGTACCTGTTTGCCGGATACTTCCTTGTATACAAAATAATGGGCGTCGGCGCGTCCGGCAATCTGCGGTTGGTGTGTGATGCAGATCACCTGCCGGCTGCCGGCCAGGTCTTTCATAATAATGCCTACCTGTTTTGCGGCTTCACCTGATATCCCTGTATCAATTTCGTCGAAGATCAGGGTAGGGAGGTTCATACGCTGGGCCACAAGACTTTTGATGCAAAGCATAAGACGGCTCAGCTCACCACCACTGGCTACTTTGTCAACGGGTTTGAACTGACCGCTTTTGTTGGCATCAAATAAAAAGTCTACCGCATCTGCTCCCTGGGGGCCTAATGATCTTTTTTCAAAAGAAACACGGAGGGCCGCATTGGGCATACCTACCTGGGTAAGGAGTGCGTCTACTTTTTTCTCAAAAGGCGCGATCTGTTTTTTACGGGCATCTGATATCTTTTTGGCAAAGCCTTCGGCCGACCGGCGGTGTTGTTCGGTAGCGGCTTCCAGCGCGGCAATGTCCTCCTGGATATGTGCCACGCCCTGCAGTTTTTCTTCCAGTTCCTTTTGTAAGTCCAGCAGTTCTGCAGTGGATTGCACACCGTGTTTTTTCTGAAGCTTATAGCCTATGGAAAGCCGGTCGCCAAGCGCCTCTATCTGTTCCGGATCATAATGAATGGCATTGCTGATGTGTTCCAGTTCTGCGGCAATATCCTGCAGCTCCACCTGTGCGCTGTTCAGCCGGTTTACCAGGTCGGGGAGGTCCTTATGGAAATTACTGTAATTGCTGAGCAGGTGTGCAATACTTTTTAATTGCTGCACCAAGGGCTGCTCTCCCTCTTCGAGTTCGTTATAAGCTTTGCCCAGGGCGCCTTTGATGCCTTCCGAATTGGAAAGAAGTTTTAAGGAAGCATCGATCTCCTCGAGTTCGTTGTCCTTGAAATTGGCTTCGGCCAGTTCATCATACTGAAACTGGTTGTAATCGCTTTCTTTATCCAGCCGGGCCTGCTGCTCTTTGAGGTGCTCCAGCTTTTTTTTATGTTGCTGCCATTCGGCAAAACTTAAACGGTAGTCGCCGACCAGTTTTGTATTGCTGGCCAGGGCGTCCAGTACATGTACCTGGAAATCTGTATCACCCAGCTGAAGCGTATCGAACTGCTGGTGAAGATCTACCAGCAATGAGCTCAGCTGCTGCAGTTGTGAGAGGTTCACCGGAGTGTCATTGATAAAAGCACGGCTTTTCCCGTTGACGCCGATCTCCCGCCGGATAGTGATCTCGGGAGAAGGATCCAGGTCGTTGGCTTCAAGGAATTCCGTGATCTCGCTTACAGTTCCTGGTGTGAACAACCCTTCGATAATGCATTTTTTTTCTTTATCAACCAGGGCTGCGGTATCCGCTCTTTCGCCCAGTATGAGCGACAGAGCGCCGAGTATGATCGACTTTCCCGCACCGGTTTCACCGGTCACTATGTTCATACCGCTGGAGAACCGGATCTCCAGTACATCGATGATCACATAGTTCTTGATATGTAATTGTTTCAGCATCGGAAGGCAAATTAAGAAAAAGAACGCTCAATTGCTGCATCTCAATTCGGGAATTTCTGTTTCATATTCTGTTAACAGTTTATCCGGTCATAAGATGAGATTGTGACAGGCCGGGCAAGAAAAACCCCCATTCTTGCAAATGGGGGAAAATAAAAAGCCTGTCTGCAGGCAGACAGGAAAAAATCTTTCAATTATTTTACTTCAACGGTATTGTGCAGTTCTTCATCCACCAGGATGCGGCCGCAGTTCTCGCAGGCGATGATCTTTTTATGTTGTTTGATCTCGCTCTGTTTTTGAGGAGGGATGGCATAAAAACAACCTCCGCAGGCGTCGCGTACTACGGGTACTACTGCCAGCCCATTGCGAAAATTACCGCGGATTTTTTCATAGCTGGCCAGCAGGCGGGGTTCTACGTTATCTTTTGCTGACTGGGAAAGTTTCTGATATTCTTTTTCCTCTTTTTCATTCGCAGAAATGATCTTTTCCAGCTCCGCTTTTTTCAGCTCCAGTACCCCTTCCTTGGCGGTCAGGTTCTTTTTTGCTTTTTCCAGCAGAAGGAGTTTGTCAGCGATCTCTTCATTGGCATCCTTGATGTGTTTTTCTGCCAGTTTGATCTCCAGCTGCTGCATTTCGATCTCTTTATTGATGGCTTCAAACTCGCGGTTGTTCTTTACGTTTTCGCTGTCTTTCTCGTATTTTTTTACCAGTTCTTCTGATTCTTTGATTGCCCCTTTGCGTTCTTCAATGAATTCGGTAACACCGTTGATCTCTTCTTCAATCCGTGTTTGCCGGGAGCGCAGTCCGTGGATCTCATCTTCGAGGTCAGCTACTTCCATAGGGAGCTCTCCTTTTAAAATTTTGATCTCATCCAACTTGCTGTCGATCTTTTGCAGATTGATCAGGGAGCCCAGTTTTTCTTCAATTGAAAACTCTTTAATTTGTGGCATATGTTTCTTACTGTTTGAATATTAGTTAAAAGCAGCCAATAAAATCCACATCACAGGTAATGTACAGGATTGGTATTTACCGCTGTTTTAAGGACGGCAAAGTTAGGGATTTTTTCCTGTAAAATGTGATGGAGTAAATCTATGGTGAACTGTTCACTTTCATAATGCCCGATGTCCGCCAGCAGGATCTTGCCGTCCGCATCAAAAAATTCGTGATATTTAATATCTGCGGTGATGTATGCGTCTGATTTTGAGCTTATTGCGGCTTTTGTCAGAAAGCTGCCGGCTCCACCGCAGATACTTATTTTCCGGACCTTTTTACCAAGCAGGGCCGTATGGCGGACCACCTGAAGGTCAAAAACCGATTTGAGCCGTTGCAGGAATATGGTTTCTTCCAGGGCTTCGGGAAGCTCCCCGGTAATACCAGCGCCGATCTCCTGATGAAGGTTGTTTAGGGTAATGGTTTCATAGGCAACCTCTTCATAAGGATGGTTGTTGCGCAGCGCCGCCAGTATCCTGTTCCTCAGATGGAAGGGATAAAGGATCTCAATTTTCAGTTCTTCAGCCTCATGGCGTTTGCCGGTCTCGCCGGTAAAAGGCCGGGCATCATTTCCCGGAAGGAATGTGCCTCTTCCGGTTGCGCTGAAACTGCATTCCCGGTAATTACCGATGGCACCGCCGCCGGCCGCAAAAATAGCGGACCTGACCTTTTCGGCGTGTTCCTGTGGCACAAAAAAATAGAGTTTTTCAAGCTGCTGCTGTTTCGGCGCCAGCAGCTGCAGGTTGGTAAGTCCGAGCTGTGCTGCGATCCTGCCATTCACACCATGCAGTACATTATCAAGGTTGGTATGGATGGCATAGATCGCTATATCATTTTTTAGGGCTTTGATGATCGTACGCTCCACATAATTATTACCATTGATCTTTTTTAACCCCGAGAAAAGGATCGGATGATGGGCTACCACCAGGTTGCAGCCCTTTTCAATAGCTTCATCAACAACTGCCTCAACTGTATCCAGACAACAAAGCACACCCGTGCAGGACCAGTTGGGCTGGCCGGTCAGTAAGCCGGCGTTGTCGTAGCTTTCCTGCAGGGCAGCGGGGGCTATGGATTCAAGGATTTCTATAATCGATCCGATGGTCATAGTATACGTTTGGCAATAAAGATAAGCAAAGCAGGCGAGGAAGCGGAAGGCTGAACTTTGTGCCCGGTTATAGCTTCATGAAATATAAAACTACCTTCTGTCAGCTCACCGCCGCGCTGCGGCTCATGCCCGACATGATGATCTTGCTATCGGGGCAGCCGCTGCGCTGCACCTCATCTCAGAGGACATGAAAACCGTGTTTGAATTTCTGAGCTGCGTTAGCAGCATCAAATTAGTGCAATTCAAAAACAAGAGGGCATAAGTGCAGTAATATGAAATAATCTTC
This sequence comes from Niabella beijingensis, assembly GCF_020034665.1. Taxonomy (NCBI): domain Bacteria; kingdom Pseudomonadati; phylum Bacteroidota; class Chitinophagia; order Chitinophagales; family Chitinophagaceae; genus Niabella; species Niabella beijingensis. The sequence continues at coordinate 2,196,303 of NZ_JAIQDI010000002.1, read as the reverse complement.
TGATAGGTTACCGCCGCGCTGCGGCTCACACCCGACATGACGATCTTGTTACGGGACTGGCCGGCGCGCTGCACCTGAGCCGTGGATGGAAAGGAAATTCCGGTTTGTTTTTTTTGAATTGCATTGGTGGAATCAATCGATCGTTCAAAAACAAACGGGAACATGGACACATAGCTATGGAGCTATTTTCTCACCGCCGCTCATGCCCGACATGATGATCTTGCTACGGGGGCGGCCGGTGCGCTGCACCTTATCTCAGAACGCATGAAAACGGTGTTTGATTTTCTAAGCTGCGTTAGCAGCGTCAATCGCAATAGCCTCAAAAGCAAACGGGCATACAGGTGCAGCGCACCGGTAATTTTAGTTAAAAGCTAGTTTGATAATAGGACTGTCCAATATATTGTGTGATTTCATTCAGAAAAAGACAGGACATTTATTTTATTGCTGGTCAAAAAAGTCAAATAGATAATTTTCATTAAATCCAACTTCAAACTCTTTTAACAAGTCGCGATATTCATCTTTAAAACTTTTCTTTTTATGATGTGTCTCCTGGTTACGGATATAATTTATAACAGTGTCTACCTGGGCATGCGAATGCGTAAAAGCGCCGTAGCCCCGTTGCCATTCAAATTTGAAAGCGGATAACCCGGAGTATTTGATCCAGGCAGAAGAAGAGGTTTTTATTGTTTCCACAAGATCTGGTATCAGCTGATTTATATTATAGCCAATGAAAATGTGAATGTGGTCGGGCATTGAGCCAATGGCCAGCAGCTTGTGTTTTTGATTCTGTATAATACCGGTGATATACTTTTCAAGTTGATCCTGCCACTGGTATTTGATTAATGCTTCTCTGTTTTTGGGAGAAAAGACCAAATGCACATAACATTGCGTGTAGGTGTTTGCCATAGCTGGTTTTTTTGCAGTAAATATAATTTATTTTTTATATATTTCAAATTGCCGTTTATTATTTCGATTGCTGATTACCGGTGTTCCGTGTAGAAACCTGGATAAAGTATCCGTAATAGGTTATTATATTGGTCGGTATGGCTGAGCGGCGCCGGTTTATTTTTACAAATGGCTATCGCAGGTATATCATCGCCGCGCTGTGGCTCATGCCTGACATAATGATCTTGCTATCGGGGCAACCGGTGCGCTGCACCTCATCTCAGAGGACATGAAAACCGTGTTTGGATGGAAAGGAAATTCCGGCTTGTTTTTTTTGAATTGCATTGGCGGAATCAATCGATCGTTCAAAAACAAACGGGAACATGGGGCACATAGCTATGAAGCTATTTTCTCACCGCCGCTCATGCCTGACGTGATGATCTTGCTACGGGGGCGGCCGGCGCGCTGCACCTTATCTCAGAGGACATGAAAACCGTGTTTGATTTTCTGAGCTGTGTTAGCAGCGTCAAATTAGTGCAATTCAAAAACAAGAGGGGCATAAGGTGCAGTAATATGAAATAATCTTCTGTCAGCTCACCGCCGCGCTGTGGCTCATGCCTGATGTGACGATCTTGATACGGGGGCGGCCGGCGCGCTGCACCTTATCTCAGAAGGCAAAGTTGTGTTTGATTTTCTGAGCTGTGTTAGCAGCGTCAAATTTAGTGCAACTCAAAAACAAGAGGGCATAAGTGCAGTAATATGAATAATCTTCCGACAGGTTACGGCCGCGCTGCGGTTCATACCTGATGTGATGATCTTGCTACGAGGCGGCCGGCGCGCTGCACCTTATCTCAGAAGGCAAAGTTGTGTTTGATTTTCTGAGCTGTGTTAGCAGCGTCAAATTTAGTGCAACTCAAAAACAAGAGGGCATAAGTGCAGTAATATGAATAATCTTCCGACAGGTTACGGCCGCGCTGCGGCTCATGCCTGACGTGATGATCTTGCTACGGGGCCGGCCGGCGGGCTGCACCTTATCTCGGAAGGCTTGAAAACGGTGTTTGATTTTCTGAGCTGGTTAGCAGCGTCAAATTTAGTGCAACTCAAAAACAAGAAGGACATAAGTGCAATAATTATGAAATAATCTTCCGACAGGTTACCGCTGCGCTGCGGCTCACATGTAATATCATGATCTTGTTACCGGGATTTCTGGTGCGCTGCACCTGAGCCATGGATGGAAAGGAAATTCCGGCTTGTTTTTTTTGAATTGCATTGGCTGAATCAATCGATCGTTCAAAAACAAACGGGAACATAGGTACATAGATATGCAACAATTTTTGATAGGTTACCGCCGCGCTGCGGCTCATGACCGACATAATGATCTTGCTATCGGGGCAGCCGGTGCGCTGCACCTTATCTCAGAACGCATGAAAACGGTGTTTGATTTTCTAAGCTGCGTTAGCGGCGTCAACCGCAATAGCCCAAAAGGTAAAACAGGTGTGAACAGGTGCAGCGCACCGGTGATCTTTAAAAATATGAAGGCATCAGCTTCAATGCGGTTAAGGCGTTTTAGTGACGTTCAGTATTTTATTTTGTACCCCGCTCCACATACTGCTCCACCATCAATAATTTACCGGTGCTGGTAATTCCTTCGGCAACTATCTTGAACCGCCTGGTACGGTCATTATTATAAAAAGGGATGGAGATGCGCTGATCGCTGCCGGAAACAAATACTTCGGGCTTCCAGTCGAGCGTCAGCCGGTAGTCGTTGTATTGGTTGGCCGCAGGTATGGCGTAATCGGGGGCATAGAATTCCTTCATAATGCTGTACCCTTCATAATCCACAATGGTGGCAGATGATTCCATAGAGCGGTTGAGTTCATCGCCGCGTTTGGTGTACACCGCAAGCACCCCATTGCCGCCACCACCGGGTGCGCCCGCAAAACTGGGAAATACTTTTACCAGCGCAATATCGGAAGGCGGAATAGCGGCGATCATGCTGGCGTCGGTGGGCACTTCATCCAGGTACAGTTGCATGGGCTGTCTGGCGCCGGCCTGCCGGTAAAACAACCGGTAATTCCCAAACTGACCACCGCGTTCAATGGTCAGACTGGGAATGCGCCCCTGCAGATAATCAAAGATGTTCATGTTAGGGATGAACTCGCGGGTCAGGTCCAGCGTCCGGGCATTGATACCGCCGGCAAACAACCCGCTCATATAGCGTTCTTCCAGTTGCTGCAGCCGGTTCCTGGTTCCCAGTACCACAACGCTGTCCAGCATTACACCTTCACCGCGCGTATAGTCAAAATAGGCAGTATTCATTTTGACCGGCAGCGTGCCGGTTGTTCCGGTTGCAGGGTCCAGCGGAAGTTTCAAAGGGGGAAGCGCATAAGAGCGGGTCAGCGAATCGGCATTCAGTTTTATGGTAAGGAATTTGTTTTTGGTTCCCATCACATCACTGAACAGCACCCTTGCTTTATTAAAAAAGATCATAGAATCCATTTTGAAGCGGCCTTCTGCATCCGTTTTTACCATCTGCAGACTGCGGCCCGAATCGGTAGCTACCCATACCAGCAGATCACGGTCTGCAAATGATCTGCCAGATCCGGCGATGGTGGCCTTACCCGAAAGACTGATAAAACCGGGGTCTTTATGCTGTGGTTCCGGAAGGGTATTGGCCGTCACATCGGTCCATTTGAACCGGCGCCACCCGTTGGTCAGCATCACGAGTTCCACTGCATCTGATGCCGCGGCATCATTGCCCAGGTAATAGGCGGGCTCGTGTATATACCCGGGCATATCGCTGGTGAGCAGGAACGTACTGTAAATGTTTTGCGGGCGGGTTCCAGCTGCATCATAGTCAGCATCGGTTACCGAAACGGAGAAATTACCGGTGATGCTGTCCGGAACTTCAATGCTGAAATGATTCCGTTTACGGGGCGCTGTATTCAGTGTATCGGCGCGGAAGGTTGCCGGTAGTATGTATTCTTTATTGTTGATAAAGGTCAGCCGCTCTGCAAGGGGTATACCATCTTTGTTAAAAAAGGTGATCTGCAATACACCGGATGGCAGGTCGCCGGTTTGAATGACACCGTTTATCCGGTTATTACCTGTGGAGGAGAGGGCTTGTTTAAATACGATCTGGTGCTGCATCTGACCAACCATATATACAGGTGTGTAGCGGCTGCCCCTGTAATCAAGCGTAAAGGTTTTGGCGGCACGGTCGTTTTTTAATTTCAGCACCAAGCCTTCCGTGCTGCTTTGCGGCAACTCCACTTGTTGCTGTCCGGTTAATGCCGCATGATACCGCATACCCGCAACCGGTGTAAGGGTAAGTTGCCCCATCCCGTTATGACTGCTTGTAAATGCAGTGATCATTTTATTCGCTTCATCGCGGATCTCGCCGGAGACGTTGGCGGGCAGGCCATTCTGGTCAACTGCTTTAAATGCTACAATATTGCTGATCCCCGAGACCAGGTTACCGCCTTCGGGGAAAAAACGGATACTGACCGCGGCCGGTGCCGGCGGAACCGCGCGTGGTTTATTGCGGCCGTAGATCATTACCCTTTGGGAAAACAGGTAAGCTTTATCAAAATTCAGCATCAGCGGTGTATAGGCCCGTAACTGGTAGGATCCGGTAGGTAGGGAATCCGGCAGGTCGAACTGGCCATAGGAGAGCGCCCCGAATACGGGAACGATCTTTTTGAGCACCAGGGCCGATTGATTGTTTAATAATTCTACAAACAGCGTTGAGTTTGCAGCAGACGGAAGAAAGCCGGATAAAAAATAGGCTTTGAACCAAATCGTTTGTCCGGAGAAATAGGTTCCGCGGTCCAGCTGGAGGTATGTTTTTTCAATGGGATTTTTTTCATTCCACGTCTCCAGGCGGGACACAAAATCCTGGCCGAACACCGGTGCAGCGGAGGTGATTGCAACCAATGCTGCAATGAGTTTAAAAAAGCGCATCATTACCTGATGTTTTATAAGAAAGTTACAAAATAATCTGCAAATGGTTCTTTGGTTGCAGCTATTTAGAGATGCGCTTTCCCCGGTTATTACATAACCGTATCAGAAAAATCAATTGCCGCCTACGGTTTTTTCGATCATCAGCATCCGCCCGTCATTGGTAAGTCCTTCCACTACTACCCTGAAATGTTTGGTGCGGTCGTTATTGTAAAAGATCACCGGCACTTTGGGACTCACATTTGCCAGGGAAATATCCGGCATCCATGCAAGTGTCAGCCGGTTGTCCGGTTTGGAAGCGTCGATATTTTTAAGATCATAATCAGGCGCATAGAACTGTTTGATGATGGAGTAGCCCTTATAAACAATGATATCTGTGGAGGCATCGGTGGCTGCAGACAGGTCTGCTCCCTTTTTCATGTAGATGGCCAGGGCGCTTCCTCCGCCGGAGGCGCCGACAAAATTGCCCATCACTTTTACAAATGCGATCTGGTTTACGGGAATCGATTCTATAAACACCGGATCTGTGGGCATTTCATCCAGGTAAATGGCCATTTTACCATTTCCAAAGCCGCCATCCCTGTAGCGGACCACATACTGGCCCTCCTGGTCGCGGGTTACCGTTACACCGGGAATCCGGCCCTGGATGTATTCAAAGATGTTCATTCCTCCGCCGGGTTCATTCCTGAGGTCCAGTACCCGGGAATTGATGCCGCCGGAAAAGAGACCGCTGGTGTACTCATCCTCAAGCTTTTCCTTTTCGGATTTTTGCCGGCCTTTAACGGTCACATTTTTTAATGTCAGTCCTTCTGCTGTCAGGTAATCATTGTAGGCATCCAGCATCTTTTCTTCGGTCTGCGGATTGATCGTGTCCCGGTAGGGGATCTGCACCGGCTCCAGGGTATAGCTCCGGTTCAGCGAGTCGGAATCCATTTTTACCTTGATGTATTTGCTTTTTGCTCCCTTGATATCTGCAAACAATATCCGGTTGGTCTCAAAGATGATCTGTGAGTCGAGCCGGAAGCCACCAGCGGAGTCGGTCTGGATGATCTTGGGCGGTCCGGATCTTCCCAGCAACGTATCCACCGGGCGCATCATCATTACCACATCCTTGTTGGCAAAGGGCTTGCGGGTTCCTTCTATCGTTATCCTGCCTTTCAGGTCGATATACCCCGGATCTTTATATTGATTGATCGGTAACGTATTCTTGACCACTTCGCTCCACTTAAATCGGGTCCAGCCGTTGGTCATCATTACAAGATCCAGCGCATTCTTTACAGAATCGGCATCCGACCGGAAATAATAAGCAGGGTTATGGATATAGCCCTTCAGGTCGCTGTTAAGAAGGAAATAGGAATAGATATTGAGCGGCCGGTATTCGCTGGTTTCATAATCGGCATCGGTAACCGAAACGCTGAAGTTGCCGATGATGGTGTCCTTCAGGTTTAAACTGAAACGGTTCCGCTGATGGGCGGTCGTGTTCAGGGTGTCTTCCACCAGTTCGCCGGGTAATATGTATTCCTTATTGTTAATGAATGTGAGCCGCTCAGCCAGCGGCATGTTGTCCTTGTTGAATACGGTCACATGAAGGATGCCGGATAACAGGTTGCTGGTCTGGATCACCCCGCCGATCAGGTCTTTGCCCTGTTGCAGGGGTTGCTTAAAGAGCACCTGGTTTCCCATTTGTCCGATCATGAACGCTGCGCGGAATTCTTCCGGCACATTCTGGGGATGTTCGATCTTAAATTGCTTTCCTTTGGGCGAATTGGCGATGCTGAAGGTGATGCCCCTGGCAGTAGCTGCCGGCAGGGGGTATTGTTTGGCCGGGTTCTGATCCAGCACCACATAATAGGTTTCAGCAGGCTGGGGCACCAGGGTGAACAGCCCCATACCATCATGGGTAGCGGAGATGCTGGTGATCACATCCCCTTTATTGTTCTTTAGCTGACCGGAAACCGTAACCGGATATCCGTTCTGGTCAACGGCTTTAAAGGCCACATTGTTCAGTAAGGTATTGATAAGGTTGCCTCCTTCCGGGAAGAACTGCAAGTTGGTGGCTGCAGTGGTTTCTTTCGTTTTTGTTCCTTTGGCTGCGGTGCCGAAGATCTCGATCCGTTTGCTGTACACAAATCCCGGCTGGTTCAGCATCAGCGGGGCATAGGCCCTGAGCTGATAGGAACCGGATACAAAGGTTTCGGGTATTTCGATCTGTCCGAGGGTAACCCCTAAATAAGCAGGAAAGATATTGCGCATGACTACGGCGGAATTATTGTCGAGCAGTTCCACATATACGGTAGAGGTCCGGAGACTGGGTACATAGTCCGTCATCAGGTATCCTTTGAACCAGATCGACTGGCCCGCGATATACGATTCCCGGTCGAGGTGGAGGTAAAGTTTCTCTATGCTGTTTTTTTCCGACCAGTTATTAAGCGTTTGTTCCGGTGTTTGCGCCCCTGCAGCAAGCAGTCCGCATATAGCGATGGCTAAAATAACCAGCTTTTTCTGAATCATTGGATTAGTGTTATTTTTGGAAATTGAAACTACTGATTTTTTGACTTACAAAGTGTGTAAAAGCTTAAAACAGAGGCAGTTTTTTTTGAATTTCCCATTTTTGCAGAAAATCTTGTAAATAAACCGCCATTTTGTCTCTATAACAGTCTTGGCAATATTATTGACCTGAAAGGTTAGCCAACTAAAATGATTAAAAGATATGAACGAAAATACGCATATTCCTGAGGATGAAAACAATGGATTGAATATCAATGCTGATGAAAATGTTAGCGGAACGGAACATTTGACAGACCCGTTGGGGGAATCCGACCAGGAAGCGCTGGAAGCTGAACTCCGTGAAAGCAAGGATAAATACATGCGTCTGGCTGCAGAATTTGATAATTTCAGAAAGCGGACAGCAAAAGAACGTATCGAATTGTTCCAGACTGCCGGGAAGGATGTGATCACCGACCTGCTGGATGTACTGGATGATGCTGACCGGGCACAGGCCGAAATGGAGAAATCGGATGATACCATCGCGCTGAAAGAAGGCATTAAGCTGGTCTTTAATAAATTGAGAAATGTGCTTCAGTCGAAAGGATTAAAACCCATGGAAGCCATTGGAAAGGATTTTGATCCGGATCTTTTTGAGGCCATTACGGAAATCCCTGCTCCCAAACCGGAGCTGCGGGGCAAGGTGGTGGATGAAGTAACGAAAGGCTACTATCTGAATGATAAAATTATCCGTCACGCAAAAGTTGTAGTAGGTAAATAAGATGTCAAAAAGAGATTATTACGAAGTACTGGGCGTATCCAAATCAGCCGCGGCTGATGAAATAAAAAAAGCCTATCGTAAAGTAGCAATGCAGTATCACCCGGACCGGAATCCCGGTGACAAAGCTGCTGAAGATAAATTCAAGGAGGCCGCGGAAGCGTACGAAATATTAAGTGATACAGATAAGCGGGCGCAGTACGACCGGTTTGGCCATGCGGGTGTAAGCGGCAACGGCCGTGGTTTTGGTGGCGGTATGAATATGGATGACATCTTCAGCCAGTTCGGAGATGTGTTCGGGGAAGACCTGTTCGGCAGCTTCTTCGGAGGCGGACGCAGCCGCCAGGGACAGCGTGCCCGCGGTGTGCGGGGAAGTAACCTCCGGGTAAAGCTGAAGCTGAGCTATGAAGAGATTGCAAAAGGGGTTACCAAGAACATTAAGGTAAAAAAATATGTGACCTGCACCACCTGTAACGGCAGCGGTGCCAAGGATAAAGGAAGTGTACAGACCTGTTCCACCTGCCAGGGTTCCGGACAGGTACGCCGCGTGCAGAATACCTTCCTCGGGCAGATGCAGACCGTAACCACCTGTCCGACCTGTAACGGCGAAGGAACGACCATCACCGCAAAATGCGGCAGCTGTAAAGGAGAAGGCCGGGTATATGCAGAAGAAACGATCACCATTGACGTTCCGGCAGGCGTACAAGCGGGCATGCAGCTGAGTGTAAGCGGTAAGGGTAATGCCGGGGAACGTGGCGGTATGGCCGGGGACCTGATCGTTCTGATCGAAGAAGAGGCGCATAAAGAATTGCACCGCGAAGGGCTGAATGTGGCTTACGACCTGCATATTTCGTTTACGGATGCTGTTTTCGGCACCAGCCTGGAAGTGCCTACCATCGACGGGCGCGCAAAGATCAAGATCCCGCCGGGCACACAAAGCGGCAAGATCTTCCGTTTAAAAGGTAAAGGATTTCCCAATGTACATTCTCATTATGAAAAAGGCGATCAGCTGATCCAGGTGAATGTATGGACCCCGCAGCAGCTGACCGAAGAAGAAAAAGAATTGCTGGAAAGACTCTCGGAATCCTCCAATCTGAAGCCGCAACCGGAAAAAGCCGAAAAAGGATTCTTTGAAAAAATAAGGGACCTGTTCAGCTAAAAGTGCACCCGGGCCGGGTGCCCAGGTCTTCAAGTTTATACCCGCCTCAAACCCTTCTTGGGTTTGAGGCTGTTTTTTTTTAGATTTGCGGCCATTATAAATAGCAAAAAATGATTCATATCGTATTTAACCAGGTAGAAGTGGAACTGATGCAGGAAGTGACAGCACTGGATCCGTCGTTGCAGGGGTCCGTGATCCAGATCAGGGATGATTTTGCTGTAGGGCCGCTGGCTGCGCTGGATACAGCCGAAGGCTGGCAGGAACGCCTTAACTGGTGGCAGACCTTATCCGAAGGATCTCCCTATCAAATGGAAGCAGGCGGCGATTTTGATGACCGTAAAACCGTAGCCGCCATAAAAGCGCAGCTCACAGCCGATCCGGAAGAGGTTGTATGGATATGGATGGGACAGAACCAGCATGATGTAACCGGCTATTACTGGCTGGTGCCGCAGCTGAAGGAATTTCAGGGGCGTATTATGGTACTGTACCTGAACAATCTTCCGTTTATTAATGAAAAAGGCCAGATCTTTTATCCTTCCTGGTTATGGGAGATCCGGCCATCGGAATTCCTGAAGGCCCGGAAACTGGCACGACCCGTTACCCTCAGCGAATTTGAGATCGACCCGGATGAATGGAACAAGCTGGTACAGGAGAATGCGGTGGTACGGATACTGGAAGGCGGAAAGAAGATCGCCGGAAGGGATGTCTCGTTCTATGATGAGGAGATCTTAAAAAATATTACCGGGGAATGGCAGAAGGCAACACGTGTATTGTCGAACACCCTGAACCGGATGAAGATCAAAACAGGCGATCTCTTTATCATGTGGCGGTTAAAGGAACTGATACAGGCCGGAAAGGTCAGCGCGGAAGGTGCTGTTGACAAGGACTGGAAAAGTTTTGATGTACGCCTGGCCGGCAGAAACGAGCCGCAGGAGGTACCGGAGGCAGAACTTTAAACCCATACAATGAAAGCGCTCCTTACCCTGGAAGAATGCGGCATGCTGCTGCTGGCGATTGCCGGCCTTTATGGTTATCATGCACCCTGGTGGGCTTATGTATTGCTGCTTTTCGGACCGGATATCAGTATGCTGGGGTATCTGGCCGGTAACAAAACCGGTGCTGCAGTTTATAATTTTTTTCACCACCGCACAGTTGCTATTTTGTTTTATCTTGCCGGAATCCTGCTGGCAAACCAGGTATTGCTGCTTACCGGGGTCATACTATTTGGTCATGCGGCACTGGACCGGGCCCTGGGATACGGGCTAAAATTGAAACAAGGATTTAAATACACGCATTTAGGAATTATTGGAAAGAACAACAATGAAAGACGATAGAACAACACAAGAAGGAGAACTGGAAGAAAACGAAGTGACCGGATTGCAGGGCCAATTTAAGACCTGGTTCCTGGACTATGCTTCCTATGTGATTTTAGAGCGGGCGGTGCCTGCCATTGAAGACGGATTAAAGCCCGTACAGCGGCGGATCCTGCATTCCATGAAGCAAATGGATGACGGTCGCCTTCATAAAGTAGCCAATATTGTAGGACAAACCATGTCCTATCACCCGCACGGGGATATGAGTATCCGGGATGCCCTGGTAAACCTTGGGCAAAAGGATCTCCTGATCGATACCCAGGGTAACTGGGGAAATATCGAGACGGGGGATGATGCCGCAGCATCAAGGTATATCGAGGCCCGCCTGAGCAAATTTGCGCTGGAAGTGGCGTTTAACGCCAAAACAACCGACTGGCAGCTGAGCTATGATGGAAGGAACAACGAACCCATCGCACTGCCGATGAAGTTTCCCTTGCTGCTGGCCCAGGGAGCTGAAGGGATCGCCGTGGGATTATCAACAAAGATCCTGCCCCACAATTTTGTCGAACTGATCGATGCATCCATCAGGTACCTGCGGGGAAAGAAATTTGAATTGTATCCCGATTTTCAGACAGGCGGAATGATTGATGTGGCGGACTACAACAACGGAAAAAGGGGTGGCAAGGTAAAAGTACGCGCGCATATTGAAGAGCTGGATAAAAAAACACTGCTGATCAAAAGCGTTCCTTACGGCGTTACCACCGATCAGCTGATCGAGTCGATCGTAAAGGCCAACGACCAGGGAAAGATCAAGATCAAAAAAGTTACGGATAACACGGCTGCAAATGTAGAAGTGCAGGTAGACCTGGCACCGGGCATTTCCCCGGACATCACCATGGATGCTTTGTATAAATTTACCTCCTGCGAAATTTCTATTTCCCCCAACGCCTGTGTGATCGTGGATAAACGGCCGCAGTTCCTTTCGGTGCCGGATCTGCTGAAGATCTCGGCAGACAATACCAAGGACCTGCTGCAAAAAGAACTGGAGATCCGGCTGGGTGAACTCAATGAGAAATGGCATTATACGTCCCTGGAGAAGATCTTCTTTGAAGAAAAGATCTATAAGGAGCTGGAGAAGAAACACGAGACCTGGGAAAAAGTTATTGCAGCGATCGACAAGGCATTTGTTCCGTTTAAAAAGTTATTGAAACGGGATGTTACCCGTGAGGATATCCTTAAGCTGACCGAAAAACCGGTGCGCCGGATCTATCGTCTGGATATTGATGAACTGATCGCACAGATTAAGGGCCTGGAAGCGGAGATCAAACAGGTGAAGCACGACCTGGCACACCTGGTAGACTTTGCAGTGACTTATTTTGAGAACCTGCTGACCAAGTTCGGTAAGGGACGCGAACGTAAAACCGAGATCAGACAATTTGAAGTGATCGAGGCCCGGAATGTAGTGATCGCGAATGCCAAATTATACATGGACCGTTCCGGCGGCTTTATCGGAACCGGACTGAAGAAGGATGAGTTCCTGTTCGAATGCTCCGACCTGGATGATATCATTGTGTTTACAAAACGGGGCATCATGAAGGTGATCAAGGTATCCGACAAAACCTTTGTGGGTAAGGATATCCTGCATGCTGCGGTCTTTTTGAAGAATGATGAGCGTACCACCTATAATATGGTGTATGTGGATGGTAAAACCGGAATGAGCTATGCCAAGCGTTTTAATGTAACCGGTATCACGCGCGATAAAGTATATGATCTTACCAAGGGGGATGATAAAAGCAAAGTGCATTACTTTACCGTAAATCCCAACGGGGAAGCGGAAGTGGTAAAGATCACACTGAGTCCGAGCTCCAGCGCGCGGATCAAAGAACTGGATTTTTATTTTGAGGAACTGGCCATCAAGGGACGCAGCAGCATGGGAAACCAGGTAACCAAATATCCCATCAAATCAGTAAAATTCAAAGAGGCGGGCAGGGCCACGCTGAGCGGGCGGAAACTATGGTTCGACGATAAGTTCGGCCGGTTGAGTGCAGAGGAAAAAGGCCAGTACCTGGGTATGTTTGAGCCGGATGACCGCATCCTGGTGCTTTATACGGATGGCTATTATGAAATAACCGACCAGGAGATGACGCAGAAGTTTGATGCGGATAAAGTGTTGCTGATCGAGCGGTTTGATCCGGAAAAGATCATTACGGCGGTTTATGTCGATAAAAAGCAATTGCAGTTTAATGTAAAGCGCTTTAAGATCGAAACGTCCACATTGAAGAATAAATTCCTGTTTATAAAAGAAGGAGACGGCAACTACCTGGAGTGTGCTACCACCATGCCGGAACCGGTACTGATGGTGCAAAGCGGTAAGGGAAGCCAGATCCGGAGCGCGAAGTTCAAGCTGGCAAAAATGACCGATGTAATGGGCTGGAAGGCAGTGGGAGCAAAGCTGACCGACTATAACAAATCGGTGGTAATGGAATGGGTGGAGAACGAGAAACCAACCAATCAGCAGGAATTGTTCTAACTTAGTGACAAAATCATTGCCCATCCGGGTGTAATAAGCGCATGATGACGGATGTTTTTGAAATGACCGATCTGTACAAGGCCCTGCTGGCATTGCTGGCAGGACTTATCCTTGGACTTGAACGGGAGTTGAAGGACAAGGCCGCGGGGCTGAAAACGATCTCTGTCATTTGTCTGGGATCCGCCTTATTTTCCATTCTGTCGCTTAAGATCACCGGGCCCTATGCAGATGGTGCCCGTATTGCTTCTTATGTCGTCAGCGGGATCGGTTTCCTGGGTGCAGGGGTGATCTTTAAAGATGGGATCAATGTTTCCGGTCTTACCACGGCCAGTGTGATCTGGATGGCGGCTGCGGTAGGGATGTCGATCGGGTTTGGGAAGATCTATCTCGCAGCGATCTTTTTAGGCACCTGTCTGCTGATCGTATATACCGGCCGGTACCTGAACCTGGCCCTTTTCTCCGGGAAAACAAGCCGTACTCTCCGGATCGTGTTGCTGCACAATAATACGGCGATCAAAGATGAGATCATACGGCAGCTGAAACCCTATATCTCCCGGCTGGAGCAGGTAAAACTGGAATCCTTCCCCGAAAAAATGGTCGTATCCCTGAACCTGATGATCCCCACAAAAAAGCTGGCACAGCTGGAAGCCTACCTGGTAAGTGAGCACCGGATCGAAAGTTTTGAATTATAGAAGCACGGCACTGAAATAATAAAAGCGGGAAGCACATTGTCTTCCCGCTTTTTATATATGTTCCTGCTTACTTAATATTTAAACACTTTTCCACCTGCCATTACTTCCTGGGTACTGGCATCAAAAGTAGCCTTCATGCCTGTACGGGCTGCTGCCGTGGCCATGATATTGGCCACCGAATGCATATAACCCGCTTCGGCAGGTGCATGCGTCTGCTTGCGGCTGCGTACGCATTCCATCCAGTTGAGCATATGACTGCTGGTAAGCGGATCGGCACCGGTGTTGGCCGATGTTTCCACTTTTTCTGCCTTTTCGGTCAGTGAAAATTCCGGCAACAGGTTGGCCTTCATGCCCATGGGTTGGGCAAATTTTTCTTCCAGTCCGCCCCTGGGCGAAACCTTATTGGTGATCAGGTTTAGCTCACCGCCGTTGGAGTAGTAAACTTCTGCCGGCCGTTCATCGCCGTTGGTCATGCGCGACATAAATACTACCTGGAATCCTTTTGAAGGATCCTCTTCCGGACCATAATCAAACACTGCTGTAGTGGTGTCCCAGTTCCGGCGGCCATCCTTCCATTGATAAATGCCGCCGTTGGCGGTTACACTGCGGGGATGCTTCAGTCCGCTGAACCAGTGCACGGTGTCGATCTGGTGACTCATCCACTGACCGAAGGCACCGGAGGAATAAGGCCAGAACAGGCGATACTCCAGGTATTTGCGGGGATCCCAGTCTTCATAAGGGCGGTTCATCAGGAACCGCTTCCAGTCCGTATCTTCCTGTTTTAATTTGGCAACCAGTTCCGGCCGGCGCCAGCGCCCGGGCTGGTTCACATTCCAGGTGAGCTCCACCATGTTGATATCCCCGAATTTTCCCGACCGTATAAATTCCTCAGCGGCCTTGTAATTGGTACCGCTGCGGCGTTGGGAACCGATCTGAATGATCTGTTTTGATGCGTTGATCGCTTTTAATGCTGCCCGGTTGTCTTCCATGGTTTCAGCAAAAGGCTTTTCCACGTAAGCGTCGCAGCGGGCACTTACCGCTTCAATGGCGCAGAGCGCATGCTGGAAGTCGGCCGTGCTGATGATAACCGCATCCACATCTTTGGCGGAATACAGCTCCTCATTATTGCGGTATCCTTTTACAGGATGCCCCAGTTTCTCCTGCAGGAATTCAGTACCGAGGTTACGGCGGTAACTCCACAGATCGGATACTCCGGTAATATCGAAGTTCAGTTTCTTGTAATGATTTAAAAAAGAAGGGAAGAGGGAACTGCGGAACCGGTCGGAGAATCCTACGATTCCTACACGTACCCGGTCGTTCGCACCAAGGATGTTACCGTAGCTTTTTGCAGACCATCCCATGGAGGCCAGGTATGTACCGGTAGTGGCCAATGCGGCCTGGCGGATAAAGGTTCTTCTTGAATTGGACATATGGCTTTGTTTATAAATAGAGAAATGAACAGCAAATGCTGCCCCGAGCATTTAAATTTACTCAACAATGCTGAATAAAGCACCGGTAAGCACCATATTTTGCTAAAACGTTTTCGGATGCTGTGAATTATCGGCTGAGATTTCAGGATTAAGTGCGATATAAGAGTTGAGATATGAGAATTAAGAGTTCAGTTGCCGGGTACAATTGAGCAATCCGGACCCGGCGGGTGAAGAAAGCTGCACAATACAGTAGCAGTCTTCTGACGCGTTTCTGTCGTTCGTCTCAACTCTCAACTCTCAATTTTCGAGTCTCTACCAGCCTTCTGCAATGAATTACCCCTGCAGCTCGCTGTCGAGGATCGCTTCGAGCTGGTTCAGTTTATCCATGATCACATCGGAATCCATAGAGGAGGCCGCTTCGGCCTTGAATTCCGTGGCAAACCAGATCAGCACCATGGATACATAATCCTGCATGTCTTTTCCGGGGAATGTCTTTTTAAATTCCATCACTTTATCATTGATGATCTTGATAGAATGACGGACCGTCTCTTCATCGGCAGGCTCCACCCGGATGCGGAAGTGCCGGTCGGCGATCATAATATTAGCGGGGATCAGATTTTCTTCCTGTGACATGATTGTACTTTTAGGTTAAACACTCAGCAATGCAATACACCGGTCTATTTCGCGGAGGTAGCCATTGACCCGTTTTTCAAAGGCTTTCCGCTCTTCCGTACTCATGGAAGTGTTCCCGTAACGGGCAATATCGAGCTGTTGCTGCGCGGCTTCCATGTTGGAGACCGCACTGGCTGCAGCGGCACGGGCTTCTTCCAGGTCCTGTTTCAGGGCCATATTCTCTTTTTCTATGGCTGCATTTTTCCGGCTCAGCTGGATCAGCTTTTCCTGTATCAGCCTGATTTTTTCTTCTATCGCCTGACTCATCAATAAAATTTATAGGTTATCGATTACGGATTATTTCCGGATTTCTACCTGCAAATCTCTCTCCAAACTTTGCATGATCTTCTTCATCCAGCCATCGATCTCTACATCGGTCAATGTTTTTTCCTCATCCAGGAAGGTAAAATTAATGGCCAGCGATTTTTTACCGGCGCCCAGTTTGTCACTTACAAAAACGTCAAAAAGCTGAACAGATTGTAATTTTTTGAGATTTAATTTCCGGATCACTGCCTCCACCGACCGGTAAGGCAGCTCCTGCGGAGCGATCATGGCAATATCCCGCTGCACACCGGGGAACCTTGGGATAGGGGAAAACTGGGTCTTGTGTTTTAAGGCCAGCTTTAAAAGGGCATTCCAATCCAGATCAGCATAGAATACGGGTTGTTTGATGTAGAACCGGTCCAGCAGATCCCGGTGCACGGCGCCGATCTTTCCCAGCCCCGCCGGACCGGATTTGAGCTCCAGTCCATATTGAAAATTCGGTGTTTCCAGCTCATCATATTGCACTCCGGAAATACCGCATACCTGCAATATTTTTTCCACAATACCTTTCAATGCAAAGAAATCGTATTTGACACCCGGTTGTTTCCAGCCGGCCGCCTGCTGATTGCCGGATAAATAAATACAGAGATGCTCCGGTTCTTCAAAATTTCCTTTTTTGTTGATAATGTACGTTTTACCAAACTCAAATAATCTTAAATTTTCGTTCTTCCGGTTTAGATTCCGCAGAATGATCTCCAGCCCGGTTTCCAGCATGTCTGGCCGCATGATGTTCAATTCAGCGCTAAGGCTGTTCTTCATCTTCACCACACCGGTCAGCTCCTGTTCAGAATAATAGGCATTGTTGGTGATGGAGTTGGTAAGGATCTCCTGGTGACCGGATCCGATTAATTGCGAAACTATTTTTTCTTTAATAGATTCGCTTTCAATATTTTCATCTACAGAAGGTGTTATTTTTATCGATGTTGGGATCTCCACGTTGTCCAGCCCGTCGATCCGCAGGATCTCTTCCACCAGGTCGGCCTGCAACCGGATGTCCGGCTTATGATAGGGCACAGAGATCAGCAGGGCATCGATCGTGTCTTTTTCCACTTCAAAACCCAGTGATTGCAAAATGGATTTGATCGCATCCGGGTGATAGTTCTTGCCGCTTAATTTTTTAAGGTAATGATATTTCAGGGCGATCTCTTTCCGGGGCTGGGGATCCGGGTAAAGATCATAAATATCAGAGGCAATGCTTCCGCCGCAGATCTCAAGGATCAGACCGGTAGCGCGCTTCAATACATTTACCGTTGCTGAAATGTCCGTGCCTTTTTCAAAGCGGGTGGCGGCATCAGTCCTTAGCCCGTGCCGGAAAGAGGTCTTGCGGATGGTTACCGGATCAAAACAGGCACTTTCCAGGAAAATGCGGGCCGTTTGATCCGTTACGCCGCTTTCCAGTCCGCCGAAAACACCGCCGATACACATTCCGCCTTCTGCGTCACAGATCATAAGGTCCTCAGCACTTAACTTCCGTTCTTTTTCATCAAGGGTGATAAAGGTAGTGCCTTCCGGGAGGTTTTTGACGATCACCTGGTTGCCCCGTATTTTATCCGCATCAAACGCATGCAGGGGTTGCCCCGTTTCATGTTGTATGAAATTGGTAATATCTACTATATTGTTTATGGGTCTCAATCCAATAGCTTTTAATACATGCTGCAGCCATTTGGGTGATTGGCCCACTTTTATACCATCGATACAAATGCCGCTGTAACGGGGGCAGGCTATTTTATTTTCGACTGTAACCTTTAGCGGGGCCTTGCCTTTAGGTGCCTTAAAGCTGCCGGTCTCAGGAAGTTTGGGCCGTACCGATTTTTTATCATGATGGGAAAGATAGGCGCATACGTCGCGTGCCACGCCCCAATGGCTCATTGCGTCCATTCGGTTAGGGGTAAGGCCGATCTCAAAGATCATATCCGAATAACTCTGAAAATATTCAGAAGCCGGAGTTCCGGGTTTAACATTGTCCGGCAGCACCAGGATGCCGTCATGTGAAGCGCCCAGGCCGATCTCGTCTTCCGCACAGATCATACCCTGACTTTCCTCTCCGCGGATCTTGGCCAGCTTCATGGTTACCGGTGCATTATTTAGCGGGTAAATGGTAGCGCCCACGGGTGCCACAATCACCTTTTGTCCTGCGGCTACATTGGGAGCGCCACATACAATGTTAAGAGGGATGTCCCCGCCAACCGTAACTTTTGTCAGTTTCAGTTTATCAGCGTTCGGATGCGGATGGGTTTCCAGTACTTCGCCTACCACCAGGCCTTTCAGACCGCCTTTTAATTCTTCATATTCATGAACGGCTTCCACTTCGAGTCCGATAGAAGTTAAAATCTGGCTCAATCGTTCCACACTTACGGTAACCGGGAGGTAGTCACTCAGCCATTTATAGGATATTATCATCTGCTCTTAATAATTGGTAAAAATTGAACTGCGAATATACAATTTAGCCCCCAGCTATACGAATACCCCCGCATAAATAAGCAGCGGAATATTTAAATTGTATGTATAATTTTGATGAACAAAGAAAAAAAGAAGTTGTTTTAAATAAGTTTATTAATTTATATAATATTAAAGTTTCTTTATATGTTGTGCCTGAAAAATACTTATCATCATGAAAAAGTTAGATGCAATACACAAAACATCATTTAAAGAAGAAGCATGCCTTTTTTATCAAGACTTCATTGCTAAAGAGAATAAAGGCGAAGCTGCAGAAAGGTGTATACAGTATGTTGTGCACTCGAGAAGAAATTGGATCCAGTTGTTGCCCAGTGGGTAGCATATTTTTTATAGTGATGCCTTTTAAGGCCTACAGAAACAGTCTTTGTTATCATAACCATATGAAAGTTGGCTTTTATTAAGCCGTTTAATTTTTAACTATAATCACACAATATGTTTTCTACTTTCTTTTCGTGGTCAGGATCTTTTTTTATTTGTTTATTTATAACCAGTACAAGCCATGCACAGTCTTTTATACCATTTGAAATGAGCCCCGAGGGCCATATAATGGTCAAGGCAAAGGTTAATGGGGTAGAAGGCAACTTTATATTTGATACGGGTGCGGGATTAACGCTAATAACCAAAACCTTTTCAGAGAAAGTAGGCAAGCTGCACAAACAGGATGGGAGCTATACCGGTTTTCGGGCAACTGGTGAGCAACTGACGGCTGATCTGTATGATGCGAACACGTTAGCATTAGGGAATTTTGTTGAACAAAGTCCGGTATTAACCATTTTTGATGTGAACCTTGGTACTATCGACGGGTTAATCTCTCTCATGAGCTTTAAGGAACAACCATTTACAATCGATTATACAAACAAGAGAATCGTTTTTGAAACTGATAAAAGCATGTCTGTCGTTCGTAAAGCTGGCCATCCAATTCCATTACAGCTAAATGACTCGCGAGGCAAAGCGCTCTCAATTTTCGCTTATTTTATTGTGAATGATAGTTTAACACTACAATTTTCAATTGATAGTGGGGCGGGGAATAATGTATATCGGATAAACTCAAAATTTATTTCGGCTTTAAGTATTGATACAGCAAAGGCTGATAAAATAGTTATCCCAAGTGAATTTAATCCTGAGATCAAAACCATTATTTACCAAACCGGTATAAAATCCATAACCACAAAAGCTTCACCTGCTATTCAGTGCCGAGATATAAAAGCCTCCTTCATTGATGGCTTAATTTACGATGGTATTGTATCATTAAACTGGATCGGAAAACAGGTTACATTTGATTTAAAAAACAGAGAAATGATCGTTCTGAAGTAGGAACACTTCTTTTTAAGTTGAGTATTGTTTACGTTAGTATAGTGGAATTTAATACGAAAGGAGTGCTAAATTCGCAGGGCGTTAACTATTGGGATATGATGAAAAATATACTGCTCCTGCTGCTGCTGACGCTGCAATTTTCCGGTGCCGGTGCCCAGGGTTCGGGAGTATGGAAAGTAGCTATGGGAGATACCATCCCGGATTTTGGCTTTACACTTAAAAACGCCGGAGACTCTGTGAAGATCAGTAATTACAGGGGCAAGGTAGTGCTCATTAATTTTTTTGCCACCTGGTGCGGCCCCTGCCGGGCAGAACTGCCGCGGATACAACGGGAAATCTGGAACGTATATAAAAATAACCCGCGGTTCGCATTGTTCATCTTCGGACGCGAAGAGGGCTGGGATAAGCTGAATGCCTTTGTGCAACAAAAAAAATTCAGCTTTCCCCTACTGGCCGATCCGGAACGGCAGATTTTTTCCCGGTTTGCCGACACGTTTATTCCCCGCAATGTGGTGATCGATGAAACGGGTAAGGTCATTTACCAGTCGGTAGGATATGATAAAACGGAGTTTGAAAAACTGCTGGTACTTCTGAAAGGATCCCTGGAGCACAAATAATTTTCTGCATAAAAAAAGCCCTGCAGGCCGGATGGGAATTGCAGGGCATAGAAATGGGTGTTTTTATGATGGTAGACTTACGGGTTGAAAAAAGTGCCCGGAAAAAAGCGGGTTACTGATCTCTTTAAAAATATTATATGAGGAACGGTGACGGAGGGTGCAGAGCGGACCGGTATAAAACGGGCCTTCTCCGGTTGCTTAAGCCGGCGGGGCGCCTGCCCGATGTGACCCATACGGGGGCATGCCTCAGGAAATATATGAGCGATTGCAAGCGACGGTTTCATGGCTTCCGTTTAGTGGTAGTTCTACTGCTAAACGGAAAAAACAGCAAAAACGCAACAGCGCAGAGGTCAACTCCAGGACTTTTTTTCTTTTCTTATCAGCATCGGGGCAAAAAACAGGTAGTAGCATACCATCCATAGGTCCATTATAAGGACCCATTTCCGGAGATCCGGTTCGTTCAGTTTTTTCATTACATTGGCAAAAAGGAGCTGCTGAAGGAGGGACTTCCCCAGTAAAATGCCCAGGCCTGCCCGCCAGTCGTACCAGATACAACAGGCAATGATCAAAAAGTAAAATAAAAAATGAGACAGGCTGTATAACCCTAACAAAAACTTGTGTTTAGGTTTGTAATATTTCGAAGTACTGAAATGCCTTGTCTTTTGATTTTTCCATTCTTTCCAGGTCCGTTTGGGGCTGCTTAAGGTATGAGCCGCCGGATCAATAACAACAGCGGTGTTTTTTGCGGTGGCTACCTTATTTATAAACAGATCATCGTCGCCGCCCGGAAGGTGATTGACATCCGAGAAGCCTTTATTATTCAGGAACAGGCTTTTTTTATAACTGAGGTTCCTTCCCACACCCATATAGGGTACACCGGCCAGCGCATAGGACAGGTATTGCAGGGCGCTGTGAAAGGTCTCGTAACGGATCACCTTATTAAGAAAACCGGGATATTTATGGTAGGCGCCGTAGCCCAGTACGATCTCGATCTGCTGCTCATAGGGCTCCTGCATTTTCTGAAGCCAGTGTTCGGTGGCCGGCACACAATCGGCGTCGGTAAGCAGGAGGATCTCATGACCGGCCTGCCGTATGCCCATGGAAAGCGGGTATTTTTTTCCCGGTATATGCTGTGCGTTCTGTTGAAGATTGAGCAGGCTGAGCCCTCCGTATTTTCCGTTCAGTTCCTGCAATACATATTTACTGTCGTCTGTGGAATTGTCGTTCACCACCAGGATCTGCCGGCTGGCGGCATATTCCTGAAAGATCAGCCCGGGAATATTTTTGGCAAAATTGCGGGCCTCATTCTTACCGCATACGATAATGCTCACGGGGTGCTGTTGTATACTGCTTTGGCTCCGGGGCTTAAAAAACACCAGCCGGGCAAAAAAATAAAGATAATAGAACAGGAGAACGGCCGTAAAAAGCAGGAGCGCGATAAATATGATATATCCAGGGGTTAGGTCCGGCATGGCGCAAATATAGCGCGCTAATTTTAAATTTGAATGAAGATATAAGACTTCAGTTGTCCGATTTCAGATTTCAGGCCTCATTTCTCAACTCAGCTTTCTCAATTCTTCCAGTTGTATTAATTTTGCCGCCAATTTATGGCACAACTCAGTTTTCAGCTACAACACACCGATACGGGATCCGCCGCTCGCGCGGGTCTGATTCAGACCGATCACGGACAAATTGAAACACCTGTTTTCATGCCGGTGGGCACCGCAGGCTCCGTAAAAGCGGTTACCCAGGCACAGCTCGAAAACGATATACACGCCCGGATCATTCTTGGAAATACCTACCACCTTTACCTGCGGCCCGGTTTGGAAGTACTGGAAAAAGCCGGCGGTCTGCACCGGTTCAATCAGTGGAAACGTCCCATTCTCACAGACAGTGGCGGATTCCAGGTATTCTCCTTGGCAGGCACCCGCAAAATAAAAGAAGAGGGAGTGACCTTTGCCTCCCATATCGACGGGAGCAAGCACCTGTTCACCCCGGAAGGGGTGATGGACATCCAGCGGGTGATCGGCGGGGATATTATCATGGCCTTTGACGAATGCCCGCCCGGCGGAAGCGAATACAGCTATGCCCGGAAAAGCCTGGACCTGACCCACCGCTGGCTGGATCGCTGCTGGAGCCGGTTCCATTCCACACCGGATAAGTACGGCTATACGCAAAATCTGTTTCCCATCGTACAGGGAGCTACATTTAAAGACCTGCGGAAAGAATCCTGTGATTTTGTAGCAGAGAAAGATGCGCCAGGTAACGCTATCGGCGGATTAAGCGTAGGCGAACCGGAGGACAAGATGTATGAGATCTGTGACTGGTGCTGCCAGCATTTGCCGGCACAGAAGCCGCGCTACCTGATGGGAGTGGGCACGCCCTGGAACATTCTTGAATGCATCGGTATGGGCATCGATATGTTTGATTGTGTAATGCCCACCCGTAATGGCAGGAACGCCATGTTGTTTACCACCGAAGGGGTCATCAATATCGATAATAAAAAATGGGAATTTGATTATTCACCGATCGACGAGGGCCTGCCCAACCCGATGAGCAATCTTTACAGCAAAGCCTATCTGCGGCATTTATTCAAAAGCGGGGAGCTCCTGGCACTCACCATTGCCAGCGTACACAACCTGGCTTTTTACCTGTGGCTGGTGCGCGAGGCCCGGCTGCAGATCAT
The DNA here is from genome assembly GCF_020034665.1 of Niabella beijingensis. Taxonomy (NCBI): domain Bacteria; kingdom Pseudomonadati; phylum Bacteroidota; class Chitinophagia; order Chitinophagales; family Chitinophagaceae; genus Niabella; species Niabella beijingensis. The sequence continues at coordinate 2,173,002 of NZ_JAIQDI010000002.1, read as the reverse complement.
TTCAGGAAATTACAATGCCTGGAAAAACCAAATGATTGTTAAGTTAAAAAACCGCCTGTAAACGATATCCTTTTTTTCGGCTACTTTTGACAGGTTAAATATTTCATGAAGAAACTGGACTGGTACATATTAAACAGGCTGTTGATCTCTTTTGTATTCTGTATGCTGTTGTTTACGGTCATCGCCGTAGCCATCGATACCAGTGAAAAGTCGGACGACTTTGTAAAGTCGGGGCTTTCTTCCTGGCAGATATTTACCAAATATTACATGGGCTTCATCCCTTATATCTGGAGCCTGCTGTTTCCCTTGTTTGTATTTATTGCGGTCATTTTCTTTACCAGTAAAATGGCTTTGCGGTCTGAGGTGATTGCCATACTCGCCAGCGGTACCCGGTTTACACGGTTCCTGCGTCCTTATATGGTAGGCGGACTGCTGCTGGCTACCGTACTGTTCTTTGGAAGGGCCTACTTTATCCCCATGGCCAACGAGATCATGAGCTCTTTCCGGAAGACCTATATTGATAAGAACGACCCTTTGAAGAACCGCTCGGAAAGCGCCTGTGCTACCTGTTTCTATAAACGGATCGACAGTATTACCTACATGGGGATAAAAAATTTTGATGCCACCACTCAAAAAAGCGGTGCTTTTTTTATGGACCGCGTAAAAAAAGGAAAGCTGGTTTATAATCTGAGGGCCGAGTCGGTGCGTTGGGATACGACCAAAAGACAGCGGCGCTGGATCGCAGAAAATGTGGTGGAGCGCCAGGTGGATAGTCTGGGCGAACGGGTGTCGCACCTGAAAGAAAAAGTGGTACGATTGAATATGGCGCCGGATGAGCTGATCAAAGATGAGTACCTGAAAGATAAATTGACCACACCCAACCTGAAGCGGCTCATCAAAAATGAGGAGCTGCGGGGTACGGAAGGACTCAACGCCCTGAAGGTGGAATTATACAAACGGACTTCCACCCCCTTTACCGTACTGCTGCTGACCTTTATCGGTGCCGTGATCGCCAGTCGCAAAACCCGGGGCGGAAGTGGTATGCACCTGGCACTGGGAATTGTGATCGCTGCTGTATTTATACTGGCGGATCAGTTTTCAACCGTATTTTCAACAAAGGGAAGTTTTCCCCCGCTGCTTGCTGCATGGGTCCCCAATCTTTTCTTTTCACTTGTTGCATTGCAATTGTATAAATCAGCTCCCAAATAGCTAGGGCAGGAGTGGTATTACCCCGGATTTTATAAGGTTGGCCGGGCAAATGGCCCTGGTCCTTTTATTGATACTATTGAGCCGCAGATAAAGATCCCAGGAGGTTTTGAACCCTTTTATTGATATTTTGTTAAGTATTCGTTGCCTCTGAAAAATTACTAAAATATAATTTGTTGTGGCAATTCGCTTTAACTATCTTTAGCGCAAACCATTTTTTTAATAGTTAAGATGTTATAGTATATATGGAACAATTTAAAGTGAAGTTTAAAGAGCAGGCGGACAAGCTTGGTGCAGAAATTAAGACCATGCTCCAGGAACATGGGAACACGGTGATCGGCGAAACAACACTGGCCCAGATCTATCAGGGCATGCGGGGAATGACCGCGTTGGTAACAGAGACCTCTTTACTTGATGCCCAGGACGGCATCCGTTTTAAAAGACGTTCCATTCCAGAACTGAGAGAACAGCTCCCGAAAGCAAAAGACGGTACGGAACCATTGCCGGAGGCATTGTTTTACCTGATGATGATTGGGGAAATTCCTACTGAAGAAGATGTGGAAAATCTGAGTGCTATTCTGCAACGCCGCAGCCATGTGCCTACTTATGTATTTGATACGATGAAAGCATTGCCGAAAGATACGCATCCCATGACACAGTTTGTGGTAGGGGTGATGGCGCTTCAGGCAGAAAGTGTTTTTGCAAAACGGTATGCAGACGGCTTTTCCAAAAAAGAATACTGGGAAGCGACACTGGAAGATACATTGAACCTGATCGCGCGGCTGCCGCATATTGCGGCTTTTGTATACCGCCGTAAATACAAGGGTGGTAAAGCGGTGCAGCCGGATGGCATGCTCGACTGGGCGGCCAATTTTGCCCATATGCTGGGTTACGATAATGAAGAATTCAAAGAGCTGATGCGCTTATACATGGTGATCCACGCCGATCATGAGGGAGGAAATGTTTCCGCTCACGCAACACATCTTGTGGGTTCGGCATTAAGCGATCCGTATCTGAGCTATGCCGCCGGCATGAACGGGCTCGCCGGTCCGTTGCACGGTCTGGCCAACCAGGAGGTGATCAAATGGATCTTTGAAATGCAGAAAGAGCTCAATACGGATACCCCGACTGCAGCACAGATAGAAGAATATGTAAAAAAGACCCTGAATGAGGGAAAAGTGGTACCGGGTTATGGACATGCAGTGTTGCGTCAGACGGACCCCCGGTTTACCGCGCAAATGGAATTTGGTAAAAAACACATGCCGGATGATCCGCTGGTAAATACGGTATGGCGCATTTATGAAACGGTTCCGGGCATCCTGCAGTCGCTGGGCAAGGTAAAAAACCCCTGGCCGAACGTAGACGCCCACAGCGGGGCGCTGCTGGTACATTATGGAATGAAAGAATACGAATATTACACGGTACTTTTTGCCGTTAGCCGGTCATTGGGAGTGCTTTCCAGCCTTTGCTGGGACCGCGCGCTGGGTATGCCGCTGGAACGTCCGAAATCGGTAACCACAGCTGCTGTTAAAAGATGGCTTAATAAGGAAGTGGAAAACCTGGGCGATTAAAAAAAGCATAACTGCCGAATTTTTAGTAACTTGAGGAAAACCATAATTTGAGGTTTGTCAACTTTTTTTGGTACGGTTTTTTAGGGATAATAGGTATAATCTGATTATTAAACTAAAATAAAAAAGAAGTTTATGAAAAATAGAGACAAGTACATCCTGGGTATCGCCGGCGCCGCACTGGCAGGTATTGCAATCGGGTTGCTGTTTTACACCGACGAAGGGAAAAAAACACGTAAAAAAATGAAGAATACGGCCAACGACTGGGCAGATTCTCTGGGAAGCCTGATCGCATCCGGAAAAGAAAGCCTTTCTGACCTTTCTCATCAGGCAATGAAGAAAGCAAAAAAAGGCTATCAGAAGCTGAAAGGAAAAACCGAGGACGGTTACGAAAACCTGAAGGATGAATATAATGACCTGGCTGATGAGTATGCCAATAAGGTAAGATAATTTAATACATCCCTATAAGCGGGTTGTCTGCAAGGTTTGTTGTTGAGTCTGGAACATGGGTTCACGAAACAATACACTTTTAAGACAACCTTTTTTATTGTAACTGTAAAACACAAACTATGTTTGAACTGAAAGAAAAGCTGGAGAATGTGGCTGAAGATGTGGAGGAAATTGCAAAGACCTATTACCGGTTATCGGTGGTGAATATTGTTGATAAGGGAAGCAAGCTGGGATCCTCTTTCCTGATCCTGGCCCTGGTTACCGGACTTGCCTTTTTTATTTTCCTGTTTATTGGTTTTGGTGCCAGCTGGTGGATCGGACAGGCGTTGGGCAACCCCATGCTGGGTTTTTTTATAGTTGCCGGATTTTTATTGCTGGTACTGATACTGATCCTGGCCCTTAATAAAAAAGTGATTACCCCTTTTATCCGAAACATCATCATCAAAAATCTCTATGACTAAACCTGTAATTACCACGCGTGAAGAGCTCATGAAGGAAAAAGCCCGCCTGAAATCGCGGCTGCGGCAGCGTAAGACACAGTTGCGTTATTCCATCAATGAGATAAAAGAAGAATTTAATCCCATCAGCCATATCGTAAAAACCACTAAGGATGTCTGGAATGCAGATGCTTCAAACCCGCTGATCGCAATGGGCGTTACCAAGATCACCGACCTGGTCGTCCGGAAAGGATTGCTGCGCAGGGCCGGATGGCTGTCCCGTTTGATCGCACCGCTGCTGGTTCAGAAAATCGCCACCTACCTGATAAGTGAAAAAGCGGGTGATCAGATTGCACGGTTGTTACATGCCACAGCGTCCCGCCTGCGGGAAGACCCGCCGGAGACGGCTGTTCCCGCAAAAGCGACAGTCCGGAAAAATGCAGCGGATTGATTTTGAAAAAAATCTTGGACAATAACAAACAATCCATTAAGTTTGCGCTCCATTTGGGGGATTAGCTCAGCTGGCTAGAGCGCTTGCATGGCATGCAAGAGGTCGTCGGTTCGACTCCGATATCCTCCACTGATAATAAAGGCTTTACGGTAAACGTAAAGCCTTTATTTATTGGAAAAGCCACCCGGTGTCTACCGGGAGAACAAAAGGATCTGAACCATCCAGGCTGCCGGGGGATGGGTCCGGAACGAATAATAAATGTTAATTTGACAATTAATAAAAAATACAATAGATTTGTGCAAACGATTTCGTAGCGTTGAAATAATCCCGGTGCTTGTATGAAAACGGGAAATTGAAATCTTTTGCTGTTCTGGGTATGCCTTAAGGCCGGCAGCATATATGCAGACGAATACGGTTGATGCGGTATCAAATTTCTATACAGAAGGATGCAGTAATAATATGAAGAAACTCAAACTTGCTTTATTCGCGTTTTTATTTGGCTGCCCGCAGCTCTGCGCACAACCAGCCCGGTACAGCGCTTATCTTTTTGCCTATTTTACCGGCAACCAGAAACAGGAAGAAGCCATCCGGTTTGCTATCAGCACAGACGGATATAATTTCAGGGCGTTGAATGATAATCAACCGGTATTGGATTCAAAAGCGATCAGTTCTTCCGGAGGAGTACGAGACCCGCACATTCTCCGTGGTGCTGATGGGAAAACTTTTTATATGGTAGCTACTGATATGGTATCTGCCAATGGCTGGAATTCCAACCGGGCGATGGTACTGATGCAATCAACAGATCTTATCAACTGGACTTCTGCTGTGGTGAATATCCCGGAAACGTTCAAAGCCTTTGAAAAAGTAAACCGGGTCTGGGCACCACAAACGATTTATGACCCGGTGGAAAAGAAATATATGATTTACTGGTCGATGCGGGCAGGCGATGATCCGGATGTGCTGTTTTATGCATATGCCAACAAAACGTTTACAGCACTGGAGACAGCGCCGAAGCAACTTTTTTATAATCCTCACGGAACGGCTTGTATCGACGGGGACATTGTTCTTAAAGAAGGCCGGTATCATCTCTTTTTTAAAACGGAAGGCAGCGGTAACGGCATTAAAATAGCTGTCTCCGACCGCCTTACCGGCGGGTATGTGCTGCAGGATAAATATGTTCAGCAAACAAAAGATCCCGTTGAAGGGGCCGGGGTGTTTAAGCTGAATGATGGCAGCGGGTATATTCTCATGTATGATGTATATACAAAAGGCCGCTACCAGTTTACCAAAACAACCGATCTGCAGCATTTTAAAGTGGTGGATCATGAGGTTTCCATGAATTTTCATCCCCGGCACGGCACGGTAATGCCCATTACAAATCAGGAAGCAGAACGACTGGTAAGCAAATGGTACAGTCCCTCGGCGGCTCTGTTGTCGGCACAATCAACGCTGATAAAAAAGAACAACATCGTTTTTGACAGTGCGGCCAAAAAAGTATACCTGCCGCTACAGCCGGGTACTTCTTTGAAAAATTTTGATCCGGGGTTCGTGCGTCTTCCGGGAATTGTTATAGCACCTGCGCGGAACGATTTTTCTAAAGGAACTTCCCGGTATACGATTACTGTTAAAAGACAGACACCGGAAACGTTCGGGGTAAAGCTGCTGCAGGATCATAACCCCGTGCTTAACGGCTTTTATGCCGATCCTGAAATTATGTATTCGCATCAGGCAAAAAGATTTTATATCTATCCGACCAGCGATGGTTTTACAGGATGGTCGGGAAATTATTTTAAAGTGTTTTCTTCTCCTGACCTGGTACAGTGGAAGGATGAGGGCAAAATACTGGACCTCCCAACGCAGGTAGGCTGGGCCGGCCGCAATGCGTGGGCTCCCTGTATCATTGAGAAAAAGGTGAATGGACGGTATCGTTATTTTTATTATTTCACCGCCGCCCGGAAAATAGGAGTAGCGGTGGCCGATAATCCGGCGGGGCCCTTTGTTGATTCGGGTAAGCCTTTGATTGATCAGAAGCCTCCGGGAATAACGAACGGACAGGAAATCGATCCCGCCGTATTTACAGATCCCAAAACGGGGAAAAGCTATTTATACTGGGGAAACGGGTATATGGCTGTAGTTGAACTGAATGGCGATATGATTTCTGTAAAACAGGAAACGTTAAAAATAATAACGCCGGATAAAACATTCCGTGAAGGCACTTATGTGTTTTTCCGGAATGGAGTTTATTATTTTATGTGGAGCGAGGATGATACCCGCAGTCCCAACTACCGGGTGCGTTACGGAACCGGAGCTACACCTCTGGGTCCTGTTAAGGTACCGCAGCATAACATCGTGCTGGAAAAAAAAGAATCAGACGGCATCTATGGCACCGGACATAATTCGGTTGTTCAGATCCCGGGGAAGGACGAATGGTATATCGTGTATCACCGGTTTAATTACCCGGGTGGTATTAAAATGGGAGATGCTGCCGGCTATAACCGGGAGGTATGCATCGACAAAATGGAATTTAATGCAGACGGAAGTATCAAAAAAGTGATACCGACACATAGTGGCGTCACTGCGGTAAAGATAAAATAATGCTATAGCCAGAAACACCGGGAGCCGGAACTGTACAGCAGCACCGGCGATTGCTGATGTTATTAGAATAACGCGTTTGCCCGCGTATAATGGCGGTGCGTGAAAACCATAATGAAATGAAGCGAATATTTTTATTGTTCCTGGCTGCAGTTTTATTCGGGTCAACCTGTGTTGCAGATGAGCCGGACTCTGTGTATATTTTTTCCTACGCCAGGGCACAGGATGAAGGACGCAGCGGTTTGCTGTTTGCATGGAGCAGGGATCAGCAAAACTGGCACCCGGTTGGTAACGGGTTCGGGTTTGTAAAATCGGATTATGGCCGCTGGGGCAGCGAAAAGCGTATGATCCGCCCCTTCCTTTTTTATGATGCGGATGATCTGTGGCACTGCATCTGGAACCTGGATAATAAAGAGGGCGCCGTGGCCTACACTTCATCAAAAGATTTATTGTACTGGATGCCCCAGTCGTATTTTATCAGTCAGAAAGCGTTAAAAAGATTTACTCCGGAAAAGATGAACGCTGAGCGCAGCAGGCAGCAACAGATCGTTATAGCCGGCGCGGCCGAAACCGGCGTTATAAAAAAAGTACCCTGGAATATCGTGAGCGGACTGATAAAAAAAGAACAGCTTTCCGGTTACAGGAGCCGGCTCTGGGGTGAAACAACAAAGGAAGACGCCCGGCGTTTTGCCGGATTAAAACCATTAAAACTGGTTATCAGTCCCGAACCGGCAGGAGCAAAAAAAATAAGCAATCTACTTATGGGAGTCTTCTTTGAAGATATCAACTACGCGGCAGATGGCGGTCTGTATGCGGAGCTGATCCAGAACAGGGACTTTGAATATGCTCCTTCTGATAAAGAGAACCGGGATCCTGCGTGGAACAGTAAAAAGGCATGGAGCCTGTCTGGTAACGGTGCGGAATTCACTATTGATTCGGTGCATCCCGTTCATCCCAACAACAAAAACTATGCGGTGCTAAAAACTGCAGGCGGACAGACGGGCGTTATCAATGAAGGGTTTGATGGTATTGCAGTAACAGCGGGTGAGCGTTATGACTTTTCCCTTTTTGTACGAAGCATGTCCGGTAAAAAGAAAGCGCTTGCGATTCGCCTTATCGGCCGGCAGGGCGAAGAGCTTGCAGCTGCATCAGTTAAAGAACCGACCGGAGAATGGCAGCAACTCCGTACCGTTCTTATTGCCCGGAAAACCGCGGCCGGCGCCAGGCTGGAAATAGTACTGCAGCCGGAGAGCGTCATTGCCATAGATATGGTCTCTCTTTTTCCGCAGAAAACATTCAGGGCACGTAAAAACGGTTTGCGTGCAGATCTTGCAGCATCCATTGCCGATCTGCATCCCCGGTTTGTCCGTTTTCCCGGCGGATGTGTGGCGCACGGAGACGGACTGGAAAATATATATCACTGGAAGAACACCATTGGTCCGCTGGAAGCCCGCAAACCGCAGCGCAACCTCTGGGGCTACCATCAGACAGCCGGGCTGGGGTACTTTGAATATTTTCAGTTTTGCGAAGATATCGGCGCAGCGCCCTTGCCGGTAGTGGCCGCGGGAGTGCCCTGTCAGAACTCCGCCAGGCATGGACATCCTTTGGGCGGCCAGCAGGGAGGGATCCCTCTTGATGAAATGGACCGTTATATACAGGATGTACTGGATCTGATCGAATGGGCGAACGGCAGTGCACAAACAAAATGGGGCAGCCTGCGGGCAGCGGCGGGGCATCCCGAACCGTTTAATTTAAAATACATCGGTATCGGGAATGAGGATTTGATCTCAGAGGTGTTCACAGAGCGGTTTACCCTGATCTATAAAGCAGTAAAAGAAAAATATCCTGCGATAACCATAATTGGTACGGCAGGTCCTTTCTTTGAAGGGGCTGACTACACCGAAGGATGGAAGCTGGCAACAAAGCTGGGTGTTCCCATGATTGACGAACATTATTATGTACCACCGGCCTGGTTTATCTATAACCAGGATTTTTATGATAAATACGACCGCGCCGGGCCCAGGGTCTACCTTGGCGAATATGCAGCCCATTTGCCGGACCGGCCCAATAACCTGGAAACAGCACTGGCCGAAGCCATTCATCTTACGGCACTGGAGCGCAATGGGGATGTGGTACATATGGCTTCCTATGCACCGTTGCTGGCAAAAGAAAATCATACACAATGGAACCCGGACCTGATTTATTTTAATAACACAACAATAAAGCGGACGACGGGCTATTACATACAGCAGCTCTTTGGACAAAATGCAGGCGACGAATACATCCCGGCAAAAGCGATGTATTCGGATAACAATGAAAAAGTAAAAAACCGGGTTGCCTGGTCCATTGTACGCAACAGCCATACAAAAGAACTGATAATAAAGATGGTAAACCTGCTTCCCGTACCGGCCACCCTGTCGCTGGATATGGACTCCTTCCGGTTCAGCAATCCGACAATAATCAAAACAGTATTGAAGGGCCGGCCGGATGAAAAAGATCTTGTGCCGGTGCAAACGGCAGTTGTAATAAACGAGATCCGTACCATCGAGCTGGCTCCTTATTCTTTTACCGTATTGCGGATAAAACCATGATCAGCGTGCCGTATTACAGAACCGGGGTAATGAAATGGATCATTGATAGGCTTTTTAACCAGATTAAAATGAGAAAAAATAATCGCTATACAACAATTGCTGCTGTACTGTTCCTCTCAGTCCTGAAGATTCATGCGCAGGATCGTATCGCTGCATTTCCCCTTTCCGATGTTCGTTTACTGGAAAGTCCTTTTAAGCGTGCCTGTCAGACCGATCTTAATTATATCCTGTCACTTGATCCGGATCGCTTATTAGCTCCTTTTTTAAGAGAGGCCGGACTTAAGCCCAAGGCGCAAAGCTATGGGAACTGGGAAAATACAGGGCTTGACGGACATATCGGTGGACATTATCTGTCGGCACTTTCCAATATGTATGCCGCTACACATAATGCTGAAGCGCGACGGAGGCTGATCTATATGATAGATGAACTGGAAAAATGCCAGCGGGAAAATGGTAACGGGTATGTGGGAGGAATACCGGGAAGCAAAAAATTCTGGACCGATCTGGCAGCGGGGAAAATAGAGGCGGGTGGGTTTTCCCTGAATGGCAAATGGGTGCCCTGGTATAATATGCATAAATTATTCGCCGGCCTCATCGATGCCTACCGGCTTACAGGGATCGAAAAGGCAAAGGAAATTTTAATAAAGCTCTCGGAATGGTGTTTTCTGACAACCCGGCAGCTGGATGACGCGCAGCTGCAAAATATGCTGCGTTGTGAGCAGGGAGGAATGAATGAGGCCCTGGCAGATATAGCTGGGATCACAGGAGATCACAGGTACCTGCAGCTGGCAGAGCGGTTTTCGCACCGCCTGATATTGGATCCGTTGTTAAAACGTGTTGATTCACTTACAGGTCTTCATGCCAATACGCAGATACCCAAGGTTATCGGTTTCATGCGGATCGCTGAAATTTCGGGAGATACTTCCTGGGCCGGCGCTGCTGCGTTTTTCTGGCAGACAGTGGTAAAAAACCGTACGGTATCTTTTGGCGGAAACAGCGTACGTGAGCATTTCAATCCGGCAGACGATTTTTCATCAATGCTTGAATCAAGGGAGGGACCGGAAACCTGCAATTCCTATAACATGCTGAAACTTTCGAAACATCTTTTTCTGCAACATCCGTTGGCCGGGTATATGGATTACTATGAGCGTACATTGTACAATCATATTTTATCGTCGCAGCACCCGGATGGCGGCTTTGTTTATTTTACACCCATACGGCCCCGTCATTACAGAGTGTATTCGCGGGCACAGCAGGATTTTTGGTGCTGCGTGGGGTCCGGTATGGAAAACCATGGCAAGTATGGTGAAATGATCTATGCGCATAGCTCTCAGGATCTTTATGTGAATTTGTTTATTCCGTCTGTTTTAACATGGAAGGAAAAAGGGCTGCAATTGACCCAGCAAACAGCATTCCCTTATCAGGAAAAAAGCAGCTTCCGTCTTTCGCTGAAAAACGCCGGACGGTTTTCCTTTCATATCAGAAAGCCTTCCTGGATACCAGGCAGCCGTATGACAGTAACCATCAATGGTAAAAGAACAGCGCTTTCGGCAGACGAACATGATTACCTATCGATTCACCGGTTATGGAAAAACGGTGATGTTATAACCGTGGAGCTTCCGATGCATACCACCGCAGAACAATTACCGGATGGCACACCCTGGGTGTCGTTTGTACACGGACCCGTTGTTTTGGCTGCTATAACAGATACAACCGGTTTAACGGGTCAATATTCGGATGGCAGCCGTTCGGGTCATATTGCCAATGGCCCTCTTTATCCGCTGGAGGAGGCACCTGTATTTATCGGTAGTAAAAATGAGTTGGATCAGCGGATCGTGCCGGTCCGTCCCTCATCCCTGCAATTCACGATAAAAGACAGTATATATCCTGCCAGGTACCGGTTGCTGAAACTGGTCCCTTTCTTCTCAGTACACAATGCCAGGTATATCGTTTACTGGCCCTATACTTCGCAATCGGGTTTGCAGAAACGGAAGGAGCAGATCCGGGTTGCCGATTCCCTGAAACAGCAGCTGGAGCGATCAACCATCGACCGTATATTGCCGGGAGAACAACAACCTGAAGCCGATCATAATTTTCAGGGGGAAAAAACAGAAACAGGGCTGCATAACGGCCGTCATTGGCGGCATGCAACCGGATGGTTCAGTTATGATCTGAAAAATACAACAAAAGATGCCCGGAAGATACGGGTCACCTATTGGGGAGAAGACCGGGGAAGGGAGTTTGATATTTTTATTAATGACCGGTTGGTTACCCGTGTTCATCTCGAGGGTAAGGACGGTCCGCTTTTTATTGATAAGGACTATGCGCTGCAGGAAACGGGACAGCCCGCTGTATTGAATATCCGGTTTAAGGCAGCCGGGGGATCAACGGCCGGCGGTATTTATGAGATCCGGCTGCTGCGTTGATAATGCCGGGGCCGGGATATATGTAATGAATCAAGGCGCTGCTTTTATAAGCGCTGCCGGTATTGATGTTCAATGCAGCAGTTTCATATTGCAATAATTTTATATCTTAACAGATAAATCCTGATAGATATGCGATTGGTTTTATTGTTCGTTGTTGTGGTATCGTTCAGCTGTAGCAGATTGTCTGCGGAGAATATCCGCGTTCAGAACATCGGCATTTCCGAGGGACTTTCCAATAATTCGGCTACCAGTATCATACAGGATAAATTCGGCTTTATCTGGGTGGGGACTTTTGATGGCCTCAACCGGTATGACGGTTTTGAATTCAAAGTGTACCGGAATAAATGGCACGACAGCACTTCGCTAATTAACAATCATATTGTAACATTAGGCGTCAGTAAAGAAGGGATATGGGCAGGCTCGCTGAAAGGGGTGAGCTTTTTTAACTATGCGCAGCAGGCATTTCAATCCTTTAATTACCGGCCGTTTAACACGGATAAGATTCATAAACTGGAGGCGCGGTGTAATGAGTTGTTTATTTCTGATGATACGGTTTTCCTGGGAACGGATGATAAAGGGTTGCTGATACTGGAACCGGGGAACAAATGGTTTTCACAAATAACCTTCAATAATGCTGCCGATTATAATGTACAGGGAATATGTGAGTACAACGGAACCCTGTATCTGTTTATAAAAAATGCCGGACTTTGCTCGCTCGACCGAAAGACCCGGAAAATAAAGCTTGTTTCTAATAGCATCACGGATGGAGGGAAACTGTTATCAGTTCCAGGACGTAATATCATTTATATAGGATCGCAGAACGGGTTGTTTCAATACTATTTCCCGTCGGACAAAATCGGGGCAAGTAGTTATAATACAAAAATGCCGGTGCGGAATATCACAGGGCTGCTGTTGAGCAGGGATGGCAGGCTTTGGGTGAGCACGGATGGGGGCGGCGTTGCTGTATTTAACACCAACAATAACCAGGTGGATTATGTTACAGCCGGTAATGCCTCCGGTACGTTAAAAAGCGGTACGGTGTATGCGGTTTTTGAAGACCGGGAATCCAGGAGCTGGTTCGCCACTTTGCGCGGGGGCATTGGTGTTGCGGATAATAAAAAGCCATTGTTTGAATCCATAAAAAAAGATCCGTTTAATAAAAATTCACTGGTCAGCAATTTCACACTTTCGTTTGGCGAAGATGCCGGACACAATATCTGGATCGGAACAGACGGAGGGGGGCTTTCCCTGTGGGATCCTGTCAGGAACCGTTTTTCAAATTTTGTTCACGATGCAGCCGATCCGGGTTCTCTTGGAAGCAATTTTGTGGTAAGTGTTTTATCAGATTATAAAAATCGCCTGTGGGTGGCCACTTTTGGCGGTGGGCTGCAGTTGATGGACCGGTCATCGGGAAAGTTTGTGAATTATCCCTGCTATAACCCTGTAATGAATAAGTATGATATCAATTTCTGGAAATTATTTCAGGACAGGGAACACCGGTTATGGGCAGGCGCTACAAGGGGTGGAGCGATGTACCAGTTTAATGAAAGCGCTGATAAATGGGAGCTTTTTGACAGCAGGCTCACGAATATACATGCGATTCATCAGGACGAGGATGGCGATTTGTGGGCCGGTAACTACAAAGAACTGATACAGGTAGACATAAAGGGGATGCAGCATTTAAGGTATCCCGTGGAATATCCCATTTTATGTATCTATGCCGATTCAAAAAACAGGATCTGGCTGGGAAGCGAAGGCGGGGGGCTGGTCCTTTTTAATAAATCGGATCATACATTTAAGCATTTTACGGCATCAGACGGATTACCCGGAAATACCATACTGAATGTTCTGGAGGATGATGCAGGGGATCTGTGGTGCAGCTCCTACAGCGGGCTTTCAAGATTTAATCCCGATAAAAAAGCAGTGAAGAATTATGAGGTTGATGACGGCCTGCAGAGCAATGAATTCAATTACAACGCAGCGCTAAAGCTTAGTAACGGGGAATTGCTTTTTGGAGGGATCGACGGGTTCAACAAATTTAACCCCCAAACAATTGCCGGTACCAGCGGGGAACAGCTGGCACCAACGATTACTGCTATAAAAATTAACAAAACGCCGATAGCGCAAACGTCTTACCGGACGGAAGCAATGCCCGTGGAAAATATGAGGTTCATAAAATTGCCGTTTAAAGATGCCAATATTGATATCTCTTTTGTAACCATCGCTTTTTCCTCGCCCGGAAAGATACAATACGCCTATTTTTTAGAAGGATGGGACCGGAGCTGGAACTACACGCGGTCCCGCACGCTGACCTATAATAACCTGAGTGAGGGGGCGTATACTCTATATATTAAATCAACAAATGCTTCCGGTGAATGGAGCAGCACAATAACAACGTTGAAAATAATAGTGCTGCCGCCCTGGTACCGAAGCTGGTGGGCCTGGCTGCTGTATGCAGGTATTGCGGTTGCTGTTCTTTATGCCTACCTGAAATATAAGACAAACCGGCAGAAACTTAAATACGAAGTGCAGCTTGCCCGGGTGACGGCACAGAATGAGAAAGAGCTCAGTGAACGAAAGGCTTCTTTTTTTACCAATATCACACATGAGTTCAGGACATTACTTACACTTATCATTAATCCCATCAATGAATTAATGCATAACAGTAATGAAGATGAAAATCCGGTGGAGATCAAAGTGGCTTACAATAATTCCCGAAGGATGCTGCGCCTGGTAGATCAGTTATTGCTTTTCAGAAAAGCAAATGCAGATGCCACCGATTTAACCATAGGAAACTATAAAATTTATGATTTGTGCCGGTCCGTATTCGACAGTTTTTATTACCAGGCAAAAGTAAAAAAGATCCGGTATGAGCTTTATTGTACGAACAAGGAAATAACCATTTTTGCCGACGCCGAAAAAATTGAGATCGCTGTTTTTAATCTTATCTCCAATGCGCTGAAATATACACCGGAAGGCGGAACGGTAACACTCGATATCAGCGATGAGGTCCATTCGGTAACGATTGCCATATCAGATTCGGGTCCGGGCTTTGATAAGAATATCGGGGGGAAGCTCTTTAATCAGTATTACCAGGTAAAAACACTGGAGTCCAAAACCAAGCCTGGTTTTGGAATCGGCCTGTATCTCGTTAAGAATTTTATCGACCTGCATAAAGGGAAACTGCATTACGAAACCGAGATCGGAAAAGGAACGACATTTTATATCCGGCTTTTCAGGGGAAAGGCGCATTTTCCCGCAAACCTGGCAGTTACCGAGGATGAGCCGGAAAAACAAATTGTGAATGAAATAATAGCCGCTGAGGTTGAATTGCCACTGACCGGGCCGGCTTCCAAACTGGATGAAGTCGTTTCGGAGAAAAAAACAGTGCTGATCGTTGATGATGATGAAAAGCTGGCGCAGTATGTGGAAAGTATCTTTTTACCGGCCTATAATGTAACGATTGCCCAGAATGGTACCGATGCCTATAACCTGGCGCTGAGTATCCTGCCGGATATAATTATTACAGATCTTAATATGCATGGGGACTTAAACGGGTATGACCTTTGTGTGAAACTTAAGGCAAACGACCGGGTAAAACATATTCCCGTGATCTTGCTGACCGGAGAAGATGCTGCGGAAATGAGGCTCAACTGCATAAAAAGCGGCGCCGAAGATTATATCCTGAAACCCTTTGAAAAACAATTGCTTATTGCAAAAGTAAATAACCTGGTCGCCTCAAAGGCCCATTTGCAGCAATATTTTCTGAATCATGTGACCCTGAAAGAAAACAATCTTAATGTGCTGGAAAGTGAAAAGCTGTTTTTAGACCAATGCATGGAAGTAGTGGAAAAACACCTGTATGATGAGCAATTTGCCATTAACCTGCTGGCCAGGGAAATGGGAAAAAGTCATTCGGCACTGTATAAGAAGATAAAGCAGCTGTCCGGACATACCGTAAGCAGTTTTGTAAGAATGATCCGCCTGCGAAAAGCGGCCGAGATCCTTATTAATACCAATTGCAATGTGAGTGAAGCCGCAACAGAAGCCGGATTTAACGATATCAAGCACTTCCGTACACAATTTGCCAAACTTTTCAATTGCACCCCATCTGAATACATCAAAAAATACCGGCGCCAGTTTCAGAAAACCTACACAGTAGGCAGAACAGAAAGACAAAAACACAGCACGAGGTAGCAAAATATACGAAAATTACCCTCTTTTTTCAGAAAACACCCCCTATGAGGGGTCGCCCGCACTGTATTTTTATTGCAGATAAACTGAAATTTTCTTGCACGCTCGAGAACTGCCAAGTTTACAAAATCAATTCTAAAATTTTAAACGATTGTTTAATGAAAACCTGTTTTAAAAAGGGCGCATTACCTCTTTGTAGTGCAGTGATGATCCTGGGTTTACTGTTACTTAATTCACCATCCGCTTTTGCACAAAGTCCTGTAAAGGGAGTTGTTACCAATGCAAAAGGAGAAGGAATGCCCGGGGTTACCGTAACTGTTATTGACAAAAACACGGTTACTATGACCAACGAGACCGGTCATTATACCATTGATGCCGTTAAAGGAGACCGGATCCGGTTTACCAGTGTTGGAGCAACTCCCTTGGAGATTACTGTCAATGATGACACAGCGCTGAATGTTACGCTTGATAATGAAGCCGCTGAATCCATGAACGAAGTGGTGGTGGTGGGCTATGGCACCCAGAAAAAAGCAACGTTAACAGGTTCGGTGTCTTCTGTGAAAGGGGGTGAATTGCAAAAAAGCCCGCAACCGGATGTGTCAAATAGTTTTGCGGGGCGTGTATCGGGACTGATCGCCAATAACCGCAGCGGCGAGCCCGGCTATGACGGATCGAGCATTTTAATACGGGGGCTTGCCACCACCGGGAATAATGATGTGCTGGTTGTTGTGGATGGTATCCCGGGGCAGATCGGCGGGTTATCGAGATTGAACCCCAACGATATCGAAGATATCTCCGTTTTGAAAGATGCCTCAGCAGCCGTTTACGGAAGCCGGGCAGCCAATGGTGTGATACTCGTTACTACAAAAAAAGGAAAAACAGGCAAGCCGGTCATAAGCTATTATTTCAACCAGGCGTTTACTTCGCCAACCCGGCTCCCGAAACTGGCAGATGCCTTCACCTACGCCACCATCCAAAATGAGATCGCTTATTATAACAATACAGCCGGTGGCATGAACCAGATCTATTCTGAGGAACAATTACAGAAATTCAAAGATGGAAGCGATCCCCTGAACTATCCGAATACGAACTGGCCGGATGCAGTATTAAAAAAAGTGGCCCTGCAAAGCAAACACGATATTTCGGTGAGCGGTGGCGGTGAGAATGTGCGGTATTTCTTGTCGGCAGGCTACCTGAACCAGGACGGGCTGTATAAAAATGGGGTTACCCGGTATAAACAGTATAGTTTTCGTTCTAATGTTGATGCCACTATTACAAAACGTTTAAAAGTCAGCTTATTATTGTCCGGACGGCAGGAAGACCGCCTGTTTCCGCAATCCGGAGCGGGAGATATCTTTCGTTTTTTATACCGGGCTTATCCAACAGTTGCAGCCTATTATCCGAATGGATTGCCCACCACGGGTATTGAAAACGGCAACCCTGCCGTTATGGTATCCGATGTTCCCGGAACGAATTACAATCCAACGCTTGTATTTAACGGGATCCTGAAAGGTTCTTATATGATACCTGGTGTTAACGGACTTTCCCTGGAAGGGTTCTTTAGTGTAGATAAGTCGGCGGGATTTAGTAAAAACTTTGCAAAGCCCTATAACCTGTACCAGTATGATGCAACAACCAATACCTATAACCCAACGGTTTTAGGGGGGATCGACAAACAGGCTACGTTATCCCAGTCTCAAACCAATCAATACCAGTATGTGTCCAATATCCGCCTTAATTTTGACCGCCGGTTCGGGGAACATGCTGTGAACGCTTTTATCGGGTATGAACAAAGTAATTATCACAGCGATAATTTCTCGGCTTACAGAAAACATTTTCCTACCTATACCACACCGGAATTAAGTCAGGGCGGGACTGCTGATGCCGATAAATCAAGTGACGGGGGAAGTTTTACCTACACCAGAAAAAGTTACCTGGGAAGGATCTCATACAACTACAGTGAGAAATATATGGTAGAGGCACAGGCCCGCCTGGATGGCTCTTCCACCTTTGCACCCGGCCACCAATACGGGTTCTTCCCCTCCATAGCTGCTGCCTGGAGGATCTCAAAAGAAGATTGGTTCAATACAAGCGCGGTTATCAATGATCTTAAATTGAGGGCTTCCTATGGTATTCTTGGAAATGATAACGTGGGATTATTCCAGTATTTTAATAATTATTCTTTAAACAGTCAGTATGTGATCAACGGATCCATTCATCCGGGTTATGATCTTACGTTGCTGGCCAACCCCGATATAACCTGGGAACGTGCCAAGAAACTGGATATTGGGCTGAATGCCGTTTTTCTTAAGAATTTTAATCTTGAATTCATTTATTTCCAGCAAAAAAGATCTGATATACTGGCTATAAGGAACGCTTCTGTTCCCCAGGTGTCCGGTATTAACACGGGGATAATACCCGCTGAAAATATCGGAAAAGTAGATAACAATGGTGTGGAATTTACCCTGGGATACAGTAAGCGCCTCCATCAAAATGCCGGCATCTTCCTGTCCGGAAACTTTACTTATGCAAAAAGTAAGATCGTAGATATTGATGAAGCTCCGGGTACACCGGAGTGGCAGAAACAGACCGGCCGGCCGCTCAATACCTATCTTTTATACAATACGACCGGTATTATGCGGACGACGGAGGATCTTTCAAAATACCCGCATCCCACAACAACTCCCCGTTTGGGCGATCTTATTTATCAGGACTATACCAATGACGGGAAAATTGATGCAAACGATATGGTACGCACTAAATACGGTAACATTCCCCAGATAATTTACGGCTTTACCGTTGGCGGTGACTATAAAAATATCGATCTGACCCTGTTGCTGGCCGGCCAGGCACGGGTAAGTCAGTATGTGCTGCCGGAGTCGGGTACGATCGGTAACTTCTACAGTTCCTGGGCAGATAACCGCTGGAGCCCTTCAAATACCAACGGCAGCTATCCAAGGGTGGATGAGCGTTCTTCCAATTCTGTAAACGGCGGGGCCTATTCCAACACGTTTTGGCTGAATGATGCCTCATTTATCCGCCTGAAGAACATGGAACTGGGCTACACAGTGGTAAACCCGTTGTTTACAAGGATAAAATTGTCCAACGTAAGGGTGTACGCAAGTGCATTTAATCTGTTTACAATAACAAAGGTAAAGGATTATGACCCCGAGGGAAGCAGCGGGTCGGGTCAGTTTTACCCGCAGCAACGGATTATCAACCTTGGATTGAATGTTCGATTTTGATCGCTTAAAATTATGTGTAACAAAATGCTGCACCGGCGCGGCTGATGCGGATCCGGCAATACCAGCAATAAAAAGTAAAAACATGAAAAGAATTATTCTGCCAATAGCAATAATGGGAGCAATCCTGTCCTCATGCAAAAAAGAATTCCTGAATCTGACCCCCACCACTACCATCTCCGATCTTTCCATTTTACAGGATTCCGCTTTGTTTGAGAATTATGTGGTCAACCGGTATATGGGAATAAAGATCATCGATAAGGAGGGTGAAGGGACCCTGCCCGGTTTCGGAAGGGCATTTGAATACAGTATGTGGAGTTCTAACTCCGATGAATCGATTTATAATAATGATGATGGCAGCTGGCTGATACAAAGAGGGCAGATAGCTCCCGAAAACCTGGGAAATGCGGGAGCTTTCTGGGGCAGAAGCTACCGGGGGATCAGAGACTGTAACTGGGCACTGAATAATATTTCAGCGGTTGCTATAAGCGATCAGCATAAAAATTACATAATCGGCGAACTGAAATTTATACGCGCCTTCCGGTATCATGATCTTATCAGGAATTATGGAGGGATTACCCTGGTGGGTGATAAAGTATACGAGCTGAAGGATAATTTAACCGATCCGGCTATTTTTACGAGGGCCGGTCTTAAGGAGTCGATCGACTATACGGTTGCACAACTCGATACCGCTGCGCAGCTGCTACCCCGCGATAACAACGGGAGCTGGCCGCTGGGAAGGGCCACAAAGGGCGCGGCACTGGCTTTGAAGGCACGGTTGCTGTTATATGCCGCAAGTCCGCTTTACAATTGCGCTACCTGGGCGGCGGCTGCAACCGCCGCAAAAGAGGTGATGGACCTGAATAAATATGCGATCCAGGCCGATTACGCTTCTTTATTTATTGATCAGGCTATGTCAGGTAATGAAATTATTTTTGGCCGCCAGTACACAATCACCGCACCCCACGTACGAATGGAGATCGCAAACGGGCCCAATGGTTATGATGGCTGGGCCGGTAACACACCGCTTCAGAACCTGGTGGATGCCTATCAGATGAACAATGGTAAGGATATCACGGACGCTGCATCCGGTTATGATCCGGATAAGCCTTATGAAAACCGGGACAAACGGTTCTATTATACGATTCTCTATAATGGAGCCGCTTACCGGGGACGTACTATAGAAACCTTTACACCGGGAGGCAGGGACAGCAAAGATGGCCCGTCTAACTGGAACACCACGAAGACCGGGTATTACCTGCGGAAATTTATGAATGATGCAAACCCGATTCAGAATCCCTGGTCTTCTGCCGGACAGCAACCCTGGATATACATGCGTTATGCAGAAATACTCCTGAATTATGCAGAAGCACAAAATGAAGCTTCCGGTCCGGACGGGTCCGTTTACACAGCGGTAAACCAGGTACGGCAGCGATCCGGTGTGGGGCAGCCTCCGTTGCCATCCGGGTTGTCCCAGGTGCAAATGAGAGCCGCCATAAGAAAAGAGCGGCAGGTAGAACTGGCCTTTGAGGAACACCGGTTTTATGATGTGCGCCGGTGGAAGATTGCCGGTGTTACCGAAAATGCAGCAGCGAGCGGAATGACCATTGTAAAAAATGCGAACGGTACGTTTTCATATACCCGGAAGGTTGCTTTGGAGGGGAAGGCCTTTTCTGATAAGAACTACTGGCTGCCCATTCCCCGTTCAGAAATACTGGCTTCCGACAATCAGTTAAAGCAAAATGAAGGATATTAGTACGGGGGCGGCCTGTATGTCGGGCTGCAAGGCCAAAAAAGGCAGTGGTATCTACTTTTATTATTTAAAAATGTTCAATGAAAAAATCAAATTGTCTTTCTTTTATCTATACGATCGTTTTTTTTCTGTCCTGTACAACGGCATTTTCCCAGCCGGGTTTTGGCAATGCCAGTAAAATCAACGAAGGCTGGTCTTTTGCGTTGAGCAATGATACTGTTGCCACACGGCCGGCCTCCGGTCTGAAATGGCAGCCGGTTGCAATCCCTCATGACTGGAGTATAACGCAAAAGCTGGATCCGAAGAATGCAAGCAGCATGGGATACCTTCCCGGAGGCATCGGATGGTACAGGAAATCACTGGTGATACCAAGGAAGAAAGACAAAGTGTATATTTATTTTGAGGGGGTCTATAACCGGAGTGAAGTTTTTATAAACGGGAAATCCATCGGAAAAAGACCGAATGGGTATGTTTCTTTTATGTTTGACATTACACCCCATGTTCATTTCGGAGAGGAAAACGAAATACTGGTGCGGGTAGACCATCACCGGGCTGCAGATTCCCGGTGGTACACAGGTGCCGGCATCTACCGGGATGTTTGGCTGGTGCATGCAGCGTCCGTTCATATTGCAGAATGGGGCGTGTACGCCTGGCCGGAACTGGAAAAGGACAAAGGCGTCCTTAATGTGGAAGTAGGTGTGGAGAATCATTTGACAAACACGGCACCGGTGACCGTTGTAAATGAATTGGTAAACGCTGCCGGCAAAACCGTGGCAACAAGCCGGAAAGTACTGCCGGCAAAACCGGGTGCGTCTGACAGGCTCCGGGTGCAGTTGGCAGTTCCGGATCCGCAGCTTTGGGAATTGCAAACGCCTGCTTTATATCAGCTGAAAACAACGGTGCTGAAAGACGGCCGGCCTGTTGATGCGGTAACAACACGTACCGGATTTCGGAAATTTACATTTGATCCGGATAAGGGCTTTGCATTGAACAATAAATGGATGAAAATAAAAGGGGTCTGTCTTCACCATGATGCAGGCGTATTAGGTGCCGCGATGTACAGGGAAGTGTGGCGCCGGCGGTTGAAGCAGTTGAAAGAACTGGGCGTTAATGCTATAAGATCCACCCATAATCCTCAGGCCACGATGTTTTATGATCTTTGCGATGAGTTGGGACTCCTGGTTATGGATGAAGCTTTTGATGAATGGGAGTTTCCCAAGCGAAAGTGGCTGGAGGGCTGGAATGTAGGTACACCGGGTTTTGACGGGACCTATGATTTCTTTGAGGAGTGGGGAGAAAAAGACCTGGCAGATATGGTACGCAGGGACCGGAATCATTTATCCGTTTTTGCATGGAGCATTGGCAATGAAGTAGACTATCCCAATGATCCGTATTCACACCCGGTGCTTGATGGTTCCGGCGAAAGCGGGTTCACACAAAAGATATTCGGAGGGTACAAAAAAGATGCCCCGGATGCAATGCGTTTGGGAGTGATCGCTAAAAGGCTGGCTACGGTAGTAAGAACCTACGACCGCTCGCGTCCGGTAACAGCAGGCCTGGCAGGCGTGGCGATGTCAAATGAAACCGGATATCCCGGAGCGCTGGATATTGCCGGTTATAACTATACCGAAAGCCGGTACGCAATGGATCATAAAAAATACCCCGGGCGTGTTATATTCGGCAGTGAAAACCGGCACGACCTGGAAGCCTGGAAAGCGGTGCATGATAACGAATATATCTTTGGGCAATTCCTGTGGACGGGTATCGATTACCTGGGTGAATCGGGCAGATGGCCTTCAAGAGGGTTTTACTCCGGCCTGCTCGATTTCGGAGGTTTTATAAAGCCGCGTGGTTATTTCAGGCAATCATTATGGAGCGAAAAACCCATGGTGTATCTGGGTACCTATCCCTTATCCGGAAAAAGCAATAAGCCCACGGCAGGAGTGCTTACTGAAAATGAGATCACCAGGGAGCGACCCCCTTCAATGGATGCCTGGTCTTCGTGGAATTATGAGGAAGGACAGCGCATTCGCGTTGTCTGTTACACGAATACGCCCAGGGTAAGGCTGTTGCTTAATGAAAGACAGGTGGATGCCGTAAAAGCTTATGATGATAAAACCGGGATCGTCTATTGGGATATCCCTTACCAACCCGGAGTACTGAAGGCCGAAGGACTGAATGCTGTCAATAAAACAGTAGCTTTATATACCGTTCAGACTTCAGGAGCACCATATGCATTAAAGGTGATCGAAAAAATCGACGGCAGTAATGATAATGTTGTCCAGGTGGCTGTACAGGTGGTAGATGCCAACGGTCTTCCGGTTACCTATACAGATGTTGACATAACCTGCACCGTATCCGGCGGAAGCCTGCTGGGACTTGAAGCGGGCGATAACGGGGATATGGGCGACTATACGGATCACCGGCAAAAGACCTTCAGGGGGCGTCTTATCGCTTATATAAAAAGAAGGGAAAAGAACAACAAGGTGCAGGTCGTTTTTACCGCACCACAATTGAAAGAGGGACGTGTTGTCCTGTAATCTATTTTTTCAGTTAATTGTCAGGAACGCATGAAGAAATTTTGTCTGTGGATGGCGGGGATGGCTATATCCCTCTTTTCGGCGGCGGAGGAGGTAAAGATAAAGGGGCCGGACGGCAGCCTGGAACTGGCTTTTGTAATAACGGAGGGCCGTTTGGCGTATAAGGTAAATTATAACGGAAAGGTATTTCTGAGCAGCTCACCGCTGGGATTGAAAACCTCTATGGGTGATTTTAGTCATGACCTTCTGCTGGTAAATCAGAAAACCTCTGGTATCACTGAGGAGTACACGCTGAACAGATCCAAGCAATCGAGGGTATATTATAAAGCCAATGAGCTTGTGCTGACGGTTGCCAATACCCAAAAGCAGACCCTTGATATAATCTTCCGGGTCAGTAATAATGATGTGGCCTTTTGTTATGCCCTGCCCCGGCAAAGCGGGAGAGCGGGTGTAACGGTGCTGCAGGAATTGACAGGTTTCAGATTCCCGTTGCAGACCACCACGTTTCTAACGCCTCAAAGTGTGGCAATGACGGGCTGGAAGCGGACAAAGCCCAGCTATGAAGAGCCTTATAAGGCGGGCGCTTCAATGGATACTCCTTCATTGTATGGAAAGGGATACACGTTTCCCGGTTTGTTCCGGGTGGGAAAAGAAGGGTGGGTACTGGTGAGTGAGACCGGCGTGGACAGCCGTTATTGTGCATCGCGCCTGAGTGAATATCAATCAGACGGTTTGTACACAATTGCTTTTCCGATGGCAGAAGAAAATGACGGGAACGGTACGGTTGCCCCTGCATTTGCATTGCCCGGGCAGACTCCCTGGCGCACTCTTACAGTAGGAGAAACCCTACGGCCTGTTGTTGAAACAACGGTTCCCTGGGATGTGGTAAAGCCTTTGTATGAAACGGGCCATGTATACAAATTCGGAAAAGGTACCTGGAGCTGGATCCTTTGGCAGGATAACAGCATCAACTACAATGACCAGGTACGGTATATCGATTTTGCCGCCGCAATGGGATATGAATATGTACTGATCGACAACTGGTGGGATAAAAATATCGGACATCAGCAAATGGAATCCCTGGTAGAATATGCACATAGTAAGAACATCGCTGTTTTTCTCTGGTATAGCTCCAGCGGATACTGGAATGATATTGAGCAGGGGCCTGTTAACAGGATGGACAATCCGATCCTGCGCAAACGCGAAATGAAATGGCTGCAGGGTCTGGGAGTAAAGGGCATCAAGGTTGATTTTTTTGGAGGCGACAAACAGGAAACGATGCGGCTGTATGAGTCCATTCTCAGTGATGCCGATGATTTTGGACTCATGGTATTATTCCACGGGGCTACGCTACCCCGGGGATGGGAGCGTATGTATCCGAACTATGTGGGCAGTGAGGCGGTACTGGCTTCAGAGAACATGGTATTTAATCAGGCTTCCTGTGATGCAGAGGCCTTTAATGCCAGCCTGCACCCCTTTATCCGGAACGCGGTGGGCAGTATGGAATTCGGGGGAAGCTTTTTAAATAAACGGCTTAATAAAAACAACGACGGAGGCTCTGTAAGGCGTACCACGGATGTGTTTCAGCTGGCAGCGGCGGTATTGTTTCAAAACCCTGTCCAGTTTTTTGCTTTAGCGCCGGATAATCTGAAGGATGCGGCTCCGGTATGTATCGATTTTATGAAGAAGGTACCCGTTACCTGGGATGAAATACGCTATATTGATGGATACCCCGGAAAATATGTGGTATTGGCCCGCCGGCATAAGGAGCGCTGGTATGTTGCCGGCATCAATGCGCAGCAGCAACCGGTCCGGGTGAAGATGAATCTTTCCATGTTGGCCGGCCGGCCGGTAAGGCTGCTTACGGATGACCGGAAAAAAGCGCCCGCGGAACGGCAGGTGCACATTGGAAAGGATGGCCTGACGGAACTGGTGGTAGTGCCCGGTGGTGGATTTGTAATGATACAGTAAAAGACTTCTGGAGCCGGATAAACGATTTGGAGATATTCGCGAAGGTATTTATATTCGGTTATTAATTGTTTTTAATACAATTAATAATCTGCCGGACAACTGCAGGTTGCCGGAAACAGCAGTAGCGGCGAAAAGATCGTTTGCCGCGTAATTTCTGATATGAAACAAAAAATACAATTGCTCTTTTTCCTGTTTTTAACACAGCAGGGAATAGCACAGGATAAAACTTTTGTGATCCGTACCGGTGAGCCGGTAGCAGCCGTGTCTCCCACGATGTACGGCGTTTTCTTTGAAGACATCAATATGGGCGCGGATGGCGGTCTTTACGCAGAACTGGTAAAGAACCGGTCGTTCGAATTTTTCAAACCACTGATGGGCTGGAAGGTGGAGCAAAATCCCTACCGGGAAGGCGCGGTGCTAGTACTGAACCGGAAAGAGCAGCATACGGCAAATCCCCGTTTTCTCCGGATAACCCTTCCCGGCGACGGCCCCCGGTCTCTTTCACTTATCAATGAAGGGTTCAGGGGAATGGGAATCAAAAAAGACCTCCGGTATGATTTTTCCTTTATGTACGCGAGCGCGGCGGCAGGCTTAACGGTCCGGGCCGAACTGTGCAATGCAAAAGGGCAGGCTATCGGATCAGCAGTACTGATCCCGCCGGCTACAGGCGGTGTATGGAGAAAGCAGGAGCTGCAATTCACCGCAACTGCAACGGAAGAAAAAGCACTGCTTAAGATCACTCTTGAAGGCAACGGAACGATCGACCTGGATATGATTTCCCTGTTCCCGGGCGATACCTGGAGGGGAAGAAAAGGAGGCCTGCGCGCAGACATGGTACAGATGCTGGCAGATATGAAGCCCGGCTTTATCCGCTTTCCGGGTGGCTGTATTGTGGAAGGGTATGATCTTTCGCAACGTTATCAATGGAAAAAAACGATCGAACCTGTAGAAGAACGGCAGCTGCTGATTAACCGGTGGAACTTTGAATTTGCACATCGCCCGGCTCCCGATTATTTTCAAACATTTGGCCTGGGCTTTTTTGAATACTTCCAGCTGGCCGAAGATATAGGAGCAGCACCGCTGCCCATACTCAATTGCGGCATGGCCTGCCAGTTCAATGCAGCCGAGGTGGTACCCCTTGATCAGCTGGATCCATACATACAGGATGCGCTGGACCTGATCGAATTTGCAAATGGTCCGACAACTTCAAAATGGGGAAAGATCCGGGCTGATATGGGGCATCCGCAGCCCTTTGGCTTAAGTATGATGGGAGT
This sequence comes from Niabella beijingensis, assembly GCF_020034665.1. Classification (NCBI taxonomy): domain Bacteria; kingdom Pseudomonadati; phylum Bacteroidota; class Chitinophagia; order Chitinophagales; family Chitinophagaceae; genus Niabella; species Niabella beijingensis. The sequence continues at coordinate 2,146,307 of NZ_JAIQDI010000002.1, read as the reverse complement.
GGGGAACGAGAACTGGGGCCCCCAGTATCTGGAGCGGCTGCAATTGTTTCAAAAAGCGATCAAAGCAAAATATCCCGATTTCAGGATCGTTGCCAGCTCAGGAACGGATCCTGACGGAAAGCGCTTTGAGCAGCTGGACACTGCACTCCGGGCACTTCATATTGATTTTATTGATGAACATTATTACCGCCCTCCTCAGTGGTTCTTCAGTAATGTAAACCGTTATGATCATTACCCCAGAACAGGCACCAAGGTATTTGCCGGCGAGTATGCAGCACATCCGGAGGGAGTGGCACCGGAAAAAAAGAATAACTGGCTGGCCGCTTTATCCATTGCTGCTTTTCTCACCGGCGTGGAACGGAATGCCGCCGTTGTGGAAATGGCGTCTTATGCCCCTCTTTTTGCGCATACTGCAGGATGGCAATGGTCGCCCGATCTGATATGGGTGAGCAATCTGAAAGCAGCAGGTACTCCTGACTATTATGTGCAGCAATTGTATGCATTGAATAAAGGGACAAAAGTACTCCCGCTCACCCTGAATGACAAAGTGGTTGCCGGACAGGACAGTTTGTATGCGTCGGCAGTGCTTGATGAGCCGGCAAAGGAACTGGTTATAAAAATGGTCAATGCACTTCCGCGCGAACAATCCATCCGGCTTGAGTTGCGTGGGACAAAAAGACGGACGGCATTAGCGAAACTGATCCGGCTTCAGCATACGGATCTGGATGCCATGAATTCGATGGAAGCTCCCCGGACGGTTTTTCCGCAGGAGTCCGGGATCCGTTTATCCGGGAAGCAGCCCCCGGTTACCCTGGCGCCTTATTCCTTTACCATTCTCCGGATACCGTATTCATGAAATTGACGTGGCACAACAGGGATCAGATACACGTAAGATAAAGATACAGCAGCGGCCATCTGATCTGGAAAAATTGAAAAAATAAATAAGTGTTTATTTGACAATTAATTTATTTTTTTTATATTCGGATAACCATTTGTAAAAACCTGGTGAATGATGCGATAAAGACGGGCAGCTCGGTAACGATTGTTTTGTAAGGCCCGTTGATAAAGATAGTGCATAACCAAAGTGGTGACCTTTCCGGTTAACCGGGATCAGCAGTATGCAATCGTTTGCGTAAAAACAAGCCGAACCGCAGGATGCTACAGGATAGATCGGGAAGTACGATGCACTATTTTTAGGTACGTCGTAACAATAAAGTAACGTAGGGTTGCAGTAATGAATGATTGTAACGTCCTGCGCCCGATAAACCGGTAACCATAATCATAAAAGAGAACTAATAGTGATACGTATGATCCGATTTCTATTGCTGGGAGCAGGATGTTTATTGGTGAATACTGCCGTTGCACAGATCAGCTGGCCGGCTGTTACGCAAACCAATAAGCCCTGGACACGCTGGTGGTGGCAGGGAAGTGCGGTAAACAAACAGGGGCTGACCTGGAATCTGGAACAATACAATAAGGCGGGCATCGGAGGAACGGAAATCACACCGATCTATGGTATACAGGGGCAGGAGAAAGAATTTGTTGATTTTCTTTCCCCTCAATGGATGGAGCTTTTTACGTTCACCCTTCGGGAAAGTAAGCGGCTTGGACTTGGGGTGGATCTTGCAAACGGAACGGGATGGCCATTTGGTGGTCCCTGGGTAAAAGACGAAGACGCCAGCAAATCGATATTTTATAAAACATTTTCGCTGAATGCGGGCATACGCCTGAAAGACCGGATCATCTATTTCCGTGAGGGCTATGTACACACTGCCAATAACCGGGCATTAAATACCAGTGCGATAAAAAATCCGCTTTCAGGTAATAAGGATCTTCAGCAGCTGGCGCTGGACCAGGTACAGTTCCCGGGTAAATTACCCCTGAAGACATTGATGGCGTACAATGCAACAATGGCACCGCTTGATCTTACTGCAAAGGTGGACAGCGCCGGAATACTGGACTGGGTGCCACCCGCAGGCACCGGTACATGGACCCTGTACGCCCTGTTTGAGGGACTGCATGGCAAAATGGTGGAAAGGGCTGCCCCGGGAGGGGAAGGTTACGCCATCGATCATTTTTCAAAGGCGGCGGCGGATCATTATTTTAAACGGTTTGATGACGCTTTCAAAGGATATGATATCAGTTATCTGAGGGGATTTTTTAATGACTCCTATGAGGTAGACGATGCCCGGGGGCAGGCCAACTGGACGCCGGATTTCTTTTCCGAGTTCAAAAAAAGAAAAGACTATGACCTGCGCCATTACCTGCCCGCATTGTTTGGTAACGATAATGCGGATAGGAACAGCAGGGTGATCTATGATTACCGTTCGGTTATTGATGCATTATTATTAGAGCATTTTACGATGGAATGGAAAAAATGGGGTGCTTCAAGGGGAGCGGTTTTACGTAACCAAAGTCATGGGTCGCCGGCCAATACACTGGACCTTTACAGTGTGGTGGATATTCCGGAGACAGAAGGCACTGATGTGTTGCGCTTTAAATTCGCAGCCTCTGCGGCTAATGTGACCGGTAAGCAACTGATTGCATCGGAATCAGCCACCTGGCTCAATGAGCATTTTCTGTCCTCCTGGGGTGATGTGAAAAAGGCGATTGACCGCTATTTCCTCGGCGGGGTGAATCATATCTTTTATCATGGTATTGCCTATTCACCACGCACGGCAGCCTGGCCCGGATGGCTGTTCTATGCGGCGGTGCATTTTCAGCCCACCAATCCGCAATGGAACCATTTTCATGCATTGAATACCTATGTGGCCCGTGTGCAGAGCTTTTTGCAGCAGGGCCGGCCGGATAATGACATCCTGCTTTATTATCCGATCATCGATCGTTATTCAGATCCGGGCAAAGCCCTGCTTCAGCATTTTGACGGAATGGAACGAAACTTCGAGCATACAGACTTTGAGCAGGTCTCAAAGGATCTGCTTGATAAGGGATATAGCTTTGACTTTTTTTCCGACAGGCAATTGCAGCAATTCTCTTCTTCAGATGAAAATATTATTTCGGGCGGTAACACCTATAAAGCGATTTTACTTCCGGCCAGTAAGCTGATTTCAATCGCCTCCGCTGAAAAGATCCTGCAACTGGCAAAATCCGGCGCCCGGATACTGGTTTATAAAGAACTTCCGCATGATGTTCCGGGGCTGCAGGATCCGGAGGCCCGGAGGCAAAAGCTGGGACAACTTTTCGCTCCGCTTAAATTTATCACGCGGGATGGTATAGAAAAGGCCGTCGTGGGAAAAGGGGCCATCTATAAAAGCGACCGGCTCGACCTGCTTATGAATGCCGCTGGTGCCCGGCAGGAGCGGTTTCCGGGAAAAGACATATACCTATTACGGAGAAAGAACCCTGACGGAAGGACCTACTTTATAGATAACCGTACGGATCTGCCGGTTGAAGACTGGTTGACACTGCAGGATAGCGCCGCAGCAGTGGCTTTATTTGATGCCGCTACCGGAGAAAAAGGGATGGCCAGATGGAAAAAAAATAATAACGGCGGTTTGGATGTATGGGTACAGCTACAACCACAGGCATCGCTGATCCTGAGATCTTATCATAAAAAACAGGAAGGTGCTCCTTTTCCCTATCGGCTTGGAAACGGTGCCTCCGTTACACTTGATGGCCACTGGAAGCTGGAGTTTCTGGAAGGAGGACCTGTAATACCCGAACCGGTAATAGAGATACAGCCGGGATCCTGGACCGATCTGGATGTGCCATCTGCCGGTGATTTTTCGGGAACGGCAAAGTACAGTACAACATTTGCGAAGCCGGGGAATGCGCCGGGATATTTGTTAAATCTGGGCAGGGTGCATGAAACCGCCGAAGTGATCCTAAACGGCAAAAGCCTGGCAACGCTGATAGGCCCCTCATTCACCACCGTGATCCCTGCATCTGAATTACGGGCAACAAACAAACTGGAAATAATAGTGGCCAACCTGATGGCCAACCGGATCGCTTATATGGATCGTAATAAGCTCCCCTGGAAAGTATTTTATAACATCAATATACCCGCGCGGTTAAAGGAGAATACAATGGATGGTCTGTTTAATGCGGCGCACTGGAAGCCACAGCCATCGGGGCTTTTAGGACCGGTAACGATGACGCCGTTAAAATAATAAAGCAACCGGGTGCCCTTCAGCGCATCCCTGTTGTTACCCGGTAACAAAGCCCTGACTCTGTCAGAACACAGCAAACACGGACGGGGCTAAAAGTAAAATGAAAATGAAGAGGAATTTTTTTTTGTTTTTGTGTTTTATGTGGTCGGCCATTGTTTGTGGCCAAACCCCCGGGTGGGTGAAACGGGTGGGGGCCAGATCATTTCCGGCTGTTCAGAAAATCTATAGTGTAAATGGATACAGGGTTTATAAAAATAGCTCAAAGCTAAGTACCGATGGCATTCAGAAAGCCATCGACGCGTGCAGTAAAAAAGGAGGCGGCATTGTCCGTTTTGAAAAGGGGACATATACAACGGGTGCACTTTTTATAAGAGAAGGGGTGCAGTTATGTATTGATGAAGGCGTGCTGTTGCTGGGTAGCGAGGATATAAGGGATTATCCTGAAATCGATTCCCGTATTGCCGGCATCGAAATGAAATGGCCGTCTGCATTGATCAATATCCTTAATGTAAAGAACGCAGCGCTTACCGGCAAAGGGGTCGTCAATGCAAGAGGAAGGTTTAATTGGGACCTGTACTGGAAAATGAACAAAGAATATACCGCGAAAGGTCTTCGCTGGATCGTTGACTATGACGTGAAACGCGTGCGTACCCTGCTGGTGCAGAATTGTGAAAACATCACATTGAAAGAGGTGACTTTTAAGAATGCGGGTTTTTGGACGGTACAGGTACTTTATTCCAAACAGATAACCATTGACGGATTGGTGATCCGCAATAATGAAGACGGCCATGGTCCCAGTACAGACGGTATTGATATTGATTCATCCAGTTGGGTGCTGGTCGAACATTGTGATATTGATTGCAATGATGATAATTTCTGTCTGAAAGCAGGACGCGATTGGGATGGTTTAAGAGTTAACAGGCCTACCGAATATATAGTAATAAGGAAGTCGCTGGCCAGGCGGGGTGCCGGTCTGATCACCATTGGCAGTGAAACGTCCGGCGGCATCCGGCATGTACTGGCCGAGGACCTCCAGGGTAAAAACACAGATAATGGATTACGGATCAAATCGGCCACCACGCGGGGAGGTACTGTTGAGGATGTTTATTTTAGAAATGTGGTGCTGGATTCTGTCAATAATGTATTCCAGTTTAACCTGAACTGGTATCCGGCGTACAGTTATTCAACGCTTCCCGGCTGGTACACATATGAAACCGTTCCTTCCCATTGGCGTACATTGTTGCAGAAAGTGGAGCCTGCTGAGAGCGGGATCCCCCAGGCAAAGGATTTTTATATTGAAAATATCAGCGCAACGAATGTAAATACGGCAATAGTGGCTACAGGATTGCCACAGTCTTTGATCCGCAATTTTCATTTTAAAAATTGCCGTATTGAAGCCCGGATGCTGAGTGAGATGGAGTATACCAAAGATTGGCACTTTGATAATTTTATTGTTTCGATTGATAAAAAAAACGCGGCCGCCCGGCCCGGCGGAAAGGAAACTGAAGAACGGATGAAATGATACCCGGACTTTAACCGGTAATGTCTGTGTGAGGGTTGTTGATAGAGGAAGCGGACGAAACATCCCTGTATGTCAGATGATCACTTATGGTAAAGAATAATGCAATAATCAAATCAGGTATAAAATGAAATATGCAACCTGTTTACTGATAGCAGTATTTAGTATACTGGGGTCTTTTTCTTTTTTAAAAAGGCATCCAGTACTTTATATTATTGGTGATTCTACGGTTAAAAATGGTAACGGAAAAGGAGCAGATGCCCTTTGGGGATGGGGGAGCCTGATCGATAATTATTTTGATACAACAAAGATCGCCATCCGGAACCATGCGATCGGCGGACGCAGCAGCCGTACTTTTATTACTGATGGCCGCTGGGATGCTATTTTAAAAACACTGAAAAAAGGCGATTATGTCATCATTCAGTTTGGACACAATGACAGCGGCCCCCTGGATGATACTGCGCGGGCCAGGGGAACGATAAAAGGTATTGGTGATGCATCGCAGGAAATATATAATCCCATCCGTAGAATAAAAGAGACGGTTTATACATATGGTTACTATATACGCAAGCTGATCAATGATACTAAGTCAAAAGGCGCCGTCGCGATTGTTTGTTCGCCCATACCACGGAATGATTTTAAAGACGGAAAAGTTAAAAGAAATGACCTGGATTATGGCGGCTGGGCAAAACAGGTTGCTGTAGCAACCGGTGCTTTTTTTGTGGATCTGAATCAGCTGATTGCGGATAAGTATGACCGGCTGGGTCCGGATGCGGTGAACGCATTTTTCCCTAAAGATCATACGCATCCCAACCTGGACGGTTCCCGGTTAAATGCGGGAATGGTGGTACAGGGCATCGGTCAGTTATCCGGTTGTGATCTGAAGCTGTTCTTAAAAAAACAAGAACAGCAATAATGGGTTGTTTTAAAATGCCGGATGGCGGGAAGCTTTGCAAAGCGCAGTGAAGTTGCCGTATGCGTATCTCTGTATCAGTGTGAGCACTGGTTCGCACCGGTGATGTGTTGTGATTGGTTTGTGTTTTGCGCCCGGAAATACTGATGTTGTTATTTATGCAATCGATTGCGTAAATAAACAGTTTTTTACAGGATGCTACAGGACGGATCATAGTAAAATGGGCTCTATTTTCGTTTTGTGTTCTTCCTGAATACAGGATTGCTTTTAAACCGCCGCTGTTCGTTATTAAACCTGAAGCTTGCATGATGAAAAAAAATCTTCTCCGTTATGGTTTTCGGTGTACAGGCTGGTGTGGTGTGCTGTTGCTTTTAACAGTGGATATGAAGGCGCAGTATGTGACGACCCCGGGCAATGATGCAACAACACCATTGCACCTGATGAAACCGGATTATACCATCCCCTACGGGGTGACCACTCCTGTTATGATCAAAGCCGTACTGGACAGGATCTATCACTATCTTGACAGTGTAACGCCGATGTTGCTGGTGGATGAAGAAACCTTATCTCCGGTTACAGCTCTTTCGGATGCCGGTCCGGGTACGATTTTTAAACCAGGTGATTTTCGTCTGATCAGTTACGAATGGGGTGTTACCTATTGCGGAATGCTGGAAGCCGCCGCTGCCACGGGAGACAGAGCGTATAAGACGTATGCTATTGACCGGATTCAGTTTATTGGCGATGTGGCGGCACATTACCGTTCCCGGTTAAAAGAACTACCCGGGAGTATTACACCGGTGCGATCGGTTCTTGATCCGCATGCGCTGGATGATGCAGGCGCTATTGCATTTGCTATGATCAAAGCCCTGCGTGCAGGGGCAAAACCGGCAGCCGTTCGGCCTATGATTGAGCGCTATATCGATTATATACTCACTAAAGAATTCCGGCTTACCGACGGTACATTGGCCCGGAACCGGCCTCAGCCCAATACGTTGTGGCTTGATGACCTTTATATGAGCCTGCCGGCATTAGCACAAATGGGAACATTGACCCATGACAATAAGTATTTTGAAGAAGCACTCCGACAATACCGTCAGTTTTCAAAAAGGATGTTTAATGAACAGAACCAGTTATACATGCATGGCTGGGTACAGGACATGGATCCGCATCCATCGTTTTACTGGGCACGTGCAAACGGGTGGGCATTGATGACCAAGGTCGAATTACTCGATGCGCTTCCCGATAACTATCCGGGAAGGGAACTGTTGTTAGATCGGCTTAAAAAACACGTGGCAGGCCTGACCAGCTACCAGGATAAAACCGGGCTCTGGCATCAGCTTATCGACAGGAATGATGCTTACCTGGAGACATCGGCTACCGCGATATATGCTTATTGCATTGCAAAAGCGATCAACAGGGGATGGCTGGATGCAAAAGCCTATGGACCCGTTGCACTGCTGGCTTGGAATGCTGTCAGCACAAAGGTTACAGCCAGGGGGCAGGTGGCGGGCACCTGTGTGGGGACCGGTATGGGCTTTGATCCGGCATTTTATTATTACCGTCCTGTAAGCAATTTTGCTGCACATGGATATGGTCCTGTATTGCTGGCCGGAGCCGAAATGTACCGGCTGTTACAACAACATCCGTTTGAGATAAATGATAGTGCTGTACAAATGATTCGCTAAGTAACCCTGAACATATATGATGCGCTTATCCGTGTGCTGTTCTTTGTGAACCGCAGCGGGCACCCCGGCAATATGTGGAGTGTTTGGCTGTTACTGCCTTCCGGAGGCAGGATGAGAGGGGCATGCCGCTGCGGAAGCGGCAACTGGTTTCACTGGTATAATATTCTTCATACTTAATATTAAATCAAACAAGTTTATATGAGAAAGAAAACCCTTCTATTGCGGGTGCTGGTCATAATGATGACGACCCTGCTTTTTTATTGCTCCGAAACATTATCCGCGCAGGACGTAAAGGTAATAACGCTGACTGGTGCAGTAACCGACGCTTCCGGGAAGCCGGTAGCCGGAGCCACCGTAGCGGTACAGGCCGGTACCACCACTACTGTTGCCACAGATGCAGCTGGTATTTTCCGCTTGACAGTACCGCTGCGTTCGGTGCTCATCATTTCGAGTGTAGGTTTTGAAACACAACAGGTGACGGTTACGGAGGAGCGGCTTAATGTGGTCCTGCAGCAGTCGGCCTCTGAAATGGACCAGGTGGTAGTGGTGGGATACGGCACTCGTAAAAAAAGCGATGTAACGGGGGCCATTGCTTCGGTTTCGGGCGACAATCTCCGGAGTGTACCGGTAACCAATCTGACACAGGCCCTGCAAGGGCGGGTTACCGGTGTGGTTGCCACGCCCAACAGCTTTAAACCCGGTAGCGGCAATACCATCCGGATCAGGGGCAATCGTTCACTAAGTGCCAGCAATGAACCCTTATATGTAGTGGATGGTTTTCCGGTAAGCTATACCATCGACGATATGAACCCCGCAGATATCGAATCGGTGGATATCTTAAAAGATGCCTCTTCTACGGCCATTTATGGTGTACGCGGGGCCAACGGAGTTGTTCAGATCACCACAAAAAAAGGAAAGGCCGGAAAAGTAAATGTTACCTATATGGGAAGTAAATCGGTGGAAAAGATCATGCGCCCCCTCCCGGTTTTTAATGGTGCTGAACTGGCCGATGCCTGGCGCCAGGCCTTTTTTGCAGACCGTCAGTATACAGCCAACAGAGGCACCGCGTCGGCTACCAATCCATTATATTATTATCCTACTGCAACGAATGATATTGCGCTTTTCTGGACCCGTTTTGGAAGTCAGGAACAATGGAACGCTATAAAAGACGCGTATACCTGGAACGTATACGATCCGGATAATGGTATTTTTATTGCCCGGAAAAGAGCCACAACACCGGAGGAACGGTCGTTGCTCCAGGGACTGGGCATCACTTCGCAGCTTGACAGCATCGATCTGTACGACCCTTCAAAAGTGAGGAGTTACGACTGGCAGGATAAGGTGGGACTCCGGAACGGGAGTACCGATAATCATAGTATTTCCGTATCGGGCGGAAGTGACAAAATCAGGGCATCATTAAACGCCGGTTACTTTAAGCAAAAAGGGATCGAATGGGGACAGGATTATACACGCTATGCTATCGGGAACTCTGTTGAGTTCCGGCCCGCAAAATTCCTGAATTTTGGTACCAGCATCAACTACATACACAGTATTACCAATACCAGCACCAGCTCTTTTGGAAATGCATCGGGGATGATCCCGCTTGTAACTCCCTACGATTCTGCCGGGAACTGGGTGATGTTCCCAAACAAAGACCAGCAAATCATAAATGCGATTAATGACCGGAATACCGTCTTTGATGAAACCAAGGCCAACAGGGTATTTGGTAATATCTATGGCGAGGTAACGCTGCTGAAGGGGCTGAAATACCGCGCTATGTTTGGCGCAGATATACGGAGTTCGGTACGGGGGCAGTTTAACGGTGCACAATCTTCGGTGCGGCTGGGCAGTGCTGCAAATGCAACACAAACTGATAACAGGGCTTCCTCCTGGGTTTTCGATAATATCGTCACTTATAATACAAGTATAAAATCAGACCACACATTAAACTTCACTCTTTTACATGAACTGCAAAGCCTGAACCGTTCTTCGTCGCTTGCAATGAGCGCCAATAACCTGATATTTGAATCGCAGAAATGGTATTCGCTCCAGCGGAATACAGACGCCATTGTTACCGGTTCGGGAACGTATTCGGCTTCCCAATACCTGTCGTACATGGCGAGGGTGGAATACGGATTCCGCAACAAATACCTGCTTACGCTCAGCAACCGTTATGATAATTCCTCAGTATTGTCCGAAGGAAATAAAGGCGCCTGGTTTCCGTCGGCATCTGTCGCCTGGCAGCTGGACCGGGAAGGTTTTTTCGCAAACCAGAAAACATTCAGTGCAGCCCGACTGCGTGCCGGTATCGGTAAAGTAGGCAATGCTTCTATTAATCCGTATCAGACCGGTGGCCCCCTGGGCTTTACAAACTATAACTGGGGAAACGGGACTGCTGCCGTCGGCTCCGCTCCAACAACCTTCCCTACGCCTGATTTAACCTGGGAAAAGACGACCACTACCAACCTGGGGATCGAGTTCGGCCTGTTCAATAACCGGATAAGCGGTGCGGTTGATCTTTATAATGCGAACACCACCGACCAGTTACAGGAACGTTCGATACCTGCAGCAAACGGAGTGACAACCGTATTCTTTAACCTTGGTAAAGTAAACAACAGGGGAATTGAGATCTCGCTGAGCACCCGTAACATCGTAAAAGAACATTTTCAATGGAATTCCGATTTTATGTTCTCAAAGAATAAGGAGAAGATAGTGGATATCGATGGTACCGGCAACAGCAATTTTGCCAATCTCTGGTTATTAGGCGAGCCGCTGCAGGTATACCGCAGTTATCAGAAAGAGGGTGTTTTCCAGTACAGCGATACCGCTGCCGGCGGGGTTTTGGCATCGGTTTACTGGCCCAAGAACGGGCGTGCGAATACCGCCTACCAGCCCGGTAAAATTAAAATTTACGATGCAAACGGAGACTCCTCGTACAGTGAAGCGGATAAAGTGGTATTGGGCTCACACAATCCGGATTTCATTGCAAGCGTTAATAATACATTTACCTACAGGAATTTTGAATTGAATTTTCTGGCCTATTTCCGGGTAGGCGGTCTGTATCGTGTGCCGCGACCGGGCCTGGTGGGACGGTATCAATCCAATAAAGTAAATTACTGGACACCCTCGAATCCTGTTAACGATTATCAGCAGCCCACACAAACCAGTGACATCCCCCTGTACTGGGAGGCCCTTACTTACAGGGATGCCACGTTCATAAAGGTCCGGAATATTACACTCACGTACCGGTTGCCACAAGGTCTCGTATCCCGAATGCATACCCGGAGTTTTGCCATCTATGTGAGCGCCGTAAACCCGATATTGATCCATAACGGGGATAAAGGATACGATCCTGAAACGGTGCCGTATCGCGAATTCGCCGGTAATACCACCAGCCAGGTGGGCCCCAATTCCTATAGTTACAGAAGTTACGTGCTGGGAGTGAGGGTGGACTTATAAGATTTTATCAGATTTAAAACGAATGTATATGAAAAATATAAAACAGAATATAAAATGGCTTGTTGCGGGAATCCTTATCATAGCGGTTGCTTCCTGTAAAAAATTTATAAAAGAAGAGCTGGTGACAACACTTACAGAAGATTATTATAAAACGGATGTAGGACTTGAGGATCTTGTGAAGTCGGCGTATGCTCCGTTGCAATGGAAGTTTACGGGAGAGCAATCGTATGCTATGTCCAACTTTGGTACCGATGAATTCCGTGAGGGTGACCAGTTCAACAACGTGCGCTACAATGATTATGATGCGAATCTCAATGCCAATGATATTTTTGTGAATGACATGTGGATCAATAACTACGCGGGCATCCGCCGTTGTAACCAGGGTATCGAGCTGATAACAGCGTATGATAACCCCGGCTCGGCCTTGCTTGGTACGGCGGTTAAAAAAGATAGCCGTGTGGCAGAGCTCAAGGCGCTAAGGGCGTTCTATTATTTTCAGCTGCTTCAGCAATTGGGCGGCGTTCCGCTGGTGTTAACTGTTCCGGCAGCACCGCAGTATGAATTTCCGAGAGCAACGGAGGCGGCCGTATATAACCAGATTATTTCAGATCTGAAAGATGCCGGTGCATTGCTGCCCTGGCGCTATACGGGGGCCGACAATGGCCGTGCAACAAGAGCGATGGCCTATCATTACCTGGCAAAAGTATACCTTACTCGCGGCAGTGCGGTGACGGAACAAAGGGGGCAAAAGCCGACGGATATGGATAGCGCAATATATTATGCCAACGATGTTATTGTCAACAGCGGGCATGTGCTGGAAACAGATTTCGGGAATCTTTTCAATGCTGCCTATCCCGATGGAACGATCGCTCCCCTGGGGCAGAACGGAACGGCGCCAGCGGGCAGTAAGGCAAAGATTGATGCCAACAATGCCAGTAATGAAATTATCTTTGCGGCCCAGTTCAGTGCGAACCTCAATCTTGCGGGGCTTAATAATACGACACACCTGTACTATCCCACGCAATATGATGCGGGTATGCCGGGAATGGTAAGGGATTTTTTTAATGGAAGACCTTACAGAAGGTTGCGCCCGAGCGACTATACGATTGAAATATTTGATAAAATAAACGACTCACGTTTTTTTAAAACATTTCAGACCGTCTTTTACAGGAATGTACCGGTAAAACCAGACGAGACATTCCCCCGCTTTACGGCAGCTAATGCGCCGGCCCCGGATCTGATCGGTCTGCCGCGGGTGATGCTGGGTGATACGGCTGCATTGTTTATTGTGAATCCGCCGGACCGCCCGCTGCTTACTTCACAGATCGCGGCGATGCGGTACTATGCCGTATTTGCGTGGAATAAGCAAACGACCCCCGGAGGCACCATTACTACAGATTTTAATGGCAACAAATACCTTTCGATGATCAAATTCTCGGACCCCATCCGTCTTACAAATACCAACAATGAGCCAAGGGGCATCAGGAACGGAACCTATGCACGTCTGGCAGAAACCTACCTGATCATTGCAGAAGCCTATGGCCGTAAAGGCGACTACGCTACCGCGCTGAATTATGTAAATGTGCTGCGCAGAAGAGCGGCTTATAAGGCAAATGAAACCAGAAGTCCCCAGATATGGCAATACATGGGCGGGCCCCATACGCTGGACAATACAGAAACTGCGAACCTGGCCACGACAGAGCTGTTTGCAACTAACACGCCCGGTGAAGGATACCCGGCGTCTGCGGGCTCAACAGCCGACCGCTTTATTCACTTTATGCTTAATGAAAGAACCCGGGAGCTTTGCGGCGAGTTTTACAGGTGGGAAGACCTCGTGCGCACGGAAACGCTCTTTGAGCGAACAAAACTTTATAACCCGGATATCAGCCCGTCGTTTGCCATTTATCACAAACGGCGGCCCATTCCTTATTTACAGATGATTGCACAGCAGATCAACGGGAAACCGATGACGGCGGAACAGATGGCGGTCTATCAGAACCCGGGATACTAAAGGTATTGAAGATGAAAAGTAGGACAGCCGGGTCCTGATGCTGATAGGTGCGGCGGGCCTGACAATACAGCATGTAAAAAGGGTTAAAAAAAATCAGGGCATTTTTTTTAACCCCTCCCATTTTACGTTCCATTTTCCATTATGCGGAATACCGGGAAGGGTAACATTGCTTTGGTCATAACCAGCACACATCAGGGCAATGGCGGCAAGCAATCCTCCGTTTCCGGGCAGGTAGATCGTGAGCCGCCCATCCTGATAATTGTGGCCATTGGGCAGGTAGGTATTGGTTGGTATGTTCATCAACAGAGCGTCAACGGCTTTATCCGGCATTCCCAGCCGTGTAGCGGTCATTGCGGTCATGGGAAAGTCCCACCCCCAGGTATCTTTCCAGCTCCAGTTATTCCAGATCCAGTTAAACGTGTTGGTCATAATGGTTTCGTCCAGACCCGGTGTTTTGGGAAGCATACCCAGCGCGCCCAGTACAGAGGGGTGATCTGTTTTGTATTCCGGATTGGAGTAGGAATCGGCAGCACTTTCTGTAAACAGGTATTTGCCGTTTTGTACAGGAAACGCAGATAACCGGCTGAGCACTTCATCCCATTTTTTTTCGCGGGGAAGCTTTAGCCGTTCGCGCCACCGTTGTGCGGTCTGCAACCCCCAGCGCCAGTAAGCCAGTTCATAGGTGGGGTTGAATGTATCCTCGGCTTTGAACCGTTCTTGTGCAGCAATGACTCCTTTACCAAGTATAAAACGGGCTTGTTGATTATCATAAAACGGAAAGGACGCCATGAAGGCGGCGGTTGCAAAAACCAGTTCTTTGTATTTATTTAATGTGGCGTCGTCGGGATGTGCCCGGTAGCACAACTCCGCAAAATAAATAAAATGCGGTTGTTGCCATATCAGGAAAGCGCCTACAGAGGAAGGACTTTCTCTGCCCTCATTATCCGTCATTTTTTGCCAGCGAATACCTTTGTAGCCCTGTCTTTTTGCGATCTGACGGGCACCAGCTGCGGCTCTTGCATACCAGGAAAGACTTTTTTCCAAAAGGCCGGTGCGGCCCCACAATGCAAAATGTACGCCATGCCACCAGTGCATTTCCATATGAGGCTTGCCATACCAGCTGTTGTAGGTGAGCCCGGTTTCCTGCGGTGGATTATTTCCGGCGCACTGGATCCTGGTAAGGTATTGGGAAAGAACGATACGCCGTTCCAGCTCAAATGCCCGGCTGTCGGTGCTGCCGGAAAAATCGATAGCGCCACCGCTGTTCCAGAATGCCTGCCACTGATCCCGGCTATTTTGGAGGGTTTCCATATAGGAAGGGGTAGGCGCCGGTTTTCCCGCTGAACTGAAACTGCCGGTAAAACGGAATTGATCCGCTTTGCCGGGTGTTAATAGATAATAGTGGTCCGTCTTCTTCGACAGGACCGCTTGCCCTGTCCACATAGCAGCGATGGTGTAACTGGTCGTGTCGATAATGTGCGTAATGTATGCATGGTTCTTCGAGTGCCTTTTTATGAAAGAGGAATGCGCAGCGTTATTGTTCCAGTTGTTTCCCATATCAGCCCAGTTGCCGGTAGGGTAGGGCAGCCGGATACGAAGCTGCAGGCGGCCTTGCTTTAGTAACGGTGACTGTACCTGCACGGCAATAGCGTCCAGCTGCTGATGACAGTAGGTGGATACCGTAACCGGAGTGCCCTCAACGGTGAAGCGGGAATGAATGGCACCGGTCCACATATCCAGTTCCTGATGCACCTCCCGGATGTCTGTTATTGTTGCAGGAGCACCGTTTTTCAATTGTATCTCAAAGCCAATATTGGCAAGCTGCAGGCGGTGCAGGTTCTGACGGTAATAGTCGGCAGCTTTCCGGTTGGCCTCCGGACCGCCGCCCCATTGAACCGCATAGGAAATAGCCCTTCCGTTGAGGTAATAGGTTTTTAAGGCGTCGCTAAACGGATAATGCGCCGTATTTGGAAAACTGTGCCAGCCCCATTCGCTTTGCGTTCCCAGCGGAACTCCTTTTGCATAAGCATCAGGAAAGGATTGCAACCCCGTTATATCTGTTGTAAAAGCAAAACTGCCGTTACCTACTGAGAGCGCCGCTAATGTATCTGCCCGGTTCAGCCGGATGGTATGGCGCTCCACCAGCGCTTTGCGGTTGATGACCTGTCCCGAGCACTGTACGGATGCTATAGTAAGGGTAAATGTGACGAGGGATATAGACGGGAACCGGATCATTTGTAGTAGCTGTTTCATCTCCAAATTTACTGAACACAGCAGCGGAGCCATCCTGCACAGTCCTGCAAAAGTGCATTACAGGACACTACAGGATGCTTCTTACAATGAGAGCGGTTACTTTTGGATCATTTCCTGATTGAAAAAATCTTGCCGCCATGTTATCAAAAAAAATAATTGTATTTCTGACACTTTTAATGGCTGGAGAAACTGTTTCTTCGCAGCCGATGCCTTCAAAGAAGGAAGTGTTAACCGTGTTGCGACAAACAAACCAGTATTTTATGAATAAATGGCCGGATCCCGGGAAGTCCGTGATCACAAATAAAGAGCGGCCCAGTAATCTTTGGACGCGCGCCGTTTATTATGAAGGCCTGATGGCCTTATATGCTGCGAGTCCGGAAAAAAGCTATTATGATTATGCAGTAGCCTGGGGCGAAAAACACCAATGGGGTTTGTGGGGTGGCACTGCTACCAGGAATGCGGATAACCAATGTTGCGGACAAACCTATATCGACCTGTATCTGGTTGATAAAAAAACGCAACGTATAAAAGATATAAAGACCTGTATGGATGAAGTGGCAGCAGGTGATAGAAATGACGCCTGGAGCTGGATTGATGCGATCCAGATGGCAATGCCGGTATTCGTTAAACTGGGTGTGTTATACAACGATAAAAAGTATTTTGATAAAATGTATGCGCTGTATGCTTTTACAAAAAATGACCACGGTGGCAGCGGGTTGTACAATAAAGAGGAACACCTGTGGTGGCGGGATAAAGATTTTGTTCCTCCCTATAAAGCGCCCAATGGAAAGAACTGTTATTGGAGCAGGGGTAACGGATGGGTATTTGCCGCACTGGTGCGCGTGCTGGACCTGCTACCGGCGTCGGATGCGCATTATGCCGAATACCTGCAGGATTTTAAAGATATGGCAGCAGCGCTGTTGCCGATTCAGCAACCCACTGGTATGTGGACCGCCAGTCTGCATGATGCCGGTCATTATGGAGGCAGGGAAATTACCGGCAGCTCCCTGTTTACCTATGGATTTGCCTGGGGGATAAGAAAGGGCATTCTCGACCGGAAAACCTATCTGCCCGCGGTATTAAAAGCCTGGAATGGGATGACGAAAGATGCTGTACGCCCCAACGGATCTCTGGGATATGTACAGGGTACGGGTAAGGAACCAAAAGACGGGCAACCCGTTACTTATACGAGTACTCCCGATTTTGAAGATTATGGTTTAGGATGTTTTTTACTTGCGGGGTCCGAGGTGTATAAACTGGCGGGCCGGAAGTAATGCTGCCGGATGGGCAGCCGGTGACCGGTGTTGATGCCAATCTTATTGCAGTATTCCGGTCCCCAATACCGGATTTTTTCTTTATGAAACACCAAAGGAAGGGCTTCAAAACAGAGGGCCCCGGTGATAAAGCATTGCGGCGTCTGCTGATCAGGAGCCGGGGAGCGGGTTATAGAGATCTTCATGTGCAGCGCCTGCCTGGAATCCAATCGTATTCCGGGTATTCCTTTTTAATGCTGCTGTAACAAATTCCCGGCAACTGTTCCGGATGACTTCAGGCAGCGTACCCGGATCCTGTTTAACCCAGGCTATTTCTTTTATCGGCCAATGGCAGGTATTGTTGTACGCTTTTTGCATTTGCGCCACTTCGCTGGTTTTCCCGAAATCG
Organism: Niabella beijingensis; assembly: GCF_020034665.1. Classification (NCBI taxonomy): domain Bacteria; kingdom Pseudomonadati; phylum Bacteroidota; class Chitinophagia; order Chitinophagales; family Chitinophagaceae; genus Niabella; species Niabella beijingensis. The sequence goes on along the minus strand of NZ_JAIQDI010000002.1, from coordinate 2,128,675 downwards.
TTGCTCCAGTAAGCGTGCCCGAGGCGGTAATTATTAAAAAAATCATCCGGACTGTCGAAGAGCGCATGCGCATAATGTGAAGCTTTTTGTATTTGATCCCAGGCCTGCTGTTCTGAGATCAGCCCCGCCATAAACGAGGTTCTTGAAAGCTCGATGACCCGCTGAAGGTCAAATGCCCAGAGCAGCAACGGAGGTTTGTTGCCTTGTGGTTCCCAGCAGGATGTAACATAAGCTTCCGGCAATTGGGTGAGGTCTCTCAGCCGGCACACCATCGTCTTCTTATCGGATGCTGCCATTACCAGTTTGTCGGAAGCAAACAGCTGGCTGTGCATGCCGGTAAAAAGGGAGTGAATGCGCTCTTCATAGGATTCTTCTGAAAGTACTCCCCAGGCCTGATCATTTGCAACCAACCGGTCTTCAGTGGTGGTCACCCGGAAGGTAGTGAACGTTGTTTTACGGGGAAGGCGTATATCACAGGGCCAGTATTCCAGCGTTTCCACCCACTGGCCGGCGTTATAGCAATACGGACCATCCAATTGCAGGGCTTCTCTTTTTTCCTGCGGCAGCCAGGAAAGGCCACCTGCCAGCCGGTAATATTTTTTTTGTTCCCGGACGCTTCTCAGGCTTAGCCGTCTTGCAATTACAACCATCAGTGCAGTGCAAAACAGAAACAGGCAGCATCCGGTCAGATACATTTCCCAGTGCGCTATTTTACCGATGGCATTCAGCCGTTTCAGTACAGCAATGCCGATACCTGTTGGAATACCTACCAGCAATACAGCCAGAAGCAGGATGATCCCTTTGGAATCACGGTCCGGATCGGGCCGTGGGCTCGGGTCCCGTTCGCCGGGATGGTTTTGAATAAAACGATTCATTCCATTCTATTTTCGCCCCAGATCGGTTATCAGCAGCGGGTTTTCCTGCCGCAGCTGGTCAATCAGCTCTGAAACAGCGCCGATCGTGGGACTTTTCTTTAAGAATTCAACTTCCGTATCCGTGATACCTACCAGCTGCAGAAAGGTGACCTCACCATGCGGTGTGTTTATTTTTCCCAGGCGGGGATCTGTTGCAAATACAAAACCTGTTATGGCGGTTTCTGTATCCAGTCTTACCGGACCGTTGGCCGGTATAAAATGATTTTCTTCGAACCAGTTTCCGCTGGAAAAAACATAGCGCGCCAGGTTGTTCATCACCTGTATGGCCCAAATGGGATCCTGCCCTTTGTCGCCTTCAAAAGGCGCCAGCCGGAGGGTGAATTCAAATCCCCATTTACTGAACGCGCCTCCTGCCTTTTCTTCATTGTAGTACAATTCGCTCATCCCATAACTGACGATATGATGGTGAAAGGACTGTTCGCTGCTGTCGTAGATGCTGGCACCGTCGATAGGGTCGGTGCCGCCTGCTATATAGTGAAGGCCGCACAGCGGGCCATAATGACGCGCCCTGGCAGCACCATATATTTTTTCGAGCTGCTGGTCAATTGCCAGCCAGCCAACGGCATCCTCTTCGGAGAATTGTTGTTTATAAGCTTCTGTTGTCATTTCCATATATCTACAAAATATTGCAGAAAAGTCAAAGCAGGCCTTGCTGTTTACTTTTGTTATCAGGAATATCGCTGTTAAAACAAAACCGGAGCAGTACACTCCGTGATCTGTTTTTCATTGAAATGCATTATTGCATCCGGTTAAAGATCATCTCACTGACATACCTTCTTTTAACCCCGGAATTGTTCACCCGGGTTTCATCGTCGGTAAGGCTCATCTGGTCATTGTTGTGCCAGCGCAACCCGAAGAAATATCCGGATGACCCCTCCCGGATGACCAGTTCATTGTTGCTGAGGCTAAACAGGTACCGTTCATCAGCAGGCTTACCGTCGGAAGAGACGAAAAGGCTGTCGCCCTTAAATTCAAACACCTGCTCACCAGGGTCATATGTAGTGGTATCCCGGTCGGTTTCCTTGTCGTTGGTATAGTCTACCTCAATTCTTTTTACAAGGTCCCAGCGGCCCTGGAGGCGATCGCCGGCCTTTTCTTCCGGACTGTCTTTTTTGCAGCCTGCAATAAGAACCAGGATCCACAGGGCGGATAGCAGCACTTTTATTTTCATAGATCTGTTTTATTTAAAAGCTGTTTTTATCAGACCGCAGAGGAGGATACCGCTTGTGCGGCCATCCCCCTGGTTGCGACCTATAGTATTTTTTATGTATGTTTTATTGTTTGTTTCGTAATGCAAAAATGCATAATTTGTTTGTCAGGATGTTCCGGCAGCCAAGAAAATCTGTTTCTCCATAGACTCGGAAACAATCCCGGTCGCTGCCGGTAAGGAGTGACCACCCATTATAAACCGGCTATTGAGATCATCACGGGCCCACGAGCCGGGATAACAAGACCCGGCAGATGACGCGGGTTTTAAGTCAAAAAAGGTCCCTTGTTGATATTTCATTTTTTTCATCAGATAAGCAACGGCCCAGCCTGCAATGGAGCAAGAGTAAACAATTGCAGGAATTTTATTGTTCCATAGTGTTTTTGGAGTGAGATCTATTCCGGTGCAAAAATGCAGCTTCAGGCAGGTATTTTCCAAGAAAAAAGCGTCTATAAAGTGTCTACAATACAGGAATAAGTCAATCACAAGCAGTCTACCTTTGAAATATGCTTTCAAAAACCACGGATTGTATGCCCTGCACGGTTATTTTTGTTAAACAAACCATATGCTCTTCGTGAAGAAAAACAGAACCGATCTACAGGCCGGCAGACGAAATCTGACGGGATTGTTCACCTGCCTCTTTCTATGGGCAGTCACCAGTGGAGGATATGCTCAGTCCTTTGTTGCAGATTCGTTAAGAAAAGAGTTGAACCGGCCGGATCTCAGCCGCGAGGCCCGGACGCTTTGCCTCGCCCACCTGGCCCGGAGCCTTTATGAAACAGATATGCCCGCCGCCATCCGTTACGGAACGGAGGCGCTGGAGCTGAGTAATGCGTTCCGCGACGGGCAGTACAAGGCTTTTGTCCTTACAACCCTGGGGTATTTAAGCGTGCAGCAGGACAGTCTGCTGCGGGCACAGCGGTACCTTGACAGCGCGCTGTTTTATGCGGAAAAGACCCGCAATAATGAGATCAGGGGATATGTTTGGTTCCGGAACGGCTGGCTGGAGTATATCGTAGACAATACGGATAAGGCAATGAGCAGCCTGCTGAAGGCGCTGGAACTGCTCCAGGGGCAACATTCGTACGAGTATGAAAGTCTTATCTATCATTACCTCGCCAGTATCTATTCAGATCTGAAAGATGTCGGCAAACTGGAAAAATACACAGAGCTCAGTCTTTCTGCGGCTTACAGATCCGGCAATCCGGATGTTATCTGTAATGCCTATCTTGCCCAGGGATCTTCCTTTATGGAAAAGTTCCGGCAGGATACGACCCAAAAGCCCTTGCTGGATTCCTCGCTTTCCTATAACCGCCGCCTGCTGGCACTGGCAGATGCGTATCCGGAACGGATCATCAATCACGCCAATGCAGGAGCAGCAGCATTGAATATTGCCAATGTTTACTGGGAATTTTATCCAAAGGCCTATAAGGACAGTGCGGAGAAATACATCAATATTGCGCTGAATATTGCGCGCCGGGCAAAGCATGAGGAGATCATTGCCAATTGTTACGGGATCCTGAGCGAATACGCAATGGCGGATGGGGATTATGCAGCTGCTGAAAAGATGTTCGTGATGGGCCTGGCAGAGATCGAAGGAAGTCCCAGCAGCAGCAAACAGGTAAAGGCCGCGATGATGAAGGGGCTGGCGTCTGTGGCTGAAAAAAGAGGGGATAAGGCCAGGGCCCTGGATTATTATAAACGGTATATGAATTATGCGCATGAAGCATACAATGCCGACAAACTGTCCATTGCGCAGAAACTGGAAGTGCAGTATGAGTCGGAGAAAAAGGATAAGGAACTTGAGGTGCTGCAGGAACGCGCTGCATGGAACCGCAGGTTGAATTATATATATATCGGCCTGGCAATCGCAAGCCTGCTGGCATTGATCTTCCTGTTCCGTTCCTATCATTTCCGGTTACGGGCCTCCATACAGCAGCAAAAGCTGCGGGACGAGGAAGCCGCCCGTTTAAAAGCAGAGCAGGAGCTGTTGCAGGAGCGCCAGGACCGGCTGCAGAAGGAACTGCTGGCCGGCACCTTACAGGTGGAAGAGAAAAATGAACTATTGCAAAACCTGAAGGACAAACTCGCTGAGCAGGCGGCTGACCCTTCCCTGAAAAAGCAGGTGGAACGCATGATCAAGGAGAACAACCGGCTGGATGCCGACTTTGAGCAGGCAAAGACCCATTTTGCAGAGATCCATCCTGATTTTTTTGCGCGGTTGCAGGAGAAAGCCGGTAACACCCTTACCCGCCTGGATCAAAAATACTGTTCGTATATCCTGATGGGCTTGTCCAATAAGGAGATCGCCACCCGCCTGGGCGTTGATCCCAAAAGCATCCGCATGGCGCGTTACCGCATCAAACAAAAACTGCAGCTGGGAAAAGAAGACAACCTGGACGAACTGATCCGGAAAATGAGTTGAGGGATTGGAGGAATCGCAGGATTACTACACACAATGTTAATGACGTTTCAGAACTTAAAATTTTGATTAACGATTTATTTTGATGATAAGCGTGAACCCCGCGCTTGTTTAAATCATGTAGTATTAAAAAGAGAGATCATTCCGATGAGTAAATTTTTTCTGATTGCGGCCTTTGTTTGTTTGTGCTCAAATGTTTTTTCTCAGGAAAAAGTAAGTGAAGGAGAACGGAATAGTGTGATACAACTTCTTTTTGAAAAGGGCGCGATCACAAACAGCGACACAATTCATTTTAAGAATTTTATTAAAAATATTAGCATCTTTTTATTCTCAACTATTGATACCTGTAAGAATGTACGATTACTCATGGCAAATCTGCCTACCTCACATTCGTACCGATATTATTTTATTTCGGATAAAAATGAATTTCTTTTGTTGGACTTTAATGATATTTCGGATTTGCTCAGATATATAGGGGAGCGGCTATCCAACGCTTGCAGTGTTAGTCAAAAGGAAAAGATACGCATTGTGGAATATTTATTGGATGATCAAAAACGACGTTGGATAAATTATCGGAATAGGTAGTTCAGCGGCGGGTTATTTGTTCGGTTGGATCACAATGAATGTAAAAAAATAACTGATCTGAAGCCGATTTCGTAGGTGAGATGAACCGGTTTTGGGTATTATCGGATCAGTTAATAGTGGTTGTATTCAAAACAAAAGATTTGCATTAGAAAGGATACACCATGCCAAATGAGCAACATGACTATCTATAATTTATGCCTTCGACTTCTACAAATCAATTACAGGACACCACAGGACGGCGCCCGGCCCATTATGCCTTAAATTTGAAAGCTCCGGTAAACCGCCCCGCCGCGGGGCATTAATTTTTATGCTATGCAACGGATCGCTTTTAAAATGAAATTGTTTGAAGGATGCCGGGAGGAATACAAACGGCGGCATGCCAACCTGTTTCCCGAGCTGAAAGAATTGCTGAAGCAGACCGGCGTCAGCGACTACAGCATTTTTTTAGATGAGACCTCGAACGACCTTTTTGCCATATTAAAACTGGAAGAAGGCAAAACAATGGAGGCATTACCTGCAAACCCCGTAATGCAGCGCTGGTGGGCACATATGGCCGATCTTATGGAAACCCACCCGGACCTGTCGCCCGTGGTGGTGCCGTTGCAGGAGCTGTTTCACCTGCCCTGATCATATCTATGAGTGTGATAAAAAATTAGTATGAACAAAAGGAAGAATGAAAGATGGGGATGGCTGCTGGGTGTGGTGTTGTTAATGACGCTGCTGCCGGCAGCAGCACAACGCAATGATGATCGCGTGCTTATATGTGTGGCAGAACACAAAGGACCGGTAATAGGCCCGGAACATAAAGATGTTCTTGCCAGCGCCAACCGTTCCGGCTTTGAGACGGGGCAGGTGATAAAGCTGGATGACGGATACCATATGTTCGTAAACGAAATGTTCGACCGCCCGCACCGCGATCTGCGCATTGCCTACTGGACCAGTCCGGATGCGGTGCACTGGAAACGGCAATCAACCATCGTACAAAGCATTCCCGGGCGTACGCCGGATAATCCACGGTCGGAAGTATGGGTGAATGCAGTAGTATACAACGAAGAAGAGGAAGCCTGGAATCTCTTTTATGTTGCTTACCGCGCTGGCGACAGCACCAAAGGGGAGATCGCCGGTAATGATTATGCCGGCCGCATCTGGCGTGCAAGGTCGGTGGTCAAAGGGCGCAAGGGCATTGCCGGTCCTTATGCGGACATGGAGATCGTGCTGCAGCCGGACAGCGCCACGCAATCCTGGGAGGGGCAACAGGCGGTGGCTTCTTTTTTCCCGTACAGGGCAGGTCATACCTGGTATGCCATGTACGACGGGCACAATCATCTTCCCAAAAGCGGCTGGCCCACCGGAATGGCTTTTGCTCCCCGGCTCGCCGGTCCGTGGGCACGTATGCCGGAAGGGTTTAATCCCATCGGTGTTGCCGGAGTGTTTATGGAAAATGAGATCGTTTCCAGACTCCGGGACGGACGCTATCTCATGATCTTTGATTCCTTCGGCGACCAGGAGATCGGGTACAGCATTTCCGGTGATGGTGTGCATTGGAGCAGGGAGCAACGGATAAAAGTGCAGGCTGCCGGCAATAAATGGGCCGAACCGGGCGATCATTATACCCGTACCCCGCTTTGCGCCATAGAAGAGAAGGATGGCCGGTTCACGGTGATCTATACTGCTATGATGAACGTGAAGCAGAAACATTTTTATGCTGTCGGCAGTTGCACGCTGGCCTGGAAATAGGAAATGGTGCAGGGCGTGTCCCCGCATGGCTTACATTATAATGCTGTCCGTTTCACAGGAATATTTTCGTTCGTCAGTTCGCTCCTTCCGGTAAAAGCTCCATGCGGGGCCGGGCTGTTACGGGGTGCGCTTCGCTTCCGTGCTGCGCACCGGCTCCTGCGTCGCCGCCCTCCGCATCCCTCACGCGGCGGGTTTAAATAATCCCAATGCGGTTCCAAATGATGCAATAAACTGAAGCAAGAAGGTGACCGGTTGCTGCCCGCTGGGGAACATGCAGAAAATAAATTACCTTATTTGTCCAGAAAAAGCTTCCCCGCTTGTTATAGACCATTATTACCCCCCAGGGGATAACGTTAAATTTAAAAAAGACAGATATGATCACTGTAAAGGTTACCTATACCGTAAAACCGGGGTTTGTGACAAAGAACAAAGAGAACATCCGGCGCTTTCTTGCCGATTTTCAGAAAATGGATACATCGGCATTCTGGTATCATGTGTCCGTTATGGAAGACGGGGTCAGTTTCCAGCACCTTTCTGCTTACAGGGACGAAAAGATCCAGCAGGAGGTATTGAACGTACCTTCATTTAAGGCATTCCAGCTGGAGCGGGATGCAAGCGGACTGAACGGCTCACATACCGTGCAGCTCCTGGAGTTTGTAGGCGCCTCTTCAGAAATATTGCACCCGGAACAGCCTGTTTGAAACGTTGCATAACGGGAGGGCAGCCGTTGCGTACTGTGTCGCCCGTTCGCTAACCCCGCTCAAAAGCTATAGGTAAAAGCTACTGTATTTGCGCCGGCCCGGATATTGATCTCCTCCCGCAGATCACGGATCTTTCGCCGGGTTATCTTTACCCGCCGGATCCCCATAACACAGGCTCCGGCACCTATAGCTGCCGGGATGATACCCAGCAGCCTGTTTTCAGAGGACATAAGCGTAAGTGTGGTAGCTGCTCCAAACCAGGCGCCACCCCATACAATATTAAAGACCCCGAAACCTTTCAGGGCTTTTTGAGTGGCCAGCTGGCGTTTCAGCTTTTTCAGACTGATTGTGTCCCCGGTAAATCGCTGGCGCTGGTTGTAGTAAAAAGAGGGGACAGGCATCGCCGGTTTCTGCAAAGCGCTCTCAGCAGCGAATGCTGAATTTACACGGATAGCAACGGCAGGGTCGGTAATCTTCAAAGGTGCAATGGTGTCTGCATGTGCAGCCGGGTATAATGTTGTTGCTGACTGCCCATAACCGGCTGTAACGGCCGTCAGAATAAAGAGGAGAAATAAACTTTTTTTCATTGATTGTAGATTAGTGTAATAAGTTTTCGGGAGTTCCTGTTGCAATAATAATGATAGCAGAACGCCGTTCGTATATTTCAGGGGTGGAAAGCAATTAAGCGTGACCGAAAACGGCCCGGGGGATGAAATGCAACAGAAAGGGGATGAAATACAGGGCCGGTGATCCGGCAGTCCGATGCCGGTAGTATATGCTTTACAATAGGGAATGGTTTTAAACTTCCGGATACGGGTCACTTCCCCGCAAATCGGTGCTATTTTTTTTGCACAGATCTCCGCAGCAAATCAATCTGCCGGAACCGGCGGGAAAGCCCGCCTCCGCAGATGCATTCGCACAGTTTAAGGCCGGTGGTCCCGGCTGCAGGGTTGTTTTTATTCAGACCGTAGCGCTTTTGAAGGATTGGATACCGCAGCTTTTAAGGTTTGGGAAATAATGGTAACGACCGCTATCAGGAAAACCAGGCCGCCTGCTATAGCAAAAGCTGTCCAGCCAATGGCGGTGCGGTAGTCATATCCCTGCAGCCACCGGGTCATGATCCACCAGGCTACCGGCGAGGCAATAAGTGCTGCAATAAAAACAGGTTTTACAAAATCCCTCGCCAGCAGCAGCAGGATGCCGGATACAGAAGCCCCCAGTACTTTGCGGATACCGATTTCCTTGTACCGGGTTTCGGCCATATAGGCAGCCAGGCCCAGCAGGCCAAGGCAGGCGATAAAAATGCTCAGGGCAGAGAACAGGCCGATCAGCGAACTGAGGTTTTGTTCACTGGCAAACTTCTTTGCATAGTCCTGGTCGGCAAAGGTATATTCGAAAGGATAGCCCGGATTGTATTTTTTGAATATGGACCCGATCTGGGCGATGGTGGACGGAACCGGTCGCGCGGGGTTCAGTTTGTAATGCAAGGTACTGATCCCGAAATCAGGATTGGGTCCCAGGATCATCACCGGCTCAATCCTGCTGTAGGGAGATCCGCTGATATAGTTTTTTACCACCCCTACGATGTGCAGATGCAGATCATCCGTTCTTCCTATTTTTTTCCCGACAGGATCCTTTAAGTGCAGCAGCTTAACTGCTTCCTCATTTAAAAGCACGGCGGTACTGTCGGTTGGAAACCGTTGCACGTCGATGTCGCGTCCCGCAATGATCCGGGTGCCAAATGTTTGGGTAAAAGAACCATCCGCATTAAAGAGATGGAAACTGGTGCTTTCGTCATTTTCCGTACTGCCTTCCCAGTGAAAACCAAAATACCGGGGTGAAAAACCGGTAACAGGATTTTGAGAGCCGGTGACTGAAACAACGGCCCCGCTCTGCAACAGCTCCTGCCGGATCATCTGGTAATTCTTTATGGCCATACCTTCCACAGGCGAGAATAACAACTGATCCTTGTTGTACCCCATTTCCCGCTGCTGCGCATAGTTCATTTGTTTTTTTATGATCAGCGTGCAAATGATCAGTGCGATGGCAAAGGAGAACTGGGTAACCACCAGTACTTTCCGAAGACTGATCTTGCCCCTGGCAATGGTCAACCGGCCTTTCAGCACCCTGGCAGGCGCAAAAGAAGAGAGATAGAACGCCGGGTACAATCCCGCACCAACACCGCTTAACAGGATGATGGCAGTGAAGAATATCCAGATACCCCCGGAGCTCACATCCAGCTCCAGTGCGGTATCAAACAGGCGGTTGAATGATGGTAGCAGCAACAGGAGCAGCAATATTGCAATAATGCCCGAAAGCAGTGAAAGCAGGAGGCTCTCACTGATAAATTGCAGGATCAATCCATACCTTCTTGCACCGGCAACCTTACGTACACCTACTTCCCGGGCCTTGCGTTCCGTTCTTGCAGTGGTTAAGTTCACAAAATTGATGCAGGCAATAACGACCATCAAAATACCTACTGCCATAAAAATACGCACCTTGCTGATAGCGCCATCGGTCAGCTGTCCGTTCTCACTCTTGCTGTACAAATGCCATAACCGGGCCGGATGCAGGAACTGGGTCAGGTTCCTGGTGCTGTTGTCCTGCGCGGTATGCGCAGCCGTAATGTGTTTTATTTTATCAGCCACCACATCCGGGTCGGCTTGCTTCTTTAAAAGGATATAGGTTTTTACATTATTGCCGGTCCAGCTGGTATAGGGTCCGAATAACTTATCGTAGGCCGCCCAGGGCAGCAGAAATTCAAACTGAAACCGTGTCGTTGGTAATGGGTCTTTTAATACCGCGGCTACTTTTAAAACATTGGTATCATTCAGCGTAAGCATGCGGCCCATTGCGTCTTCGCTGCCATATAATTTCCGGGCAAAGGATTCGGTGATAAAGATGTCCCCCGGTGTTTTTAAGTTGCCGCTTTTATCGCCCGCAATTACCGGGAACCCGAACATGGAAATAAAGCCCTCATCCACAAACATGCCATCTGTTTTGAACCGTCGTTCCCCGTTGGCGATAAAAAAACTGTTCTCGGAGGTTCTTGTAACGTCTTCGATCTCCGGGTAATCCGTTTTCAATACCGGCCCCATCGGATTGGGGGTGGAAGAGAAAGTGTAGGGTGCTCCCTGGTTAAGATCCCTGTTGTATACCTGGTAAAGCCGGTCTGCATATGTGTATTCCCGGTCGATCGAAAGTTCTTTTTGCACCCATAAAAAAAGAAGCCCTGTGGCAGCGATACCTACAGACAATCCCAGGATGTTCAGCAGCGAGAAGGATTTATTTTTCCATAAACTTCTCCAGGCGGTTTTAAGATAGTTTTTTATCATAGTATTCCGGTATTCATCAATAACCGGGAGCGGCTGCCCCGGTTTCCTTCCGTATCCGGCTCAATGCTTGTGCCAGTTTTGTATTTAATTGATCATTAATTAATTGTGATACGTATAATGTGCTTCCTGTCCGTAAACGGACAAAATATTGTGCGATGCCGCACAGTAAATCTTGTACCTCATAAATCCATGCGTCCGGTATTGTCGTGTTTTCATGTTTGAGGCTGTAGGCGTATTTTATGCCAGTTCCATATCGATGATCCTGATGCAGGTGCCACCGGAACTTTTTAAAAGAATGCCGGTATAGTCGTACGCATTGCGTTTCAGGTAATCCAGGCTTTTACGGGAGCCATCCAATAGCGCTGTTTTTCCATCTGCTCCTACTTCGAATTCGTCTTCAAAATCAATGCTTGTATTGGTCCACAGGTATACTTCAAAGACATCGCCCGGATCATTGATGGTATATTTTTGGGATAGAGGATCACTGAATGTTCTTTTTTCCACCAGCAACGCTGAAAACCCATGGATCCGTTCATCAAACAGGACGATCCTGCCGGTGCTGTTCACCGGCTGCGCCCATACGATCAGCGGTGCAGAGGCAACGGTTGTAATAAAGCCATCCGCTTCTTTTTGTCCTGAATAGTAGATCCGGAACTTTGTATTGTTCCCATAGCCCAGCTGGGCCTTCCACATCAAAGCACCGGCCCATGCTGCATGTTGCCGGAAATAACCGATCGTATCGATATTAGCGACCGGTATAATATATTCCTTTAAATGATCGGGGGCATTATTAATTGTTGTTTGCATGTTGTAGCTGCCGGTATTTTAGCCTGTGGTCCATACTGCCGAGTATTTTTATGCGCAAAGGCATTTTTTTATCGCCGTTGTCCCTATACGCACGATATCGTACAGGGAACCATCAAATTTAGTCATTTGATGTGTATTATAATGCAGATGAAATGCTGCTGACACCCGGTAAACAAACGGTATTTATTGTTGCATTTTTTGCAGGCGCGCTGCTTTTTAATTTCTATGTCCGGATTACTGCTGTTTTTTAAGATACTGAAAACCATTTGGGTTTGTTAAAAGGATTGTTTTGTTTGCGTGTTTGGCACGCTTTTTTTAAGAATTAGAAGATCATCGTAAAAATTAACCCTTATAAAAATTAAATCTATGAGACAAAAACGTTTATTGACTTTGTTAGCAGCTTTTATTATTGCAGGAACTGTAAATGCGCAGGATTTTGCAAAAACAAAACTGGGAATAAAAGCAGGATGGAATTCTGCCAATATTACCAACTCACGCGAAGGCAACCTGGATGCGAGTAAACGCTTCAATACCTTTAATGCGGGGTTTGTCGCCGCCGTTCCGCTGGGTTCCACATTTGAGTTAAGATCGGGACTCGATTTTCAGTCAAAAGGGATTAAAATAACAGACGATGACGGCGGAGTAAAGTCCTCCTTTAAAGTGAATCCGCTTTACCTGGAATTACCTGTTAATATCGATGTGATGTTACCCATCAACGAAAAGATAAAAGCCTATATCGGTGCCGGACCATATGCTGCTGTAGGACTAGGTGGAAAAATAAAATCAGAAGTGGTGAGCGGTGGTGTTACCACATCCACTTCCGAAAACATCCATTGGGGCAACGATAATCCTACAGACGGGGACGACAGGAACGGAACGGTAGGCTCCGGCGATATGAAGCGGTTCGATTTTGGTATAAACGCTATCGGCGGTGTTGACTTTGGCAGCTTCGGTATCCATGCGCAATATGGTATCGGCCTTACCAATACGATACCGGGAGGAAGCAATAATAACAACGCCAATAAAAACAATCAGAACCGGGTAATAGGAGTAAGCGGCGTATTTTATTTTTAAACCGGCCTGTTATTCCCGGCAGAAAAACAGCATGGTTTGTCCCGGCAGCATCAGGCCTGCCGGGACTTTTTTTCAGGACAGGGTGTTATGAAGGTATCAGGCCACGAAGTTTCCCTGCACAGGCATATTATTTGTTCATTTAATTGGTGCTCCGGAACAGGAACAAAGAACGTCTTAAAACCTTTGCGGTTGGTGGTTATGAAAATAGCAACCTTCAATATCAATGGCATTAACGGGCGGCTGCCGGTGCTGAAGAAATGGCTTCAGATGGCAGGGCCGGATATTGTATGCCTGCAGGAGCTGAAGGCGGTTCAGGAAAAATTCCCGGAGAAAGAGCTCGAACGCCTGGGCTACGGGGCTGTGTGGAGCGGGCAGAAAAGCTGGAACGGAGTGGCCATCCTTTCAAAAGGAATACCGATGCAGGTGCTGCGTACAAAGCTGCCCGGTGGCAGGGGAGATACGCACAGCCGCTACCTGGAGGTCATCGCCGGGCAAATGGTTATCGGTTGTATTTATCTGCCCAATGGAAATCCGGCACCTGGTGAAAAATTTGATTATAAAATGAAATGGTTTGGGCGCTTAAAAAAGCATGCAAAATACCTGATGTCCGAAAACATACCGGTAGTGTTAGCCGGCGATTATAATGTGATACCTGAGGAGCCGGATGTATACAAACCGGAGCACTGGCGGAAGAATGCCCTTTTTATGCCGGAACCCAGACGGGCCTATAAAAGCCTGATCAGCCAGGGATGGACGGATGCACTCCGCTATCTGTATCCGGATCGGCGCATCTACACCTTCTGGGATTATCTTTATAAGGCGTACGAGCGCGATGCCGGATTGCGGCTGGATCATTTTTTACTGAGCCCGCAACTGGTAAAACGTCTTTCGGCCGGCGGCGTGGATAAACGGGTAAGGGGCTGGGACAAGGCAAGTGATCATGCGCCCGCGTGGATCAAATTAAACGATTAGGAAATGGCAATAAAAAAGCAGGTGATAGCTGCAAAGGAAATCTACCAGGAAGGAAGGCGCCACGAAGCAGCGGGCGATACCGGAGCGGCGGTAAAGGCATACGGGCAGGTGCTGCAAAAACAGCCGCTGTTTGCAGCGCCGTATAACCGGCTGATGATCATCTTCCGGAAACAAAAAGAATATAAAAAGGAAAAGGCCATTATCAGCCAGGCCATAGCGGCTTATGAAAACAAAGTAAAAGAAGAAGTGCAAACCTGGTCCGGGAACAATAAAAAATCGGCTGGGCTGAACCGCTCATTGGCAAAGGCATTGGGGCTCTTAGGGAATAAGGGCCTGCCACTGTATGAAGATGCACAGGTAGCCGGCTGGCGAAAACGCCTGGCAGTGGTGCAAAAGAAAATATAACAGCAATACCGGCCTGTGCCTTATTCCTGTTTTCTCCCCGTAAAAAGCGGCAGCGTCGTATCTTTCAGCAGATCTTTCAATGTGGCTTCATAAACAGCACCAATACCTGCGAATGAAAAGCGAAGCCCATAGATATTGCCGACGGGGATTTTGTAGGAAGTTGTAAACAGTGCTTTATCATTGATAAAAAAAGTAATGTTTTTATGCGCTACCCGTAACGTAAATTTTCCGCCGTTGCTGAGGTCGGCTGTAAATGCTTTGATGTCTTCAGAGGTGCTGTGGGCTGCCCACTCGGAAAAGCCTGCTTCTATCCAGGCCTCGCAACCGGAACGATGAATATTAAAATAGTGGGAGGTCCGTTCTCCATACACATTTACATAGAGAGGAGAACAACGCACTCCCGGCCGGTCATCCGAGGTTTTTAACCGGACACTCAGCTCAAAATTATCCGCATCCACCGGGAACGCTGTGGTATTTACAAAATCGATAAAAAACGTATGACTGGTGTCGATGCCTGCGCGGTACAGCTGCGGAGTGGTTACAAATAAAGCATTGGCGGCGCGCAGGATACCGGTGTCAATAGGGTATACCCAGATAGTGTCCCGGGGGGTGCGGGCAGTGGCGGTCCAGCCGTTGGTCTGCAAATAAACCACACTGGTATCAAGCGCCCGGTCTCCGGATTTTAAAACGGCATAATACCGGCCGGGTATTTTATAATAATGCGATAGCTGTGCACCCGGGGTTATGGGTTTGGGGCGTTCCCCGTCGCCGAAATCGATCAGCAGCGGCATATTGGTAGTGACACCTTCCGGCAGGGCAATGGAAAACACAGCGGAATGCGGCGTTTTCCCATTGGGATTACTGCACACCAGTTTTGCCTTTACCGGGCTTTTTCCGGGAGAGGTATAGAACAGCGTGCCCGCCAGGGCGATCAGCAGCAGGCCCCAGCCCCAGAGCCGTGGTTTGGAGGTCCGCTGCTTTATTGCTGAAGGAGCTGCTTGTGAAACGAGGAGAGGCGCAGCTGCCGGCACTGGTTGTGCTATACTGGTTTCTTCATTTTCCTGAAAGGTTTCCTCCAGCTGCTCCCAGTTCTTAAAGCCTGCGTAAAGTGCCAGGGCATCGCGGGTGGCCCTCTGGGGGTAATAGCGTTCCGGCGTTTTCAGTTTTCCAAAAATACGTTTGAGGGTATTGGCGCTGATGGAAACGTTGGTGGTGCGGTAGAGGTCGGCACAGAGGCGGATATAATCACTGTTGGTCCACTCGTTGATGGCTTTATCACCTTGCCGGGCTGCAATGGCCTGACAGCAGTTATCCAGGTAATTAAATAATCGTTCTGATGTGGCCTTGTCCATACTTAAATTACTCCAATTTCAATTTATTGAAAAACAATCGTTTATCTTGTCCAAAGTTTTGTAAACCGCTTTGTCCAACCAATCGTTTGGCAGTTGCCTTCCGGCAAAGTTAAGTTTGCTGCGCTGTTTTAGTACACCCTCCCCGACGATTTAAAAATTGTTTGTTTATGAAAATAAAGCTGCTTTTATTGTGTCTGTTCGGATTTAGTGTTGCTGCCGTTGCGCAGACAAAAAAAATAACCGGAACCATATCCGACAGCGCTTCCCAAAGCCCGGTGACCGGGGCCAGCATTACGGTGCCGGGTACCACAACGGGTACCACAAGTGCCGCCGACGGCACCTTTGCCCTGGAGCTGCCGGAAGCTGCTGCACAGCTGGAGGTTACCGGAGTGAACTATACACCAAAAACAATACAGCTCACAACGGATCATGTCATCGTCCTGCTCACTCCGCTGGCCAGGCAAATTGAAGAGGTGGTAGTGGTGGGCTATGGTACCCAAAAGAAAAAAGACCTGACAGGTGCTGTGGCCACTGTCAGCGGCCGCGATGTGGCCGGCCGGCAAACCATACAGATCTCGGATGCCTTGCAGGGCAGCATGGCGGGTGTTACGGTTACCCGCAGCAGCGGGGCGCCGGGTGCAGGGGCTGCTATACGCATCCGCGGCATTACCACCAGTGGCAATAATGATCCGTTGTACCTGGTAGATGGTGTGCCGGTATCCAATATCGATAATGTGAACCCGCTGGATGTGGAAACTATTTCGGTGCTCAAGGACGCTTCTTCTGCTGCCATCTATGGTTCAAGAGGAGCGGCGGGCGTAGTGCTGATCACCACAAAGCGGGCAAAGAACGGACAATCGGAGCTGGAATATAATTATGAGTATGGTGTGCAGCGGCCTACGGCATTGCCGGAATTTGTAGGTGTGATCGATTATCTAAAATACTTTAATGAGCGCGCGGTTAACGACGGCGGCACGGCACAATATACAGATGCTTATATTAACGGTTACCTGGACAGTGTGGCGGCCAACCCCAATTACTGGTTCAATACCGATTGGCAGGATCTTACCCTGCAGCGGAAAGCCGCCCCGCGCCAGCGGCACGACCTGGTTTTAACGATTGGCACGGGAAAATTAAAAACAAAAGCCTCTATCGGTTATCAGAATGCAAAAGCGTTTTATGACAATTACGATTATGAACGCTACCAGGTAAGGATCAACAATGACCTCCAGATCTCGGAGAAGCTGTCGGCCAACCTGGATATTGCTTATAAAAGGACCGGTACGGATAATGTGATCAACTCCGCCGGCTTTGGCAATCCCATTTACGAAGGGCGGATACTGCCACCCATTTATGGCGCCTTTTATACGGATGGCCGCTTTGCGGATGGCAAAGGCGGACGCAACCCGATGGCCCAGATCGCCGCAGGCGGATCTAATAAAACCATGGGTAACCAGGTTGTGGGACGCCTGGCCATAAATTTTAAACCCATAAAAGACCTGACCCTTACAGCATTGGTGGCACCCAGCTTTGATTTTGACAAGACCAAAGTATATGCACAGCAGATCAGGTTTTATGATTTTTTGCAGCCAGCCCGGCAATTGTCTGTGAACCGGCCGACCACCGACCTGAATGAATCCCGGTCGGAGACGCGGGTGATCAACGGGCAGTTCCTGGCCAATTATACAAAAACGATTGCATCCGTGCATGATATTGCAGTACTGGCTGGGTATGAAGAAAACTACCAGTCCTTTGAATCAATAGGTGCATCGCGGCAGGGGTTCCCGCTGTCAGGCTATCCTTACCTGGATGTAGGCTCCCAGTTGCTGCGCGATAATTCAGGCAATGCATATGAAACAGCGCTGCGTTCCTTTTTTGGAAGAGTGAGCTATGATTATAAAAACAAATACCTGCTTCAGGCCAACCTCCGGTATGATAAATCCTCCCGCTTTGGAGCCGCCTACCGGGATGCATTGTTCCCTTCTTTTTCCGCCGGTTGGGTGGTAACGGAAGAACGTTTTATGAAAGATATCGGCTGGCTGTCGTTCCTGAAAATAAGAGGCGCCCTGGGAGAGGTAGGTAATGAACGGATCGGTAACTATCCCTACCAGGCCAACCTGTCGCCCAGCACGGCGCTGTTCTACCAGGGTGCAACCGTGGTTCCTTTAAGCGGCTATGCCCAGGTGGTGTTCAATATACCGGATATTACCTGGGAAACCACCCGTACGGCAGGTATTGGAGTGGATATGGCTTTTTTGCAGAACCGGCTGAATGTAACCGCCGACTATTTCAGTAAAAAGACAAGGAATATTTTGCTGACCCGTGATATCCCTAATTATGTGGGTTATGCAGACCCTACCGACAACCTGGGCGTGATCGGTGCCAAAGGCTGGGAGCTGGAACTGGGCTGGCGCGATCATATCGGGCAACTGAACTACACGGTATCGGCCAACGTATCCGATGCCAAAACAAAAGTGATCGGGATCAGCAATACCGGTGCATTGGGGAGTACGGTAAATATTGTGGGCGAAGAATTCAATGCCTGGTATGGATACCGGTCGCTGGGCATTTTTCAGACGGCCGACGAAGTGGCTGCCAGCGCTAAGTTTATCAACAGTAAGCCGGGCGATATAAAATACCAGGATATGAATGGCGACAACCTGATCGCATCAAATGCCGACCGCGTGATACTGGGTGGCTCCCTGCCCCGGTACCAGTACGGCGGTAATATCCGGATGGATTATAAGGGCATCGATTTTAGCCTGGTGGTTCAGGGCGTGGGAAAAAAATTAAGCCTGATGCCCTTTGAGCAGGTGCAGCCCTTCGCGGAGGATTTCGGGAATATGCCGGCGGCACTTCCCGGCCGCTTCTGGAGTACGGGCAACACTGCGGAACAAAATAACGCAGCCCGCTTTCCGCGGCTTTCCCGGGCTTCCAATGCCAACAACTATGCGGTATCGGATTTCTGGCTCGTCAGCGGGGCTTATTTCCGGATGAAGAATATTACAATCGGCTATACGCTGCAGCCTTCTTTCTTAAAAAAGGCAGGGATCAAATCATTGCGGTTTTATGCTGCGGCCAACGATCTGTTTACGATCGATCAGTTTCCGGCCTATATCGATGCCGATCCCGAAGCGGGCAATTTCGGATATCCTATAGTGCGCACCTTTATGGGCGGAGCGGTGATCCGGTTTTAATCAACACAATAATTCAATAGCAATGAAAAAGTCTGTTCTATATCTTTCAATGATCGTAATGATCAGTACCGGTTGCGCAAAGCTGGATCTGAATCCGCTGGACGGCCCTTCCTCCGCCAATTTTTATTCCAACCAGAATGAGCTGGAGCTGGCGGTGAACGACCTGTACCGGCTGGATTTCTGGTCGAACGACAATGATCTTTTTACGGATGATTTCTGGCACCGGGCCCAGCTGGGCAATGCGGTAACCTTTGGAACCATGAATGCCGACGATGCTACAGCCGACCTCCTGTGGACAAATGCCTACCGGGCCATTTCAAGAGTGAATACGTTTATTGCCAATAAGGATCGCGCTGCTGCCAATACACCGGAGTCGGTTATCAGAACGCTGGAAGCTGAAATGCGGCTCATCCGGGCGTATCAGTATTCGAGACTGATCCTGCATTTTGGAGATGTGCCGTTGCTGAAGGAGCCGCTGGCGCTTTCTGAGGCGTATAATGTTATCCGTACCGGCAAAGACGAAGTACTGGATTTTATCTTCGAAGATTTTGATTTTGCAGCGGCCAACCTGCCGGTAAGCTTTACCGGCACACAAACCAAACGGCTGACAAAAGGTGCGGCACTGGCCTTAAAGGCCCGTACAGCGCTGTATACGGGGAAATGGGAACTGGCAAAAGATGCGGCCGGTGCTGTAATGCAGCTGGGTACGGCAGTATATGACCTGCATCCGGATTACCGCGACCTGTTTTTAAAAGCAGGAGAGACCAGCAGGGAGCTGATCATCAGCATACCCCGCGACCAGGCCCAGCAGCTCTTTAACGGTTCTGCTTATGTGCAGGATTTTATGAGCCGCAATGCCGGTGGCTTTGGCGCGCAGATACCGACCTGGGAGATCTTCGACAGCTATGAGTGTACGGACGGGAAACCCATCGATGAATCGCCCCGGTATGATCCCCGTAATCCTTTTGCCAACAGGGACCCGCGGCTTGCGGCCAACATTGTTACATTCAATACGCAATGGCTGGGATATGCTTATCAGCCCCATCCGGATAGTACCACTGTCTTCAGTTCAAAAACCGGCACCAGGGTGCGAAACAACGATAGCCGCTCCGTGGCCCAGTTTGCCAGTTTTACAGGACTCTTATGGAAAAAAGGGATCGATCAGTCCTGGGCCGACCGCCTGGCGGAGGATAATGACCGCATCATTTGCCGGCTGGCCGAAGTATTGCTGACCTATGCCGAAGCAAAGATCGAACTGGGAGAGATCGATGCATCTGTATTAAATGCGATCAACCGTGTGCGGGCAAGGGCATACGGGGTAGACATTACTGCCACGGCAGCTTATCCTGCCATTACAACAACGGATCCGGCACAGCTGCGCCGGATCGTAAGAAGGGAACGCAGGGTGGAGTTTCCGCTGGAAGGCCTGCGCTATATGGACCTGATCCGCTGGCGGCTGGCCGAAAAAGCATTGACCCGGCCGGTGACCGGCCTGCCGGATCCTGCGGCGCAAAACCGCTCCAAATGGCCGTTTCCGGGAGTGCCGCCGATTGATGAGGACGGTATTCCTGATTATTCCGGTTTTGGAACCGATGTAAAAAAACTGGCAGACCGCTCTTTTGATAAAAGCCGGCAGTACCTGTGGCCCATTCCGAATGTGGATCGGATACAGAATCCCGGGCTGACACAGAATCCGAACTACTGACCGGAGGAGTCCATTGCTTCATAAGATACATTCTTAAATTTTTACCTTTAAATAATCAGACATGAAAACAAAAATGATCATCCTGGCTTTTGCCTTCGGAATGGTATGCACCGTTTCCGGTGCGGCCGCAACCGGCTTTAATTACAGCAGCGGCAACAGGCCCGGCCACCCCGTTCCACAGTTGAAGCACCTGTTGAGCCTTCGCAATTTTTTAAGACCGGCAACCACCGTAACCATTGGTGTGGATGTGATCAATACCGTAGCTACACCTGTTGATTATGTGCTTTATGTGGAAGGTACGGACATCAGCGGGTTTAAGACCGCCACTCAGGGGCAACCCAGTTATTCTGAAGGCAGCATTACCGCCACCGGTACAGGAACCGTGGTATTTGAGATCGGTACCGGCTATACACCTACCTGTGCCAGCCTGGGCAACGGGATTGGGAATGTTTACGGCGCAATCGACGGTAACGTGATCACGTTTCATAACGTGGATCTTTCCTGGTCCAGGAGCATGCAGCTCTGGTTGTATAACGACCGTACCTGCACGCCCTGACTCATTGCAGGCGGTAATAGTGGATCCATCTGTTTCTTAGTATAGTTTTACTTATCCATGCTTCCGGGCATCATCGTGCCCGGAAGCCTTCTTTAAATCGTTTTAAAATACCGACGGGATACGAATGAAAAAAACAGGATTTCTTTTTTTAGTGATGCTGGCAGGCCGGGTTGCGGCAGTGGCACAAACCATGCCGGAGAAGCTCCGCATCAGCGGTGTTTACCCGCACCTGGCCGTGTTTAATGATCATAGCAAAACACCAAAAGCCGATGATGGCACCATCGCTTATAAAAATGCTTACGGTGATGGCGGTGAGTGTGGCATTGGCGCAATCGTTCCCTGGGCCGGTAAGTTATGGATGGTTACTTACTCCCCGCACAAGCCGCAGGGCAGTTCTGATAAGCTGTACAGCATCACACCGGATCTGGTGCAGACCATTCATCCGGAAAGCATTGGCGGCACACCTGCCAACCGGATGATCCATAAAGAATCGGACCAGCTGATCATCAGCAATTATTTCATCGATAAAAAAGGAGGTATCAGAACCATTCCCTTCAGTACCATGCCCGGCCGCATGACGGCCACTGCCCGCCATCTCACCGATCCGGCTGATAAAGTTTATTTCTATGATATGGAAGGCATGCTGTACGAGGTGAACGTACATGATCTTGCTGTAAATAAGTTATTTCACAAGCCGGTGCCCGGCTGGCATGGCAAAGGGGCCTATACTTCGCAAGGCCTGCTGGTAATAGCAAACAACGGGGAAGAGGCCGTTTTTAAACTGGATCCGGCGGCTTTAAAAGCGGGGACACTTCCAAAAAATAAAGAGGAGATGGGGGCACTGGCCAGCTGGGATGGTACGGGCTGGAAGATCGTGGAGCGGAAGCAGTTCACCGATGTTACCGGGCCTGGTGGCATTTACGGAGCACCGGATGATAAGAGCCCGTTATGGAGCATAGGCTGGGACCGGCGCTCGGTGATCCTGAAACTGCTGGACGGGGGGCAATGGTATACCTATCGTTTACCCAAAGCCACCCACACCTACGATCACCGGGGGGGCTGGTATACCGAGTGGCCGCGGATACGCGAGGTGGGCAACGGAAAAATGCTGATGGATATGCATGGCATGTTCTATGATTTTCCCAAAACCTTCAGTTGTGCCAACAGCGCCGGCATCCGCCCCGTAAGTACGCACCTCCGGTATATTCCCGATTTCTGCAGCTGGAACGGGAAGCTGGTGCTGTCAACCGATGAAACCACGATCCTGGAAAACCCTATGGCCGGCCGTGCCGTTTCCAATCTCTGGTTTGGTTCGTTTGATGAGCTGAAGGAATGGGGTACCCCCAACGCCTGGGGCGGCCCCTGGGTAAATGATACGGTGAAGGCCGGTATGCCTTCTGATGCTTTTCTTGTAAACGGCCGGGAAGGGAAGGTGCTGCACCTGGTGCACAAGGCCCCAACACCGGTAACATTTACCATTGAGGTGGATAAGGCGGGGAATAACCACTGGCAGATTTATAAAACCATTACCGTAGGGGCCGGCGGCTATGGTTATTTTATTTTCCCGGAAAGTTTTTCGGCCAATTGGGTGCGCTTTAAAACCGATAAAAATTGTGTGGCTTCGGCCTACCTGTATTTTAACGGCAGGCCCAATCATACGGCTATAGCAGACCCTGTATTTGCGGCATTGGCCGGTGCCGCGGATAAAGCCCCTTTTAATGCCAGCTATATCCGCCCGGCGGGCCACAATACCAACCTGCAGGTGCTGCCGTTTATTCATGCAAAAGCAACCTACCGGGAAGTGAATGAAAAGCTGGAATACCTGAAGCCTGCGGCCGATAGTACGGTGCAGATGAACCGGCTGATGCCGGTAAAAAAAGACTTTGATACAGATGCCGCTTCGGTGATCGTAACCGATAAAACCGGCACCTTCCGGCTTCCCAAAGGGGATGCGGCATATGATCAACCCTTTGCAGGGCAGTGGCCCCGCGGCAGAAGGGAGCTGGAATCGGAGCGGCTGATGCTGAACGCACACGGCAGCTTTTACGAGATCGGTCGTGAAGCAGGCTACAAGGCCATGCGGCCTGTAACTACCCACAATAAAAAGATCATGGACTTCTGCACCTGGCGCGGCCTGCTGGTGCTGAGCGGTACCAAAGCCAATGCGGCGCCCGACGGGCATTATTTTTCAGACGGGGCTAACGGCCTTTGGTTTGGCGCTATTGATGATCTCTGGAAACTGGGTAAGCCCCGCGGCGAAGGCGGCGTATGGAAGAACAGTGATGTTAAGGCCGGCAAACCCTCCCTGCCGTATTTAATGACAGGGTATGATAAAAAGACGGTAACACTTAGCGCCGATAAAACGGTAACCATTACACTTGAAGTGGACGTGGACCTGAATGGCTGGCAAACCTATCAGCAAATAAAAGTACCGGCCGGCAAAACCATTATGCACCGGTTCCCTTCCGGCTACAGTGCGCACTGGATAAGAGCTGTGGCCGACAGGGACTGTAAGGCTACCGTGTGGCTGAAGTATGAGTAAAAGAAACTGCCCAGTACTTCCGTACAATCAAGATGCTGCGCAATGTGTTTAATGAGGCCCACCGTTGTTTTGTTATCGGGGCTTGTGTTAGTACTGATTAAAAAGGCAATCCAGCGCATCCGTGCCCATATGCATCAGCAACCCCAGGGCAATGATCCTTGTTTGTGGAAAGAACAGTAAAATAAAATAGCCGCCAATGGCCCAGTAGCTGTGCAGCGGATGAAAATTAATGCTGCAACGGCAGGCATCAAAAACAGGGGTGGCCAGCAGGTGGTCCAGGTCCACCAGCATGGTGGCCAGGAGGATGAGGTAGGTGCGCACCCAGTGCTTCCGGTAGCAGCCATACGCAAGGATGCCCGGGAATACAAGGTGTAAAAAATAATGTATAAACGACTGCATTGAGGCAGCAATTTGCAGTAAATGTTTTAACTGGCAAATTTTAAAATCTGTTGAAATAGCCCGGTGTTGCATGCGCGCGCAGGGGAGGTGCTTTAAAAAAGGCACCTTCTTTTATTGATCAAAAAGAAATAGCTCTAATAAAAAATACAATGTCCTCCTGTTCCGGTAAATGCTGTGCTGCGGCCAGGTTTTTTTAAAGCGGATAAGAATATACATCGGTGCCAGGGCGGTGTTATGCCTGGTAAGGCAGGTTATTTAATAATTGTGGAATATATTTATATAAAAATCCGCTCAATTGCAGGCATAAAAATAACAACAGCATGAAAAAACAATGGATCCTGGTAATGGTTGCGTTAATGACCGGTTCTGTTCTTACGGCACAGCGTGTGGTGATCATCGGACTGGATGGTTTTGGTACGGAAGGGTATAAGGCGTCCCGGCACCCGAATATTGATAAGCTTGTAGGCGAAGGCGTATTGTCCCTCGCCACCAGGCCCGTAATGCCTTCGGTAACCCTTCCCAACTGGACGAGTCATCTTACAGGATCCGGGCCGGAAGAACATGGCGTTACCAGCAACGGATGGACGGTACAGCAACATGAACTGACGGCCATTGATACAGATAAGGAGGGCTATTATCCCTCAATTTTTAAACTGCTGAAGGAGGAGGTACCCGGCGTAAAAACAGCCTTTTATTATAACTGGGCGGCGCTGATCAATTCCACCAATCAAAAATACCTGGATGAAAAAGCCTTCCAGTATAATGATGGGTATGATAGTAATTATAACAGGGCCTGTGCATTTATAGAAAAAAATAAAAAGCAGCCCCAGCTGGTTTTCTTATACAGTGTGCATACCGATCATGCCGGTCATACCTATGGGTGGATGACCCCGCAGTATATTACAGCCATCGAATCGGCAGATAGTGCCATTGGTGTTTTTATCGACCGGCTGAAAAAAGCCGACCTGTATAAGGATACACACTTTATGCTGATCACCGACCATGGCGGAAAGGATAAGGGGCACGGCGGGGTAAGCATGCGCGAAATGCAGGTGCCCTGGGCCGTTACGGGGCCCATGATCAAAAAAAAGGGAAGCATCGACAAGTTATATAACAGCAATAAGAATACAGCCCTGGTGATAGCAAAGATATTTGGGATAACGAAAGTTCCTGAATGCTGGACAGGCAGGGTGCCCGGCGCCATTTTTAAATAGATAACGATGCAGGAATTAAAGGCCACACTCTTGCACCGGGACCGGTTGTTGCTGGGCGAAGGCGCGGCATGGCATGCCGGGTGGCAGCAATTTATTTATGTGGATGTTGAAGGCGGGGTGGTGGGTCGCATTGACCCTGCAACCGGGAACACTACAACAATAAATGTGGGCAGGCGCATCGGCGCCGTACTGCCTGCTTCAGGCAACCGGTTGCTGCTGGCGTTGCAGGGAGCGCTGGTGCTGCTGAATGCGGATACCGGCACCCTTACCCCGCTGGCGGCAATAGAGGCCCACAAGCCGGAGAACCGGTGCAATGATGGTAAATGCGATGCCGCCGGCCGTTTATGGATCGGTACAATGGAAGTGGATGCCCGCAGCGGGCAGGGCGCGCTCTACCGTTTTGATGGGCGCACACTTGTAAAAATGATCAGCAAACGATCGATCTCCAACGGGCTTTGCTGGTCGGCCGATAACCGTACGATGTATTATATCGACTCACCGGAACAAAATATAAAGGCCTATGATTTTGACCTTTCATCGGGCACTATCAGTAATGAACGCGTGGTAGTAACCATTGACGTACCAGGTAGCCTGCCCGACGGTATGTGCATGGATGCCGAAGGCATGCTGTGGGTGGCTATCTGGGGCGGCAGTGCCGTGCACCGCTATAACCCGCGTAGTGGGGCCCTCATCGGACGGGTGCTGGTAGCGGCGCCACATGTAAGCAACTGCGCTTTTGGAGGCAAAAACGGGCAGCAGCTTTTTATTACCACTGCACGTAAGGACCTGGACGCGGCCCAGCTGGAACGTTACCCGCTCAGCGGCAGTCTGTTTATTGCCGATACCGGGATAAAAGGATTACGGACTTATTGTTTTAACGATAGTTTGGATTGAAAACCCAGCTATATAACTTAACGCTTCGTGTAAAGGTATTTTGGCTGGGACAGGGTGGGACTTGCACGACACTGGCTTTTCTTGCGTCATGCGGAGCACGGAGTGCTGCTACACCCACCTGCATCCCTTTTTTATAAAGGCCATCGGCCTGCCTGGTTTTTAACAACTCCGGAATTTATTCCGGACGCGGGGATATGCTGTGGGGCACAGAGTGCCATAGGCACGGCCCATAAAGGCAGCCGCCCGGGGGAAATAGTAAAACGCAGCAGTGCAGGTTAAAGTACAATATCATCGCATGAGCTAGTTAGACGAGATCATTAACGCTTCAATTTTGGATGATCAGCTTCTATTTATTATAAACCATATTTAACAACCACATCAGGTATCTCTAATGATTCAGTGATGGCTATTTTAGAAGATGGAGCAGAAATTACACTAACCGTAAATTTAATTTTATATTCTCCTTTGGGGGGCTTGAACCGAGGGGAATTGGGGTCGGGATAGTGTCCAATCATTTTGGGGTCAAATTTTATTACTTCAGCAATTCTGAGGTTTGCTGTATAAGTGCAATGGCCCGGAATTGTAATTGTTTCTAAAGTGGTGACATCGGTATCTTGTTTCACATTATTGATAAATATATCATCAATTTTAAAACACGGTTCTTTCATCTTCCATGGGCCGCGGACATTGATTAAGGCTGTAGAAGCGGGAATTGGAATATACGAGTCGTTGGTCAAAAAAAACAAGCCAACTCCATCAATTAAATTAAACAAAGTGACTGCTTTGTCAGAGTGATTAATCCATTGAATGGAAAATTTAATACCAGTTGCAGCAACTGTTTGCCGTTCATCTATTTTGAGCTGCACCTCAACAGGTACTGAGCTGGCTTTGTTAAAAGAAGAGCCAGGCATTTTCCCGGATGTTTTGTTTCTTTGGAATTTTTGTTCTTTGGCGGACTGTGCAAATGCCGAAGTAATAGTTCCTGCTATTATAGCGACATATAGCACTAGAAAACGGAATAAATACTTTTTCATTTTATTTTTTATAATCGCCTTAAAAATTAATTACAGTAACTGCAGACAGGCCAACCAGCCTGCTGTCCTTTGGAGCAAATTGCTTTCCAGGTGGGATCTAAAATAGTGAACTCAGCCTGATCACAGGCTGCACCAAAGGCATGATCTTGTGTACCTGACTCCACATATTTGCTTCTGAAATCCTGCATTGCCTGAAGATTCAATAGTGCCCAGCCTGATAATGCCTTAAGTTGACCAATTGCTACTTCCTTTGTTTGGCCTGTATTGGCGATTTGTAAAAGCCCTACCTTGGCAATTACGTTTGGCAGCAGCTCATTCAGAATTGGGACAAGCCGACTTCTATGAACGTTCTCATGGGCTTGAACAGCATTTAACATGAACCATTCCGGATATTCTATAATCTGCCTTGTACCTAGTTGTAGGTTTGTAACTTGTTTGCAGAAATTCTGCGATGTTGAACTGTTTTCACTCGCTTCCTTTACATTGGGCAAAAGCCGAATGATCATTGAATACTTTCCGATTAAAGCGGTAAGTTTTCCGCTCCATACAGAGCCATCGGTATAGGCACTCATTACAACGTCAAGACCTTCTAGTTCGGTTCTGCCCCATTCATTGCTGGCAAGTGGCGTACTGAAAGGCCCGGGAGATACTTCAATAATAAAAACCGATGGAGATCCATTCGTATCTCCATTATTGCCGGGGGCACCGCCGCCACCGCTGCCACTTCCCGGAAGATCACCTGGGGTTGGTGGTCCACCGGATCCGGTAACGGGAGGTTGTCCGCCTGGATTGCTCCAGCGACAGGGCCCAGGTTCAGAATATAACAGCGTCCATTGCTCGGGCCCGTTGGGAGGTTTTGTGCAAATATCTCCTTCTTCAATCCTAGTTGCTACGCCAACTTCACCTAACTCTGTTGTATTGGTTGGTAAATTACCACCAAAGCCCCATCGGCATATTCTTGAGCAAATTAGCACGCCTTCTACTGGTTGAGTCGTTTCATCAGGCCCTACAATTAAAGCTATTCTAAACAAACTCAGCAAATTTGAGAAACGAACCAATTCGCCAGGAGGAATATTCTGTCTGAATTCCTCGGGGAAACCCACCAGACCAAAGCCGCTTTGGGAGCTCATCAGCTCTTGTATTGTTAACGGAATATTCCAATAAGCCATCATTTCGTCTGCTAAAAGCATTGAATCTCGCAATGGTCCTTCTATTGTGGTGGTAACTGACAGTGACAGCGGAGCCCCCACTTTTAGAGACGCCGTTTGCATAAGTAGGTTGCTTTTACTTTTTGGAGACAACGCATATCGATAGGTGGCAACCTGGTTCTGCTGGTCGGTGTAGGCTGCTAACCCTGCAAAAACCTCTTCAGTATCCACATTCGTTGCGTTTCTGTTTTTTGGATTGTTTGAAGGTTTTTTTTTCATGATGTATTCTCCCCTTACAAAAGTAAGATTCTCATTTTCATTATCTGTATTAAAAGCGACAAGGTAGGTACGCTGGTACTGCATTTTTAGTTTCTGTCTTTTGCCATTAACAATGGCATAGGCGTCGTCTTTCAACGGAATATAATAATAACTTTTACCTGAGGTGTTTT
This sequence comes from Niabella beijingensis, assembly GCF_020034665.1. Taxonomy (NCBI): domain Bacteria; kingdom Pseudomonadati; phylum Bacteroidota; class Chitinophagia; order Chitinophagales; family Chitinophagaceae; genus Niabella; species Niabella beijingensis. The sequence continues at coordinate 2,100,005 of NZ_JAIQDI010000002.1, read as the reverse complement.
TTCTGGTTGTTGCTTTATCCCATAGTGGAGTGGTGGTATAAGACAGCTTATTACCATGATTCACTATGAGCAGACGGCCAGCGTTTGATCGTGAAAACTCATTTTTAAGCCATTGTATATCTACAATGCCGTCCCTTAAAACACCGGAAGAAAGATAATCCCTACGGTTACAACTTAGAAATACAACGAAAAACATTGTTGTCAATGTGATGACGATTAGCAGCTTTACTTTGGTCATTAATAATAGGGTTATAGTAATAAGCGTTTCAATACAGTTATACTAAAGATATAGAATTTATTATATGTAAAAAAATATTTTTTATGGTATGTTGTGTCCGGCAAGTTCTGCCGGTGGCAGGGCTGCAAACAATACGTTAAACTAAAAATTTTAATAACAATAGTGATAAAATGTACAAAAGATAGCCGCGCTTAAACGCTTCTGTTATAATAAATTAGCGGGGCAATGCGGTGGCGTACTTAGCCGCCGCCGCAGGGCGCCTGGCATTCAATTTATTCATTAAAAACAAACTGGTATGAAGGAAACACTGTACGTGGCGGCGCGGCCGCCTGCCACCGGCATCAATAACACCGCTGAACAGCAGAACGAAAAAAAGTTGTGTCAAAAAAAACAGTGTCAACATTACAATGACACAAAACGGGTTGACACAAATTTGTGTCAGCTAAAACAGTGTCAGCAGAAAAATGACACGCCCCGGGCTGACACTTATTTATTTTTTTACACCAGCTAACCGCGTTAAAAAGAAAAACCGATGAAGTTATTGAGAACCCAATTACAGCTGAGCCAGCAGGAGCTGGCAGATCTTATAGACGTATCGCGCAGCACGATTACCATGTATGAAAAAGGATGGCGCAACCTGCCCTCGGCGGCCATGGTAAAGCTGGTGCAGCTGGAGCTGCTGCACCAACAGCTGCAATTAAAAAAAACAGTACCGAACAAGCAATTGCAAACCTTTTTGCAACTGCGGATGCTGAAGGTGGAAAAAGTGCTGAACGCGCATGCACGCAGGGCTGCGGCGGATGCACTAACCATTAGCTTTACCCTAAGCCATATGCAGGAGCGGTATGCCCAGCTGCAACAAAAGCTGGCCTTTGTACACCACCTTATGGAAGATGCCGCGCCGGATACCCGGCAGATGATCCGCCTGCGGAATATGGAGCTGAATGTGCTGGAAGCGATGGATAGTTGCAGCCCCGACAGGCAGCTGGTGGCGCAGTATAAACTGTCCACCTTAAAGGCCCGGCAGCAGGCCGCCCTGCGTATAAAGGATGCGGCCCGGCGGGGCGGGCCGGATGTTAAACTATCTTAAATACAACATGCTGCTATTGCACCGGCCTGCGGGGTGGGGTAGGTTTGGGGTATTCATTCATCTTTAAAATCTTGAGAAAATGGCTAATTATTCATTTGATCAGCTCATCACCATTGCCGACTTTGATGCGGTACTAAGCATTGCCCGTAAGGAGCAGAAGGACCTTGACTGGAGAAAACTGTCCCTGGAGCGCCAAAAACAGCAGTATGCGGAAAACGCGGTGGAGATCAGCACCGAGCTAACGGCCAAGCAGGCGGAGCTGGCCGCGCTGGACGGTATTATTGCCAGCCTGCCGGAGGGCGACCTGAAGAAGGAGCACGAAAAAAGAAGGCGGCGCACGGAGTACAGCATTTCCCTGCTTACAGACCGCAAAACCAACTACGGCGCTGTGGCCCTGCTGGAAAAGGAGTACGACCTGGAGCGGGTGCTGCGCGAGCTGGAGGAAACGGCTGCGTTTATTACAGAGCTGGAAAACCGCCGGCCTCCGGAACCTTAATGGAGAAGGGCCGCCCGCAGGGCGGCTTTTTTTATGCTTTCTTAAAAGTTACAGCGGGCATCGGCTGCTCCGGACGTTCGTTGTCCGTCTCAGGGAGGCTGTAGGGCTGCCCCGTCTAGCAGCCCTACAGTCATGGGAATGGCAGATCTGGCATAGATAACCCTACTAAAATTTGAACACTTTCCTTATATTTAAGGGGCGAAATAACCATTAATAAACAAGCGGCGTGCATTTTACCGGCTAATTGCAATTAAAAATGAGCACTCAAAAATCATTTAACGTAGCTGTTCGGCAAAAAGTACCTTATCTTACCAACCTTTTTTTGCTTATAGGCATCGTTTGTTTTTTGGTGTTGCTTGTCTTCGATGTTTTATTTGCACCGTTTAAAAGCGCCGGGCAGGAGGTGCAGGCAGCTGTATTCTATTGGCTGGTTCCTGAGTTTTGGAAATATGTTTTGCTTATTGCAGCCATCGGTTTTTGCAGCACCGCGTTGATTTATGGGGTATTGCGCTATTACAAAGCAGCTATCTTATCCTTCACTCATAATGAAATACTTATTAAAGGCAAGGCCATCAATATGAGGATACCCATAAAATCCATCCGGGCAATATACTGTAACGATGCCATGACGCAGGATGGGCAGCTAAAACAAAAGCTAAGCATTACCATTGAGCAAAAACGAAAAAGAAAGGCAACCGCAATAAAACTGAGAGATTACCATCAGTCTGAATATTTTATGGAGCAGCTGATGAAGTATGAGCCGCTGGATCTTAAACCGTATAATTTCGGGTTTAATCCTACACATATGGAAGAAAGTTAACTGCTGCTAATGGGCGGCTTTTTTATGCTTAAAAAGGCTTCAGCGAAATGTCCGGCAGCTGGGAGGGGATCCATGAGTTGTGAGAGTACAAATAAGAGCATACATATAGAAAAGGGATTGAAGATTTTTGACAATTCTTAGGGCGCGTAGATTCGGTAAATAGAATGAGTTATTGTTTGACATGTAAGAAGGCGCTGATAATAACTAATTATACAACACGATATTATATGAAAGATCTTAAATATTATGTGCGTTGGCAAATTGAAGGAGATGAGGAAAAATATTATGGCATTCTTGAGTACAAAGAGGAATGCTTTTTCGTTATTCTATTTGATTGCTATTCGGTACCATCGAAAGTTAATAATATATATGGGGATTCCACAGATGGAAAAAAAATTACCTTACACAATTGTTTATTTACTAATAAGAAAATGTCATTGCAAGGTATTCCAACCATTACTGTAATGGCACATCTTTGTTTTATTGGAGGGCATTTTAAAGTTGAAGAAGCTAGATTTCAAAGTGTTAATCTAGTTTACTCTTCATTAAATGAATGGTTTGATATTAGGGGATTAAAATATGCGGATATTCAAAGCAAATCTGTTTCAATTAGCTATGAAGTTCCACAAACTAGGGTTTTTTATGAACGGGAAGATTTAACAATGGGTGTTACATTTCAAGGGACATGGCCACTTTTTTCCGTTGATCATGAATTTGTTTTAAAGCAGCAAACGAGCATACTTGTGAAATATGCTCCAGGGTTTACCTTAGATGACTTTTGGAATTATGATACTATTTTAACTGGCTTTTTTGCATTAGCTTATTTTTCAGAAGCTCACCTGACTGCTATATCTTTTATTCGTGACAGTGAGAATATTACTTGTTTTTATTCAGGTCAAGACGTGGATTTTAAAAATAAAACTCGTAACAAACGTTTTCTTTTTACTTATAAAGATATCCAGAAGGATTTTTCAGCGATATTCAAAAAATGGATTGATATATTGTCCATTACAGAGCCCGCGGTTTTGATACTGACCGAATCCTTCAATAGTCAAAATAAAGTGGGTGAGAACTTGTTTTTGAATATCATTCAGGCTATTGAAACATTTCATCGTACAACTCGAAATAACGAAGTAGAACCTAAACATATTCACAAACATAAAATTAATGGTATTTTAAGTGGTTGTCCAGAAGAATATCGACAATGGCTAAAAGATAAACTTAACTTTTCAAATGAACCAACACTTCAAGAACGGCTCGTAGAGTTATTTGATGAACTCAGTAATGAGATTACGGATCACTTATACCCTGATAAAGCTGAACTGATTAAAAATGCCAAAAACACACGAAATTACTTAACTCATTATGATAGATCGTTGAAGAAAAAAGCACTTAGTGGTATTAAGCTTTATTACCTTACTGAACGATTGCAGATTTTTCTGCTAATCCTTGTTTTGAAGGAGCTAGGGATAGAACAGGATAAGATCAATAAAATGATCACTAAAGAATCTCATGGGCTTTTTAATCATGTGATAGTTAAAAAGAGCGTTCATGAAAATATAAATTTCCTCAATAAAAAATGAAATTCAATTTGGGATAACTGAGAATGAATATTTGTGAAAACTCAAATCGTTTAGTATCTGAAGGCATAAATTAGAATGTCTTTTGTGTGAAGGTATGATGTGGATGCCTTATGCTATTTCTTGGCAATATTCCAACTCGTTTCTCCCAATATGCTAAGCAAGGTTATCAGAGGTTTTGTCCACGGGGTATCTTTGTTCATGGTGTAATGTTTGATTTTCAAAGTGCGAATAGACATCCATGAGAAGCCGATGTTAAGTCCCAATAATTTTTTCTACTCGATTGTGAGTATTGATTTGCTATACTTCAGAATCGCATTGTCATATTTTAATTTGAACTTTTGCAATCACTTCACAGGGCCGCAGATTCAAATATGCCAAGTTAAGGTATGAAGTCCGTGTACTTCAACGTAAGCGAATAAATTTTTAGTAAGCCGAATTTTAAATAAATTGCAAGATGGCCATGAAAAAAATGAAGGATAGCAGCGTTCCAGACATGGAAATAGTGCACAGCCCTGAATTGCAGACAATACTGGATAAAGTTGTTGCGGATGCAAAAATTGCTAATCCCAACTTTCCATATCCCGGATCGTTTGAGTTCGTTGATCCAGAAGATGCAGGTATTGACCAATTCTTGATGCTTGAGGATGTAAATTTTAAGAGTAAGGGATTAGGATCCTACTATCACGAATTGAAAGAGGCAAACCTTTTCTCTCTACTAGACAAAATTGGTGGGACTAAACATTTCTTCGAGGTATTGCACACCCTTTGTGAGGCTGTAAAGCAAAATACGGCAAGGCCCATCTTTGTTCGAAATACAATTCTTGAATTACTTCAAAACCTAGATAGTAATCCGGGGCCAGGAACAGTGTTACAATTATCACTTTTAATAGGCATAGAGAAATGGATGTTAGGGATTGATCTGAACGAAGGAGATACAGGCTATGACGAGATGCAAAGACTTTTTAATTGGATTTTCAAGAGGCAGCTAGATGTAATGGTTGCCTATGATATCTCAATAATTAAAAATGACAATTCCAAGGTGTTTGATGAATATCTTCTAACGACTCGGGTAGGAGCTATTTACGGGGATTATAAAGATGGTAAGTTTGATGAACAGGATGAGGATGAGTTAAACGCAGGAGCTGATGTAGCAGATGTAGACACCGTGGCAGATCAATGTGATAATATAACTCACGACTTTCCAAGTTTTAGGTTAGAATCTATACCTGAGATTCTGGAGATGCTGAAAGACTTTTTTAATGAGGAAGATCAGGCGAGACTTGAAACTTTGATTCGAACAGGCAAAATCGAAGGAGAGAAATTATTGTTCCAATCTGCAGGAAAGAGGCTCTCAGATTTCTTTAAACAATTAATTATTCATGATTTTATTACGGGGTGCCAGAAGAAGACCCTAGTCCAATGGATCGCCGCGAATTTTCGTTATCTGAAAAGAGGGGTCATACAAGATTACAAGATTGGTACTGTACTTAAAACGATTTCAAGAAATGACTATGACAGCATGAACCCTATTATGGAAATAGTCAAAGGAAAAATCGAAAGGGCGGAGGCCCCTAATAAAAGAATTAAAAAAAGTACGATTCGAAGGCCATTGAGAGGTCATTGAGTGCTATGGCATTGTAAACGACCCTAACACCTTACTAACATTGCAGCATAAAATTTATTTGCAATGAACAGACGTAGTAAAGAAGATTTTAAGTTCAGTTTTGGACCACTGAAGTTTGAATGTAATAACGTTGGAAATAGGACGATCATCATAGTGTTACTAGTTTTGGTTTTTTGTTTACTATTAATCCGCTTTGCACCTACAGCATTTATTGTCGGATTAGTAAGGAACACTGTGGATATCATATCTGCTTTGCGTAATCCGGTTAGTAGATGAGCGAATGATTAACTACCTGAATAGCAATACCTGCTTTTTAAAAGTAGGTCCGTCAAGTAGGAAGAGAGCTCCGTTTATGGTTATTCAAGAAAATAGATTCGGTGTTGGCTGGTTTCATTCCTTGTCAGGGCTCTAGATGGGATTGAATGATCTCGCCGTTCCAATCGATAGTAGCGTATCAATTTTTGGGTATCTTGGATTTGGTTTCTGATGATAATTTAATTTAAAAAGTTTTATTCAAAATTATACAATGACTATCAATAGAATAACGAACAAAGATGAGTTGGTTGCGCAGAAGGTTAATTACTTTCTAGATAGAATGACGCATACTGCAAAATATATCGGATGGGAAGAACAGTTTGAGCTGGAAAGTCCGACTTCCTTAGTTGAAAAAGTAATTCTTCGTTTGACTGGAGATAGCCAGTACCGTCTTATTTATTTGGATAGCTATTTCAAAAATAATTTTTTTATCACCGATACCTTATGGGATCGCTATGCCACTTACATCTCAGTGAAGAAGGTAGTTAGCAAATATAATCTCCTTGGGAAAAGCGACAAAATACTAAAAGAAAAATTAGTAGATAGCGCTTCATTTCATAATGATTTAAAACTTTTGCATCGGGACTTGCTACATAAAATGCCTGAAGATTTAATTAATGAGGTACTAAATGCGGTAAAATGTAAGCACAAACTCGGGGAGCAAGTGCCTTGTTACCAGTATGACCACTATAGGGTATTGGATTCATTAGCCCAGGGACTGGTGTCAGAATACTTTTATAGAGGATATAATGAATCTGAAATTTTAAGAATTATTGCTAACGTTTTCAGCAAGGATGGTGAGCAGTTTCCTTTTCCGACGCATGTGAATACAAAACTTAAAAGAAAAAAGTTTCTCTCAGAAGGAAAGCTGGATAATCAACTTCATGGATTTACTAATGTATTCAAAAAGGCCGCTAGAAAGCAAATAGTAATGGTTAAGATTTACGGAGGCCAATTCCCCGAGGATTTCTCTTTTACGTATGACTCGGTTCGATTTTGGGGTAAACGCCATCCGGTTGTTTTAAAGATAATGGCTTTAATGAAGGATTTTGAAATTGAATCATTTTTTGAAGAAGGCGAGTATATATTAGGAACTAGCGAAATAGAATATCATTCAACAGCATCTTTAGTAAAAAAGTTAGGTGCTAAAATGAGGAATGAACTTGCTTTTGTTTCTGCTGTTCTTCATCGCGATTTTAATATTGATATTACAAAAAACTATATCGTTCTTGATCGGCATTTTCGGTATAAAGGTGCAGGTTGGAGTAGTCAGAGGCACCAAGATCCATTTACGAAGGACGCTCTTACCGATTTAAAGGATAATGTCTTTCATATTCTTAAAAAAGTACAGGGAGATGCGGTGGGCTGGTTTTTAAAATGCGAGCCCCTATTTGTAAAAGCACATAGACATAATTCAATCAGTGATTATTGGCTATATCTGGAAACACTGTTATCCTACAATCGGAAACGTAAAATTGTAATGGACGCTGTCTCTGAGATCATACTTTCTAATGAAAAAGCAAATAGAAATAGGCGGATTCTGTCAACTTTATATGATGCACTTAATTTTTTAGGAAGAGCTGCACCACTGCTCGAAGTGTCATATGAGAAACAACGGCAAATTATTATTGCAATTAGAAAAGGCAGGATCCCCAGAGAAGTTAGAAGTTTAAAATATCCTTTTATTGAAAAGTTAGTGGAAGAATTCGATTCAACTTTAAGTAGTGCTGAGTATAAACAGGCCAAGGACTACTACTATAGAATACTTACAGAGGCATATGAATACAGAAATTTTGATGTTCATAAAGGAATATTGAATGAGGCTGCTCGAATAAAGTTGACCTCAAGCTTGCCGCTAATAGTTGTTCGTTTCCGCTGGGAGCTCCTAGATGCATTTAGGCAAATGGATCATTCAATACCGTTTGATTTGATTATTGATGAGCTTATCCAAAGAAGAAAAAAGTTGATTAAATCCAAGTAATCTTATTTTACACATAGATGACTTTTTTACCTAAAAGTCTGTGCTTGGCTAATGTTAGTAGAGATCGGGAGTATCCCGTAAAGTGTGTAAGTTAAAATCGAGGTAAAATAATATGTTCCTCAATTTTATTGTTATACTGTCGATAATCTTCAAAAGGAAAATTGTCCAGCTCGACCTGTAGTTTTTTCTTCATAGTGGTTGCAAAACTGGATATAAACATAATAAACAAATTCAATTTTATTAGCTTCAAATGGTTAGGTAGGACACTTTGGTATCCGCAGTCCTTTGTCTTGCATTCTTTTTTTTCTTTTATTTTGTTTCTGGTAAATAGTCTTATAACGCTATTTTTCCTCAATTAATTTTTCAAGCTTCTCAATCATTTCCTTTTGCTGTTGCAGCATACGCTCATACAATTCCACCATTTTTTCAAGGGGATTGAAATTGAATGTTGGATAGTAGTTATACCCATTTGCTTGGTCATTGAATGTATTGGAAATAATATTCACCGCTTGTTCTTCATCAAAATTCTGAAACGCCTCCACCGGTATTTTTAGTACAGTGGATATCTGTTGCAGCAGGGGCACATCAATGGTTTCTTTGGTTTCCAGTATAGATATTTTCTTTTGGTTCCAGTCATCGCCCAGCTCCAGGGCCAGTGTTTCCTGTTTAATGCCCAGCATTTCGCGGAAACGCTTTACATTACGGCCTTCATGTATCTTTTTGTCCATAATAGCTAAAAATTGTATTTATCAAAGGTTCAAATTTAGGCTTTTACGCTTAATAAGCCGCCTGTATAAAGATAGCTAAAATATACGGCAACCGGTATAAAATATACGGATGGGGACTTGAATATCCCCCCTGGGGATGGCTTACTTTGTGGTATTGTAACACGCCAAAGCAAACCTGAAACAGTAACCATGAAACGTAAAATACCCAAAGACCCTTTTAATACGGCGTGCTGGACCAGGGGCCGCCCGGGCGACCCCGTAACAGTGTTTGCCGAAGTATTTTCCTATGCGGATATGGCCTACTGGCGCCGGGAAATAAAACGGGTAGTGGCCCATGCTGCGGCAGATAAGGAGTACCGGCGGCGCGCGGCGGGTGCCCTGCTGCTGGATATGAAGGTAGTACGCTCTGCACTGCGGGCGGCACATGCGCTACGGAAGGCCCGGGGGGCGGAGGCTGCCACCGCGGAGGGGGAAATGCCGCGCCCGCAGGATTATTGCTGCCGCGTGGGCCGGCAGGATGGCTGGGGCGACCTGCCGCGCTGCCTTACGCTTAAAGAATATTGCCGCCCGTACCAGGTGTTTAAAAAACTGTTTGGCAGGCGGGGCCTGGCCCGGCGGGTGCAGGATTGGGAGGCGGTGGTGGAGGCGGCGCTAAGCCCCTGTAGTACGGCGCTGCGGCCTGGCGCCCTGCGTATGTATACGGAGCTGATAAAGCTGCTGGAGGCGGCACATTTGGTGTGGGTGCGGGGGTAATGTGATTTGTGATGCTGTGCAGCAGGTTATCGCCGCGCCGCGGCTGGGAGGGGCGCCAGGTAGCCGGGCTTACAAAGAGAAGCGGCGCGCTGCGCCTGTTTATATTTAATAAGTTGTAAGGGAGATACCGATCTGCCGGAGGTTTCAGCCGGATGAAGGCTTTATTGTCTTACAGGATATGCGATCGTTGGCTCAGGGCGACGACGATAATTATACTTCCGTCATGCTGAGCACAGCGCAGCGGCGCCGAAGCATCCCCAGTAGGACCGGGGGTGTTTGACGGCTGGGGGGCCGTTCGGCTGCACAGCGTTTCTCCGGATATTTCGCATATACGAAAGGCTAATGTTTGCCATTAGAACGCTGCAGCGCAGCGCTAATATTAAAAGTAATGGCAAGAACAGGCGATGAAGGTGCAGCGCACCGGGAATAGCGCAAGACGGCACAGGGGCCGTGCAGCAGATTATCGCCGCGCTGCGGCTGGGAGGGGCGCCAGGTAGCCGGGCTTACAAAGAGAAGCGGCGCACTGCGCCTGTTTATATTTATAAGTTGTAAGGGAGATACCGATCTGCCGGAGGTTTCAGCCGGATGAAGGCTTTATTGTCTTACAGGATATGCGATCGTTGGCTGAGGTTAACGATCTTATTCTTAATCTTACACCAATCACCCAGGAAAATTACAGCAACTATGAAAAACAACCCTGCCAGGGTGCGCCTGCTAAAGGTGTACCCCAAAATAATACTGCGCCGCACGGCTTATGGCCGGGAGGTGATAACCTGCCTGCCGGAGATACGGCTGCTGGGCCAATGGCTGGCGGCCTGCGGCTTTGCACCGGGCAATACCATACAGGTGACCACGGGGCGTAATAAACTAATCATTACTACTAACCGCGCGGCCCAAAAGCCCGCGCACCAAAAAACAACCCACCATGAAAAAGAAAAAAACACAAAAGCTAAAACACTGGCTGCGCCAATATCCCGGAAGCGAGGTTAACAGTAACCTGCGTACACTGCTTACGCACTACATCGGATTTTTTCCGGACGGGACCATTACAGGCTTCTCGAATATAGTGGTAACGCTTACCGAACTGATGGAGCTGCTGGATGCAGCGGGGAAGAAGAAGCAATAATAATGGCAGTTAAAATAATTTAAGTATTTGATAATCCTGTTTACTCCGCCGGATCCTGTAAAATCGTATAAGCCTTTGTGCCGCTGGGTGATAGGATGCAAAATCCGGTTAGTACCTGTGTTTGCGATTTTATCGCTACTTTTATCCGCTACAGCTGGCAGGGTTATGGAAGTAGCAACTGAGGTTTTACTGGAGCGGATTATTAGGGGCGAAGAAAGCGCCTTCCGGGAATTATATGACCGCTATCATCAGCAGATCTATTCCATCGGGTATTACCTGACCCGGTCCCAAACCATTGCGGAAGACATTGTTCAGGATGTGTTTTTAAAGATCTGGAACAAGAAGGAAGTGTTGCAGGAGGTGCAGCATTTTGAAGCCTGGCTGAAGATCATCGTGAAAAACCACACCCTGAATGTGCTTACAAGAGTAGCCAGGGAGCGGCTTATTTATAAAGCACAATCGCACCAGCCGGCTGAAACCCTTATCACACCAGGGCTGGAACAAAAAGAGATCAATCACCTGATACAGAAAGCCATCGACCGCTTGCCGGAACAACAGAAAAAAGCCTATGTGCTTAATAAACAGGAGGGCTTTAAGGTTGCAGAGATCGCTTCTATTATGAACCTGAGCATCCACACCGTAAAAAATCATTTAAAAGCAGCCACCGCTTCAGTTATCGCCTTTTGTAAAAACCATATAGAAGTGATCATTACGGTAGTTTTTCTTTCAAAAAAATAATTTTAATAGCACTAGCCCTTTTTTAATTGCCGCTTGTCTTATAGATACCTGATGGTTAAAAAAGGGATGCCGTAATGCTTAAATCCAGGATCGAAGAATTACTTCAGTTGCTTGCAGATGGAACAGCTACTACAGCTGAAACCGATGAGTTGTATGGATATTATCTGAGTGCGGAGCATGCCGCAGCAATTGAAGCCCTGATCGATACCTGCTGGGACCGGTTGGCGTTTGAAAAATTTCTTACCGTTAAGGAATCGGAACGGCTGTACCGGCACATTCAGCGCCGGTTGCCGCAGCATCAGGTTAAAAAGATAGCGCCCGGCTGGTGGATCGCAGCGGCTGCTGTGTTACTGGTGTTGGCAGTGGGCGGGTTGCTGCCATCATCCCGCTCCGGAAAAAAGCAGCAGGCCCTGGTGCCTGTTATTACAGATGTGGCGCCACCCGCCGCTGCCAACGCCGTACTTTTTTTAGAAAACGGCGATAAGCAATTGCTGAAGGCTAGCAGGGCGGTACGGTCGTCAACCATCAGCCGCCCGGCAAACGCAAAAGGGTATAACACCATTTTTAACCCGCGCGGCAGCCAGCCGATAGAGATTGTACTGGCAGACAGTACCCGGCTTTGGCTGAATGCCGAAAGCTCAGTAAAATATCCGTTGCAGTTTGCCGCGGCCGAACGCCGGGTACAGGTAAGCGGAGAGGCCTATTTTGAAGTAGCTCATCAGGAAAATAAACCTTTTGTGGTGGAGAACGGAAAAACAGAGGTAAAAGTGCTGGGGACACATTTTAACATCAACACATTTGATAATAAAATAAAAGTGACCCTGCTGCAGGGGCTGGTACAGGTAAGTAATCAAAAGGATTCAAACCTTATCAATCCCGGACAGGCAGCGGTAATTACGGAAGCTGTAGATATTATGAAGTCGGATACAGTGAGCGCCGTGGCCTGGAAGAGCCAGCTTTTTGATTTTAAGGAGACGGCGCTGGATGAGATCCTGCAGGAAATAGGCCGCTGGTATGATGTGGAAGTGTTTTATGAAGGACCGGTTCCGAAAATCACTTTATCCGGCAGTGTAAACCGTAACATCAATGCCTCGAAGGTGCTGGAAATGCTGGCGCTTACCAGCGGACTGCAATTCGAGATCAAAGGGCGCCGCATCATCGTAAGCAAAAACAAATAAATAAAAAGCGGAAAGTGTTGAAGCCACTTCCCGCCGGAGTGTTTAGCAAATAAATTTTTATACCAATCATCTATTCACCAAACCCACCTGCCGGTCAGGCAGGGTATCGCAAAAGTATGAATTTCTATCCGGACGATTGCACTTTTCGCCAGCGGCGAAAAGGGATCCACAAATTGCTATTGTGTATGAAGCTTTCCGTTATTTTTTTACTTGCAACCGCTATCCACGCATCGGCTGCGGTAAGTGGTCAGAATGTAACACTTTCTAAAAAGAAAGGAGGTCTTACCGCTATTTTTGGAGAAATAAAAAGGCAGACAGGGTATAATTTCCTGTACAAGGATGCGCTGCTCCGTAACAGCAGGCCGGTGAGCATATCGGTAAAGAATATGCCGCTGCGCAAGGCACTGGATCTGTTGCTGACTGATCAGCTGCTGACTTACAGTATCGTGGAAAAGACCATTATCATCCGCGAAGGAGGTGCCCGGACCATTAAGGCAGATCAGCTGACGGTTACCGGTACGGTAACAGATACGGAGGGAAAGCCCCTTTCTGGCGCAAGCATTACCGTGAAGGGGCAGAGCACGGGGGTAATGACCAATGAAGCCGGGAAGTATTCCATACAGGTGGATGAAGACGCGGTGCTGGAAGTGTCGTCGGTCGGGTACCTTACGCAGACCATTAATGTAAACAAACGGACTACCATAAACATTTCACTGGAAAAGGCCGACAGCAAGCTGGATGAAGTAGTGGTGGTGGGATATGGTACTCAAAAGAAAGGCGATGTATCTGCTGCCATTACCCAGGTGTCGGGCAAGGTGCTGGAAAATCGCCCAATTACCAATATCGGTGCAGGTCTTCAGGGTGTGGTACCCAATCTGCAGATCACCATGCAGGGGGGAGCACCGGGGAAGGGGGCCAATTTCAATATCAGGGGGATCACCTCTATAAACGGAGGAGGGCCGCTGATACTGGTAGACGGAGTGGTACAGGATCCAAATCTTGTAAACCCGAATGATGTAGCCAGTGTTACAATTTTAAAAGATGGTGCGTCTGCCGCTATTTACGGAGCCCGTGCCGCCTATGGTGTTATATTGATCACGACAAAGAGCGGTAAAAAAGACCAGTCGCCGGTAGTATCGGTTTCCGGGTCCTATGCGCTCAACGATCTTACATTGCGTCCGCGCTACGTCAACTCTCTTACCTATATTAATTATATGGATTCGGCCAATATCAATGCCGGTAACGGAGCGTATTTCTCGCAGCGTATCCGGGACGGTGTTACGGCTTATTTCAATGACCCGGTAAATAACCCTTATGTGCTTTATGATCCCTCGATCGATAAAACGGGTTATTACACTTATGTAGGCAATACCGACTGGACATCTGAATTATACAAACGCGGAAGCCTTATCCAGAGCAATGTTTCCGTAAGCGGTGGTTCAAAAAATACTTCTTATTACATGTCGTACGGGAACATGCGGCAGAACGGTTTCCTGAAATCATATAAGGACTATTACCAGCGGCACAATATCAACCTGTCCATCAGTTCTGATGTGACGAAGTGGCTGAAGGTTACGGGTAAAGTGCGCTATACTTATTCCTTTGAGGATCATCCTTCCGGCGGAACCGGTGGTAACTCCGGTATCACGGAAAGCAGCGGCCAGCTAAAGAATGATCTGCGGCCGCTGATGCCCATCCGGCATCCGGACGGGAACTTTGCTGGTCAGGGTAGCTTCACCAATCTCTTTGCTGTAGGGGCCCTGGGCGGACATAGTCAAAAAAAGGTGAACGACCTGTGGGCTACTGCTGCGGCTACCATCACCCCGGTAAAGGAGCTGAACCTGAATATCGACTATACCTTTAATCCTTATTCGGATAATACCGAATTCACCTCACAGCTCTTCCGGGAATACCATGCCGATGGTACTTATAATATTTATCCCTGGACCAATCCTAACCTGGTGAACCTGGGCAATAACAACGATTATTATCATGCGCTGAATATTTACGGCAACTATACCAAAAAGATCGGGCTCCACAACCTCAGTCTGATGGCGGGTTATAACGAAGAAGTGAAACAGATCAAGTTTTATTCAGCGCAGCGCAAAAACCTTATCGACAACAACCTGCCGGTGCTCAACAGGGCTACAGGAGACATGGCCGTGGATGAATCGATCCCCAGCTGGGCGGTGCAGGGTTATTTTGCACGCCTTAACTACGATTACGACAACCGCTATTACTTGGGTCTGGTAGGGCGTTATGATGGTTCCAGCGTATTTGCACCGGACAGCCGTTATGTATTTAACCCCTCGGTATCTGCCGCCTGGAGGATCAGCAATGAGCAGTTCTGGAAGAACAATACCGGACTTTCCGAAGTGTTCAATGAATTTAAAATAAAAGGCTCCTATGGAAGGTTGGGAAACCAGACACTGGACCCTGATAAATTCGGATACTTTCCATACCTGTCCTTTTATAACATCAATGCAGCCTATCCCTATATCTTAGGAAACACCACCACACTTCCTGTAGGCATTGCGCCCGGGGGATTGGTGAGTCCCACTTTTAGCTGGGAAAAAGTAAGCCAGTGGAATGTGGGAACGGAGATGGAGTTTCTCCAACACCGGCTGAGCCTGGCGTATGACTATTACACCCGGTATACCAGTGGTATGTTTGCTCCCAGATCACCATTACCTGCGGTGCTGGGAACGGAAGTGCCCCGGTCCAACTCCGGTAACCTGAAAACAAAGGGATGGGAACTGTCATTGGCATGGCGTGATAATGTGGGTGCGGAACTTTCTTACCGGGCTTCGGTTGTGTTGTCGAACTCGGATGCCTATATCACCGAATATAATAATCCCACAAAGCTGTTGAGCAATGATAACAGCAGTTTCTATGTGGGGCAGCGGCTGGGGGAAATATGGGGACTGAAGTCGGCAGGGTTGTTCGCTTCGGATGCAGAAGCCGCCGGATATAGTATCGACCAGTCGCAGTTATACAATAACCAGTGGCATGCCGGGGATGTAAAATACATCGACCTGAACGGCGATAATAAAATAACCAACGGAAACGGTACCGCAGATAACAGTGGCGACCTGACCATTATCGGTAACCGAAATCCGCATTACATGTATGGCGTTACCGGCGGTATTACCTGGAAGCAATTTGATTTCGATCTTTTCCTTCAGGGGGTTGCAAAACAGGATTTTGTTCCCGATGGCCGTTTCTTTGGTATCGGCAGCGAGTGGGATGTACCAATGGAAGCGGCGATGGATTACTGGTCCTATCAAAATCCCGGCGGCTATCTGCCCCGTGTATACATTGACGGCGCACGTGGTAACCGTGGTGGTTTTGGATATTCGAATGCTGTTGACCGTTATTTGCAGAACGCCGCCTATCTGCGTGTAAAACAGGTAACACTGGGCTATACCTTTACCCAGCCCTGGTTGCAGCGGGCGAGGATCAGCAACCTGAAGCTTTATATTACCGGGCAGAATGTGCTCACCTTTACAAAGCTGTCAAAATTATATGATCCTGAAAACCTGAGCCTGATGGGATATCCCATTACCAAATCCTGGTCCTTCGGCATCAACATCAATTTAAAATAAGGCCCGGTTGGATTACAACAGGAACCATAAAAAAATTACACATGAAAACAAAACAAATTTTATATATAGCCGCACTGCTGCTGCTGGGCAGCTCCTGTAAAAAAGTGCTGGACCGCATGCCCCAGGATGCCATTACGGATCTGAATTTCTGGAGCAGCATCGATAACCTGAAACTATATTGCAATAATTTTTATTCCGCTCTTTATGTGCCAAATATCGATGCGGACGAACGAAGCGATAACTGTGTGAAGAATACACCGAACACCTGGTTGTATGGCGATGTGGTAGTGCCCGCAAGCGGCGGTGGCTGGGATAATTCTGATTGGTCGAATATCCGCAACGCCAATTATTTTTTACTCCGTTACCGGGAAGTAGTGGATGACCCGGTTAAGATCAATCAGTATGTAGGTGAGATCCGTTTCTTCAGAGCCTATGAATATTTTAATAAGGTAAAAACATTTGGTGATGTGCCCTGGATCAACCAGGACCTGAATGTTAATGATACCACTTTCCTCTATAAACAACGGACCCCGCGGCAAACGGTGATCGACAGTGTGATTGAAGATCTGAATTTTGCAGTGAATAACCTGCCGGAGCCGAATAACGCAGAATTGGGTCGGCTGCACAAATATGCGGCCCTGCAACTGCTGGCACGGGTGAACCTGTACCAGGGCACCTGGATGAAATACCGCAGCATTGCCGGATGGGAGGCTTATCTGAATAAAGCCGTTAACGCGGCGCGGCAGATGATGCAAAGTAACCGCTACGAGATTGTGCGGCCGGCAGCATTGTATTATTTTAAAACCGGAGACCTGGTAGATGCCAAGACCAATACCCATGCAGCGAAGGATTATCCGTTGTATTACCGCGAGCAATTCATTACTGAAGACCTTACCGGAAATAAAGAATGCGTACTGCCCAAGATCTACCTGGTAAATGTGCTGACCAGCGGCTTGTCGAGGACCTCCGGTGAATCAGGAACGGGGATAAGCAAGGACCTGATCGAGGATTTTCTCTGTGATGATGGTTTGCCGGTACGGCTAAGTCCGAGATACAAGGGCGATGATTCCACCACGCTTGAATTTCAGAATCGTGATCCGCGTTTACGGAACATGATCGATAACCGGTTCCTTCCCACTTTTCTAAACAACACCAGTCCTACATCAAATTATTTTACAACCGTGAACAGCGGTTCGCCTACCGGTTACCTGTCTATGAAATTCCGGAGTCCCATCCCTCAGCAGAATGAAGCGAATCAGACGACCTATGATATGTTCGTATTCCGGTATGCGGAAGTGCTGCTGATCTATGCCGAGGCGCTGGCCGAGCTGGGCACTATTACACAGGCTGACCTGGACAAGTCGGTGAATCTGCTGCGGGCGCGGCTGGACGAGCCTTCCCTGCCCAACGGCAAAATGGCCCGGCTGCTGATAAATCCTCCTGCGGATCCTGCTGCCACCACCATTGCGGGAAGAGCGCGGTACGGCTATGCGGTATCTCCGCTGATCTATGAGATCCGCAGAGAACGGCGGATCGAACTGGCATTTGAAGGATTCCGTTGGGATGATATTGTACGCTGGAACGCCGGGAAACTGATTGAGAATCCCAAGACCGTGTATGGTATTGTTGCAAGTACCGCCGTACAAAATATGTATAACAGTTATTTTAATTCGAATGTCTTCCTGGGAGTTAATACCACTACGTTTGCAGATTGGGATGGTAAACAGAAAAAAGTGGTGGCACCCTATACCCGAGCCATGCGTACCTGGAATGATAAACTTTACCTGAGCCCGATTCCCACCGATCAGATCACATTAGGCCAGGGATCGCTTACGCAAAATCCCGGCTGGTAGAAAATGCCTTAATAATGCTGTGCAACCGCGGTTGCACAGGTAGTAAAATGGGCGGCGATCTCCGTATCTTAGGCCCTGTTTTTTAAGCTCAATAAAATAGCAATAATGAGAAAATATATTTTACCGGTTGTAGCAATGGTTTCATTATCCGCACCGGCAAGGGCGCAGAAGGAAAATTTTGTAAGCCTGGCGCCGGGTACTTCCGAACAGCAGATCATCCAAAAAGCCGCCAATATTGTGCCCACGGCACGGCAGCTGCGCTGGCAGCAGCTGGAACTGACGGCCTTTTTTCATTTTGGCATCAATACCTTTACAGGAAAAGAATGGGGCGACGGCAAAGAGGACCCGGCGCTGTTTAACCCAACAGCTCTGGATGCGGTGCAGTGGGTAAAGACCATGAAGGATGCGGGTTTTAAGCAGGTGATCATTACGGCCAAGCACCATGACGGGTTTTGCCTGTGGCCGACCAAAACCACGGACCATTCCATAAAAAGCAGTCCCTGGAAAAGCGGCAAAGGTGATGTGGTAAAGGAAGTGGCGGCGGCCTGCAAAAAACTGGGGATGGGCTTTGGCGTATATCTCTCCCCCTGGGACCGCAACGCTTCCGTTTATGGTACGGATGCGTATAATGAGTTTTTTGTAAAGCAGCTTACAGAGCTGCTGACCTGGTATGGGAAGGTGGATGAAGTATGGTTTGACGGTGCGAACGGGGAAGGGCCGAACGGTAAAAAGCAGGTGTATGATTTTAACCGCTGGTACAAGCTGATCCGCAAACTGCAACCGCAGGCGGTGATCGCGATCATGGGGCCGGATGTGCGGTGGGTAGGCACTGAAAGCGGAAAGGGACGCAGAACGGAATGGAGCGTGGTGCCCACCAATAACCTCGACCAGGATCAGATTGCGGCAGGATCTCAGCAGGGAATGTTGTTTAAACCCCAGAGTGATATGACCGGCAGCGATCTGGGCGGCCGTGACCGGATAGCAACTGCAAAGGGCCTGGTATGGTACCCGGCAGAAACGGATGTTTCCATACGGCCGGGCTGGTTCTATCATGCAGACCAGGATGAAAAGGTGAAAACACCGAAGGAGCTGATGCAGATCTATTTTACTTCTGTTGGGATGAACAGCGTGTTGCTGTTGAATGTGCCGCCGGATAAAAGAGGGCTTATTAATGAAAGCGATGTAAGAACCCTGCAGCAGTGGAGCCGGATGCGCAAAGAACTGTTTAAAACCAATTTGCTTGCAGGAGCAGCAATAACCTGTAACAACGGTGTGAACACGGCAGCCTTGCTGGACGGAAAGGATGCCACATATTTTACCACGCGGGGCGGTGATACGGCCACTACCCTTGTATTTAAGCTGAAACAGCCCCGGACCTTTAATGCCTTTTCTATACAGGAAGATATACGGATAGGACAGCGCGTGGAACAATTCAGTGTGTATTACAAACAGGATGGCGCATGGAAACCCTTTGTACAGGAAACAACGATCGGCTATAAACGCCTGCTGCATTTTGACCCGGTAACGGCCAATGAAATAAAAATTGAGATTGAATCGTCCCGGTTAAATCCCACGATCGCTTCGGCAGGATTGTATTTCTACGAATGGTGATGCGTTGCTGCCAGGATCGGTGTGAATACCCTCCCGCAGATTGCCGCTGATTTTTTTACAGACCGATGGATAAAAAAGAACCGTCTTCAAAAGCGGCATCCTGAGATGACCCCTGAAGACGGTTCTTTATGGGTTCTGATTATTTAATGATCTTAAAGAAGCGCTTCCAGCGCGGGCCATTTTCGTAGCTGAACCAGATCATGGCCGCACGGCCCACCACATGGTCTTCCGGTACAAAACCCCAGTAGCGGCTGTCCTGCGATTTGTGGCGGTTGTCCCCCATCATCCAGTAGTAGTCCATTTTAAAAGTGTATTTGTTGGTGGAGGTACCGTTGATAACAAAACTTCCATCCGGGTTTTCCACCAGTGTATTTTTTTCATACACCTGTATAGCGCGGCGGTACAGCGCAATGTTTTCTTTGGTAAGGGTAAGGGTGGCTCCTTTTTTGGGGATCCAGATCGCACCGAAATTATCCCGGTTCCACTTGTAATGCACCGTATCAAAAGGGAATGTAAAGGGCTCGGTATAGCCGGCAGGCGATACGTCCTTTGCAATGCTGTTGGGATCGATCACTGTAAGCTTTTTCAGTATATCGAGCTCGGGAAGTGTCAGGTTAATGCTGTAATAGCCGCCCTGCATCGCCGTAAAATCCGGGCTGTTGCTTTCCATATTCAGCCGTATGCCGGATTCGCGGAGAAAATCCGGATCCACCGGTGTATTGTTCTTGGTGCGGAAGGTATAATAGGTGGCAGAAGTGGGAGGGATATTACCCGGCTGGTTGTTGATGTATACAATACCATCCACGATCTTCAGCGAGTCGCCCGCCACACCTACACAGCGTTTGATATAGTTATCCGTTTTATCTACCGGGTGCACCGCCAGCGGCTGAAACTCGGGGTTCTTCTGCACTTCTTCGCGGCCATACATCCGCACCAGTGAATAATAGGGCTGGAAGGACTGGTAGCCATCTTTGTTGACGACCGTATCACCTTCGGGAAAGTTGAATACCACACAGTCGTTCCGTTTTACCGGTGAAGCAAACCAGCGGATATAAGGCAGCTCGATAAGCGTGGTATACGATTTAAGACTGCTGCCGGGTAAATAATTATGTACAAAAGGTACGGAAAGGGGCGTATTGGGTATCCGCGGGCCATAGCTGAACTTGCTTACAAAAAGATAATCGTTAATAAGCAGGGTCTTCTCCATAGAGCTGGAAGGGATCACATAGGCCTCAAATATAAAGATGCGGATAAGAGTGGCAGCCACTACCGCAAAAATTGCGGCGTCCACCCACTCACGCCAGGCGGGCTTCTGGTGGTGCTTTACGCCTTCGGCTTTAATAAAACGGGCATCCTTGTTCTGCGCCAGCCAGGGAAAATAAAAGGGGGCAAACAGGGCGGCAAAAAAATGATCGCCAAATGAGAACCGGCAAAACACTTTTGCAAACTCGATAAAAATGCCGGGGGTGATGAACCAGCCCACGATGGGGATGAACTGCCAGAATACCCAATGCTTGGGGCGCTGCGCAATATCCTGCATTACCCAGGTATTGTAAAAAGGCACATAGGCCTTCCAGGATGCAACACCGGCTTTTTTAAATAATTTGGCAAGACCAAAGGAGGGGAGAAAGACCAACAGGATACTGATCAGATAAACTACAAATAAATGGTGCAGTGGCATCGATTGAAACTATTTTAATCAACAAATTTATTGTAAAGGGTTGACAATGTACCTTTTTGTATACAGAATTAACACTTTAACCGCTTAAAACCAAAGAGGCTGCCCCCAAATATATGGAAACAGCCTCTTGCTATAGCAAAAATCTTTATTTACGCTTTCTGGACGAAGGTTTCTTTGTGGCCGGCTTACCGGTGGCCGCACCGCCCTTTTTTGCGTAGGTATCTGCCAGTTTTACTGCCTCATAAGCGTTTACGATACCTCCGGTTGTGGACAGGTCCGACAGCCATACTTCCTCCCCGTTTTCCGGATTGGTGACTTTTGAAGCCGGTTTTACCACGGATTTCTCTATGATCTCTTTTACCTGTACGGCTGTAAGATCGGGGTAGTAGCTCATGATCAGCGCTGCCAGTCCGCTTACCACGGGTGCTGCCATGCTGGTGCCCTGCTGGTTACCATATACATCGCCACCCGGCAGGGTAGAGTAGATCAGCACTCCGGGAGCAAACACATCCACTTCCTTTTTACCATAGTTGGAAAAATTAGCTACCAGGCCACTGGTGCTGTCAGGTCCGCTGGCACCCACGGTGATCCAGGTGGCGGGTCTGCTTTTGTCCAGGTAATAAGCAGAAGGGAAGTTATACGTGGTATCGTTATTCTGCTTGTCGTTGCCCGCTGCATGTACCAGCAGCACGCCTTTTTCCACTGCATATTTTACGGCCTCATCCACCCATTTTTTTTCGGGAGAATAGCCTTTTCCAAAGCTCATATTAATGACACGCGCACCATTGTCCACCGCATAGCGGATACCCAGTGCCACATCCTTATCGTGCTCGTCGCCATTGGGCACGGCCCGTACCGCCATGATCTGCACATTGTCGGCCACGCCGTCCATACCTTTACCGTTCTTACGTGCAGCGCCTACAATGCCCGCCACATGGGTGCCGTGCATGGCCGATTGATCATCTACTGTAAGATTGTTATTGCCGTAAAAACGGTCGTTGATATCCTTATAATTATCCTTTACCACTTCATTGCGGTAATCTTCCGGCGGGCGTTTTTTGTTGTTCATTTTTTCCACATCGCGCTCCACTTCTTCGATCAGGTCCTTGTTGGTGATATCCTCGCTGTTGTTGTCTTTGTTAATGGAAGTAAGAAAAAATTTAAACTGACTGGCATTCATATTGCTGGCATTATAGCTGGCAAGGTCTTTCAGGCCGTATTTTTCTTTTTTAAGATCCTGACGGATCACTTCATCACCCACCTTCATCATCTTAAGCGCTTTTTCCAGAAAGGCATCATCCGAGCCACCACCTTCTTCCGGCTTGAAGATGTCTTCTTTGGCGCGCAGCCACATTTTGTACTCTTCCTTGTCGGCCTCAGGCACCTGGCTTTCTGTTTTTACTTCGTATTTGCTTTTCAGGCCCCAATATACGCGTGCCGCTTCGTAGGAGTCCTTGGTTACATTGGACTTGCCTTCGCGGGCGCCGATAAAGTTCCAGCCATGTACATCATCCACATAGCCGTTCTTATCATCATCGATGCCGTTGCCGGGTATTTCGCCCTTGTTAGTCCACAATACCGGCCGCAGATCCTCATGCGTGGTATCGATGCCGGAGTCGACAATGCCGACAATAACAGGGGTACTCTTTTTGTTGTTTGCTTTAAGATAGTCATAGGCTTTGTCGAGACTGATGCCATAGTAGCCATTGGCTTTCAGATCCTGGAGGTGCCATCCTTTGGGAGTGGCAGACTGACCATAACCGCTCATCAGGAATGCTCCTGTCAGTAGTGTCAATCCGGTCTTTTTCAACAATTTCATCATGTGTTATGTGATTGTATTTTCGATATGCAAAAGCTGCAAAAATAAAGGATCCCCCTTAAAGATAATCTTAAAAGATCCTGTAAAGGTGCGGGTCCGGTATCGTTTATACGATGCCGCCGTATTTTTAAACGTTGCACCATCAATTTCTTTTAAAAAAACTTTACCATTTATACATTGAACTGGATGCCCTGTGCCAGCGGCAATGCAGTGCTGTAGTTGAGGGTATTGGTCTGCCGTCTCATATAGTTCTTCCAGGCGTCGCTGCCGCTTTCCCGGCCGCCGCCGGTCTCTTTTTCACCGCCAAAGGCCCCGCCGATCTCTGCACCGGAAGTACCGATATTCACATTGGCAATGCCGCAGTCACTGCCGGCATGGGAGAGGAACTGCTCCGCTTCCCGCAGGTTGAGCGTCATAATGGCCGAGGAGAGGCCCTGGGGTACATCATTCTGGATGGCAATGGCTTCATCCAGCTCCTGGTAGCGCAGCAGGTAAAGGATAGGGGCAAAGGTCTCCTGTTTAACTATAGGAAGCGTTGATTTTGCCTCTGCAATACAGGGCTTTACGTAGCAGTTGCTTTCGTATCCGGGGCCTTCAAGCACGCCGCCCTCTACCAGGAAACTGCCGCCTTCTGCCTTGCATTGGTCAATGGCTTTAAGATAATGCTGTACAGCAGCGGTATCGATAAGCGGCCCCACATGATTGGCCGGGTCCAGCGGATCGCCGATCTTCAGCTGTGCATAGGCCTGCTTTAGTTTGCCCTTTACCGTATCATAAACCGATGCATGAATAATAAGACGGCGGGTGCTGGTACAGCGCTGTCCTGCGGTGCCCACGGCACCAAAAAGCGCGCCCAGCACGGCAATATCAAGGTCGGCATCTTTTGAAATGATAATGGCATTATTGCCGCCCAGCTCTAAAAGGGAACGGCCCAACCTGGCTGCCACAACAGCCCCCACGGCCTTGCCCATGCGAGTAGAGCCGGTAGCCGAAACAAGAGCGATCCGGGTATCTGCGGCCAGCCATTCCCCGGCATTTTTTTCTCCGGAAATTAAATTGCAGACACCATCCGGTACTTTATTGGCGGCAAATACGTTAGCGATTATATGCTGACAGGCAACGGCACAAAGGGGCGTTTTTTCCGATGGCTTCCAGATACAGGTATTGCCGCACACCCAGGCCAGCATGGCATTCCAGCTCCATACGGCCACCGGGAAGTTGAAGGCAGAAATAATGCCTACCACACCCAGCGGATGGTATTGCTCATACATCCGGTGGCCCGGCCGCTCGCTGTGCATGGTAAGTCCGTAAAGCTGGCGGCTGAGCCCAACGGCAAAATCGCAGATATCGATCATCTCCTGTACCTCGCCCCAGCCTTCCTGCAGGCTTTTTCCCATTTCATAGGATACCAGCCGGCCCAGGGCATCTTTATGGGCCCGTAAGGCTTCACCCACCTGGCGCACAACCTCACCCCGCCGTGGTGCGGGCCAGCTGCGCCATTCGGTAAAAGCAGCCTGTGCTTTTGCCACCACCTCGTTATAGGTTACTTCTGTGGTGGCCGAAACGGTGCCGATAATCCGGCCATCAACGGGGGAATAAGATGTTATGTCTTCAGCCGGTTTATCCAGCCAGCTGCAGCCGGTGCTGGTACCACTGTTTGTTTTTTCAACGCGGAGTGTTTTTAAAAAATCCATATGCATTATTTGATGCGGGAATTTACGAAAAATAAACCGGAGCGTTGTATCTGTTGCGGATGCGATTGTCTGTGCCGATCTGCAGGCAATTTTTCCCGCTGATCAGCGGATTTTTGCAGATTATCTCTGTGCCGGTTTTACCGGTTGCGCAAAGTTTTGCAAACGTTGCTTTATCCAAGGCTGTGCGCCTTCTGCAAGAAATAAAAAAGCGCTACAGCCATTCCTGATTTTCCGTTGATTTCCGTTAAGTTTGGAGTATTTACCGGTAATAAAATGAAATCAAACATATGAGTGAAAAACGTACACGGATACTGGTGGCGGGTTGCGGCAATATGGGCGCCTCCCACGCTGCGGCCTACCATCAGATGGAAGCATTTGAGATCTGCGGACTGGTATCCCGGGGCAGCAGCAACCAGGAACTGAACAAAAAGCTGGACACGGCCTATCCGCTCTATTCCGATTATTACGAGGCGCTTACTGCCACGCAACCGGATGCAGTCTGTATTGCCACCTACCAGGACAGTCATGAAGCCTATGCTATTGCTGCCCTGGAAGCGGGTTGTGATGTGTTTATTGAAAAGCCGCTGGCCGACTCGGTGGCGGGAGCGGAGCGGGTAGTGGCTGCTGCAAAAAAGAACAATAAAAAACTGGTGATCGGCTATATACTGCGGCATCATCCCTCCTGGAAAAAATTTATAGACCTGGCAGCCGGGCTGGGCCGGCCGCTGGTAATGCGGATGAACCTGAACCAGCAAAGCAGCGGACACGAATGGCAGGTACATAAAAAATTCCTTTCCAACATGAGCCCCATTGTGGATTGCGGTGTGCATTATATTGATGTGATGTGCCAGATGACCCGTTCAAAGCCGGTGCAGGTAACAGCCATCGGTGCAAGGCTTTCAGACGCGGTACCGGAGGGGAACTATAATTATGGTCAGCTGCAGATCCGCTTTGAGGACGGGTCCGTAGGCTGGTACGAGGCCGGCTGGGGGCCCATGGTTAGTGAAACCGCTTTTTTTATAAAGGATGTTATCGGACCAAAAGGTTCTGTTTCTATTGTGGCAAAGAATGCCGGTGGGGCGGGGTCTTCCTCCGATATCGATTCACATACAAAAACAGAATCCATTTTACTGCACCATGCCGATGTGGATGCCAACGACCATTTTGTAAAAAAAGATGAGTGGGTAGATATGCAGGATGAACCCGGTCACCAGGAATTGTGCAAGCGGCAGCAGCAGTATTTTTATAATGCCATTGTGAACGATGAAGATCTTACCGATCATATGAATGATGCGGTGAACAGTCTGCGCATTGCCTTTGCCTGTGATGAATCGGTAAAGACCGGACAGATAGTGCCATTATAAGAAAAGGCCCGGTGGGTCTGGCAGGCTGATGTAAGATTTGGAACTTTTATTCGTTATTGTATTTTAAGCCGGATACGATCATTTCAGCCTCTTTCAGGTTGGACGGCGGAACGCCTTTAAACAACCATAGGTTTATTTTAACCTTTTCATCAGTATCCGGCGGGATATCGTTTCCGGTATAGGTCCATTTTTGTATCGTATTGGTTGCCGCAGTGTCTGTCATAGCTCCGTAATAACTTGCAAAATCGATCCGGTCCTGCTGCCAGTTGAACCAATGTGTTGTTACATCGCTGTCCTGATCCAGATAAAACCGTTTTTTATTCCCGGTGCGGTTGGAGGGCTGTACGGCAAACTGGGCATCTATATTGCCTGTAACGCTCCATTTGGAAAATTCAATATCGATCTCCTGGGTATCATTCTTATAGGTAAAAAGCCCTCCCACAATATTTTTATCCAGCGTATCCGTGCGGCTGCCCATTTCAAAAACATAGCGGCCATAGCTGAAGGACTTTAGCAACGTGATGCCCGCGCACAGCCATTTGCCATTACGGTAGGTAATCCTTAAATGCAATCTGCCCGTACCATCCACCCATACGTTTTCTTCCGAGTCGGAAAAATAATTGGGCCCCGGCCCCAGCTTCTCTTTCGCAGAACTCTTTACTTCCCATTCATGCCCCGCAAAAGTGATCACCCTGGGGGATGAGGATGGGGTATCTTTTTCGGGGGCTTCGGTGGCGGATTTTTTACATCCGGTATTGAAGACCAGTATGATGGTTGTTAATAAGACAAGCATGTAGTTGTTCATTTATAAAACATTTGGCACACAAATAATTGTTCAAATACTGAAGGGGCACAATCGCTGCCTGCAGGGTCGGCAGGGCGGTAGCACCGTTACGATTATCGCTGACGATACAGCAGCCCTATTCATTTTTCATTAATACCTGCCAGTCGCTCATACAGCCATTGGACCGGCTGGTTCCGTATCCTGTTCTGGTAGATGATCTCAGGGTTTTTTAAAAAGCCGTTATTCAGATCCGAAAACCTCCGGTCCAGCTCTTTTGCCTGGTTCAGCAACACCTGTACCCGGGGGATAAGCGCACCGGCTGCTTTACGGGAAAAGTCCGCCGTATTGTAGAGCGCCAGGATCTCTTTAAAGGAAAGATAATAAGCCCTGAGGTCAGCCATCAGTCTGAAATGCTCAAACTCTTTTTGATGACGATGCGGCTTTAGTTCTTTTAACAGTTGAACGGCTTCGTTGTTGCGGGCAGCCAACGCAGCTATTGACTGACTTTGCGCGGGTTTTCCCTTTATGAGCAGCTCTGGCGGAACCATAAGCGCCTCCCATAATTTTTTTCCTCCGGCATCATTAAGCCCAAAACGCTCTTTGGCATACCGGATCACAAAAGCTTCCGGATCCAGGGCCTGCTTTTGCTGCAGCGACCAGGCGTAGGCCGCTATCAGGATGCGAAAACCGGAAAGGGGATAATTGTTCCGTATCGGTTCCATGCTTACTACCTCATTGCCCACATCCCGTATAAAACTGTATACACCGGAAGTAGACCAGGAGGTCATGATCATCCCTTTATAATTCCGGGTACGGGCGTAAGGGATAAAATCCCGCTGGTTGCTGAAATGCGTGGCCCAGTCTGTAACATACCAGTTATCAGGATGACTCCGTATCGAAGGTGCTCCCCATATCGTAAAACCTTTATCTTTTAGCAACCCGATATCTCCGAAAAGATTATTCCGCCAGCCATAATTCCAGTCGATGATGATCGTTTCTTTGGGAAGTGCGCCTGCAGCTTCAGGATGTTTGAGGATCATATCCGACCAGATTAGCGGGGTCTTTCCAAGCTTTAGGGCGATCTGGCACATCATTTTTACATAGTCCACAAAAAGCCGGGATACGCCTTCCTGCTCCATCTTTTTTTTGCAGGCAGCACAATGCCCCAGCAGCCGGGTTTCATCGGCACCGATGTGCAGGTACTTTGAAGGATGGAGCCGGGCCATATCCCTGAACAGATCTGAAAAAAGTAAACTGTCCGCTGTTGTCTGCAACGGACAGACCTGCGAAAGATCTTTGGCATCCTCCCTCAAACTACTGTACCGGTCGTGCCGTAAAATATATTCCACATGACCAAAGCACTGCTGGATGGGAATAACGTCAATACCTATTTTACCGCAATAATTTACAAAGGAACTGATCTCTTCGCGTGTATATGCCAGCCTGCCGGAGATCGTGGCATTGTTCTCATAAGGGTAAGTGGCATCCCATTCCATAACCAGGGTATTGATTCCCAGTTCTGCCAGCTCTTTTGCCGTATTTTTTAAGGCTTCCATGGTCATGACCTGGTTACGCAGATCAATATAGAATCCTTTCTTTTCAAAATCCGGGGCCGGTTTTTCCTGGCTGTAACTGTTCATGATGACTGCCATCAGCAAGAGAACAGATAAAAAAACGTATTTCCCGGGGACACAATAACTTTTCATTGCTGAAACAGGCTTCCTTTCAATATAGCGTTCATGATCGTTTATTCGTATCAATAAAGCGCTATGGGTTAATTACTGAATGCTGATGTTAAAATCGAAAGGTTCGATCAGACCACCGTCGGGGTCTGCAACCGAAAGGGAAAGTTGATCGGCAGCACCGCCTGAACCGGAATGTACATAGACGATATTGCTCATATCCAGATCCAGCTGCGTGAATTTACTGCCGGTGGTAAGAATGGAGGAGCCCATGATCAGCCATCCGTTTGCGGGTGCTGATTCCAGGGTGTAAATAATATCGGCCGGTGCGGCGCCTTTCATCTCAAGCATTGCTGTTTTCAGCACTGCAATACCGCCTTTTGAAACCGTCATTCCATTATTGATTCCCATTTCAAGCATGCTGTTCCCGGAGGAGAAGGTAACCACCAGGCGGGGGGGCTTGCTGAGCGGATTTTCTTTGGAGATCAGGTCATTGGTTTCATTGCCCTTTGCTTCTCCGTCGAGCATTACGGAAATCTTCCGGGGTTGTTGCAGGCGGGGGCCAATAAAGCCGGTACAGTTCCACTGAAAGGTGGCCACCTTTCCGGTAACAAGGGATGCCACGGGTGTTTGGTCCGGTGCCGGTGCATTGTTCCAGTTCATTGATTTTTCTGACCAGCTGGTATCCGCAACGTTATACAGATCCATTTTTAAGCCAAGGCCATGCGTAAAATTGACGCCCACCTCGATGCTGGCGTTTCGCAGGGTGCCTGTTTTGGTGAGCTGGTTTAAGTCGAACATCAGGTAGATCTTGCGATCGTAATCACCGCTGCCATCCACATTTTTCAGTTTGATCAGGGGATCGCTCCCGAAGTTGGACGCCTTCAGACTTCCGCCGTTGATGTAGGTATCCTGCGTGGCATAAATGGTATCGCTGACAATTGCCGGATCGGGTATATTGGTGCCGGCTGTTTTGGCAGAAAAATAAACGAGTTCCGGAACAATATGGATAACGCCGTTCACCGGCTCCAGGTTGGAGACGGATATCGTCCAGCTTTTATTGGTCTGTTCATTGATCAGCCCCTGGTAATTGGCGTTGTGAGACAGGTACATCGATTGCCCGTTTGCGGTTTCATAGGCAATGGGATTGTTATTCTGTGACAGGGCCGGATCTGAAAAAAGCACTTTCGCTTTTACAATATGGTATAAAAGCGTATTCCGGAGGATCGGGACGGGAATGGCTGCGATGCTGGTGTATTTGTTTACAGACATATAGGTCCGGAAGGCGGCGTTCGTTGGCATAATAAAGGTATGTACTTCGGCATTGGAATAATAATCCTGAAGCCCGGCAGCAGTAATGGCTTCGCTTAACAATGCCAGGGAGTCTGTCTGCTGCACAAATTGCCAGGCGGAGATGCTCATTTTTCCCCCCGGATTGTCATATTCGTAGCTGAAATTTTTTTGCTTCTCGCAAGCCGGTAAAAGAAACAGGTAACATACATTCAGGAAGAGCAGTCCCAGAAATGTTGGAAGTCCCGGATTTTTTATATTCGTTTTCATCCGCAATATTTTTATGTTTTTAATGTAGGGAGGAACGCCGGATAATAAGATTCATATGCTGTTTGATAAATAGGAATGTTTATTACAGACGGTTCGTTCCCGGAATTTTAGTATTACTGATCAGACGTACGCTGATGTCTGTTATTTATAGAACTCGCTTTGCTCCAGGTTGGGGTTTTTATTTAAAACACTTACAAAAACCGGCCATACCAGGTTGCGTTCATCGCTAAGGCCGTTAACCGGGCGCATGGTGGTGATCGCCTTTCCCGTACGTACCAGGTCAAACCACCGGTGCCCTTCAAAACAAAGCTCAATGGAACGTTCATGTAAAATGGCCGATTCCAGGTCACCATAACGGGCGGCCGCAGCGGCTTCCGTTTCAAAAGCGGGCAAGCCGGCCCGCTGCCGGATGCGGTTTAATAAGCTCAGGGACTCTGCAATATTGGTACCGCCGGTCCGGGCCAGCGCTTCAGCCCTCAGCAACAGGATGTCTGCAAGGCGTATTAACACGATGTTCTGACGGGAGGGGGAGGGATCTTCATCACTGACGCCTTTCCCCAGGAATTTCCAGATGGCTTTGGGCGTTGCTACCGTAGTATCATATACATAAGGGATCCGTTTGTCGCCCTGCTCATAGGAGGAACGGAATTTTGCAGAAGGTGTGAACATGGCGTCGGATCCTACAGCATAAAGCACCCTTAACGAGTTGGTTTGAGTTTCATTGTAGCCTATTTCAAAAATGCTTTCGGAAGAATAACTATTGGTAAATATTTTTCCCCAATCGTCCATAGAAGCGGCGAGCGTGTAGAGGCTGTTATCAAGCACCATTTTTGATGCGGTGGCTGCCTCCGCATATTTTTTCCGCCACATGTAAACCTGGGCAAGCAATGCATAGGCACCTCCTTTTGTGAATTTGATCCGGTCGTCGTTGTTGTTGAACCGGTCTGCACAATTCTGAACCGCATAGCCAAGATCCGTTTCAATCTGATCCAGTACCTGTTCCTTATTGGTTTTACTGACAAAAATATCCTGTTCTATAGAGGTATAGGGCTCAGTGACCAGAGGCACATCTCCCCAAACCCTTACCAGGTAAAAGTAGGCAAGCGCACGTAAGGCACGGGCCTGGCCCATCAGCTGTTTACCTCCGTCCGGATCACCGGGATAGGCGTTGGGTATATAAGCTATGGCATAATTGGCGCGGCTGATCATGGTATATAAACCCGTCCAGTTTGCCGATACTGCTGATTCGGTAAGGTTATTCTGTGTGAGCGTCAGGCTTTCTCCGGATTGGGCGGTTTGCACATTATCGGCCCTTGCTTCGCCCCAGTAAGCAAAATTGATCCGGAACACACCCTGTGCGGCATTGTAAATGCCATTGACACCTGCCTGCGCATCGTCGGGCGTTTTATAGAAATCCTCTCCCGGAAAACTGCTGACCGGCTTTTTATCCAGCACCTGTTTTACACAGGAACCGAACAGTAAAATAATTAAAAGAAGTGAGACTGTTTTATTGATTAACGCTTTCATATTACGGAGTATTATAGTTCAACATTTAGTCCAAAAATAAACGTACGGCTCTGCGGATAGGAGCCCCCGTCGATGCCAATTCTTAAACCACTGTACGAGCTTACATCCGGATCGTAACCGGTATACTTTGTCCAGGTCAGCAGGTTCTCCCCGGAAGCATATACTTTTACACTTCTCAGGCTCAGCTTATCCATCAGCCCCTGCGGCAGGTTGTAGGAAAGGCGTACATTTTTTAATCTCAGGTAAGAACCATCGCTGATCCAGCGGTCGGAAACACGGCTGTCCGTAGCCAGGGGATCATTAAAGATCGTTCTGGGATAATCGGTAATGTCGCCCTGCGCTTTCCATCGGTTCAATGCATCCCGCGACACATTGTTGTAGGCCACCACCGAATGCCTCAGCTGGTTCAGCTGGCTGTAAATGTCGTTGCCGTTTGAAAACTGGAAGAAGATATTCAGTGAAAAATTCTTGTAGGTGAAGTCATTGATAAAGCCTCCTGTAAAACCAGGCTGCGCATTACCGATGATCTGCTGATCTTCCGCGTTGATCACATGATCGCCGTTGCGGTCGTCCCAGATGGGATCGCCACCCGCAAAAATTTTCCCGTTGGCGGAGCCGTTGCGTACTTCGTTTACATTATCGGCATCACTGGCATAAACACCTAAAAACTTATACCCGTAGAAAACGCCAATGGGCTGTCCTACTTTTAAAATATGAAAAGCGCCATTCTGTATGTATCCGTTGGTAAGCACCTGTTCCGGAAGGCTGACTACTTTATTGCGGTTGAGGCCGATGTTAAATGTGGTACTCCACTTCAGGTCCCTGGTCAGGTTCCTGGTGGTAAGGGCCAGTTCCAGCCCTTTATTTTGTATTTTACCGATGTTCTGTGTCATAAAAGGAAAACCCGTGGTTTCGGGTATAGGCACATCGAATAAAAGATCGCGGGTGTTTTTTATGTATACATCACCGGTAAACGAAACCCGGTGATTGAACAGGGAAAGGTCAAGTCCCAGATCATACTGGGTGGATGTTTCCCAGGTGAGGTTGGAGTTGGGCATAACCGTTGGCGCGGCGCCCGATTTGTCGAGATAATTGTATCCGATAGCAAATTCGCCCTGCGAAGTGTAATTACCAATGGCCTCATTCCCTGTCTGCCCTACACTGAGCCGCAATTTACCATCATTAAGGAACGTCGCATTTTCCAAAAACGGTTCTGCTGAAAAACGCCATGCTGCTGAAGCCGACGGGAAGAAGCCGAACCGGTTGTCCTTTCCAAATCTTGATGATCCGTCTGCTCTCAGGTTGGCCTGGAAAAGGTATTTGCTTTTGTAATTGTACCCAACCCTTCCAAAATAAGAAACCATGCCATGCTCCACGGTAACGTTTACATCCTGCCCGGAGATCGTGCCGGCTCCGTTAAGCGTGCGGATGCGGTCGCTGGCAAAATACATACCGTTGAGTCCCGTGGTTTCCAGTTTCCAGGCCTGCTGGCTGAAACCCGCCAGGGCGGTAAAATCATGGTCGGTATTAAATGTTTTGTGATAGGTGAAATAATTTTCGTTGGCCCAGGTAAGGTTATTGGTAGCCCGCACACTCCCTGAATTATAGCCTTCCCGGTAATCCACAGTAGAGGGCAGGAACTCATCCTCTTTCATGGAGGTAAAATCCAGGCTGATGCTTGTTCTGAACTTAAGGCCATCCAGGATCTGGTATTCCAGGTACTGGCTGCCGATGATCCGGTTGGTTGTATTGAGGTGGGTGGCTTCCAATGCCAGGCCCACAGGATTTCTCTTCCCGTTAAAATAATAGATCGGGGAACCATCCGGATAGGTGAGCGCGTAGGTAGGCGGCCGTACTAAAATGGATTGCACCAGGCTGTGGTTCCCATCACCACCGGCATTGATGCGGTTGTTGCGTTCATTACTGTAAATGACATTATACCCCAGTTTCAGTTTTTTGGAGATATTAAAATCGGCATTAAGTCTTGAAGTGATCCTGCGGTACTTTGAGGCAATAAAGATCCCGTCCTGGTCAAGAATAGAAGTGCTGAGCGCATAAACGCTTTTTTCGGTACCGCCGCTTACGGAAAAATCCAGCTGCTTCTGAACGGCAGTTCTGTACATAACACTTTGCCAATCCACATCGCCTGTATTCATAGGACTTAAAGAATCCAGTACCGACCAATGGGGCACTGTCGGGGTTGTAGCGTTATTGTAAATATCCAGGTTGCGGTATGCCTCCAGGATGTTGGATCGCCATTGTGCTGCGTTCAGCACGTCAAGATGCCGCGTGATGTTGCTGACACCTGCATAAAAATTGATGTTCACTTTTGCCTTCCCGGCCTTTCCGCTTTTGGTGGTGATCATTACCACACCATTGGCGGCTCTTGATCCGTAAATGGAGGTTGAGGCAGCATCCTTTAACACTTCAATCGATTCGATATCGCTGGGGTTAATATAGGAAAGCGGATTGAGTCCGTGCGATTCAAAACCATTTAACTGGGAGATGGAGCCGGCATCCACCGGAATCCCATCGATGATATAGAGTGGGGCATTACCGGCATTCAGGGAAGATTGTCCC
Source organism: Niabella beijingensis (assembly GCF_020034665.1). Taxonomy (NCBI): domain Bacteria; kingdom Pseudomonadati; phylum Bacteroidota; class Chitinophagia; order Chitinophagales; family Chitinophagaceae; genus Niabella; species Niabella beijingensis. Next base: position 2,065,575 of record NZ_JAIQDI010000002.1, on the reverse strand, counting down.
CTTACGGTAACATTGATGCCGTCACCGGGGGCGCCGGAATTTGAAACGACCTGCACACCGGCCATCCTGCCCTGCATGGCCGAGAGCACATCCTTAACAGGGGTATTGGCGATGTCTTTGGCACTGACAGATGAAATGGCGCCGGTAAGATCTTTTTTACGCTGGACTCCATAACCTACTACCACAAAATCTTCCAGCCGGCTTTCAACAGGAAAAAGCGTGATGGCCGATAAAGAAGTACTATTTGCCGGCAACTCAACAGTCTGGTATCCTATAAAAGAGATAATAAGGATGTCGGTCGCCTTTGCATTTATCGTAAATCTCCCGTTGGCATTTGTAGTGGTGCCGGTATTGGTGCCCTTTATATTTACAGAAGCTCCGGACAAAGGGGCCCCTGTACTGTCTGTAACGCGTCCCTGAATTTCTTCGGCAGTGGGGAGGGATGGCTGCTCCTTCAGTAATGGAGGTGTCATTGTCGAAGTAGTCCGCAGTTTTACAATAATTGTTTTCTCAATGATTTCATAGGTAAGCGGCTGGCCCCTGAAGCATTGCTGTAATACCTGTTCCATCGGCTGGGCATATGCATTAACCGAAACTTTTTTGGAGTGTTGCAGCGCTTCCCTGCTATAAAGAAATTTATACCCTGTTTGTTTACGTATTTCTTTAAACACATTTTCGAGCAGAATGCCATTGCCTCTCAGGGTTACCGTTTGTGAAAACCCGGTAGCGGCTGATGTAAGGCAGGCCCAGAATAAAAAGATTGCAATCAGTTTCATCACCCTGAATATTTTTTTCCGTTCATGTAGCCCCAAGATACTGGTTTCCGGCAGGAAGCTCCCTGATAATCGTTTTCTGATGCCGTTCCCCTGCTGCGGAAAATAAAATATTTTACCGCCATAATGACAGAACTGTTTTAAATGCATAGCTTTGCTTGGTTCCGGCAACCCCGGAACAGGTTTTGGGCCTGCTTGTCGGCAGACAGGTTAAACAATCGTTTCCAAACGTGATCATTGTATGCCCAAAATATCCGCCGTTCCGGGCTCCATCCGGAACGGCTTTTTTATGAGCGTGCTTATTCTTTTACGATAACTCTATTTCCTTTTACTTCAAATGTTACTGCTCCTGTTTTTTCCAGCATGGTCAGTACTTTTGATAACGGTTTGCTCCGTTCAATGCTTCCTACAAAGTGCTGGGACCTGCTGCCGGAATAGGATACGTCTATATTATACCATCGTGCTAACTCTTTCATGACAGATTGAATATCGGCATCGTCAAATTCAAACAAACCATTTTTCCAGGCCATTACCTGGGTGAGGTTGGGGTGGCTGATCAGTTGATAGGTGGACAGGTTAACAACGGCCTGCTGACCGGGCTTAAGCTTCAATCCCGATCCGTTTTCTTTGAAGAGGGGAGCTACATGGACACTACCCTCGAGTAGGGTTACTTTAGTTGCCGGCTCATCCCCATATGCGTTTACATTGAAATGCGTACCCAATACTTCTACCGCCCCCTCCCGGCCTCCTCCGAGAGGAGAAGGGAACGTTACAATAAATGGCCGACGTTTTCCCCCTTTGGGAGAACTGGAGGGGGCTACTTCAAAATACCCTTCGCCTTTCAACTCCACTTTCCGCTCATCGCCTGTAAACACTACGGGATAGGTGATGGAGGAACCCGCATTCAGCCATACATGGCTTCCATCGGATAATTGCATGTCAATTACCTTGCTGCCGCGGGGATTCCTCAACGTGTTCAGTACAGCCGCGCCTCCTTCGGAAGGGGCGTTGGCGGCCTGATACGCGATTTTCCCGTTGGCTAATTTCACCAGTTTTACATTTCCCTGCTGTACCAGCTGACCATTTCCCAGACTATCCAGAAATACGTTGCTTCCATCTGCCAGCGTAATCATGGCGCGGTTAGAGGAAGGTGCCTGGATATCCTGCGCCTGAGCAACGATTGCAGTGGGGCTATGTCGCTTTTGAACGACATACAGGTAAACAGTAGCTCCCACAATGGCGATAACAGCGGCGGCTGCCAGCCACCGGGTCATATTCCCTGTCTTTCTTTTGCCCTCAGATCTGTGCCCGTTGATTTTCTGAAACAGTTGATTGAGTACTCTTTCTTCTGATGCCTGCCGTTCGTTCAAATGATAGGAGAGAAGCAATTTCCGGAATTCTTCTTCGTCATTGATTTTATTGTAGAAAGCCCTGTTGGCAGGTGACTGCTGCAGCCACTTATCCAGAAGGGCCTGCTCTTCTCCTGAAAGCTCTTCAGAAAACTGTTTTAACAATAAACCCGATATGACCTTAATAGCTGTCATTTAATAATAAAACAATCGGAAAGTACGAACGTACTATCGGAATTGCTAAAACTTTATATTATGCATCAAAATGCTGCTCCAGCAGGAAGAGTATAAAGAGTAATAACGGATCGTTTGCAAGTACTGTCCGGAGTATTTTGAGCCCATGTGTTTTCTGGTTTTTTACGGTTTGAACGCTTACGCCCAGTCGTGCTGCGATGGCCGCCGGCTTTAACCCGTCTTTATAGGAAAGTAAAAAGGTATCGCGCAATTTCGGAGGCAACTGATCAATTTCATCAAAAATCCTGCGCAGCAGCGATGCCTGCAAATCCTCGATGCTAAAATCGCCGGGTTCAAACGCATCCAGCTGGGCAAGCAGGGATTGCTGGCGGGCGCTCTTCATTTGCTCCCGCTTTAAATAATTTAAACACTGATTACGGACCACGATGTGCAAAAAGCCGGTGACGGCCTCCATATCCTTAAACTCCTGTCTTTTATCCCAGGCTTTTAGATAGGCTTCTGCCAGTATATCTTCCACTTCCGTCTCCTGTGGCACAAAACGCCGGCCATACCAGTATAACTTTTCATAGAGATTATGATAAATGGTGGTAAAAGCAGTTTCATCTCCTTCGCGAAAGCGTTGGATCAGCGTATCATCCTGGTATGGGACCTCCTGTAATTCCAAAAAGTTTAATTTACTCCTGATCTGTTCTGTTATGCGCTAATTTAAACAATCCGCCGGAATATTAAAATTGAAAACGTTCTGTCCCTGATAATGGACCGGGATCCATTTTATTAAAATGCATCATTGCGGTGTTAGCGTCCTCTGCATCACCATCAACGTAAGAAAATGCACCGTGCCGCTGGCACTCGGCTTGCAGACCGGTTGTTATTTCCCGGAATAAATTCCGGAGTTATTTAAATATACCAGGCCGCTGGCCTTTGTAAGCCCCAGGGTAGTGCGACAGGAGGACTGTCCCGCGCCCAAAAACAGCAATAAAAGCGGGAGCGCCACCGATTCGAACCATATCCTGGCTCCGGGCCGCGTCCTCTGCATGACCGTCAACGTAAGAAAATGCACCGTGCCGCCGGCACTCGGCTTGCAGACCGGTTGTTATTTCCCGGAATAAATTCCGGAGTTGTTTGAATTTATCAGACCACTGGCCTTTGTAAGCCCCAGGGTAGTGTGACAGGAGGGCTGTCTCGCGCCCAAAAAACGGCAATAAAATCGGGAGCGCCACCGGCTCAGACCATAAGTTGACGACTAAGGTGCTCTTGCCGCCCGAAAGAGAAATAATTTTGATGCGGGTTCATTATAACGGGAGTTTGCCTGCCAGACTCACCTGTCATACGTCCAACATCCGTTGCGCAGTGTATCTTCAATAAAAGAGGCCGTCTCAGATAGGAGACAGCCTCTTTTCCTTTTTTACTATAAACGGTATTATTTCTGTCCGAGGTCTTTGATCCTCAGATTTCTGAATTTAAGATAGGAGCCGTGTCCCAGGAACCCGATATGCCCTGATTTATTCAGCAGGCCGGGGTGCTGTTTATGATCCGGTGTTTCCGTATTGTTCTTACTGGCGGTTGCAATATCGCCATCCACAATGGTCTTGCCGTTCAGAATAACGGTGATCCGGTTACCCACTGCACGTACTTCCTCATAGTTCCATTCGCCCACGGGTTTTAAATAACCTCTCAGAGCGGGGATGATGCCATATACAGAGCCATGGTATTGATAGGGCTTCAGGTCTTTGTAGATCGGCGCTTCATTATCCAGGATCTGTAACTCCATCCCTTCATAAGCCGCATCACCGGTAAGCGGGGCGCGGATGCCCAGGCCATTGTTGGCGCCGGGTGTCAGCTGGAATTCAAAACGCATGATAAAATCACTGTATTCCTTTTGCGTATACACGTTTTTAGAAGCGCCTTCCGGTGCCGGTACAGCGGGATCGCAGATCATGGTGCCGCCCTGGGCAAAATAACCTTCGGTATTACCGGTCCATCCTTCCATATTCACCCCGTTAAAGAGCGGTACAAAGCCTTCTTTCTTTTCGGCATCGCTGAGCTCATAGGGTTTTGCCCGGGGGATCTCGCGCACATATACATCGCGGAATTCCAGGCGGGTACCATGTGCCTGTAATTCGATGGCCTCTTTATCGAAGATGGGGATCTTGCGGTCCCAGTAATTTTCCAGCGTTATATTGTTGGTCACCAGCTGCCCGTTGAGATAAACAGTTACCTTGCTGCCCACCATTTTAATGCGGAAGGTATTCCATTCATTGATGGGATTATCGGCAAACAACAGTGGTTTGCTGGGATTCTTCTGGTTGTTGTATAAGCCGCCGGAACCAACCTCTGCGCCTACATCCGTACGGGAGGGGTCCCATGTCTGCACCTGTGGTGAACCGCGCAAATAAACACCGCCATCACCTTTTGCCTCCATTCTCCAGTCAACAAACAGCTCAAAGTCTTCATACATTTTCGAGGAAACCAGGTTGTCAAAACCCTTGCCATCAAATACCAGTACACCGTTCTCTACCCTCCAGTCCTTACGCATTTGCTCGTCGGCCTTTTTCTGCGCTTCCGCCAGTTTTTCGGGCGACATTTTTGCACGGGCAATGGGGTTTTCCACCAGGCCTTTCCAACCGGTAAGGTCCTTGCCGTTGAACATCGATACATAACCCGGTTCTTTTGGCAGACCCGCCAGTTGTTTTACCCATGCGGCTTTCTGATAAGCGGCTTCTCCGTCTTTGTTGAGGGTAATTGCTTTGTTGACAATATTTTCCACCAACGGTCCGTACAGGTCTGTATGGTCGGTGACGATGTTCAGCACGGCCTGCACGGCAGCCTGCTCCAGTGCAGGATCATCCAGGTAGCTGGAAACAAATACCAGCGATAATAAAGAGCTGTTGGCTGAAATGCCCTTAAGGATATTGGTCTTTTGTGCCTTGGTGGCGGCCAGCTCCATGGCATTGCGGAACATGAGCACTTTTTGATCCAGCGGATTTTTCGAACGGTTGATACCGGCAATAAAACTATTCAGCGCATCATTCTTAAACGAAGCATTGGCGGGATCTTTCGCTATGGCATAAAGGGCATCCAGTGCCGTAAAATCGCTCCAGGTGGAAAGGGCTTTCAGTGCGGCTGCTTTTTGATCAGGGGTGCCGGTCTTAAAATCATTGAGCACCACGTCCAGGGCTTCCTTTCCCCCGATATCACCCAGTACAGAATAGTAGTGGGTCTTGCTGGCTTCCGCACCATTCATCAGTTCTTTTACGGCAGTTACCTGGTCTGCCTTTGTTTTCTTTTCTTTGATGGAGGCATACAAGGCTTGCTGTAAAGCATCCGCCTCTTCCACGCTTGATGCTTTATTTAACAGGCCGGCGATCTTTGCCTCATCACCGGCGGAAGCCACATAGGGAAGGGCTTTTATTGCAGCAAGACGTACCACCGCATCGCTGCTGGCGGCATCCGCAAAAACAACAGATGCATATTTTTCACCACCACGGCGGGCTGCAATGTCCATCAATGCCGCATGTGCGGTACCGGAGGTCTGCGGCAGCAGGGCTGCAGCCTGGCTGGCTACATCTGGTCCTTTAATTGTAAGCAGCGCATCCTTTGCAGCACCGGAAGCAGCGGCATCGCCTGATTTTATAAGATTCAGCAGCGGAGCAATTGCTTTGTCGTCGCCCGCACGGGCAATGGCTGCAATGGCCGCCAGCTGTACCGTTTTATTATCCGATCCCAGTAAATTGGTAAGTAACGGCAGGGCCGACTGGTCCTTATGTGTACCGAATACGTGCAGCAGGTCGGCTTGCTGTTCCGGATCTGTTGTTTTTTTTACGGCATCCTGCAGTTGCGCGGAAGTTTGTGCATTGTAGGATTGCTCCAGTAAGGAAACCGCCGCAGCACGGTATTGTTTGTCGGAAGAAGAAAGTGCTGAAAGCAGCTCCGGACGGGCATTTTCGCCGGCTGTTTTATACAGCAGCGCCAGTGCGGCATTGCGGAACTGACCCGGGAGTCCGCTCATAGCAAGCAATTCTCTTGCTGTTTTTTCAGCAGCAGATCTGCCGGAGCCTTCTGCAAGTTTTGACAGGTAACGTAGGTAAGAGTTTACCGCATTGGTCCCTTCGGCCTTATAATTTACTTTTTGTGCTGCGGCCTTCATGGTCGCGGCCGATTGCGGATCACCGATCACTGCCAGCGAGTACAGCACTGCTTTTCGTGTATTGGGATCCTGGACAGCGGGATAAAGCTGTTGTAGTTTTTTTGCAGCAGGCGCATACTTCAGGTCGCCCAGCGCTTTGATCAATGTGAGCTGCTGACTGCCTTTTGCCCCGGACAAGGCATACAGTATGGCATTGGCTGACGTAGTGGTATTTACCCTTACCAGTACCCGTGCAGCAGGATCGCTGAGGCGTTTATTAAGCAGGTAGCTTTTTACCACGGGCACCGCTTCATCACCGGCCACGTATTGCAGTTCCTGTAACAGGAAATCCTTTACCTCTTCGTTTTTTGCGGTTTTCAGTCCGTTGATCAATGCCAGTGCAGCAATGCGTCTGGCGTTGCGATCGCTTCCCTTTCCAAGATATTTTGTCAATCCGCTGATGGCATATCGTGCTGCTTCATCGGTGCGTTTGCCGGGAGGCTGAATGGTGGCAATGATCCTGCGATAGCCCGGATCGCCGATGCTGATCAGCTCTTTCATTGCAGCATCCAGTTCTGCTGAGCTTTGCGGCGGCATTTTCATCAGCAGGTCGGCCACCTTTGTTTCGGTGGTCCGCACATCTGTTTTTTGCTGTGCAAAGGAAACACCGGTTATAAGGAAAAATATAACGGTTAATAGCGTAAATTTTTTCATCACTTCACTTGGTTTTTTAGGATAATCAAATGGACCAGGGACCACGTATGGGTTGGTTAATGAGTGCATTGGCAGCGGCGTCATTTTTAAATTCCAGTTTCACCGGGTCAAACTCAAGGGACCGGCCCAGCCGTACGGCAATAATGGCCAGGTTCACCAATGTGGCGGAACGGAAGCCATTGTCCTCATTGAGTGCAAATTTCTGACGCGTTTTTACGGCCTGCGAAAAGTCACCCAGCTGCGGCTCAGGGTCGGGCAGTGCCGCCAGTTTTTTGTCCAGGTCCGGAATGGTGGTCCGGAAGCCGTTGAACACTTTGCCTTTTGGTCCTTCGATATAGGCGGCGCTGGTATCACGGTTCTCACCATCCAGGATGATCTTGCAGCCGTCTTCGTAGGTAAGCTCAATGCGCTTCCAGGTACCGGCCGCATCCGGGTCCTGCTCCGGTGCGTCCACATCGATCCGTACCGGGCTGGTATGATCTTTCCCCAGAAAATATTGAACCGGGTCGAGGTAATGCTGCCCCATATCCCCCAGGCCACCGCCATCATAATCCCAGTAACCGCGGAAGGTCTGGTGCACGCGGTGGGGGTTGTAAGGCTTGTAGGGCGCGGGTCCCAGCCAGAAGTCATAATCCAGCTCCTGCGGAACGGGCTGTACATCCAGTACGGATTTTCCCACCCAGAAGAATTTCCAGTTAAAACCCGTGGCGGCGTTTACGGTCACTTTCAGCGGCCATCCCAGGAGACCGCTTTCCACCAGTTTTTTTATCGGCTTTACAGTGGTGTTCATGCCGTAAAAATTATCTTTAAAACGGAACCAGGTATTAAGCCGGAACATGCGTTCATTCTGCTGGATCACTTCCCTTACACGCTTGCCTTCACCAATGGTGCGGGTCATGGGCTTTTCGCACCATACGTCCTTGCCGGCGTTGGCAGCGTCCACGCTCATGATACCGTGCCAGTGGGGTGGTGTGGCGATATGCACAATATCGATCGCCGGATCCTGCAACAACTCCCGGTAATCGTGATAGGTCCTGGTTCCCTGCGGGGATTTGCCCAATGCTGTTGCCAGATGCTTTTTGTCTACATCGCAAATGGCCACCAGGCGGGCACCCGGATAGGGGATGTGGTTCTGGCCCATCGCCCCCACACCGATAATCGCTTTTGTCAGCTGATCGCTTGGAGCAATATGTTTTGGACCTCCCAGTACATAGGAGGGCACAATTGTAAATGCCGCAAACGATGCAGCACTGCTCTTGATAAATTTTCTGCGGTTCATATTAATGTTTAATGGCTTTAAGAAGTTAGTAAACCGTTAAAGGCATGCTGGTGTTAAAGATAAGCCGGACGACTAAATAACTAAAAAAATCAGGGTTGTTTTTTTGTATCTTTTTAATAAAGAAGTTGGTTTAATAAAAATTATTTATCCAAAATAGATACTTTATTTAAAAAATATAAAAAGATAAAATGAGTTTTCGTGGCTGTTTTGTATGTTTTTTGCTTTTAGGACGGATTAACCACGAAGACGCGGGGACTCAAAGATGCACAAAGGAGCGAGTTGTTCTCACAGATTACACCGATTGCCACAGACATATGCAAGGTTTGCTGATGTTGAAATCTTCTGTGCGAATCTGTGCCTTCTGTGAGCAACCTTAGTATAGTCCTGTACGCCGGGAATGGACCAGCCAGGTCAGATACAGCTGTACAAATGTGCAATAAAAAACCTTAATGTTTCCTGGTGTCTTAGTGTCTTTGTGGCATAAGTCTTCAGGCCCAACGGAACCCAAGCAGGGGAATAGTTCTCACGGATTACACCGATTACCACAGACATATGTATTGTTTGCTGATGCTGAAATCTTCTGTGCGAATCTGTGTCCTCTGCGAGCAACCTTAGTATAGTCCTGTACGCGGGGAATGGACCATCCAGGTCAGAATGCAGCTCTACAGTGGAACTTTAAAAAATCTTAGTGTTTCTTAGTGTCTCAGTGTCTTTGTGGCATAAGTCTTCAGGCCCAACGGAACCCAAGCAGGGGAATAGTTCTCTCGGATTACACCGATTACCACAGACATATGTATTGTTTGCTGATGCTGAAATCTTCTGTGCGAATCTGTGTCCTCTGCGAGCAACCTTAGTATAGTCCTGTACGCGGGGAATGGACCATCCAGGTCAGAATGCAGCTCTACAGTGGAACTTTAAAAAATCTTAGTGTTTCTTAGTGTCTCAGTGTCTTTGTGGCATAAGTCCCCAGGCCCAACGGAACCCAAGCAGGGGAATAGTTCTCACGGATTACACCGATTTCCACAGACATATATCTTGTTTGCTGATGTTGAAATCTTCTGTGCGAATCTGTGCCTTCTGTGAGCAACCTTAGTATAGTCCTGTACGCGGGGAATGAACCAGCCAGGTCAGAATGCAGCTCTACAGTGGAACTTTAAAAAATCTTAGTGTTTCTTAGTGTCTCAGTGTCTTTGTGGCACAAGTCTCCAGGCTCAACGGAACCCAAGCAGGGGAGTACCATAAAAAACATCCGCGCTGTTGCCAGGCGGATGTCCGTTTATTTCTTGGTAAAGCTGTTAATAATGCCAGCGTACAAATGCTTCCATTGCTGCATAGTGCGTCAGACCCAGGTCGGCGTAAATATTCGCGGTATTGGCATTGCGTTCTTCCGCACGCTGCCAGAATTCACGATTGTCCGAACCCTGGAAAGGCACCATGTCTTTCTGCGACTGGTGGATGAAGATACCAAAGCGCTTTTTCAACACCTGCTCGGGGCTCATGGGTATGGCCATCTCAATGTCTTCAATATTCCATTCCTGCCAGGCACCCTTATACAGCCACAGCCAGCAGTCATTCACCCATTCGTCTCCGGCTTCGCGGATGCGCTGGAGGGCGGCTACCACCGCATTGAAGCAAACCAGGTGGGTACCATGCGGATCGGCAAAATCACCGGCGCAGAAGACCTGCTGGGGTTTTATTTTACGCAGCAGCTCCATGGTGATCTTAATGTCCTTTTCACCGAGCGGCTTTTTCTCAATGGTACCGGTCTCGTAAAAAGGCATGTTCATGAAATGAATATTGCTGTCGGGAATACCCACATACCGGCAGGTGGCGCTGGCCTCACCGCGGCGGATGAGCCCTTTGATCTCACGGATGGTAAGGGTATCGATCTGGTTGGGTTTTTTCCCCGCAACATATTTCCGGGTCTGTGCCAGGATCTTGGCCGGTTTATCAGAGTCGATCTTGGCGATGGTATTAAAACCCACCGCAAAATCGAGAAAGCGGGTCACAAATTCATCGGTCACCGCAATATTACCGGAGGTCTGATACCCTACGTGTACATCGTGGCCCTGGTCGTGCAGGCGCTGGAAAGTGCCGCCCATGCTGATGATATCATCATCCGGATGCGGAGAGAAGATCAGTACCCTTTTGGGGTATGGTGTCGACCGTTCCGGATGCGCGGGTATCACCGCATTGGGTTTTCCGCCGGGCCATCCGGTAATGCTGTCGCGCAGCATGTAATAAACCTCCAGGTTGATTTCATAGGCGTTGCCTTTTTCCACCAGCAGGTCGCTTAAGCCAAATTCATTATAATCTTCATTGGTGAGGGAAAGCACGGGTTTTTTGAGTTGCAGCGCCATATTGATCACCGCTTTCTTGATCAGCCGGGGCGTCCATTCCACATCACCGGTAAGCCAGGGTGATTTTAAACGGGTGAGCTCAGATGCCGCCGGTTCATCCACCACAAATTTAACATCAGGATGACTTTGCAGCAGCGAGGCCGGTACATGTTCGGTCTCATCCTCCTCCACAGCAGCTTTTACGGCTTTTGCCTTGGCAGCCCCCCAGGCCATCAGGATGATCTGTTTGGATCTCAATATGGTGCTGATGCCCATGGTAATGGCCATCCGCGGTACTTCAGAAATATTTGCAAACTCATAGGCATTGGCGATCCGGGTAGAATTGTCGAGGTTGATCAACCGGGTCTTTGTATAAATGCCCGAGCCGGGTTCGTTAAAACCAATATGCCCGTTGTTACCGATACCAAGGATCTGAAGATCGATACCGCCAGCTTTTTCAATGAGCTGCTCGTAGGCAGTGCAGGCAGCTTTTACATCTTCCTTGCTCACTTCACCATCCGGGATATGGATGTTTTTGGGGTTGATGTCCACATGATCAAACAGATGGTTCTTCATAAAGCGGTTATAGCTTTGAATGGCCTCTTTGCTGATGGGATAATATTCGTCGAGGTTAAATGTAACCACATTCTTAAAGCTCAGCTTCTCTTCTTTGTGCATCCGCACCAGCTCTGCATAAAGGGTCTTCGGACTGGAGCCGGTGGCTAATCCCAAAACACATTTTTGTTTTTGTTTTTGCTTTTCCCGGATAAGGGCAGCGATGTTTTTTGCAATGGCCAATGATCCTTCTTTCAGATCAGGATAGATCTGTACTTCCACTTTCTCCAGGGTATCCAAATGATTTTGCGTAGCAGTTTGCGACTTAGGCATTTTTGTTATTTTATATTTTATTAGTTGTTGTGAATGAAATGCGGCAAAGCCAGCTCCCGACGGGATCCTATTTGCCAAAATAATCAGCGCCCCAAAGCTGGTACCGCTTCTTCTGAAGTTCCATCCGCTTCTGAAAGTCCTCAAAATTACGGGAAGCCTTTGGTTTCCACAAGGCCTCGCTTAAAGCGCTCATCCTTGGAAACAGCATATACTCCACTTTTTTGGGGTTGCTTATATACTCGGTCCACAGATTGGCCTGCCCGCCCCAGATCAGTTTTTTCTCATCATCGGTCAGTCCCGGAGGAACGATATCCCAGTTATATACTTTTTCAATGGGAAGGAAATTCCGGTTATTGGTAATGGTCAGCGAATCTTCTTTAGGTGACTGCTGATAATCAAAATAGACGTAATTATTAGGGGTCATGATCACCTGGTGTTTTTGCCGTGCGGCCTCAATGCCTCCTTTTTCACCTCTCCAGCTCATGACGGTGGCATGGGGTGCCAGTCCGCCTTCGAGGATCTCATCCCAGCCAATAATGTTTTTCCCTTTGGAGTTGATGAATTTTTCCATCCGCTGGATAAAATAGCTCTGCAGGTAATGTTCTGCTGTATGAGTGGAATCGCCTTTTATACCGAGGTCCTGTATTTTTTTCTGGCACAGGGGACATCTTTTCCAGTTGTCCTTGGGGCATTCATCGCCGCCGATATGAACATAGGGAGCGGGAAACAGCGGAAGTACTTCGCTTAATACATCTTCCAGGAATTTAAACGTGGTTTCCTTTCCCGCGCAAAACACATCCGGATAAACAGCCCAGGCCTGTTGTACCTGTTTGCCTTTTAACGCCCCGTTCCAGGACACGCCTTTCAGCGGTTGCGTAGGCTCATCCGGAAAGCAGCTCAGGTAAGGATAGGAGGCGATGGCTGCGGAAGCATGCCCGGGCATTTCGATCTCGGGGATCACCGTTATGTATCTTTTAGCGGCGTAGGCAACGATCTCTTTTACCTGTGCCTGGGTATAAAACCCGCCATAACGTTTTTTATCATTACCATCGCCGGGAAAATTGCCCGTAATAGTCCCGTTTCTCCAGGCACCCACGGATGTCAGTTCCGGATATTTTTTTATTTCGATCCGCCAGCCCTGGTCTTCCGTCAGGTGCCAATGGAAATAATTCATTTTATGCAGCGCGATATAGTCGATGTATTTTTTTACAAAGGCAACCGGGAAGAAATGACGGCCTACATCCAGCATCATACCACGGTAGGCGCGGTCGGGTGCGTCGGTAATGGATACGGAAGGTATAGTAAGGGTGCTGCCTTTTTGCACCGGAAGCAACTGGATCAGTGATTGTATACCATAAAAGGTACCGGCGGCTGAATTGCCGGTTATTTTTACACCGGTATTACCGGATTCCAGGGTATAACCTTCTCCGCCGGCAGCTGTGGTGCCCAGCACAATACCCTTTGTTCCCTTGGAAACAACCGGTAAGCTAAGTCCGTAGTACGATTTCAGATAGCTGTTGAAAAGGACCGCTATATCCCTGTCTGCTTTGGAAGCAGCAACAATGGGTGTGGAGCGGCTGATGATGAAGCTGCCGCTTTTAACCGTGAGTGATTGCGGCTGGGGAATAATACTGATCTCCTGCGCCCTGATATTCGATAAAATAAAACAAGCAATAAGAGAAAAAATAACGCGCATAATAAGAGTTTGAGTTTAGTGCGCCAAGTTAAGGATTTTTTAAGTTCGAATTTAAGAAGGCGTAATGCAAACGATTGTCTTATTTTCGCGTGCCGCCCACAGTAATATAAACAATAGATTTGCGGTGTTTCCTACGAGAATGACGAATATTGATACTATTAATTTGTTTTTTACAGCCTTTGGAAATCTGGATTACAGGGCCATGAATACGCTGTACAGTACGGATATTGTATACAGCGACCCTCTTTTTGGGCTGCTGGAAGGACAGCAGGTATATGATAAATGGGAGATGATCTGTGCCGGGATTAAGGATTTTGATCTTACCGTGATCAAAACGGAAGAGATCGATCAGGAATATGCTACCTGCCAGTGGAAGGCAACCTATTTTTCATTGAATGCACAGCGTGTCATTGATTTTAAAGCAAAATCCTTTATGCGGTTTGCGGACGGTAAAATCATCGAGCACAGCGATGGATTTAGTCTTACCGCCTGGATCGCACAAACCTATGGACTAAAAGGGCAATTCTTCGGATGGCTCAATTTTATGAAACGGAAAGTGCAAAAAGAACACCAGCAGCGTCTTGAGCGGTTTTCGAAATCCAGACAACTATTCGCGTCTTCTGATAAGCGGATCCATGTTTCTGATTCTTTTGATCAGTGACCGGCACCTGATATCCGGATGGAACAGAATGCCCGGGAATGATTAATTTCGGGAAAAATATTCAGTATGATCAACAGGAAACGTTTTCTTCAGCTGGGACTGTTGTCCGGTACAGCTTCCCTCTTGCTTAAAAACGGCCATAGCCAGGTGGTAACGCAAAACGGACCAGTGGTGATCTCTACCTGGGATGCCGGTCTGGCCGCCAATAAAGGGGCCTGGGAGGTATTGTCGGCTGGAGGAAGCGCGCTGGATGCTGTGGAGAATGGCGTTAAGATAACGGAGGCCACCCAGAACTGTTGCGTGGGATTGGGCGCTAACCCCGACCGTGATGGTATTGTGACGCTCGATGCCAGTATTATGGATCACCAGTTCAATTGCGGCAGCGTGGGGTTCCTTGAACGGATCAAACACCCCATATCAGTGGCACGCCGTGTGATGGAAAAAACACCGCATGTTATACTGGTGGGCAGCGGGGCACAGCAGTTCGCCGTGGAAGAAGGATTCCCGCTGGAGCCGCAGACGCTTTCGCCCGACGCGCAGAATGCCTATAAAAAATGGCTGGAGAACTCAAAATACGAACCGGCGATCAACCGCGAAAATAAAGGACACGGCCCCTTTGCACCGGAGCAGCTGGATAATGGCGACTGGAACCATGACACCATCGGCATGCTGGCCATGGATGCGACCGGCAACCTCAGCGGCAGCTGCACCACCAGCGGTATGGGGTTTAAAATGCGCGGCAGGCTGGGTGATTCACCGATTATTGGCGCCGGTTTGTTCGTGGATAACGAAGTAGGTGCCTGTGTGGCCACCGGCCAGGGTGAGGACGTGATACGGGTTGCCGGGTCGCACAGCGTGGTGGAAATGATGCGCCAAGGCTTTGGCCCGGAAGTGGCCTGCAAAAAGATCATCGAACGGATCGTAAAGATCAAAAAGGAGAACGCACACAAGATACAGGTAGCTTTTATCGCCATTAATAAGAACGGTGTGGTAGGCGCCTATGCCATTCACAAAGGATTTAACTATGCCATCAAAACCAAAACAAAGGAAAGCCTGGTGGACGCGAATTATCACTTTACTTCCTGATTCCTGAAAATATAATGACCTTTTATTTTTCACCTGCAATCTTTCACTTAACAAACAGATCCGACGCATGTCCAATAGCTACAATGAATTTACCGTAGAGATCGCTACCACTGATTTTGAATCTACAAAAAATGCTGTTGCCGGAGGCGCAGACCGTATCGAGCTTTGTGCCAACCTGGGCGAGGGGGGAACCACACAGTCTTACGGAGTGATAAAAACCTGCCGTGAAAAATTTGATGTGGCGCTTTACCCCATCATCCGTGTACGGGGAGGCGACTTTCTTTATACGGAAGAAGAGTTTGAATGTATGCTGAGCGATGCGGTCAATTGCAAAACACTGGATTGCGATGGAGTAGTGACGGGTTTTTTAAAAGCCAATGGTGATGTTGATACGGAACGTACTTTACGGATCGTGGAGGCTGTGTACCCGCTGGGGGTTACCTTTCACCGCGCGTTCGACCGTTGCAGGGACCCCCTGAATGCCCTGGAACAGATCATTAAAGCGGGCTGTGAGCGGATACTCACCAGCGGACAGGAGGCCACGGCCATTAAAGGCAGCACATTGATCCGCCAGCTGAATGAACAGGCGGCCGGCAGGATCATCATCATGCCGGGCAGCGGTGTGCGGGCAGATAATGTAAAGGCCCTGGCTGAAAGTACCGGCTGTACACAGTTCCATAGCTCACTCCGCGAGATGATCCCCTCCCGCATGAAATATGTGGCGCCGGCTTTTGCTGCTGATACGGAAAGCATCCGGCACTCTGGTATTGATGCCGCAGCTGTGGCTGCCTTTAAGCAAGCATTGTATTAACAAAAAACAACCGGTATGTTTTACAGGACCATCCTCCTGCTGATCTGCTCCAATGTGTTCATGACACTGGCCTGGTATCATCATTTAAAAAATGAGAACTGGCCGCTCTGGAAGGCCATTCTGCTAAGCTGGCTGATCGCTTTTTTTGAATATTGCCTGGCGGTGCCTGCCAACCGCATCGGGCAGAAATCGGGGATCAACCTGTTTCAGCTGAAGATCACGCAGGAAGTGATCACGCTGGCCGTTTTTACGGTGTATGCCGTTGCATTTGCCAATAATGCATTTCACTGGAAATACCTGGTGAGCTTTTTACTGCTGATCGGTGCGGTGTACTTTGTATTTGCAGATATTAAATAAGATCGCAGGATATGGGCCGCTGAGGCACTGGATCACTGAGTTGATTTCTGACCTTTTCTTAGCCGGGTGCTTCGCAGGGAACCTCGCGTGTATTTTTTTTATGTTCAAAATGCTTCGTGCCGCTGGCACTCGGGCGGGTATCGTGATCATCGCTCCGGAATGAATTCCGGAGCTGCTTTATAGGGGTCAGGCCTAAGGCCTTAAGGTTCTTTTGTTCCGTAACGGAAATTCCGGAGCTGCTTCATAGAGCCAGACCTACAGCCTTATTTTTTTTATCCGGTGGCGGGAATTACTGAATAGCTGTGTGTAATAAAAAAGGTTGTTTCATTAGCTGAAACAACCTGTGAATATTTTTTTAGCGAAGCTGTTATTTTGATACGCTGTACTGCGCGGCGATCTTGCCGGATACAGCAGGAGTCTTTGCCATTTCCTGTTTTACAGGGACCGGCTCCTTGCTTACATTGCCTTCTACCTGTGCAAGCGTCGGAGCAATTACCAGCGATACGATCGACATCAGCTTGATGAGGATGTTCATCGAAGGACCGGAAGTATCCTTGAACGGATCACCAACGGTATCTCCGGTTACAGAAGCTTTGTGCGGATCTGATTTTTTATGGAACATTTCGCCATTGATCTCAACTCCTTTTTCAAATGATTTCTTGGCATTGTCCCAGGCACCACCGGAATTGTTCTGGAACATTCCGAGTAATACGCCGGAAACTGTTGCTCCGGCAAGGAAGCCACCCAGCGCTTCTGCACCAAAGCTGGGTAAAAAGCCGATGATGATGGGCGAAACGATCGCGATAGCACCCGGCACCACCATTTTCTTAAGAGAGGCCTCTGTGGAAATGGCCACACATTTATCATATTCGGGTGTTCCGGTTCCTTCCATGATACCGGGAATGGTACGGAACTGTCTCCTTACTTCTTCCACCATGGCCATGGCTGCTTCGCCTACGGCGCGGATGGCCAGTGCGGAGAAGATGAACGGGATCATGGCGCCCAGGAACAGGCTGGCCAGCACATTGGCCTTATAAATATCAATTCCCTTGATCCCTGCAACACCTACAAACGCGGCAAACAGGGCCAGGGCGGTCAATGCCGCAGAGGCAATGGCAAATCCTTTACCGGTAGCAGCTGTGGTATTTCCCACAGCGTCCAGCACATCTGTTTTTTCACGTACTTCCTTGGGAAGCTCGCTCATTTCTGCAATGCCCCCGGCATTGTCTGCGATAGGACCAAACGCATCAATGGCCAGCTGCATGGCGGTGGTTGCCATCATGGCTGCCGCTGCGATGGAAACACCATAAAGACCGGCACATTTATAAGAAGCAACGATGCCCGCAGCCAGCACCAGTATGGGCAGGAAAGTGGATTCCATTCCCACTGCCAGTCCGCCGATCACATTTGTGGCATGGCCCGTTGATGATTTCTTGATGATGGAGTTCACCGGACGTTTGTCCATGGCCGTATAGTATTCCGTGATGATCGTCATCAGCGCCCCAACAGCCAGTCCTACAACGATAGCACCCAGTACGCCGGTCTTTGAGAATACAAAACCGCGGAGCTCCATTTGATCCGGAAGGATCCAGTATACCAGGCCCGCGGATGCCAGTGCGGTAAGGATGATGGAGCCCCAGTTGCCCATGTTCAATGCTTTCTGAACGGTTTGGGTACTGATGCCGGCGCTTTCACTGATTTTTACAAAGAACGTTCCCATGATCGAAAATAAGATACCGATACCGGCGATCAGCATGGGCAATACCACGGGGGAATAACCTCCAAGGAAGTCGGCGCCATCGGCAATATCGATCTGTTGTCCCAGCACTATAGTGGCCAGCACGGTAGCAACATAGGACCCGAACAGGTCGGCACCCATACCGGCTACGTCACCAACATTATCACCTACATTGTCTGCAATGGTGGCCGGGTTGCGGGGATCATCTTCAGGTATGCCTTTCTCTACCTTACCCACAAGGTCAGCACCTACATCGGCCGCTTTTGTATAGATACCGCCACCCACACGTGCAAATAATGCAATGGATTCAGCACCCAGTGAGAACCCGGTAAGCACCTCGATAGTGGTCAGCATTTCAGCTGAATTGAGGTCCGCTTCCGGCGCAAAAAAATGTTTAAGGATAATATAAAGCCCACCCAGTCCCAGCACAGCCAGACCGGCAACGCCAACGCCCATAACGGCGCCGCCTCCGAAAGACACATTAAGGGCTTTGCGGAGACTTGTCCGGGCCGCATTGGCGGTACGCACATTCGCGAACGTTGCGGCACGCATACCGATATAACCCGCCACAGCACTTAATACAGCGCCAATGACAAAGGAAATGGAGATCATCCAGTGGGAGTGGGGGTTGGCATTGGCCAGCACGCCCAGCAAAATAGCAACGATAATAACAAAATATCCAAGTATTTTCCATTCGGCTTTTAAAAAGGCCATGGCGCCCTCAGCAATATGATCGCTGATTTCTTTCATCCTTGGTGTTCCTGCATCCTGTTTAACAACCCATCGAAATTTTATTAAAGTGTAAATAAGACCGATAACGGCCATAAGAGGTACTAGATAGATCAGATGTTGCATATAAATTTTTCTATATTAATATATAATGCATAAGCAAGGCTGCAAATATAAGTGTTGCATTCAAAACCATTAATGTTATTTTTAATGCGGTTTCGGGGTTCATGAAGGGGTCATAGACAGCATATTTAAATCGATTGCATTGTGCAGCTAAAATATTAAAAAATATCCGGTATTGTATGACAATTGCCGGAATTCCGTGGTGTATGACTGGTGGGTATTCATTGTTCAGTGATGTATTATTGTAATGCCTGGAATGCTTTTCCAAGATGCTCAATGATATCGGAAGCCAGCATGGCTTCCATTCCGTGAGAGGACGCAGCAAGATCTCCGGCCAGCCCGTGAAGGAACACGCCCATAAGCGCCGCATCTTTCGATGTATAGCCCTGGGCCAGCAATCCGGTAAGGATTCCTGTAAGCACATCGCCGCTGCCGCCCTTGGCCATACCGGCATTTCCCGTAATATTGAAATAACCGGTGCCATCCGGCAGTGCTACCAATGTATGATGCCCTTTTAAAATTATTACAACATTCAATTCCATGGATTTAGAGCAAGCTACCTCTATTTTTTTAAAATCATCTTCAAAATTCCCGAACAGCCGGCTGAATTCTTTGGGATGCGGTGTCAGGATGCTTTCCGATGGAATAAGATTCAGAAGATTCCCGTCTTCAGAAAGAATATTCAATGCATCGGCATCTAATACCATGGGGTGCGTGCCCTGCTCGAAAAGCTCCCGCAGCAGGGATTTTGTTTTCGGCTCCGTGCCAATGCCCGGACCAATACCGGTTGCAGAAAATTTATCCGGTTCGTAACTGATGGCCGAAACAACCGAAGGGTCGGGATCGGGGAAGACCATGGCTTCGGGCGCGGCTGTCTGCATAACCAAAACACTTTCCCCGGGTACATGCGCACTTACCAGTCCGGCTCCTGTTTTCAGGCAGGCCCGTGTACTCAGCACAGCGGCTCCGGTTTTTCCATAGCTGCCTGCTACAATCAGCGCATGTCCGAATGTTCCCTTGTGGGCAAAGGCGCTGCGCGGGCGATAGAGACGCCGGGCCACAGGTTGATTGATGATATAATAGGGCGTATCGACCAGCTCCGGAAAAGAAGGGTGCAGGTTGATATCCATCAGCTGTACTTGTCCGAAAGCGGGTTCGTTTTCTGCCAGCAGGAACGCCAGTTTGAGTACCTGGAAGGTAAGCGTGTGCCGGGCCCTGATAACCGTATTGTTGCGGGAAGACTGATCACAAAACAATCCGCTGGGAATATCAACAGCCACAATCGGTGCCGTGCGTTCATTCAAATAGGTCACCAGCCGGGCTGCCAGTCCGTTCAGCGGCCGGTTGAGCCCGGTTCCGAAAAGCGCATCAATAATAATACAGCCCTCCGGTACCAGGGGGAAATCGGTTTCCGAGCGGAGGCGGTAAACCGGTATGGCAGACAGATGCTGAAGGATATTGAAATTGGAGCGGTAGTCGTCCGATCCCTTTGCCGCCGTTTCCAATATGAATACGTTCACAGATCTTCCGGCGTTGTACAATAACCGGGCAATCGCCAGTCCGTCGCCGCCATTGTTACCTTTTCCGCAAAAGATATAATAACTGTCGGCAAGCGTATTTGTTACCAGCCAGCGCGTGCAGGCATTTGCCGCACGTTCCATCAGTTCTAATGAAACCACGGGTTCCTGCCGGATGGTATACTCATCCCATTGCCGTATCTGTGCTGCGTTCAGTAATTTCATGGATGCTTCTAAAGATAGGAATCTTTAAAGAAAAATGCAGGGCCCAGGGCCCCGCATTTTTTATAATAACTAAACAACAAGATCCTAAAAATCAAACTTCAGCCGGATGCCCACGCCTGTATAATTGAGTTTTTGATCGGATACGCTTTTCATGGGGATCTTAAGGAACGGCTCTATTGCCACATTATTCTTCGAAGATACCCGCTGTTTGTATCCCATCGACACATTATAAAACCCGAGGAACGGTGTTTTTTCCTTGCCGGAGGCTTCGGGGGCCGCATCACTGGTGGAATATTCCACCACCCGCATGTTTTTGTCTTCTTTAAGAAGACCCTGGCTGTTCTCTACCTGTACCCGCTGGTTGGTGCTGGTTACATAGGTGTACTGGGCATTGTCCTTTATAACCACCAGGCCGGATACCCCTGCACTGGCATAGAGTTTTTTTGAAATATTATAGCTGATATCCACCGGGATGTCGAAACCGCTCACGGCTCCTTTTACGGCTTCCAGCTGGGGCTGGGAGGTAGTGTTGCTGTTACTGAGCAGACCTCTTGCTGCAAACAGGCCATCTGCTACAGGGCTGTTCAGGGAAGCGGGAGGCGGTGAGGCTGCCACATCAAAGTCGCGGGAGGCGGTCAGTTTGTTGTGAGCGATCCCCGTACTGATCCGGATCTTATCGTTGATGGCATAGCCCAGTGAAGCTCCGTACCCCATGTTCACGTTGGTTTCTCCGAATGTGGGCGAAAGAAACAGACCCAGCGACCATCTTTTTGAGCGGCCGGATTCTTTCTGTTCGCTGTTCCGGGCGAGTACGGGATCACGGGTGACGGGCATTGCCTGTCGTGGTGGTTGTGTTGCCTCTTCAGTAATGATCCGGTTTTCCCAGAAATGAACCGGCGCTGACGGTTTGGGCGCGGCAGGCTTGCCGGCCACCGGAGGTGCCGGGGTAGGAATCAATGGTGCAGTACCCGGAACGGTTGCCGGGTAAAGAACCGGTGCTCCGATTGTATTACCGGCGGAAGGTGTTGTTACAGATAAATTATAATTGTCCGGATCGTTTTTTTCAGTTGAGGAATAATATTCTTTAACGGGTGCCGTTTCGGGCAGCTGTTGCTGTGGTGTTATACTGCTGTCATCTGAGGGCCGGGTGTTTTGGGGTTGTGACACAGGTGCCTGTACCACATTGCCGGCCGGCGGTGCAGCTTTAAAGTTGATAAAATAAAAAGCTGCAAAGCATACCCCCGTAAGGATGGCCGCTGCTGCGGCCCATTTCCAGATGGAAACCACGGGCGCGGTCCTCGAAGGGGAGGGTTTCAGGTGTTGCCCGGCAAAATCTTCCCAGGCGCCCTCCCGGTACCCCTCCTCGTGATGGTGCAATACCTCTTTTATATGTTTAAAAAAATCATCCTGTTCTTCCATGACTTTTTATTAAAAATGTTTTATATAAAGCGCTTTTAATTTATTCTTGGCCCGCGAAAGATATACCCGGCATACGTTCTCTGAGATCTGCAGCAACCGGGATATTTCTTCATGACTGAATCCTTCTATTTCGTATAAATTAAAAACGGTTTTCTGTACTTCCGGCAGCTGGTCCAGGAGCGACATAATATCCTTTACCTCGCTGGTATAGACTCCGGAAGGTTGTTGTTCCGGAAAATGGTTTTCGGATGGTTCCTCCTGTAAAAAATTCATTTTCTTTTTTCTCAGGAAATCAATGGCTGTTCTTGAAGCGATCTTTGCGACCCAGCCTTTGAACGATTGTCCGATATCCGGCGAATACCCTGGTGCTTTAAATGTATTCAGGTTATTGAAAATCTTCACAAAGGAATCATTTACGAGCTCTTCCATCACGTGATAATCATTTACATAACGCCGCACCACGCCTTTAATAAAGCCATAATAGCCTTTGTAAAGCGCTTCTTTGTGGGGTACTGAGTCTTGTTCACATTTTTTCAGCACCAGTTCCAGCTCGGCGTCCTGTATTCCCAAATCTCCTTTATGTTTTACTCTTTTTAAATATAGCAAAAATCAGCCAACCTGTTTTTAACTACAGCGGCTGATTTTTATGGAATGATTATGGGATATACTAATAATAATAATGCGCCATAGCTTCAACAATGAGTTTGCCGTTGGTAGTGTTCATTGATTTAAAACCTGTTGTCCAAATAGTATATTGATTTCCGCTATATAAATTTTTTACTTCAGATGTGGCCAGAACAGTGGAGGTGCCTGCTGCCCGCGCTTCAAATTTTACATCCCGCACCGATTTAAAGCTGATGAACGGGCTGGTACCCTTGTAGCGGATATTCTTTGCTACGGGGGTGGTATTGCCCTGCTGGTAAAGATCAATGGCACCGGCATCCGGACTCATATTGGCAAAACGGAGCAGTACCGAATCGCCCTGGGGTTTCATCACACTGTCGCGTACCAGTACGGCGTCCATTTTCCGGAGGGTGTCCACAATAAAGATCGAATACCGTTTTTTGGCTTCAAATGTGATGTTTTTAGAGAACAGGCTGTCTGCATCGCCTCTGTTGAACACATATAGTTTGCGCTCTCCGGAATAAACCCGGGTGTAATTGGTGCGGTAAGTATAGTAAAATTCATTAAGGAGCCAGCGCTGGGTACCCTGGAACTGGATGTCCAGTGGCATTCCCAGGGGCGCGGCATTCACAATGCTCACCGCTGCGGCGTTCTGAAATTCGGGGCTGTCATAATAGTTGTCACGGTCTTTTAAACAGGAACTCAGTGAAAGAATGACCACAAACAGAAAGCCTACTAAGGAAACCTTTTTCATTATTTAAAAAATTTAGATACGAATGTTGTTCTGTTAATGGTAACGCAGGGGCAGGCAGAAACGCAACAGCCGGTTATAAAAATTTCCGGCCGCCGCCGCAGCAGCCTGCAAAAAAGACCATTAAATTGTTTGGGATCAAGCCATTACCAGAAAACGGTGTAAAGCGCCGCCAATATGCCGCAGATCAGCACGGAGCCGATCACAAAGCCGGGAGATACCCGGAACATCCGGCGGTCTACCTGGATAGGCGCAGTTCCCGGACCCTTTCCCGCTGCCAGGCTGATACCGATCATCAGCAATGCCACCCCGAAAAAGGTGATCGTCATCCGGTCGAGGAACGGATAGTCCGGAAATCCGCCATTGGTCCAGCCGGGAAGGAATTTCAGCAACACCGAAAACGGTATGGTGAACAGCGCCCCTGCCAGTGCGGCGGTTGCGGTTGTACGTTTCCAGAACATGCCCAGCAGGAAGATGGCCAGCACACCCGGTGAGAAAAATCCCACGTATTCCTGGATGAACTGATAGGCCTGGTCCAGCGATTTTAAGGCAGGGGTTACAAGGGCTGCCATCAGCAGGGCGCCGATCACCGCCCATCGCCCCACACGTACGAGTGTGCGCTCGGAAGCTTCTTTATTGACGAATTTTTTATAAATATCAAGGGAAAAAATGGTGGAGATGCTGTTGGCCTTTCCGGCGAGCGAGGCTACAATGGCTGCTGTAAGCGCAGCAAAAGCCACCCCTTTCAACCCTGCGGGCAGCAGGTTCATCAGGGTGGGATACGCATGATCCGGTTTTACGGCGCCTGCAGCATCCGTCATCTCAGCCTGGAACATCCCGTTCTTATGCAATACAAACATCGTGATGCCCGGAAGCACGGCAATGATCGGTATAAGTAATTTGAGAAATGCGGCAAAGAGGATGCCTTTGCGCGCCGTTTTCAGGTCGGCGCCGAGGGCTCTTTGCACAATGTACTGGTTGCATCCCCAATAGGCCAGGTTATTGATCAGCATACCGCCGATGAGCACCGACATCCCCGGCAGCTCCTGGTAGTGCGGGTTATCTTTTTTAAAGATCATATGAAAATGGCCCGGTACCTCTTTTCTTAATACTCCCAGTCCTTTCCAGATATCGCCATTAAAACCAAACCGGTCCGCCAGCAGTGAAAGCGCCAGGTAGGTGGTGATGAGGCCACCGATGATCAATACGATCACCTGGATCACATCGGTGTAGCCGATCACTTTCATTCCGCCGAGGGTAACGATAACAGAAAACAGGCTGAGCCCGATGATACAGGCTTCAAAGCTCAGGTTGCTGATGGAGGAGATGGCCAGTGCTCCCAGGTAAATAATGGAGGTAAGGTTTACAAATACATAAACCAGCAGCCAGAAAATGGCCATAATGGTACTCACCTTATCGTTGTAACGCACCGAAAGAAACTGCGGCATGGTAAAGATCCTGTTCTTTAGATATACCGGTATAATAAAGACCGCAACAATGATCAGTGTGGCGGCTGCCATCCATTCATAGGAGGAAATGGCCAGTCCCAATGCAAAGCCCGACCCGCTCATGCCGATGAAATGCTCCGCCGAAATATTGGAGGCGATAAGGGAAGCACCAATGGCCCACCAGGTAAGGGAGCCTTCCGCAAGAAAGAATTCCTTTGAATTGATGGTCTCCGATTTTTTACGGCGGTAGATATAATATCCGTAGGCTGCAACAACAAGAAAATAGATAAAGAAAACAATATAATCTGCGGTCTGTAGTTTGTGCATCGGGTCAATGGTTTGATAAGGGTAGTAAGATCAGGTTTGAACCACGCAGAAGGAATTGCCCTCCGGGTCGGTCAGCACCACATAATCGGCATCGGCTTCATACTGCCAGCCGGTCATGCGCCGGGCACCCAGTTTCAGCAGGCGTTCCACTTCCTGCTCCTGATTGATGGTAAAGAGATCCAGGTGATGTCTTTTGGGTTTGTGTGATGTGGTAAGTTTCAGCGATAGCTGCACGCCGTTTCCACTTTTGGGAATGAGCATGGCCCAATCACTTTCGGGGGCTCTTTTCAGACGGTAATTTAATGCTTTGCTCCAGAAATCAACGGCGCGCGCAATATCTTTCACGCCCCATACAATCGCTCCTATTTTTATGGACATACAATCGTTTTTCCAAGAGTTGAACAAGTCTGACGGCCTAAAAAAATCCGCTGGTTTATGCAGCGGATGGTATCCCGTCGTGTCAGAATTTTAAGGTCCGGGGAAGATAGCTGTCTACAAGATTTTCATAGTAGGGGCGTAAGTTCTCCCAAACTGGCGGCTCCGGGTTTTTGGAATAAAGGTCATAAGGATTAAAGATCTTTACCCATTTCAGCATCTTTTTATCATGATCATCTGTTAAGTATTCATAAGCCCCTTCCCGGTGCCAGGCATAGAAGGAATGGTAGCGCAGCATGTACAATCCTTCTTCGGGTAAATGATCTTTCATGATCTGGTAAATATATTCATCATGTCCCCAGGACATGTTCACATTCCGGAGCCCGCAGCCGGCTTCATATACACCCAGCTTGGACTGGTATTTCGGATTGTCGTAGTCGGGATTGTCCTTAAAGAATTCGGGGTAAACGATCTTATCGGAATAGGCGCATCCCACCGGGAAGGTGTCACCTACCACGGCCCATTGGGGCTCGCCGAAAAGGCAGAGCACTTTTCCCATATCGTGCATAAGCCCTGTAAGCACCATCCAGTCGGGATGCCCGTCCCTGCGGATGGCCTCGGAGGTCTGTAACAGGTGCTGGAACTGATCAAGGTCGGTATCCGGGTCGGAATCATCCACCAGTTGGTTCAGAAAGTCAAAGGCATCCCAAACCGTCATTTCCTTCCGGTTGAACCTTAAAAAATCCGCCTGTTTCTTCATCACAAAATCATGGGTCTGAAAAGTATGGTTCAGCCGGTAGAATTCTTTTACCGTTGCCCGCTGGGGATCTTCATAATTGCGGTATTCATCGGTGCTTTTTGAGGCGGCAATGGCTTCAGGGTCGGGGTATCTTCTTAATAAATCATCTTCCCATTCGTCAAGACTGTCCAGCGGAGCATTGTTTACATTTGTTGTACTCATGATGGCGGTTTATAAATTTAAAGATCCGAATCGTTTAGTCCTTCTAAACTAGGTAATTTATTTCAAATCTGTTGTTTAAATCTGGCATTTTACCCGGGGCGGGGCATAATTTTAACAGAATTCGGCCGCGCTGCCGTCCTGCTGCCGGGCTTCCGAAATCCCCTGCCGGAATTCGCCTGAAAAGCGTACCTTTGCAGCCCCTGAAAATGAGGGTATAAGCATGAAGAATATACGGAATTTTTGTATTATAGCGCATATTGATCACGGTAAAAGTACCCTGGCAGACAGGCTGTTACAGTCTACCAATACCATCAGCGACCGGGAGATGAAGGACCAGGTGCTGGACGATATGGACCTGGAGCGGGAAAAAGGGATCACTATTAAAAGTCACGCCATCCAGATCAATTACCGGTCTAAGGCAGGGGAGGATTATGTGCTGAACCTGATCGACACCCCCGGTCACGTAGACTTTAGTTATGAGGTGAGCCGTGCACTGGCCGCCTGCGAAGGCGCACTGCTGCTGGTGGATGCCACCCAGGGGATCCAGGCGCAAACCATCAGCAACCTGTACCTGGCCATCGACAACGACCTGGAGATCATCCCGGTGATCAATAAGATCGATATGGACGGGGCTATGATCGATGAGGTGAGGGACCAGATCATCGACCTGATCGGCTGTAAACCGGAGGATATCCTGCTGGCCAGCGGAAGGACCGGACTGGGTATTGATGAAGTGCTGGAAGCGATCGTGGAGAAGATACCTGCTCCCAAAGGTGATCCTGAAGCGCCACTGCAGGCGCTGATCTTTGACAGTGTGTTCAACAGCTTCCGCGGTATTATTGTTTATTACCGGATCCTGAACGGGGCACTGAGAAAAGGCGATAAGGTAAAATTTGTAAGTACCGGGCAGGAATATGAGGCGGATGAGATCGGGATCCTGAAGCTGAAAATGACCGAGCGCAACGAAGTGCGTGCCGGCGATGTGGGTTATATCATTACCGGTATTAAGAATGCCAAAGAGGTAAAAGTAGGGGATACCATCACGCTGGCAAGCAATACCAGCCCTGTTGCGATTAAAGGGTTTGAAGAAGTAAAGCCGATGGTCTTTGCCGGTATTTATCCGGTGAATACGGATGAGTTTGAGGAGCTGCGGGATTGTATGGAGAAGCTGCAGCTGAATGATGCCTCACTGACCTTTGAGCTGGAGACCTCGCAGGCATTGGGATTTGGCTTCCGTTGCGGGTTCCTGGGAATGCTGCACATGGAGATTATCCAGGAACGGCTGGAGCGGGAGTTTAAGCAAACCGTGATTACCACGGTACCCAACGTAAGTTTTATTGCTTATACCACTAAAGGAGAAAAGATCGTTGTAAACAATCCTACCGAATTCCCGGATCCGGTAAAAACCGACCGGATCGAAGAGCCATTCATAAAGGCGCAGATCATTACCAAACCGGATTACATCGGTAATATCATGACCCTGTGCCTGGGCAAACGCGGCATCCTCATCAACCAGAGTTATCTTACCACTTCAAGGGTGGAGCTGATCTTTGAAATGCCGCTGACGGAGATCGTATTTGATTTTTATGATAAACTGAAATCCCAGACACGGGGCTATGCGTCTTTCGACTACCATCCGCTGGGATACCGGGACAGCGATATCGTAAAAATGGATATCCTGCTGAATAACGAAAAGGTGGATGCACTGAGCGCCCTGATCCACCGCGGACGGGCCCATGATTTCGGAAGAAAACTCTGTGAAAAGCTGAAGGAGTTACTGCCGCGTCAGCAATTCCAGATCGCCATACAGGCAGCGATCGGTGCCAAGATCGTGGCCCGGGAAAATATCTCCGCTATGCGGAAAGATGTTACGGCAAAATGTTACGGAGGTGATATCAGCCGTAAACGCAAACTTCTTGAAAAACAAAAGGAAGGGAAAAAGCGGATGCGCCAGATCGGTAATGTGGAAGTGCCGCAGGAAGCATTCCTGGCGGTGCTGAAACTGGATGATTAGATGAAATGCTATCAGCTTTGGTCTCCAGCAGGCATCTTTGTAGCATGATTTCAAAGGGCTAATAGCTGATTACTGACAGCTCATTGCTAATAACAGGAAACAACGAACAGGAATGAAAAAAACAGCAGTCATTGTAGCAGGAGGAACAGGTGTGCGAATGGGAACGGAACTACCCAAACAGTTTTTATTGCTGAAGAACAAACCCCTGTTGTATTATACGATCGATACATTTTTAAAAACCTACGAGGACCTGGACATCGTGCTGGTATTGCCCGAGGCCTATACGGATATGGGCCAGGAAATTATCGATGCCTATTTTGATAAGGACCGGGTACGTCTTACCATTGGTGGTGTCACCCGTTTTGAATCGGTAAAAAACGGGCTGCAACTGATAGACGAAGAAGCGATCATTTTTGTACACGACGCCGTACGCTGCCTGGTCTCATCCGGATTGATCCGGCGCTGTTATGAGCAGGCGGTTGAAACCGGCAGCGCCATACCGGTGGTACCTTCCAGCGACAGTGTGCGGTTGCTTACTGAAGACGGCAGTGATGCGCTGGAGCGCGATAAGATCGTGCTGGTACAGACCCCGCAGGTATTTCACAGCAAAATACTGATCCCCGCATTTTCTATCGGACAGAAGGAGAAATTCACCGATGAAGCTTCCGTGGTGGAGGCATTTGGTATGAAAGTATCGCTGGTAGAAGGCGAGAAGAACAATATCAAGATCACACATCCCGTGGATCTGGCAGTGGCCGCGCAATTACTTACCTGACTACTGCTGATGGATCTGGAACAGCCAGGCCATTAACAACAACCCTCCGCTCAGGGTGGCGGCAATGCTGAGAAATAACAGCAATCCCAGACTGATGATCCCCAGCCAGGTTTCTGCTGCCAGCAACCAGGCATTGATGCGGCGGTACAGGTAAATACCCGTAAATAACATCAGTGGAAATACGCAAAGTGTGATCAATAACTGGATACCGGACATGATCAGCCGATTGTTTAGTACAACATGAAGTTATTTAAAATTTACATACCGGCCAGTTTTTCCTCCCAGCCGCTCTGCTTCAGGAACTGCCGGTAGTCGCGGATGTGCAGCATGTCATAAATTGCTTTCTTTTTGTCGCCGGCCTTTTCATAAAATGATTTGCAGATCTGGTAGCCGATCCAGTAGCCCTGATCCGGCGGATTGTCCGGCGACGATGTTTTGGAGTTGGCGATCCAGTTGCTGTACCGGCTTTGGTACATGTCTTTTTCAAACCGGGACCAGATAGCTTTCTCTTTTCCTTTTGCCCAGCGGAAAACTTCAGGGTTGGCCGAATCACCACTGATCAGTTCGCCTATAAAATCAGCCATACCCTCAACGATCACCGAGCGCAGGGTGGTGGTGTCATTGTTGTTCATACCTTCCTGCTGAAAATGAATGGCTTCATGCGCAATGATGTTGGGCAGGTAGCTGATCTTGTTCATCCGGGTCTTTAAGCGGTCGCTCAGTTCCTCCGTGCGGGTGCTGTCTGTTTTGCAGATCTGGTTGATACCGATCAGGAGACCATTCCTGGTAACCGTACCTGCCGAGGTAAAAGCACCGATGACAAAATAAACATCCGGGAATTTTGCTTCGGGGTAAAGCGCTTTCAGTTTTTTAAACGAAGCCAGGAAATCCTGTTTGAAGGCATCCGATTTGAAGGTGGCGGCCCTTATGGAATGATAAAATGCCGGTGCGGAGCGGATATGCGTGATGAAGTCATCGATGCTGTTCACTTTATAGGCCATATAATCTTCCATTCCTGAACTGGCACTATCGAAATAAAGCTGCTGAAATATCCGGGTATAATTTGCAGTATCATGGCTGGCAGCGTCATACGCCCTCCAGAAACGATGGATGTCATCGGTCCTGAACATTGTTTTTTCCGGGTCGTCGTTCAATGGTCTGGCTTTTGGAATACCGGCCAACAGGTGGTTCCATTCCGGTTGTTGATGAAGTGCGAGGAGGTCTTTGTCGTTCTCTATATGGTCCTTGTCGTTGTATCCCAGACCAACCGCCTGCTTGAGTGCATTGAAGGCACTGTCTGCATTTCCGGAAAGCGCCAGCGCATTGGCCAGGTTGTAATACAGGTCGGCTTTTTTTATTTTAAAATCTGCAAGATCAATCGCGGTTGTATAACCGGCAGCGGCTTCGGCATATTTTTTAAGCCGGAAAAGACTATCCGCCGCCTCCTGCGCTGATCTTACGGAAGTCGTGGTCTGGGCGGCGGCACTGCAATAAGTGAACAACAGCAAAAAGAAGCCGGTCCTTTTTATCAATAAACTCATACGCTTTTTTGTAATTTTTCAAACGATTATTATAAAACACCATAATCCCCAATGTACACGTTACCCGGGTGCTGTGCCGCATTTTCAACACTTTCAGCTCTGCCGGTAGAAGTGGGTACAGGAAAGGTGTCAGGGGTTCAGCAACAGTTTCCCGGTGCGGTGCCCGTTTTTCATAGCAAGAAGGGCTTCCTTTGCATCGGATAGCACATATACTTTTTCTACGGTTACTTTCAGCCGGCCTTCCGCAAGCTGTTGCATCACTTTTTCCAGGCGTCCGGCATTGGGTCCCCCGAAAATCATTTTTGCCTGTACTTCATACTGAGCGGCTTTTTCTTTTGAAGGTGGTTGCACGAGGCTGATCAGCCGGCCTCCTTTTTTGAGTATGATAAATGAGTCTTCCTGGGTTTTGCCACCAACGGTGTCCAGTACCAGGTCGGCATCTTTGATCAATGTTGTAAAATCCTGCGTGGTGTAATCAATAAAAACGTCGGCCCCCAACGCTTTGATGCGCGCTTCGTTTTTTCCGGAAGCGGTAGCAGTAACATGGGCTCCTGCCGCTTTTGCCAGCTGCACTGCCATAGCACCGATACCACCGGACGCGCCGTGAATGACAATTTTTTCCCCTGCTTTTAATCCACCTTCATCAAGGATGGCCTTTGAAGCGGTTAGCGCTGCCACCGGAGCAGCGGCCGCGGTTTCAAAGGAAACAGCCGCTGGCTTTACTACCACATCGGTTTGTTTTACCACAGCATATTCGGCATAACAGCCGCCAAATGTTCCAAGGTTGCCGCATACCGCGTCACCGGGCTTAAAGCCGGTAACCCCTTCGCCGGTAGCTTCAACAATGCCCGAAAGCTCGGAGCCCAGTACCACGGGTAGCTGAACGCCCGCCTCTTTCCCAAATACTTCCACTACCTTCCGGTCATAGGGGTTTACAGCAGCGAATACCACTTTTATGAGAAGCTCGCCGGCCTGCGGCTGGGGCACCGGTAACTCTTTAAATTGCAGGTTATCGATACTTCCGAATTGTTCAAGGACGATTGCTTTCATCTTTTTATGTTTATTGATCCGTTCCGGCAATGCAGAAAGTACATCCGCACCTTCAGCAACAGCATTTCACCGTACGCTATCCTACGGAAAATTGCCGCGATCGGATCTGCGGACTAAGTTAGGATATCTCTTTCAGTTCGCTTATTTTTTTCTGGATCAGCTGCCGGTCGTTTTCCGACCGGGCCAGGTCTTTGGCCGTTTGTAAAAGTGTCCGCGCTTTGGTGGGATCAGTGTGCTCATAAAGTTTACCCAGCAATACAAAATAAAAATGATTGTCGGTGAGGTTCAGCTTTTCGGCTTCGGTGATGGCTTCTTCAACGCTGTTGGCTTTGGCCAGCGCGTAGGTACGGTTCAGCGCAGCTACAGGCGTGTATTCCAGCATCAGGAGCTTATTATACAGCTGAAGAATCGCCTCCCATTTTTCTTTGGTGTCTTCGGAATGTGTATGCCAGTAGGCTATGCCGGCCTCCAGATGGAATTTGCTGATCTGGTTTCCGCTGGCCGAATTGTTCATATAATAAAGTCCTTTTTCGATCAGCTCCTTGTTCCAGAGCCGGGTATCCTGGTCTTCATAAAGAATGATTTCCCCATTGCTGTTCGTTCTTGCGTCAAAACGGGAGGCATGAAAGCACATAAGTGCCATGATTGCATTGGTGGCCGGAGTGTTGGTGAGCGTGTTCTCAAGCAATAGTAATGTGAGGCGCATGGCTTCCATGCAACAGTCTTTCTTGAGGGGATGGTGCCCTGAAACGGAGTAATACCCTTCATTGAACAAAAGGTACAGCGTGGTCAGCACGGCTTCCTGACGGTCTTCCACCATTAGAACAGAAGGTGGCGCAATCGGGATGTTTTCTTCCCGGAGCTTTTCTTTAGCGCGTTTGAGGCGTTTGTAAATCGTTTCCTTATTGGTCAGAAAAGCATCGCCGATCTCCTGCACACCAAAACCGCAAAGGAGATTTAAGGCAAGGGCAATCTGTGCTTCTTTTGAAACAGCCGGATGACAGACCGTAAAGATCATGGCAAGCTGGCTATCGGCAATAGCGGAGTTAGACAGATCGATATCCGTTTCGAAATCCGCCGGTTGCTTTTTCAGATCTTCGGTAATCTTTTTTTCAAAAAGGTTATGACGTTTCAGATAATTGCGTGTCTTGTTTTTAGCCACCGTATAAAGCCAGGCCACGGGATTTTCAGGAACTCCCTTTATGCCCCAAAGTTCTGTAGCGGTTAGAAAGGTGTCGCTTACAATGTCTTCCGCCACTTCGATATAATCAATTCCAAAATGATTACAGAGTACAGCAATGATCTTGCTGTACTCTGTACGGAATAAATGGGGGAGGAGGTAGGCCTGTTCCATGAGTTACATTACACTGATTTCACGTACTTCCACAGAACCGCCGATCTCATAAACCGGGCATCCCTTGGCAATTTCGGCTGCTTCATCAAGGGAGGCGGTCTTTATCACGATATAACCTCCCAGACTTTCTTTTATTTCACAAAAAGGGCCGTCGGTTATTACGCTGCCGGGCCGGATCACTTTTCCTCCGCTCTCCAGGCGGTTGCCCCGGTCGGCCAGCTTGTTTTGTGCGGCAATCCCGCCGATCCAGTCCATCCATTTCTTTGTCATCGATTGCAGTTCCTGTGGGGAGCGCTTGGCATATTCAACATAATCTGCACGGAACAGAAATAAAAAATCTTTCATAAATGTGGTTTTTAATTTTTATGTATTGTTTAAGCAAACTGACCCACTTTGTAAGTACCCACAGGTGCACCAAAGGCAATGTTAAAACGATTGTAGGTATTAATCGTTGTCACGGCCAGGGTCAGGTCCACCAACTCCTTTTCGGAAAAATGTTCTTTTGCCTTATCATAAATATCGTCTGGTACCAACGTGCTGCTCAGCTTGGTCAGTGCTTCGGCCCAGGCCAGCGCCGCCCTTTCTTTGTCGCTGTAAAAAGGGGCTTCCCTCCAGGCATCCATTACATACAGACGCTGTTCGGTTTCACCCGCAGCCCGGAGATCTTTTGAGTGCATATCCAGACAAAAGGCACAGCCGTTGATCTGTGATACACGGTAGTAGATCAGGTGCAGCAACTGCTGATCGAGAGTGGTTTGTTTCAGGTACTTTCCTACGGGGTACAAGGCTGTCAATGCATCTTTTCCTGCTTCAGTGAATTTAATTCTTTGTTCCATTGTTTCATTTTTTTGTCCCGCTGCGCGGAACCGGTTATTAAATGTTTTATACCTCCATAACAACCGGGGTGTATGAAATTGGACAACCTCTCAAAATTATTTTTTAAAAATTTTGAGAGGCCATTTAAGTCGGTTCCACTTTACAAAATAATAGGGCTCAGGATGAGCGCCGAATTTTTTATAGAACGCTGCGATCCCGGGGATCGTACTCCCTTCAAAATCAAGGATAAGACCCGAGCCGGCAAATTCGCGGATGAGCTGGTCATATAAGAAATAGTTGGCATTCAGCTTTCTTCCTTCAGGTGGTGTGGCGGAACAAAGATTGTAGATCCGCTGCCGGTCGATAAAAAAAAGACTGGTGGCAACAGGTCTTCCTTCCGTTATGATTACCTGCCGGGTAAAACAATTTCCTGTTTTTTTCATGGCGGCGGCAAGCACTTCCAGTTGATGATAAGCGGCATCTTCCAGTCCCATCCGTTGCTGGTAAAGTTGCCGGTACTGGTCAATGGCAGCTGCCGTGTCTGTTTGCTGGATATATTTAAGTTGATTTTTGGAAGCCGGACGGAGGCTGTTGTCAGTAAGACTTCGTGAGTAACGGCTCCGGATCTCCGGGTAGGGGTTGTTGAGCGGCAGGATATAATTATCCTTTTCAGCGGGCGCATCTGAGCCGGTGCCGGTATTCAGGAATATCTCGGCAAATGAAAAAAGATGTGCCGCATGATAAAGGAAATCCTCCGCAACAGCAGGAGAAAGCGGCCGGGCCGAGTACAGTCCCAATTGTTGGGTGAACCGGGGCTGAGCGAGGTAGGAGATGCCATATTTTTTTTTAACAGGCAGGGGCATTACTACCGAATAGTCGGCGTTGATCAGGGCGCTCCAGCCGGGCGAAAGATGATCCAGCCAGTTGCTGAGGGCATAGATGCGGTACTGTGCACTGTTTTTTATAAAAGCGTCCCAGCGGGTCGTATCGATCTCCGCCCGTTTAAAGAACCGGATAGTGGAAAGCGTGTTCAAAATGTTTATTTTCCTTTGCCCTGAAGAATGATCCGAAAAGTATGCAATAAAATTTTAAGGTCCAACAGGAGCGAAATGTTTTCGATGTACATCAGGTCAAACTGGTTGCGTTCGATCATCTCTTCAAGGTTTTCGGCATAGCCAAACTGTACCATTCCCCAACTGGTAAGACCGGGCCGCGCCTTTAGTACATATTTATAGGTGGGAAAATGCTGAACGATCTGGTCGATAAAATAGGCCCGTTCCGGCCGGGGGCCGACAAGGCTCATATCGCCTTTCAGGATATTCCATAGCTGCGGCAGTTCATCCAGACGCCATTTGCGCATGACCTTTCCCCACCTGGTGATCCGGGGATCATTCCTGGACGACAGCAACGGTACACCGGTTTCCGCGCCGGTATACATCGACCGGAATTTATAAAGCGTAAACGGCCGGCCTTTATAGCCGATCCGTTCCTGTTTAAAAATGACAGGTCCCGGGCTGCTGAAACGTACACGCAGGGCCACAAACAGGTAGAGCGGGGATAAGAACAATAAACCGCCTGCTGCACAGCCCACATCCAGTACCCGTTTTATATTCGATTGCCAGTTGCTGAGCAGGGTATTGGGAATATTTACAAGCCCGCCACCCATTACATTGCCTGCTTTAACCGAGCCGGAAAGGATGTCAAGCGTTTTTGGGATCAGGTTGATCGCCACATCTTTTTCACTGAGCCGGGCCAGCAGGTCCTCCACAGGCAGGGAAAAGGTCTGGGCATTGTTAATGACCACCATTTTTATCGAATGCTGCCGGATGACGGTTTCGAGCTCTGTAAGCGAGCCCAGCCGGGGCAACTCCACATCCTGAACGTTGGCGGGAGGAGCAAGCTCTATATAACCTGCATAATGAAAAGCGGTGTCCGACAGCCCTTTTCCGGTGGTGGTCAGCACATCATTTACTGCGGAACCATCGCTGATAAGGAGGGTATTAAAAATAACCGTCCGGTCCTTTATCTGGCGTTTTACAACCCGGAGGATCAGCCAGCGGAAAAAAAAAGTGATGCCGCAATGCAGCACGACCAGGCGGAACAGCAGGTGGATGATACCGATATACAGGTGATACTTTAATTCGGGAAAAATAAATATAAGTGCGGCGCTTCCGATAAGGGAGCAGAGCAGGGTGACCAAGAATTCTTCGGTCCTTGATTTTTCATAGAGGTTCCGGTAGCTGCCGGCCAGGGTGAACAACATCAGCCAGAGTACAGGAACGATAAACAGGGTAACGATCCAGTCCTGCGCACCCAGGTTCTCGGGTCCCCTGCGCAGCAGACTGATGAAGATCAGCCAGGAGAGTGTCGCCCCTGTATAATCCGCCAGCAGGTACCAGGAAGAAGAAATGCGTTTAGAATCTCCCACTAATTTTTGATTGTATTATTGCCGATTTTTTCCAGTATCTGGTGTGCGACATCCATGGCTTTCAGTCCGTCTATTTCCGATACTACCGTTTGAGTATTGTTCAGGATGGCATCGCGGAATTCCTCCAGCTCTTTTTTAATGGCATTCACTTCCGGTACCGCGGGGTTGGCCATGGCGATGGTCTTTTTGCCACCGCCGGGTGTGTCGATATCAAATGCAAAAACATTGGCATCGGTTGCTTCCTTCAGTTTAATGATCTCGGTCTTTTTATTGAGGAAGTCAATGCCTATATAAGCATCTTTCTGGAACAGCCGCATTTTGCGCATCTTTTTCATGGAGATCCGGCTGGAAGTCAGGTTGGCGACACAACCGTTGTCAAATTCGATCCGCACGTTTGCAATGTCAGGCGTTTCGGTAAGTACGGCCACACCACTTGCAGAGATCCGTTTTACATCGCTTTTTACGATACTGAGGATGATGTCGATATCATGGATCATCAGGTCGAGGATCACGCTCACCTCTGTACCACGCGGGTTGAACTGTGCCAGCCGGTGTACCTCTATGAACATGGGTTTTAAGGTTACTTCCTTTAATGCAAGAAAAGCAGGATTGAACCGCTCCACATGACCCACCTGCAGTTTGATATTGGACTCCTTGGCCAGTTTCACCAGTTCCCGCGCTTCATCCATGGTATCCGCAAACGGTTTTTCTACAAATACATGGCGGCCCAGTTTAATGGCTTTTTCACACCACTGGTAATGGAAGGTGGTAGGTGTTACAATATCAATGGCATCGCAAAGCGCTAAAAAAGCGTCTGCATCAAAAAAGCGTTTGATGTTATATTTTTCAATAACCTCTCTGGCGGTATCTTCATTCGGATCGTAGAAGCCGACCACTTCAACGCCTTCGATCTCCAGCCAGTTATTCAGATGAAATTTCCCCAAATGGCCTACGCCAACAATCCCTATTTTTAGCATATGTGATTTTGAACTTTCAAAGATAATTAATGCTTTGTATATGTAGCTATATGTTATAGGCCTTCGAAATGCCGCATACGCATAAAAAAAGAAGCGCTGATCCAGCGCTTCTTTTTTGTTGACCCATAAGGATTCGAACCTTAACTGACTGAACCAAAATCAGTAGTGCTACCGTTACACCATGGGTCAATCACACCCTGTTTGATTTTGGGATTGCAAAAATAAGGAATTGGTTTTTTGTAACAATGAGTTTTGATATATTTTTTTGGATTTTTTTATTTTAAGAACGGATTTTAAACGGGCGTTGGTTTATTGAAACTTAATAGGTTAAATTTGTTTCTATTCAATTCATCTTTAAAACGATTATATGAAAGTTACTGTAGTAGGTGCCGGAGCAGTTGGAGCTACCTGTGCTGACAATATTGCCAGAAAAGAGTTAGCGTCCGAACTGGTGCTGTTGGATATCAAAGAAGGAGTGGCCGAGGGCAAATCCATCGATATGATGCAGACCGCAGCATTGCTGGGATTTGATACCAAGATCAAGGGCGTTACCAATGATTATGCGGCTACCGAACATTCCGATGTGGTGGTGATCACTTCCGGACTTCCGCGCAAGCCCGGTATGACACGCGAAGAGCTGATTGGCGTGAATGCCGGAATTGTCAAAAGTGTTACCGAAAATATTTTAAAATACTCTCCCGATACCATCATTATTGTGGTGTCCAATCCGATGGATACCATGAACTACCTGACCCTTCAAACCTCCGGGCTTCCCAAGAACCGGATCCTGGGAATGGGCGGAGCACTGGATTCGGCGCGTTTCCGGTATTACCTCAGTCAGGAGCTGGGCTGCTCACCGGCAGATCTGAATGCCGTGGTGATCGGCGGGCACGGTGATACAACCATGATCCCGCTGATCCGTCACGCCACCTGGAACAGCACACCGGTGACGAATTTTTTAACAAAGGAGCAGCAGGATAAGATCGTGGCAGATACAATGGTGGGTGGTGCCACACTTACAAAACTGATCGGAACATCCGCCTGGTATGCCCCCGGTGCAGGAACGGCCGCTATGGTGGAAAGCATCCTGCGGGATGAAAAGAAACTGATCTCCTGTGGTGTGGCCCTGGAAGGGGAATACGGACAAAAAGATATTTCGCTGGTAGTGCCGGTGATCATCGGCCGTAGCGGATGGGAGCGGATCATCGATTTCAAATTGTCGGAAGAAGAGCAGGCTGCCTTTAATAAAAGCGCGGACGCCGTGCGGAATATGAATGACGTGCTGAAAACCCTTTAGCAGGTGATTGTATAAACGATCCCGGCCTGGTGCCGGGATTTTTTTATATAACTGTGATCCGGTTGCCGATAACCCGGATCAATAATTCCGGGAAGGGCGGTGCCGGTACCCCGTTTTATTTTACGATCGGCTAATTTTGTTCTGAATCAAAAGGAATGATATGCAGTTACGTATAAGACTTTTTGTATTGGCCCTGGTAATGGTACAGGCCATTTCCGCACAGGAATTTCAGCCGGTATTTGACGGAAAAGAATATACGGCATTTCTTTCCATGATGCATTTTGAAAGCAGCATCCCGGATAAGGCCCGGCGGGAAAAAGAACAGGACCCTTATAAACTGGTTTACAAATCGCCGGAGATGGGTATGAAAAACCTCTGGTGGCTGTATACCAACGCCTACAACCAGGCCGTGATCGTGATCCGGGGAACGGTGGGAGATAAGGCCAGCTGGCTGGAGAATTATTATTGTCCGATGATTCCGGCCACCGGTTCCCTGCAGCTGGATGCCACAACAAAATTTGATTATAAGCTGGCAGAAAGCAACGAGGCCTATGTACACGCCGGCTGGACCATCGGAATGGCCTACCTGGTGCGGGATATGGTGCCCCATATAAAGGAGCTGTATCAGAAAGGAGTGCGCGATTTTTTTATTTTCGGGCACAGCCAGGGGGGCGTGCTGAGCTACCTGGTGAGCTCTTATCTTTATTACCAGCGACAGGCCGGTGCGCTGCCACAGGACATCCGCTTCAAGACCTACACCAGCGCAGCACCCAAGCCGGGCAATATGCAGTATGCCTATGATTTTGATTTTATCAACAAAGGTGGCTGGGCCTATTCTGTGGTGAACGCGGCGGACTGGGTGCCCGAAACGCCCTACAGCATTCAGCGGGTTTCGGACATGAACCGGTTGAACCCGATCATACACATTCCGGATGACCTGAAAAAGCAGAAATTCTTCCTGCGCCTGGTGGGCAATCTTTATTATGGAAAGTTGAATCGCAAAACAAGAAAGGCGCAGCGCTCTTATACCAATATCCTGGGACATAAATTGTATAAACTGGCGATAAAAAAAGTACTGCCGGGGTTAAAAGAACCGCAGTATATGCCCTCCATGAGTTATATGCGGGCAGGTACACCGGTTGTCCTGCTGCCTGACGCGGAGTATTATAAAAAGTACGGCACGGACGGAAAAGACAAATTTGCCCATCATCACCTGGAGCCCTATCTCTATCTGTTACAGAAACAATACGGGAAGTGATCCGTTTGCCGGTGAGCGATGAATGGTGAAAAGACCTGCTCAATTCTCAATTCTGAATTCTGAGATCTGATATCTGATTGCGGAGCGTTTACTTCTCTATCTTATAACACCATCGGAACAATTTTCCCTCAAAATCAAATGGAGTCGTGGTTTTGGTGATGTCCTTTATCTTGTCCGTTTGCAATTTACCGGCATCCAGAACAAATTTCCGGGCATTGGTACTGAAATACAATGTGCCTCCCGGACTTAGCAACCGCAGGCATTCATTGATCAGCAAAACATGGTCGCGCTGAATGTCTAAAACGGTATCAGTTTTTTTGCTGTTGCTGAAGGTAGGCGGATCCAGCACGATGATATCATAAGATCCGGTGGCCGCCTGCCTGATAAATTGTAGTGCATCTGCCTGCACAAAAGTGTATCCCCGCCGTGTAAAGTCATTCAACTGCATGTTCCGTTCCGCCCACCGGGTATAGGTGCCTGAAAGGTCCACAGTAGTGATCAGCGCCGCCCCACCTGCTGCTGCATAAACAGAAAACGACCCGGTATAGGCAAAAAGGTTCAATACCCGCTGCCGATCGCTCTGCTCCTGCACCAGCTTACGTGTGATGCGGTGGTCCAGGAAAAGTCCTGTATCCAGGTAGTCTTCGAGGTTTACAATAAATTTTAAACCGTTCTCCTGCACGGTGATCTCATTACGGGTTTGGTCGGTCTTTTGGTACTGACCCTGGCGGCCGGCCTTCCGCTGGCGGAGCTTGGTATGGATGTTCGTTTCGGGGATACCCGTTACTGTTGCAACAACCGTTATAGTTTGTGTCATCCATTGCTGGTGCTGGTGTTCCTCCATGCCGTGCCGCCGTTTGTATTCCGCGATATAGATATAATTTTCATACCGTTCAATGCAAACCGGAAACTCCGGCAGATCATGATCGTAGATACGGTAACAACTAACCCCCTGTTTTTGAGCCTGTTTGGAAAGATGCCGGTAAACCTTGGTCAGCCGGTTGCGGAACATGATAAATTTTTCCTCGTTCAAATTTGATTTTTTTGCGAAATTAGCCTTTTACAGGAATGCAATATGCAATTGTTGATATTGAAACAACCGGTTCTTATGCGGCAGCCAGCGGCATAACGGAGATTTCCATCCAGGTGCTGGATGCGGAAGGTACGGTTCTGGAACGCTTTGAAAGCCTGGTAAACCCGGTACACAGCATCCCCGGGTATATACAGGCGCTCACGGGTATCAGTAATGAAATGGTGGAAGATGCGCCTTTATTTGAAGGGATCGCAGCACAGGTGTATGAACTGCTGCACGACAGGATTTTTGTAGCACACAGTGTCAATTTCGATTATTCATTTGTAAAAAGCCAGCTGGCTGCATGCGGGTATGAATTGGTCAGCAACAAACTCTGTACCGTTCGGCTGAGCCGTAAATTGCTGCCGGGACACGCCTCTTATGGTCTGGGCCGTCTTTGTGAAGCACTTGGAATACGGCATTACAATAAACACCGGGCCGGCGGAGATATGGATGCCACCGTTGCGTTGTTCCAGCTCCTGCTGCAAAAAGATACCGAAGGCCATATCGTCAAAAGCCTTCGAAAAACATCCAAGGAGCAGGTATTGCCCCCCAATGTACCCAAGTCCGACTTTGACCAGCTGCCCTATACCCCCGGGGTTTATTATTTTCATGATGATAAGGGAAAGATCGTATATGTGGGCAAGGCAAAGAACATCCGTTACCGGGTAAGCAGCCATTTCAGCAATAACTCCACCAGCCGGCAAAAGCAGAATTTTATGCGCCACGTGTACCGCATCAGTTTTGAAGAATGTGGTACCGAGCTGATGGCGGCAGTAAAAGAATCGACCGAAATCAGGCGGCTCTGGCCACGGTTCAACGCTTCGCAGAAACGAAGGGAAGAATTGTATGGGATTATTTCTTATGAAGACCAGAACGGGTATCTGCGGCTTTGTGTAGACCGGATGACCCGGGGCAGGACCCTGCTCAGCTCTTACCATCAGATCGAGAACGCCAGGGCTTCGCTCCGGCAGCTGGTGCACGATTATGCTTTATGTCCGCGGCTGTGTTTTATTGAGGCCCCTTTGTATGATGAAGCATTGCACCGGCAGCAATGCAGGGGCGCCTGCGAAAAAGAAGAAAGGCCCGAAGATTATAACGGGCGGGTGCTGGAAGCCATCAGGCACCTGAACGAACAGCCCTCCTTTGCAATTGTAGACAGCGGCATTCACCAGGATGAACGGTCCTGCATCCTCGTATGGAAGGGAAGCTTTTACGGTATGGGATTTATTTCAGATACGATACCGATCGAGCAGCCGGATCAACTCCGTGAATCTATAACACCTTATAAAGAAAACAGTACCATTACGAATATGCTGTTTGCCTATGCCAAAAGATACCCTTCTAAAATTATCCGGTTCGAATCACTGAACTTGACCGAATGTCAGTAATTTTATGCCCGGTTTTTTAAACGAGGTCCCAGATGACAAAAGACGATGTGTGAAACGATGACGTGTGCAATGCCTTCTTTTACTTTTGCCGCTTGCCCTCTAACGCTGTATGCTTTTATTAATAGTATAAAATATAATGAAAATGATGGTGAAAAAAACAGCAGTGCTGCTGCCTGTGTTATTATTGTTGCTCGCGTTCCAGCCGGTTAAGAAAAAGAAGGTGATCTTTTTTGGTGATTCCATTACCCAGCAGGGTGCGGCGCCAGGCGGGTATATCACGCGGATCGATAGTATGAGCAAGGTTGAGCACCTGGCGGACCAGTTTG
The DNA here is from genome assembly GCF_020034665.1 of Niabella beijingensis. Classification (NCBI taxonomy): domain Bacteria; kingdom Pseudomonadati; phylum Bacteroidota; class Chitinophagia; order Chitinophagales; family Chitinophagaceae; genus Niabella; species Niabella beijingensis. The sequence continues at coordinate 2,022,765 of NZ_JAIQDI010000002.1, read as the reverse complement.
AATTTGTGGGAAAAGGGATCGGGGGAAACAAGGTGTATGACCTTTTCCTGCGGTTTCAGCCCGATGTGCTGGACCAAAAGCCGGATATAGTCCTGGTATATGTAGGTATCAATGATGTGTGGCACAAAACATCCTCGGGAACGGGAACCGATTTTGATAAGTTTGGTAAATTTTACGATGCTATCATTTCCACATTGAAGAAACAGGGCATTCAGCCGGTGGTATGCACGCCTTCGGTAATTGGCGAACGGAATGATTTCTCCAATCAACAGGATGGGGATCTGAACCAGTATGCTAAATGGATCCGGGAGTATGCGGCCAAAAATGAAGTGCCCCTGGTGGATCTTCGCAAAATATTCCTGGATTACCTGCAGCAGAATAACCCTGAGAATAACGAAAAAGGCATCCTCACGGTTGACCGTGTACACCTCAATGCAAAAGGCAATCAGCTTGTAGCTGATGCGATGTGGAAGGTGATCAAGACATTGAAGTAATTAAGCTGTTTTTTAACCGCAAAGATTGCGAAGGCCGCAAAGGGTAGGGGAACATAACAGACCGTACAAAAAAACCTTGCGTCCCTTTCCGTTCTTTGCGGTTTATAATTTAACCGCAAAGGCCGTAAAGGAATAGGACAAGATTGATGAGTTCGTCCTGAAAAACCTGGGGGTGCACTACTGTACTTCTACCAGGTAATAATTCTTTTTCCCTTTTTGCAGCAGGATATACCGGTCGTGTAACAGATGCAGGCCGGTAACTTTCAGTTGAAGATCGGTCACCTTCTCACGGTTGATGCTGATGCCTCCGCCCTGGACCAGTTTCCGGGCTTCACCTTTGCTGGGCGCTATTTTGGTATCCGCCAGCAGTGATACGACGTCAACGCCCTGTTCCAGTACCGCTTTAGCGATAACCGCTTTTACAACACCTTCAAGTCCTTCCAGGTCTTCAATGCTCATTTCTGCCGCTGGCCGGCTCTGGTTGGCAAATAATTTTTCGGTAGTAATGACCGCTTTTTCATATTCCTCCGCACCATGTACAAAAATGGTGATCTCCTTTGCCAGGGTTTTCTGAAGTAACCGCTCCGCCGGGTTTTGCCCGTGCAAACGGTTTAGTTCTTCGATAGTCGGCTGATCCAGGAAGGTGAATATTTTTATCCAGGAAACCGCATCCTCATCGCTGGTATTGAGCCAGAACTGGTAGAACTGGTAGGGAGATGTTTTTTCGGGATCCAGCCATACATTGCCTTTTTCGGTCTTTCCGAACTTGGTACCGTCAGCTTTACGGATAAGTGGGCAGGTAAAGGCAAAAGCCTCCTGGCCGGCCTTACGGCGGATAAATTCTGTTCCGGTAGTGATATTGCCCCACTGGTCGCTGCCGCCCATCTGCAGCTTTACGCCCTGTGTGGTATATAAATGATAAAAATCATAGCCCTGCATCAGCTGGTAGGCGAACTCGGTATAGCTGATACCTACTTCGCCTTCAAAGCGTTTCTTTACACTGTCCTTCGCCATCATATAGTTAACCGTAATGTGCTTGCCCGCATCCCGCAGAAACTCCAGGAAGCTGATGCCTTTGAACCAGTCGTAGTTGTTTACCATAATGGCGGCATTGGGATGGGAAGGAGAGAAGTCCAGGTATTTTTCCAGCTGGTTTTTTATACCCGCAATATTTGCTGCCAGGGTGGCTTCATTCAGCAGGTTCCGCTCCTCGCTTTTTCCGCTGGGATCACCGATCATGCCCGTGGCTCCCCCAACAAGGGCTACCGGCCGGTGACCGGCTTTTTGAAGATGTACCAGTAATAAAATAGGTACGAGGCTTCCGATATGCAGACTGGTGGCCGTGGGGTCGAACCCGATATACCCGGTGGTCATCTCCCGGTTCAGCTGCTCTTCGGTACCTGGTATGATATCCTGGATCATGCCCCTCCATTTCAGTTCTGATATAACGTTCATAATCTATCCCTTTATTAAAGGCTGCAAAGGTACGCCATCTGCCGGTAAGAATGAATCTTCATGCCGGGTTTTACACTGCCGGGCGAAGAAATCATCAAACTGGACTAAAAAGCGATGTTTGTAAACGCTTTATACCTATTTTCGCTGCGGATAATTACACTTACCGGAAAATTGTGGACCTAAAACTTGATCTGAGAGAATGAAGGCATTCAAGCTATGCTTTTTACTGCCGTTATTGCTGGTTGCTGTTGCTTCAGAAGCCCAGTTCCGGAAGTATTCCAATGAATTTCTGAATATTGGCGCAGGTGCCAGGGGATTGGGAATGGGAAGCGCCCAGGTGGCCAGTGTGCAGGATGGTACCGCGGGATACTGGAATCCTGCAGGACTGGTGAATGTTCAGGACGATATCCAGGTGAACCTGATGCACGCAGAATATTTTGCCGGTATCGGAAAATATGATTACCTGAACGTAACGTTGCCCACTACCAGCCCCAAACGGACACTGGGTGTTACCGCCCTTCGTTTTGCCGTAGATGATATCATGAATACCCTTTTTCTGGTGGAGCCCGACGGATCGATCAATTACAATAATATTAAGTCGTTTTCTTCAGCTGATTACGGATTTCTGTTATCCTATTCGCAGAACCTGCGGCAAACAGAAAAGAAAAATGTGAACATAGGCGTGAACGCAAAGGTCATTCACCGCAGTGTGGGAAGCTTTGCCAAGGCCTGGGGATTCGGTCTGGATGCCGGCGTGCAGATCATTCAGGATAAATGGCGGTTTGGTGTGGTAGGCCGGGATCTTACTACCACCTTCAACAGCTGGGCCTTCAATTTCACCGAAGAAGAAAAAGAGGCCCTGTACCTGGCAAAAAATGATATTCCGGTGAAGTCGACAGAGCTCACTTCCCCCCGGCTGATACTGGGAGGTGCCCGTGTTTTCCCGATCGGTAAAAAATCGGGATTGCTGGCCGAAGCAAATTTTGATGTGACGTTTGACGGCAGGAGGAACACCGTGGTAAGCGGGGATCCTGTCAGCATCGACCCGAAAGTAGGACTGGAATACAACTACAAGGATATTGTATTTATCCGGGGCGGGGTGAACAATTTCCAGAAAGGACTGGCAGACGGGGACACCCTGAATCTTAAAAAGGTATGGATCTTTCAACCGAGTGTGGGAGTGGGTTTCCGGATCCAGTCGTTTATGGTGGACTATGCCTTTACTAACCTCGCAAACCAGTCGAATCCATTGTTTACCCACGTGTTCTCGCTCAAAATGGATTTTCGCAGAAAAAGAAAAAATAACTAATAAGTGAAAGACTGATGAAAAAGCTGCTTACTATAGGATTGCTGTTCTTTTCACTTATTGCCGGCGCGCAGCAATTCAATAATGAATGGATCGATTATAGCAAAACCTATTACAAATTCAAGGTCGCAGCAAACGGGATATACCGCATCTCCGGAGCCACGCTTGCGGCTGTGAACCTCGGATCAGTGGATGCGGCACATTTCCAGTTATGGCACAATGGGGAAGAAGTGCCCCTTTACACTTCTGTTGGTACCGGAGCATTGGGCACCGGAGGGTATATTGAGTTCTGGGGACAGATGAATGACGGCAAGCCGGATAACCCGCTTTACAGGATTCCGGACCAGCAGCTTTCTGATGCCAGAAGTCTCTTTACTGATTCTGCGGCTTATTTTTTAACGGTGAATCCGGCAGGTGGTAATAAAAGGATGGTACAAACCGCCAACCCTGTGCCGCCCGGTGTTACGGCAGAGCCTTACTTTATTTATCAGGCAGATACCAGTTTCAGCGAACAGATGCACCTCGGCCGGGCCGAGGGAACCGGTATCGGAACCCTGTATACCTCTTCTTTTGAGGAAGGGGAAGGATGGGCATCAACAGAGATTGCCGAAGGAAGATCCCGGAGCTATCAGAGGAACCTGTATGCCTATACCGGCGCAGGCGGACCGGATGTTTCCGTTAAGCTGAATGTAGCCGGAAATAACGTGGCTATCCGTAAAGTACAGTTTACCATAAACGGAAATTCGGTATTTGATCAGTCCTTTTCCAACTATAATTTTTTGGCACTGACCAGAACCATGCCGGCAACGATTCTTAACGGCGGTTCGGAAAGTTTTGCGGTTACAAATGTGGCTTCGGTTCCCAGCCGGATGCGGCTGATGTCTGTAAAGCTTACCTATCCGCGTAAATTCAATTTTGGCGGGGCTTCCAATTTCAGGTTCAGTCTGCCCGCCAGAAGCTCCGGGTATTACTTAGAGATATCCGGTTTCAGTTTTTCCGGCGGAGCTCCGGTATTATACGATCAGACAAATGGCCGGCGCTATGATGTGGATGCAGGCAATGCTTCTTTATTAAAAGTATTCTTACCTGCTGCGGGACAGACACAGGACCTGGTGCTGGTGAGTCAGGCTGCTGCCAATATCAGAACCGTCCCTTCGCTGGAACCACGGACATTTGTAAACTATGCCGCCACCCAGAACCAGGGGGATTACCTGATGATCACCGACCGGTCGTTGCTCACAGGCAGCAATGGGTCGCAACCTGTAAATGATTACCGCGATTACCGGGCGTCTGCTGCAGGAGGCGGGTATAATGCAAAGATCTATCTGATGGATCAGCTCATCGACCAGTTTGCATTTGGTATCAGCTATCATTCCCTGAGTGTCCGGAATTTCCTTAGGTTTGCCAGGGCCCGGTTTTCGGCAGCTCCTAAAGAAGCATTCCTGATAGGGAAAGGCGTTTCTTACTATGTTTCCCGTTCCTATCCGTCCGGGGCACTCGGAGCTCAACTGGCGCAGCTTAACCTGGTACCTACTTTCGGGTATCCTGCATCAGATGTGTTGCTGAGCGCGGAAGGCAGCAGTTCTCAGCCGCTTACCTCCATCGGAAGGCTGTCTGTTTTGAATGGGAATGAAGTGGCCGTTTACCTGGAAAAAGTAAAACAATACGAGCAGCAACTGGCAAATACACCTCCGGGCATCAATGAAAGCAGCTGGAAGAAGAATGTGGCTCATATTGTAGGAGCCAGTGATGATGCCACCAGCAGTTTGCTCTACAGCTTACTGGAAAAGCAGAAGGCGATCATAGCGGATACCCTGTATGGGGCTTCTGTCAGCGATTTTTTAAAGAGCGCATCCGGGGAATCACAGGGATCCAGCAACGACCGGCTCCGCAACCTGATCAACGGTGGTATCGGAATGCTTACTTATTTCGGACACTCTTCTTCCACTACACTCGATTATAATCTAGAAAATCCCGGGAACTATTCCAATGCAGGAAAATATCCCCTGTTTAATATGATGGGATGTAATGTTGGAGATATCTTCGGTTATGACGTGAACCGGCCGGGAAGACCTGAAACCATTTCAGAAAAATACCTGCTGGCAAAGGACGGTGGAAGCATCGGTATGCTGGCGGGTACCAGTGTAGGATATATTTCCACACTGGATTTTTACAACACCAAGTTGTATACGCTGATGTCCGGAAAAGACTATGGCCAATCGATCGGTACCCTGATGGCCAGTACCATTGCCGCGGTATTTAAGGAATCAAGCGAAACTCCTTTATTACAAAGGGCACAATGCGAGCAATACACACTGAATGGCGATCCGGCTATACGGTTATACCAGTTTGATAAGCCGGATTATACCATCGAGGACGCATCAGTGAGCATTACACCGGCCTTTATATCGGTTGCCGAGAAAGATTTTACTGTCAAAGCAACGATCCATAACCTGGGAAAGGCGATCAGTAAAAAAGTAATTGTAGAGCTGAAGCGCACCTATCCCGATCAGTCATCTGAGGTTTTTAAAAGAGATACACTTTCTGCGATCCGGTTTTCGGATTCTGTTACTTTTACCATACCTGTAGATCCCTTACGGGATAAAGGAGCGAATAAGGTCACGGTTTCTATTGATCCGGACAACCTTATCCCAGAGCTGAACAAAGGCAATAACGCTATTACCAAAGATATTTTCATTTATCAGGATGAGCTGCGGCCTGTTTATCCCTATGATTACGGGATCGTCAATAAGCAGAATCTCCTGTTTACCGCTTCCACAGCCGATCCGTTTGCTGCGTCGAAACAATACATTATGGAGCTTGATACATCCAGGCTGTTTAATTCGGCGGCAAAAGTTACTACTACAAAAACAGCATCAGGAGGCATTGTTGAGTTTCAGCCATCGGTCTCATTCAGAGATAAAACAGTTTATTACTGGAGGGTGGCAGATGTACCGGCAGCCGGAGAAACGCCGCACTGGAATTATGCTTCGTTCACCTATATAAACGGGAACCAGACGGGATTCAGCCAGTCGCATTATTACCAGCTGCAGGATTTAAATCTTTCACAGCTGAAAGCAGGAACGGGGGACCGTTTGTTTCACTTCGATTCAACCATATCTTCTATATTTACGAGCACGGGATTCTTTCCCAATGCAAACGCAGCTTCCGACCTGGAACTGCGTATCAACGAGGTTACTGCCCAGCGATGGATGCTGAGTCCTGCCAGCGGTGCAGGAAATGTCAACAATTATACACTGCGTTTTTATGTGGTTGAGAACAGGATGATGCGTACCTGGAACAACGAGGACCTGGGTACTTCAGGTAAGTACGGGAGCGTAAGACCGATCCCCGCACAGAGCAACACAATACCGACATTCTTTCAATTCAAGGTCAGGACCCCGCAGGAGCGAAAGAATGTGATGGATTTTATGGATTCGATCCCGAAGAACTATTTTATTGTTATTACGAACAGCCCGATGCTTCCCAATGTGCTGCCTTCCGAATGGAAGGCCGATGAGGCGGTTTACGGTACCGGCAATACCCTGTATCATAAGTTGCAGAAAGAGGGCGTTACTATTCTGGATAATATCAAAACAGATGCACCGTTTTTGCTCTTCCTGCAAAAAGGATCGGGCCGGCCGCTTAAAGAAGTAATGGGATCCGTTCAAACAGATAAACTTGCAGAAACAGTTGATGTAAGAACAATACTGCACGAAGGCAGCTACCAGACCCCTTTATTTGGACCGGCAAAAAAATGGCAGACGTTGACCTGGGATGGCGCAAGCCTTGAGAGCCCCGGCACCGATATTTTCAGCCTTGAAATTTTTGGTGTTACTAAAAACGGGAATGAGACCTCACTGCTGCGGGATCTTTCGCCTGCAGACAAGACCATCGATTTGTCGTCGATTGACGCAAAACAGTACCCGGGTTTGAAAGTGATGCTACATGTGAAGGATACCACGCATTTTACACCCTACCAGCCAAAAAACATAAAAGCATTCTATCAGCCGGCACCGGAAGGGGCATTGGCTCCTAATTTGTATTTTTCAGCGAAGGATACGCTGGATCCGGGCGAACCGCTGAATCTGGGGATCGCTTTTAAGAATGTAAGTGACTATAATTTTGACAGCATGACAGTACGGCTCAGTATCCGGGACCGGAACAATGCTGAAACCGTTATTCCGGTGCCAAAACAAAAGGCGCTCGCTGTGGGTGACACCATAAAGCTGAACATTCCTTTGGCCACCCAAAAGTATTCGGGGAACAATACCGTGTTCCTTGATATTAACCCGGACGATAACCAGCCGGAACAGTACCATTTCAATAATTTCTTCTATAAGAATATTTATGTTCGCAGCGATTCATCCAGTCCGTTTATGGATGTAACATTTGACGGAACACATATCCTTAACAAAGACATTGTTTCCAGTAAGCCGGATATCCTGATAAAACTGACCGATGATGCCAAATGGCTGCTGCTGGACAACCCGGATCTGATCCAGGTACAGCTGGTCAACAAAACAAAAGAGATCACCTATAACTACAAAGTAGGTACAGATACCCTGCGGTTTACTCCGGCCGGGCAGGACGGAAATAATACCGCCACCATGAATTTTAAACCGCATATGGATGACGGAGATTATGAACTGCTGGTAACTGCAAAGGACCAGAGCGGCAACGAAGCCGGGCAGATCCGCTATAGGGTAGCCTTCCAGGTGATCAACAAGCCGATGATCTCGAACATGCTGAACTATCCCAATCCTTTTACCACCGCCACGGCGTTTGTGTTTACGCTTACCGGTGCTGAAGTGCCGCAGAATATACGGATCCAGATCCTTACCATCACTGGGAAGATCGTGCGGGAAATCACAAAAGCAGAGTTGGGGCCGCTCCGCATCGGAAGAAATATCACTGAGTTCAGGTGGGATGGCACCGATCAGTACGGGCAAAAGCTTGCAAACGGTGTATATCTTTACCGTGTAATCACCAATCTGAATGGCAAGTCGCTGGATAAATACCGGGCAAAAGATGACAATACGGATAAGTATTTCAACAAGGGGTATGGCAAGATGTATTTAATGCGGTAACCGCAAGATCTCTGGTATAAAGCGGCGTTTCTTAAGTTTGCGTAAATGGAACTATTCAAAAACAGGTTTTCCAATTCCTTTGACTTTTTGAGATTAGCCGGCGCGGTAGGGGTGATCTATTTACATTCCTATCATCTGTTGAAACAACAGCATGCTGTTGCCCTGGATCAGCTATTTCAGCACCGGATCAACCTGACGGTTATCATGCTGGGGATCTTTTTTACGGTAAGCGGTTTTCTCATCGCCAGAAGTGTTGAAACATCTGTTTCGCTGAAGAACTATATATGGAAACGGATGTTACGGGTTCAGCCGTTATTAACGGTTGTCTGTCTTCTGACCGTTTTCCTGATAGGGCCCTTATTTACAGAAACAGGGGTGGGGAACTACTTTAGAAACCGGGACTCCTGGATGTATTTAAGGACCATTCTGCCCGTTTTCGGGATCCAGTTCCACTTACCCGGCGTGTTTGAACACAATACCGGAGAAAGCGGCGTGAATGGTTCGCTGTGGACATTGATCATCGAAGAACGGGTTTACCTTGCAATGTGTCTGCTGTTCTATGTGCAACGGAGCCGTACAACGATCTTTATGTTGTTTGTTGCTATACTGAATATCCTCTACCTGGTCAACTTTTTTAAATGGGGCGGTCTGAACATTCCCTGGCTTGACAAGTATGAGGCACAGTACTTCTTACTTTTTTTTAACGGGGCACTGGTCTATTTTCTTAAAATTCCGCTTCACCGGATCAATACCGTTACCGGGATCCTGATCGTAGCGGCTATTTATTATCTCACACGTAATACTGTCTGGTCAACCTTATTTGTATTGCCATTGCTGATCCTGCTGATCGGTAGCAGGAAAACGATCGTTTCTGCTATTGCAAAAAAAGGAGACATCACTTATGGATTGTACGTATTGTCTTTCCCCGTACAGCAAATGCTGATCTACCTGTCTGAAAATACGATCCGTCCGCCCGTGCTTTTTCTTTGTACGCTATCGGTATGTATTCCCCTTGCTTATTTATCCTGGCATTTTCTTGAAAAAAAAATCCTAAGACTTCGCAACCGGATCCGGTAAAGCTGTCAACGGTTGCGTCTGTTTCAGTATGTATTTCCCGATCACGTCAAATTCCAGGTTCACAATACTTCCTTTTGTTACTGCCTGCATATTCGTGTGCGTAATGGTGTAGGGGATGATGGCGACTGTAAAGGTTGTTTCCGTTACATTAAAAACCGTGAGGCTGATACCATTCAGGCTGATCGAGCCTTTTTCAATAACAAGAGGAGCGAAGTTGCGCCCGAATTCAAAAACGAATTCCGTGCTTCCGTCCTTAGAGATCATATCAATGCAGGTTGCCATACTGTCTACATGCCCCTGAACAATATGTCCGTCGAGGCGGCCATTCATCACCATACAGCGCTCCAGGTTTACAATTGTACCGGTTTGCCAGCTGGCCAGGTTACTTACTTCCAGGGTTTCGGCTATCGCCGTTACCTGGTGCCGGCCGTTCTCTACAGCTTCAACGGTAAGACATACTCCGTTATGACTGATGCTTTGATCCGTTTTTAATTCAGCAGAAACCGGACTTTCCACCCAAAAAGTGATATTGCTGCCTTTTTCTGTCCGGGAAATCACGGTTCCCATCGCTTCGATAATTCCTGTAAACATGCATCAAATTTCCGGGACAATCGGCACCTGTCCAAATCCTGGGTACGGTCTTGAAAAAATTTGGCAGCTGCCATTGGAGAATTATCATAAAAGCCCTATCTTTGCAGCCTTAAAAACTACCAAAGGAGGTATAAAAGATTTATGTTAATTATTGATTCTAAAGACTGCGAAAACATTGATAAGGCTTTAAAGAAGTACAAGAAGAAGTTTGAAAAGTCAAAGACGCTGTTGCAATTGCGTGAGCGCCAGCACTTTACAAAGCCTTCTGTGAAGAGCCGTGGTCAGCGTTTAAAGGCCATTTACAAGCAGCAGATAGCCAGCGGAAAAATAGAATTATAAAATAGTTGATATTTTATATAATATTGTGACCTCAAGCATAGCTTGAGGTTTTTTTATGTCCGGACAATTGTCAGCCCATATCGATGCCTTTGTAAATTTCCTCCGCTTCGAGAAGCGGTATTCTCAGCATACAGTCATAGCTTATACAACCGATCTGCAGGAGTTTACCAGTTTTCTTAGTGCGATCTATGGGGATATCCGTCTCGAAGAGATCTCCTACACTTTTATCCGGAGCTGGCTGGCCCACCTGATGGAGCAGGAGATTTCCCCCCGGAGCATCAACCGGAAGATCTCTACCCTTAAGTCCTTTTTCAAATATCAGATCAAAACCGGTGCGGTTGCGGAAAACCCTATGTTCAAAATCGTTGCGCCAAAAGCAGGCAAACGGCTTCCGTCATTTGTAAATGAGGAGGATATGAAGACGCTTACCCAGGCGCTCGAGACCGCCACGGAAGACTGGAAAAGCCTGAACGCCAAGATGCTTATCGAGCTGTTTTATGGCACCGGCATGCGGCTGAGTGAGCTTCTCCAGCTTAAAGAAACACAGGTGGACCTGTCCCGTAAACAGGTAAAAGTGCTGGGGAAGGGCAATAAGGAGCGGGTGCTGCCCCTGGATACCAGGCTCATGGCATCGGTCCGGGAATATCTACAGCTCCGGCGGAAACATTTTACCGAACTGCCGGAAGAATTGCTGGTAACGGAAAAGGGACGGAAACTCTATCCGAAATATGCTTACCTGCTGGTAAAGAAATACCTGTCTGCGATTGCCACCCTGGATAAAAAAAGCCCGCACGTGCTGCGTCATACCTTTGCAACCCATCTTATGAATAACGGCGCAGAGATAAAAGCCGTAAAAGAGCTGCTGGGGCATGCGAGCCTTGCTGCCACCCAGGTCTATACCCATAATTCCATAGAAAAACTAAAAGAGGTCTACCGGAACGCACATCCCAAAGCCCGCTAAAAATGTGCATAAAAAACCGGCCTGCACTCCTAAAAATTAGCATTTATTTTTTGGGAACCGATATCTTTTTTAATTAACTTTAGACTAAAGAGCGTTAGGTCTTTGACATAGAAAAATATCGATTATTCACTTTTAAATTCAACTATCATGAATGTGAACATTCAAACAGTTAATTTTAACGCAGACAGGAAGTTGATTGACGTAATCAACCGTAAAATGGACAAATTAGCTACATTTCACGATCGCATCATTGGTACGGATGTCTACCTGAAACTAGATAACATAGTGCATAATATCAAGGATAAGATAGTAGAGATCCGGGTACAAGTGCCCCGACATAGTTTTTTTGTAAAAACCACCAGTAAATCTTTTGAAGAATCTTTTGAAAACGCATTTGACTCTTTGGTAAACCAGGTAAAAAGGCGTAAGGAAAAGCTGATCGCCTAAGGCCGTCTGAAAGAAAAATAAATCCTATTATATAGATCTTATATTATTACTGATCCGCTCCGGTACTTGCCGAAGCGGATTTTTTTTTTGCCCGGTTAACAAAGAATTAACGGAGCATTAGGCCGCTTATGCCTTTACCCGCCTGTCTTTACAGAGAAAGTTGCTGAGCGTGAGCGCTTTTGGTCTTTATTAGAATAGTTTGGCACAGTTTTATATATATTGAAAATAGATTTTTAATTCGGACTTTTAAAAACGTATTACTATGATTAAGAAAATAATACCTTTCGCCGTGATCGCAATTATGCTGTTGGCAGTTGCGTGTCGCAATACGAAAAAGGAAGACAGCGCCGGTACGATCTCCGTGCAGGATACATTGGGACTGGCCGAGTACCAGAAATGGAAAATGGAAAATGAAGTGCGCAACCGCCTGCAACAGGAGCAGCAGCTGGAAGAGAATACAACACCGGCCGCCCCGGCCCGCTCTTCTTCGGCCTCGCGCTCCAGGAGCAGTGCAAGCAGCAGCAGCCGCGGCACCTATAGCAGCGGAGGTGGCGGAGATTATTCTTCCGGATCTTCCGGTACGGTAGCAGAAGCTCCCGCCCCTGCACCCCAGCGTAAAAAAGGCATGAGCCATACCGCTAAAGGGGCGATAGTAGGTGCTGCATCCGGTGCCATTATCGGAGCTGTGGCAAACCGTAAGAACCGTTTGGGCGGTGGTGTGGTTGGTGGTGTGATCGGTGCTGCAACCGGTGCCGGCGTGGGTGCCATCGTAGATAAAAAACAACGCCAGCGCGATGGTTATTAAATACTATTGATGTCGTTAAAAAGCCCGGATCTGACACCGGGCTTTTTCGTAACTTTTACAGATTCTTGGCAGAGTATTTGTTTACTATTGAATATCACTTTTGAAAACAACTTAAAATTATGAAAAGAATACTTGGACTTACCCTCGTTGTTGCTGCTTTTGCAGCCTGTAATAATCCTGAAACACAAACTGCGGAAACTACGCCTGATTCTTCCGGAGCTCCGGTTGTTACTGTTGATACCACAGTAGCTCCGCCGCCTACTGTTCAGTATGTAGACGGAGATGTGATCCTTAAAGAAGGAAAGGTATTTGTGTATACGAACGGTAACTGGGTGGCTGCCGATAAGGAGATCAAGCTGGATAATGGTACTGTTATTACCCCTGCGGGAGAGGTGAAGAAAGATGGTAAAGTGGTAACACTGCAGGAAGGTGAATATGTAAATAAAACCGGCAACTTCTTCGACCGGACCGGTAATGCGGTTGAAAACGCCTGGGACCGTACCAAAGAAGGTGTATCAAAAGGTGCTGAAGCAACAAAAGAAGGCGTTGAAAAAGCTGCTGAAAAAACAAAAGCAGGTGTGGAGAAAGGAGTAGAAGCCACCAAAGATGCCGCTCATAAAACCGGTGACGCTATTAAAAAGGGTGCACAAAAAGTAGGAGATAAAACCAAAGAGATCGTTGAAGATATAAAAAAATAGTTACGATTTTTCGATTATGTTTTGATGACGGGCCCGGGTAACCGGGCCTTGTTTTTATGGATGACCCTGCAGCCGGATCGATCCGACGGTACCGGCAGGCCCTGCAAGAAAAGCAACCTTCTTTGTTCTGTTGATAAATACGGAGTTGAAAGTGCCGGCCGAAACCGGTGTCCAGTTCTGCCCCCCGTCGGTAGAAAGATCCACGCCATTCAGCCCGCAGGTGATCCAGACCGAATCATCTAAAGCTGCTACTGCACTACGGTAGCCGCCCGGACCGGTCACGGGCTGCACAAAGGTCTTGCCGTTATCCCTGCTGATGACCAGTACACTGTCTTTCCGTGCCGGTTGCTGAAAATCGCCGCCGGCCACCATCAGCGCCCGGCCAAAGGCCGCAATACCATTGGCGCCGGTGCTGGAGCTGCCCTGCATCAGGGGCAGCGTAACGGTCGTATTGCCGGTGATAAGCCGCGAGGCATTTCCGCCGCTCACCAGCATCAGCTGCCCGCCGGCGCTGGTGAGGTTGCTTCCGCTCGCTGCAAAAAAAGCTTCGCCAGCTAATGGCTGTATTGAAGCAAATACTGCTGCCGGTTGCCAGGAGTCGCCTCCGTCCCTTGTTTGGGCAATGAATATTTTATTATGCACCGGATCCCCGATCACATAACCGGTCTTTTGATCGTCAAAGAACAAGGCATCCAGAAACATGGCGGAGTCTTTGTTTTCATAGACCTTTTTCCAGCTTTTTCCACCATCTGTTGTTTTTAAAAGATAGGCCGGACTGCCGATGGCCATTATCAGGGCCGTATTTTCATCCAGTACCGCGATATCACGAAAATCGTTTGTTTCGTAGCCCTTGACCTGTTGCCAGGTCCAGGTAGCGCCATTATCCGCGGAGCGGCCGGTATAGCCATTGCTGCCACTGGCCCAGATCGTGTTTTTAAAGGCATCCAGGCCTCTTAAATTGGTCTTGGTGCCTGTAGTAAGCAGTTCCAGGTCCTGTGCCTGGGTCCGTCCGCAGGTGATCCCGCAGACCAGGAGCAGCAATAGATGTTTTAACATATTGGAAGATTTGTTTGCTAAGATAGCAGGTTTATCACAGAAAAAGCCCCCGGAAACGGGGGCGAAACCAGGTCAGCTATAACCGGCCGCAATACCGTTTCCCGTTGCCGGGTCACTTCAGTTAATGATAAACAGGGAAGGGGGCTTAGTCCTCATGCCCTTTATGATGCATCTTCATTTTCCCTTTCCATTTTTTCATGGCTGCCGAGTTGATCTGCATCCCCAGGCTCATGGTCAGCCCCCTGTTGGTGAACGTAGGCGTTTCACTGTTGTTATTAGGCTTTTGCTCCACAAAGCCGTGATAATAGTTGATCTCATGATTAAGATAAAAACCGTCAAAAACGCGGATGTTTACACCCAGTGAAGCATTGCCGCCCACATCTATTTTTGTATTCATGGCTTTGGTGGTGTAACGCCCGGCAAAAGCATCCTCATCTGTTTTGATAAAAGATTTACCGCCCACCAGGAATTGGACGGAGGGCCCTATCGTCAGTCGCGGACGAACCCGCTGTTCCGCATCGCCAAAATTAAAACTGGCAAAAACAGGGATCTTTATATAATTCGCTCCTGCGATAAGGCGGTTATCCGTATCCTCATCTTTAAAGCTGGCGCCCTGGCTGCTGAAATAAGTACCAAAGCCAACGCCTGCCCGGTCGCTGAAATTGTAGGTTGCCGCCCGGCCCAGTTCAAAAGTAGGGTGGAACTGCCGCTTGGCACCTTCCGGTGTATTTCCCACCGTCCAGCTATGTCCGAATGCGGCCCGGTCTCCGATATTCCAGCCTGTTTGTGCGGTTGCGATCTGACTTCCTGTAATCAGGAGCATCGCTGAAAAAAATAATTGTTTCATCTTCTAGGATTTTGAATGTTTAGTGGGCATCGATCACCGGCGGTGACTGCCGGGAATATTCCTCTGACCCGGTTGTTCCGTTGTCTTCGTTATATATTGGATCTATTTATCAAGTAAAAAGCCGGCAAAATCATGCCAGAACAACCAGGGGGCGGTAAATTTCCCTGATCCGGCAGGAAAAACGGACAAAAACAGAAGAAGGGATATTGCCTTTTGTGTACTGGTGATTCTTTGTTAATTTTGCAACCTTATTTTATTGAATTTTAATGAATATGATCCATATAACATTTCCCGACGGGGCAAGCCGTGCCTATGAGGCCGGAGTAACCGCTTTGGATATCGCGAAATCCATATCCGAGGGGTTGGCAAGAAAGGTAATTGCAGCAACAGTAAACGGTGAGGTTTGGGATGCGACGCGTCCCATTGACAAAGACAGCACGCTCGTATTGCTGACCTGGAGCGATACGGACGGGAAGAAAGCCTTCTGGCATTCTACCGCCCACCTTATGGCAGAGGCCGTAGAAGCTGCTTTTCCCGGGGTTAAATTCTGGGTAGGTCCCCCGCTGGAATCCGGAGGCTTCTATTATGATATGGACCTGGGCGACCGGAAACTTTCGGAAGAGGACCTGAGCGCCCTTGAAAAAAAGATGAACGAACTGGCGCGGCAGAATAATGCCTATGTGCGGAAGGAAATCCCCAAAGCAGAAGCCATCAGCTATTTTACTGAGAAGGGCGACGAATACAAACTGGACCTCCTGAATAACCTGGAGGACGGGAACATCACCTTCTACACACAGGGGAACTTTACCGACCTCTGCCGCGGGCCGCATATACCGGCAACCGGTATCATTAAAGCCATAAAGCTTACCAGTGTGGCCGGGGCTTACTGGAAAGGGGATGAAAAAAATAAGATGCTGACCCGGGTTTATGGTATCAGCTTTCCCAGTCAGAAAGAACTGGATGAATACCTGCAGATGCTGGAAGAAGCCAAAAAGCGTGATCACCGCAAGCTGGGAAAGGAACTGGGTATTTTCACCATGGATGATGATGTGGGTCAGGGATTGCCTTTGTGGCTGCCGAACGGTACCATCGTTATAGAAGAACTGGAAAAACTGGCAAAGGAAACCGAAGAGGCGGCAGATTACAAACGGGTGGTTACCCCGCATATTGCCAAGGAGAGTATGTACCTTACCAGCGGGCATCTTCCCTACTACCAGGACAGCATGTACCCTCCCATGGAGGTGGACGGGCAGAAATATTACCTGAAGTCGATGAATTGCCCGCACCATCATAAAATATTTGCGGCGGAACCAAAAAGCTACAAGGATCTTCCTTTACGCCTGGCAGAATACGGAACCTGCTACCGGTATGAGCAAAGCGGTGAGCTGTTCGGATTGATGCGTGTGCGCTGTCTGCATATGAATGATGCGCATATCTATTGCAGCAAAGAACAGTTTGCGCAGGAATTCAGGGCTGTAAATGATATGTACCTGAAGTATTTCAAGATCTTCGGTATCGACCGGTACGTAATGCGTTTATCGTTACACGACCCGGAAAAACTGGGACAGAAATACATTAATGAACCTGAACTGTGGCTGGAAACAGAAGCGCTTGTACGGGATGTTTTAGTTGAATCCAATATCCCTTTTGTGGAAGTCAAAGGCGAAGGGGCTTTTTATGGCCCCAAGATCGATGTACAGATCTGGAGTGCCATCGGGCGTGAATTTACGCTGGCCACGAACCAGGTGGATTTTGCGCAGGGCAGAAGGTTTAACCTGCAGTATACTACTGCGGATAACGGACATGATGTGCCCCTGATCATTCACCGGGCACCGCTGGGAACCCATGAGCGGTTCATCGGCTTCCTGCTGGAACATTATGCGGGCAAGTTCCCGGTATGGCTGGCCCCGGTACAGGTAAAGATCCTGCCGATCAGCGATAAGTTTTCAGACTATACAAAAGAAGTGTATAAGGCGCTGCGCAGTGCCGGCATCCGCGCCGAAATTGATGACCGCAATGAAAAGATCGGTAAGAAGATCCGTGATACGGAACTGATGAAAGTGCCGTACATGCTGGTGCTGGGTGAAAAAGAGGTGAACGAGCGGAAAGTGGCGATCCGCCGCCAGGGTAAGGGAGATGCCGGTACCAGGTCAATAGAAGAATTTGTTGCCGCGGTGAAGCAGGAGATCGAGAACAGGACAGACGCGATCTGAGGAGGTGTTTTATGCCTGTAACAGGAATTGAAGGTTTGTTCGGTTAAAGAACTACTTTTACATCCGATATTTAAAATTTTATAATTAATGAGTTTTACCGTAGCAATAGTAGGAAGGCCAAATGTGGGGAAAAGCACGCTGTTCAACCGCTTGCTGGAGCAAAAGAAAGCAATTGTGGATGATGTGAGCGGTGTTACCCGCGACCGCCAGTACGGGATCAGTGAATGGAACGGTAAGACCTTTAATGTAATTGATACGGGAGGTTTTGTACATGGCAGCGATGACGTATTTGAACGGGAGATCGCCAAGCAGGTATTGGTGGCGGTGGAAGAGGCCAATGTCATTCTTTTTATGACGGATGCGGCAACCGGCATCACCGACCTGGACGACTCCATGGCCAAGGTTCTACGTAAAAGCACCAAACCCGTTTTTTTGGTGGTGAACAAAGTAGATAACAATGAGCGCATGCTGGAAGCCAGTGAGTTTTACAGCATGGGCTTTGAACAGATCTATTTTATAGCCTCCGCATCCGGAAGCGGGACCGGTGAACTGCTGGATGCCGTAACGGACCTGATGGTGGAGGAGACCGGTATTGACGAACACATTGCGCAGCTTCCGAAATTTGCCATCATCGGGCAACCCAACGTAGGGAAGTCGTCGCTGCTGAATGCACTGGTGGGCGAAGAGCGTACCATTGTAAGCAATATCGCCGGCACCACGCGGGATACCATCCATACCCATTATAACCTGTTCCAGAAAGAATTTGTACTGATCGACACCGCAGGTATCCGCCGGAAGGCGAAAGTGCATGAAGACCTGGAATTCTATTCCGTGATCCGTGCCATCAAGGCAATGGATGAAGCGGATGTCTGCATCCTGTTACTGGATGCTGAAAAAGGGATCACTGCTCAGGACCTGAACATCTTCAGCCTGGCTGCAAAAAAAGGAAAAGGCATTGTGCTGCTGGTAAATAAATGGGATCTGATACAGGATAAAAAAACAAATACCGCTAAGGAATATGAAGATCAGCTCAAAAAACGGCTGGCGCCCTTTAGCGATGTTCCTATTTTATTTGTTTCGGCAACAGAAAAGACCCGTATTTATAAAGCAATAGAAATCGCGCTTGAGGTGTATCAGAACCGTCAGCGGCGCATTCCCACCAATAAACTGAACGAGGTAATGCTGAAAGCCGTGGAAGCACATCACGCACCGGTGGTACGCGGGCATTCCATCAAAATCAAGTTTGTGACCCAGCTGCCTACCGTGGTTCCTTCATTTGCATTTTTCTGTAATTTTCCGGATGATGTAAAAACCCCTTACCGGAACTACCTGGAGAACCAGCTCCGTAAGAACTTTAATTTCAGCGGGGTTTCTGTGCGCCTGTTCTTTAGAAAAAAATAACAGGCCGGCGGGTTACTTTCCCCTGAACAGTGGTATAATTAGGAAATAAAAGAACGTTATGAAAAATCAATTAAAATTGACCGCTTTGGGAATGATCGTGCTTATGGCCTCCTGTAACCTGAGCTCAGGCACCAGCGGACAAACGGATGCGGATTCGTTGTCATCTGATTCCCTCTCAAAAGTTACGGACAGTACTACAAAGGCCGTTACGGATAGTGCAAAAGCCACAGGAAAGGGCATCGATAGCTCATTGAGAAGCCTTGGAGACTCGTTAAAGGCAGATCTCCGGGAGGTAAAAGACCGTTCGGTGGAACTGGGTAGCAAGGCCCGGGAAAAGGCACAGGAAGGGATCAATGCCATAAAAAATGGTGCTGAAAAAATCGGAACTGCCGCAAAGGCCGGCGTTGAAGCTGGTAAAGAAGCGTTAAAAAAATAAAACCTGCAAAACAGGTAGTTGTTGCATCCGGCGGTCTGTCCGCCGGATGTTTTGTTTTGGAACAGAATTTGTTTTAACCGCCGCAGAAGCATAAATGATCTGATATGAAAACAAATTTTTTTACAATAGTTTTTATCGCTCTCGGAGGGCTGTTTTTTACCGCCTGCAATACGGGAGCGGATGTGAAAAGCGTTGACCTCGATTCGCTCCGTGCCGATTCTGTATGGAAGGTGCGGATCGCAGACAGCATCAACCAGGCGAGGGGGATGGGGGATGTTCCCTCGGGCCCGGATACCGGCAGCGCCATTGATATTGAAACAGTAACCAGCGGGATGAAAGAAGGATTGAATAAAGTACAGGAAGGACTGGACAAAGCAAAAAAGCTGACCGACGAGAGCAGCAAGAATGCCCGGGAACTGAAGGAGGGCATCCGCAAAACATCGGATGCCGTTCATAAAACGGTGGATGAGGCCCGTAAAACCATTAATGGAGAATAGTGGTTACGCGATCTGTGCAGACAGTAATTCGATTTCTTTTTTAAACCGGATTGTCTCTTCTGCCTGTTCGTTGATGAATTGATTGTCCTCCAGTTTTCCGACAACTGCTTCCATTTCTTCTTTGGAGTCATAAACCATTTTCCGGAACGGATTCTCATAATCCTTTTCTTTTGACAGGTAGACGGATTTTTCGATCCATACCTTCATTTCTACTGCCTTTGCCAGAAGGTCCCGGAGCATTGGGGCTTCAATATCGCCCGGTTTAAAATCCGCGATCTCCATAAGCGCCCGCAGTCCATGTCGCAGTTTTAACACCGGATAGCGCAGTGCCTGATCCTGATAAAAAGCATGGATCTGTTCCCAGCCTTCGGGAAGTCTGTTGGCCTCAATATCATGCAATAATCCGCGCACCTGGTCTTCCGGGATCAGCTGCCCGCCCACATTTAACCAGGCGGTCCGTTCGCCGGCGGTTTCAAAGAGTCCCCGCACAGCGGCGCTGGTTTTATCGCTGGTTTGCTGAAGATGTTCGATCAGCCGGATGGTGCCGTAATAAGCGATCATTTTCCGGCAGATCGCATAGCCTTCCTGTACTTTGAGGAGGTGTACCGGTCTGCCGGAATTTTCAAAGCCGGATGCCCGTATTTCCAGGGTATTTACAACAGGAGCCTTGTTATCCAGCAACTCTTTTCCCTTTTGTTCATAATCCTTGTTGCTTCCGATCAGCTGGTTCTTTTTATAAAATGCCTGCCCGGTAAAACGGCGCAGCAGCTGCAGGGAATAAAAAAGCTCATTTACGGTATCCGGTGCCAGGAAATCATATTCCAGTAACTGGATTTTATCTTTTCGCCGGTCCCGGTCTGCAAACTTGCGCTCATTACGCAGGATGGCGTACATATTATACAGGAACCAGTAACCGGGCATTACCAGCAACCGGTCGTTATGCACATCATTACTGACAAGACAGAAGGGCATGGGAATATGCAGCTCGGCAGGATAGTCTCCCTTGGCGATCATGGTAAAGGAGGCAAATTTGGAATTATGTTTCAGGCTTACACAGAGCCCCGGCCAGAACCCTCGTCCAGCCTGTATTTCACCATCCGCGGCGCGGGAATTATGATTGGAGCCAATGGTGGCGCCTGCGGCGATATTGCTTTGTCCCATTACAAGGGAGGCGCATAAAAAGGAATTGTTGTGGTGCTGCTCATGCGCCGGGAACAACAGGGTGTTGAGCACCTCGCAACAGGAGATAGTGGCGTTCTCCCCCAGATAGGAATTGATAAGACGTGCGCCATATTTGAGCTGGGAAAAAGGAGCCAGGATAAAACGTACGGCTTTCACCCCGTAGAACGCGCGGCTTCCGGCACCCATAACACCGTTTACCATTTCGCATCCCTCACCAATCTGTGATTTGGCGTGCTCATTGGAATTGATGGTAAGGTTCTTTAGCTTGTTGGCACCTTTGATATAGGCATCGCTGCCGATCTTTACATCTTTTATGATATGGGTGTTTTTGATGACCGTCCTTTTTCCCACGGTGCCATAGGTGCCCCGGAAAGTGCCGAATTGCCGGTCGGTAAATTCCTTAAAGGTCTGCTGTAATTTTTCGCTGGCCCTGTATCGGGACCAAAGCCACGCGTCGCCAGGCAGCATTCCGTCGAACGGGATCACTTTCCTGCCGCCATTTTCATTACAGATCTCCAGCCAGATGCGTACGTCTTCGGATTCACCATCTTTTACAATGCCGTTGCCAAACTTGCTGTGAGAGGTGCAGGACATTTCATTTACATTGATAAGGATGGCTTCGTCTTCAATGATGTAATGACTGAGCATCCGTACATTATTAATGGCTACATTGTTACCGATATCGCAGCTCACGATCAGGCTCCGGTAAAGCCCCACGGGGGTGCGCAGCTGACTGAACTCCAAAAAATACGGTTCCAGTTTCCCGATCCGCACCAGTCCGAAAAACGTACACTCTTCGATCAGCAGGATATCGATACCTTCCCGCACAAGAACATGCGACCAGTTATCGGACCGGTTGCCGTTTGATTTGAGGATCGCAATTTCCTGCCGTGTCAATGGCCGGTAATCGGTAGCAGGGTTTTGCTGAAAACGGATATAGAACTCGTCTTTTCCTTCCGGAAGAAACTCATGGGGAATAAAATTATATCCCAGGGTTGCTACCGGGTGCTTTTTTATCAGATTCATGGTAATAGTAGGGGCTTATTCAACAGTAACGCTTTTAGCTAAATTCCGGGGCTGGTCTACATTGCAGTCCTTTGCCACTCCAATGTAATAGGAAAGAAGCTGGAGCGGAATAACGGTAAGCATGGGTGCCACGATCTCGTCGGCTTCCGGGACGCTTATATAATCATCACAAAGCGCAGCGCTGGAGGTATCGCCTTCGGTAATGATCCCGATCACCTTTCCTTTGCGGGCCTTGATCTCCTGCATATTTGAGATGACCTTTTCGTGATAGGCATCCCTGGTGGCAATAAATACCACGGGTAGCTGATCATCTACAAGGGCGATGGGGCCGTGCTTCATTTCAGCAGCGGGGTAACCTTCTGCATGTATATAAGAGATCTCTTTCAGCTTCAATGCGCCTTCCAGTGCTACGGGAAAATTGTATCCGCGTCCAAGGTACAGGAAGTCTCTTGCGTCTTTGTATTTTTCGGCGATGGCCCTGATCGTTTCATGGTGATTGAGGATCCAGGCTACCTTCTCCGGAACGGCATCCAGCTCCAGTAACAATTTTTTATACCGGTTGGAGTCGATGCTGCCCTTTATATAAGCGATCTTTAATGCGACCATGGTAAGCACTACCAGCTGGGCTGTAAATGCCTTTGTGGAGGCAACGCCGATCTCGGGACCGGCATGGGTATAAGCGCCGCCATGACTGATCCTTGCAATAGAGGAGCCTACCACATTCACCACGCCCAGGATAATGGCGCCTTTTTCTTTTGCCTTTTCGATCGCTACCAGGGTGTCGGCTGTTTCTCCGCTCTGGCTTACGGCAAGGATCACATCCCCCTTATTTACGATGGGATTGCGGTAACGGAATTCCGATGCGTATTCTACTTCCACATTGATGCGGCATAGTTCTTCAAAAATGTATTCCGCCACAAGACCCGCATGCCAGCTGGTACCGCAGGCAATGATAATAATACGGTTGGCGTTGATGATCTGTTCGGCGTATTGCTGGATGCCGGACATGGTGATGGTCTCATTGGCCGCATTCAGCCGTCCGCGCATACAATCGAAAATGGTTTGCGGCTGTTCAAAAATTTCCTTCAGCATGAAATGGTCAAATCCCCCTTTTTCAATGGCCGCCAGCTCCAGGTCCAGCTTTTGCACATAGGGAGTGATCATTTCATTACCCAAGTTTTTTAATATCAGCTGATCCGGCTTTACAATGGCCAGTTCATAATCATTGATGTAGACCACTTCCTTTGTATACTCCAGCATCGGGGAAGCGTCGGATCCAAGGAAATGCTCATTCTTTCCCACACCAATCACCAGCGGGCTCCCTTTTCGGGCCGCGATAATGGTATCCGGATTCTCGGCCTCCATTAGAAGGATCACATAGGCTCCTGTAACTCTTTTCAGCGCAATACGCGCGGCTTCTTCAAGCGTGCAGTTATTGTGCTGCTTGATATCATCGATAAAATTGAGCAATACCTCCGTATCGGTATCACTCTGGAATTCGTATCCCTTCTTCAGCAATTCGCTTTTCAGCTGGGCATAATTCTCAATGATCCCGTTGTGGATCATAGCGATCGTTCCGCTTTTGGAAATGTGCGGATGCGCATTTTTATCGCTGGGCTCACCGTGTGTGGCCCATCTTGTATGGCCGATGCCGGTGGTACCTTCCACATTCCTGGTGCCGATTTCATCTTCAAGGTCGGCTACCTTACCTTTCTTTTTGTAGATCTTAAGTTGTTCTTTGTCTAACAGGGCAACTCCGGCGCTGTCGTATCCCCGGTATTCGAGTCTTTTTAGTCCTTTCACAATAACCGGGTATGCATCCCGGGTACCGGTGTAACCAACGATTCCGCACATGATGTTTATTATTTTTTAGTAAAGAGGACGAAAGTAAATAAAATTTTGCGCAATCGATTGCGCATCTTTATTAAATTATTGTTTAAAGGAGTGTTCCCTTCAGTACCATATAGGCTACAGAAAAATAAATGATAATGCCCGTTACATCCACCAGTGTAGCTACAAAAGGAGCAGAGGAGGTAGCAGGGTCGAGTTTAAGACGTTTTAATACGATGGGCAGCATGGAACCGATCACACTTCCCCACAGCACAATACCGATCAGCGTAAAGAAAATAGTGATGCCTACCAGCAGCCAGTGCTGGCCATAGTCGTATAAATGCAGCCGCTGCCAGAGCATGATGCGCAAAAGTCCGATGGTTCCCAGGGTTAACCCCAGCATCAGACCGGAAAGTAACTCGCGGCGCATTACACGCCACCAGTCGGCAATGGTAACTTCCCCCAGGGTCATGGCCTGGATGATCAGCGTGGAAGCCTGTGAGCCGCTGTTACCGCCACTGCTCATGATCAGCGGAACAAAAAGAGCCAGCAGGGTCGCTTTCTCAATTTCCACCTCAAAAAACTGCATGGCCGTCGCTGTAAGCATTTCACTCAGGAACAGGATAATGAGCCAGCCCACGCGTTTTTTATACAGTTTAAAAAGTTTGATGTCCAGGTAGGGCTCTTCAAAAGCCTGCGTACCCCCCATTTTCTGCATGTCCTCGCTGTACTCTTCCGTTGCTACCCATAACACATCATCGATGGTAACGATACCCAGCAGCTTATTGCTCTGGCTTACTACGGGCAATGCGATCCGGTTGTTCATTTTGAACACCTCACTGGCCGTTTCCTGGTCGTCGTATGCATTCAGGGAGATCACCCGGCGCTCATCCATAAGGTCGGAGACCAGCGTATCCGCAGCGCTTAGGATAAACTCACCGATCCGGATATCATCCAGCAGTTCGCCCTTATGATTGATGATATAAATCACGTTGATGGCCTCACTGTTCTTTCCATATTTACGGATGGTATCAAAAACCTCTGCCACCGTATTGTAGGGGTACACATAAACATAATCGGGGTTCATCAACCGCCCGATGCTGTTTTCAGGGTAGCCCAGCAGGGACAGGGTGATCTTGCGTTCTTCCGGATCCAGCAATTTGATGAGCTCGCGGACCGCACCGGAGGGTAATTCTTCCAGAAAATCCGTACGGTCATCCGCCGGAAGGTCGTTGAGCAGCTCTGCTGCTTTACTGGGAGGAAGTTTATGGATGATGTCTTTCTGATTGCTTGTCTCCAGTAGTTTAAAAACGCTGGCCGCCCGGTGCATCGACATGTTTGCAATGATCTGACTGTCGAATTCCGGCATTTCGTAGATGAGGTCAACCACATCCGTAATATTCTGGGCATCCAGGAATTTCTTAATGTCCAGTTTGTCTTCCGTGGCGATGACCTCTTTAAAAGATTCTACCAGTGTTTTATCTTCCGCTTCAAAAGACATGCGTCAAACGTACATAAAATTTTTTATACCCTATTCAACAAACGGGGTGAAAAATTTTCCGTTCCGCCGCCCATTTATCCGCCCGGAAGATTTCAGGCGTAATTGGGCGGTAAAAAAGAAGTTTTGTAAGTAAAGATTTCCGATTTTTGACTATTAATTTTTTATGAAAACAGTTTTTCAAAAGACAAAACAGCCGGAGTGATTGCACCTTGTTTATATATTGCCGCAACCGTGGAAATGGGAAAGGGGGTATTTACCGGTTCGCCCGTTACCGCAGGTTCCGTTATTGAAATAGCGCCGGTGATCGTGATGACGCAGCGGGAACGGGAGTTGCTGGATCAAACGCAGCTGCATGATTATATTTTTGAATGGGGAAGCAACAGCGACCAGTGTGCGCTGGCCCTGGGATGGGTTTCCGTTTACAATCATTCCTATTCTGCCAACTGTGAATATGAAATGGATTATACTACAAATTCCATAGCGATCCGGACGGTACGGGATATTGAAGCAGGGGAACAATTATTTATCAATTATGGCGGCAGCTGGGATGAACAGAAACCGGTGTGGTTCGAAACGAAGTAGAGGGAAAGGGCCGGAAAGTGAACAGGGAATAGGGAAAAGCGGGGCTGACTGCTCAAAGCTGATGGCTTGCAGTTATTCGAAATAGATCCGTACGGTCTGGTATAAGAGCTGGTTTTGCATGATATTGGACGACTGGCTGGCCTTGTCTGAAAACCCCTTTAGCCCGAATAAGCCAGCGGCATTCCCCTTGTTGATAGCGATTTCCAGGTAGCCGGCGCTGTTAAAAAGCGCCAGTTTATCGCCTTCCCGCACATCGGCATAGGATTCTGAGATCTTATCGATCATCTCATCCCTTTTAAAAACGATCTTAAACGTGCGGCCGTTACGTTGCTCCTCGAACTGTTCCCGGGTGATATTTACAATAACGTTCTCAAAATTGTCGATAAAGATGATCTGTCCTTCGATATAATTGCTGTTTACCAGGGGCTGCAGGGGGTTCTTTTCCCTGAAATTAAAGTCGGGTATGCCGATCTTTTGTATCGATTCCCCGTTTACCAGCCGCTCCACTGTACGGGCCATTACTTCGGTTACATAGAGCGTATTCTTCACCGCCTTTTTTTCCAGCGGAACGCCGATAATGATATCGGGTTTTTCCTCCAGGATCATGCTCAGCAGCCCGTTGTCGGCACAGATGATGTACTGGTTCTTATGAAAGGCCACCAGCAGGTTTTCCGGCCGGGTGCCAAAAAGGTTCACCAGGATGAGATGGAAGGTAAATTCCGGGAAATTTTTAAAAGCCCCCCTGCAAACATAGGAGGCCTGGGGAAAATTAAAAGGGGTGATGTTGTGGGAGATATCCACCAGATGCAGGTCTGCATTTACTTGTAACAATTGGGCCTTTACCGCACCCACTAAATAATCCTGGTAGCCAATATCGGATGTTAATGTTACAAAATTCATTTCCTGCGCTGTAGATTCACTTGTTTTTTGTTACGGATATATCCTGCAAAGTAAGCGACCATTTACTATTTTATCAACTCTTTGTTTTTGAAGTAAAATTTGTGAACCAGCCTGTCCGCCAGCGAGGGGAAGAATTTATTGAGAAAAACGGTTTCTTTTCCGGTGGTCGTCATTACAATGGTTCGCTTTTTGTTTTTTATGGCCTTCAGGATCCGCAATGCTGCTTCCGCAGCGGTCATCATTTTCCCCTCATCCATGGGGTTTTCTTTTTGTTTTTCACCTTTATCATTCAGGGCATTGTCCCGGATACTGGAAGCCGTAAATCCCGGGCTCACCCACATTACATGCACATTATCGTCCTTCAGTTCTGTCATCAGGCATTCCAGGAAGCCCTGAAGGGCAAATTTGCTGGAAGAATAGCCTGTTCTTCCCGGCAGACCACGGTAACCGGCGATGGAGGAGATGCCCACAATGGTCCCTTTGTTTTTGATCAGCGCGGGCAATGCAAACTTGGTGCAATATACCGAACCATAAAAGTTGACATCCATCAGCTTCCGGATCACGCTCACTTCAAGGTCCTTAAAAAGCCCCCGCATACTGATACCTGCATTATTGATAAGGATGTCTATTGCGCCAAATACTTCAATAGTAGAATCGATAAACCGCTGGCACTCCGTTTCTATGCTTACATCCGCAACCAGCGTATGCAAAAAAGACGAAGGATGTGTTGCCTGCAGGGCATATAATTTATCATGACTGCGCCCACAGGTGGCCACTTTAGCCCCGAATCCCAGTAATATGTCTACAAGCGCCCGGCCGATACCGTCGGTTCCTCCGGTAATCACTACCACCTTATCTTTGTAATATTCGTTCATGCGCCTCTAAAATATTTCAACAAACCTACTTATAAAATATTAAAAAATAACTTTTAATGCCTGGATATATACAACCGCTATTGAAGAAAGTGCTGCTTTGGACCCTAGGTATAATTACAGGCGGAGTAGCAGGAGGTCAGTCCTGGATCCGGATCAACCAGCTGGGCTATACGGAGCAGGATGTAAAAGTGGCCGTTCTGGTATCGAAAGCTGCCATCCGCTGTTCTTCTTTTTCACTTGTGGATGCCGCTACAGGGGCGGTTGTCTTTACCGGGAACAAGGTGCGGTCATTTCCGGCTTATGCTGCTTTTAAAACAGGCTTCCGCCTGGATTTTTCGGCCTTCCGCAAACCCGGCCGCTATTATATAAAGGCAGGGGATGTGGTATCCCCTGCTTTTCCGGTCAGCAACCGCGTTTACGACGGCACCGCGGATTTTATCCTGAACTATATGCGGCAACAGCGCTCCAGATACAATCCGTTCCTGGATGACAGCTGTCATACGGCGGACGGGTTTATCGTATATCATAATGACAAAAGCAAGGATTCCACCCGGATCGATGTGGCCGGCGGCTGGCACGATGCTTCGGATTACCTGCAATACCTGCCTACGTCTGCCAATGCCACGTTTCAATTGCTTTTTGCCTATATGAAAAACCCCGGAAGCTTTGGTGATCATTATGATGCGGCCGGAAGAAAGGGCAGCAACGGTATTCCTGATATCCTGGATGAGGCGCGCTGGGGGCTGGAATGGATGGTTAAAATGAACCCCGGGAAAGAAGAATATTACAATCAGATCGCGGACGACCGGGATCACCGCGGAATGCGGCTGCCCACAAAGGATACCGTGAAATACGCGACCAATATGGGATTGAGCCGGCCGGTCTATTTTATTTCCGGCAAACCGCAGGGGCCTAAATACCAGAACAGGACCACAGGTGTTGCTTCCAGTGCCGGCAAGTTCGCATCAGCTTTTGCGCTGGGCGCGCAATTGCTGGAAGCCCGCGACCCGGCATTTGCAAAAGAACTGGCAGCAAAGGCAAAGGAGGCCTATGCCTTCGGAAAAAAATATCCGGGAAATAACCAGACGATCCCCTTCGGTGCTCCTTATTTCTATGAAGAGGATAACTATGTGGATGATATGGAGCTGGCAGCACTGGCACTTTATGGAATAGACAAAAAACAGGATTATCTGCAGGAAGCTATCGGCTTTGCCCGGAAGGAGCCGGTGACGCCGTGGATGGGGGCGGATACGGCCCGTCATTACCAATGGTACCCCTTTGTGAACCTGGGCCATTATTTTGGAACAAAGCAGGCCGTCCATTCGAAAGAGTACCTCGCCTTTATGAAGGACGGTATTGAACGCGTAAAAAAGCGTGGGGCCGGAAACCCTTTTCTGATGGGCGTTCCTTTTATATGGTGCTCCAATAATCTTACAGTAGCGATCCTTACTCAGATCAGCCTGTACAAAGAAGCCAGCGGGGATCATCAGTACGATGAACTGGAGGCGGCCCTTCGCGACTGGCTGCTGGGGTGCAATCCCTGGGGAACCAGTATGATCTGTGATCTTCCCGAACAGGGGGTTGCGCCCAAAGATCCGCATTCTGCATTTACGCATTTATATGGCTATAAGATCTCCGGAGGACTTGTGGACGGACCTATTTACGGAAGTATCTGGAATAAGCTTATCGGGATCAAACTGTACAGGCCCGATACATTCGCTGCCTTCCAGTCGCCGCTGGTGATTTATCATGATGATTACGGCGATTATTCCAGCAATGAACCTACCATGGACGGAACTGCCAGTCTGAGCTATTATCTTTCGCGGCAGCAGGCTTCTGCACATCAGGAAGAGCAATTCGTTACCGATAAGGAAGGCGCGGTTGTAGGTATCCCCGGTAAAAAAGTGTACCTGATCTTTTCCGCACATGATAACGGAGAGGGCGGACCGTACATCAATGCGGTACTGAAAAAAAATCGTGTAAAAGCCAGCTTCTTTTTTACGGGAGATTTTCTGCGTGATCCTGCTTTCCGGCCCCTGGTGTTGCAGTTGAAAAAGGACGGACATTACATCGCGTCACATTCCGACAAACATTTATTATATAACGACTGGAAGCAGCGGGATTCACTGCTCGTGACCCATGAAGCATTTTCGGCAGACCTGAAAAATGCCTATAATGAATTGCATGCCCTGGGGATTGAAAAAGGAAAATGGTTCCTGCCGCCGTACGAATGGTACAATAAAAAAATAACGGAATGGGCCGCCGGCGAGGGGCTGACGGTCATCAATTTTACACCGGGTACCGGCACCAATGCGGACTATACCTGGCCGGAGCAACCCAATTATAAAAGCAGCGGGCAATTGCTGGACCGGCTGAAACAACGGGAGGCGGAAAAAGGACTGTCCGGGAATTTCATACTCATTCATTACGGAACCGATGACCGGAGAACGGATAAATTTTATAAACACCTGGATGCGATCCTGTCATTCCTGCGATCAAAGGGCTATCAGCCCGACCGGTTGCCCTGACAAACACAGCGGATGCTGAAACATGGTCTATCGGTCAGATCGCAACATACTGATCAGAATTATAAGAAAGAATAAGGTTAGCTGAACAGGATAAAACCGGTTCATGTTTTCCCTTATGGCCGTAGTATGCTGAAGAAAGTCATCTGCGTGTGTTATAACTGCATCCCGAAGCCGGTGCCCCTGCCTGTTGCCAATAAGAAGCCCGTTTAATATTAAAGCTGCAACCAGTATCATTTTTATTTTAAACCACAACCGGCTCCACAGAACCTGTTTATCAAGTACCAATAATACGATCCCGGTAAGGATAATCGTTATGGCGCCGCTCCTTATAAATGTTCCATACCTGGCCATTAACGGTATCAGCCCGGTCGCCCGGCGCTGATCAGCGTCTGCAAGTGTCCAAAAGGTATTAAATGTGAGGCAGTCGATCATCGTGGTGCCGGCCATAACTACGATCCCTGTCACATGCAGCACCAGTATTATCCTGCGGATTAAAAGCGTATTCATAGTGGTTCATCCGTTTACAGACAGGTTCTGTTTAATTGAATTTAAAAACGCTGAGGATATAGATGATAAGGAACAGCAGCAGTTGTATCAATTGCACCAGCGCAAAATTTCTTTTAAGGCCACTCCAGTTCTTATCAGGTTGGGCGTTATCTTCTGCGATCATCTTCTTCAATCGTGTACCCAGTATACGGCGCAGCCCCAGGCCGTTGATGATGATCAGCAACAGTATGCCCATTTTTATACGGAACCAAAGCTGTGCTCCCCACAGGGCATGGAGCTTTACCATCATGGTAATGCCCGACACCAGGATGAGGAGCATCCCGATCCCTAAAAAGCGTTGCAGCGTATAGAGATAGTGCGCTAAAACCCAGCTTTTGCCGGTGTCGCCGCCATAGGCTTTGCCAAAAGCCCTGAAGGCGATGAAGTCGGTAAATGAAGTGCCGGCCATCACCGTAATGCCGATAATGTGCAGCACCAGTGCCGCCTGATAGAATGTTACACTCATAAGATATTGTATATATTATTTTTTGACAGATCTGTTTTTGATACATAACGCATGGCGAGGAATACCAGTACGAGGTCAACTGATACGAAAATAATTCTGGAAACCGGGTCGCCGCTGCAGATATGTGCGATCAGTGCGGATATCATCGAGATTAAAAAACCGGTATAGATCCAATCCTTCACCCGCACCGGAGTAAAAGGGAGTAAGAGCAGGAGGGCACCGGCTATTTTGGCAATTACCAGTTCCAGGCGGAAATAATCGGGGAATCCCAGCTTTTGCAGATCTGCTGCATGCGTATAGGAAAACCAGGCACTGAATAGCATAAAGAAGCTGATAAAGCCTTTGGCAACCCGGTAAAACAGGATTTTTTGATTTGCTTGTTTCATGATTATTACGAAAACGTAGATTTTTTATCAAATATAATTCGTTTTAAGAATAAATAAACGTTTTCGGAATATTTTTTTTATTTTTGCTCCGAAAACGATGTATTATAGTGTTATGAATAAAACGATACAACTGGTAAATCATTGGGGTGATTTTGAAATGAAACACCCGGAAGGAAGCATTGCTGACTTTTGCCGTTATTTCCTGGCGCATCAGCAGAAAGAAAAAGAGGAGGGCACTTTAGTCGGTGGGGTCGTGCCTTTTATTAAAGCGGGATTGCTGCTTAAGATAATTGGCCGCATCAGTAAACTGAATATGTCTTATGCCAATATCGCACTGGAAGGAACAGGGCTTAACCAGATTGAGGAATTTGGCATCCTGCAGACGATCAAGAAGGAAAAATCCCCCCGGAAAACGGAAGTGATCTACGCCAACCTGTTTGAACTTTCCAGTGGCACTGATATGCTGAATCGTATGCAGAAACGGGGACTGATAAAAGAACATGCGGACAAGGAAGATAAGCGCTCCAAGCGGATGGAGCTGACCGAAAAAGGTGAGAGGGCCATAAAAACCAGCACTGAAAAAATAAAAAGAAATGCGACTATGCTGCTGCATGGTCTGGCTGAGGAGGACCAGGAGCTGTGTATACAACTGTTAAAAGGCATAGAGATAAAGTTATCCGAGCAATGGCAGAAGCACAAGGGAAAATCGTTTGAAGAAATTTATGAGGAGCTGATGGAAGAAAAAGCGAAAAAGAAGAAACAGCACTGAGACGCGTCTTCCTAAACCTGGTGGTATCTATTGCCTGCTTATGCCGACCAGAAAGGGATGGGGGCCTGAAAGGACCGTCTCCGCCGGCTCAGATCATCGCGATTGCTTACTGCATACCATCATAATAATGCCCTTTTAAACAAAGCAACTTCGGACGTTTGAACAAAGCCTCCGGCTTTAACACCTGCTACTTTTGTTCCATCAATAACAATTAAAATTTAAAAAATGGAACAGAACAATTATCAGGGAGCGTTGCAAAAACCCCTGGGTTCAGGATTCAATGCCACATCAACAACCAGTGATGTAATTAACGGTATCGACCTTACCGGAAAAATTGCCATTGTAACAGGGGGGAACGCCGGTATTGGTTTAGAAACGACCAAAA
Organism: Niabella beijingensis; assembly: GCF_020034665.1. Classification (NCBI taxonomy): domain Bacteria; kingdom Pseudomonadati; phylum Bacteroidota; class Chitinophagia; order Chitinophagales; family Chitinophagaceae; genus Niabella; species Niabella beijingensis. The sequence goes on along the minus strand of NZ_JAIQDI010000002.1, from coordinate 1,990,076 downwards.
CCCTCGCAGGCGCGGGAGCTACCGTAGTTGTACCCGCAAGGGATAGGGAAAAGGCAAAGAAGAACCTGCGGGGCGTTGCGAATGTAGAAATAGAATCCATGGATCTGATGAATCCCGGCTCCATTGATCTTTTTGCAGAAAAATTTATAGCATCCGGCCGGCCGCTTCATTTGCTCATCAACAATGCCGGCATTATGTGGGTGCCGCTGCGCAGGGACAGCCGTGGTATCGAATCTCAGTTGGCAACCAATTACCTGGCGCAGTTTCAGTTGACATCCAAATTATGGCCCGCACTCAAACAGGCCGGCGGAGCCCGGGTCATCAACGTTTCTTCGCAGGGACATCAGTTTGCACCCTTCAATTTTGAAGATCCTAATTTTTTGAACCGGGAATATGAAACACTGCAGGGATATGGTCAATCCAAAACCGCCAGCAACCTGTTTGCATTGGAGCTGGATAACCGGGCCAAAGCATTTAACGTACGCGCTTATTCCCTGCACCCCGGCGCTATCGGCGGAACAGAGTTAGGGAGGGAAGCGCCGCTGGAGTTGTTTCAAAAAATGGGCTTCTGCGATGCGGATGGAAATATATTGCCGGAAGTAGCCGCTTCGTTAAAAACGGTTTCCCAGGGAGCCGCTACCACGGTCTGGTGTGCTACTTCGCACCGGCTTCATGATATCGGCGGTGTGTATTGCGAAGATGCCGACATCGCAGACCTGACAACCGAGGGATCCACCACCGGTGGTGTGAGATTGTACTCGCTGGATGCTGCCAATGCAAAACGGCTGTGGGCGCTGACTGAAGAGATGATCGGCTTTAAATTCGATCTGTAAAACCCGGCCGATTTGCATCATATAAACTACGATTCTTTCTATTTTTGCATTACTGGTTTGCTTACTGAATAAACGGGATCATAAAATCTTGGCGATGGAATATCAAGCAAAATATATAACGGATGATATTAAGCTTTCGTGCTACGAAGACCGGTTTTTTAAGTCGGATATCACCTTCGGGCAGCATATGCTGATATGGTTTATTTCGGGGGAGACAAAGATTATTCAGGCGGATGCGACTTATTTTTTTAAGAAAGGCGACATATTTTTAATTCCCAGGAACCAGTTATCCACCATTATCAACTATCCCAAAGACGGGCGGCCACATAAAACCGTTGTAATGCATTTGTCGGTGGAGCGGCTCAGAAATTTTTATAGAAACCTGGATGTAAAACCGAAACCGCCTGCATCCCGGAAAATATATCGTTTCATCAGTCATCCTTTATTGGAGAGCTGCCTGGCCTCACTGATCCCATATTTTGAAATGAAAGAGCTGCCGGAAAACATCGCCTCGCTGAAGATCACAGAGGCCATCAGTATTCTCCGGACGATCGATATAGGAATAGATGGTGTATTGGCTAACTTTGAGGATCCGGGAAAAATTGATCTGGCGGATTATATGGAAAAGAACTTTATGTTCAACCTCCCCCTGGAAAAATTCGGATACTTAACCGGCCGGAGCCTTACAACCTTCAAACGGGATTTTAACAGAGCTTATAATACCACGCCGCAGCGCTGGCTTACGCAAAAGCGGCTGGAACTGGCCCATTACCAGTTTGTGGAAAAGCAAAAAAGACCGGTCGATGTCTGTTATGAAGTAGGGTTTGAGAACCTGTCGCATTTTTCGTATGCGTTTAAAAAACAATATGGGTATACACCTACTGAATTATTAAATAGATTGAATATAATTAGTTGATAAAAACAAACAGATATGCCCTGGGATCCCCAAAAGTACAATCAGTTTAAGCGTATCAGATACCAGCCGTTTTTTGATTTGATGCACCTGATCGTTGAACGTAATTTAAAAACTTGTGTTGATATTGGTTGTGGTACCGGAGAACAAACAAATATCCTCTCGGAAAATTTTAGCAGCGCCACTTTTTTAGGTATTGATGCTTCGGAAGAAATGCTGGCCGGATCGAAGCAATTTGAAAGTGAAAAACTGGCATTCCGGCTATCCTCTATCGAGGCTTTTGCCGCTTCCGGTTCAAGATGGGATCTGATCTTCAGCAATGCGGCATTACAATGGGCAGACGATCACAGTACGCTGTTCCCGGCGCTTATTTCAAAACTAAACGGGGGCGGACAATTTGCCGTACAAATGCCGGTACAACATGAAAACCTGCTCAACAAGCTATTAATGAACCTGGCCCGGGAAAAGCCGTTTGTTGATTTCCTGCAAGGCTGGAAAAGAACATCCCCCGTTCTGAGCATTGATAAATATGCACAAATAATGTTCCGCGGTGGCCTGGAAGAAATTCAGATCATCCAGAAAGTCTATCCGATCATTGCCGGGGATGCAATGCAGTTATATGATTTCATCGCAGGCACAGCACTTATCCCTTATCTGGAAAAGTTATCCGCAACAGCGCAGGTAATATTCAGGGAGGAATTTAAAAAACGGATCAGTGATGCATTCGGAGATTTTCCGGCCATTTATGCATTCAAACGGCTGCTTCTTTACGGTAGAAAAAAATAAGTTTCCTCGCTGACACTTTTGAAGCGGTCAGATGGGAATAGTGCCTGGAAAGGGTCTGTTCCTCCAGGATCTCAATGCCGGTATAAATTGGGAAAAGGAACGAAAGGAGATTCAACTCAAAAACGGAAAGAAAGCGACCCGAAAAAAAAGCCTCAAATATGCTAAAGGTAATATATGACACCGTATCATAAAGTGTTGTTATTTAAATCATATTCCGGCAGTTTCTTCCTTCCAGATTTTCCATAATCCAGAGTTGCATGTTGACTTTAATGGAGGTCAAATTAATTCTACAGAAAGCTTTCGATTATTTAAAATAATTTTTTTTGATAATATTATCCATTCGTGTATATTTACTTTAATATTTAGAAAATATAAATATACTATGTAAGACAGACAGACCTGGAAACCGCTGTTTATGAAAGTTGGATTGCAACCTCAAACCTGCCAGATAATGTGCTTACGACACCAAGGGTAATTTCCAATGAATTCATAATGTATTGTTAGTTTCTGTTGCTTAAAAGTAGGTAGCTGAAAGGTGTTCTTGATTAAGCATCAAGTATCATGCGGGCGCATTTGGACTTGTAGGCGCTGTTATTGTTCTATGGGACCAAATAGGCAGTAAAAATAGGATAGTTGCCAAACTTGATGTTACAAAAGATTGTTTCGGATTCGACTAAATAGTTAAACATCGATTTAATAAAAGACACTCTGTTTATGATAATCTCTTTAAGACATTGGCTGAATTGCCATAGAATTGTGTTGGTTCTATTGATCGTACAGTTTGTATTAAGTAAGACCATTTTTTCACAGAATACGGATATTTTTAAGTCTCCAAAGATAACCCCTTCCAGTCCAAAAGCAAGTGCGTTGTATAAATTCACTGAGACTCCTTTAGATTATTCGACTGGCGCTGCCAATAAGCGGAAATGGAACAAAGGTTCAGAGTTTCAGAATAAAGAATTTAGTGATGGAAGCGGGTTAGAATGGTATGCAACACCGTTAAGAACTCTTAACCCACAAATTGGCAGATGGCATCAGATAGACAGCAAGCCCGACTATGCACAGAGTTTGTATAGTTCGATGGGCAACAACCCTATTTTATATAATGACCCATTAGGTGATACTTTAAGAGTTCAGTTTAGAACAGGCTTTTTAGGTTTAGGCAAAAAACAAGAAGTTGTTTATAATAATGGAAGTTTAACCAATAAGGATGGCGGTGCCTATGCAGGAAAAGTAAAAGGTTATTTGGGTAAAGTTGTTGGGGCATTAGGTTCGCTGAATAAGACAGCAGAGGGGAAATCAATGGTATCGGAGTTGCAAGGCTCTAATAATAATTTTACAATCAAGAATGGTTCATCCAATTCATTTACACCTTCAAATTTGACGGCTTCTTACGGAAATATTCCTTCCCTTCAAAAAGTTTCTAATAGCGCTCTCCCAACTGGTGGCAGTGGAGGAACAATAGTTTGGAACCCTGGTATATCAACAAGCGGAATGAATACCGCAGGAAATACTAATAGACCAACTTACATAGGATTAGGGCATGAAATGGCTCATGGACGAGATGCCAACCAAGGTACATTATACATTGGAAGTGATTATACAAATCCCTTAAACGGAAATTCTTACTTATCAAAAGACCAAGGGTTAAATAAATCGGAGTGGCGTGCAGTTTATTATGAAAATATAATTAGACAGCAAGCGGAATTGCCATTGCGTACACAATATGGCTTGCAAGATAACGGAGGTAGTTTTACAGGAACAGGACCTTCTTTATTAACTCCATCAGGACTTCCAATTAATTTTCCAATACAATAATCAATCTTATGCAACAGAAGTTAATTTTTATAGCGATAATGTTTTTAATCTTCTCTTTTAATTTGCATGCTCAAAAAGAAGCTACTCTTTGTAAAGGGAAGGGATATTGTGGGTATATGTTTGATACAAGCTATATTGTTTTGAAATCCATAAAAGAGCAACAAGGCAGAATTATTTTATCATGCGATGATATACATATAGCGGAAGGAATTTTAAGAGAACAACTGTTCGGTTTGAACGACAGTAAGGAAAATCAATCAAAAGGATGTCCTAATATCAATCGAAAACTTAGTAAATATTGCAGGCAATATTTTGGCTTTATCAATACTAAAGGAGAAAAGATAGTCTGGATAAACATGTTTTGGAATAAAGATTTAAGAGGTAGAGCGAAGTATGATTTAATCAGTGTTAATGATGGTTGTAGCTATTATTGGAATGTAGAAGTTAACATAACGACGAAAAATCTCTCAAACCTTCAAATAAATGGTAATGGATAAAACAAAAAAGTGCCGGACGTTTACAGGTCAGCGATATTTTTTTATAGAAGTCTTTGGGCTTTTCATTTATGGAAATCTAGACTTTGAGTTTAAGCGATGGCCAGAATTTTGTTTCAACCAGCCACATTTTGGGGGCGAAGGTTTTATGACTCTTGCACTTGATAGAAAAATACCTGGAACGAACTTAGAGAAGATTGCTCAGTATGATCATAGCCGTCCTGGAGGAGTTCATTATCCATCTGCCTTAGTTCCTGAAGGTATGAATGTAAATAGAGGAGGGGATATGGGTTTTGTAAAAGACGTAGTTAAATATTCGCCATCAGCTAAGTTTAATGTTTACACCTGAGATGATGAACAGTATACTCCTTTTCGCAGTACTGATACTCAACCAGATCTCGAAAACATAATTATTATTAGTCGGCAAAAAAAAGTAGCATGAAAGCATTAATACTTTGTTTTTTTTTATGTCATTGGGATTCTTTGAAACCGAGCAAATTATTGATAGTTCAAAATGTCAAAAACAGAAACTGCCGGTTTATAATGCAATTAATTGTATTGATAATTTGCTTAAGGAAATAGTAAAGGCAAATCATAAATTTTATAAAAGCAGTCAAGATTTCTATTCAATGTCGTTTAAAAAGAAGAATAATAAACGATATATCGTTATAGAGGTGGGACAATATAAATCTTCTAATGCCCTTGACTATATCGGAGCGATAAAAATTAATAATGCCATTTTTTTATGCCGTGGCGATATCACCTTAGATACCATTTTTCGACGAATAGATCATTCTTTTATTAATGTTTGCCTGAAAAAATCCTCAAATCCAGCAAGTTTTGATTTTGGTACTGAGCCTAGTTTAAGAGGACAATATCAAGAATGCTTAGGGATTGACATAAGTCTGGAAGTTTATACAAAGGCTGCATTGCCCGGTTATAAAATGGAGGAGCGTAATCAATATAAGGAAATGGAAAAATAGAATGAGTATAGCTCTATTCAATTATTTCATTTGTAAATAAAACAAAAAGGCTACAGGAAGAGACGCATTATTATCCGTTTTGTCTAACAAAAAAAATCTCAGTTTTCAAAAGCAAAAGTATCAGAATATATAAAGATGTTTAATGGTATAGAGCAAGCCAAAGAACTGGCCCTGAACTAATATGATGCTTTCTATCGAACACTTGATCCACAATTGAACGGCTGGTGGCAGATAGATCCCAAACAGATTATTCCTTACTTCCGATGCCTATGCTTCTATTTCAACAACGAGCCTCAATGTTGACATTATATATATTGCAAGCAATAAATTAAATTACTTATGATTAATAACTGTCTGATATTATGCTTGATATTTGTTTGCTCCTGCTCTGTCGCCCAAAAACAGATCGTAGTTTATCCGCCGCATATCCTAATTACAAATAGTAAACAAGAATGTGGAAGCATAGAGGTAAAGAACAACGGCCGGCCAATTGGGTACATTGTAAAACCTTTTATTGGAGATACGCCTGATAAAGAAAATCAAATTACTGTTTTTGAAAAATTGTTGCATACTACCCATGATAATTTTTACAATAAATTTTACAGAGTTTATACATTTATTAGTAATACGAAAGGTGAGCAAACTTTAGAAGTAGTAATGTTGACAAACAAGCAAACCACTTTGATTTCCGATTGGAAATGTGAATTACAAGATGTGGATACTTATATGTTGGGTCGTAGGAATACTTTCTCTCCTAAATACCCTCAATTTTTCACCTATATCTGTTCAAAAGGTAGGTTTAAAACTATAAATGACCCAGACTGAAATTTGGTTTCAATTTTACAAATAGAGAAAATTAAATTCACGTACAGCAACTGGCGGTTGAAGCCGTACAGGAAATGCGTATTAAACACCGATGGGAAGAGCTGGATAAAGAAAATGATGCCATCGCGGAGGCTAAAAAAAGTAAGGGACCGTATATCCCGGAGCTTTTGTCCAATGTAGACTCGCCCAAGCAGTTACTGGCCCGCAGCCGTTATCTGCTGTTCAAACATAAAGCTGCCTGGACATCATCCCAATTACATCGGGCCCGGCTACTATTTGAACGCTATCCAGCTATTGAAAAAGTCTATAAACTATCAAAAAAACTAAGTGATATTTTTTCCAACTGTACTGATAAAATAATCGCATTTAAAAAGCTGGCGCTCTGATATAATGAAGTTGAAACATCCGGGTTAAAAGTGTTCCGAACGGTAGCCAGGTCTATCGAAACCCACCATCAAAGTATCCTTAATTACTTTGGTAACCGGAGTATCAATGCTGCTGCCGAATCCTTTAACGCTAAAATCAAAGCCTTCAGAGCCGCTGCAAGAGGCGTAAGAGATATTAACTTCTTTCTTTTCAGACTCGCAAATATTTATGCTTAGTCGCTGCATTCCCAAAATATTCAACCTGATCCGTTTAATGTCTGTTTGGCACCGATTTTTTCAGAAAGTCAATTAAATCATTTATTTAAACGAAAGAAGCACTCAATAATGAGTGCTTCTGTGAACCCCTTGGTACAGAACTCGAACTCGCTATTAGAAGATTTGCGGCGATTAAACCAGCTAAAAGACATTGCAAATCAGACAAATACGACTTCCCCGAAAGTTGATAAACCTACCTCCGCTCAACCTCAACATTCCCCCAAAATGGGAAAACTAAGACGATAAGGTTGATTTATCGCAATAAAATTAAGAACCGCTAAAAGTATCGCTTCTAATAAAAAATATCACCCAAGTTGGGTTTAACTTGGGAAACAAATTCATAGTTAAAGATAAACTTTGTAATCGTAATCTTCCCTTAGTGAAAGCAAATCTTAACTATGAAGCATCCGTTACACAAAATTGTTTCGGAAATCCAAAAACAGGAAAGAAAGTTTTCTGCCGAAACATCCAGCGTTATTGACGAGGCGTATAAGATGACGCTTTATCTTCGGGAACTTCTTTGCACCGTCAAAGAAGATGTGATAAAAGAGGGCTTTTCCTGCAAAGAAGATGAAGTTCATTTTTTCAAACAGGTGAAGCCTAATATCCTGGGGAAACTCATTTACTACAACAAAGTATATAGGATTGAAACAGCTTGTCCCGCAAACAATGGGAAATTGTACCAAAGCTATTTCGCCCTGCAACTAAAAGAACTGAAACAGGAATATAGGGAGTATATATGCAATTCGGATTTTTACCGATACTACCGTTCCGGCAGGACTGACCGGGACGAACAGTATTTTATGTTGGGGAACATTAACTACAATGATGGGTTAAGCAGTTTTGTGTTTGAAATAGACCCAAAATTCTCCACCTATTTCGATTATAAGGTGGCAAAAATCATAGGCAACGAACTCATCTATAATTACCTTACGACAAAGATAACCCCTGAACAAAACCCGGATATTCTGTTACAAAACGATGGAACGAAAGATATTTTCTGGACACAATCAAAGAATGCCCTTATTGAACTGATTTATGCCCTCTATGCGGCTGGAGCCATTGCATACGGGAAAATAGGCATTCGGAAAATCAGCATGGTGTTTCAGATATTATTTCGTGTTTCGCTCAATGACGTTCATAACAGCTTCCACCGAATGAAGACCCGCTCCGGCTCCCGGACGTTATTTATAGACCAACTGAAATCCAACTTAGAAGAATACATGGATAAAGAAGATAGCTTTTAATATCCGTCTTTCCTTAAAAAAGAACAGCATCATTGGTGCTGTTCTTTTTTTGCCCATTTGTCTATATGTGTATATAGACATATCCCCTCTTTGGATGCCTTACCATTTACGAAAAAACGCAGCAAACGGCTTATAAAACGCACTTTATACCAAGTACAAAAAAATAAAAAAATCTGCCTTTTTGATAGACACGTATCGGAAGACAAACCGAGCCATGCAATTCAATTTTGTACCGTAATTAAAGCGTATCGGTATGAACATAGACAGAATGGAATTTATCTCATGGATGGAGCGCATTATGGAACGCTTTAATATCCTGAACGATAATATCAACGATATACAGAAACAGCGCAACAGCATAGACGGTGAAGAACTGCTGGACAATCAGGACTTATTACAAATGCTCAAAATAAGCCACCGTTCATTGCAACGATACCGTTCGTCCGGTAAGCTGCCCTATTACACCATTAGCGGCAAGCTATATTATAAACTATCCGATGTACACCAGTTTATCCGGGAAAGTTTCAATGCGCCCCTGCAACGCACAAAGGACAATACATGACAAACTGCGCCAATAGAAGACAGATACCGCCTTTGCGTATAGCCTCCGGCTACTTTCGGAAAATAACAACATTAAAAAATAAGTATCATGAGTGAACAGACAACGACAAACCCACAATATCCCGAACAGCTTTCGGATATTTTGTTGGTGCTGGATAAAGACAAAAAGAAAATCCAGGCAGTTACAGGGATAGACAAAAACGGAGAACTGCAAACCGTTGATGCCGATAAGAAAAACCAAAGCCAGTTTATGCGGGTGGATAAGAGCGGGGATATATTTTCCAACTTCTTCTCCAACTTTTGGCGGCAGCTTAAAAATCCTGCCCACTTCAATTTCTTTAAAGTCCCGGCATCAGAGGCGGTTGATACTGCCAAAGAAATGCAGAAACAGGTTGATGCGCCAACCAAAGAGGGCGAAGCAATCATGGCAAAGCATGAGGTAAAAGAGCCAAAGGAACAGCAAAATAAAAAAGATATGGAAACAGCACAGACAACGCCTAATGCAACTACAACACAGGCGAAGCCGGAAACAACGGAGTATCGTTTTAAGCCGGAGCAGATTGATTGGGAAACCATGAACAATTTGGGGTTAAGCAAGGAAAGGCTTGAAAAGGCTGGCGTAATGGACACCCTGTTAAGGGGGTACAAAACCAATATATTAATGCCAGTAAGCCTTAACCTCGGTACGGCAGTTACCCGTATGGATGCAAGGCTTTCGCTGCAACCCGGTGAAAACGGAAGCGCAGTAGTCGCCATTCACGGCATCCGAAAAGAACCAAACCTTAATACACCTTTCTTCGGTCATGAATTTACCAAAGAGGATAAGGAGAATTTGCTCAAAACCGGGAACATGGGGCGTGTGGTGGATTTGACCAACTCCAAGACTGGAGAAAAAATACCCTCCATCATCAGCATTGACCGATTGACCAATGAGGTTGTCGCCTTACGGCAGGACTGGATGAGAATACCCAATGAATTTAAAGGCGTAATACTCAATGCAGAGCAAAAACAAACTTTGCTGGAGGGCAAGCCGCTTCTTTTGGAGGGTATGATTTCTAAGAAAGGAGAACCTTTCAGTGCGCCTATTCAGTACAACGCTGATAAGCGTTTCATTGAATTTCTTTTTGACAGGAGCAATGCGCAGAACCAGACACAAAGCCAACAGGCAAGACAGCAGGGACAGCCACCGTATGAAGCATCACACATATATAGAGGTAAAGAGCTGACAGACCAGCAATATGAAAAGTACAATGCGGGTATAACAATTCATATTGATGGGCTAATTGACAAGAAAGGTAAAAGCTATCAGGGCTATATCACATTCAATAAGGAAACAGGTCAAACAGACTTTTCTTTCACCAACCCGAACAAGCTGAAAGAGAAAATACAACCTGCCGAAGCTAATAAAACGCAGGTCGCAGTTAATTCCGATGGAAAAACCAACGAGGCTACAAAGAACATCAATGAGCCTTTGAAGCCGAAGCAGCAGGCGCCGAATGACAAAAAGCAGCAGCAAAAGCAGGATGCGCCCAAAGCCCGGGCTAAATCCAAAGGCATCAAAAGGTAATCACTACAAAAAGGAGGAAATGTTATGAAAGCAGTGATTGCAGAAAAACCAAGTGTAGCCCGTGAAATAGCCGCCTTGTTGGGAGCCACCGATAAAAAGGATGGCTACCTGACAGGGAACGGCTATCAGGTAACATGGGCGTTGGGGCATCTGGTCGGGCTGGCTATGCCGGAAGACTACGGGCTATCAGGCTTCCAAAGAGAAGCCCTGCCCATATTGCCCAATCCTTTTTTACTGACGGTACGGAAGATAAAAAAGGATAAAAGTTTTGTTCCCGATAGCGGAGCGGTAAAACAGTTGAAGATTATAGAGCAGGTCATTGGTCGTTGCAATAGCATTATCGTAGCAACCGATGCCGGGCGTGAGGGTGAGCTTATCTTCAGGTACATTTATGAGTATTTGAAATGTGGCAAACCCTTTCAGCGCTTATGGATAAGCTCACTTACTGAAAAAGCCATTAAGCAGGGTTTTGATAACCTGAAACCCGGAAGCGATTTTGACGGGCTGTATCGTGCAGGGCAAGGGCGAAGCCGGGCTGACTGGTTGGTGGGCATCAATGCTTCGCAGGCATTGAGCATTGCGGCAGGGCGTGGCGTGTACTCGCTCGGACGTGTACAAACGCCCACGCTCGCCCTGGTTTGTAAACGCTATCTGGAAAACAAAAACTTTACCGTTCAGAACTATTGGCAAATACAGTTGGAACACCGTAAGGAGTTTGTTGATTTCAAAAGCCTTTCCAAAACAAAATGGGACGATAAACAACTTGCTGAAAATACGCTTAAATCCATTCAGCGAAGCGGAACGGCTACCGTTACGGCAGCAGAAACAAAAACGGTTTCGGAGCAACCGCCGTTGCTGTTTGACTTAACGGGGCTGCAAAAGGAAGCTAATAAAAGGTTGGGATTTTCAGCCGAAGAAACATTGAACATTGCACAAAGCCTGTACGAAAAGAAATTTATCACCTATCCCCGCACCGGAAGCAAGTACATACCCGAAGATATGTGGGCGGAAATTCCTGCACTCATCAGGGCATTGGAAGCAAGACCATCCTGTAAAGATGCGCTTGCCAAAATTAAATGGGGACGTTTCAATAAACGCATTGTGAACGATGTAAAGGTAACAGACCATCACGGTTTACTGATTACCGACAAAACCCCCTCCGCTTTACCAGCAAAAGAAGATGCCATATACGATATGATTGCCTTTCGCTTGCTGGAAGCCATATCGCAAGCCTGTTCCAAAGAAATAACCGACATCACATTGCAGGCTTTGCATTATGATTTTGCAGTAAAGGGATGCAAAATTATGGAACCCGGATGGCGTGCCATCAGGGGAAATTTTACAGAGGAAGACAGTGAGCCAGTACAGGAATTGCCGGAGTTAAAAGTCGGTGATGAACTGAAAATAAAAGAAGCATCCGTATTGGAAAAGAAAGCCAAACCGCCTGTGCTTTATACAGAGGCGGGCTTATTGGCGGCAATGGAAAATGCCGGGAGGGAAATAGAGAACGAAGACGAACGGAAAGCCCTGCAAGGTATCGGTATTGGTACACCAGCCACGAGAGCCGCCATTATTGAAACCCTTTTTAAAAGGGATTATATCAGGCGTGAAAAAAAATCCCTCATCCCAACCGAAAAAGGATTACAGGTTTACCAATCGGTAAAGGATAAAAAAATTGCTGATGTAGCCATGACCGCCGAATGGGAAATGGCTTTGCAGAAAATTGAAAATAACGAGGGGGATGCAACCGCTTTTCACAAAGACATGGAAAGTTATGCCGCTTCCATTACGCAGGAACTTTTGGATATGAGCATTGCCAAAGAAAAGCATCCCGAACTAACCTGCCCGAAATGTAAAAGCCAGCAACTAATTATCCGGGATAAGGTAGTTAAATGCCCGGACGAGGCTTGCAACTGGCTTCTTTTCCGCAATATCTGCGGCGTGCATTTAAGCATTGCAGAAGTTGAAAACCTTGTAAGGAAAAACAAAACATCCTTTATCAAAGGCATGAAAAGTAAAGCAGGTAAAAAGTTCAATGCCTCTATTGTAATGAATGACAAAGGAGAAACCGCTTTTCAGTTTTAAATAATACCCAAAAAATGAGCGATAATATTGTCATAAGCCGAAAGGAAATAGAAACCCTTATCTATACAGTAAGGGGTAAACAGGTTATGATTGATGAAGACCTGGCTAAACTTTATCAGGTGGAAACCAAGATACTGAACAAAGCTGTGAAAAGGAATATAGAGCGGTTTCCCGACACGTTCTATTTCCAGTTGACCGATGCCGAAAGCAAAACTTTGAGGTTCCAAATTGGAACCTCAAACGCCGGACGGGGCGGACGGCGTTATTTAGCCCACGTATTTACGGAGCAAGGGGTCGCCATGCTATCGGCTGTATTGCGCAGCGATATAGCCGTAAAGGTCAGTATTGAGATTATGAACGCATTTGTAGAAATGCGCAGGTTGTTGATGGGTAACGCTGTGCTGTTCTCCCGGATGGATAAAATAGAACTAAAGCAAATAGAAGCAGACGGCAAATTTGAAGAAATCTTTAAGGCACTGGAAAGCGGCAAGCTGCGCAGTGATAAGGGTATTTTCTACGATGGGCAGATATTCGATGCTTACACTTTTGTTGCTGATATTATCCGAAGCGCACAACGTTCCATTATACTGATTGACAACTATGTGGATGATACAGTCCTTACCCTGCTTGCGAAGCGTGGGCAGGCTGTATCTGCCACTATCTATACAAAGAGCATCAGTAACCAACTGCAACTGGACGTACAACGCCATAACAGCCAGTACCCGCCTGTTACTATCCACGTTTTTGCTCATGCCCACGACCGTTTTTTAATCATAGACGGTACGGAACTGTACCACATCGGGGCATCGTTAAAAGACTTAGGTAAAAAATGGTTTGCCTTTTCAAAGATGAATGCAGAAATCGGCAAGATGCTTAGTTTCCTGAATGGCATATAGCGTGAGGGATAGAAGCGGCATCCTTTTGTTAGGAACGAACAAAAGATATAGCGGATAGCCCGACAGCGTTTGCATTTTTTCAGCGGTTTTTTGTGCGTTGGTAAAATCAGGCGATGACACGCTCAAATAAGACAATAAGCCTATTTTTCGTCCTGCTCATCCATTTTCTTAATGAGACCATCCCGCAACGTATCAATAAATTTTGTTCGATTAATTTTTCTGTTTTTAATTTCCAAATATGTATGGTAAAAATCGCCTAAATCAACACTAAACGCATTCTCAAAATACTTGGCTATCATCCTTATGTCACTGTTCCCATTATCAAAAACACCCTGATAATGCAGCGCATAGATTAGTTCAATCATTGCAACTTTACTACCTGTCCAATTCAATATTTCTGTGGATGCCGAATTACTGTCTTGGGTTTTGCTGTACAGTTGACCTTCGATATAAACTTGTATCAAGTCGTTGGCAATTATCTTAGCAACCTTATAATCATGGGAAGTGGAAAAGGTTTGGTCTGATTGGAAGTAGTAGGTGTCCAGCCACAGTTTTATATCGTGCTTGCCACGTACAAAAAAATTTTCATCAAGAAAAGAATTATTGCTACGATAATACTTATAGAAATCAAGGTTATTATCAAAGAACCTTTTGAGTTTTTTCAGTTCTTTGTTAAGGTATTTTCTTATCGGCTTTGCTCCGTAAGGTTTCCGTGCCTCAATTTTGTAGATAGCATTGTGGTAAATCAGCTTTGCTATAATGGCTGGTTTCTGATATTTGAAAAAGTGTATTTCTTCCTGCACATTTTTAAACCCCGTCTTTAATACATATTCTTTCAATTCAGAGGTCTTATGTAAAATAAGTTCAACTGCTTTTTCAGAGGAAGCTAAAACATTGCCTTGCTCGTATGTCAATTCTTTTATTTCTTCTTCTAACTCCTCCATGATTTTTGTATAAAATCCCGTCATTGACTTTCACTTTAGATATTAAGACTTAATTATTCTATATATGCGGTTCAAATTTTCAGTTATCCCATTGTACCTTTTTCACAGTTATTAGCTCCGGAAAGATTATTAGCTATCATTAAACATTTACACCAAACAGATGCCCCACCAATGCAGACAAGCCCATTGCAATTGTTCCCCAGATAGCAATTCTTACAATAGCTTTACCGATGCCCGCACCGCCTGTTTTTGCCGATACTATTCCCAACAAAATGAGAAAGACAAGCGTAAAACAGTAGAGCCAGTATTCCATCCCCACAATGGGAGCCAGCAGCGTTACTGCTAAAGGCAATATTCCGCCTGCCGTGAAAGATGCCCCTGAAGCCAGTGCCGCCTGCATGGGGTTTGCCTTGCTGATTTCGTTAATCCCCAACTCATCCCTAACATGGGCAGCCAAAGCATCTTTTTCCATCAGTTCCTTAGCTACCTGCATGGCGGTTTCTTTTTTCAATCCACGCCTTTCATAGATTTCTGCCAATATGTTGCGTTCTGTTTCCGGCATATCACGGAGTTCTTTTGCTTCCCTTTCTATGTCGGCTTTTTCAATATCAGTCTGTGAACTTACAGACACGTATTCGCCTGCCGCCATTGACAGGGCTCCGGCAACAAGCGAGGCAATAGTAGCCAGCAATACCGGTTCTCTTGTTGTGCTTGCTGCCGCTATTCCAATAGCCAGACTGGACACGGATATAATACCGTCATTGGCTCCCAGCACCGCGGCTCTAAGCCAGTTGCTACGATTGATGTAATGGTTGTTCCAATAGTTGTCAATCGTAATTTCATTTACCTCTTCCTTTTTGTTTTTCATCGCTTTTGAATTTTTGTCAATTACTATTTTCGTTTAAACAATTTATAAACCTCAAACCACAGAACGGAAACCGATGCAATAAGAGTAGCTATGCTCAATTCTTTTAGCCTCAAACCTGTAACCTTGAAGAAGTCGGACAACGGCGGGTAATACAGTATCGCTAAAAGAAGTACTAAGGTTGAGCCATTGATGACCACAAACAGGGCATTACGATTTTTGAAACTCTCAAACAGGCTGTAATAGAATGAACGGTTGGTCAAGCTCAACAGAATGTTTGCGAAAATCAACGTAGTAAAAACCATTGCCCTTGTCTGCTGCTCACCACCACCGGTCTGCACCGTATATCGGTACGTGAACAATATGCCTGCCGTTATTACCAGTCCCTGAACAATACTTATTCCAAGCTCTTTCCAGTTCAGGAATGTGTCAGTCATTTTTCTTGGTTTTTGCAACATTGCATTTTTTTCCATTGGCTCATTTTCATACACAATGGAACAGGTTGGTCCCATGACCAACTCTAAAAAGATAACGTGTACCGGCGTGAATATCTGTGGAAATGTCCAGCCCAAAAACAAGGGTAAAGACACTGTAAGGATAATGGGAATATGAATGGAAATGATGTACTGAACGGCTTTTTTGATATTAGTGTAAATTCTTCTTCCCGCCACTATTCCCGTAATCAGCTTGTCCAAATCATCGTTGATGATAACTAAAGAAGCAGCGGCTTTCGCAATCTCCGTTCCTTTGCTACCCATTGCCACACCAATATTTGCGGCTTTCAATGCCGGTGCATCGTTCACACCATCACCCACCATAGCTACAACTTCACCGTTTTGTTTTAATGCATTTACCACAGTCAGTTTCACATCGGGGTACATTCTTGCAAACAGCACTTTTTCCTCTACTGCTTCCAATAGTCGCTCCCCGGAATATGCCATAATTTCCGTTCCTTCCACGGCATTGTCGGCATTGACAATACCTGCCTGTACCGCAATACTTTTTGCAGTGTCGGCATTATCGCCCGTAATTACCTTTACTTTAATCCCGGCATCGTATATATGCTGAAATACACAGCGAATGCCTTCTTTAGGTGGGTCATAAAATACTACCAAGCCCAAAAACTCAAACTGAAAATCCTGTTGTCTTTCAGGAAAGGTATTACCTTCAAAATGTGATTTTGCTACACCCAAAACACGAAATCCCTGTTCCCCAAACGCTGTTATCAACCCGCGAATTTTACTTTTTTCGTTTTCAGGAAGTGTGGACACCTGAAGAATGGCTTCCGGCGCACCTTTTGCCGCAACAATCCGGTGTTTCTTCGTATCTTGGAAAATATGCGTCATCATAGGCGGTTTGCCGTCCAAAGGATATTCATGGAACAAGGTAAAGTAGCCTCTATGGTCGTCCTTTTGTGTCTGTCCATATATTTGGTGCAGGGTCTTCTCCATCGGGTCAAAGGGTACTGGCTCGCTGCTCCACATGGCATAGTTTATCAACTCCGAAAGTGAGGTATCGTTAAAGTCCTGCTCATCAAAAATTTTGTCCGAACGGTAATCATACAGATGTTTCAGGTGCATCGTGTTTTCTGTAATCGTCCCGGTTTTGTCGGTACAAATAACAGTCGTACTACCGAGTGTTTCAACCACGCTGCTCCGTTTAACGATGATGCCCTCACGCATCAGCTTCCATGCGCCCAATGCCATAAATGTGGTAAACGCTACCGGGATTTCTTCAGGCAAGACAGACATTGCCAGAGTAAGCCCGTTAAGCAGACTTTCGAGCAGGTTTCGGGTATGGTAATAATTGACAACACAAACCAACAGGAAAATGACAATACCAATCACCGCCATTGTTTTGACAAACTTCCTGATTTGAAGCTGCAAAGGCGATGCAGCCTCTTTTATATCAGATAAAGACGTGCCTATTTTTCCAAGACGGGTTTCCCTGCCGATTTTTTCCACTTCAAAAACCGCCAGTCCCGACACTGCAACCGTTCCGCTGTACACTCTGTTATCATCGCTTTCGCCGCTTTTGAAAACCGACAGGCTTTCACCTGTCAGAGATGCCTCGTTCACCGAAAAATCATTGCTGTGGACTATCTTTCCGTCTGCATTAATCATTTTCCCTTCTTCCGTAATACACAGGTCGCCTACCGTAATTTCTTGGGTAGGGATTTGTACTACTTTGCCATTTCGGACAACAGTACTTAAAGGCTCGTTGAGCTTTTCCAACGCTTCCAATGCTTTTTTGCTCCGGTTGTCCTGATAGAATGAAACAGCCGAAACCGCAACGATGGCAACAAACATGAACAATGCCTCTCCATAATTGCCAATAATTAAGTAAATAACAGAAATGGCAAACAACAGGATAAGCATTGGTTCTTTCAGTATGTTCAAAAGCAGTTCCAGCCAATCGCTTTTGTGGGTGGCATCAATACGGTTGTAACCGTGCTTCTTTCTTGAAGCGGTAACTTCACTGTCGCTAAGACCTTTGAAATGGTAGGGAATATTATAGGACATAGTTAATTAAATATGGATTATAAATTATACTGATTATCTTCATTGCTATTGACGTAATCTTATCATTGAGCCTTTTGTCACATTCATCAATGTTATTTGAATTTTAAATTCAGTGAAATAATATTAGCGTTCATAATATTAGCGTTCATTTTTGTTGACCTGTAATAATGCCCGTAGCGCAGTTCAAGCGTGTTCAGTTGCTTGATGCCAAATACGCCGCCCGGCGGTGTGAAATGAATACCTGCACCTATGAATTGACTGGTAAACTTTGACAGGTCATAATTGCTGGTATAATAGTCTTCGCCTGCCTGATGGGTTTGGTAGCCTGCAAAATATTTGGCGGCACTTTGTTGGTAATACCTGTAAAAAGGGCTTACGGAGAAGAAAGGCGATATTTTTACGGGGACTTCCAGTTCGGCGGTATGGGCATGGACACCCCAATTGTCCGTATAATAACGATAATAGCCACGCAGGATAAAACGGTCGCCTATAAAATAGCTTCCCCTAAAACCGATTGGCAGCTTAAACCTGTTACTTGGCAGTTGTTCCTGATGCACGCTGCCGTCCGTAAAATAAACCCTGTGGAAAGGCAGGCTCAAATAGCCGTGCTGCTGTACCACGTCGGCAAGAAACATTACCTGCAACCGCTCATTGATAATCTGTGAATAGGAGAATGAACCAGCGAACGTGTTTCGTGATGTTGTCGGGTAATCGTCGTGTTCTCTGCCCGGCGATGCCCGTAGCTCTATGGGAGTTACCAAACTTACCTGGTCAAGATATACCTGCAACTTGGCGGTAAACTCGCCCATACGGTTTTTTGTTTTCTGTGCAAACAGAACATTGCCGCCAAGGGAAAGGTAGTCAAACTCTTTGGAGGCTGATACACCTGCTCCGATAGTTGAGCCTTTGGCTTCATTTTCCATTGTCCAGCTAAGCGAGGGGTAAACCCTTGTATCGGCATGGGAAGCGGAGCTGTTGGCTTTCAGGTCAATCATATCCGATGATGCCGAGGTATAGTGGTCAATACCTACGTCCAGCAGGTAGCTATGCTTGCGGTTTTTCCTGTCATAACGGATGAGCTTCACGTCAATCGAGTTGGAAATGTCCGTCAGTTTCTCGGAGCCGATGCCCCCGGTTACGGCGGCGTTATTCCCGTCCTGATGGTAGTAACTGGATACGAGGTTTACCTCCTCCACTTTTAGTTTACGGGCAGTGTAGCCAGTGTCGGGAAGACTGCTCTGTGCGTAGGAATGCAGCATTGCCATAAGTGCGGCTGCGGTGAGATATATTCTTTTCATTTTATTTCTTGTTTTGAATAATTAGTTACAGCCGCAGCCACCGCCGCTTTTTCCTGCATTTGCACCGGAAGCTCCTTCCCGGTAGGACTGGAAATTGAGTTCTGTTTTTTCGATTTTGCGGTTGCCCAACACCATTTCGGCATCGTTGAGCCTGTTTTTCTGGTATTCCTTTACCGTAGTGCAGGAAGAACACAGCGCAAGTGCCGACAGGCTTATGCCGCACAGGGACAGTTTGAGATTATGGAACTTTTTCATTTTAAATGTATGTTTTGGGATGAGTAAACTTTGTTGTTGTCGTCTATGATAATGCAGGCTAAGTTGTCTATCTGGTTGACCATATCCAGCCCGGCCCTGACACCCATAATCGTAACGGGGGTTGCCATTGCATCGGCTATTTCCGCATTGGGGCATATTATCGTTACGCTTTTGATACCTGTCACCGGAAGCCCGGTCTTGGGGTTGATGGTATGCGAATATTTTTTGTCCCCGATAATGACATATTTCTCGTAATTGCCTGATGTGGCAATTGCCATGTTACTGATGTTAAGGTAGGAAAATGGTCGCCCTGCGTGGTCGGGGTCGGCAATTCCAATCGTCCACGGTTTCCCGTCTGCCTGATTTCCCCAAGTGCAGATGTCACCGGAAGCGTTCACTACACCGTTTGCTACCCCTTGTTGCAGCAACAATCGTTTAGCCATTTCAGCGGCGTAGCCTTTGCCGATACCACCAAAGCCGATACGCATACCAACTTCCTTTAAAAACACGGTACATTCGTTGCCGTCCAGCAGCACGTTGCGGTAATTGATAAGCCGAACCATTTCTTTAGCTGTTTCTGCATCCGGCAGGCTGGTCATGTTCCGGTCAAAATTCCAGAGGCGTTTGTCCACCGAGCCGTAGGTAATATCAAAAGCACCGTCTGTAATGGCACTGATGCGCAGGCTACGCTCAATCAGCCCGAACGTTTCCCGGCTTACCTGTACGGGTTGTACACCCGCATTGGCATTGACACGGTTGGTTTCGCTGTCTTCACTGAAAGTTGTGAGCAGTTGTTCTATCCGCCTGATTTCGCCGATAGCAGCATCTATCCTTTCTTCTGCCCACAATTTATCTTCACCTACAACGGTAACTTCAAAAGCATTGCCCATCAGCTTTTCTCCTCTACGAAATTCCTGTAATCTATTCATTCCGGTATTTTTTGTCGTAAACGGTAACGATTTCCTTTATCCAGTCCTCAACGGCTTCATCAGGCATACCGCTCCATGTTTTGAGCGGCGTTCCGTTTTCATCCAGCAACAGGGTGTAAGGGAATGCCCCCTGCGGATTGTATTTGTCTGCCAGTGCCTCGTTTTGTTTTTTGATGTTGCCGTCCAACTGGTTTTTCCTGTTTCGGGGAAAATCGGCATTTACCAGTACCAATAGGCTGTCAGCGGTCTTTTTAAACTCCGGGTTTTCAAAAAAAGACTTGTGCATTCTAATACAGGGTACGCACCAGTCGGAACCCGAAAAGCTCAACAGGATGAGCTTGTGGGTTTGTTTCGCTTCGTTTTGCGCCTGCTGAAAAACGGTTTGCCCGTGTGCCATTGCCAGCGAAAAAAGCAGGACAGTGGAAAAAATTATCTTTTTCATTTTTTCTTGTTTAGTTAATTAATTTGTTATTGTGCTTTGGACAAGGCGGTAGCCCAGTCTATCAGTACCTTTTTGTTTTCTGTACTAAGCCGGGCATCGCCGTGGATTAAGGTATAGGAAGACAAAGGCATCTCGTCTTTTTCAACGGTCTTTGCTATCTCCTGTAATTTTTTGATTTTCTTTTCCGCAGGATAAGTGTCGAACTCATCAAAATTCAAATGCCTTTTTCCATCATTGATGTGGCTGTTAAGCCAAAGAGCTACCGGCTGAATGTTATTGTACCACGGATATTTGGTATTATTGGAATGGCAGTCGTAGCAACTGGTTCTTAACAACGTACCGACATTCTGCGGTACATTGTAATGGCGTTCAATCGCATTGGCTGACACTCCACCGGAAATGTTCTTTGCCGGGTGGTACAGTTGCATAAGCGCAAAAATGGCGACAAGCACAAACAGGACTTTCTTCATTGTTATTTTTTTTTGTTGTTTCATTGTTTAAAATGTTTTAATAATTGTTAGACCTATATTTTTGGACTGGTAAAAAGGAACTAAGGAAAATGCTCCTTTATCTTTTTTTGAAGCAAACCATTTTGAGGTAACGGGAAACAGCCAGTAGGCAATTTCAGTGGACAGGATGCCTATCCCAGCTCCGGCAACGACGTCGCCTACCCAATGCTTGTCGTTGAAAACCCTGTAAATGCCAGTCATTGCGGCAACGGGATACCCCGAAATACTTAACCAGAAATTACTATCCTTGTACTCCCGGAACATAAACTGTGCAGATGAAAATGCCGTAGCCGTATGGCCTGACGGGAAAGACAGGTTATTGGAACCATCGGGACGCTGCTCGTGTACCAAATGCTTTGTCGGCAATATAATAGCTGCGGAAATCAGTTGGGACGTGGCATAGATAATGGTTCTGTCCTTAAAATTATGCTTTCCTTTTACTCCGGCAAGGTTAAGTCCATAGACCGCTATGGCTGGCACATACTGCATATAATTGTCAATTTTAGCTCCGGGCGTAATATGTTCGCTGCTTTCATAGCGAGTGGACTTGTTGAGCGATTTCAGACCGTCCACTGTCAAACTCAACACACCATAGGAAACCAGCACGGAGGGAACTATCAGCTTTTTTGCCGAAAATTTATATGCATTGTCATTAAGGCTCAACGTATCCATATTTTCAGTTTGGGCTTTTAAATCCAATGAAAGTATGGCGGTTATAAAAAGCAATACAAGTTTCATCCTAATCATCTGCCGTATTTTTCAAAACCATTAAAAGATTATAGGCTCCTTTGGTAACAAATGTCTGCCCTGCATATTTTGCCCCATTAATGATTTCCGTAAAACCGTTTTCGGAATTTCCAATTTGCACTTCGGTCATTTCAAACTGCTTATTTCCTTTCTGCACGAAAGCATAGTTCTTGTTTTCAAAACGGACAATGGCATCATCAGGCAGCACAGCGGTATTAGCTCCCGAAATTTCCATATCGGCGTTCATAAACATTCCGGGCAGTAAACTTTTGTCGTACTCCTCAAAATGACAATGGACTTGTGCGGCATTGTCGCCGGAAAGGTTCTTGCTGATTAAAATAACCTCGCAGGGGTATTTCTTTTCGGGATGCGTATTGGTATAAGCCAATAAATGCTGTCCTACTGCCAGCTTGTTCAGGTCTTTGTCAAAAACCGTTAATGCCAGATGAATGTCGTTCGGATTGACCAACTCAAACAGCACATCGCTCGGATTGACATATTTGCCGATGTTGACGTTTACCGCCGATACAAAACCGGAGATGGGAGAATAGATGTTGATACTTTTTGAAATATTGCCTGCGGTTACATTGGCAGGGGGCAAGCCTACCAGCCTTAGCTTCTGTTCCAGCGATTTTATCAGCACGTATTGGGTCTGGTAGGTTGCCTTTGCCTGTTCATATACTTTGTCGCTGGCGGCTTTACTTTCGTTCAGGTCTTTTTGCCTTTTGTATTCACTTTCGTTGAACGAAAGCTGCGCCTTTGCAGTAAGGTAGTCCTGCTGCAACTGTATATACTGCGGGTCTTCCATTATGGCCAGTACTTCGCCCTTGCTTACGTGTAAGCCGGGCAGTAATTTCGTGGACTTTAAATAGCCGCCCAAAGGAACGCTGACAGACACCATGTTTTGTGGCGGCACGTCTATCTTTCCGTTTAGTTTCAGTACCGATGAAATAGTTTTGTTTTCGATGTTGCCTGTTTCTATACCTGCGTTTTTATATTGGGCATCGGTAAGGGCAACTACATTTTCCACTTTGTTGACAGGCTGCTGCTCCTGCTGTTCATTGTTTTTCTTGCCGCCGCAAGAGGCAAGCAGCACCAATGCACTTATAAGGACAATTAATTTTTTCATTGATTTACTGTTATTATTTATTGAGATAAAAATTAAGTTCGGCAATAGCGCTGTTCCTGCTTTTTACCGCTTCTATGTAATCACTTTTGATGCTGACCGACTGACCTATAAGCAACGCCCATTCCAGATAATTGATGTCGCCGTTCAGAAACTGCTTGTTGGCGGTAGTGGTAATGGTTTCGGAATTTTTCAATGCGGTGTTCTCAAAATAAGCGACCGCTTCCTGATATTTCTGGTACTGCTTCAACGCCGAGGCAAAGGCGGCTTCAAAACTTTTCAGGTTGAGTTCGTAATCTTTTGCAGCTACTTCCTCGTTAATTTTTGCTGCATTGATTTTTGCTTTCTGACCACCCGTAAAAATCGGGATGCCCAAACCCACCTGCACCGCCTGAAAACGGGGTGTGCTGTTGTACACCTTATCGTCCGCACCCATTCCTTTCATCCCGGTAATGTTGTAGCCCAAAGTCAGGTCAGGCGACAATTTGGAGCGTTCCATTTTTGTGGCAGCTTGCGCAATTTGCTGTTGCTGTTTCAAAAACTGCATAGCGGGATGTGCAGCCAGTGTCGCAGTATCTATACCTGCAATATTGTTTTCCAATATTGCATTTTCGGACGGGACAAAAACCGTTTCGGTATTCAACAGTAATTGGAACTGCAACTGCAAGATTTCTATATCTTTTTCCAATTGCGAAAGCTGCAACCTGATTTGTCCACGCTGGTTTTCGGCAGTGGTCTTTTCGAGTACGTTGCTCTCGCCCTTGTTGAAACGAAGTGTGGCTTTGTCGAGAAATTCTGCAAAAAGAGTATCGTTCTTTTGCAGCAACGCTTTTTTCTGTTGCAGGTACACGAGCGTGTAAAACACCTGTGCTACCTGCTTTTTAAGCTGCGCTTCCTGTACGCCCACGTTCAGCACGCTGCTTTTCCATTCCTCGTTCAGCAGTTCCTTTTGCCGTTTATAAACGGTCGGGAAATTGATGGTCTGCGAAATGCCCAGCCTTGTGTCTTTGTAAAAACTGTTGATTTGTCCATACTCACCGAAAACCTGCGTTGCCGGGATGCTTGTTCCCGACTGAATAAGTTTCTGACGGTATTCGGTTTTCAGCCGTTCGTTTTTTACAGAACGGTTATTCGTCAAAGCGGTGTCAATTGCCTGCTGTAATGTTATCGGGATTTGGGCATTTGCATTTGTTGCCATTAACAACAACAGAACGGAAACAACCCCTGTTGCTTTTTTAGAAATGGAAACACCTTTATTGAACATCATATACAAGATAGGCAGTACAAAAAGCGTCAGGAATGTGGCAATCAGTAAGCCTCCAATCACCACCGTTGCCAATGGTCTTTGCACTTCTGCACCTTCTCCGTGGCTTAGTGCCATCGGTAAAAATCCCAAAGAAGCCACAAAAGCCGTCATCAGCACAGGGCGCAAACGGGTTTTGGTTCCCATAATGACAATGCGTTTCAAATCGGTATACCCCTCTTTCTTCAGGCGGTTAAATTCGCCCAACAGTACGATGCCGTTCAGCACGGCTACACCGAACAGGGCGATAAAACCGATACCCGCACTCACGCTGAACGAAATACCTCTTATCGCCAAGGCAAAAATGCCACCAATGGCGGAAAGTGGTATGGAGGTGTAGATGAGCAAGCCTTGCTTAACAGAACGAAATGCAAAGAACAAGAGTAGGAAAATCAGTACCAGCGAAACCGGAACCGCCACATACAAACGCTGTTTGGCAGCTTCCAGATTTTCAAAAGCACCACCGTAAGTGATGTAATAACCCGGTGGCAGTTTTATCTGCTGCTGCACTTTCTGCTGCAATTCATGAACAGTGCTTTGGATGTCCCTGCCACGGACGTTGAAGCCCGCAATAATCCGCCGTTGCGAATTTTCACGCTGTATCTGGTTCAACCCTTCTTCTATGTCCACGCTTGCCACGGTACTTAAAGGAATTTGCGTACCCTGCGGCGTTGCTACCAAAAGGTGCTGTACATCTTCCAGCTTCTTCCTTTTGTCTCCCGTAAGCCGCACCACGAGGTCAAACCGCTTTTCGCCCTCATACACCATACCGCTGCTTTCGCCCGCAAATGCGGCATTGACCACACGGTTGATGTCGCTGATGTTCATACCATATTGGGCAATGGCGGCGCGGTTGTATTTGACCACAATCTGTGGCATACCGGTTACAGCTTCCACATACAAGGCTTCGCTACCTTTTACCGTGTTACAGATTTTTCCCAACTTGTTGGCATAGCTTGCCAATGTATCTAAATTTTCACCGAAAATTTTACAAACAACATCCTGTCTTGCCCCCGAAATCAGTTCGTTGAAACGCATCGCCACAGGATATTGGAAGCCAAATGAAACACCCGGAACCGCTTCCAGTTCCTTTGAAATCTTTGCTTCCAGTTCGGGATAGGTTTGTGCGGAAGTCCATTCACTGCGAGGTTTCAGGATAATCATCATATCCGAGGCATCTACCGCCATCGGGTCAGTAGGTACTTCGCTGCTCCCGGTTTTACCTACTACTTTTTCCACTTCGGGAAATTTTTCGAGGATGATTTTGGAGGCTTTGGAAACTGCGTCAATGGACGTGTTTAGGTTGCTGCCCGGCAAAACTCTTGTATCTACCGCAAAATCGCCTTCGGGCAACGATGGGATAAACTCGCCGCCCAATGTAGTTAGCACAAAAGCTGCTGCCACAAACAAGCCCAACACGGTTGCAAGAACAGCTTTTTGATAACGCAAAAGTTTGGTCAGGTATTTTTGGAAAAAACGCTCCAAACGACCCATCATTCTGTCCGAAAACGTTTGTTTGTGCGTAATTTTCTTACTCAAAAACAAGGTACTCATCATCGGTATATAAGTGAGCGAAAGGATGAATGCACCGAGCAAGGCAAAGGCTACGGTCTGCGCCATTGGCTTGAACATTTTGCCCTCAATGCCCTCCAGCGTAAAAATGGGCAGGTAAACGATTAGAATAATGATTTGTCCGAAGACCGCACTGTTCATCATTCCCGAAGCGGAAGTTTGTACTTCCTTGTCCATTTCTGGCTGGGAAAGATTGTTTACATTCCTGAACCGCTTGCTGTGCGACAGTTTGTGCATGACCGCTTCCACGATAATTACCGCACCGTCCACAATCAAACCAAAGTCCAAAGCACCCAAACTCATCAGGTTGCCACTCACGCCAAAGGTGTTCATCAAGATAATGGCAAACAGCATAGACAGTGGGATAACCGAGGCTACGAGCAGTCCCGCACGGAGATTGCCGAGGAATAACACCAGTACAAAAATCACAATCAGCGCACCTTCCATCAGGTTTCTGGTAACGGTACTGATAGCATTGTTCACCATTTTGGTACGGTCAAGGAACGGGTCTATCGTAACTCCTTCGGGCAGCGTTTTTTCTATCTGCGCAATCCGCTGTTTGATGTTTTTAATGACTTCATTACTGTTTGCGCCTTTCAGCATCATCACTACCGCCCCCGAAACCTGCTGCTGACCGTTGTAGGTCATTGCTCCGTAGCGCGGTGCGTTCCCAAAGTGGACTTCCGCAATGTCACGGATTAAAAGCGGAGTGCCATCGGGCAGGTTTTTGACAACGATGTTCTGAATGTCATCCATATTGCCTACCAAACCCTCGCTGCGGATAAACAAAATGGTGGGGCCTTTTTCTATGTATGCACCACCTGTATTTTGGTTGTTCTTTTCGAGTGCGCTGAATACATCGCCAATGGTAATGTTGTAAGCCATCAGCTTTTCCGGCGTTACGGCTATCTCATATTGTTTGAGCAAGCCGCCAAAGCTGCTCACTTCGGCTACGCCTTTCACACCCAATAGTTGCCTGCGGACTATCCAGTCCTGAATGGTGCGCAGCTCCATAGCGTTGTATTTGTTTTCATAGCCTTTTTTGGGACGGACGGTATATTGGTAGATTTCGCCTAATCCTGTTGTTACAGGAGCAAGTACAGGTGTCCCAAATTCTTTCGGTATCTGTTCCTGCGCTTGTTGCAATCTTTCCGCAACCTGTTGCCTTGCCCAGTAAATATCCGTGTTGTCATCAAATACTATCGTAACCACCGACAGTCCAAAACGGGAAAAGCTGCGGAGTTCAAGCAGACCGGGGATATTATTGTTAACCTGTTCAATAGGGAACGTAATCAAACGTTCCACATCGGGGGCACCGAGTGCCGGAGCGGTGGTAATGACCTGCACCTGATTATTGGTAATGTCAGGCACAGCATCAATGGGCAGACGTTGTACTTCATAAACGCCGTAACCGATAAGGGCAAGCATAAACAGCCCTATAATGAGTTTGTTCTTGATAGAGAACTCAATGATTTTATTCAGCATAATAATCTTTTACTTGTTAAATGGGAAAAAGGAAAGAGAATGCAATACCCTGCCGAATG
The DNA here is from genome assembly GCF_020034665.1 of Niabella beijingensis. Taxonomy (NCBI): domain Bacteria; kingdom Pseudomonadati; phylum Bacteroidota; class Chitinophagia; order Chitinophagales; family Chitinophagaceae; genus Niabella; species Niabella beijingensis. The sequence goes on along the minus strand of NZ_JAIQDI010000002.1, from coordinate 1,962,371 downwards.
CACGGGGCAGCCACAACCACGACGGTCGTACATACGCCTGTCTTTATCGTTCGGGACACTCCATTGTGATTGTCCATAAGAGGACATTTTTTGCAAACGGAGCAGCTCGGCAAACGGGAAAAACATTACGTTGGCGATACAACGGTCATACAGCTATCGCACAATATCCCTTACCAGAAATATTGTCCAATAACATAACTGCCCGATGGACAGCATCGGGAATGGAAACGGAATTTCTCTTTCAGTGAAATTTTAACAAGCTCTGGGAGGCTGCCAGACGGAAGAATGGTAATTAAAGGAATAACCAATAGTGCTATAAATCAGGGGCTGTTTCTTTTCGATAAAAAATACCTTGGGAGCAATTATAGAAATTGGTGCCGGGGCTACATAGTTGGCAGCCGCAACAGTCGTGTGGATAGGTGTCTTAAATGGCAACTTCATATCTCTGTCATAATCATCATCGTGCGGCGAGCCGTGCATATAGTGCATATCCAGAAAAGCTAAAAAAGTCATATCCTTGTCCAACATCTTATGCTCGTGGTAATGCTGAAAAACCACTGGCAATTTGAGCAATTCAACTGCCTCCGTTGTAGAGAACAGGTAAATTGTCAGGAAAAATATGGATATAAGATTTTTCACTTTACAAAAGTACAAAAAAAAGAAAAATGAACAATAAAATGCTGTAATTTAGATTGTTTCAAGATAACAGGGCTTTTCCTGTCCGTTAGTTTTCACTCCTTTATGTTGCGAAGTATTTTATAGTCAATGTAAAAAGTTCCGAACGGAATAAAGCACGCTACAAGCACTTTCCAAGTCGTTTCTTTGAATTTCCACTTTTGTTCAATCCCTACACGTAGTGCATTGAAAATAAAAAGTAAAAATAGTGCGCCGTGTATAGGGCCGATATTTTTAACCCAATAGGCGTTGTCCAAAACATATTTTAGCGGTACGGCTATAAAAACCAAAACGAGTAATGAAATGCCCTCTAAAAAAGCGAAAAGACGTAAACGTCCGATAGTTGTTGTGAAGTATTGTTTCATAGTTAAAAGGTTCTGAAATTGGGTCTGCTTGACAGTGGTGAAAATGACCAGGGAACGGCAATAAAAATGATAACTAAGACTATGGAAAACCAAATTAGCATTGTCCTGAATTTTTCCCTGTCGGTTGATTTCCGTTTTGCCAATGCAGAGCCGATTGTTAATACAACAATGGCAGTCATCATCAATGTGATGTGTATCAAACCGTAAAATGTCAAGTCCTGATTTTGCAGTGCGGTTGTAGTGTTCGTCCAAAAATATTTTACAATCGGGCTTTGCGTGTAGAGTATCATTCCAATCATTAATTGGATATGCGCAACTGTTGCTGTCCAATGCCGAAAGAAATTATCGGTTTTTGAAAACAGTTTGTTTTGGATGTAACCATTAAACGCACGGTAAATTGAATATACTAAAAAGGCTAAAACAAGCCAGCGTGTTAATGAATGCAGGACTAATAATATTGAGTACATTTTTATGTTGTAACTGTTTTTTGCTTTCTGATTAAATTCCAGACTGAAGGCGCTCCCAGCATAAACCAGACGGCAAGTATTGGGTCGCATACTGCACAACCTGCCGATGAAGACGGGTCAAGATAAATAATAGGATTGCCATAGAAATGATGTACAACATCCCAACCCGCATGTAACAGCCATCCAACGCCGATGAAATAATAGCGCTTCAATCCTTTGAATGCTACTGCCAACAGAATTGCGCCAAAAACAAACTCCCATGCTCCCAAACCGCCTCTCCAGTACATACCTGCGGCTCCTGCTAAGATTATTGCATTTATCTTCTGCCTGTTTGGTTCTTTTACTAATGACATAATTGCAATAAAGGAAAATGCAACAAGTACCGCAGCCGATGCGTTAACGAGCGTAAACTCCGGGACAATGTGATTGTGTGTGTCCATATTTTTAAGATTATTTGTTTAAAATAAAATACTAATTGGTATGTTTTTGGGCAAAAAAAATCTCTGCTCAACTGCATTAATTCTGTGCTGCCGGACGAATAACAATATCACCTACCTCTACATCCTTTGGCTGACTTATGGCATAAATTACTGCGTTGGCAACGGCTACGGGATTTATGGCAATTTGTTCCATCCCTTTCTGAATGGCTGTTTTCATGTCTTCATTTTTCATGTTACTTGCAAAATCTGTTTTTACAAATCCGGGCGAAATGCCTGTAATTCGTATGCTTCCGTCTGTTTCTTGCCGAAATGCCTCTGTAATAGTGCGAACAGCATTTTTTGTTCCTGCATATACGCCCTGCATTGGCACAATCTTTATTCCTGAAGTAGAAATGATATTGACGATATGTCCCGATTGTTGTTTCTTAAAAACTGGAATGGCAGCCGCCATTCCATATAATACACCTTTGAGGTTAATGTCAATCATTTCTTCCCAGCCGTCAATATCAAGTTCATCTATACGGCTTAATTGACTAACACCTGCATTGTTTACAATAACGTCCAATTTTCCGTATTGCTCAATGGCTACATTTACCAACTGAATTAAGTCAGTTTTATTTCTTACATCCGTTTTTGTAAACACAGCCTCACCGCCGTTATTTTTAATTTCTTCAACAAGCTGTCTTAGTTGTTCTGTTCTTCTTGCACCCAAAACAACCTTTACGCCATTCTTAGCTAATTCTACTGCTATGGCTTTTCCTATACCACTGCTTGCACCTGTAATGGCTACTACTTTTTCTTTAATTTCCATTTTATGCGTTTGGTTGTAAAAAAGTCAGCGTATAACCGTTAGGGTCTTTGACAAGCAAAGTTTTTCCAAAAGGTGTATTGTTGATTGTTCCTAAAATGGCAACTCCTTTTTCGGTTAGGTCTTTTTGCAAATCTTCAATAGTACCGTCAATAGCAAACCAAAGTGAAGTACCAACTCCTAATTCCTTGTCGTCAATATTTCCAATTGGTTTCCTGATAGCAAAACTTGCCTCTCCTTTATTGTACCTGAATACAACGGCTTCAGGATTGCTCACTGAAATTTCAAAACCCAACTTGTCCTGATAAAAGGCTTTGGAAGTCTCTAAATCCCTTACCTGAAGGGATGCGAATGCTAATGTTCTCATTGTATAAAATTTAATTGTTGTTCGTATTTTATATTGCTACGGCAAAGGTAAGAAAAAAACATACCGATTAGTATGTTTAAGATGAAAAAACTATTCCAATGTGCTTAGATAGTTTTTAAGTTCCTTTAAATAAGATAAATAAACTTTTTTGCTGTTCTCTAATTTCCCGAAATTTCGTATTCCCCAATAGCCCGATAGTACAAAGATTGTTACTCGTTTTGCATTTACGTCTTTGCGGATAAACCCGTTTTTCTTTCCCTTTTCAATGGTTGCTGTCATTGCTTTTGTCCATTGTTCGGTAAGTTCATTCAATGCTTTATTGAAGTCGGCGTTCCAGGGTGTCATTTCCTGTGCGAAGTTGGATGCAGGACAGCCGTATTCCACTTTCAAAAACTTGTTTTCCATTAAAAGGTTGTGCATTAAATTATAAATAGCATCTAACGGATTTTGTTCGCTTTGCAACGGTTGAATGAAACTGTTTGTGAGTGTTGGTTTCAGAATTTCGTTGATAATGGCAAGCCCCATTTCGTCTTTGTTTTTGAAATGGTAGTAAAATGCACCTTTTGTTACCTGCGTTGTGGCAATAATATCGTCAATGCTTGTTACCTGATAGCCTTTAATGTAAATCAGTTCAAATGCTTTTTGTAAGATTGCCAGCCGTGTTGCTTCTGCTTTTTTCATAAAAGATACTGCTTAGTATTTTTTACAAAGGAACGAAAAAATAACAATTCCTGTATTTGTATTAGAATTGTCATTGCCATAAGAAAATTATTTTGTTACAGTTCCCTTGTACCAATTTCCGTTCCAACAGAATTGAAAGGCGGATAAAACCATTTCTGTAATCGGGTTTTGTGTTTTTGAAGAATAAAGAGAAAATAAAAAAACCTTTCAAAATGGCAATTCAGCACTTTTTGAGTGTGGATTTTTCCTGCATTTGCCAAGTCAAAAGCGGATAATGTTTTTTCTTTTGAGCCGTTGGAAGGACAGACGGAACAGGGCATCAATGCGATTACCCCTGTTGCAACAAATGTTGCAAATCGGGGTCGTTTTTAATACGCTCCAGTTCGCTTTCAACAATCTGCGTACTGTGCAGCTTCACCAGTTTGTAATTGGCTTCTATTTCCTGCTTCATATTATCCATTCCGTTTTCATCGGTGAAAGATAGTATCTGCGGTATCTTTTGATAGGCTTTGGTTTCTGCGGCTACCTTATCATTATCCACTACAATTTCAGCGTGGAAAATCTTTTGCTCGATGCGTTCATCGAAATTATCTGATACCGCACCCACAAACATACCCTGCGTGAGCGTTGAAATTTTGGAAGCAGGTATGAGGCTGTCCATTTGTGTAGATATGGACGTTGATTTATCATTGCGGTTAATGGTCATGCTCTGCCGTTTCTGCAATACCTTACCAAAACGTTCACTTAGGCTTTTAGCGGTTTCGCCCACTACCTGACCGGAGAAAATATTACCGACTGTATTTTGAATAACCTTGCTTTCCTTATCGCCGTAATCACGGGTTAACTGGCTAAAATCCTGGAAGCCTAAGCAAACTGCTACCTTGTTGCTTCTGGCAGTTGCGATAAGTGTGTCCAGTCCCCGGAAATAAATCGTGGGCAGCTCGTCTATGATAACGGAACTCTTTAGCTGCCCTTTTTTATTAATCAGTTTTACAATCCTCGAATTGTACAATCCTAATGCTGCCGAATAAATATTTTGCCTGTCAGGGTTACTGCCTACGCAAAGCACTTTAGGCTCTTTGGGGTTGTTGATGTCCAATGAAAAATCGTTACCTGTCATCACCCAATACAATTGCGGGCTAATCATTCTTGACAAAGGAATTTTTGCCGATGCAATCTGCCCCTGCAACTGGTCTTGCGCTCCGCCCTGCCACGCATCCATAAAGGGCGATAAATAATTTTCCAGTTCGGGGTATGAAGTGAGTATAGTAAAAACGTCTGCGTATTTTTTATTCAGCAGTTCAATAGCGTGCGGGAACGTACAGTATTTACCATTGTCGTAAATTTTCAGAAACCATATAATAGCAGCTAATAAAATAATTGGGCTATCCACAAAAAAATCCCCTTGCTTCAAAATCCAGCTTTTGTTAAGGTTTAGCATGATGGTATAAGCCGCTTCATAAGCATCCGATATGTCCGTCATGAAATCAGGGTTGAGCGGGTTGCATCGGTGGCTCCGGCGTGGGTCGTCAAAGTTTATCACGTAGAACTTCGGCTTAACCTTATACTTATCGGCGTGCTTCAGTAAATGGTTATAGGCAATCGTGGAAAGGTCATCAAACTTGAAATCGAAAATGTACATGGCAAATCCTTTCGAGATATGTTGCTTGATGTAGTTGTTCACGATTGCATAAGATTTTCCGCTTCCCGGAGTACCCAACACAATCGAGGCTCGAAAAGGATTTACTACATTAACCCACCCGTTGTTCCATTTTCCTTTGTAATAAAACTTGGTGGGAAGATTGACGGAATATTCATTTTCCATCAATTTGGTTTCCTGCTGGAAGCTCTCGTTCTCATTATTGAAAACATCTTCCATCAGGTTGTTGCGGAGCAATCGGCTCATCCATACCCCTGCCATGAGCAGGGCTATATATCCCACGCCCGTTGTAAGTATGTACAACGATGTGGCTATGCCCGCCGATAATTTCAGCAATGGCGTATTCAGGAAGAACAGTACAAAGCCGATGGCTAAGGCAGCGTAAATCTTACGCCATGTTATCTTTTCGTTTTTTACGCCTTTTGTACCCAAACAGCTTAAAACCAGTAATACCAGCGCAAAAATTTTGGTGTAAAGCGTATGGGAAAACAGCCCTGCGGTACGATTGAAATTGGTAAGTATCTTACTGACAACATCCAAAGTCCACCCACGTTCGGCAAAGAAGCCGTAGCAGAACCAATAAAAGTGCATCAGCACCAAAAGGATACTTACAGCACGCATAAAAGCCATTATTTTGGCAAGCCCTCTTAAATCGTCTTCTCCTTGCATACTTCAAAAAATTGATGTGATGCAAGTGTAGAAGCTATGAATGTCGGCTTACCAAAAGCGTAGGTAAATGGCTTTTTGTGGCGTTGTTTGGCTTGGGTGTGGTTCTGTTATGCAACGACGAAAATTTATCGCTGTCTTCCTGGTCTTTTGCGTGTTCTCTTTTTCTTCATCCGGTTGGCAAAAGCCTGTTCCTCGTAATCCTCGCCCTGCGCCTCCGGTAGCAACCCGCCCAATCCGTTTATCAGTCCAACATCATCAGTAGCATAATCAGGTTGCTCTTTATGCAGGAAATCAAATAGCTCGTGCGTTTCTTCCTTTTCATCAGCCATGCCTTTGCCTGTGTTAGTGGGCAATACGGTACGGTCGGCATCATTGCGCTGCTCAACTGCCTGTCCTTTCCACAAATCATTAAATACATTGGCAGCAAGATTTTTATCTAAGGCTGAACCGTTCCAAACGGTACGGCTTTCATGGTCTATAAAAGTGATGCCGTATATACGCCCCTCATCAGTGCGGCGTACAACGGTATTGATGCCCTGCTCAACCAGTTGCTTTTTAAAATCCGCTTCACCAGTGGTAATGTGCATGGTTGCTTCAACCGTATTTTTGAGAATGGCTCTTGTGGGGTCTTTTTTCATTTGCTCCTTAGCCTGTACAAAGTGCTTTTGCAATTCCTCCAGCCCTGCGTGTTTGCCAAAGCGGGATGCCTTAAAAGGGTTGCTGGCTTTTTCTCCCTGCGCATTCAAAGCAAAATATACCAGCCCGTTTTTGGGCTGCCCGTGTAGTTCCCCTTTCACTTCTTCAGCAGTAATATTAAAAAGCGACAATAAAGCATTGTACGCTCCGAAGCTGGCATATTGGTAATGCTTAGGCAGGTATCTTACAACTGATGCAATCTGGCTTTTAATATCCCCGGCTCTGTAATCCACCGGGCGAAATACCCGCTCATTCCCGGTGCGCTGCTTTTCGGTGGCGGGTATCAGGTTGTACTTTTGTTCCAACGCCCTGCAAGCATCCATTGAGCGCAGCTTCTCAAACGCATCAGGTATTTTTACACCGTAACGGTCAACGTTGGTAGATACAATATGAATATGGGTGCGCTCAATATCGGTATGCTTAAAGACGATATACGGCTGTTCGCCGTAGCCCATGCGCTCCATATAGTCTTTGGCAATCTGCCTAAAGTTTTCATCCGTTACCTTATCGCCGGGGTCGGGATTGAGCGATATATGCAATACGGGCTTTTCCGTTCTTTTATTTGCTATAAGGTAAGGTTCAAAAGAACGGTATAACTGCGCTACCGTATAACTGCCGTCCGGTGTTTCTATAATCTTTTGGGTGTCCAAAACCTGCCCGTTTTCCTTATCCACTTTAAGCTGGTTGTAAGAAAGTGCGCCTGTCATGTTAGCCCCATGCCCAATTTTAGCTATCATTTTCCACCGCTTTTGCCCAGGTGTTTGGCTTCAAACTCCTTTGTCAATTCCACAATATCACGGCATAATTTCGCCAACGCTGCCGTTTGTTTTTCCAGCTTAAAGAGATAGGCGGCGGCTTTCTTTTCCGAAAAATTGCGGTATAATATTTTTACAACCTGATTATAGTTTACACCAACTGCCCTGAACTGACCGAAAAGAGCAGTTAGCCGGGTGTAATAATCCATTGCAGCCATATCCACTTTTACGCTTTTAATCGGCTTGCTAAACAATAAGGAGGTAACAAACTGTGCTTTGTTATCCGCTCCCGATACTTCAAAAAGCGAAAGGAATTTGGCGTTTTCCTCGTCTGTAAGACGGAAAACGTAACGGTGGATGCTTGGGTTTGCTTTAGGGTTGCGCCCACCTTTGTGCTGTTTCTTTTTCTGCTGTTCACTCATCACCAATCCATTTTAATTCAACAAAACCCCGACTTCGGAGGGTGTTTTTAAAGCCCCCTGCAAGGGCAAGTTGTTTTGAGGCACGGAATGCGTTCCGAGTGCCTCAAAACACAACTTGCTCTGTTCGGGTGAACAGAAAATCCCGCTTGGGCGGGATTAGATATAGCAGAAAAAAACGGCTTAAAGCCGTTCCACCTGTTGCCTGTATCATGTAATGATTTTTCCATTCACCTTTTTATATGGGAGCCGTTACAAAATAAGCGCAGCTTTCCCAAAGCATTGCAGTGTAGCACACTGCCAAAGACTGCCACAGAACGCCAAAACAGGACAGCATCAGGAAAGCAGGTATCTATCTGCATTCCTTTGTACTGGCATCCCGCATTAACTGAATAAGTATGTACAAACGTGGCTGCATAGCTACGCATATATGCAGGCAGTTAAGCAGGTAAGTAATGATGTATAGGATTAGGCAGGCGTGTATAAAATGATATGAGCAGCCTTGTATGTAAACAGATAAAAATGTACGACTGCATTTTCACGCATACAGCTATATACAGTTACAGTCATCAAACAGGATGTATGCTTTTATAGGAATGCCTGCATACAAAAGCCTGTATATAAAAATGTGCAGATGCGCTTTTGCATCACTGCACATACTTAGGTAAACAGCTATAAGGGTACAGCGATATATAAATACATGAACAATTAAAAGCAGCTATGCAGATGGACACAAAGAAACAACCATTGTTTATTGCCTTTTCCTCCCAAAAGGGAGGTGTAGGTAAAAGCACCTTTACCACGCTTGTTGCCAGTCTTCTTCATTATCGGCTCGGATATAATGTTGCGGTCTTCGACTGCGATTTTCCGCAACACAGCTTAATGCAGATGAGGGCAAGGGATAAGAGCAGCATCATGGGCAATGAGGTGTACAAGAGAATGGCTCATAAGCAATTTACGAGCATCAACAAAAAAGCCTACCCGGTTATGCAGCACCGGGCAGACGGTGTGCTGGATGCGGTGGGGCAATTCCTGCAATCTTCTCCCGTTGCGGTGGACGTGGTTTTCTTCGACCTGCCAGGAACGGTTAATTCCGCAGGGATATTGAAAACGCTGGCGGGTATGCACCACATCTTTACGCCCATTATTGCAGACCGTGTGGTTATGGAAAGCACGTTGATTTTTACGCAGGTATTGAACGATGTTATCCGCAGGCACGGGGTAACGGCTATCCAAAGCATTAACCTGTTCTGGAACCAGGTGGATGGCAGGGAGAAATCGGGGCTGTACGGCATCTATGAAGATTTAATCAGCAGCCTGGGCATTCACCTGATGCGCACCAGCATTACAGATAGCAAGCGTTTCCGCAAAGAGGGGGAAGCCGATGCCAAAACCGTTTTCCGTTCCACCTTGCTACCTGCCGATGAGCGGCTGATGAAAGCCTGCCGGCTGGACTTGTTTATGGAAGAATTTTTAAGAACCGTGAAATTGTAAAGCTGTATGGAAAACGAACAAAAAAAGAAAAGCAAGCCGGAGGAAATAGACGAAGAATTTTTGATGAATATTATTGCCGATGGCGTGAAAAAGGACGGCTTGAATGTACCGCCTGAACCGCCCCAAAAACCGGAGCCGGAAAAGGAACCGGAAAAACCAGTAAGCAGGGAACGGAGCCGTTCTAAAAAAGTGAATGAAGCGGATTATGAAAAGCTGTTTTTCAAAAGAGCGGAAACCAACGCCCGTAACGGGAAATCGGTGTACATACGCCCCGATTTTCACGAACGGCTATCCCGCATTGTGCAGGTCATTGGCGAAGACAAGATTACGATATATGCCTATCTCGATAACCTGCTGGAATACCACTTTCAGGAATTTGGCGAAGACATCACCAAAAGTTTCAATGAAAAGTATAAACCCATTTTATAAGCATCGCTATGGAAATAATAATTGTTATCTGTTTGCTTATTGTTATTATCCTTTTGCTAAAAGACAAGCTGGTTATCTATAAGCCAGTGCGCAGGCAGCAAAAGCAGGAAAACAAAATAATGCCCGACCTGCCGGATATTATGGGGCAGCCTAAACCAGTGGAACGCCACACACTGCCAATGAATGCCTCCAAACGCCAAATAAATAAAAGCGACCATACACCTGATAATTTTGAAGCAGAAACCAAAGCAACAGGTTTTGAAAGGGAAATTCCGCAGGAAGAATTGGATGAAGTTTTCGGGAGTGTACCCGATTTGGAAGACAAGGAAGAAGAATGGAACGGATATGGGGATGAGAGCGGCGACAATGGGTTTGCTACGGGGGTTACCTTTGATGAACTAAGTACCGTTGGGGCATTGTTACAGCAAGATGTGCTGGAACCTGCGTTACAGAAAAAAGCGGCAAATATAGTTCAGCGCATACAGGGAACCGAATTGTTCAGCTTGCTTGAAAACTCAATGGAAGGGGCTTCGCAGAAGATAGCAGCGTTGTTGGATAAGAGCCTCTCCGCCGGAACGGATTTCAGTTCTTCCACTTTGCGGAATAGTAGTTTGGAGGGTTTCGACATAGGGGAGTTTGTCTGATAAGACAGCTTCCCTTTGTTTTTTTTGTATTGAAAGATGATGAGAGAATAAAAGCGTATCGCTAAAAATAATGAAGCGTTAAACACAAAAAGTTTGACGCTTTTTTTATGCCCTTTACACATTAGCAATGCCACTTACTGCCAAGTAATTCCAGCGAAAGACACATCATTATCGTGCCTTGTTTTCCATGACACTTTTGCCCCGAACGCTCGCAAGGTGCGGGCAAATAGTAACAAAAACAATTCAGTTTAATTATGGAAAAACAAAGTAAAAAAGTATTGCTGACGGGCGTTGCATTGCTCTCGGCATTTGGCGTGTTCGCACAGGGAAACGGAGGCGCAGGAATTAGTGAAGCCACGCAAATGGTAACATCTTATTTCGACCCCGCCACCAAATTAATCTATGCGATTGGGGCTGTGGTCGGCTTAATCGGGGGTGTGAAAGTTTACAACAAATTCAGCAGTGGCGACCCTGACACAAGCAAAACGGCGGCGAGCTGGTTCGGTGCGTGTATCTTCTTAATTGTTGCCGCTACTATTCTTCGTTCATTCTTCCTGTAAATCCAATGCCCTATGAGTAATTACAACATCAACAAAGGCATTGGAAGAACAGTAGAGTTCAAAGGACTGAAAGCGCAATACCTGTTCATTTTCGCCGGGGGCTTGCTCGGTGTGCTTATCCTCGTAATGATAATGTACATGGCAGGCGCAAACTCTTATCTGTGTCTGTTCATCGGGGCTGGCGGCGCATCGCTCATTGTATGGAAAACATTTGCGCTTAACGGAAAGTATGGCGAACACGGATTGATGAAGATGGGCGCAAAGAAAAAGCATCCCCGTTATATCATCTGCCGCAAAGCTGTACACCGCTATCTGAAGTTCACCCCTAAATCCAGTGGCTTATGAGAAACACAGCAAAAGCCACAACGCTGGAAAGCAAGTTTCCATTACTGGCGGTGGAACACAATTGCATCATTTCAAAAGATGCAGACATTACGGCTTGCTTTCAGGTGCATTTACCGGAACTGTTTACGGTAGCTTCTGCCGAATACGATGCCATTCATTCCGCATGGCACAAGGCTATCAAGACATTACCGGATTACTCCATTGTACACAAACAGGACTGGTACATTAAAGAAAATTATGCACCGGACATTGCGCAGGATGGATTGAGCTTTCTTGCAAAATCCTACCAGCAGCATTTTAACGAACGCCCTTTTCTTAATCATTACTGCTACCTGTTCCTTACAAAGACCACAAAGGAACGGATGCGGATGCAAAGCAACTTTAGTTCGCTTTGTAAAGGCGTTCTTATTCCTAAAGAGATAAGGGATAAAGAAGCCGTTCGCCGCTTCATGGAGGCGGTAGCGCAGTTTGAGCGCATTATCAATGATAGCGGTTTTGTAAAGCTGGAACGTCTTAGCGAAGACGACATTATCGGTACAGCCGACAAACAGGGATTGCTGGAGCAATACTTTACGCTGTCGAGGGAAGCGACAACCGCTATGCAGGACATAGCATTGGGCAGCGAAGATGTGCGTATCGGAAACAAACGCCTGTGTCTGCATACGCTTTCGGACACGGACGATTTGCCCGGAACGGTATCAGCTAATACGAGGTATGAAAAACTATCAACCGATAGAAGCGATTGCCTGTTGTCTTTTGCCGCTCCTGTGGGTCTGCTCCTTAGCTGCAACCACATTTACAACCAGTATTTGTTTTTGGATAACAGCGATGAGAACCTCCGCAAGTTTGAAAAGTCCGCACGCAATATGCACTCGCTGGCAAGGTACAGCCGGGCTAATCAGATAAACAAAGAATGGATTGAAAAGTACCTGAACGAAGCGCATTCATTTGGTTTGTCTTCCATCCGGGCGCACTTCAACATAATGGCGTGGTCGGACGAGCCGAACGAATTAAAGCAGCTAAAGAATGATACAGGCAGCGCACTCTCTTTAATGGAGTGCAAGCCACGCCACAATACCATTGACGTTGCTACGCTGTATTGGGCGGCAATGCCCGGCAACGCTGGCGACTTTCCGAGTGAGGAAAGTTTTTACACGTTCATCGAACCTGCTTTGTGTTTCTTCACCGAAGAAACCAATTACCAAAGCTCGCCATCGCACTTTGGTATTAAGATGGCGGACAGGCTTACGGGCAAGCCTATCCATTTGGATATTTCCGACTTGCCCATGAAGCGGGGCATCATCACGAACCGGAACAAGTTCATACTTGGCCCGTCAGGTTCGGGAAAATCTTTTTTCACCAACCACATGGTTAGGCAATACTACGAACAGGGCGCACACGTCCTGCTTGTAGATACAGGTAATTCCTATCAGGGTTTATGCGAATTGATTAAGGGAAAGACAAAAGGCGAAGACGGCGTTTATTTCACTTACACCGAAGACAACCCGATTGCTTTCAATCCTTTTTATACAGATGACAATGTATTTGATATTGAGAAAAGGGAAAGCATCAAGACACTCATTCTCACCCTTTGGAAACGGGATGATGAAGCGCCCAGGCGTTCGGAAGAAGTGGCGTTGTCCAACGCTGTGAGCGGCTACATCGAGCGCATTAAGCAATTGGATGAACGCCCCTCGTTCAACGGTTTTTATGAGTATGTAAAAGGCGACTACCGCAATGTTCTCGAAGAAAAGCAGGTAAGGGAGAAAGACTTTGACCTCGCAAATTTCCTCAATGTATTGGAGCCTTACTATCGTGGTGGGGAGTATGATTATTTGCTCAATTCCGACAAGCAACTTGACCTGTTGAGCAAACGCTTTATCGTGTTTGAGATTGATGCGATAAAAGACCACAAGATACTTTTTCCCATAGTTACCATCATCATTATGGAGGTCTTCATCAACAAGATGCGCAGGCTGAAAGGCGTGCGCAAACTCATCTTGATTGAAGAAGCGTGGAAGGCGATTGCGAAAGAGGGCATGGCAGAATACATCAAGTATCTGTTTAAGACGGTGAGGAAATTCTTCGGTGAGGCGATTGTCGTAACGCAGGAAGTGGACGACATCATTCAGTCGCCCATTGTCAAGGAAAGCATCATAAACAACAGCGATTGTAAAATCCTCTTAGACCAGCGCAAGTACATGAACAAATTCGATGACATCCAGGCGATGCTCGGACTTACTGACAAGGAAAAAGCGCAGGTGCTTTCTATCAACATGAACAACGACCCATCAAGGCTTTATAAAGAGGTATGGATTGGATTGGGCGGTACGCATTCCGCCGTATATGCTACGGAGGTATCGCTTCAGGAATATCTCGCATACACTACGGAAGAAACGGAAAAGCTCGAAGTGATGCAGCTCGCTCACGAATTAGACGGCAATGTGGAGCAAGCCATTAAGCGCATTGCTCTTGAAAGAAAATCGAAGCAGGACAATTACTAATTCTTAAAAATCAAAAACAGATGGGGAAAGAAAAAATAACGCTGCCCATTGGCAGCAGCAAGGCGCTCATTTTTGAAGCCGACCCCGCTAACAAAGATGAGCAGGATTTCGCAAAGCTGTGTAAAGAAGTCGCAGCCACGAAACCGCAAAGCATACAGGGATTTTTTACACGGCTCAATGAACTGCAACAGAAAAAGCCTCCTGAAGCCAGCAAAAAAATGAGCCGGAGAATGTAAGCAGCCTTTGCAACAGGCAAAAAGAAAAGCAAACAGTTATTAATCATTTTAAAAAATCAGAAACAATGAAAAGAACAATGTTACTGGTGTGTACGGCAATTATGCTTGCCGTTGCACCATCCGCTAAAGCGCAGTTTGTAGTAACCGACCCCGGAAACCTTATTTCCGGCATCCTCAACAGCGCAAACGAAATCGTGCAAACGTCCTCCACCGTATCGAACGTGATTAAAAACTTCGAGCAGGTGAAGAAAGTGTATGAGCAGGGCAAGGAATATTACGATAAGCTGAAAGCCGTAAACAATTTGGTGAAAGATGCCCGCAAAGTGCAGCAAACCGTAATCCTGGTTGGGGACGTGTCTGAAATGTACGTGAAGAATTTCGGCAAGATGATGAACGACCCAAATTTCACTCCGCAGGAATTGTCGGCAATCGCCAATGGTTATTCCATCTTACTGAACGAAAGCACAGCGCTGCTAAAAGAACTGAAACAGATAGTTACCGAAAACGGGCTTTCTCTCAATGACAAAGAGCGCATGGACATCATAGACAAGGTGTATAAAGAGGTTAAGGACTACCACAACCTCGTGCGCTACTACACTAACAAAAATATCTCCGTAAGCATTTTGAGGGCTAAGAAACAGAACAACACCAAAAGGGTGCTGGAACTGTACGGTACTGATGAACAAAAATACTGGTAAGCTATGGAATGGGATAATCTTCATGAACTCCTACGCTCACTGTATGATGAGATGATACCGTTGTCGGCAGATATGGCGGCAGTAGCAAAGGGCATTGCAGGGTTGGGCGCACTGTTTTACGTGGCGTTGAAAGTATGGCAGGCATTGAGCCGGGCGGAGCCGATAGACGTGTTCCCGCTTCTACGCCCTTTCGCTATCGGGCTGTGCATTATGTTTTTTCCAACAATGGTATTGGGTACTATCAATGCGGTAATGTCGCCCGTAGTGAAAGGCACGCACGCCATGCTCGATAATCAGGTGCTTGACCTGCACAAGCTGCAAGAGCAGAAAGACCTTTTGGAAAAGGAGGCAATGCTCCGCAATCCTGAAACAGCTTACCTCGTCAGCGATGAGGAATTTGATAAGAAACTGGACGAATTGGGATGGTCGCCGTCCGACCTGGTTACAATGACGGGCATGTACATGGAAAGGGGGATGTACGATTTAAAGAAAAGCATCCGTGATTGGTTTCGTGAACTGCTGGAAATGCTTTTTCAGGCGGCGGCACTGGTCATAGATACCATACGAACGTTTTTCCTGATTGTGCTGTCCATACTCGGACCAATAGCATTTGCTATTTCCGTGTGGGACGGCTTTCAATCCACCTTAACCCAATGGCTAACCCGGTATATCAGCGTGTATTTATGGCTGCCTATATCGGATATGTTCAGCTCCATGCTGGCAAAAATACAGTCGTTGATACTGGAACGGGATATTTCCATGCTGGCAGACCCTAACTACGTTCCCGATACCTCGAACACGGTGTATGTCATATTCATGCTGATTGGCATTGTGGGCTACTTCACCATACCAACGGTGGCGGGTTGGGTTATACAAGCTGGTGGCGCAGGAAACTTCATGCGCAACGTCAATCAGACCGCAGCAAAAACAGGCAACATCGCAGGAGCCGGAACCGGAGCCGTTACGGGCAACATAGGCGGCAGACTATTGAACAAATAATAATCATCTGTAAAAATGGAATTTAAAACACTAAGAAATATAGAGAACAGCTTTAAGCAAATACGGTTATATGCCATTGTATTTGCTGTACTCTGCATCAGTGTGGTAGGATATGCCGTATGGCAGTCCTACCACTTTGCGGAGTTGCAACGGCAAAAAATTTACGTGCTGGATAATGGTAAATCGCTGATGCTGGCATTATCGCAGGATGCAAGCATTAACCGACCTGTTGAGGCAAGGGAACACGTAAGACGTTTCCATGAATTGTTTTTTACGCTTGCCCCGGATAAGAACGCTATTGAAAGCAATATGAAGCGGGCTTTTAATCTTGCTGATAAATCAGCTTTCGATTACTACAAAGACCTTTCGGAAAAAGGTTATTACAACCGTATCATTTCGGGCAACGTGCAGCAACGCATTGAAGTGGACAGCGTGGTTTGCAATTTCGATACCTATCCTTATGCCGTAAGAACTTATGCCAAACAATTTATCATCCGTTCCAGCAATGTTACAAGGCGCAGCCTTATAACCTCCTGCTACCTCGTGAACTCCGTCCGTTCGGACAACAACCCGCAGGGCTTCAATATCGAAAAGTTTGCTGTGTTGGAGAACAAAGACGTGGAGGTAATAGAACGATAAAATCAATGTTGTTATGGAAGCATTATCAGATTTAAACACGTTTGCCAACATCCTTACAGCTAAAGGATATAGCGGCTATTTCCATACGCAGGGTGCGTATGCCGGGAAGCTGAAAGACAGCATCAGCGAATATCTGGAGAACTGCCGGAAAGGTACGGAGGGCGCACCCAAACCGGATTTAATGCTTACGGGCTACCTGCAATGGGCGGGTGAAGATAAACCGAGGGTGGAATGCTGTATGTGGGTAAAGTACCTGAACGGAAAATTTGACCTCAAAAAAATGCAGGTCGTGAAAAAGGACTGCTTCGGGCAATTACTCAAACAATCGGAGCTAAATAATCTATCCACCATTGCAGCACCCAAAGTAACGGAGGCTATTGCTATGGTTAATGATGCTCCTGCGCAAAAGGCTGTTCCCCGCAATAAGCGGTTCAGGTTCTAAAACGGAATAATAGTCAAGGCATGAAAAATTTAAAAACAATCATTAATCGGTGGCTGGATAGGTTCAATGGACAGTGGCGGACGTTGCCGCTTAAAAAGCAGCAACGCTATATGCTGTTGCTCTTTGCAGGCTATGCGCTGTTGTCCGTTGTCGTCCTGCTGAAAGTATGCTATGATGTTGGTAACTCCGGTAACGGAATAAAGATAGAGCATATTGAAAACCCGGTTATCCAGCAAAAAAAGTCCCCGGTTACACCGCAGGACAGTATAAGAACAATTTTAAAACGTAAAATGTATGAAAGATAACGAAAACAAAAAAGTGAGCTTTCTTGTCGAAGACGATGAGCAGAAAGCCGGAACCGATGCACCGAAAGACGGTGCGCAGAACAAAGCCGAAAAGCTAAAGAAGCCTATCATATTCGCCCTTATGGGCGTGGTATTCTTCGGCTGTATGTACCTCATCTTTAAGCCATCAGCCGATAAGAAAAAGGTACAAAATATTGGTTTGAATGAAGCCGTACCGCAGGCTACCGATGCCGGGCTTCAGCCAGATAAGCAAAAGGCTTATGAGCAGGAAATGCTCGAACAGAAAATGCAGGAAAAGCGGGATGGGCTTACATCCCTTTCTGATTACTGGAATGCGGATAGCGCAGCCGATAAAAAGAAGATAGAGCCGGATGAGGGCAACGAAGACGATTACCCCGGAGGCGGTAAGCCAGGGAACAGCAATCCCGCTTTGAGCAGCTACCGTAATGCGCAAAGTGCGTTAAGCTCGTTTTATGACAACGGCAACAATGAAACGCAGGAACTCCGCAAACAGGTTGAAGAACTGAAAGACCAGTTGGCAGAAAAAAATGTACCGCCACCTACTACCGTTCAAGACCAGTTGGCATTGATGGAAAAGTCCTACGAAATGGCGGCTAAATATCTTCCGTCCGGTGCTGCCCAACCCAATAAGCTGGACACAACCGCTTTAGCAAAAGAGGCTCCAAAGGAACACTTTACAGCTTTTACTCCTGCAAAGAAAAATGCCGTATCTGCCCTGTACCGTGAGCCTACGGATAGCGCATTTCTGGCAAGCTGGAACGAAACCCGCAACAGGGGATTTTATACGGCTGGTGTTTCGGAGCAGGTGGTACAGCCTAAAAACAGCATCAGGGCAGTAGTGCAGGAAACGCAGGTGGTAACGGCAGAGAGCGATGTAAAACTTAGGTTGCTCGAACCTGCCCGTACTCCCACTGTGGTTATTCCTCCGGGAACTACAATAACAGCCAAAGCCAAATTTGAGGGCAGCCGTGTACAGCTTAAAGTAACTTCTATTGAATTGGACGGCAATTTCATTACTGTGGATATAACAGTATATGGCTTGGATGGTCAGCAAGGGCTTAGTGTGCCTTACTCGCCGGAAATGAATGCGCTTACTGAAATCGCTTCCAACATGAGCCAAACCTCCGGCACATCGCTTATGATGACCCGCTCCGCAGGGCAACAGGTAGCAGGCGACCTTTCCCGTGGCGTGATACAGGGTGTATCGGGTTACTTCTCCAAAAAAGTGAGAACGCCTAAAGTAACCATCAAAGCAGGGCAACAACTGTTTCTTGTTTCAAAAAAATAAATGTTCAACGCTAATAAACTAAAAAGAAAATGAAATCAATATTTAAAAGCATACTGGTATTAACCCTGATAATGGGTTATCATATCCATTCCTTTGCTCAACAGGCAACGAATACGGGCAAGTTAAGCATGGGCAAAGTAGAGCCTTACGAAATGCAGGTAACGTATAATAAGACCTCGCACCTGATATTCCCGGCAGCCATCCGTTACGTGGATTTAGGCAGTGAGTACCTGATTGCAGGCAAGGCAGAAGATGCAGAAAACGTACTTCGTATAAAGGCTGCCGTAAAGGATTTTACGGAAGAAACCAACTTTTCCGTAATCACGAATGACGGCAGGTTTTACAATTTCAATGTGTTTTACAGCCCTAACCCCACCTCGCTGAATTATGATTTGCTTACCATGCAAAAAGCATCTGACAGGGAAAACGGGAACGATGTATTGTTTGAGGAATTGGGCAACAATTCGCCATCACTGGCAGGGCTGCTCATGGAAACCATTTACAAAAAGAACAAAAGAATTGTAAAGCATATCGGTTCCAAAAGCTACGGCATACAGTTTTTGCTAAAGGGCATCTATGTACACAACGGCAAATTTTATTTCCATACGGAGTTGAGAAATAAAAGCAATGTTCCATTCAAAATAGACTTTGTGAATTTCAAGGTGGTAGATAAAAAAGTAGCAAAACGTACCGTAGTGCAGGAAAATCCTTTAACCCCTTTGCGTATGTATAAGCCACTGGATGAAATAGCAGGCAATACCGTTGAGCAAAATGTGTTCCTGCTCGACCAGTTTACTATCGCCGATGACAAGGTACTGATTATTGAAATTTTTGAAAAGAACGGCGGCAGGCAGCAAACGCTTCAGGTGGAAAACTCGGACTTGGTACACGCAAGGCAAATAAACGATATGCACCTGAAGATTAATTAATCCCTAAACAGAAAGAACAATGAGGAAATACATTTTTGCCGTAATGCTTCTAATAGCAGGTGTTACGGCGGTACAGGCACAACGGATGATGCCCAAACAAAAAGGGCTGGAAATAAATGCGGGCTTGCTGACCAAAGAAGTGAGCGAAAACTACTACCTGAATGTAATGCTTACCGTAAATGGTAAGAACGGCAATTACTGGCTATGGGGTGCGGAGTACACGCACCAGGTTTCCGATTACAGGGATTTGCGGATACCGCTCGAAGCCTATACGGGCGAAGTCGGTTACAGCCTCCAGTTGTTAGGCAATGCAAGAAAGAGCATCACCCTGAATGCCGGAGTAACCGCCGTTGCTGGTTACGAAACCATCAACCGGAGCAAGGCAACGCTGTATGACGGTTCTACCATACTTAATAAAGACAATTTCATTTACGGAGTCGGTGGGCGGCTATCTTTTGAAACGTATTTATCCGACCGTTTTGTATTGCTCCTGCAAGGGCGTACCAAAGTGGTATGGGGTACGGATTTAAAACAGTTCCGTCCATCGGCAGGCGTGGGATTAAGGTTTAACTTCTAAAAAGAACGAACAATGAAACGATTATTGAATAAAAGCAAATTTTTATGGATGCTTGTTGCGGTCATGACAAGTGCCATCATGCTATCTTCCTGCAATAAGGACGAACTGGATATACAGCAGAATTATCCCTTTGAGGTAAAGGTAATGCCTGTTCCAAAGGGCATTACCAACGGGCAGACCGTTGAAATACGGATTACGATACAGCGAAGCGGGGACTTCAAAGATGCCAATTACTTTATCTGTTATTTCCAATATGACGGGCAGGGTACATTACGGTATTACAATGATGCGCCGTACATGCCTAACGACCTGTACCCACTACCTCAAACACAATTCAGGTTATATTATACCTCGCAGTCCACCGTATCGCAGTCATTTGATATATGGATTTCAGACAACTTCGGTAATGAGCAGCAAGTGAGCTTTGAGTTTAACAGTAGCGATTAAAAACAAAAGTCCTGCCCGATACGGCGGGACTTTTTCATTTAAACCCTATTTATATTTTGTATTTTTGTTACCTGACGAAACAGGTATTTTGGTAAATTCAAAGAGTATAAATTTAACTGGTTATCGTTATGGTTGCATCATTGGTTTTAGGCATAATCGCTTTGGTATTGGGCTTAGGGTTGCGGTACTGGATTAACCGCAGGAAGTTTTACAGGCGAAGCCCAACCGGAGCCGAGGGCTTTTCATCTTATGAAAAGTCAGTTATCGTTACGTTTCTCGAACGCACAGGGAAATGGATAGCCTATATCCTGATTATATTCGGGCTACTGTTTTTATGGAGTTATTCAAGGCAGAAAAAAGCCAAAGAAAAAGCTGTGCAAAATACGGAGATACAAAACCCACGATAAATAACGATACAATATAGGAACGGTACAGGTCTTTACAGGCTTGTACCGTTTTCTTTTGTGCAAAGCATAAAAGAAATAGCAAATATCGGATTGCGTAGAACAATCAACATTGCTATCTTTGCAACTGAAAATATTAGAAAAATTTAAAGTGTTTTTGCTTTAAATCTCGATACTAAAAACTGGTAATTTTTAAATCCCGAGATATAAGTAAGAACGCTCATGCCACGGCGTGGGCGCTCGCTTATTCGGGATTAGGCTACCAGTGCCTTAGTATCGGTAAGTGTAGTTGCCTGCGCTTTTTTTATTTGCAGGTTCCGCAACTTAAAAATAGATATTATGGACACTGCAAATAATACCTTTCCTGCCTTACAATTTCCTGCCTCTGAATTATCGGCTTTTGCGGTTACTATGGGTGTATTTACCATATCCCTGAAAAATGGCAAGCTGGTACAGTTTAAACCCCATAATGTACAAACCTTTTACGAGTGGCTAATAGCGCATGGCGTGAGAGATATAAAAGAAGATGAACGGGCAAAGGAGAAGCCCCCCGATAATACGAAAAGCGGCGGTTGGAAAGCATTATTTAAGTATAAACACAAAAATAAAAACCATGAGTGATAATAAAAACATAATCAGGATAGCACTCATAGACGACCACGACCTGCTAAGGCAGGGCATCTTACAACTTCTCGGAGGGGTCGGTTTTGAAACCGTATTTGAAGCTGAAAACGGGCAATCAGCTATGCAGAAAATAGCAGCCTGTGAAACCTTGCCCGACCTGTGTATCGTGGATGTCAATATGCCTGTAATGGATGGTTTTGAAACAACCAAAACACTGCTCGGCAGATACCCACAATTACGAATACTGGCATTTAGTGTAAACGACAATGAAAAGGACGTGCTGAAAATGCTCGAATGTGGGGCAAACGGCTATATCCTGAAAGGAGCCGACCCTGCGGAGCTAAAAAAAGCCATTGAGATTATCTATGATGGTGGCTGTTATTTCAGTGCCGGAGTTTCAGAAATAGCAAGAGGCTATTTTGAGCAACAATTACAATCTTAGGTTTCTTTGTTACTTTCTTTTTCGCTGAACTCACGAAAGAAAGTAATCCCCTTAAAACAATAAATGGGATAATGAATATCCCACTAACAAAATCTGCAACCTGTTTGGCAAAATGTATTCCGTATGCAGTGGTGCGCAGGCATTACATTTTGGCAAAGGGGTTGTACCGCTTTGTGCAAAAAGACTGTCCCGACCATCGGGAGGAAGTGTCTTTTTGCCGCCCTGTTTTTCGGGCTGGCTATGGGAACGGTACGCTTACCGTTCCCTGTGAATTGGCTTCTTACTATCACGGTTATAATTAATCCTGTACCCGTTGGATTGGATAATACCCTCTAATAAATTCCTTGCCTGTGTAGTATCCCAATCGTCAATTTTGGTCATGTCTAAATAGTGCAGCCTTTCAAATTGCTTTACCATTATAGCAAGTATGTTCAATGCCTTATATTCCGTTTTATCTGCAAGATTGCTCATTTTTCTTTGATTTTAGTTGTAATAATTTTTGGTATATATCCCGCCAATATGCTTGCCTTGCCTTTCCTTGTCGCTTTCCACTGGCGGGACGTGGTGGCAATCTTTAAAATATTCTGCCTGTTCAATGGCTTTGTCAAGGTCGGTTACTTCTTTTCGTAAGCCGTTTAAATCTGTTATGTACTGCATGGCTATTGGATTATTTGCGTTAATAAAATGTCTTCCGTCCAAAATTCTTCGCTCGTATGCTTGCCGTATGCTGTATAGTAACCTGTACCGTTTGCCCGTAATGCTATCCTGTAACAATCCAATCGGTTTTCAGGCGGAGTAAGGCTTGCCAGTTCGTTTTTATCCAGTTCCACAAATGCCCAATCTTTGTACCCCAACAAATTTTCAATGTCGGGCTTATCTTCTTCGCCAGTGTTGTAAAAATCTACGGCGGTATCATAGAAGTTCATAGACTGGAATTGATAATTCCCCTGCAAGGGTGCAAGAAATTCAATGCGCTTTTGCTGTTCCTTTTTCCATTCTTCCGTAATATGGATAATGGCAAAATTGCAGTTATCCCATTCGCTGTTGGTGTTTGCTTTCACCAATAAATATGCGGTTGCTTTATCTGATAGTTTCATTGTCTTTGTTTTAAATTGTTCATATAAATTTTTGAAGATTGGCGGCGGCTTCTTTGTTCTCCTTTGTAATGGGTTGCCATTGGTCAGCCATTGTGGAAAGGATAGCATGGTATATGATTTTGGCTAACCTGTAATCCTGCTCCAAATCGTTTTCATAATCCAAAGCACCGCTATTCAATGCCTTGTTAAATAATTTTTCTATTTCGGTCAACGGTGGGTGCTGTTTTATTAACTCCTTGAACCGTTTTTTTAAATCTTCTTTTGTCATTGCTTTGATTTTTTTACAGGCGACCACCTTTGCGGTCGCCTGTGGTTAATACTAATTGTTAAGGGCTATTTTTCTATCCAAAAGCGTTTCCAGTATTTCAAATTCGCTTTCGTATGTTTCGCCCTCAAAATGATAGAGGTCTGTATCTTCGTCTAATTCAAAAGCATCAAAATCGCTTTGTTCTAAAAAGGTGTTGGTTAATATGCCGTCTGTATATGTTACCCTGCCATATACCAAACAACCTAATTCCTCATAGTCGTATGTAAAATTCACTTTATAGTGTTCTGCTATCTGCCGCACTATTTCAATGTTAGGCGACCATCGGGTATCATAATAAAGTGCGTCTTCTTCTTCCCAGCGAATATCAAAAAACCAATCTCTTTCATCTTTTATGAATGCGGGTAGTTGCCCCTCCCGTGTTGCCTTTTCCTTTTTTGCCATTTGCAGGAACATATTTTTTATGCTCTGCAAAGTGGTTGGGTCTGCTTCAAACCAAACCACATTATTGCACCAATTAGCCATAATCAATTTTCGTTTAATGTTATTTGTAATAATTTTTCACTTCCGAAAAGCAGGTGTATTGCCTGTTTTAATTGGGGGTTACATTCGTCCATATCTGCATATTCAATAAGGCAGTGTACGGCAAACAGGGAATTATGCCCGTCAAAAAAATGGTCAGCAAACCAGCGGGGGCGTTTACATAATTTGTCCTGGTTCTTCTCAATTTCTTTGTGTGCATCCTGTACAAGCCTGTACCAAAATTCTGCGGTGAAAAAACCGCCTTTATGCCATCCCTCACGAAATGCGGTTTCATTTTGCAGGAAATACCCGCATTGCTTTTGTATGGCGTTTTGAATGTTTTGTAATTCTTCGGGAAACAACCCGCTTAGCAATGCGCCTTTATCTAAGTTGTCCATTTTGTTTAATGCTTTCATGTTACTATACTTTTTTGCTGTTAATCAATTTTAATTTTATGATTGCTCTTTCGGGGCAACCCTCTACGGCTGTTATCTGCTGTATTGCGCCCTGTTCCCCGCTTAGCGATACTACCCTAAGCCGTACCGTTCCTTTATCGTGTTTTAGGGTTGCTATATAAGTTTCTATTGTCATTGTCTTTGATTTTTAAAAAGCGACCACCTTTGCAGGCGGTCGCCTGTGATTAAAAACTGTGTTTATGAATTGTAGAATACATAGCCGTCCTCACTCCAATAATCCCCGCAAAACAAGTCTTTGGCGTATGCCTCGTAATCGAAATACTGTTTAGCGAAGTCGCTTAAATCCTCCCTTTCTTCAACAAGTTCCATTGCAAAATCTTCTTCGCTATCGTATTCGCCGATATAGTCGCTTTCAAAGACGCTGATTAGGTCGTCTATATCTTCGGATGATAGGCTACGATGCCCGTTATTGCACCATATTAGAAAAGGTTCTTTTTGGCTTTCCTCCATATTCTCGAAAGCCTCGATAACCTCAAAAATGTTATCGCTCATTCCGCATTCACTTATTAAACCCTCCGGGATGTTTTCGTAATCCTGAAACATAAATTCGGGGTCTTCCTCGTCATTGTGGAGTTCATGACAAGCGGTGTAAAATTCTTTCTTGTTGGCATAGTCGGACAGCTTCAGCCACTTTCCGAATATTGAACCGTCATTGTATTTTCCGTATGTTCCTACATATACGCTTGCTTCTGATATATTGATTTGATGTGTCATTTCTTTAGTATTTGAAAGTGATTGAATTGATTTTTTTGATTTATTCGGTATGGTGGGGAGGTGCTGTTTCGTTTCATTACCATTTCCACTGCTGTTAATCTTCATACCTGACATTTTTTTTATTCGTCTAAGGAGCCGGAGTATGCTATGTTTCGTTTCACGAGCATAAAAGGTTAGTGTTTAGGAGGCACAAGGTTTTGGGAAAAAATACTACCCAACGGGTGGAGATTTTTTCCCAAACTTGCATGACCTTTTGCCTCCGTTAAGAACACGGTCATACCTTTGCTCTTGAAACGAAACGATAAAAGCATACTCGCTTCTTCAATAAAAAAAATCGTGGAAGTAATGAAGATTGCAGTGGGAATGGTATAAAGCGTATAATAACCATTCATCCAGCTACCGGATTTTACTGGCAAAGACAATCGAAGCCAAATAATACTACTGAAAGACAACATCAAAGGCTCATTCCATCAGCTATTTAAGTTTACCAATACGGAATATTCCGACACGGGAACAACTTAAATAAAGTGGAATGGAAAGAGAGCAGGAAAAAGGTTTAACTCCCGAAAGAGTTATGCAAATCTTAGAGAAGAAAGGAACTCATGTAGATATAGAGGAAGCAAAAATCATTTTGGAATTTGTTAAGAAGATTGCTCACATAGCAGTCAACCAATATCTTAGGGGATGCATTTAAAAAACGGTTGTAATGAGGAAAGCAGATTTGTATATACGGGTATCAACCGATGAACAGGCAGACAAAGGGTATTCGCAGCGTGACCAGGAAGAACGTTTGAGAAAGTATTGCGAAATAAAGGGTATTTCTATAAGAGATATTTATATAGAAGACCATTCTGCCAAGTCTTTCAAACGCCCCGAATGGCAGAAATATTTATCCAATCTACGCAAATCAAAGAACAACAAATCAGGGGCGTTATTACTTTTTACTAAGTGGGACAGGTTCAGCAGGAACGCAGGGGATGCCTATCAGATGATTAACCAGTTGCGAACATTCGGAGTTGAACCGGGAGCAATCGAACAGCCTTTAGACCTGACCATCCCTGAAAACAAAATCATGCTGGCGTTCTATCTTGCTGCGCCGGAAGTTGAAAATGACCGGAGGGCATTAAATGTCTTTCACGGAATGCGCCGGGCAAAGAAAGAGGGCAGGTATATGGGTACTGCTCCATTGGGATATACCAATAAAATATCAGAGGATAAAAAGAAATACATCGCTCCACATGAATTTGAAGCCCCTATTTTGAAATGGGCATTTGAGCAGATTATCGCCAATAATTTCAATACGGAACAGATATGGAAAATGGTGCGGGAAAAGACCGATGGTAAAGGTCGGTTTAGTAAAAACAATTTTTGGGTAGCTTTACGGAACCCGTTGTATTGCGGCAAGATTTTCATTCCTCCGTACAAAGAAGAACAGGGTTATTTTGTGATAGGACAGCATCAGCCGCTAATCAGCGAAAAGATGTTTTGGGATGTTCAGGATATTCTCGATGGAAGAAAAAGAGTGGTTAAGCCCAAAATAGTAGCAATGGACAATCTGCCCCTTAGAGGGTTTTTGAAATGTCCTAATTGTGAGCGCATGTTAACAGGAAGTGCCTCAAAAGGCAAAATGGGGATATACTATAATTACTACCATTGCACTTCTTCGTGTGGTACAAGGTTCAAAGCAGAAACAGCGAATGAGGCGTTTATAAAGCAATTACGGTATCTATCTCCAAAAGAGGGTATGGTAGATATTTTCATCGAAGCCTTTATAAGAGATTTCAATAATAAAACTAAAGCCCAAAATAGTGAAAGAGCCAGCATAATAGGTGAGATTGATACCCTGAACAAACGCTATCAAAATGCACTATTAAAAAATGCGGACGGTGAAATGGCAGACGATGATTTTCAGGAAGTAAAAAAAATGACTAAAGGCAGGATTGAAAAATTGGAGCAGCGACTAAACGACTTAGCAATAGTTGGGACTGAAATTAAAGACCTGGTAGCATCAGCTTTAAAAAAGGTTGCAAACATTGACAGACGCTATGAGAATGGGGACATTGAAGAAAAAAGGACTATATTGAGTTCGATGTTCCCCGATTTTTTGGAATTTGACGGTACACGACATCGAACTCAAAGATTAAATTCTGCGATAACTCTTATGTATCAGAATACCAGCAAATTACAGGACAAAAAAAATGGGACAAGCCTTTCTTTTTTAGACTTGTCCCAAGAAGTGATCCCGCTGGGACTCGAACCCAGGGCCCATACATTAAAAGTGTATTGCTCTACCAACTGAGCTACGGAATCATCCCTTGTTCCCGTTTTGGGAGTGCAAAAATAAGTGAATCAATTTATTGTTCCAAAAAAAAATCAGGTTTTTGCAAAAATATTTTTCAAAAAAACCTGAAGATTGTACGGATTAACAGGACGGATACGGAAGCTAATAAGAACAATAGCATTGTCAACCTGAAATCCGGCCTGCCGGGCAGTGGTGGAAAATTGAATGGCGGGCGAAGTAAAACTGTCTTTACCGCTGTTCCTGCAACTGTTGTAAAGAATGGTCATTAAACGATCAATGATCCGGTACAACAACGTAATTCCTTTATTTCTGTTATCTTTAATTCATTATCAGCGTATACAATCCGTTCATGAATTCTACCGCCCGGCAAAATTCCGACAACTACCGTTATGAGGCATTGTTTAACCAGGCTTCCATGGGGATCATTGTGGTAAACAGTGCTGCAGCCATACAATCGGCCAATCCCTTTGCACTCCGGTTATTTGGATATACATTGGAAGAAGTACTGGGCCGGTCGATTGAAATGCTGATCCCCGGCCGTTATCATCACCGGCATGTCAGGCACCGGGAAGCCTATATTCATCATCCCAAAAACCGGCCGATGGGAGTAGGTATGGATCTGTTCGCTGTAAAAAAGGACGGCAGCGAGTTTCCGGTAGAAGTGAGCCTCAGTAACTACCAGGATCAGGAAGAGCAATATGTAATCGCATTTATCAGTGATATCTCCGTCCGTAAAAAAGCAGAAGCGGCGGTGGAAGAATTGAACAATAAGCTGGAGTCTACCGTGGAACAGCGCACCCGGGAACTTACCATTGCCATGCAGGAACTGGAGCATTCAAAAGATGAGCTGGCGAAATCGCTGGAAAAGGAAAAAGAACTGGGCGAACTGAAATCACGTTTTGTGTCGATCGCCTCGCATGAGTTCCGCACCCCGCTCAGTACCGTACTGTCTTCTACGTATCTTATTGAAAAATATACAGCGGCCGAAGACCAGCCCAGGCGCGAAAAGCATTTACAGCGTATTGTTTCCTCGGTGCAGCTGCTGACCGATATCCTGAATGACTTTTTAAGTGTGGGGAAAATCGAAGAAGGGAAGATACAGGTACGGTTTTCGCATTTTGATTTGCAGGAACTGATCGCCGGAGTAGCCCGTGAAATGGAAAATAATCTGAAAAAAGAGCAACAGCTGATCTACCGGCATACCGGGGAAACGGAAGTATACCTGGATGCCTCGCTGCTGAAGCATATTGTGATGAATCTTATTTCCAATGCCAGTAAATTCTCTCCGGAAGGCGGCCGTATCGAAGTGACTACTTCCTGTCACGAAGGAAATGTAACACTTTCGGTCAAAGACCATGGCATTGGTATTTCCCGGGAAGATCAAAAACATCTCATGGAGCGTTTTTTCCGGGCGGCCAATGCCGGCAATATTCAAGGCACAGGACTGGGATTACATATTATATCGAAGTATACCGAACTGATGAATGGTTCCATACAATGTATCAGTGAGCTGGAACAGGGTACCGAATTTATTATTACATTTAACCATATCATAAATAAAGAGCGCCAGGCAGTTTAGCATGAAAACGATCTTACTGATTGAAGATAATGATGACATCCGGTCGAACACGGCCGAAATACTGGAATTGTCGAACTACAAGGTGGTCACCGCAGCTGACGGAAAAGAGGGCGTGGAAAAGGCCATTGCAACGGTTCCTGATCTG
This sequence comes from Niabella beijingensis, assembly GCF_020034665.1. Taxonomy (NCBI): domain Bacteria; kingdom Pseudomonadati; phylum Bacteroidota; class Chitinophagia; order Chitinophagales; family Chitinophagaceae; genus Niabella; species Niabella beijingensis. The sequence goes on along the minus strand of NZ_JAIQDI010000002.1, from coordinate 1,933,242 downwards.
ATCATCTGTGATATTATGATACCGGTGCTGGATGGCTATGGTGTACTGCATGCCGTGCACCGGAATGCCGGTTTAAAAAATATCCCGTTTATTTTTCTTACAGCAAAAACAGAACGCAGCGATTTTCGCAAAGGGATGGAATTGGGGGCGGATGATTATATTACAAAACCCTTCAGCGGAACAGAATTGCTGAACGCAGTGGACGGACGGCTGAAAAAAATGGAATTCCTGAAAAAAGAATTTGCGTCCGGATTGGAAGGGCTGCAGCAGCTGCTGGAAGTGACGGATAGCAAAACAGCGCTCGCGTCGCTGACAGCGGACCGGAACATCAACCGGTACAAAAAGAAGCAACGTATCTATTCCGAGGGCAATCATCCCGCCCGGCTTTATTATGTGCTCAGCGGCAAAGTGAAATCGTACCGCACGAATGACGACGGAAAGGAGCTGACCACCGAGCTCTACAGTGCCGGCGATTTCCTGGGATATATTGCGCTTCTTGAAGGAACGGTGTATAAAGACACCGCGGAAGCACTGGAAGATGCGGAGCTGGCCGTGATTCCCCGGGAAGATTTTACGGAACTGATCTCCAGTAACCGGTTGGTGGCACAGCAGTTTATCCGGCTGCTTGCCGGGAATATTTCCGCAAGGGAGGAACAATTGCTCGGACTGGCCTATAACTCCCTCCGAAAAAAGGTGGCGGATGCCCTGCTTTTGCTTGAAAAGAAATACCGGCAGGAGGGCGCCGCCCCATTTGCTATTTCCATCAGCAGGGAAGGACTGGCTGCTATTGCCGGTACAGCCACAGAATCGCTGATCCGGACATTGAGCGATTTCAGAAGTGAAAAACTTATTGATATCCGGGAAGGAAATATCGTCATCCTTAACCGGGAAAAACTGGAAAACCTGTTGAATTGAAAAAATGGAAATGAGTATGGTTGGATTATCTATATATTTATTTTAAGTAAATAATATGAAATATTATTTTATGTAAATCCTATAAATATATTAAAACGAAATAAATAAAAAATTTATACAAAATTATTATTAATATAATGCATAATTTTATTTTTTATATAACTACCCGACTTTTTTTATTGTTTCATAATAGTTCCGCCAATTAAATGGCTGTTCCGGGTCATTCAGAGGCAACGTCTGGTACCTGTTTTTATGTGATTATAAAGGGGAAAACCTTGTGCCGGCAATCTCAACAGATTATCTTATTTTGCAGGTTTCCTGTTGAAAGGAGTGGTTTTGTAGAGGTATGACAAGCGAGCAAATTGCATTTTTAATCAATTCTTCACCGGCGCTGCAAATGTTACGGTTGCGTAATGCAGGCTGGGTATTACCATTTTTATATACCGTTTTTAAAGAGAGCCGCCGGATGGTGATCCGGGAGGATCAGCTGGTGCCATTGCTGGCGGAGACCCTGGGAGCACATGCGGACGGCACAGAGGACTGGGAAGAAGCGCGGATCGATTTTGGAGAAGATGAAGAGAGCCGGAGCCGTAAGTACCTGCTCAACTGGGTGCAAAAGCGGATCCTTCAGGACTTTCCCGATACGGAAGGAAATACGAATTACCAGCTAAGCGCGCATACCGAAAAAGTATTTCAATGGATGCAGAACCTGCAGCTGGGACAGCACCACGTGGGAACCGAAAGCCGTTTTAAAATGCTGTTTTCTTCCCTGCGCGATATGGTGGAAAACACTGAGGATGACCGGGAGCGCAAACTTCAAATATTAAAAGACCGCAAGGCAGAAATCGACAAGGAGATCAGGGCCCTGGAAATGGGCGTGGCGCCACAGCGGTACAACAATGCGCAGGTACAGGAGCGGATGGACCTGTTCATCAAACTCTGTTATGAACTGATCGGCGATTTCAGGGAGGTAGAGGATAATTTTAAACAGATCCACCGCAGTATTGTGGAGCAACACACACGTGCCGAACAGAATAAAGGAGCGATCGTAGGTTTTGCTTTTGAGTCGTACGATGCATTGCGCGGCAGCAACCAGGGAAAAAGCTTTTATGCTTTCTGGGATTTCCTGATCTCCCGCAGCGGACAGGAGGAATGGCGGCAGCTTACCGAACAATTGCTGCTGCTGCTCGAAGACCGCCAGCTGGAGGCAGATACGGATTTCCTGCAAAATATCAAATCGTTCCTGCTGGAGCAGGGCCGGTCGGTTTATGATGCCAATGATAAAATGGCGGAAAAGCTCAGCCGCATCATTACCGAAAAGGAAATTGCCCGTCACCGGCGGTTGCGCCAGCAGATCGGCGGCATTAAGGAACTGATCTTTGACCTGATGGAGGAAGAGCAGGTAACCGCAGGCCTGGTGCTCGACGATCCGTCAGATATAAAAATGGTAATGGACCGCGCGCTGACACTGGAGGCAAAGAAAACGGCCGGCGCTTTGAAACAGCCCGCGCCTGCTGTGGAAAAGATTGCAGACATCGACCGGTTTAACCGGCTGCTGAACACCAGCTTTATCGACAAAAAGCAACTCTGGAAAAAAGTAGAGCAGGTGCTGGAACAGAAGCAAACGGCTACATTAAAAGAGATCATTGAAGCCACGGAACTGAAGCATGGCCTGGCGGAGGTGATCAGTTATTATAGTTTTTTAAAGGAAAAATCAAAAAAGGTACAGGTAGTGGGCAATGCGGTAGAGCTGATTCCGCTGAACAGCAATGCCGATAAATTTGTGGAAGTACCTTATTTGTTATTTAGTAAATAGAAGGAACCGGATGGCTGAAAAAATACACACGTTTACCCCCGTTTTTATCAAACTGCTGAAAGGCCCCGTGGAGTACCTGGAAAAGAGTACCTGGCAAAAACTACTGCAATATAAAGCAGAGTTGATTGTCTTTCTGCAGCGGCTTGGATTAACGCTCGTGCTGGATGAGCAGGATGGCTATGCCTATATAAAGCATGCTATTTCCGAAGAAGATGCTGCCAGCGTAAGTTGGGTACAGCGCCGGGCACTGGCCTATGATGAAAGCGTGATGCTGGTGTTGCTGCGCGATATGATGGCAGAATTTGAAGTGGGAGAGGCCACCCAGCGGGAATTGATCAAAAAGCGGAGAGAGATAAAAGAATATGCCGAATTGTTCTTTAAAGAAAATGCCAGCAGGGTAAAAATGCTGAAGGACATCGACCGGCTCATTGAGCGCGCCGTGGAGAACGGATTCCTGGAACGTTCCGGAACACATGAGGCGCCGGATGAACAAAAGTTCCGGATCAAGAAATTGATCAAGGCCCGGGTAGACAGTGAAGTTTTAGAAGATTTTAAACAGCAATTGACAGCACATGCAGCTAAACGTATTCAGCACGGATAATGAAAAGAGCGGCTTCCGTTTACAATATATGGAGGTTTTTAACTGGGGAACGTTTGATGAACAGATCCATACTATCGTTCCCGGCGGCGAGACCAGCCTGCTTACCGGATCGAACGGAAGCGGGAAGACCACCTTTGTAGATGCCCTGTTAACATTGATCGTACCGGAAAAAAAATACCGGTTCTATAACCAGAGCAGCGGCAGTGAAAAAAAAGGCGACCGTACGGAGGAAACCTATGTATTGGGCGGCTATGGTACCATCAACAGCGAAAGCGGGGTTACAAAGGCCCTGTACCTCCGGGAGAACCGGGAAGAAGCGTACAGTATCCTGCTGGCGAATTTCACCAATGAGGCATTGCAGGAAGTGACCTTGTTCCAGGTGCGGTATTTTAATAATGGGGATATGAAACGGATGTTTGGCATCGCTCATAAAAGTCTGCATATAGAAGAAGATTTCAAACCATTTGATCTGGGCAATGCCTGGAAACGAAGACTGGATCAGCAATACAACAAAGGAAGCCGGAAGCAGGTGGAGTGGTTTGATGCCGCCAGCAAATATGCCCATCGCCTGGTGGATGTGCTGGGTATGCAGAGCATCCAGGCACTGACCCTGTTTAACCAGACAGTGGGTATCAAAGTGCTGGGAAACCTGGATGATTTTATCCGCACGCACATGCTGGAGCCGCGCGATATGGAATCGCTGTTCCAGGAACTGAAAAAACACCTGGCTACCTTACTGGATGCCCAGCGGAATATTGAAAAAGCAGAAGAGCAGATCCGCCTGCTGCAACCCATACAGGAGCATTATACGGGATTTAAAAGCTTGCAGGCGCGGCAGCAGGAAGTACAGAAAGCGCTGCAAACCGCAGCGGCCTGGAAGGGGTATACCCAGGATCAATTGTTACAACAGGCGCTGGAAACCGCCCGCGATGCTATTAACGCGCTCGAAGAAAAAACGGCAGCAGCCAAAACAGGCATTGACGCCCTGCATGAAGAGGAACGCATTACCCGGAACCAGATCGATCAGAACCAGGCAGGGCAACGCCTGAAACAACTGGAACAGGACCTGCAGGCATTACAAACCAGAAGGAGGGAGGCCGAAGACAACCTGGCCTTATTTACAGAATGGTGTGCCACATTGCACCTGGAAGATAAAATTGCCTCGGATGAAGAAGCATATAAACGGATGCTGAAGGAAGCCGGTCATTCGGCACAACGGCTCGAAAAAGAAAACCGGCTGAATGAATCGGATGACTTCGATGCAAAGAATCAGCATAAAAGAGCCGGAGAAGCAAAGAATAAACTGGAAGAGGAACTGAATATCCTGCTTCACAACAAAAGTAATATCCCTTCCTATCTGGTACAGGTACGCAGACAGCTGTGCGCTGCGCTGAAGCTGGATACCGCAGCACTGCCCTTTGCGGGTGAGCTGATGCAGGTGGGCCCGGAGGAACAGCGCTGGCAACCGGCAATTGAAAAATTATTATATGGATTTTCACTTCGCTTACTGGTGCCGGATCAGCATTATAAAAAGGTTACCCGCTATCTGAACCAGACCAATACCGGCACACGACTGGTCTATTACCGTGTACTGGATACCCTGCAGATGATCGCGGAGGAGGATACGGTATATCATAAGCTCGACTTCCATCCGGAGCATCCGCTTTCCGGTTGGGTGCAGCAGGAGGTGATCCGGCAGTTTTCCTATACCTGTCTGGAAGATGAAAAAACAATGGAACGTTATGACAAAGCCATTACCATAAACGGATTGATCAAGAACCGCGACCGGCATGAAAAGGACGACCGGCCGGGCAGTAACGATGCCGGGCGGTATGTAATGGGCTGGAACAATGAAAGCAAGAAAGAGGCACTGATCCGCGAACGGAATAAATTAACCGATGAACTTTCCAATGCTGCTGAAATCATTGAGCGGTGCCGCAACCGCGCCGTCCGGCTGCAAAAACAATTTTACGCATTGAACCGTTTGCAGGAGCATAGCGGTTTTGCAGTACTGGATGTAGCGGGTATCCAGCGCGGCATCCATAAAACAGAAGAGCAGCTGAAGGCCCTGGGTAAAAGCAATAACCAATTACAGGAGCTGACGACCCAGCTGGAAGCAATCACCCGGCAGCGCCGCGACGTGCAGCAGCAATGGGAGCTGGCGGCACAGGAGAAAACAACCCTGCAAAACAGGGCAGCTGCAATGGAACAGCAACGGGAACAACTGCAACTATTATTGCAGCATATTACCGAAACGGATAAAGAGGCGCTGCTCCAGTTTCAGCAGGCACATGCCCTGGTACTGGCAGAAGTGACCCTGGAGAATATCGAAACCGTATATACCCGGTTTAAAACAGAACTGGAGAATGAAACGCAGGAGGTCCAGCGCTTATTACATAAAGAAGAAACCTGTTTAAACCGCAGCATCAGCCAGATCAAAAATCCGTCGCCTGCATTATTACAGCGTTTCCCCGATTGGCATGGCGATGTGCAGTTCCTGCCGGAAGAGGCAGCACATGCGGAAGAGTTTAAAGAATGGCTGGATAAACTCACGAGTGAGAACCTTCCCAGGTACCGCCGTGATTTTGAAAATTTTGTGAACGATACCATTACCTATAAGATCGGTGGCCTGAATGAAGAGATGGAAAAATGGGAACGGGAGATCAACAATAGTGTCAACAAGCTGAACCAGTCGCTGGGCGGGATCAATTTTAACAAGTTGCCGGATACCTATATCCAGCTGGGAAAAAGAAAGGTACAGGATGCTACGGTAAATGCTTTTCGTAATGCTTTACTGGACGCATTACCGCAGGCCGCCAACTGGCAGCAAAGCAGCTTTGAAGACAAAGCCCAGCATTTTCGGCAGAAGGTTCAGCCGCTGATCGACAGTCTGGATGAAAGCGAAACTTACCGGGCAAGGGTAATGGATGTACGTAACTGGTTTGAGTTCTGGGCGGATGAGAAATACCGGAATACCGGCGAGCTCAAGAAGACCTATCGCCAGATGGGACAATTGTCCGGCGGGGAAAAAGCGCAGCTTACCTACACCATTCTTTGTAGTGCCATCGCCTACCAGTTTGGTATTACACGTGAAGGAAAAAACAGCCGCAGCCTGCGTTTTATAGCAGTGGATGAAAGCTTCAGCAACCAGGATGAGGATAAAGCAACCTACCTGATGGAGCTATGTAAACAATTGCATTTGCAGTTGCTGGTCGTGACCCCCAGTGATAAGATCCAGATCGTGCAGGATTATATAGCCCATGTGCACCTGGCGCAACGCGTGAACAACCGGCACAGCATCATGTATAATATGACCATCAAAGAGCTGCAGAAGCAGATGAAGAAGGCTTCCTGATCTCGTTCCGGGTTCAACGTTCAGGGTTTGATGCTTACCGGGAAACAGGCGATACCGTTTGATACCTGCTGACCATTGATGACTAAAAGCCAATAGCGGAATGCTATTCAACTTTTTTGCAGGCTCCGTATATTTTTTAACTGATTTATTCAATAACCAGATGCAGTTACCCGGACTGAGCCACGGCACCGGCAAAGTGATCAACATTACAATTCCTCCGCTGCAAAATCCGCGCAATAGTTTTTAATAAGTTGCCTTACTGCGCGGAACTGCTGCTTAATTTCTTCTTCTGTGCCGGCCGCCCTGGCGGGATCCGGAAAATTAGAATGGAATCTTTTTGCTGATGTGGGAAAAAGGGGACAGCGCTCTTTTGCGTGATCGCAAACCGTTATGACAAAATCAAAATCGACATCCTGGTATTCATTGATATTGTTGGATGTGTGTTGCGAAATATCGATGCCATCCTCGCGCATCGTTTCAATGGCTCGTGGATTTACCCCGTGCGTTTCCACACCGGCGCTGTAAACCTCAGCCCGGCCCTCTGCGTAGTGTTTCAGATAACCTTCTGCTATCTGGCTGCGGCAACTGTTTCCCGTGCACAGAACTAAAATTTTCTTTTTCATTGAGGTGATAATTTTCTGAAACTGCAGAACACAAAACGTTGCAGGGTATGGAAGGGAGTGTGGTGATCTGTTGTAATGCAGGTGATCTTTCTGAAAAATGATTTTAACCGGTTGGTCATGGAGCGGGCAGAATAACGCTTTACTTCAATGCCGCTGCATTTCCGGGGGCCATCTGTTGCAAAGGTTCCGATTACCAGGATGCCATTCGGGGCAATACCTTTTTGCGCGGCATTGAGATAGCCGGAAATATCCTCTTCCTTTGTGAGAAAATGAAACGCGGCCCTGTCGTGCCAGAAATCATAGCGGGAGGCGGGCTGAAAATGCGCTGCGTCAGCAACAATCCATTGAATCATTTCCGCTTTCTGACCCAGTCGTTTCTTTGTACGTTCAATTGCCGCCGCAGAAATGTCGAGAACAGTAATATCCCGGTAACCCAGCTCCAGCAGATGGTCTGCAAAGAAGCTGTCGCCCCCGCCAATATCTATAATACGTGCGGTAACCGGAATATTGAACCGCCTGATAAAATCCAGCGAAGCAACAGGAGTGGCCTCATACCAGCTGACTTCATCAGACTGCTTTGTGTTGTAAATCGATTCCCAATGTTCCTTACGGTTGAAGTTGTGCATACGGATGGTTTTTCTTTTAAATGTTTCCCTCTGGTCTTTAACAACAGCCGCCACCTGGTTGGCATCCGGTTGTTGTCACCGGCAATTCGGATAAGCTGCTTTCTGCTTTTTGAGGAACGATGCCGCAGGCGTCTTTTGCCAGGCAGGCCGTTGTCTTCGCCGTCAGGATAAAATGGTGCCCGTTAAAGTCCAGTCCGTACCGGCCGATGGTATCGCCCTGGTATTCTACTTCAATTTCCCCGTCCTGTATCCCCAGTTTTTCTTCCGAAAGCTGAATGATGCGGAGCAGTTTTGCCGGTTTCAGCCGGTGTTCGTAGTCATTGGCATTCCAGAGCTGAAAATTGATCGCGGATTCCCTGCGGAGGGTGCCGCCGCAATCAATAAAATCTTTAGTGACCATTCCTACCTCCGTTACGTGAAAATGATCCGGAACAAAGGCGCCGCCTTCCAATTGAAAGGCAACATGGTTCAGACCGGGCAACAGGCTTTTTAATTCAGATAATTTCATAATGGATTCTTTATTATTGGTATAACGCAATATTACGATGCATTTAAATAAAAAAATATTCAGCAGCAGTTTCCGGGTGCTACCTCGTCTGTAAAAAAATCGGCGAAATTTTTTTTCAGCTTTTCCCATATTTTTTCGTCGATGCAGTAGCAAACACTGGTTCCTTCAATGGTTCCTTTAATAATCCCGGCATTCTTTAATTCTTTCAGGTGCTGGGATATGGTGGCCTGTGCCAGGCCCAATTCTTCCACCAGATCATTGCAGATGCAGGTGTTCTGCTTTATAAGGTGCTGCAGGATCGCGATCCGCGCGGGATGGGCGAACGCTTTAAAAGCTGCTGCCAGCTGATTTTGTTTAAGTGTAAATATTTCGGATCTCGTTAGGCCCATTGCTTTATCAATATATTGCAATATTACGATTAATTGTGAAATTACCGCTGATTTTTTTTGAAACAGTAAAATCGGTATTATCTCAGATAATTTTTATAAGCGGGCCCCCGTTCTGTGGTTCGAGCAGGCCCAGCGGCTTCAACGGGTAACCTTGCCGGAGCATCAGCTCTTCAAAAGCGGCCGTACCTTCTCCGGCAACGGCTACCAGCAATCCGCCACTTGTTTGCGGGTCTGCCAGCAATTGTAACTGCCGTTCCGGAAGAGGGCCGATCTTATCACCGTAGCTGTTCCAGTTGCGGGTAGTGCCGCCGGGCACACAACCCTGCTCCAGGTAATCAAAGACAGTGGGGATCACGGGCACCTTATCAAATTCCACTACAGCGGAAAGTCCGCTTCCGGAGCACATTTCAGCCAGGTGACCGAGAAGGCCGAAGCCGGTTACATCGGTCATGGCCTTTACCGCATCCAGTTCGCCCAGCAGGGCCCCGGCTTTGTTTAATGTAGTCATACTTTTCAGGGCAATAGCAGCATCTTCCGGTTGCAGCAATCCCCGTTTTTGTGCAGTGGATAAAATTCCGACGCCCAATGCCTTGGTAAGATAAAGGCGACAACCGGCAGTGGCGGTTGCATTTTGTTTTAAATGGGGAAGTGCTACCATTCCATTCACTGCCAGTCCGAATACGGGTTCGGGGCAATCAATGCTGTGCCCGCCTGCCAGCGAAATGCCGGCTTCGGTACAAATGGCGCGGGCTCCTTCCAGCACCTGTGCCGCTATTTCCGGCGGCAGCAGGTTAATAGGCCACCCGAGTATGGCTATTGCCAGTACGGGTTTGCCTCCCATGGCATATACATCACTGATCGCATTGGCAGCAGCAATGCGTCCGAAATCGAACGCATCATCCACAATGGGCATAAAGAAGTCTGTAGTGGATATAAGTGCATGACCATTCCCCAGGTCCAGCACAGCGGCGTCATCACGTTTGTCATTGCCCACCAGCAGCCGCGGATCCCGTGGTGCGGCCGGAGCCGTGGTATGGAGTATTTTATCCAGCAGGACCGGACTGATCTTGCAGCCGCAACCGGCTCCGTGAGAATACTGTGTTAATTTATATGTGGTGCTCATGTTGAAAAAAGTAAAAAGTGAAACATCTAAAGTGGAGAGTAGAAGGCGGTTCCTGTTTTTTGCAGGGAGTCGTTTCAGAAAGTTCCGGCCTCTTTTACGGTGGTGAACAGTGCCAATCGCTGAAAGTCGGTTTCGGGATCGGCTCCCGAGATTTCCAGTGTTCTTATTTTATCTGGCGGGCGCAGGGCAAGTCCTTTGCGGTAGGCTTTATCATAGTACACGAGTACTATACGGATAAAATCGGTCATGCGTGCTTCGCGTATGGCAGCCACTGCCTGCCTGGTTTGAAGCGGCCCCAACCGCTTGCGGATGCGTTCCGTACCTTCTACCAGAAAATCCGGGTCAAGACTGCCATAGTCCCGGAGTAAGGTGTTTACCCGTTGTTCCAACGGCACCTGCAGGTCGATGAGCGGTGCATGGCGCATCTGGTGCCAGAGGGGTGCGGGAATACTGCGTTTTCCGATCTTCTGGCACTCATCCTCCAGCCACAGGGGCGCATCAGCGCTCATATCCTTGAGTTGCCAGGCAAGCTGATTCTCAAATTGTTCCTGTGTGGGTTGTATCAATTTATTCAGGGTGCCATAGGAGGAACCCTGGTGTTGCGCCAGCGCTTCCAGGTCGATGGCCTGCTGTCCTTTTCCCTGCATGTATTGCAGCAGACGGGTCTTTCCGGAACCGGTCATACCACCCATGATCCGCAGGTCGTAGGCCGACTCAAAGCGGTGGTGCGTCCAGCGGCGAAAGGCCTTGTAGCCTCCGGTAATGGTATCCGCTTTAAAGCCATACAGGCTCAACGCCCAGGCCATAGCACCGCTGCGCATACCACCCCGCCAGCAATGCACGGCAATATGTTTTTGCGGAGCGAGCCGCAGGCATTCCCGTATAAAGCCGGCCCATTTTGGTCCGGTAAGTTCAAAGCCCAGCAATATAGCCTCTTCGCGGCTTATTTGCTTATACGTGGTGCCTACCTGTACGCGTTCCTCATTACTGAACAGCGGTACATTAAAAGCGCCGGGCACATGGCCCTGTTCAAATTCCGCCGGGGTACGTACATCCACCAGCGGTAAGGTGTCCCGCTGCCGGATCCAGTCGCTTATGGTAATGCTTTGTGTCATATTACAGCGGGTAAAGGTAATATATTTTTACAACGGGCAGGGCCGGACAGCCTGCACCATGCATACCAATAGCAATTCAGGGTGACATTTCGTTTTTAATGTTTATCCATAGCAAAAATTTGCATTACCCCCTCCGGATACGAGCGAAGATCACTTTTTACAGGATGATCAATCAAGGGCTGCCTTTTCTTATCTTTATGTAGTTGGTTTTTGTTAAAATAATATATGCAATACAACGATCGTATGAATTCTTCCCGCAGACAATTTGTAAAAAAAGCGGCCGTGCTGGCCGCTGTACCCGTAATTATGGATTATAAAACAACCGCCCCTCAGCAACAGATCATTCACCATGTGTTCTTTTGGCTGAAACACCCGGAATCGGAGGACGATAAAAAAGCCCTGATCGAAGGTTTGAAAACATTAAAAGCGGTACCGCAGGTACGGCAATTGCTGATCGGCACACCGGCATCTACGGTTAAGCGGGATGTGGTGGACAACAGCTTCCAGGTTTCAGAGATGATGTACTTTAACAGTACCAAAGATCAGGACGATTACCAGGAGCACCCGGTACACAAGGCCTTTGTGGAAAAATGCAGTCATCTGTGGGAACGGGTAGTAGTGTATGATATGATCGTTGATGCAGCCTTCTCCAAATAACTCCCTGCATCAGGACCGCTTTAATTTATACCCGGCGATCAGCATCCAGATCATTCCCGTAAAACGGCCGATGGGTAACAGGATGGAAACCCCGGGGAATGCGATATTGAACATGGCGAGCACTGAAATGGCCGCAATAACCAATCCGCTCCACATCAGCCACCGGGGCAGCATGCGTCCCAGTCCGCCGGTAACTGCCAGCCCGGAAATGAGTAACCCGGACAGGGCAACATAACCGGTACCTCCAGTTGCAAATGCCAGCAGCTGTACGATCCTGGTGGTGCCGGGTGCATCCGTGATAATCGGCTGGGAAAGCACCCAGGTACACAAGCCGGAAATGGTCAGCATTATAGCAGCACCATAGCCGCCAAAGCTGGCAATATTCAGGCCTCCGCGGTGAACACCCTGACTGCTGAGGTGGCCGGTAAAGAAAGCGGTAAAAATACCCAGGGGAAGCGCCGACCAGAAAAGGAACAGCGCGTGAACCTGTACTATATGGTGATACTGATGGTAGTATTCCTGTGCTTTTTGCACCGGATCATAAGGGGTGGGGTAGGACGCACCGGAAGTACCTGCGATGGTATAGATCATACCCACTGCAAATAAAATAAAGTAAACCGTTGCCAGGATGCCTGGCGATGGGCCGCGATTGGCGCTACCCGCAGGTTTTTGATCAATAGTATTCATAATCATTGTTTTTAGGGTTTATTAATATATTTTATGGGCGCAGCGCTCCGGCAGCTGCAGATGGGTTGGCCAGCGGACTGAACTGGATGGAAGCCAGTTGCCAGTTGCCGTCGAATTCCACCCAAACCTGTGTTACTCTTGTGGCCAGCGCTACTTCCTGTCCGTTATAAGTCGCTTTATTCTGCTGAATATTCCGGACAATGGCGGTCTTTTCATAAAGACGGATGTCCACTTCGCTGATATCCATCCGGAGGTACCGGAATTGATGGTGCCTGCCGATCCACTGGGTCTTATCAAGCATAAAACCTTTGGGGCCGATCGAAAAGAAGTCTGCTGCCAGTAATGTTTCCAGAACTGCTGCGTCGGCCGTTAGTTCGGCCTGGTCAAATTTTTGCTGGAGTGCAAGGATGATTTCTTTCATTGTTTTTAATTTTTATGTGATCAGGTAACTTTATATAAAGAACAAAAAGCTTGTACGGGTTTACCGGTGCCATTCCTGGTTTATAAAACGGATCAATGCGGCATTCAACTCCTGCGGACGTTCCTGCTGTATCCAGTGACCACAACCCTCCAGAATGATGACCTCCCTTAGATTGGGCAGGGCCAGCATCATAGGCTCCGTGCTGCCAAATTTTACGGCGGCCTCTTTGGCACCGCCTATAAATAATGCCGGCTGCCGGATGCCTTTTTTGTAGGCTTCTTTCAATCCGGGATAATCGGCATCTGTATTCCTGTAAAATCCCAGGGCACCGGTGATACCTGTTTTTTTATACGCCGTTACGTAATACTCCAGATCGGGGCGGCTCAGCCATGCGGGCAGCGTGGTGGCAAGAGGCAGACTGGTCAGCAGCCGGTCATCGGGCGTGGTTTTTGTATACAGTTTTTCGACGGTGCCCTCGGGAGCATCTCCGGAAAGCCCGTAAAAGAACCGGTTGAAAAAACCTTCCGGATCACTTTCAAACTCGGCTTCCACAATCCCTTTCCGTTCAAAATTGGTAAACACGCTCGACCATTTCTGGCGGATCACGGCAGGGTCTCTCGGTTCCGGATAAAAAGGAATGCTGAGGGCAGCAACGGCGCGCACGGTTTCGGGGTAAAGCTGCGCCATCAGCCACATCAGGTTGGCGCCCCAATCGTGCCCCACCAGTACTACCTGTCCGCCACCAATCTGATCAATGAGTGCCTTTACATCACGGGCATGCTGAAACAGGCTGTAATCGCGGGTCCGGGGGGTTACTTCAGATCCTCCAAAACCTCTCAGGTCCGGGGCTACCGCATGGTAACCGGCCTGCGCCAGGGCAGTGAGCTGATATCGCCAGGAATACCATAATTCCGGGAAGCCGTGCAGCAACACCACCAGCGGACCTTTGCCGGCTTCTGCATAATGATAGCGGATGCCGTTGACCGTTGTGTACTGATGCGTGACCGGCATGGAATCAATTGTTGTTTTCATTGTTTTATAGTTTAATGGATGTATCGGAATGGATATAGTAGCGCGCGCCGTTGGATGCTGTCCGGCAATCAATGCGGCGAGTAATAGCAGGTTGTAATAATTTGTTTCCATAATCGAATATTTTAAAGTGCTGTTATCCTTGTTTTGCAATACAATATTACCCCCCCGGAAAAGAGCCCGGCGTGCAGAAGCGACGTGTCCGGCCGATGTGTAGACACGAAGCGGAATTGTGGAGATGAAAAACAAGGGAACGGACTATTGCCGGGGCCTTTTTCCCGCTGATTGGACGCGGATTATTCTTGCTGATTGTCGCTGGGAATGGTGTGGCTGATACTTCAGCCTATATCTGCGGTGCTCCGGAACCGGCTAAAGATTGTTTCAGCAAAAAGAAGGTTATTTTCTCCCGGGGATTTCGGTAATTACAACTGTTTTTGCCAGGAGGTCGTGTAATGCCCTTCTTTTTGAATGAGACAGTAATGTAAGTATATCAGCTATCATGTACAATGCCGGTGCCAAAAGCAGGAGAAGGCTGATAAAGGTTGTATAAGCTAAATCGGTGTCTGGCTCTGCATAGGTTACTATAGAATCAATGCATGAAAAGAGTACCACGGTAATACATAGAATCTCCCGTATCAATATTTGTCTTAGCGATACTTTTTTTGCTGTTTCATTCTTTACAATTTTCAGATTCATCACCCATTTACCCAGGGTCTGTCCATATCTATATTGCAGGAAAATATAATAAAATAATGAGAAAATATAAAAGATGATATCGGCAATATCAGCGGCAGATTCACTTGCCGGAAAAATAATAAATTTATTAATCAGTGCAAGTAAACCAAATGGAACGAAGTTGATAATAAAAGCAAGTAGCCGGCTGCGGAAAGTACTGTAAGTCAGTTCTGTCATTTATAGTGCAAATTAGTTTTTAGATTTCAGCATTAAAAATAAGAAATTTGTTGCATTAAAAAAGACATTGATCTCTCTTCGCTGATGACTTATACGATCAATCGAAATCTACACTGTGTCCGAGCGAATGATAGGACCGCCCGGGCAGGCCAGCAGCTTCTCCTGCATGTTCCGTTCTTTGGTCTTCGGCAGGGAAAGGACATCGGTGCCACCGGCTGCCGCGGATGGTTGGTTGAGCAATGTCTTCCCTCCGCCGTCTTTAGTGTAGTTAATATTCAAAATTAAAACCGGGGAACATCAGATTATTTTATAGCTTTAAGGATAATGATCACATTTGCGGAAAAAGTAATTCAGTTCAACAGCCGGCTGCGGTATCCCGGGCAGCTGCCGGGTGGATTTCAGGTGATGAACCCCTATCTGGATAACCCTGAAACAATGCAGGTAATGCGTCAATTCTATCATAAATATTACAAGGATACACACCGACGGAAATTTATCATCGGCATCAATCCGAGCCGGCATGGCGCAGGCGTGACCGGCGTCCCTTTTACGGATACAAAAAGACTGGAGAAAGTATGTGGCATTAAGATGCAATCGGCATACACCCATGAAGTATCTTCTGTATTTGTATATGATATGATCGCGGCCTGGGGCGGTGTGCGGGACTTCTATAAAAAATTTTACATCAATTCTCCTTTTCCGCTCGCCATTATCCGGCATGTAAAAGAAGGCAGCTGGCTGAATGCAAATTATTACGATGATCCGGAGTTGTTTGAGCAGGTAAAGCCCTTCATGATCGCATCCCTGAAAAAACACATCAGCCTCGGACTGGACACTTCGGAAGTATTTATCCTGGGAAAGAAAAATGCTATGTTTATTAACCGTCTGAACAGCACTGCCGGGTTATTTGACAGGGCCACGGTGCTGGAGCATCCCCGTTATATTGAGCAATACCGGTCAAGGGAAAAGCAGTTCTATATTGATAAATATATACAGGCGCTTGGAAGTACTGCAATACCAAAGTAATTAAATTGTAACAATGGTTTATGGCTTCATCCGGGCATTATGAACTATTTTAGCAAAAATTAAACGGCATGAAAAAAGTGATCCTGGACCTGGCCACCACACTCGACGGGTTTATTGAAGGTCCCAATGGAGAGATCGATTGGTGTATTATGGATGAAGAGATGGACTTTGACGGTTTTCTCTCGAACATCGATACGATCTTTTATGGCAGGGTAAGCTACGACCAATGGGGCAATTTTCAGCCGGATGCTGCTGCCGGTGCGGCGGAGCGGCAATTGTGGAAGGCCGTGCATTCAAAAAGGAAATATGTTTTTTCGCACCAGGGAAGGATGGATGAAAATGCTACATTCATTACCGAAGCGATCGCCGGCACGGTGGCACGTATTAAAAAGGAAGCAGGCGGGGACATCTGGCTGTATGGAGGTGCCCGTCTTATTCAAACCTTTATCCGGGAAGGACTGATCGATATATACCGCATCTCTGTGCACCCCATCGCCCTGGGCAGCGGCAAACCCCTGTTTGAAGATCTTAAGGAGCAGGTACAGCTGCGCCTGGTTAAAACGAATGTCTTCCGTTCGGGCGTGGTACAGCTGATTTACGAACCAACACGATAACAATTATAAAAGTGCTGCTGTATTTTTTCCCGATTCCGATAATCATTTTTCTGATATCGTAAACATTGAATTACTTGTTTGAAGTTACTTCGCGTTTTACTAAAAGTAAACTTCATGCATACAACAGATATATGTGTTATAGGCGCGGGGCCTGTTGGGTTATTTTCCGTTTTTGAGGCGGGCTTATTAAAAATGCGCTGTCATTTGATTGATGTCCTGCCCCAGGCAGGCGGACAACTTTCTGAAATTTATCCGCAGAAACCTATTTATGATATACCGGGCTATCCGGAAGTAAAGGCCCAGGAGCTCATCGATAACCTGATGAAACAGGCAGCCCCTTTTAATCCCGGTTTCACGCTTGGGGAGCGGGTGGAAAAAATAACCGGTGACACGGCAGAAGGGTTTACGGTGGTTACCAATGAGGGAACGGCTGTTTCCTGTAAAGTGATCGTTATTGCAGGAGGACTGGGCTGCTTTGAGCCCCGCAAACCGGTTATAGAGCGGCTTGCGGATTTTGAAGGGAAAGGTGTGTCCTATATCGTAAAGGATCCTGAGTTATTCAGGGATAAAGAGATCATCCTGGCCGGTGGTGGTGACTCCGCACTGGACTGGACCATCCTGCTTTCCGGTATTGCCGCCAAGGTAACACTGGTGCACCGGGGTGAAACCTTTCGTGGCGCACCGGACTCGGCGGAAAAAGTATTTCAGCTTGCCACAAACGGCCGGATCAACCTGGTGCTGAAATCCAATATCTCCAGGATCGAAGGCAACGGGCATCTGAAAGAAGTGCACATCACCGATGAAAAAAATGAAGTGAATATTATCAGCGCCGACTACCTGGTGCCACTGTTTGGTCTGAGCCCGAAACTGGGCCCCATTGCTGACTGGGGACTGCAGATCGAAAAATCAGCCATAACAGTGCAGACTACTGATTATTCCACCAATATCCCGGGCATCTACGCCATTGGTGATATCAATACCTATCCCGGGAAATTAAAGCTCATTCTCTGTGGGTTTCATGAGGCTGCAATGATGGCCCAGAGTGCTTTCCGCTATGTATACCCCGATCAGAGACTGAGCTTTAAATATACTACTGTAAATGGTATTCATTCATTTTAAGTTTACAAAACAAATACGATGCTGGTTTCAATCACCATTGAAGACCGTAACGGGCAGCGGCAACAGATCGAAGTGCCGGACGACATGAATCTGAGTCTTATGGAGGCCATGAAGGCTTATGAATACAATATCCTGGCCACCTGCGGGGGCATGGCGCTCTGCGCTACCTGTCATGTGCAGGTGTTGGAGGGAAAGGATCAGCTATCCGCTCTGAGCGATGCCGAACTGGATATGCTGGATACGCTTCCGGATGCTGCGGCCAACAGCCGCCTGGCTTGTCAGCTGCGCATCGATAAAAGTCTAGAAAATGCCGTATTCCGTATCTGCGGACAGGAACACGAATGACGCAACGATAACATATGTGCAATTTCCGGGTACTGGTGCAGCACGCCGATGGTTACGTGGTCTTTTGTCCGGACTGCAATGCCTTTCAACTGGCATTTGGCACCACGCTGCTCCGGATGCGTCCGGAATATTTCCGGGAATTTGTTCTTGCTATCGGGCGGAGCGGGGCGCTATGCCCTGAAACTGCCGGCAATGTAAAAAATATCTTCATCCCCCTGGAAGAGAACACCACATTATGCCTTACACAATCGGAACGGGATAAACTGGACCGGTTGCTCCGGGAGGCAGCTGCATTGTTTGAGACTTTTTTTATACTGGACCAGCTCTAGCCTGATGAGGAGCGGATGATCCTTTGGGCGTGTCCCGGGCAGGGGACATTGTCGTTAAGCCTTCTAACCATCTGCAATCTGTTGTTCCGCAGGGTCGGTAAAACAGTACAACTACCCCTGCCAGGGCCGGGCTGCTGCGGGGTCCGCTATCGCTTCCGTGCTGCGCTGCGCACCGGCCCGTACCGTGCCGCCCTCCGCATCCCTCACGCGAAGTCTTTTAAGCGGATACGTTCTCTGCAGACCGGGTATAGAGATTGATAAAGAGAATTTTTATTATATTTATATTATAAAACAATAAGTAACTGCTAATGAAACAACCGGAGACTGCGTATTCTTTGTCGGCACATTTAGACGACTGCCGGAAGCTCAGTGCCTGTTACATGTATTTGGCAGGAACAATATAAACAGGAAGAGCTGTAGATTTCAATCGCTATGAACTTTTTTAAACGAATTTTTGGCACAAATCAGCAACTTGTGGAATGCCCCCGGTGTTTGGGCAAAGGTCATGTTGATGAGGAGGACATCAAACGGCTCCGGCAGGAGTTAAAATGGACAACGGGGCCCTGTGCCTATTGCGAAGGGACGGGGACAATCGATCGCAAACTGATCGAAAATATTCCCGCGGATGCCGCTTTCCTGGTGATGGATCTGCCGGCAGAAGAACGAAAAAAAATGCTCAGTGGAAATCCGGACGCCATAGAGAGGGGCAGGCAGTATGCGGATCATATGGAGCATTTTATCAGTCAGATTAACTATCTGCATTTTGACGCAGGTCTTCAGGTTTTGCAAATTGCCCGTTTTTATCTGATCGGAGCGGAAGGAAGCCTGACTTACGAAACGGAGAAAAAAGACCTAGTTGAATATATTGAACGTGTGATTCAGTATAAAGAGGATAATGGCTAAACAAATTAAAGCGGTTCGTAACATGGTTGTCCGTTTCGGCTTTCGTCGCAACACTATTTCACACCTGTAAAATTTTAAAATCACCATTATGAAGCACTTATTTTTTCTGTTGATCTTCTGCTTATCGATGATCAACTCATTTCCACAGGATACGAACTGGCTGAATCCCCTGCCGGCAACCAAAGAAGAATTTATAAAAAGAGAACCCGAAGTGATTAACGTAATTGACTGGCTGGAAAATACCCCGCTGGATCAGGACGCGGACAAAAGAAAATACATGAATGCGTTATTGGTTGGCTGGCTTACAAATTCACCCACCGTTACTGTTGAGGTCGACAGTAAGGTGGCTCCAATGTCAAAAAAGAACCCCGGGTTATTACCCATTTTTTTGGGAGGCTGGATCAAATATTCTTTACAGAACGCGTACTCGAAGGATGCGGTAAAATGCAACCTGGCAGGGATCAAAAGCGTAATAAAGATATACAAGGCAGGCAATGGTATCAGGAAAGACAAAGACATTGAAAAGCTCGTAGCACTGGATAACAAGAATGAGCTGGAAACATGGATCGCCTCCCGGCTGGGGAAAAAATAACAGAACTGGTCCGGGGATACGGTTCCATAAATTACTGCCGGTAGTGGAAGGCGGTAATCTGTTAGTAAAAAGTATAGTTATGCAACAATTGCTTCAGCGGATATTTTTTTTCTCTTTAGCGCTCACATTATGTTCATGTAGATCAACGTCGGATGTTTCTGGTACTTATCAGTCCAATTTTGCTTTTGGTGGTTTCTTTGTGACCCGGGTTGTGCTAAATAAAGACTCCACGTTTGGTTACAGCTTTCAGGGAGATCTTGAGTATGATACCGCCGCGGGTTATTACCGGATCCTGAACAAGCAGGTGATATTACATCCCACGCAGGTTACTTCGGACCTGCTGCCGGAAAATACCGGTGCAGGGGAGTCAAAAGCCGATAACAGGACTGTCAAAAAAACGCATTACTTTTTAATTGGGCATCACCGGCTTTTTTCTATAAATGAGAAGGGGGTAAGGATGAAACGGCGATTGGGCTATTTCAAACGCAGAAAATTCCTGTTATTTGGTCCGCATTGGTTTAATAAACATTACTATCTAAAAAGAATAAGCAATTGAAGGAATCCGCCGGGTGAGAGCTGCGTTCTGTTCCGCTCAGCAAATTACGGAAAGGCTTCAGGTCGTGCGGCGCAGCCACCTACCCGTAATTAACATTTAATTAAACGAATGCCGGAACTCCAGCGGCGATTGGCTGGTTTTGGTTTTGAACAACTTACTGAAGGACTGCGGATGTTCAAAGCCCAGTTCATAAGCAATTTCACTTACAGACAGGCTGGTGGAGGAAAGTTTTTCCTTTGCTTTTTCAATCAGTTTTTCGTGGATCAGCTGCTGGGTGTTTTGCCCCGTGAGCGACCGCAGCATATCACTTAAATAGCGGGGCGACAGATTTACCTGGCCCGCCAGGTATTCCACAGAAGGTAACCCGCCGGTCAATGATTTTTCATCCGTAAAATAAGATTCCAATGCCTGTTCTGTTTTTGCCAGCAGGTCATTATTCGTCACCTTTCGGGTGATGAACTGGCGTTTGTAAAACCGGTTGCTGTAGTTGAGCAATACTTCCAGGTAGGATACCAGTACATCCTGGCTGATCTCATCAATGGACGTATTCAATTCATCGTTTATGCTTTCAAATAACCCCAGGATCACTTTCTTTTCTTTTTCCGACAGGTGCAGTGCCTCATTGGTATCGTAAGAGAAAAAACCATATTTCTTTATCGTTCTGCCGAGGGGATAATTACGGATCAGGTCCGGATGAAATAACAGCGTATAACCATAATATTCTGCCCCATTATCCGTAGCGATCAGCTGGTTGGGCGCCGTAAACAGCATCCCGCCTTCATTAAAATCATAATACCCCTGTCCATAGCCCATGCGGCCCGTAGTGGAAAACTTATAGGAGATCTTATAGAAATTAAGAAAAAAAGGACGATCCAGCCGCTCGATATTGGTGTTTATTTTTGAATTGTCGGCCAGGCTGATCAGGGGATGTACCGGTTTGGGCAATTGCAGCAGGGCATGCAATTCCGATATCGATGAAATGCGCAGCGGCGGTTTCTTTTCCATACTGTAAAAATACAAAATCCGGGGCCCGTGCAAAAAGGTATTATCCGGGCCCCGTGGAGATTAATGATGCAAAAATTGTTTTCCCAGCCAGGCGCGGAAGGTCTCATCGCCCTGTTCCAGCCGTTGGGCGTACAGTGCTTTCGCGTCTTCGCCGGCTACATAACGCAGTTTATTTTTGCCATCCGTGGCGGCCTCATATACCACTTCAGCAATTTGTTTCGCAGTGGAGGCCGTTTGCATCATTGCACCAAAGCCATTCATCATTGCCTGTATCATCGGGTCGTATGCTGCACTGCTTGTCAGATCCAGCGAGCGCCCTGCAAAATCCGTTTCAATGCCGCCGGGTGATACGGTCTTGATGTTTACACCAAAGCTGTTCAGTTCAAACGCCATGCTCTCGCTCCAGCCTTCCAAAGCCCATTTGGTGGCATGGTACGTAGACCCGAACGGAAAGGCGATAAGCCCACCGATAGAGGTAGTGGAGATAAAGAGGCCCTTTTTCTTTTCCCTGAAATAGGGGATAAAAGCCTGTGTTACACGGATCACACCCAGCAGGTTGGTGGTCAGTTGCCGCACGATCTGCTCATCGCTGAGTGCTTCCAGCGGGCCAATCAATCCATAGCCTGCGTTGTTGAATACCACATCCACCCCCTGAGCCGTGGCTGCGTTTACGGTGGATTGGATCTGTGATACATTGGTTACATCCAGCGGCAGGAGGGTAACATGCTCCAGGGTGGATAGTTCGGCAGCTTTTTCAGGGTTGCGCATCGTGGCGATCACCTTCCAGCCCCGGCTTTGAAACAGTTTTGCGGTAGCTTTTCCCAGGCCCGAGGAGGCTCCTGTAATAAAAATTGTCTGTTGCATTTTTTGTGTTTTAAATTGATACTGCAAAAATCGATCAGACAATACCCCCGGCACGAAGCCGGATTGAGTTTGGTTGTATCCAAAATGACAGGAGATAAGCTTGCAGAACCAAACAGGTGTTAGCATCTACCGGCGGGCTCAGGATTCCATCAGTCCCATTAATAGCTGAGGGGAAAGAAACCGGTCAATACCCGCCCCTTACTGGATGTTTTATCAAAATCAAACTACAGGCTCTCGATATCGGTTGCTACTATGGACAGGTCATCATTGAACTGATGGCCACCGCTGGGCAATTCACGAAAAACGGACCGGGGCAGCTGTTGCCGGTAACGTGTGAAGTGGTCGAACGGCACCACTTCGTCATCCCTGCATTGATAGAAAAAAAGCGGGATGTCTTTCGGCAGTTGCGCTGGAAAACCTTCCTGCAGCTTTAACGGCTGCACCCAATCCTGATCGCCGTTCCAGTAGGGGGGCGCGACGAGGAACACTCCGGCAATGGTTATTCTGACGGTGTTCTCTGAGAGGTATTTTAGCAGCATGGAGCCCCCTAGGGAATGGCCCGTTAGAATAAGCCCGTCGCTGGCAGCAGCGATCTGTTTGTCGATATGGTGAAGCCATTGGCGGGCTACTTCCATAATGATTTCATCGGCCTGCACCTGGGGATAATGTACCTGGTAAGCGGCGCCCAGCGCTTCCTGTAATGAGGCGGCCAATGGTGCATCGGCAGTAAAACCGTCGTCACCGCCACCCTGTATGAAAAGTACCTGTTTGCTCATATAAATTTATAAGATGGTTCGATAAAATGAAGGCCCGCATTACAAAGGTCTTGCCAACGCTGTTTTTTAGAGATTATATAAAGATAGTTTAAAATAATTTTCTGCAAATGGGCACTGGTACCTTTGCGGAGGAGCGGTATTTTCCGGGGGAATAATAAAGCACCCTGAAATAAATACCGCTGTTTGTTTTTAAAACGGGTGGTTACTGTGAATTGAATTATTTTTATCCTGCTTTTAAAACAGTAATACATACACATGAAACAACGATGCTTCCTTTTATTATTTTTCGTTTTTTCGTTGTCTGCATCCGCGCAGCAACGCCCCAATATTATCGTATTCCTGGTGGATGATATGGGATGGCAGGATTGTTCCTTACCCTTCTGGAAAGAAAGAACGCCACTGAACAAACGGTACCATACGCCCAATATGGAACGGCTGGCGGCGGAAGGGATGCAATTCACCAATGCCTATGCAGCACCGGTATGTACGCCTTCGCGCACGGCAATGCTTACCGGAATGAACCCGGCACACCTGCGGATCACCAACTGGACATCACCCGCAAAGAACAACAATACCGATGCCCCCGATGATCAGTTTGCACCGGCAGACTGGAACATCAACGGGCTAAGCCCCGTACCGGGTATTGAACGGACGGCCTATGCCACACCTTTCCCCGGCCTGTTAAAAGAGGCGGGCTATTATACCATTCATGTGGGCAAAGCACACTGGGGCTCGGTGGGTACACCAGGTGCCAGCCCGTACAATATGGGCTTTATGGTGAACATAGCAGGACATGCCGCCGGTCACCCGCAAAGCTATTGGGCCAGTGAGAACTATGGCAATTTTCCCAGGCAGCAACCGAAGGCACAGGCCGTACCTGACCTGGAACAGTATTTTGGAACGGATACTTTTTTAACCGAGGCGCTTACGCTGGAAGCATTGAAAGCACTGGAAACGCCCATAGAACGGAAGCAGCCTTTTTATCTGAACATGGCGCACTACGCCGTGCACACGCCCATTATGGCCGATCCGCGTTTTATAAAGAAGTACCTCGATGCCGGGATCGATAGTACAGAAGCCGCCTATGCCACCCTGGTGGAAGGGATGGACAAAAGTCTGGGCGATATTATGGACTACCTGAAACACAAAGGAGTGGACGGGAATACGGTGATCATTTTTATGAGTGATAACGGCGGGCTGAGTCTGGCTGGCGCAAGAGGCGGCAAAGCGCATACCCAGAACCTGCCGCTGCGGGCCGGTAAGGGTTCTGTGTACGAAGGCGGTATCCGCGAGCCGATGATCGTAAAATATCCCGGTGTGGTAAAACCCGGCACCATCGCTGAACAATATGTAATCATCGAAGATTTCTTTCCTACTATACTGGAACTGGCGGGTATAAAGAATTATAAATTGATACAACAACTGGATGGCAGGAGTTTTGTACCGTTGTTAAAGAACCCGGCATTAAAAGATGCCACGCGCGACCTGGTGTGGCATTACCCCAACAAATGGCAGAATGCCGGAGGCCCGGGCATCAACTATTTCAGCGCGGTAAGAAAAGGCGACTGGAAGCTGGTATACAGCCTGCGTACCGGCAAGGCGGAGCTGTATAATCTGAAAGAGGATATTGGAGAAACAAACGATCTTGCTGCACAGCAGCCGGCTACAACCAGGGAGCTGCAGTCCCTGCTGGGCCGGCGGCTGAAGGACTGGAACGCTCCCATGCCGGTGGATAAAAAAACAAACCGGCCCGTAGCAGTACCTTAAACCGGCGGCCGGTGAGACTCTATTCTTTAAAAGCAATTAATTATCATATACAGAGACTCTGTTGTAAATGCCTTGTGTTGGAGGATATAATTGGCGTTGATGCACAACGGCACCTGGAAAAAAATAACGGATGTCTTTTATCGTCAGGAGGAGGGAGTTCTAAAATTATCTTAAATACCGGGAAAGTCTGTCAGCGGTAGAATCGGCTAAGCCCTCTTTATGCAGCAGGACAGAAATGGCTTTCATTTGCATATAAGGAATGCTAAGGTACATATATCCCTTTCGGCCGGATTGGGAGCCCCAGGAATTTTTGCATTTATAATAAAGATGGTCCTGTTGATCTTTTACAAGCCCTGTGATGTGCATCAGATGGTCATCGGTGGTTTGGAAATTTTCAAAAGCGTCCTGGCGCAGCTGTTGTGTTACCTGCTTTTCCGGCCGGAATTCTGTTAGTATGCGCCGGTTGTCGGCGGTATCTGCAGGCAGTGAAACTACTCCCTGCTCAGCTGAAAAGGTGGGCTCTGTGCCATCTACATCGAGGGCTACAGAATAACCGGAAGTGATTGCATGGTTAATATTGTCAATAAACTCATCAAGCGGAAGATTCAGGAGCTCCTGGTTCGCCCAGTTGGCCGGTATACTTAATACAAAGGGCTTGTAAAAAGGAACATGGGAAAAAGAAGTAATGGTAATGTAATCATCGGGATTCAGTTTTGTATAGGCCAGGAAGCTTTGTGATGTATAGGTGTTGCCATTATAGTCAAACCGGGCCGGAACCGGCCCGAGGTATTTATCCAGTACCTGGGGGACGCTTTGCTTCCAGGCTACTCCCGGGTTACCGGCCGGATTTGCATATCTTTTTACCGAGTCTTCCAACTCCTTAAATAACTTGAAATGGTTGTGTTGGGTTTGGCCGTTGATCAGTCCGGTGTAGGCCGATTCGGGCAGGAGGCCATAAAAGGAAGCGCTGATGATGGGATCATGATTGAGCCCCCCTTCGGTAAAGCGGGCCGTGCCTTGCCTCAGGATATAATTCTGAGCTTTTAAAAGATAAGCACTCCGGACAAAATACATTTCGGATAGTTTGATCTGTTCTCCTTTCAGACGCATGATCTCGGACTCCAGGAAGGAGGCGGTTGAAAAGCTCCAGCAGGTACCCGAAGCCCCCTGTTCGGTCACCGGTAAGGCCGGCATTTCCTTTACAGGAGTGAAAATGTATTGGCTTTCCGGCAGCTTTGGCTGAGCGGGCTCTTTGGATTTATGATTACATGCCAACAAAAGGAAAAATAAAGGGAATATATATTTTTTTCTCATAGAGGTATTTGTGGTTTTATCTTATTGCTGGTGATATGGATAAGACGGCATCGCTACTATTTCAAAGAAAGTGCGATTACCGCCGAAAGCGAAGCTATAATCGGTAAAAGGCCATTTATGCCGGGCCAGTTACCGGTTAGAATAGGTGTTTACCGGCAATGGCTCCCGGCAGTTAAGTTAAACTTCGACTTGGGTTGCTAAAAACTGCCGCTGGTAAGATGCCAAATAAAACACGAATAGCATCAGTGTGCCTGCGGCGATTTTTTTATGCTTGCAGGGGACGATGGTTTTGCAGGCCCGGGTGGTGCTCCTTTTTGCATTTTCGCAGGTGATTTTCAAATCCATATTACCCGGAGCGGCAACTACGGCTTTTTGCTGCCACTTCAACGCCTCATCCCTTTCTGCTCTGTTTGAATAAAGTGTTTGTATGAATGTCCGTCATATGCAGTCCGAAAACCATTAGGAACGGAAAATACTCTATTTATGGGGTAGCCGGTTTATTATTGTGAAAATGACATTTTTTTTTATATTTGTGCAATCGATTTCATTTTTACGGATTTGTTTGTTATGATATATCAGGTGCCATATGTTTAAGCGGATTTTGATAAATGTGCTATTGCTTTGTGTTCCGGGGCTGTCTGTCCGGGATAAATTGTTCAATAATATGTTCATCCCAGGAGATATGGCGTGGCTGCCTGGCCTTTTTTGATAATTAAAATGAAGACTGCTTTATTCCTGATTAATTTATTAGTGTGGTGCTGCGCCGTGGCTCAGGATATTACATTTTCACCGTTGGACAGAAGATTTGAGCTCCATGAAGAGCAAATCCGTTATGTAACGCAATTACCGGACAGAAGGCTGGTCGTTTTTACAGAAAGTACTGTTAATTTATTCAATGGCGGAGGGTTTAAAAAAATTGATGTTGACGAAAAAAACGTAATAGCGCTGGACGAATATACGCCGTATCAATACAAAGGATATTTGACTGATGGCAGGCTTTGGGTAAAAAATCAGAACCGGCTTATTGTAATAAACATTGCCGCCGAAAAGAGCCAGGAGGATCCCCTGGATTATTTAAAAAGTCTTGGGTTCCCGGCCCCGCCTGTAAACCTTTTTGTTGATACTTATGGTGACATTTGGGTGCTTACAAAGACTGAAAAGTTGTATCGTTATGACCAACGGGAAAAGAAAGTATCCGTCTTTTTGGAAACAGTAACAGCTAATGGATTAAAGAACGATCAGCTGCTCGATATTGCAAGACTTAATGGACTGGTTTACCTTTTTTATCGATCAGGCCTGATGCGGTGCCTGGATGAAGCTACCGGCAAAGAAGTGTACCAGGAGAACTTTCAAAAAGAAGGATACGCGGATACCCGGACGCGGCTTTGGGTTAACGTGGTGGGACCGTATTTGTACCTTGTGCGAAATGATGTTGGGCAGGGGCAGCTGGTAAGATTTGATACCCGGAATCGCAGCGCTGCTGTATTACTGGAAACGAAACAGTATTGGCTCAATAATCTTACTGCAGATAAGTCGGGGAATTTCTGGATTTCAGCAAAAGTGGGAATGTGGTATTTCCCGTCAGGAGCAGATGCCGGAAGGTACTATCCTTATCTTACATTGACGGATGGACGCAGGGAAGATAATGAGGCATATACGTTATTATATGATCAGCAGGGAGGTTTATGGGTGGGCACCTTTAATAAGGGATTGTATTATTATCATCCGTCGCGTTCCCGCTTTTTGAATATTGATAAAAGTTTTTTTGAACAGGGCGAGGGAGATGACCTGCGTATCTATAGCGTTCTTTCATCTGCAGGAAAGCTTTGGGTGGGCGCTTTAGATGGTTTATACAGGACAGACTGGAAAAACGGGGCACCGGTCGGAAAATTTAAAAAAGCAATGGCGGGCTCGGAGGTCCGGGCTTTGTACCGTTCAAAATCGGGTACGGTATGGGTAGGTTTATCTGAAGGCTTGTATGTTTTAGGTAATGACGGAAGCTTGAGCCGGCATCTGGATATACCTGTAACTTATATTTCGGAGACAGCAGAGGGATCCTTGTGGATATGCACGCCCAATCGCGGACTTTATCTGTATGATCCTGTGGCAAAGAAGGCTACCTTATTGTTTTCTGCTGCGGTATTGAACGGTGTCAAACAGGTGATTTCCTGGAACCGCTACTGGGCGGGTGTTTCAGCAAAAGGGCTTTTTTTTATTGATAAGAGCGATCATTCCCTGCACCTTTCCACCGATAGCACCGGAATTAAGAATCGTTCTTATCCACTGATAAAAGATTATTTCATCTGTATTTTTTCTGACGACGAGGGGCTCCTGTGGATCGGGTCATTCGGCAATTTATACGTCTGGGACCCCGCGAAAAAAAAGCTGTATCAGCTGGGAGCCGGTGAGGGACTGGTGAATCAGAACATCAAAGGGATTATTCAGGACAAGGATAAAACACTATGGGTGACAACATCCCGGGGTATTAGTAATATTCAAAAAGTATCGGCTGATACAGGGTATCATTTTATCGTACAGAATTATAACCGGTATGATGGAGTAATGGATCATACGTTTTCCGAACGCGCCGTTTATGCCGATACCCTGCAGGAGCTTTTTTTCGGAGGCGTCGATGGATTAAATATGCTCAATCGAGACATCCGGGTTCATACATATGAAACGCTGTCACCGGTTTTGTCTGGCTTCAAATTGTTTGGAAAGCCCGTAAGCGAGGGGGCTGCCGATGACGGGAGAATTATTCTGGAGCATGCGGTGGCAAGCTCTGACAGGATCATATTGCGCTATAACCAGAATTTTTTCAGTATTGACTTTGCAGGATTAAATTATATTAATCCTTCCAATACGTATTTCAAATACCGGTTAGAAGGGGTAGATGATGACTGGCGCGTGGAAAGATCGGCATCCGGTACGGGCGAAGCCACTTACACCAGACTGGCACCGGGCGAGTATCGGTTTCTGCTTTTTGCCAGCGCAGACGGTAACAGGTGGTCAGAAACGCCAAGGTCGCTGCTTATCGTAATTGAGCCTCCCTTCTGGCTGACAATTTATGCCAAATTAATCTATGCCATCTTACTGATGGCTGTTGGATGGTATTTATACAGGCATTTTAAACAACGCAATGAACAGAAACGACAAAAGCAGCATAAAGAAGCTGTAGAACAAGCGAAAGCCGCTTTTATTACGAACATAAGCCATGAACTAAGAACACCGTTGACGTTGATCACCACGCCGTTGAAATCGCTTATTACAAGGGTTACTGATACAGAAGTAAAAAATGATTTGCAACGGATAAGCAATAATTCCGATTTGTTACTGGATAATATCAACCAGTTATTGGAATTCAAAAAAGTTGATGAAGCAGCCGAAGTGCTCCAATTAAAATATGTTACCAACCTTTCTTTCCTAAAGGAGCTGTTTGAGGTGTATGCACCCCTTGGGAAAGAAAAGCACATACATTTTGATGCAATGGTACAGGATATTGATAAAGAAATGTGGATCGATACTTCGAAGGTGACCCGCCTGGTCACTAATCTGCTGTCCAATGCATTTAAGTTTACACCGGCAGGGGAGCATGTTGTTGCAGAAGCAGGCCTGAACGCGGAAATGGATTTGCTGATCATTAAAGTTAAAGATACCGGGGTGGGGATATCAAAAGAAGATCAGGCCCGGATCTTCGACAGGTTTTACCAGTCTGCTAATCAAATTGACGGTAACACCGGTAGTGGAATAGGACTGTTTATGGCGAAACAATATGCCGAAATGCATGGAGGAACTATCGCTGTTTCTGGCCGCAGGGGAGAAGGCTCCCTGTTTGAAGTCAGGTTGCCTGTTGATGAGCGGAAACCAGGCGCCGGTGACAGCGAGTCAAAAGATGAGCAGAAAAAAACAATCCTGGTGGTGGAAGATCATGACGGGCTTCGCGAGTTTGTGAAAAGGGAGCTGGACGGTTCTTACAATGTCCTGACGGCAAACAATGGTGTGGTTGGACTTGAAATGGCATTACAACAGCATCCCGACCTGATTATTACAGACAGGATGATGCCGGAAATGAATGGAGATGAGCTGAGTAAAAGAGTGAGGGGCGATATTTCAGTTTCGCATATTCCGATCATTATGCTTACGGCCAGAACCTCTGATCAGGCACGGTTTGAGGGGTATGAATCGGGGGTGGATGCCTATCTGGTAAAGCCATTTGATATGGAATTACTTCGTTTACGTATCCGTAAACTGATGCAGCTGGCGGAAGCCCGTCGCCGGTCTTTTGGTACGGAAAGAGAAATTAAGGTAGCTGCGATTACTACCAATACCCTGGATAAGGAACTATTGGAACGTGCGCTACAGTGTGTGAACGGAAATTTAGACAATCCCGACTATTCGGTCGAAAAATTCAGTTCCGATATGCTCATGGACCGCACCGGGTTATATCGAAAGCTAATGGCGCTTACCGGCCAATCGCCCACTAATTTTGTCAGAACGATACGACTTAACCGGGCGGCGGAATTGCTTTTAGAAAAACAACTCCCTGTTTCAGAAATTGCTGCTGAAGTCGGATTTAACAGTGTTTCTTATTTTTCCAAGTGCTTTCATGAAAAATTTGGAAAAACTCCCAGTCAGTACGGCGAATAAGCCGCTGATTTAATTTGCACTTCGCCGTATCGTAATCACGACTTATAACACTGGTTATGCAAGTTGTTGGTACGCTCAATACTTCCGGTCCCGGCCGGTAAGGCCATTTCCGCCGGACCATTGGGCAATACTCTTTCCGGAGGGGAGGTTGACTGCTCCGCAGCAATTCATAATAGATCAAAGGCGCGCGCATACAGGCGTTCGTTTTTTAATTCATTACTGGTGAATGTTTTAATTGGTGATCAACATTTCCGGTATACAGATTTCAACATGCGTTACAACTGTTTCAACATAAGTTAAAAGCGTTTTTTGACAATGAAGCTACTTTAGTGGACCAGTCCTGCGATAAAAGAGGCCTGGAAAAAGATAAATACCTAAGGAGGAAATTAGGATGATCCTTGAGGGTATTTTTTGAACTCGAAATGTAACCGATTACATTTTTGGGTGCTGAACCGGTGTGTTTTGCCTGCGGAGGTATACGGTCCATCCTTAACAGGTTACAATACATTAACAGGGCGTTACGAATGTAACCGATTAGAAGATTTTAAAAACGATGGGCCATCCGGATTTGTTGTCAGCGATTTTGCGGAACCCCTGTTGTAGTACCGGTACGAGTATGCTTCAACCAGATCTGTTTATGCTTGCTTGAGCCGGTCCTTTACCCGGAACGGTGAATGTATGCATTTTCGTCTGGCTTCTGTTAAAATAACGATGTAATTGTAGTGACTTGTGAAATTATAAGTATCTTATGAAGAGGAGTTTTATTTTGTGTTTTCTGACACTTTTAGTTTTCGATGTCGGCGCCCAATATTTTATAACTGAAAATGCCGGTAGTAACGACTTTCCCATTGTTACGGCTACCGGTGTGGCGTCCATATTTGTAGAAGCTTCGGAAGACACGCTGATCCATAAAACGGCCGCGCTGTTGCAAAAAGATATAGAAAAGGTGACGGGAAAAACCCCTCGGCTTGTCGATAAAATTGATGCTTCGAATAATGTGATCATCATTGGTACGGTTGGCCGAATGACGGGCGTCAGACAGCTGATGAAGAATAACCGGATTGATGCAAGTGTCCTGAAAGGCAAGTGGGAAGCATTTAAACTGCAAAATATCAGAAAACCCTTCCGCGGCGTTCAAAATGCACTGATTATTATAGGAAGCGACAGGCGGGGTGCTGCGTATGGAGTTGTTGAGCTTTCCCGGCAAATGGGCGTTTCTCCCTGGTATTGGTGGGCTGATGTACCTGTCAGAAAGCAAAAAGAAGTGTATTTCAAAAACGGAGTGTATAATTACCCTTCTCCTTCAGTAAAATACCGTGGTATTTTTATTAATGATGAGGCTCCTGCATTTAGTGGCTGGACAAAGGAAAAGTTTGGCGGTTTTAATCATAAAATGTATGAGCATTTATTTGAGCTGCTGCTCCGGCTCAAAGCAAATTATTTATGGCCGGCTATGTGGGGGAATGCCTTTAATGATGATGATACGCTTAACCCGGTATTAGCGCATCGCTGGGGTATTGTAATGGGCACGTCTCATCATGAGCCCATGCTGAGGGCCCAGACCGAATGGAAACGATATGGCAAAGGTGCGTGGGATTATGAAAGAAACGAAAAGGGACTGCAATCGTTTTGGAAAAAGGGAATAGAAAATATGCGCGGTCATGAAAGTATCCTTACGATTGGGATGCGGGGCGATGGCGATGAGCCGATGACAACAAGAACCGCAACAGCGCTCCTGGAAAGGATAGTAAAAGATCAGCGGAAAATTGTGGAAGAAGTGACCGGGAAACCTGCGTCCGAAACCCCACAACTATGGGCACTGTACAAAGAGGTACAGGATTACTACGACAAAGGAATGCGTGTGCCCGATGATGTTACGCTTTTATTGTGCGATGATAACTGGGGCAATATCCGCCGGTTACCTGATTTGAATGCAGAACCCCGTAAAGGTGGATATGGTATTTATTATCATTTTGATTATGTAGGTGGCCCAAGAAATTACAAGTGGATCAACACCAATAATATAGCCAGGGTGTGGGAGCAAATGCACCTGGCATATGAGCACAATGCCCGCCAGGTATGGATTGTAAATGTGGGCGACTTAAAGCCCATGGAACTGCCGACAAGCTTTTTCCTTGATTATGCGTGGAATGTAGATAACTGGAATGAAGATAATCTATCCGGTTATTACCTGAAATGGGCGACCCAACAGTTTGGCGGTATTTATGCAAAGGAAATTGCCCGGATTCTGGCAACCTATGCCCAGTATGCCTCCCGCCGGAAGCCGGAACTGTTAGATGCAAAAAGTTACAGCATTACCAATTATAATGAAGCCAACCGGGTAGCAGAAGCGTGGAATTTATTACAAAAAAAGGCGGAGGAGATTAATGCCAGAATACCGCAGGAACAGAAAAGCGCGTTTTATCAATTGGTATTGTACCCGGTGAAAGCTTATGGGAATCTTCAGCATATGTATACGGCGCTGGCCTGGAATGACTATTACGCAAAGCGAAATAATTTGCTGGCAAATAAATATGCCGGTGAAGCAATACAGTTTTACAAGAACGACTCCTTAATAACGGTTGCCTACCACCAGCTGAATAATGGAAAATGGAACCACATGATGTCCCAGAAGCATATAGGCTATACTTCCTGGCAGGAACCGGCAGTGCAAAAGATGCCGGAGGTAAGGTACGTGAAAGAAGGCAGCGTCCGGAACGCTGAAAGCACTGTTTTATCAACACCGCCTGCTTCGCCCGGGATTGCCGGAGATGACAAAGGACCTGCATTCTATGAAAAAGACGGGTACGTTTCTATTACTGCGTCGAACTTTACAAGAAAAAAAGAACAGCCCGGTATAGCATGGAAACTAATTCCGGGTATTGGTCGCGAAGGGGACGGTATCACCACTTTCCCTGTTACCAGGAACATCAGTAGGTTGTCAAAAAACAAACCCCAGCTTCAATATGATTTTTATACATCCGGCAAGGGTAATGTTAAGCTGAATATTTATACCTCCCCAACGCTTAACTATACCGACAGTGAGAACGGCCTGCAATATGCTATTTCTATTGACGACGGTGAGCCGCAAATAGTATCCATCAATAAATTTAAGGTAGACAGCCACCCCTGGGCCCGAACTGTATCGGATAATATAAACATTACGGATACCGATCACAGGATTGATAAAGAAGGTAAACACACGCTGAAGTACTGGATGATCAGCCCGGGTGTGGTATTGCAAAAGTTAGTAGTGGATATGGGAGGCCTGAAACAAAGTTACCTCGGACCTCCAGAAACGAAGATCGAAAACCGGTAAACTTATGTAAAGGGCAAGGAGGTAAATTATAAACAACAATATGAAAAAAGCTTTATTAGTTAGTTGTTCGCTATTGGTTGTATGTGTTTTAACTGCACAGGATGTGGTGCTGTTCACTGACGAAGGATTTGAAAAAGAAACGGGATGCATTGCACATGGAACGACAGTATCCGTTTCTTATCCATCCACAGGTTCTGATAAAATAACCGGCGTACCAGATAAGAACTTTCATATTTACCTGTGCCTGGGCCAGTCGAATATGGAAGGGGCGGCAACGCCACAGGTGCAGGACAGCCTGGGTATCAGTGACAGATTTAAAATGTTGGCTTCGGTTGACTGTGATAATCGTGGAAGAAAAATGGGCGGTTGGTACCTGGCAATTCCCCCGCTTGCGCGGTGCCATACCGGCCTTGGCCCGGCAGATTATTTTGGAAGAACAATGGTGCAATATCTCCCGCAGAAAATAAAAGTAGGCATTGTTAATGTGTCTGTCGGCGGATGCAAAATAGAGTTATTTGACGAAGACAGCTGTGCCTCCTACGCGGCAAAACAGCCCGACTGGATGAAAAATATGATCCGGGACTATGGTGGCAGCCCGTATCGGCGATTAGTGGAAATGGCAAGGCTTGCGCAGAAAAGCGGTATTATAAAAGGTATTTTGCTACACCAGGGCGAGTCGAATACCGGTGATACTTTATGGCCGCAGAAAGTAAAGAAAGTGTATGAACGCCTGTTGCACGATCTGAACCTGGATGCAAAAGAAGTGCCGCTGCTGGCCGGTGAACTGGTACCCGAAGACCAGAACGGAGCCTGCGCCGCAATGAATAAAATTATCCGCACACTGCCTCAAACGATCGCGACGGCACATGTAGTGCCGTCAGCAGGTTGCCAGGGTGTTAGCGACCGGTTGCATTTCAGCGCCGCCGGTTACAGAAAATTGGGAAAGCGGTATGCGGCAGTAATGTTGGAACTGATGGGCGAAAAAATTATAGCAGAGTAAAATAAGCTATGATGCAATTTTTAAAAAATATATATTTGAGACGTCCCTTATTATGTATTGTATTTACGGCTGCAATCCTGTTTTCCTGCAACAGCAGTAAGAATGCGACCATTACAGTCCCCTCTGAATGGGTGGGCACCTGGGCTGCTGCACCGCAACTGGTAGAGCCGGGCAATATGCCTCCCCAACCGGGGCTGCGTAATAATACAATCCGCCAGGTGGTGCGTGTGTCTGCAGGTGGAGGTAAACTCCGCGTGCAATTTTCTAATCAATTCAGCAAGCAGCCGGTTACTATAAAAAGCGCAACTATTGCTGTGGCTAAAGAAGGTAGCCGTATTGATGACGCCACGCAGGCGCTATTGCGGTTTAGCGGCAAAGAAACGGTAACAATGCAACCCGGAACCGAACTTTTTTCGGACCCGGTAGATTTTAAACTCAGGCCGGGTTCACTGCTGGCCATTACCATTTATTTCGGAGAGACATCGCCATCCCTTACGGGACATCCCGGTTCACGTACCACATCTTACATTCTTGGCGGAAATCAAATCAAATCTGCTGATTTTAAAGATGCGGTTAAAACCGATCACTGGTATGTGATTAAGGGTATTGATGTAATGACTTCCCCCAAAGCTTTTGCAATTGCCGTTTTGGGCAATTCTATTACTGATGGAAGAGGCTCCGGCACCAACAGGCAAAACCGCTGGACGGATATCTTATCGGAACGCTTGCTGACCAATCCCTCAACACAAAACCGGGGCGTGTTGAACCTGGGTATCGGGGGCAACTGCGTATTGCGCGGCGGTTTAGGACCTACAGCTTTAGCCCGCTTCGAAAGGGACATCCTTTCGCAAAGCGGCGTAAAATACCTGTTGATACTGGAAGGGATCAACGATATTGGCGGAATCAAAAACGCAGATGAAGTACCTGAAATAGCACAGCAACTGATAGCGGCATACGCGTTAATGGCTGATAAGGCGCACGCAAAGGGAATGAAAGTATATGGTTGTACGATCCTGCCCTTTCAAAAATCTTTTTATGACACACCTTTCCGGCAGCGGGCAAGAGATATAGTGAATGAATGGATACGTACCACCCGAAAATTTGATGCGGTAATCGATTTTGATAAAACCATGCGCGACCCGGATGATCTTAGGAAAATATTACCCGATCTGCATGATAATGACTGGCTACACCCCAATGAAGCCGGTTATGAAAAGATGGGCACATCCATAGATCTGAACCTGTTTGCACAGTAAAACAAATACAATACATAAAAATAACGATAATGATAAAGCTTGGTTTAATGCATTGGCAGCGCGTGGTGCTGGCTTTGTTCCTGATAGTTCCAGGTACAATGTCGGCTCAAAAGGGAAAGTTACGGCAGACAGAACGCAACATACCCGTCTTTACACAATTTTCTTATAAGGGCAATGACGCCGTCTATAAGGAATATCCTCTGAACGCGGGTGAATTTTACAATCCCATTCTGCAGGGCTGTTATCCCGATCCAAGCATTGTGCGCAGGGGGGATGATTACTTTTTGGTAAACTCATCCTTTTCGATGTTTCCGGGTGTTCCCATCTTTCATTCGACGGATCTCGTAAACTGGAAACAGATCGGCCATGTACTGGACCGGCCTTCCCAACTAAAGGTAGCGAAAGCGGGTGTTTCAGCAGGCATTTATGCACCATCCATTAAATATAACAGGCACAATGAAACCTTTTATATGATCACCACCCAGATTGCCGGCGGGATCGGTAACATGGTAGTAAAAACAAAAGATCCTTTCAAAGGCTGGGGTGAAGTGATTAAACTGAAGTTTGATGGAATCGACCCCTCCCTGTTTTTTGATGATGATGGTAAAGCTTACGTGGTACACAACGATGCGCCTGATAAGGGGAAGGAATTATACAGTGGCCATCGGGTGATCAAACTGTGGGAATATGACCTGGAAAAGGATGAAGTAATTCCCGGGACGGATAAAATACTGGTGGATGGAGGCGTGGATATTTCGCAAAAGCCGATCTGGATCGAAGGGCCGCATCTGTATAAAAAGAAGGGAAGATATTACCTGATGTGTGCAGAGGGGGGAACCGGCGACTGGCACAGCGAGGTGGTTTTTATGAGCGATAATCCCAAAGGGCCTTTTATACCCGCGCCGGGCAATCCCATACTCACTCAACGATATTTTCCAAAAGACAGGAAGGCAAAAACGGACTGGGCGGGACACGCTGACCTGGTGGAGGGAAAAGACGGAAAATATTATGGTGTATTCCTGGGAATTCGCCCTAACGCAAAAGATCGGGTAAACACCGGGCGCGAAACCTTTATACTTCCTGTTGACTGGAGCGGTACTTACCCCGTTTTTGAAAATGGACTGGTTCCCCTGAAAACGAAGCAAAAACTCACCGCCGGAGTTCTCAATCAAACAGGGGAAAATGGATTTCTTCCCAATGGTAATTTCACATTTACCGACAATTTTTCGGCGCCTGTTTTGGACTATAGATGGATTGCGATGCGCGGCCCCCGTGAAAATTTTATCAGTACATCTTCCGGGGGAGGTGTAGCTATAAAGCCATTTGAAACGACTATAAAGGCACAGGCTCCTGTTGCTGCACTTTTCTGCCGGCAGCAACACGCCAGCTTTGAGGCAAAGGTGACAATGACCTATATCCCCCGGTCTGATAAAGATCTTGCCGGTATTACCTGTTATCAGAGTGAGGCTTTTAATTATGTTTTTGGCGTCACAAAAAAGGATAAGGATTATTACCTGGTACTGGCAAGGACCGAACGGAAGGAACCGCTCGGTAGCCCTGGCACAACCACAACGATAATCGGTGACACAAAGATCGATGTGACCAAACCTATAGAACTGCGGGTGGTGGCATCCCCGCAGGATGAATATTCTTTTAGTTATTCTGCCGATGGGACCACTTATCATAATGTAGGAGTTCCGGTTTCGGGTGATATTTTGTCAACAAATGTTGCCGGCGGCTTTACCGGTGCATTGATTGGCCTGTATGCCACTTTGGATAATGATCTGCAGCCTTAGCAATTGTTAACAGATAAATATATGTGGAATGTATAAACTGTTAACCGGATTATTGGTCGCATTAAGCATCTGGGGCTGTGATACTCCTTCAAAATCGGCTTCAAGCGCAATAATCGCAACGCCTTATAAAAATCCCCTGATCTGGACCGATATTCCGGATCTGTCGGTTACAAGAAACGGTAACGACTACTACCTTATCAGCACTACCATGCACCTGATGCCGGGTGCACCAATTATGAAATCGGGTGATTTGGTACATTGGGAAATCGTAAGCTATGTATTTGACAGCCTGACAGATAATTCAAAATACAATTTAATTAACGGCACGGTTTACGGACGTGGCCAGTGGGCATCTTCCATCCGTTATTATAAGGGGAAATATTACGTGCTTTTTTCGCCAAACGATGCACCTTACAGGGCGTATATTTACAGCAGCTCCGAACCTGCTTCGGAAAAATGGAAACTTGTTTCCCGTACACCACATTTTCACGATGCTTCCCTTTTTTTTGATGATGATGGCAGGCCATTTGTTTTTTCCGGAACACGGGTTACAGAGCTGAAAACCGACCTGTCGGATATAAAGCCCGGAGGTATCAATACCGATATCTTCAAAAAGGATGCTGAAGAAACCGGTCTGCTCGAAGGAAACCAGGTGATAAAGCATAACGGGAAATATTATCTGCTGATGATCTCCTGGCCAACAGGCAAGCCGCGCAGGCAGGTTTGTTACCGCGCTGACCGTATCACCGGACCCTACGAAAAGAAAGTGATCCTGGAGGATAATTTTGCCGGATTTCCATATGTGGGGCAGGGCTGTATTATCGATAGTAAGACCGGCGATTGGTTTGGATTGATCTTCCAGGACAGGAATAGCATAGGTCGTGTGCCATTGTTAGTGCCTGTGCGCTGGATAGACGGCTGGCCGATGCTGGGTGATGAAAATGGTAAAGTGCCCTTGCAGGGCAGTACCCCCTTAAAATCTAAAGATACCGGTAAACGGATTGTTGAAAGCGATGACTTTTCGGACAGAAAGTTAAAGATCAACTGGCAGTGGAACCATAACCCGGTTAACAGTGCCTGGTCGCTGACGGAACGTCCCGGTTATTTGAGATTAAAAACAAACCGTGTTGTTCCGAACCTGTACCTGGCCCCCAATACCATTACCCAACGTATGATGGGGCCTACGTGCAATGGCATTGTTGCAATGGATATTTCAAAAATGAAAGATGGCGATGTGGCGGGCTTCAGTGCTTTTAACGGGCATTCAGGTATTTTGTCGGTGGTTGCGGAGGGTACCAAAAAGTATCTTACAATGAGCACTGAGGTGGTGGAGTTAAGCGAAAAGGAAAAAGCGGTTACAAAGGTAACTGTCAAAGAAAAAGCCCGCGTAGCGCTCAGTCAGGATAAGATCTATCTACGTATTGACGGCGACTTCAACCTCAATAAGGACTGGGCGAAGTTTTATTACAGTCTGGATGGCAGTAACTGGACAAAACTTGGCCCGGAATATAAAATGATCTTCGATTACCGTAAACTATTTATGGGCAGCAAATTTGCCCTGTTCAACTATGCCACAAAATCACCGGGCGGATATGTAGATGTGGATTATTTCAAATTTGCCGTTGGCGAGCGGTAAGCGGCTTTTAAATAACTTCTAAAGTAAATAGCATAAAATATACAAAGAATGAAAAATGAGTATTCAATCGACCAACTGAAATACATTGCAACCCAGGCCAGGCGTGATGTGGTAAGGATGGTGCATGGCTGCCAGTCGGGCCATCCGGGCGGCTCACTGGGATGCGCCGATTTTATGACGGCTTTGTATTTCAAAATCATGAATCATAAACCGGATTTTAATATGGATGGATTAGGGGAGGACCTCTTCTTTTTATCCAACGGTCATATTTCGCCCGTATTTTATTCGGTACTGGCCCGTAGCGGTTATTTTGATGTTGAAGAATTAAAGACGTTCCGGAAACTAAATTCCAGGTTACAGGGGCATCCCACCACGCATGAGGGACTGCCGGGCGTTCGCATGTCATCAGGATCCCTGGGGCAGGGATTGTCTGTGGCTATTGGCGCCGCATTAACTAAAAAAATAAAGAAGGACAAAAGCCTTGTCTTCTCTTTACATGGCGACGGGGAGCTCCAGGAAGGGCAGATCTGGGAAGCGGCGCTTTTTGCCGCCGCCAAAAAGGTAGATAACCTGGTGATGACCATTGATGTGAACGGACAACAAATAGACGGTTCCACAGAACAGGTGCTTTCGTTGGGTGAACTGGATACCAAATGGAAAGCTTTTGGCTGGAGAGTATTATATATGGACGGAAATGATATGGAAGAAGTGGTGGCAACGCTATTGTTGGCCCAAAAGAAAGCCTTAAAAAAGAAACCTATTTGCATATTAATGAAAACCAACATGGGACATGGGGTAAGCTTTATGACGGGCTCTCATAAATGGCATGGTATTGCACCGAACGACGAGCAGTTAAGCCTTGCCCTCTCTGAATTACAAACCAGCATGAATGACTATTAATAGTATTAAAATGACGAAATATACTTATACAGAAAAAAAAGATACCCGATCGGGTTTTGGTGCCGGCCTGCTTGAGGCGGGTAGAAGAAATAAAAATGTAGTGGCTTTGTGCGCCGACCTGGTGGGCTCTTTAAAGATGGACGCATTCATTAACGAATTTCCCGAACGATTTATCCAGACCGGTATTGCGGAAGCAAACATGATGGGGATGGCAGCCGGTATGACCATTGGGGGATCGATCCCATTTACCGGAACTTTTGCTAATTTTTCAACCGGTCGGGTATATGACCAAATACGGCAAAGTATTGCTTACAGTAATAAGAATGTGAAAATATGTGCATCCCACGCGGGTCTTACCCTTGGAGAGGATGGAGCTACTCACCAGATCCTTGAAGATATCGGTTTAATGAAAATGTTGCCCGGCATGACGGTCATCAATCCATGTGATTACAACCAGACCATGGCAGCAACTATTGCCATAGCAGAATACGAAGGACCGGTTTATCTGAGGTTTGGCCGTCCTGCTGTGCCGGTATTTACCAATCCTGACCAGGAGTTTGAAATAGGAAAAGCGTGGCTCGTACGGCCTGGAAAAGATGTAACCATTGCGGCAACCGGTCATTTGGTATGGGAGGCGATACAGGCTGCGGAAAAACTGGAACAGGAAGGTGTTGACGCGGAAGTGATTAATATACATACCATCAAACCCCTCGACGAGGCGGCGATACTGAGCTCTGTAGCAAAAACGGGTTGTATTGTAACGGCTGAAGAGCATAATAAAATGGGAGGGCTGGGGGAGAGTATTGCCCGGTTGCTCACTACCACCAGGGTGGCGCCCCAGGAATTTGTAGCGGTAGACGATTCTTTTGGAGAAAGCGGCAAACCGGCAGAATTAATGATCAAATACGGACTTGACGCTGACAATATAGCCGGGAAAGCCAAGAAAGTGATGAAAAGGAAAGCATCGTTGACAGATTAATTTACATGATGGACGATGTTGCAAAACTTCCTGATTATAGCGGTCGATACGGCACCGTTCCCGACGGATACGATAAGGAACCTTACCAATGGAGGGGGGACAGGTGCCGAAAACTTTTCTCAAAAAATCAAAATAGAACCAGTCGGTGGCACTTCCGGATACAAGGGACCTGCTCAAAAGTTTTTAAATGTTTCTCGTAAGAAAAATTGCATTGCTTCAGGATTGGGAAATCAATAAAATAGCAAAATATATAAACTGTAATATTTTGAAAATAAATATTTTACAATTTCAATTTCTTGTATCATTCATATTTCAACATATGTTACAATTGTTTCAACATCCGTTAAACCGGCTTTTTGGGAAGTCCCCTAGTTTTGGCAGTCTGTGATATACATTGTAGTGAATGATGGACAACTCCCGGAGGAGTATTTTTTTGATCTGAAATTGTAATCGATTGCATTGCTGGTCACCGGCAGTTAAACTGTTCGCCGGCGCATTCTATAAAAGGCTTGCATTCAGGAATGAAAAAGAAGCAGGGTTTGCCATTGCAACCGATTAAAATCCATAGATACTGTATAATATAATGGCCATTCTTTAACGAATAAAACTAAAACGATGGAAAAAATGCCTCGAAATCTAAAAACGACTGGTTGTTCTTACGCCATATTAACAACCTATTTTAAAAGCTTGCTATACCTGTTTGCTGTATTGATTTTATCATTTGATGCAGCGGCACAAACAAACAGGATACAGGGAACTGTTAAGGATAATGCAGATGTACCCATTCCGGGAGCATCCATTTTGGTAAAAGGTACAGGCAGTGGGGTTAATGCCGACAGTAGTGGTGTTTTCTCCATAGATGCGGCGCCGGATGCAGTACTGGTAGTTAGTGCAGTTAATTATCTGCAAAAAGAGATACCTGTTTTAAATCAGAACCAGCTGGCAATAGTTCTGGAAGACGGGTTGGGGAAAATGGACGAGGTCATTGTAGTAGGGTACGGTACACAGCGCAAAGAGGCGGTTACCGGTTCGGTAGCTTCCGTAAGCGGGGCTACTTTAAATCAGATACCTGCGGCAAATATATCCCAGGCATTACAGGGGCGGGTGGCAGGTGTGCAGA
Source organism: Niabella beijingensis (assembly GCF_020034665.1). NCBI lineage: Bacteria > Pseudomonadati > Bacteroidota > Chitinophagia > Chitinophagales > Chitinophagaceae > Niabella > Niabella beijingensis. The sequence continues at coordinate 1,890,602 of NZ_JAIQDI010000002.1, read as the reverse complement.
TGGCTCAAACCTCTACAAAACCCGGCGCAACTATGCAAATTCGTATTCGTGGTACGCGTTCCATCAATGCAGAAAATGATCCTTTGATCGTATTGGACGGGATCCCCTTTGCAGGAACCATTGCAGATATTAGTCCGGAAGATATAAAAAGTATAGATATCTTAAAGGATGCGTCTGCAACAGCTATCTACGGTTCCCGGGGTGCCAATGGTGTTATATTAATTACCACTAATAAAGGAAGCCGCGGACGAAAAGCACAACTTACCTATAGCGGTTATTATGGCATTAAGGATGTAATGAAATACCCTATGATGGAAGCCGATAAATACATCGCCCTTCGCAAAAGAGCCGATTTAAACCGTAACCCGGGCATAGATGAAGATACAACGGGCGCCATTAATACCGATTGGCAGGATCTGTTTTACAGGTCGGCTAAAGTTCAGAATCACGACCTGAGTGTAGGTGGTGGAACGGACAAGAGCCAGTATAAGGTGGGAGTAGGTTATTACCGTGATGAAGCGCCCATCCCCGGATCCCAGTATAGCCGCTTTTCTATCCGTGCGTCATTAGATCAGCAAATTGGCAAACTATTTCGTATAGGATTTACAACCAATAATAATTATAGTATTACCGATGGTGCTAATTTAGGTATGTACGGGGTGCTGAGCATGTCGCCGATTGCCAATCCATTTAACCAGGACGGAACCACGAAGCGTGTTGTAGTAATGCCGCAGGACCAGCAATGGGTCTATACCAGGGAAACGATGGATGCATTGGGCGATAAATACATCAACCGCACCAAGGATTTTGGTTCTTATAATTCGGTTTGGGGAGAATTATCTATTCCGGGTGTACAGGGGCTTAAATACCGTTTAAACTTAGGTGCCAATTATCGCAACAGCAATACCGGTAGCTATCAGGGTATCGGTGTGTTTAGTTCCGATATCGCAAACCCTAATACGGCATCTATAAGTAATGCTTATACAACCCAGTGGGCGGTGGAAAACCTGCTTACGTATGATAAAACCTTCAACGGGGTCCATAAAATAAATGCAGTGGCTTTATATTCTACAGAACAGATTAGCTATAACAGCTCTTCTGTTGGCCGCAGGAACCTTGCTGGGGACAATTTTCAGTATTTTAATTTAGGGCAAACCTCAACCGGTAGCAATGATGATATTTCCATCAACCCCGACAACCAGGCGTACTGGGTCAGCGGGCTGATGTCATACATGGGGCGTGTAATGTATTCTTACGATGATCGTTATATGATCAGCGCTACGTTCCGTTCCGACGCATCCTCCCGATTAGCAGTGGGACATAAATGGCATAGTTACCCGGCCATATCAGCAGGCTGGAATCTTCGCAAAGAGTCCTTTATGAATGGAGCTGACTGGCTGAACTCCCTGAAACTGCGGGCCGGATACGGACAGACATCCAACCAGTCGGTAGCACCTTATGCAACGCTTGGACGTTTAAGTGTACGCCCGTACAATTTTGGTGAGAGTAACGCAAATGGTTATTATGTAACAGAACTTCCCAATCCGGCTTTAGGGTGGGAGTATTCAAAAACCAGTAACCTGGGCTTAGACTTTTCAATGTTTCAAAATCGCCTGAGCGGTACTGTAGAGTATTATGTAACCAAAACAGAAGACTTATTGTTAAGCGTGGGACTGCCGCAAACATCAGGTGTAAGCAGCTATACGGGTAATGTGGGGGCTACTCAAAATAAGGGTTTTGAAATCTCACTGAACGGTGTTTTATTGGATGATCACAACGGGTGGACCTGGGAAGCAGGCGTAAATCTTTACCGGAACGTAAATAAAATTGTAAGTCTTGCGTCAGGGCAATTACGTGATGAAGGGAACTGGTTGTTTGTTGGCCATCCCTTAAATGTAATTTTTGATTATCAAAAAACAGGTATTTGGCAGGCGAACGAAGCGGATGCAGTAAAACAATACGAAGGTCCGGCGGGTGTACCCGGAATGATTAAGGTATTGTATACGGGCGATTACAATGCCGATGGTTCTCCCACCCGGATTATTGGTTCTGACGACCGACAAATTATTAACGCCGATCCTAAATTTTTAGGGGGCTTTAATACCCGGGTGGGCTACAGGAATTTGGATTTAACCATAGTTGGCGTTTTTCAAAACGGAGGTATCTTAAACAGTACCCTTTATGGCGCTAACGGTTATCTTAATCTTGAAGATGGCAGAAGGGGGCAAATAGATATTGATTACTGGACCGAAGATAACCCTAATGCCAAATACCCGGATCCCCGTAGTCCTAAAAGCAGCAACAATCCGAAATATGGCTCAACGCTTGGCTATTTTGACGGGTCGTTTATGAAAATACGGACTATTTCCCTCGGATATAATTTCACACAAAAGTGGTTGAAAAACCTGGGTATTGAAAGGATGCGTTTATATGCAACGGCACAGAACCCGTTTGTATTCTTCTCTCCTTATTACAAAGAATCAGGTATGGATCCCGAAACCAACTCTTATGCAAACGACGGTGCTAACATGGCCGTGGCATATGGTTACGGGCAGCGAAGACTTTTAACGGTGGGCTATAATACACCAACCAGCCGTAATTATTTATTAGGGATTAACATCACATTTTAAAACCTACAGCAATGAAACATAAATATATAAGAACCTGTTGGCTCGCAATTTTTGCAGCACTGTTTATAACGGGATGTTCTAAAATACTGGATGAAAATCCCCGCAGCATATTTACCCCGGACTACTTTAAAACCGATGCGGGTGTAAAAGGGGGTATCACAGCGCTTTACGGACACCTGCGGCTGATGTACGGAAACGGTTACTTCATTAACGCCAATCAGGTAAGTACTGATGAACATACATGGGGTCAAAACTCTGACGGTAATGTAAAAAACCTCGATTTTTCAGGCGTAGGCGTAATCGATCCTGCATCCAGTAATACCGGTATTGTCTGGGGAGCCGCTTTCCCAGCTATCAATACGGCCAGCGGTGTGATAGAAAACGGAGCTGCGGTTGGCGTCGTCGAATCATTAATTGCAGAAGCAAGATTTTTCAGGGCCTTTGATTATTTCCTTTTGGTGCAAACCTTTGGTGGTGTACCGTTAGATCTGGGCGGTGGCGAATTGAAATTTAATACATCAACTGTTCGGACTTCAAAACGTAATACCGTTCCTGAAGTATATACGAAAGCTATATTCCCTGATCTGCTGCTGGCTGCAGAACAATTGCCCGATGTGGGCAGGGTAACCGGCGGGGTTACCAAAACTGCCGCACGGTTGTTTCTTGCAAAAGCCTATCTTACCTATGGATGGTGGCTGCAAAACCCCAACAGTATTCCTACTTATCCCGAAGCTGCGCGAACAGATCCCGACGGGCATGATGCGACCTGGTATTTTCAGCAGGCCTATGACGTGGCAACCACAGCGATCGCTAACCCCGCATCTTTTGGTTTGCAACCGACATTTTATGATGTAAACAACGGCCCCAACGACCGGAACAACGAATCGGTATTATATGCTGACCATACCGAAAAAAGCAGCATCTATAATGGAGGCGATTTGGGTTATAGCGGTGGCGGTTTTGGAACTGACAATTTTGCCCACTGGTTTGAACAATGGAATTATACGAATATCAGAAGCAGTACCTCCAGTACATCATGGGCAGCGGTAAGCTCTGTTCAACGCGCTGCCACCCAGCCTTTAGGGCGCCCCTGGACCATGATCGCACCACCGCATGGTGTGTTTACCAAAACCTTTGCTGATAAAACAAATGATTCTCGTTATGATGGTACGTTTGTAACAAGGTATCGGAGTAACTGGAAAGAAGCCGGTATTGCTGCGAATCAGATGTATAATGCTAATTATTTACCGGTATCAAACGGTGATGTTATCCTTACATTTTTAAATACTGATGTAGGCGGTGTAGACTATTCAAACTCGATCTATAACAGTAATGTTGGTGCCGGTGTATTGCCCGGGCGTGCGGATTTTGTAATTGAACCAAAAGCTTTTAGCAGGATATGCTATCCCGGCAACTGGAAAATGGGGCCTTATCGTACCGATAACAACGGAGGTTTGGGTCAGCCAAACGGAAGCCTTACCCGTCCTTATGTTGCCGCCAAATTTTCTGAGTTGTTCTTCATAGCTGCTGAAGCAGCTGTTAAAGGTGCCGTTACTAAAGGTGTAGCAGGTGCCTACGCAAATGACGGTTCAGCAAGAGGATTGATAAATATAATTCGTGCGCGCGCCGGAAAGTGGCGTTGGGATAACGGAGGCAATGTTGCCAAAGTACAGGATAACAGTGTTGCCTTAATTGCCGCTACACCCGCTGCAATAGATATCAATTATATACTTGCAGAACGTTCCCGCGAGTATTTTGGGGAAGGATACCGTTGGCTGGATTTGGTGCGTACACAAAAATGGAGCGAACTGAGCAGCAGCTTCGAAATTGCCGGCAAAACCAATCCGAACGACTGGAAGGATCATACAATAGGTACCGTTACCCGTACAATTACTCCTGCCCATTATCTGCGGCCGATACCTCAATCCCAACTTGATGGAATGGATATGAGCACTGAAGAGAAGAGGGCTTATCAGAACCCGGGATATTAAGCATCCCGGATAAAGTGTTTCGGTTTTATTATTGACCTGTACGTTGGTTCTGATTTTTTTTCATACAGTACGTAAATTATTTAAAACAAGATAAGAGCGTTATTATGAGTATTATTCTAGGAGATCATGAATACTTTAAAGGTGTTCCTGCAATACAATATGAAGGTCTGGAAAGTGATAATCCGCTGGCTTTTCGGTGGTATGATGAAAACCGGATAGTAGCCGGTAAGACTTTAAAAGAACATTTTCGTTTTGCATGTGCTTACTGGCATTCGTTCTGCAATGACGGTAACGACCCTTTTGGTCCCGGCACCCATGTATTCGATTGGAATCTAAAGGCAGATCCCGTGGAACGCGCCAAAGACAAGATGGATGCGGCTTTTGAGTTTATCACTAAAATGAACCTTCCGTTCTATTGTTTTCACGATGTCGATCTTGTAGATTACGGGCCAGATATCAAAGAAAATGACAGGCGCTTAGAGGCCCTGGTAGACTATGCTAAACAAAAACAGGCCGAAAGCGATGTAAAGTTATTGTGGGGCACCGCCAATGTATTTTCCAATCCACGTTATATGAACGGCGCCTCCACCAATCCTGATTTTCATGTATTATCCCATGCGGCGGCGCAAGTAAAAGCGGCAATCGATGCTACCATAGAACTGGGCGGGGAGGGTTATGTGTTTTGGGGGGGCAGAGAAGGGTATATGACCCTGCTAAACACCGATATGAAACGGGAAAAAGAACATTTAGCCCGCTTCCTGCACACCGCCAAAGATTATGCGAGGAAAAATGGTTTTAAAGGTACGTTCTTAATAGAACCCAAACCCATGGAGCCCACCAAACACCAGTACGATTTTGACAGTGAAACCGTAATTGGTTTTTTACGCCAGTGGGATTTGCTGGACGATTTCAAAATAAACATCGAAGTAAACCATGCTACCCTGGCAGGTCATACCTTTCAGCACGAGCTGCAGGTAGCCGCCGATGCGGGCGTATTAGGTTCGCTGGATGCCAACCGCGGCGACTATCAAAATGGCTGGGATACCGACCAGTTCCCTAATAATTTAAACGAGCTCACCGAAGCAATGTTAATCTTCCTGGAAACCGGCGGACTGAAGGGAGGAGGAATCAACTTCGATGCCAAGATCCGCAGGGCATCCACAGATCTGAATGACCTGTTTTATGCACATATCGGCGGAATGGACACATTTGCAAGAGCGCTGATTACGGCTGATGCCGTATTAAACAAATCAGACTATAAACAGGTCCGGGCGGAACGTTATGCCTCTTTCAACAGCGGTAAAGGCCGGGAATTTGAACAAGGAAAGCTTTCCCTGGAAGAGCTGCGTGCCTATGCCATTGAAGCCGGCGAACCCGCCAGCAAAAGTGGTAGACAGGAATACCTGGAGAATATTATCAACAGGTACATTTAGCGGGTGACAACGGCCATGGATAATTCAATGAAAGCAAAACAATGTTACTATTAGGAATCGATGTAGGAACTTCCTCTGTTAAAGTTTCGGTAGTGGATGGTGCTACTCAGCAAACCATTGCTTCCGCCCAATATCCGGAAACGGAACGGGAGATCATAGCGCTGCAATCCGGTTGGGCAGAGCAGTCGCCCGAACGCTGGTGGAATGACGTAAAGGACGCGATTAAAAAACTGCATGAAACAGGCAAATACAACAGGAACGATATCGGCGCTATCGGGATATCGTATCAAATGCATGGTTTGGTATTGTTAGATAAAGCGGGTAATGTGCTGCGCAATAGCATTATCTGGTGTGATAGCCGTGCTGTTCCATATGGAAACCGCGCTTTTGAAGGTCTGGGCACAGACTATTGTTTGTCGCGTCTTTTAAATTCTCCCGGAAATTTTACGGCAGCAAAACTGGCCTGGGTTAAGGAAATGGAACCGGAGCTCTACAAAAAAATCGATAAAATAATGTTGCCCGGCGATTTTATAGCGCAGCGGCTCACCGGCAGCATCACAACCACGCCTTCTGCCTTATCGGAAGGCATCTTCTGGGATTTTTTAAATGCCCGGTTATCAGCAGATATCATGGATTTTTTTGATTTCGATGAAAAGCTTATTCCTCAAATCGGCGATGTATTTGCAACACATGGCAGTCTGACCAGGGAAGCCGCGGAAGAGCTATTCTTAAAAGCAGGTATCCCTGTATCGTATAAGGCCGGTGACCAGCCAAACAATGCGCTGTCACTGAATGTGCTCGAACCGGGCGATGTGGCCGCCACTGCCGGTACATCAGGCGTTATTTATGGAGTGAGTGACCGGCCTGTCAGCGACCCCCGGAGCCGGATCAATAGCTTTGCCCATGTCAATTACAGCAAGGAGCAGGAGCGAATTGGTGTACTGCTTTGTATCAATGGAACCGGCATTTTGAATCGCTGGATCAGAAACTTAAATGGCGGATTTTCCTATCATAAAATGAATGAGCTGGCGGAAACCATACGACCCGGAAGTGAAGGCCTGTCGATATTGCCCTTTGGCAATGGCGCGGAGCGTATGCTGAACAATAGGATCATCGGAGCCCATCTGCATAATATCGATCTGAATAAGCACAGCAATGCGCATATATTACGGGCAGCACAGGAAGGAATCGCTTTTGCGTTCCGATATGGGTTGGATATAATGCGCAGCAATGGCATGAATCCTTCGGTAATCAAAGCGGGCAAGGCCAATATGTTTTTAAGTCCTGTATTTACAGAAGCCTTTGTAAACGTTACCAACGTGCCGGTAGAACTCTACAACTGCGATGGAAGTGTAGGAGCGGCGCTCGGTGCAGGTATAGGATGCGGCTATTTTCGTAACACCGGAGAGGCCTTTCAGAAACGTGAAGCGCTTTCCATTATTCAACCGGTGCAAACCCGGTTATATGATGAGCTGTATACAGAATGGAGAAACCTGCTGGATAAGCATATGGAACAGCAGGGGGCGGATACGGGTGTAGGATGTGTACGGAAATACCTGTAGCGCTGTTAGCGCTTTTATCACAGTTTAAATGAATGCTGTATGTCAGTAAAGAAGGAAGTTACTATTTATGATCTTGCAGATGAATTAAATATATCTGTTGCAACGGTCAGCAGGGCATTGAAAGACGATCCTGTTGTCAGCAAAAAAACAAAAAAGAAGATTTATGAACTTGCTGAAAAAAGGGGATACCGGACGAACTATTTTGCCCGTAGCCTACGTAAACAGGTAACCAATACCATTGGATTTATGATCCATGAGCTGAACAGCAATTTTGCCAATTCGGTTTTATTAGGAGTAGAAAAAGTAACAACAGAAGCAGGTTATGATTTGATCATAGCCCACTCTTCAGAAAGTTATGAAAAAGAAGTGGCAAATGCCAAAAACCTCTTTAATAAACGGGTTGACGGCCTGATTGCGGCTTTGTCTTTTGATACGAAAAATTATGATCATTTTAAATGGTTTTCGGATAAAGGAGTACCGGTTGTCTTTTTCGACCGCGTGGAGCAAGGCAATGGCAACACCGTGGTGGTAATCGATAATTATAAATGTGGTTATGAAGCGACCAGGCATTTAATCGGACAGGGATGCAGACACATCGCGCATGTCAGCTCTAATTTGGCCAGGAATGTCTATGCGGACCGTTACAGGGGCTACCGGGACGCATTGCGGGATGCAGGACTGCCCTTTGATGAAAATCTGGTACTGATCGACAATTTAAGTGAAAACGCCGGTATTGTTTCTGCTAAGAAAATCCTTGAGATGAATCCCGTCCCCGATGGTGTATTTATTACCAATGATTTTGTGGCCGCGGCGTTTATAAAAACCTTAAAGGAACATAATGTTGGGGTGCCTGGTGATATTGCAGTCGTCGGGTTTAATAACGATGCCATAGGACATCTGATCGAACCTTCGCTTACTACTGTCAATTATCCCGGAATTGAAATGGGAGAGGTTGCCGCCCGGGCGCTCATCAATCATTTAAAAGGTACAAGCGATATAAAACAGATCGACACCGTAATTATTAACTCGGGACTAATCATTCGCCAGTCTTCGTTAAAAAGAACAGAGTTATAAAGCTTAATTTTTTTATTCCATCCCGGATGCGCTCAAAAGTTTTTATGAAAAGAAGTTTTTTGTTTTTCGCATTGCTGATGTTCTCCGGTGTTTGCCGCGCAGAAGATGGTTATCGACTTTGGCTGAGGTATAATAAGATAGAAAATGCAGCAATGCTTCATCAATACAGGAGCAATATCTCTGGTATTGCTGCGCACGAGGCCTCCGCTACCTTAATGATCGCAAAAAAGGAACTCCAGTCAGCGTTAGAGCATCTACTGGATGCTAAAATTGCAGATCAGCAGGAGGCAGGGGACAAAACTGTAGTACTGGGAACACCGCAAACCTCACCGGTGATAAATCGGTTGCTGCGCTCGGTTAATTTTAATCTGGGCAAAGAGGGCTATGCGATTCTTACGAAAAAGAATGATGGCAAAAAAATAACGATGATTGCGGCCAATACTGATATCGGTGTTTTATATGGAACCTTTGCATTTTTACGTTTAATACAGACCTTTCAATCCATTGATGAACTTTCAATAGTAAGTGTTCCTAAAATTCAGCACCGGGTGCTGAACCATTGGGATAATTTAAACCGTAGCGTAGAGCGGGGGTACGCTGGCATTTCTATATGGAACTGGCATACGTTACCGGGTTATATAGATCAGCGTTATATCGATTATGCAAGAGCAAATGCTTCCATAGGAATTAATGGAACAGTACTGACCAATGTAAATGCCAATTCCCTTGTATTAACAAGGCCGTATCTTGAAAAAGTGAAGGCGCTTGCAGATGTATTCAGACCCTACGGTATCCAAGTATATTTAACCGCAAAGTTCAACGCACCGGTAGAGATCGGCGGGCTAAAAACAGCAGACCCCCTGAACGCTGAAGTGAAAAACTGGTGGGCAAAAAAATGTGATGACATTTACGAGTTGATTCCTGATTTTGGTGGCTTTTTGATAAAAGCGAATTCTGAAGGGCAACCGGGCCCTCAGGGCTATGGAAGAACACATGCCGATGGAGCAAATATGTTTGCCGATGTACTGGCGCCACATGGGGGTATGGTAATGTGGCGCGCTTTTGTTTACGACGCCCGGGTACAGAAAGAAGAAGAACATTTTTCGGAAGGCGCCACCGGGCATAGCAGCGACATAGCTGCCGAAGACCGGTTCAAGCAGGCTTACGATGAGTTTAAGCCGCTGGATGGAAAATTCAGGAAAAATGTGCTGGTGCAGGTAAAAAACGGTCCGATTGATTTTCAGCCCCGGGAACCCTTCTCGCCCTTACTGGGCGCTATGCCTCAAACCAACCTCGCCTTGGAGTTCCAGTTGACGCAGGAATACCTGGGACAGGGAACGCACCTGGTTTATGAGGCGCCCTTGTTTAAAGAATGCCTGAACGCAGATACCTATATCAGGGGAGAGGGATCAACTGTTGCAAAGGTGATTGATGGTTCATTGCAACGCAGTACGATTACGGCTATAGCGGGCGTGGCAAATATTGGAAATGATATTAATTGGACGGCACATCCCTTTGGCCAGGCAAACTGGTATGCCTTCGGCAGGCTCGCGTGGAACCATGATCTGTCATCGGAGGAGATTGCAGAAGAATGGTTAAAGCAAACCTTTACCAACGATGGACAGTTTGTCGCAAAAGTAAAAGATATCATGATGGGCTCCCGCGAAGCGGCAGTGAATTATATGACACCATTAGGACTGCATCATATTATGGGGACCGGGCACCACTACGGGCCTGCACCCTGGGTTGCCAACGCGGGAAGGGCAGACTGGAACCCGGTTTATTATCACAAAGCGGATCAAACGGGTTTAGGATTTGACCGAACAGCAACCGGTAGCAATGCACTGGCACAATATGCGCCCCGGGTACAACAACAATGGGGTAACAGGAACACCTGCGATGAAAAGTTTATACTGTGGTTCCATCATGTTCCCTGGAATTTCAGAATGAAAAGTGGCAAGACCCTTTGGGGGGAACTTTGCGATAAATATTACGCTGGAGCAGCCGCAGTAAGATGGATGGAGCAGCAATGGGACGGCCTCAGGAAGTATGTGGACCGGCAACGGTTTGAACAGGTACGAATGCTTTTAAAGATCCAGGAAAAAGAAGCTGTGTGGTGGCGGAATGCGTGTTTATTATATTTTCAAACATTTTCGAAACAACCAATACCGGGGCAAAACGAACCACCTCGTGAAAGCCTGGACGATTATAAACGTCTCAGGTTTCCCCTTGCCCCGGGTATTAATAATGTAAACTAAAAAGATACCGTGGAACCTAAAAGAAAAATTGCAATTGTAACGGGTGGCGGCTCGGGCCTGGGGAATGCGATTGCCCGCAAATTTCTGCAAAATGATATTGAAACCATTATTGTGGGGCGGAATGCCGGTAAACTGCAAGAAGCCGGAGAACATCTTGATCGCTTATGTCATGCAAAAGTACTGGATATAACTGATTTTGGCGCTATACCTGCCTTCGTGGATACGGTAGCCGAGGAGTTTGGACGCATTGACATACTGGTCAATAACGCGGGTATTAATATGAAGAAGGACTTTGAAACGGTAACCGATGAGGAGTTTCAGAAAATAATGAATACAAATGTGAATGCAGTGTTTGCTTTGAGCCGGGAGGTGACAAAATACATGTTACAGGCTGGTTCCGGTTGTATCATCAATATCAGTTCTATGGCGGCGTTATATGGATTACCCAAAGTGATAGCATATAGCGCCTCCAAATCAGCCGTTGACGGAATGACAAGGGCAATGGCCGTGGAATTAGCGCCCGGGGGTATCCGGGTTAATTCGATAGCTCCGGGATTTATTTATTCAGACATGACAGACAAAGCCCTGAACAGTGATCCCGATCGTAAGGCACGGGTATTTGCCCGTACCCCAATGGGCAAAATGGGGCAGCCTGAGGACATCGCCCGGGCGGCGCTTTACCTTGCAAGTGATGCCGCGGAATATGTTACCGGCATTACATTGCCTGTAGATGGCGGCAATAGTATTGGCTTCTAATTCTAATCATCAATGAATATATTTTTCTATGAACAAATTATTTTCCTTCTTTATAACAGCAGCCCTTATAAGTGGCTGCGCGGGAACCAGGCAGATAAGAAGTGTTACCGCGAGCTTAAAAGACATGTATAAAAATGACTTTTTGATAGGCGCAGCAGTAAGCTGGCAACAGGTTGAAGGGAAAGATCCTGCTGCCTTCAACCTGATTTCCCGGCAGTTTAATACGATTACACCCGAAAATATTATGAAGGAGGAAGAGTTAAGACCTGCATGGGGAGAATATGATTTCTCCAGGGCTGACAGATTTATAGATTTTGCAAAAGCACACCATCTCCAGGTAAACGGTCATACGCTGATATGGCATAGCCAGATGCCCGCATTTGCCCGGAGTATAGAAAGCGTTGATTCTTTTCGTACATTTTTTACCGATCATATAAGGAAAGTGGCAGGCCGTTACAGCGGTAAAGTACAATCCTGGGATGTAGTAAACGAAGCACTAAATGAAGACGGTACCCTGCGAAAATCCCCCTTTTTAAATAAGCTTGGTGATAATTATATAGCGGATGCTTTTAAATTGACAAATGAGGTTTCTCCTGGTACCGATTTATATTATAATGATTATAATAATGAACAGCCTGAAAAACGCGCAGGTTGCATCGCCCTTATAAAGAAAATCCAGCAGGCGGGCGTCAGAATAGACGGTGTAGGTATACAGGGCCATTGGCATGTTGGTAAAGTTCCTTTTAAGGAGATCGAAGAAAGTATATTAGAGTATGCGGCCTTGGGCATAAAAGTGGCTATTACTGAACTGGATATTGAAGTGCTGCCCCGCAATTTTACAGGTGCCGAAGTCAGCCAGCAGATGAAAACGGAAACCAATTCCAATCCCTATGTGAAGGAGCTGCCCGAAACTGTACAAAAGCAAATAGCGGATGATTACGGGCGACTTTTTAAATTATTGCTCAAGCATAAAGATAAAATAGCACGCGTTACCTTTTGGGGCGTGCATGATGGGCAAAGCTGGCTGAATGACTGGCCCATACCCGGCAGAACCAATTACCCGCTTTTGTTTGACAGGAACGGTAAGCCCAAACCCGCATTTTATAGCGTAATAGCAGCAAGTAAAAGATAATATTTATACAATGAGTACAAATGCTCCTGCGCAGGTAAAGAAACTTTCAATAATTGAAAAGGCCGGCTACAGCCTGGGTGATCTTGCTGCGAACCTGGTATTTCAGACATTAGTCACCTACCTGGCTTTTTTTTACACCGATATATACGGGCTTAAACCTGAAGATGCATCCGTAATTACACTTGTAGTAGGATTGGTTGCCGGTTTTATCTTTAACCCGGTTATCGGTGCTATAGCAGACAGGACGCGGTCGAAATGGGGCAAATTTCGCCCCTGGATTTTATTTACTGCCATTCCACTGGGTATATGTGCTTTGTTAGCGTTCAGCACCCCGGATTTTTCTTATAAAGGAAAAATGATCTATGCAGCAGCGACCTATTCTTTGTTATTGCTTTTATATGCTGCCAATAATTTGCCCTATTCTGCCCTGAGTGGTGTAATTACCGGCAACATGAGCGAAAGAAACAGCATCTCTTCCTACCGGTTTGTAGCGGTAATGTTCGCCCAGTTTTTTGTGCAGGTGTTCATGCTTCCGATCATTTTAGCGGTAGGGAAGGGAGATAAAGCTGCGGGGATTGAAACGGTAATGACCTGGCTGGCCATCATCGGTACTGTATTGCTGCTGATTACCTTTTTCACTACCAGGGAGCGGGTTATTCCTACAGCGGAACAGGAGTCTGGCCTGAAAGAAGATTTAAAAGACCTGTTCAAAAACAGACCCTGGATCATTATGCTGCTGGTGACCACACTTGTTTTTATTACTTTGGCGGTAAAGGGAGGCTCCTATGTATATTATTTCAATAACTATGTGGACAAAGAGCGCCTTGAGCTTTTTATTTCGCCTATTACCGATTTTTTTAACCTCATTGGTATGAATTTTTTTGGAGAAGATCCGAGATCTGCCGGCTTTGGGTTATTTAATGCAGGGGGGATTATCATGATGATTATCGGTATCACGGTTTCTAAAAAGCTGGCGGATAAGTATGGGAAACGGGATGTATTCCTCACTTCACTATTCCTTTCAACATTATTCATACTTTTCTTTATTTTCTATCCGCCTAAGTCTGTTGGATTGATGTTTTTTTCCCAGATCCTGCATGGCTTTTTTTATGGGATCAGCACTCCGCTTTTATGGGCCATGATTGCTGATGTGGCGGATTATTCGGAATGGAAAAATAACCGCAGGGCCACTGCCATAATTTTCTCAGCGATGATGGTCGGGCTGAAAGTAGGGCTAAGTGTTGGCAGTGCATTGGTAGCCTCTATTATCGGGCATTACGGATATATTTCTGTGGAAGGGAAACAGCAGGTAGTACAGCCCGCTACGGTTGCCACAGGTGCCAGAATGCTGGTGAGTATATTTCCGTCCATCCCGTTTTTCCTTGCCTGCGGATTATTGTTTTTTTATACTATTGATAAGAAAATGGAAGGACAGATAGAATCAGATCTGAAGCAAAAACGTTCTTTTTAATATTGAGTAATAAACAGTCGAAATTATTATAACTATGCCGGAAGAAAGCATTGAGCATTTGAATTTTGATGAGCTAAACAGTAAAGCCATCTCAGAACCGCTGGTAACGCATATTTACACTGCCGATCCGTCGGCGCACCTGTTCAATGGGAAGATATATATTTATCCTTCACATGATATAGATGCCGGGGATGCATTCGATGACCTGGGCAGCCATTTTGCCATGGAGGATTACCACGTGATCTCTATGGATACCCCCGCATCCGAAGCGGTTGATAACGGTATTGCGCTGCACGTAAACAATGTGCCCTGGGCCGAAAAACAGTTGTGGGCGCCCGATGCACAGGAAAAAGACGGAAAATACTACTTGTTTTTCCCGGCAAAGGGCTATGACGGTATTTTTAAAATTGGTGTTGCCATAAGCGATGTGCCAACCGGGCCGTTTAAGCCACAGGCAGAAGCCATAAAGGGCAGCTTTTCGATCGATCCCGCTGTTTTTAAAGAGGAGGATGGAAGCTACTATATGTACTTCGGCGGTATATGGGGCGGGCAGCTGCAACGCTGGCGCAGCGGCAGTTTTAACGCTGCGGATCCGGAAAGTCCGTTTGCCCATTTGCCGGCTGATGACCAGCCGGCCCTGTGTGCAAAAATTGCAAAGCTAACTGACGACCTGCTGGAGTTTGCCGAACCGGCCAGGGATGTGGTCATACTTGATGAACAGGGGCAGCCTTTATTACAGGGCGACACCGAAAGAAGGTTTTTCGAAGCAAGCTGGCTCCATAAACACAATGGCAGGTACTATTTTTCCTATTCAACGGGTGATACGCATTTTATTTGTTATGCCATTGGCGACAATCCTTATGGACCTTTCACCTATTCCGGCAGAATATTAAATCCCGTAGTGGGATGGACCTCGCATCATTCCGTTTGTAAATTTTCCGGCGAATGGTATCTGTTCTATCATGACAGCAGTCTGAGTAAAGGTATTACGCATTTACGCAGCATTAAAATGGTCCGGTTAATACACGATGAAAACGGATTTATAAAGACAATTCATCCCTATAATGATTTGAACGTGCTGGCCTGATATGGAATTGTCGATCGCCTGAATAGTAACTGATGGATTCAATTTTCAATATACTAATATGAAAGTTTTTATGACCCGGTCATTTTTATTTTTTGTTTTTTACTTTTTGTTGCTGCAGGCCAACAGCCAGCTAAAGGATCTAAATGGCAGTAGTCCCCGCAAACGCATCAGCATTAATGATGGCTGGCGGTTTATGCGGTTTGAAAAAGCTTCCGATACATTGATATATGATGAAAGGCCGGAAATCTTCGATCGCAATGATAATAAAGTGGCCGATACCAGAGCCTCGGAATCTGGTTATGTGGCTACGTCACAAAGAGCTTTAAAAAAGTGGATATTGCCTGCTGCCAACGATTTTATCAAAGATCCTGCAAAGCATCACAAAAGACCAGCTGGTTATCCGGGCAGGGATTTTTCTTTTGTACAAAATAACTATGATGATAAAAGCTGGCAGCCTGTAAACCTGCCACATGACTGGGCCATTACCGGGCCTTTTTATAAAGGGGACCCGGTAATAGTAGGTGGAGGTATGGGGCGGTTGCCCATACAGGGCGTTGCCTGGTACAGGAGAAAAATTACCCTTGATAAGGGCGATGTTGGTAAGGTTATATATTTGGATATTGATGGGGCGATGAGTTATGCGATGGTATGGTGCAATGGGATCCTTGTTGGTGGCTGGCCCTATGGTTATAATTCTTTCCGGCTTGATCTTACCCCATATCTGAAACCTGGAAAAGATAATCAGCTGGCAATCAGATTAGATAATCCTGCCAACTCTTCGCGCTGGTATCCCGGTGCCGGCTTATACAGGAATGTATGGATCACCAAAACAGATCCCGTACATGTAGCGCAATGGGGGACATTTATCAAAACACGGGAAGTCTCTTCTTCGTCCGCGATTATAGATCTGTCGGTACAGATCAGGAATGCTTCCACCAAAACACAGCATGTGCAGGCGGTAACAGAAATTTTTTTATTGGATACATTGTTAGAAAATACGGGTAAGAAGGTGGCCGTTTTTGCCCGTGCCGCTGCTAATATTGATGCGGGTGGTAAGGGCACTATTGAAGCTTCGGTTACAATCGATAACCCGTTGCTCTGGGGCCCTTCTCCGCAGCAGAAGCCCAATATGTACGTGGCTGTTACCAGGTTGTATGTAAACGGGAAGCCGTCAGATGCGTATAAAACCCCGTTCGGTATCAGGGATATAAAATTTGACCCGGTAAAAGGTGTTTATGTAAATGGCTCGCCTGTGCGCATAAGGGGCGTTAATCAGCATCATGACCTGGGTGCTTTGGGTGCGGCCTTCAATGTAAGGGCAGCCGAAAGGCAATTGGAGATATTGCAGGAAATGGGCTGTAATGCCATACGCCTGGCGCACAACCCGCCGGCGCCGGAGTTGCTGGATCTTACAGACCGAATGGGTTTTCTGGTAATTAACGAAGTGTATGACTGCTGGGAAAAAGGTAAAACACCATTGGATTTTCATTTGATCTTCTCCGACTGGTACGAAGCAGATGCAAGGTCTTTCGTACGCCGCGATAAAAATCATCCCTCGGTAATTGCATGGAGTTTTGGTAACGAAGTAGGGGAGCAATACACAGGAGCAGAAGGCGCTGTTATAGCCCGTAAGCTGCACGACATTGTGAAAGATGAAGACCCTACAAGGCCTGCCGCTGCATCGATGAACTATGCCAAACCGGATATGCCATTTGCCCAGATGACGGACTTTATCAGTCTTAACTACCAGGGGGAGGGCATAAGGGATGCGGATGCTTATGCGCATTTAAAAGGCATACGTACCTCTCCTTTATATCCGGCTTTTCATGAAAAGTTTCCGGGTAAGCTCATTGTAAGCAGTGAAACGGCTTCTGCATTAAGTACCCGGGGCACGTATGTTTTTCCTGTAACAATGAGTATAAGCGCGCCGGTAAGTGACACTTCCGGAGGGAACCCCGTCAGTCAGTTTGTAAGCGCCTATGAATTGTATACGGCTCAGTTTGGTTCCTCAGCTGATAAGGTCTTTGCGGCACAGGATCACAATCCATATGTGGCCGGTGAATTTGTATGGAGCGGCTGGGATTACCTGGGGGAACCAACACCTTATTATTCGGCGAGGAGTTCTTATTCCGGTATTATTGATCTGGCCGGCTTTAAGAAAGACCGCTTCTATCTTTATCAGTCAAGATGGAAGCCGGAATTGCCAATGGCACACATTCTGCCACATTGGACCTGGCCTGATCGTGTCGGAAAAATAACACCGGTTCATGTATTTACGTCGGGTGATGAAGCCGAATTGTTTCTGAATGGAAAATCATTAGGCAGAAAAAAGAAAGCAGATTATGAATATCGCCTGCGATGGGATGGTGTCGTATATAAGCCCGGGGAGCTCAAAGTAATAACGTATAAGAACGGAAAGCAATGGGCCACGGATGTGGTGAAGACAGCCGGTAAAGCGGCTCAATTGCAGTTAAAAGCTGACCGGAGTAACATTAAGGATGATGGGAACGATCTTTCATTTATTACGGTTACTGTACTGGATGATCAGGGCAACAGCGTGCCCTATGCAGACAATACCATTCAGTTCGAAGTGTCGGGGCCTGGTGAAGTGGTAGCAACGGATAACGGCGATCCTTCAGATTTAGTGGCGTTCCCTTCAAAGAAAAGAAAGGCATTGAGTGGCTGTGCCCTGGTGATCGTAAAAGGAGTCAATAAAAAAGGCATTCTTACCGTTAAAGCTATTTCAGAAGGCCTGCAACCCGCGTCTTTGTTAATACAGTTGCGGTAGCGGAAGTGCAATTGCACAAAGATGCTGTTTGAAAAGGCGACGAATCAGACGGAATTGCGGCATCGGAGCTTCGGGTGAATAACATTAATACAATGTTTATTAACCGGCTTTCTGAAGTTTACAGACCAAAGATTGCCGATAAGATCCGGGCAGCTTTAATAATACAAAGTCCGGTGGGGATAATTTCCCGGTCTATCAGTATTATATTATATTCGCTTTCTGAGCAAAGTATGAAACTATAAACCTGAATATGAAAAATAAAGGATTTGTATTTATTCTCTTCCCGTTTTTATTATTATCGATTTCTTTTTGTGGCCGGAAACCCGATAAAAAACCGGCGCAGGAAATTTTATTGAAACTAACAAAGGATTTTAATCGCCAGGCCCAGTTAAACAGCAAGAACGAACAAAGAATCAAAGCGCTCAAGTCAGCATATACGCAGAAAATAAGGGCGATCGATACGATTGAGAAGTGGACGGGCCTGCTTACACTATTGGATTTAGATGAGGTGGAATCGTATCCTAAAGATACTGTTATGATGCGGATCGGTATTCAGAATACTTTCGATTCAGGATATCAGGATTTTTTCTCATTTGTAGATTGGGAGCCGATCCCAAAGAACGGCGCCGTTTATAAAAAATTAAGTAAACTGAAAAAAGGGACGGATGTGGTTTTCAGTGGCAAGCCAATTTTGGTAGAGCATACGAATGCCGGAACACCTGGTTATGAATTTAATGCCTTCTATATCCGAACGGAAATTTCAGCTATTGAAACTTACTAAGTGGCGTTATAAGATTTAGTGCTGCCTCTAAGGCTTTTCCCGTTTTCTTCTCAACGGACGTGAATAGTTCAGCAGAAAATAGTTTTTCATTATTTTTTTAGCGACCTTACACCCGCTGCCCCATGTAGTTTTTTCTTAGTTTACTTTTTGAAAAATGTATTGTTTTATCACCGCGTAATACGAGAAGTATTCCCCCTTTTTTATTTTTTCAATTACCGCAGGATAATTCAAGATCAAAAACCCTTTTTCATCAATTCCAAATTGTGAAACTCCTGCACCTGCCTTTATCAGCTTATACGCCATTATAAACCGTTTGTTTTCTATGACATATTTTGCTGACATTACCTTCTTGAATTTAGTATGACCTGCTTCTTTTGCATATATGGTAAAATTATTGTTTGTGAAAACAGCAAAAGCTTCGTCTTTACTTTTTTCTGCCAGGAGAACATCGTCGAGCCGGTAGTATGTTTTTGTGGGAAGATATACTGAATCATTATATCTTACGGAGCGGAAGCTAACCATTCTCCAGGTCCCGATTAGTTTTTGTACATCATTCACTATTGTAAGGGTATCGAGTTGTGCATGAGGTATAATTGAATTTGGTGTTATCGTTGTGATAATGCCTTTGTCATTATGACTTAGCGCTGCCTGTGTTTTACGAAGCGCCGGTGTCAGAAAGCTGTAAAAGCGATCAAAATCGTGATCCCAGTCAGGATAAATAAGTCTTGGTCTGGAAATTTTATAGTCAAGACTAAAGGTCAAGGTCGTGTCTTTAGGAATTTGCGAAATAAGGTTAAAGTCTGTATTCTGGGATAAGGCATCAATAGCAGGGAGGCTAAATGCCGTTGATATAAACACCGATAAGAAGATTTTTTTCATATTGCAGTTTTTCTGTTTGAGCTCATGAAATGAGCGGTTGAATAATCGTGTAAAGCCCGTCTCAAAGCGTATCTCGGATTTTCTGTTGAAATTATACAATAAATTAATGCAAACCAGGTATATCCGTTTATCTGGCAGGGAAGCCGTTAATTATTCAAGAGGCAGCCCTTTCCGCATTTTTTCCCGTTCTTTTTTCCATTCCTCTTTCGGATATCCTTCCCGTGTGCTTTTTTCTATCGCGCGCGTGGCATAAGCAATCGCGTCGTTTTTCCTTCCTGTTTTGTAAAGAAAAAGCGCATAAAGGTGCAGGATATTGTAATGCGGGTACAGGTCCAGCGCTTTTTTGGTCCAGGCCAGGGAATGCTCCAGGTACCTGTTCTGCGTATCGTTACGGTAAAAATAATAGGCGGTGGTGTAAAGATAATATGCAAAGGTAGACGGTATCGCATTGACGACGGTAGCGGTCTTTATATTCTTAAGTGCGTCCGGAAGGTCTGTTGTATCCGTTATATCGGTTGTTGCGGCTCCCGCCACAGGTGGAATGGAACTGGCATACCGGTCATAAAAATCAACAGCGATCGCCATAAATTTTTCCGGATTTTTTGTTTGCTGGTAATAGCTCATCATTACCACATCCCGTATATATTGCTTTCCCTGCTCGTTGTCATAGGTCTGTGCGGCAAATGCTGCAATGCTTCGGGCATGCGGTTCATCGGCATTATCAGCGGCGATCCGGGTCGATTTTTTAAAGATCTTTTTGTTGATCGCAATCCGTTCCGGAAGCGGCATATCGTACCAGGCCGTATCGAAGCGGGAGCTTTTCCGGATGGTCTGGTCGGCCACCGATCCCAGCACGGGTGCCTGTCGTGCCACAAACTGGATGGTGCGGAGGGTGTTTACAGAATCTTTAGGTATGAGATGAAGGTATTCCACCAGCAGAAGCCCGGTAGGCTGGTCCAGCCGGCTCTTTGCTATTATCAGCGCTTCCAGGTCGTCCCGGTTCCTGGTATTGCTTTTAAAATAACGCCGTTCCTTTTCTGCAAGGGTCTTCCTGCTTGCGGCGTGCTTCAGCGCTTCGTCCAGCAGGGCATCGAGGTTCGCCCCTGGTTCTTTCCGCTGCGGGTTGGAATAGACGAGCTCCTTTGTACTGTCGATAAAAAAGAGGCCCATATGCCCCGTAATATCATAGAGCTGCCGGATGTACATCCGGTCTTTGCTGTTAGCGCTGATCTTAACCGGTATGAATGCGTTTTTTATTTTTTGATAGAGTGTCTTTGAGGAGAAGGCCTTATCCAGATTGGTATTGCAGGCCTCACATTGATCCGATTCATAATACAGCAGGATCAGTTTGTTTTCCCGGGCCGCTTTTCCCAATGCCGTTGAAAAGGAAATTGACTGAAAGAGATTTTGGGCAGGGCCTGTAGTAGCTTTGCCAAGCAAAATAATAATTAGAAGAAAACGTAGTGCCGACATAGTCAAGGGTTATTGTACGAAAGAGACCGGCTGTTTTCTGTATGCTTTTACATGCCGGTTATGCTGATCAATAGCCGGTATCCAATCCGGTGATTTCTGAATGAGCCGGAGCGCAATGGCATCAAAGGCCGGATGGAAGGGATCACTTACGTACGCTTCTGCCACTTTTCCTGACTCATCTATAATAAAAGAAACAACCACTGTGGCCTGATCTGCGTTTTGCAGTTTGTACTGGGAAGGAAAATAAAGATTCTTTAGAAGGTATTTCCTCCAGGCCTCCTGACCGCCGGGGAAGCTCGCGTTCTTTTCTGGATTGGTGGTGTCCGCTTTAGCCGTTCCGTCTTCATTAAAAAATCTTTTGTCAATCAGTTTGTCGTTTTTATAATATTCTTCCGAGCTGGGCTTGCCGTTCCGGTGGTAATACTTCCATTTTCCTGTTTTTTGTTGCCCCGGTCCATACAAACCGGCGATGGAGGGACTGCCGTTGGTGAACCAGGCCACCTGTACTCCGCTGCCATCGGCCCGGAAAAAAGTGGAGTCGGTTATATAACCGTCCGGGGACCAGTTTTTACTCAGTCCCTGTTGCTTGTCTTCTTTGTAAAATGTAGAATCCGCCAGCATCCCGTTGTTGTGATACTGCAGCCACAGGCCCGTTTTTTTATTGTCATGATATGTTCCGGTACTCCGGATGATACCATTGGGATGATAATAATGAAACCTGCCATTCTTGATCTTGTTCGCTTCGTCGCTATACAGTCCGGTCATTTGCAGGTGTTTTTCCTGGATGAAATAATCCTTGCGCAGCCACCCCGAATCCGTTTTCCGGATATCGGTATAATAACGGGCTTTGGCAGGCTGGGTTTCTTTTCAGTGCAGGTCAAAATATTTTTCAACATGCTGTGCTTGCAATACTGCAGGCGTCAGGCTCAGGAGGCCGGTAATGATAAGGATGTTTTTCTTCATAAGACAATTATTGACTGCAAGATAATTAAAGCCGCGAAAAATTAAAAAAAGAAATAATATCCATGTCCGGGATACCCGGCAGGGAGCATTCTTATTGAAGCAGGATGGTGCAGGGCCTGACATTGACGGACCTACAGGCGGAAAAAAAATACGGGCAGTGTATCGCGGCAATCATAATATCCTCCATCTTTTCGGGAAAGTATCCATTTTAATGGCCTTTAAATACGATTAGATTTGCTTAGCCACTTTATTTAAACGAAATCAAATCGCCATCATGAGAAACAGTATTGCCGTGCCCTCTTGTTGCTCATTCAGGCCCCCTCTGAAATGGTTGAGCCTGTTATTATTACTGATGTACTTTCCTGCATTTTCGCAAACTTCCAGAACAATTAGCGGTGCCGTCGTCAACAGCGAAGGCCAGCCGGTTGCCAATGCTACAGTTGAGGTAAAAGGTAGCAGCCAGGCCGTGATAACGGATACTACCGGGAAGTTCCGTATCACTGTACCGGATGGAAATGCAACGCTTTCTGTGAACCATGTAAGCTATGCGCCTCAGGAAGTAGCCGTGGGTGATCGCAGTCAACTTACGATTACCCTTTTAACCGGGGATAAAAAACTGGATGAGGTCGTGGTGATCGGTTATGGCACGCAGCGAAGGACCTCGCTCACCGCAGCCGTATCTTCTGTAAAAGGAGAGGAGATCGCCGCCCTGCCGGTAGCCAACCTTGCCAATGCCCTGGGAGGGCGCGTACCCGGCGTGATCTTTAAACAGGGCAGCGGGGAGCCGGGTTATGATGGCGCGTCGATACTGATACGCGGTTTCAGCACCACCGGTAATACCGCACCGCTGGTTATTGTAGACGGGGTGCCGCGCAGTTTCCAGCAGCTGGATCCCAACAGCGTGGCCAGTTTCACCATATTAAAGGATGCGGCCGCCGTTGCACCCTACGGGGTGGCCGGTGCCAACGGGGTGATACTGGTGACCACCAAACGCGGCACCAGCGGCAAGGCACAGATGACCTATAACGGCTATTACGGCTGGCAGAATCCCACGCAATTACCGCGTATGGTGAACTCTTATGATTATGCGGTGATGCGGAATGCCGCCGCTGAAAATGAAGGCGCAGCGCCGGTTTACGGCCCCTATGCATTGCAGAAATTCAAAGATGGTTCCGATCCGGACCTGTACCCGGTCAATGATCCGCTGCATACACTTATCAATAAGAATGCACCGATGATGGGCCATAATGTGTCCATATCCGGAGGAAGTGAAAAAATAAAATACTTCGGTGCATTGGGTTATCTCACACAGGATGGTATGTGGGGCACCACCAATTTTAAACGCTATAACCTTACTTCCAATATCGACATGCAGGTGACCAATACTACCAAGATGGGCATATCGCTCAATGGCCGGGTGGAGGACCGGCAGTTCCCGGCGGTTTCCGCTTCAAGTATCTTTTACCAGCTGTACCGCACGCCGCCCGTAGCACCCGTATTGTTCAGCAATGGTCTCTGGGGGTCTTATATAGGCCGCTCTGCCTATGGCAACGTATATGAAAGCGGCTATGCCAAGGACCTGCGCCAGATCATGCTGACCCAGGTGAGCCTGGAACAGAAACTGCCGTTGAAAGGACTGACGGCAAAAGTGGTGTTCAGCTACGACTTCAACGACCCGGATGGCCGCACGGTAAAGACCTGGGCCACACCCATTCCTTATTATGCAATCACGGATACTACCACCTCGCCCTATACCATTACCAAAGTGGGGTCTGATGGTCCGCAGAAACCTTCTTTTAATGTATTCTCTTCGCAGGTGCAATCCTTTACGTATCAGGGGTACCTTACCTACAACAACAGTTTTGGCAAAAGTAATGTAGGCGCCACGCTGGTACTGGAAGCCCGCAACGCAAAGTTCACCAATGTAGGCGCACAGCGCGTGAATTATAATGTGCCCATTCCCGAGCTGAACAACGGCAGCTCCAATGCCAATGATATCTCCAACAGCGGCATGTCCAGCGAAACAAAACAACGCGGTATGATCTTCAGGGCTACTTACGCTTACGATAACAAATACCTGTTTGAAGCTTCAGGCCGGTACGACGGGCATTTTGTTTTTGCACCCGGCCAGCGTTACCAGTTGTTCCCGGCCTTCTCTGCCGGATGGCGCCTGTCGGAAGAAGGATTTATGAAAGGCATTACCTGGCTGGATAATTTAAAGATCCGTGGTTCTTATGGTGAAAGCGGTGCCCTGCCTTATATCGGCACGGAGCTGGCACCCTTCCAGTATTTAAGCGCTTACCAGCTGCTGGGCAATAATGCCGTGTTTGGTACGATCAGCACACAGGGATTACGGGAGACATCTCCTGCCAACCCTAATATCACCTGGGAAAAAGCAAAGAAGACCAATATCGGTTTTGAGCTGTCGGTGCTGAAAGGATTGTTCAGCATCGAGGCGGATTATTTTACGGAGAAACGGAACGATATACTGATCGCCAACCAGAACAAGGTACCGGCAGAATACGGGATCGGCCTGCCACAGACGAACTCCGCCGCGGTAAGCAATCATGGGTTTGATATGAGCATGGGTTCTGTTTATGCGGTCAACAAGGATCTCCGGATCGGGCTGAATGCGAATATTACCTATGCAAAAAATAAATACGTACAGATCTACGAGCTGCCGGCCACTTATGACAATCCAAACCGAAGACAGACCGGCCGGCCGATCAATACCTATTTCGGATACCATGCCCTCGGCCTGTTTCAGCAAAGCGATGATAAGAACGGCGATGGTATCATTGATCCGTCCGAATACCCCGTGGCGCAGTTCGGCACGCTGCGACCGGGCGATATACGGTATGAAGATGTAAACGGCGATAATAAGATCGACGCCAATGATCAGAAAGCCATGGGCAATACACCCACACCCCAGCTGATCTATGGCTTTTCGCCCTCGGTCACTTATAAGGGGTTTGACCTGAACGTACTGTTCCAGGGTGCCGGTGCCGGAAGTTTTTACCTGGATCAGCAGGCGGCATGGCCGTTCTACAACAGCGGCTCGGCGCTTGCAGCTTCACTCGATTACTGGACACCGGAAAACCCCGATGCACGTTATCCCCGGGTGTTGTCCGTACCCAGCCAGAACACCAGCCAGGTATCTGACTGGTGGCTGCGGAAGGTAAATTACCTGCGGCTGAAATCGGCCGAAGTAGGTTACACCCTCCCGCCGCATATCATGCAGCGTATCCGGTTGCAGAACATACGGGTATACCTTTCCGGGCAAAACCTGGTGACCTGGACAAAGGAAATGAAAGACTTTGATCCGGAAGCCAGCCAGCAGCAGGGGCAATTCTATCCCCAGCAGCGGGTGATCACTGTTGGTTTGAACGTAACTTTTTAACCTAAACCGATGCACATCATGAAATCTATTTCTTCTATAAAGCTGATATATATCCTGCCCGTTTTTATAATACTGGCGCAATCCTGTAGCGATAAGGTGCTGGACGTGGATCCCCGGGACCGGCTTACGGATGAAACCGTGTGGACCGATCCGGGATCGGCTGATCTGTTTTTAAATGACGTATACACCGGGCTGCCGGATGGCAATAACTGGTATGATCCGATTGAGAACTGGTCGGATAATTCCATCTGTGGTTTTGCCTGGCCCAATTCACGCACCACCATGCAGCAGAGCCTGCAATCGCCGGTAGTGACGGGCTTTTCAGGGGATGTCAGCAGCCTGCTCGACTGGACCTCGCTGTACACCAAGATCCGGAAATGCAATGTATTCATCAAAAATGTAACCGCCGCTGCAACATTGCCCGATGATTTTAAAAAGCCCAAACTGGCGGAAGCGCGGGTGCTACGCGCTTATTTTTATCACCTGCTGTGGATGGCCTACGGCGGTGTGCCGGTGATCACGGATGTGCTGGACGCCGAAACACAGGGAGATGCCATATTTCGTCCGAGGAATACGGCAGATGAAACCTACCAGTTCATTACAAAAGAACTGGATGAAGTGGCTGCCGATCTGCCGGCCATGCCCTCCTCCGGCAGGATGGGGAAGGGGGCTGCCTGGGTATTAAAAGGGTGGTGCGAACTGTTTGCCGGCAACTATGCCGCTGCCGTCGCCAGTAATAAAAAGATCATGGATGAGCTGGAATACCAGCTGGATCCGGATTACGCCGCACTATTCCTTACAAAAGGCGCTGAAAGTAAAGAAGCCATCCTATACCGCGAATACAATCCTCCCGGATCCGGCAAGGGCGGCCGTATCGATGGTGTGGCAGGGCCTACGTTTACAAAAGGCGGGGCAGAGACCAGCTGGGGCGGCGTGAATCCTACACAGGAGCTGGTGGATGAATATGCCATGGCCAATGGTAAGGTGATCACGGATCCGACATCCGGCTACAACCCGCAAAAGCCCTATGAGAACCGGGAGAAACGGTTTTACCAATCCATTGTATACGACGGCTCTTATTTTTATAACGATACTATCTATACCCGGAAGGGGGTGGGAAGTAAAAATGAAATAGATCTTACCGACAGGGACGATGCCGGACAAACGGGTTACTACCTGCGCAAGCGCCTTGCTTCCAACCTTGTCCTGGGTGCTGCCAGCTGGGATGGCTATACCAGTTATCAGAACTATATCCTCTTCCGCTTTGCAGAAGTATTATTGAATTATGCGGAAGCGCAGAACGAACTGGCCGGTGCGGATGCTTCTGTATACGATGCGGTTAACCGGGTAAGAACCAGATCGGGATTGTCCAACCTCCCGGCAGGGTTAAGCAAGGACCAGATGCGTACAGCCATCCGGCGGGAACGCAGGGTGGAACTGGCTTTTGAAGACAAACGTTACTGGGACCTTATCCGCTGGAAGATAGCTGAAGTGAACATCAACCGGCCGCTGCACGGCGTTTCCATTACCAAAACCGGCAGTGTGCTCAGCTATACCACCATCGCGGCAAGGGGTGGCGACCGGAAATTCTATGCTTCCAAAAATTATTTGTTCCCCATCCCCCAAACGGTGATCGATAAGAATCCCAAATTGCAGGGCCATCAGAACCCGGGGTATTAAAACAGCAGATCAGAATAAAAGCTATCTTTTTCAGCAGCGGGACTATTTTTTAAATGGGAGCAGTTTCGGATCTTGCCGCAGGCGGTTGCGTTCCGAACACGAGACGTTGCTGCCGCTGTTATAAACTATTAAAGTGTAAAAAAGAGAATGATATGAGACGGTATGTTCAGTTTATTTTTTTCCTTTCGGCCTTTTCTTTTGTGACAAAAGCCTTTGCCCAGACGGGCGGTAATAACAGGATCGACCTTTCCGGTGAATGGCAGTTCGCTGCTGATCCGCAGGACAAAGGTGTAGCAGAAAAATGGTTCAGCAGCAAGCTGAAGGATCAGGTACGGCTGCCCGGTTCCATGACCACGAATGGCAAGGGTAATGAGGTAGATCTGAATACCCCCTGGACGGGCGGCATCGCCGACTCCTCCTGGTTCAAAAAAAGTGAGTATGCACCTTACCGGGTGCCGGGCAATATAAAAATCCCCTTCTGGCTGCAGCCGGTCAAGTATTACAAAGGTGCCGCCTGGTATCAAAGAACGGTGACGATCCCCGCGTCCTGGTCGGGAAAGGAAGTGGAGCTGTTTATCGAACGCAGTCACTGGGAAACCATGGTATGGGTGGATGATAAGGAAGTGGGCATGCAAAACAGCCTGGGTACCCCGCATGTATTTTCATTGCCGGAAGTGCTGAGACCCGGCACACACCAGCTCACTATACGGGTAGATAACCGGGTAAAGGACTTTAATGTGGGCGAGAATTCGCACAGCATCTCTGATCATACGCAAAGCAACTGGAATGGAATGGTGGGCCGGCTTGAGCTGACCGCAAGGCCACGGATCTTTATCGAAGATGTACAGCTGTATCCCGATATTGGTAAGAAACAGGTAACCATAAAAGCAGTGCTGGTAAACCCCGGTGGTAAACCTGCAACGGCAACGCTGGAAGCACTGACCGGTGCGCAGGATACCAAAGCAGAAAAATTAAAACCACTGACAAAACAGCTGTCTGTTGATAAAGATACCACAAGGGTGGAGCTGGTATACCCGATGGGACAGCAACCGTTGCTGTGGGATGAGTTCCATCCCAACCTGTACACCCTGCAACTCACGTTACACACACCCTCCGGCAATGATGCACGCCAGATCAGCTTTGGCATGCGTGCTTTTACCGCAAAGGGAACACAGTTTGCCATCAACGGTCGCACCACTTTTTTACGCGGTACGCTGGAATGCGCCATTTTCCCGCTCACCGGTTATCCGCCCACGGATGTGGCCTCCTGGCTGCGCATTTTAAAAAAGGCCCGTTCTTTCGGGCTCAACCATATCCGCTTTCATTCCTGGACGCCGCCGGAGGCCGCGTTTGAAGCCGCCGATCAGCTGGGCTTTTATTTACAGGTGGAATGTTCTTCCTGGGCGAACCAGGACTCCAGGATCGGCAGCGGTGATCCCATCGATGCCTGGATCTATGACGAAAGCAACCGCGTGGTTAAACGCTATGGCAATCATCCTTCCTTTGTGATGATGCTGTACGGCAATGAACCCGGCGGTCCGAATATGAAGAACTACCTGGTCAGTTTTGTAAAATACTGGCAGCAAAAGGACAGTCGCCGCCTGTACACCACCGGTGCCGGATGGCCTGTGGTACCGGAAAGCGATTATAACAATACGCCCGACCCGCGGATACAGGGCTGGGGTCAGGGATTGAAAAGTATTATCAACGGTCAGCCACCCCGAAGCGATTACGACTGGGCTTCCATCATCTCCAAATGGAAACAGCCTACGGTAAGTCATGAAATAGGCCAGTGGTGCGTGTATCCTGATTTTAAGGAAATAAAAAAATACACCGGTGTATTGAAGGCAAAGAACTTTGAGATCTTCCGGGAAAAGCTCCAGCACAACGGTATGCTGCGGCTGGCAGACAGTTTCCTGCTGGCTTCCGGCAAGCTGCAGACGCTTTGTTACAAAGCCGATATAGAAGCCGCGCTGCGTACGCCGGGTTTTGCAGGTTTCCAGCTCCTCGACCTGCACGATTTTCCCGGTCAGGGTACGGCCCTGGTGGGCGTGCTGAGTCCCTTCTGGGAAGAAAAAGGCTATGTTACCGGCCCGGAATACAGCCGCTTTTGTAATGCGGTAGTGCCGCTGGCAAGATTCCCTAAAATGATCTACCGGAATAATGAAACCTTAAAGGTACCGGTGGAGCTGGCACAGTTCAGTTCCGGCGAATTGAAAGGCAGCTTTAAATGGACGATTGCCAACGAGGCAGGCCGTATCTTGTTTGAAGGGGATTTCAAAACCGCCGGGATTCCCGCCGGCAGCCGGGTACAGTTGGGCACCATCGAGCAATCCCTGGCATCGGTGGCCAAACCTTCGCGCCTGATCGTGACCGTAAGTGCGGGCAGCTATCAGAATGCCTGGGATATTTTTGTATATCCCGCCACATTGCCCGCAGCACCGGCTGATATACTGGTAACCCGGCAGCTGGATGCCGCAGCAGTAACGGCATTGCAGAACGGTGGTAAGGTATTGCTGAGCTTAAAGAAAGGCAGTATCACCGATGCGGCAGGAGGTAATATTGCCGTAGGTTTTTCCAGTATCTTCTGGAACACGGCCTGGACCCACAATCAGCCGCCGCACACACTGGGCATTCTCTGCGATCCGAAGCATCCGGCATTAAAGGAATTTCCCACACAGTACCACAGCAACTGGCAGTGGTGGGATGCCATGAGCCATTCCAATGCCATCATTCTCGATTCCCTCGCGAAAGGGTTACAGCCCGTAGTGCGCGTGATCGACGACTGGGTAACGGCCCGCCCGCTGGGACTGATCACGGAATGTAAGGTGGGTAAAGGAAAACTCATGATAACCGGCATCGACCTGCTGACCGATACGGCACAGCGCCCGGAGGCACAGCAACTGCTGCACAGTCTTCTGTCCTATATGAATACTCCGGCGTTTGACCCTGCAACGATGGTTGCTGCGGAAAAAGTAGCATCGTTGCTGAAGGAGCAGTAGTTTGGTTTGTGGTTATGGGGACAGGGCGGGATTTGCAGGACACGGGCCTTTCTTGCATCATACGGAGCGCAGAATGCTGCTACACCCACCTGCATCCCTTTTTCTAAAGGCCTCGGCCTGACTGGTTTTTAATACCTCCGTAATTTATTCCGGAGGCAAGGACATGCTGCGGAGCGCAGAGTGCTGCTACACCCACCTGCATCCCTTCTTTCTAAAGGCCATCGGCCTGACTGGGTTCTAATAACCCCGGAATTTATTCCGGAGGCAGGGACATGCTGCGGAGCACAGAGTGCCGTAGGCACGGCCCATAAAAGCAACAGCCGGGAGGAAGAGTAAAACCCAGCTACCTCACCTAAGCTTGCGCGCAAAGGTTTTGGCTGGGACAGGGCGGAACTTGCACGACACGGGCCTTTCTTGCATCATACGGAGCGCAGAGTGCTGCTACACCCACCTGCATCCCTTTTTCTAAAGGCCCTCGGCCTGCCTGGTTTTTTAACAACTCCGGAATTTATTCCGGAAGCAGGGACATGCTGGGGAGCACAGAGTGCCATAGGCACGGCCCATAAAAGCAACAGCCAGTTGGAAGAGTAACCCCCAGCTACCTCACCTAAGGCCTGCGCGCAAAGGTTTTTGGCTGGAGTGGGGCGGGACTTCCATGACATGCGCCTTTCTTCCATTATGCAGAGCGCCGAGTGCTGCTACACCCGCCTGCATCCCTTCTTTCTACAGGCCATTGGCCTGCCTTATTTTTTAATAACTCCGGAATTTATTCCGGAGGCGGGAACATGCTAGGGAGCACAGAGTGCCATAGGCACGCCCCATAAAAAGAGCGGCTGGCGGGCCGGCGCAGAACCGCTGTACCCCACCTCAAAGGTGGGGAGCGGCACCTAAAACCTAAACTGTTGAAGCTGATTCCTAAACCGCTGAAGCCAAAAGCTAAACTGACCCACCTAAAAAACTTCGCGTGCGAGACTTTTAGGTGGGTGGGGGATATACAAAACCTAAACTGACCAATGGAGAGAGGTGGCTACCCCCACCTGTACCGGTAGGTCTGTTTGAGAAAAAGCTTCGACAGTTTGGCAAATCGCTTTGGGATCTGAGGTAAAAGCTCCGTGCGCTTAGGTTTTAGGCACAGCGGGGTACCTGACAGGTGGGGGAAGTAGCCCGCCTGTCATAGTACAGATATAATGTGCCGGAAAGCACCGGTTTCAGGAAGCGTTATCCTGAAAAGGCCTTGCTTAAGCCGGACATATGCGATAGCCATCGGGAAGACAAGGCCGCCGGCTGGGACAACTGTTTAAATGAGGGTACTGTCTTATTGACTCCACTGTACCAATGATCCATCGGTTATCATTTCCCCGTCTCCGGGTAAACAGCAATGCGATGGGTTCTGAGGTAGTATTTCAGGTCGCTTTGTTCGGTGCTGTTATTAAAATCCAGACTTTTGGAGGCCTGCAGGGGCATGTGACAGCTGATGCAGTAATTATTGCCCTGCTGCATGGTGATGGCGTGGGTGGATTGCTGATGGCAGCTCATACAGCGTTGTACAAATACTTCCTTTTTATTGCGCTCATTGATATGCGGATCATGACAGCTCATACAGGTCATTGAGCTTTGCTGATAACAATTGCTCAGCATCAGCGACTGCATTTGCATGCCATGGGCATCCGGATCCTTACCCGAGCCGGGATAGTACATATAGTAGTTCGTAAGGGAGTCGCCGGGGGTAAAGGCGAAAATGGACCGCAGCGATACCGGGTCGCCGGAATGGCAGGTAGCGCAGAGGTCCAGCTGCTGCTGCCGGCTCAGCGCCTTTATAGATACCATGTTCCGGGCTTTCTTTTCCTGCGGGTTATCCTGGTGGAAAGTTACGTGCTCCGCCGCCGGCCCGTGACAGCGCTCACAGTCCAGACCGTACAGGACGGTATTGGCCTTTATCTGCTCTACCGCGTACTGGCCCTGGGCCAGGCTGTTCTCCGAATAAGCATAGGAGCTATGGCATTCAAAACAGCGGCGCACAATGGGGCGCGTGTAATTGGGGCGGTCCTTTTGAAAGCCCGGACTGTTGGTCCAGCGTTTTATAGCACTTAAATAAGTGAGGGGCAGTTCAAACAACTGGTCGTCTTTCCAGTAGGCAAAGGTCCATGCTTTTTCGCCGGAACCAAAGGCTACATCCAGGGGCTCGCTCCGTTCCTGCCTGCCGTTTAACAGATAGGACTGAACCAGTTTGCTGTGTGCTGTTTCCAGTACCACCAGCTGGTCGTTGGGAAAATGCACCGTGTCGCTCAGCGCGGCAATCAGTTTGCGGAACCGCTCTGCGTCCACTTTTGCAGAAGTGTTAAAATGGCTGGTGTGCACATAATCATCCGATATATTTTTATGGCACTGTACGCAGCTTGCGGCGCCGGCATACCGGCTGCCTCTTGGATCGCCGGAGGCAGTACGCCGGTCTGTACATTTTAACAGACAAACAGCGGTGCAAATGATCAACAGAAGTACTGTAAGTATTTTCAAATGGCGCGATTTAGATGCGGTAGACGAATATACTATTTTATCAGCACATCTATAAAGCAGCGGTGGTCTGAAACAGCCCGTCGAGAGCTTCCGGGCAGCGACGGTTGCTTATTGTTTGAAATGCTGCGCACCAATGCACCGGCGGACGCCGCTTTGTGTTCATAGGTATGGCAACGGCCCTGCAGTAATCCTTATTCTATTGCAAACTGGGCGGAAAGATAATAATAGGTATCATCCGTTTGTTTGTAATAGGAAGTCTCTTCCGTATCCATGGGTGCGGCGGAGTAGTCGACCACGGCAATAAGCTGTCCCAGCTTTTTACCCATGGTTTTTGCTATTTTTTCAGCCCGTTGTTTGCCATCGGCAAAAGCGGCGGTATAGATCCTGTCCATATCCGTTACAGGTTCGTACCGGATGCGCCGGGATGCAATGCTTACGGCGCTGCCACGTTCACCGGCCAGGCGGTGCAATTTGATAATATCGGCCTCATTACTGGTCTCAAAATGGTACATGCTGCCCTTGCCGGGATATTGTAATAACGCATAGCCCAGCTGGTCTTCCCGGAACCGGTCCTCCTTATAACCCGCAGCTTTTGCGGCGGTGAAGAAGGCGTTTTTAATGGAATCATAAGAGTTGGCCTCACCGGTGCTGAGGTCCTCCGAAATAAGGATATCGAGGATATAGGATTTTACCGTCCTGGGTACCTTTGCCATTCCCCTTACTTCTATATAGGCTTTACTGGCCTGTGCGCCGGCAAAGGAGGTAATGAGGACTGCGGACAGGAGAAGGAAGATTTGCCTCATAAAAATATCTGTTGGAGGTGAAAGCGGCTTATGCCAGGAACCCGAATTTTTTTTCAAAAAACTTCCCGATAACAGGTACAGGTTTGCATACCTCGTTTGCAGCATTGATGATGCCCAGTATCAGCAGGATGAGAGGTACAAGACTGATGAGTGAAAAAATGAGTGAGAGGGCCGGGAGGATGGCAGACAGGATGCCCACTGCAATGGAAACGATCACACTGAAAATAAAGACACCCAATCCCTGCTCCAGATGATAGCTTACCAGTGTGCTTTTTTCCTGCTGGTCCTTATAGGAAAAATAAGTGATCAGCCAGCCGATGATCGTGATGTAGGAAACGATTGCCAAGGTTTTGTTGCTCATAATATTTTTTTTAATATAACAATGAGCAAATATTTTATTGAAACAGGAGTTATTCCAAAAAACAGGCGTCTATTAAACGTCTACAACGCCTTACGGACCCGGTTACAAAATGTAGACGGCCTGTTGACACCGCTGTTCCCGGCAGTCATCGCCTCCGGAAGATTACGTAAAATGTAAAAGTGAAAACGCAACTGCCGGTACCTAACGGCCTGTTTTTTCTGTAATGATCCGCACCGGCCCTGTCAGCCCGCTCTTCCTCAGAGCGGCTTCCTTTGGAGGTCCGTTTATGGTCCACGTCTTTCTCCGGTCTTCTGGTAGCCCCGCATCATATACCAGGCGGTTGAACCAGGTGCTGGTCACTTCGATTTTTAAAGTGTTATCACCCGGCCGGATGGCTTTTGTGATATCCAGCTTGTAAGGGGCGGCCCATAAGGTGCGCAGGGATTGCCCGTTAACAGCTACAGAAGCGATCATACCGACCTCGCCCAGGTCGATCGAATACTGCATGTCCGGTGCCACCTGGTCCAGCCGGAAGGTCGTGGTGTAAACAGCCGTTCCGGAAAAAGCTTTTCCTTCCTTTGAAAGATCGAGCTCCTTCCAGGGTTTGAGCCCGGATAGCTTTAGCAGGGATGGTGCGCCCCAGCCTTCCGGAAAGCGGAGGGTCCAGGGGTTTGTAAGAGCAGTGGAGGCAACCGTCGTTACGGTGGCCGGTTGTTTGTTTTTCTTTTCCCTGTTATTGCGGCGGAACACAAGGAAACAGGAACCCGCTTCCGGCAGATCGAGTGCAACCGAAGTACGATCTCCCTGCTGTTCGGTCCGGATGGGTGTAATGTCTCCGGAAACAGGATCCCACAACTCAACCATTCCGGTATTACGAAAGCTCAGTGTGCCGTTGAACCGGTTCCCTTTTGAAGGACAGATAAAATACCAGTCGGCATCCGGTGTGCTGCGGTGGAGCCACTGTGCCGCTCCGCCGGAAACATCAGGTGCAATGTTTAAGGCGCTCAGCGCATCAGACAGGGACATGCCGGAAATGATCGTTCCCCTGCCGGATTGCCGGATGCCCCGGGGCTGAACCCAGATGCTCTTTACCATTGCATCAAACGACTCTTTTGCAGCGATCCCGCCGCGGAGTGTCGCAATTCCCGAAGGCGCATTACCCACCACGGTTGCTCCTGCTTTTACCAGCGCCGCTATTTTTTTAACCGTTTCAGGCAGCAGGCGGGTATTGTCGGGCAGCCACAGGAGCCGGTACCGGATCCCTTCCGGCGTAACGATCCATCCGTTATCGACAGAAAGCCGGTTCAGCAATACATCGGTATTGCAATAATCATATTTAAACCCTTCGGGGAACGGCGCCTGCTGATCCGGTTTGTGGTCGATCGCATCGCCCAGGTACCAGAGTATGTCGGATACAGGCCGTCCTTTTTCCAGCAGGTAATTACAACGGGCAAAATAGCGGTTGATCTCGGGCATGTGTTTCCACCAGGTCTGGCCCCTGAGAAATGGAGTGCCGATACCCGACCCGAAAGAAGTACCCGGCTTTAGAAAGTCCGTTTGCGGATTGTGGGTATAGGTATGAAATACCAGGTGGGTAACCCCCTCGATCATATTGATATTGGCCACCTCTTTGAGCTGCTGCCACTGCTCGTCCCAGGTAAGCGCAAAAGAAGTAAAGGCCTCAGCGGCAATACGGGGTTTCCCATACAGCCGGGCGGCGGACGTCGTAGGTTTTATGGGTTTGAAGTTCAGGGATCCGACATACCCGTTGGTGAAAGGTTGCCAGAACTCGCACATCGGAACATCAGCATATTTATAGTACTCCATGATGTCGGCAGGAAATACGTCGCCTGCTGCTGTTTCATAAGTGATGGACAGGTTCCGCTCCTTTGCAAGCTGATGCATCTTGCCATAAAACTTATTGGTAACAAGATCGCTGATCGTCGCCCGCCAGTCGCGCAGAAAACGGAAAGTGGTCTCAGGGTCTTTTATTACATAGCCGAACACGGCGGGCAGCCATTTGCGGAGCGGGTAAGCGGTAACGCGCTCAAATTCCGCCTCCATATCATCGGTCCAGGTCTGTGTTTCGCACTCCCAGCTATCGAGGAGCATACCGTTGAGCAGTCCGTTGCCCACAGGGCCGCTGCTGTTCGATAACCGCCCGATATACCCCTGGAAATGCGCCGCGGCGCCTTCTTCAGACAGTTTGTTGCACTCCCAGCCGGTGCCTTCCGGCGGGGCCGGTCCGTTTTGTTTTCCGGTGTTCACATGCCCGATGCGCAGGATGGTCCATTTGCCGGGAGGTGCCTTCCAAGTAAGCAGCCCTTTGTCATCCATCAGCCGGGTGAGGTCGCGTATCCGGTCCGGGTCGACACAGGTACCCGGCGGACGGGTGTACCCATCGCCCTTCCGTTCGATCGTCCGCAGGGTCCATCCCGCTTCAGACTCCCAGTTGTTTTTCCGGGCGGCGGAAAGCAGCCGGATGGTGCCCAGCCGGATATCGTGTTCATTTACCAGCTCAACCCTGTATCTTTTTACACCCGGGGTTTCCGCACAGGCCAGGGTAAGGGGGGCATTGTCCTGCCAGTTGCTCTGCGGCAGCCGGGTGTTCAGGATCTCGGTCTGACCGCCGTCGCCGGAAACAGCAACGACCTTTAAGGCAACACCAGGTTCATAACACCAACTGTGGTTTAAACTGTTGATACTGGGCAATACGATCGAACGGACAATGGTGCTGGTATCAAATGTTACCTCGAACCAGTGCGGTGCCGAAGGGGCCGCAGGCGAAAGCGCCACGGGCCGGTCTGGTTTTTCCGACAGGATCGTGTTCCATTGCACCTCCGGACTACCGGTTACAGCTGCAGGTACCAATGGACGGTCGGTATCGCCCTCGGGTGTGGGAAAGGCCAGCACGGTAATGGCTTTATAATCCCGCCAGGGCTCGTTACCACCCGGCTTTGTCAGTGTGACCGTCACCGTTTGCTGCTCTGCTGAAATGTCCCGGCGGCTCCATACCAGATGACGCATGGCGTTGGAGGGTTGGATCCAGGGTCCGCCTGCCATTGCCCAGCCCGGGCAGTTCTGCATTGTGAACCGCAGCCCCAGGCGGCGGCACTCCAGGGCAGTATGGTGTAAGGCAGCATCCCAGGCAGGGCTGAGGCAATAGATCTGCGAATCAGTGGCCGGCCACCGGCCGCCAAACTGACCATGAAATAACTGGACGCCGGAAATGCCCGCCTGTGCTATAGCTTCAAGATCTGCCGTGATCCCCTTCCGGGAGATATTCCCCCCGATAAAATGAAACCAGGTTTCCGGCTGGTAGATCGTTGAAGGAGACAGGAACGCTTTTTTATCGCGGATATCCAAATAGCTGCCGGACTCCGAAGGTATAGCAGCAACCTGCGCAAACGGCACCGCAGCTACGGCAATAAAGGCGATGAAAAGCAGTATACGTATGAATTTCTGGCTCATAAAAAGACAAAATTTTTAAGACGATATGTGATACAGCACTTGTTATCCTTCTTTAATGAGGGCGTAATAAAAGAAGGATTTAATGACCGCAATCTCCGGGTGCAATAATAACAAAGATTTCTGGCAGCTGAAAGCAAAGACGGCAATTGATTTTATCAGATCCGTGTCAACCGGGCCTTGCCGGAGGATAGGGCAGGAGGAAACCGAAGGATACATTGGTTCCTGTAACTGTTGCTGCAAGACTGCTGCCGTTGAGCTCCAGGTAATCCCGGCACAGGTTCAGCCCCAGACCGACGCCTTTTTCATTGGCGGTTCCATAGCTGGATCGGTATTGCAGTGCTGCGGGGCGAAGGGCTGCGGCAAGCGCTGTAGTGTCGGTGATTTCGTTGGAGAGCTCGAAACGGACACCGGTATCCGTAGTACCAATTGCTGCATAAATGGTATGCCCCGGCTGGGTGAACTTTACCGCATTATCCAGCAGGTTCCTTAATACCAGTTGGATGTGGTTTTTGTCGGCATAAACCATGGCGGATTTCTCCGTTTTTATTTCGAGGTGCAGCTGTTTGGCCTGGGCTACAGGCTGATATACAGCTGCAAGGTCCTGCACTATTTCCACAAGGTTAAAGACTTCCGGTCGTAGCTGTACCTCATTCATCTGGGTACGCGCCCAGTGCAGCAGGTTGTCGAGCAGGTTCCGGAGATGAAAAAAACTCTTTTTGTTTTCATTCAGGATCAGCTGTAATTCATCCAGGGAGAGCGCTTCCGGGCTGTCGATGGAAAAGATGCCCAGCATACTGTTGAAGGGCGTCCGGAGATCGTGGGCGATAATTGAGAACAGCTTGTTCTTTACATTATCGGAGGCTTCCAGTCCTGCAATGGCTTCTTTCAGCTTTTCGGTGCGCTTTTCTACCAGTTGTTCCAGCTGCAGGTTGCGGTCTTTGATCAGCCGGTAATTTTCTTCCTGTATGGCCCGCTGGTTTTCCAGTATCAGGTGGTACCGTTGTCCCAGTACAAAGGCCAGCAGCAGGAATTCAATAATAGCACCGGTCTCCAGTATCAGACGGCTGTAAGGGCGGTATTCAAGAACGCCCTGAAGGCTGAGTACATAAATGATGACGGCAAGGATAATGGCAAGCCAGGCCAGCGTAAAATACCGGGTCGGATGTTTCCTGTTGCGTTGTATGCTGATACCACAGATGAGCAGCAC
The DNA here is from genome assembly GCF_020034665.1 of Niabella beijingensis. Classification (NCBI taxonomy): domain Bacteria; kingdom Pseudomonadati; phylum Bacteroidota; class Chitinophagia; order Chitinophagales; family Chitinophagaceae; genus Niabella; species Niabella beijingensis. The sequence goes on along the minus strand of NZ_JAIQDI010000002.1, from coordinate 1,851,886 downwards.
CAGCGGCACCAGCAGACCAAGAAGCTGCGCACCGCCGGCAGCCACTGATTTAAGACCAAGAAGGCTGATGATAAGCAAGGCGCCTGTTGCTGCGAACAGGTATTTGAACATCCTGAAAAAGACCGGCGAAATTTTTTGAAGGTCATAAACCTTGTTGGTGATGAGCAGCGAGGACACAAGCGCCAGGCAAAGAAAAACATGCGGGTATTTGTTAAGCAGGATGCGGACCTCCGGCCCGAGGAGGTAGCCATACCCCGCAAAATAGCCGAGCACATAGCACCCGAAGGAAAAAACATAGAGGCAATAATAAAGATAGGACCGGTCCCCGAGGCCAAAGAAGAGGAACAGGTTAAAAGCAAGAAGCGTAAAGAAAATACCGATAAGGCCGGTCTCAATGATCCTGTAACTCGATTTTTCCACCTGGAACAGGTTGCCGGCGCCAGCCATTTTTAAAGGTACCAGCATAATGTTCCGGGTCTTTATTCGAAGCCAGAGAGTTTTGACCGTCGCATCAGCAGCGGTTGAAAATACCGGGAAAACAAAATGATTGGTGCTTTGCACGCCGGGCGATGCCCTGATAACGGCACCGGCCTGGAGGTGTATCCACCCGGTATCCGAAGGCTGATAACAATCGATCTTTTCAAGTGTGGCGGCATCCACTATAAGATAATCCGTCTCTTTTATGCCTGGCCTGAACGGGATACGGATCCATATGGCGGAGGAAGTGTTGCCAAAATTAAGGATATCGGTAAGGCCGTTTTTAAACTGCCCTTTTGCATAAGCCTCCTGCACCTCCTGTAAAGAGCGCACCGTGCTGTTGTCTTCAAACCACGTTACCTTTTTCCCAAGATTCAGCATGGGATCATCCGATCCGGGATCGATAACCTGTGTATGGCCTGTGGTACTAAGAAAAAGGAACAAAAACAGGATAAGCTTCATATAGCCCCGGAATAATTTAATACAAATGGTAAAAGACAGTCGGGAGTAAAACTACAACAATTGGGTTAAATCTGCTGATCTGTCTTATCGCTTCACAGGGCAGGACAACCCCGGGGGTATTTGCATTCGGCTGATCGGGGTATAAAAGAAATCCCTGAAAAGGGATCTCTCTGCTCTTGAGTCGTATGTGCTCTGAGCGGCTAACTAAACCACTGCGTTAATTAAATACCATCCCGCTGGCATCAGGGTACTATTTTCAGGATGAAAGCTCTTTAAATCAGGAAGTCCCCAAAAAGGGACTTCGTCTTGTATCTGTCCATTTCTACAACTGCATGTGTGATTAACGAACAATTAAAAACCGCATATCAAAGATAGGTACTACAGGTATGGGGTATCAGGTAAATAGTTGCAGATTTCCATCCTTATTTAGGATAAATCATTACTTACAGCAGATGACAGGCGGAAAGAAACTGCTGCTGAACAAAAAAGCTCCAATGGCTCTGGATAACATTACAGGTATACACTCCCCTGTAAAACCGCCTGTGGCAGGATGCCGTCTTCGCTGCGCGTAAGGTATCACAGCGCGGACCTGATCCGCTTATTTAAAAGCAGCAGCAATACCACACCGGGTTATTCCCATTTATCTTTCAGATTGTCCAGGTATTTTTTGGGAGACAGGTTGAAATGCTTTTGAAAATTCCTGCCAAAAGAACTGTGGGAACCAAAGCCTACTTTATTAGCGATCTGGAAGAATTTCTTATCGTTTTCTGCAATAAGCTCGGCCGCTTTTTTCAGCCGGATACGATCGATAAAATCTTTGGGGGATAGTTTGGAGATGGATTTGAGTTTTCTGTAGAAGGTAGCCCGGCTCATATTTACATATTCCGCCAGATCATCCACACTCAGGTTCTTCTTTTCCATGTTCTCATGTATATAAGTGGTCAGCTGCAGTATAAAGGTTTCATCGGATTTTGTCTTGAGCGCTACAAAATTATCCTCCAACGGCATATGCGCCGTATGCTCTTTGATCTTTGACCGGTTTTTTAACAGGTTGGCCACCTGTACCAGCAGCAGGTCATTGGAAAAGGGCTTTCCGATATAGGCGTCTGCACCGGTTTCCAGCCCTTCCAGCAGATCGCGGTGGCTTTTTTTTGCAGTGAGCAGAATGACGGGGATGTGGCAATATTCAATGGTCGACTTCAGTTGGTGGCAGAGCTCCAGACCGCTGAGCCCCGGCATCATAATATCACTGATGATCAGATCAACGAATTGGGTTTGCAGCTGAATAAGGGCTTCATCCGCATTCAGCGCTTTTAAAATATGGTACCTGGTTCCCAGTATCTCCGCAAGAAATTCCAACAGGTCTTCCGCGTCGTCAATGATCAGTAATGTTTCTTTCATGCTTGAAGGTATTATCTGCCGCCGGCCCCGATTCATGGTCGGGATCTGCTGGTAAAGTTAATTCAAAAACAGTGAATGCTCCTGCATCTGCGATCAGCTCCAGGCTTCCCTTATGCAATTCGGCAAGCGAGCGGGCCAGCGACAAGCCGATGCCGGTTCCGGGAAGGTGTATGGCCGATGGGATCCGGAAGAACGGGTCAAAGATCTTTTTCCGGTATTCGGGTTTTATAGGTGGCCCGTCGTTCGCGACCCGTAATTTGAAATAACCCGGTGCAGCAGGAACCGTATAAAGCCGCATTTCGATCGTTGTTTCTGAATATTTGAGCGCATTGGAAAGAAGATTGCTGATGATCTTCGAAAATGCTTCTTCATCTACAAAGGCCAGCACCGGCTTGTCAGGAAGAATGATCTGCCACCTCAGGTTGCGCTTTTCCAGCTCCGGTTTAAAGTACATCGTGGTGTTTGTGAGCAGGGTGCTGATGTCGACTTCCGTCAGGGTCAGTTCAAACTGGTTGGTCTCCATCTTTCTGAAATCGAGCAGCTGGGAGGTAAGTGTTACCAGGCGGTTCGTGTGTTTCTTTACGAGCTCCAGGTTGCGCTTAACAACGGATGCGTCGTTGATCTGGCACAGGGCCCAGTCCACCGGTCCTTTGATCAGGGTCAGCGGCGTCTGTATCTCGTGCGCTACATTGGTGAAAAAGCCGATCTTGGTATGATAGACCTCTTTTTCTTTTTCCAGTTCAAACAGCCGCAGCCGGTGCTGGTTTTTTTTCTTAAGATTATTGTGGTGCAGCAGCAGCGCCAGTAATAAAAGACCGGTGAGCAGGACTGCATAAGCGATCAGTGCCGGTGTGCTTTTCCACAACGGGGGCAGTACAGTAATAACGATCGTTCTTCTGTTGCTGGTCCAGTAACCAAGATTGTCTTCGGCCTGAACGATAAACCGGTAAGTTCCGGCAGGCAGATCGGTGAAGTAAGCCCTGCGGTTGGCAGTAAGGTAGGTCCAGTCCTGATCAACACCTTCCATTTTATACCGATAACGCACCGCATCGGCGGCCGCAAAATCCAGGGCGGCAAACTCAATGTTAAAAGTGGTTTGCAGATGATCCAGTGTAATCGTATCGGCAAACAGCATCGGTTTTTTAAGCCCCCGGAGTGTTGCCGGTGTCTGTACTTCGTTGCCGAGAAAAAGTCCGGTTATGTACAAAGGGGGAGCTGTATGATCCTTTGTTAACTGCTCCGGCTGAAAAGCGATCATTCCCTTTACCGTTCCGAAATACATTTTACCGTCCGGCGCCCGGTAGGCGGAGTTGTAGTTGAACTGGTCGGTGATCAGTCCATTCGACTTTGTATAGGTGCGGATCGCTTCCGTGCGCGGATCGAAACAGATCAGCCCTTTAAGGCTGCTGATCCACAGGTTGCCTTTTTCATCTTCCAGGATGCGGTACAGGTTGTTCGTGGGCAGCCCATCTGCAAAAGTGTATCTTTTGATCAGCCGGTGGGTGCTGTCCATTTTAAATAATCCACCGCCTTCCGTTGCCAGCCAGATGAAATGCTGCCGGTCTTCATAAATGCCCTGTACGATATAGGAATTTTTTGTGGTATCCTTTAAATGACTGAAGTTAACGTTGCCATACTGCCCCGTTCTGGGATTGTAATAGAATACGCCGTTGGCAAGGCTGCCCGTCCATATAGTGCCGGCATGGTCCTCCGTGATGGCATATACATAAGAGTTCTCCGGTACATATTTTACGGGAGTCAGTTTCCCGGAGCGCGGATCATACTCAAACAATCCCGAGCCCGTGGTGCCGATCAAAATGCGGCCTTCCGAGGTTCTGAATACCGACATCACGATATTGCTCATGGAGTTATTCCGCGAAGTGATGCGCGGATGGCGGTCAATGATCCTTCCGCTAACCAGGTCCATTACTTCCAGTCCATGAAAGAACGGGCCAATGTATAGTTTTTTGTTATCGACCAGCAGACCGTGTATGTTCGGGTAAGAGGGACCCCGCATCGGATCATCACTGGTGATCTGCCGGAAGTGCCCGGTTGTTTTATCAAATATGTTGATGCCGGCATCCTCGGTACCGATCCAGATATTTCCTTCCTTATCCTCACAGATCTCGCGTACGGCGTTTCCGGAAATCGAACCGGGCGTATTCATTGGGTAATATTTTTCAAACTGGTTGTTCTCTTTAGAAAAATAGTTGAGCCCCCCGAAGAAAGTGCCCAGCCATACGCCTTTTCTCGAATCGGCATAAACGGAATAGACCGCGTTATCATTGAGCGAATAAGGATCGCCCGGAGTTTTTTTTAAATGGGTGATCTGTGAAGTGCGCAGATTATAAATATACAGGCCCGATTCCGTAGCGATATAACTGAGTTCCTTTTCCGGGCTGATAAAGATCTCCCGTACAAAGATCTCGGCATCCTTTTCGGTTTTCCGGAGTACGGGAGTCATCTGCCGGGTGTTAAGATCGTAACGGAACAGGCCACGGATCGAGCCGATCAGTAAACTGTTGTTGAAATACCTGATCTGGGTGATGCTCCTGTGTTCCGGCTGCTGACTGCCGGGCAATGCAAGATCCGTAATGGTATTGTCCGAAAGGGTTATTTTTTTTACTTCATTCAAAGGTGTAACGACCCAGACACGGTCCGTTTCATCGATGTCGATGGCGGTAGCGGCAAGCTTATAGTCAACCAGCTTTGCAGTACGGGGTATATATTCATAGAGGGTACCCCTGGCAATGACCCAGAGATGATTGCGGCTGTCAATTCTTATATCCCGGATATTGGCTGCCGGAAAGGCCACCACCTGCTCAAAAGTTTCGACATCCGGAGTGAATTTATAGATACCGGAGGCGGTTCCGATCCAGAGAATACCGTTTTTATCTTCGCGTATGCTGCGGATATAATTGGTTCCTGTTTTGCTGCGGTCGATGACATAGCTTTTAAACGTATATCCGTCAAACCGGTTCAACCCGCCGCGTGTCCCCAGCCATATAAATCCCATCCGGTCCTGGGAGATGCAATTCACATTATTGTGCAGCAATCCTTCATCGACCTGATAATGTTTGAAATAGTAAAAATCAGCGGTTGCCGTGATGGCACAAAGCATCAGCAAGCCCGTGAGAAGGATATCTTTAATACGGTTCAATGTCAGGTCTCAGAATGTTTTAATTACTGTTCCGGATACAGCTGTTTGCAGAAGTACCGGCACGCCGGCTATCGTTGCTGTTCCGTGAAAGCGGCCGGAAGGGCCCGTTCATCAGCCTGTTTCAAAGATAGATTAAAAGCAGGGAAGAATTTTCAAAAACACTTTTTTGAACAGTGGCAAAGCGGCTGCTGCCGCATTTGAGATGTATTGACCAGATTTTGATCAGATTGGTGCGGCGATCGTTAATTACTTTGTACTGGTCAGGGGTCCTCCTGTAACGATTCATGCTGTCAGAGAAGCCGTTAAAACAACAGGCCGGTCAACCATTACAAAGGATGCTGAAAACTTTTATTTTTTTACAACGTGTGAATGACAGAATACGCGGTACAGGATTTGCAGTTTGGGGATTGATGGGTAAATTCGGACAATGATAACGAACAATACTATTGCAGCGATCACATTGCGGCGCGGCCGGTGCTTAAAACGGACCATTGGCCTGTTGGTACTGCAGGTGCTGTACACCTTAACAACGATGGGCCAGGACCGGCCGAACATGATCCTTTTTATTTCTGACGACCTGAACCAGCAGGATATGGGATGTTATGGCAACAGGGATGTAAAGACCCCGAATATAGACCGGCTGGCAGCGGAGGGCATGCGGTTTACAAAGGCGTACGCGGCCTCGCCCATGTGTTCCCCGTCGAGAAGCGTCATGTTCACGGGACTTTACCCGTTCCGCAACGGATCGCAGATGAATCATTTTACGGTGCGTGCCGGTACGCGCAACCTGCCGCAGTTTTTGCAGCAGCAGGGCTACCGCGTTGTTATTGCCGGCAAGATCGATGTTTTTCCGCAGCAGAATTTTCCCTTTGAGCGGATCGGTCAGGAGTTCGGCCGGTATGAGCCGATTGAGAACCGGCTCGACCGGAAACAGGAAACGGTGCATCTGATCGAGGACCATTTTAAAACACATGCCGGTCAGCCACTCTGTCTGATCGTAGCGCCCTGGGTGCCGCATGTACCCTGGTTCCCCAACCGCGACTTTGATCTGCAGCAGCTGAAGCTGCCGGAATACCTGGCTGATACCCGGGAGACCCGTCACGCGCTCGCTTCCTATTACCAGAGTATTGGTGAAGCCGATAAAATGCTGGGCACCGTATTACAGGCACTCGATAAATCCGGTGAAAAAAATAACACTGCTGTGCTGTTCCTTTCTGATCAGGGAGCCCAGTTCCCGGCTGCCAAATGGACGGTGTACGACCAGGGGCTAAGGGTTCCGTTAATTGTTCGCTGGCCGGGGAAGACACGGCCCGGCGCTGTCTCGGATGCACTGGTATCGCTGGCGGATCTGACGCCAACGCTGGTTGACCTGTCCGGAGGCCCGGAGATCAAAGGCCTCGACGGAATCTCGTTTAAGGAAGTGCTGCTGGGAAAAAAGCAAACCCATCACCGCTACATATTTGCCGAAACTTCCGTAGAGCCGCATTACTGGTATAATTATACACCCGCCCGATCCGTGATCACCGCAGAAGGATGGCATTATATAAAAAATTATCATCCCGGTGTGCGCTTTATCACGCATATCGATAAAGTGGAACGCAATGAATTTTATTTCGATTCCTGGGTGGCGCAGGCAGCCACGGATACAACAACAAAATTCCTGCTCAACCGCTATAGTTACCGCCCTCCGGAAGAACTGTTTGACCTGAACAGCGACCGTACCGAATTTAAGAACCTGGCCGGTGTGCCCGATTTCCGCGGCAGACTTGAAGCCCTGCAATCATTGCTTGACAAGGAGCTGGAGCGCCAGGGCGAATCTGAAAAAATGATACTGGAGGGGCCATTGCCGCAGTTCAGCAATAACAGCTATACGATCGCACAGAATAAAAGCGCGGCGGATCTTTCCTTTAATAAAAAGATCTGGAACCCGGATGTATTGTACATTACCGGCTATTTAAAAGGGATCCGGGAAGGAGGTGTTGTGTGCAGCTACTTTAATAATTTCCGGTTATATGCATCCGGGCAGCGGATCGGTATCCAGCTTCCGGATGGGCGGGTATCGGAAAGCATTGTTCTGCCGGCTGCCGAGGGCGAACTGCTGGTGCGGCTGGATGCACAGGGAACGCTTCAGGTACAATTCGATCACCAGGTGGTACTGAGCACAAAGCTGGATAAGGACCTTACAAAGATCAACGGCGGATATGTGACCTGCGGTAAGATACAGGGAGAAACGCTGACAGGCAAACTGCAACCATTCCGCGGAACCATCAGCGATCTCCGGTTCACGATGAATGATTTGTCGGGAACACCGTGATACCGTATGTGGTAACCGCCATAACGGGAGCAGTACGAAAATAAAAACGTAAGGAAATATATGAATCTGAGAACGACGGGTCTGCTGATACTGGGATGGCTGCTGGCCTGCACAGCAAAGACGCAGGCACAGGCAGATGCAATACGGGCAGCATTAAAATCACACGACAAGGCAGTGCTGGTAAAGGATGATATCTGGATCCGGGATCCTTATATTGTACTCGGCCCAGATGATTACTACTATCTTACAGGAACCACACAACTGCCCGCGTCGAAGCTGAATGAAGGTACAAAATACAATGTAGGACTCGGCGATTCCAGCCAGGTAGGATGGTCCGTTCGGGTCTGGAAAAGCAAAGACCTCGCAGCATGGGAATATGCAGGGGAGCCTTTCCGGCTTACCGATGGATACTGGTCAAAGAAGCGGCCACAGGCGTTTCAGCATACACCATCCTCCAAATGGCATTTGTGGGCGCCGGAGCTGCATGTTGTAAACGGCAAATGGATACTGCTCCATACCACACCCGGACCTGTTAAAGGCGGGTCCAATCTGGCAGTTACGAAAAGCAGCCAGCTCACCGGGCCTTATGATTTTCCGTTGGGCGATCTGTCGGCAAAATTGCACGACCCTTCTTTATTCCAGGATACGGACGGTAAGGTATACCTGATCTGGGGTAATACACAGATCGCGGAGCTCACTCCGGACCTGACCAGGTTTAAAGGACCACCACAGGCCATACAACCTTCCACACTGCGCGAGATGCCGGATGGTACCCGTCAGCCGGGCATCGGACATGAAGGATGTACGGTGCTGAAGATCGGGAACAAATATGTATTGTTTGGTACCGGATGGTCGACCAACAAAGGCCGGAGGGGCTCCTATAATCTTTATTACGCAGTGGCGGGCTCCGTGAAAGGGCCTTACGGACCTCGTAAATTTGCAGGGCGTTTCCTCGGACACGGAACCCCCTTCAGGGACAGAGAGGGCCGGTGGTGGTGTACGGCCTTCTATAACAGCAATGTGCCCCCGCTTGACCGCGATGGCATACAGACACGCAACCTGGCCGATAATGCTTATACGATCAACAGGCAGGGGATCACTTTGGTTCCGCTGGAGGTAACGGTGCTGAAGAGTGGAGATATCCGGATCAGGGCAAAGGATGCGGATTATGTTGCACCAGGGCCTGACGAGGTACAGCAGTTTCCTCCGGACAGCGGATCAGAATAAAAACAAACAAGATGCAGATACGCACGATGATTTGGCTGTTACTGATGCTGGCAGCCACAGCCACAACAGCCCAGGACGGGAAGGTAAAACCCAATATTGTCTTTATTATGGCGGATGACCTGGCCATGAAGGATATCAGTCCTTATGGCAGCAAGCAGGTACGTACACCACATATAGCACGGCTGGCGGAAGAAGGACTCTGCCTGGATAATATGTATAACGTGGTGCCTGTTTGTGCACCGACGCGGCAGAACCTGCTTACCGGGCTCGGACCGGTGCGCAACGGCGCTTATCCCAATCACAGCGAGATTTATAAGGGCATTAAAACCCTGCCGGTGTACCTGCAGGAGCTGGGATACCGCACGGCGCTGATCGGCAAAAAACATTTTGGACCTGAAGCGGCTTTTCCGTTCGATTTCCTGGGAGGCCGGGATCATGATGACGGAAAAGGACAGGAAGTGGATCTGTCAAAGGCCGCAGAATACATCGCAGCGTCCGGCGATCAGCCGTTTCTCCTGATGTTCACCAGCAATCAGCCGCACAGTCCCTGGAACCGCGGCAACCGGAGCGCTTATAACCCGGCGCAGTTGCAGCTGGGTCCCAATATGATCGACACCAAACTGACGCGGGAGAAGATGGCCGATTATTTTGCCGAGATCACTTACCTGGACAGTCTGGTAGGGACCTGCCTGGACATTATTGAACGCTCCGGAAAAAAAGACAATACGCTTGTCCTGTTTGCAACAGAGCAGGGAAATTCTTTTCCGTTTTCGAAATGGACCTTATACGACCAGGGACTGCACTCGGGATTTATTGTCCGATGGCCGGGAAGGATAAAGCAGGGAACCCGGAACCCCGCGATGGTACAGTATACCGATATACTGCCCACGCTGATCGATATTGCAGGAGGCGATCCGGCTGCCATTCATACCGGCTCCACCGATGCGAACGGGGATACCGGTTTTGATGGTACATCCTTTAAAGCCGTGCTTACGGGTGAACGCACCCATATGCGCGATTATGTGTTTGGCGTGAATACTACCCGCGGTATCATCAAAGGAAGCGCTGCCTATGCCAACCGGTCGGTAAGAACGGAGAAATACCTGTACATATGGAACCTGAATTCAGGCAATCGTTTTTCCAATGTGGTGACGCATTCGCCGCTGTTTCAGCAATGGCTGCATACCGACCCGGCAAGGGCCCGGCAGTATGTGCAGCGGCCGGAAGAAGAACTGTATGATGTCGTGAGCGATCCCTGGCAATTGAAGAACCTGGCCGCAGACAGCCGGTACGCGGATATTAAAACGGGACTGCGTTCAAAGCTGGATGGATTTATGAAACAACAGGGGGATAAAGGCATTCAAACGGAAATGGAGGCGCTGAGCCGGCAGCCCCGTCATGCAGCAGAAGGGGATTAATGCTGCGGATAACCGGGTTTGCCGCAACACCCGGGAGCTCTGAGACAAACTATACAGAATATGATCAGCAGCAGATTTTGTATCGGATTATTTTTGACAGACCGATAACCGCCAATTATGAATAAATATTTTTTATTATTTTTTTTAACGGCCGCACAATCCGCTTTTGCAGGCCCCGGCCCTCAGCCCAAAAAAGACAAACGCCCTAATATTATATTGATCCTGGCGGATGATCTCGGGTATTCGGATCTGGGGTGTTTTGGAGGGGAGATCCATACCCCCAACCTGGACGGCCTTGCAAAGAATGGATTGCAGTTCACACAATTCTATAATATCTCCAGGTGTTGTCCTACCCGCGCTTCGTTGCTTACCGGTCTTTACAATCATGATGCCGGTATCGGTGCCATGACGGCCCACAAAGATGATCAGGCCTACAAAGGCCATCTCGGTAAAAATACGGTTACCATAGCAGAAGTGCTGAAACAGGCCGGCTACAGGACTGCGATGTCCGGCAAATGGCATGTATCGAACACTGTTAGCCAGTCAACGGAAGCCGCACAGCTGAAATGGCTGAGCCACCAGGAGCAGCATCCGCTGTTTTCCCCAATCGACCAGTATCCTACCAGCCGCGGGTTTGAGAAATTTTACGGAACGATCTGGGGGGTTGTGGATTATTTTGATCCTTTCAGTCTGGTTGAAGGCACCAAGCCGGTTACCAATATTCCCAAAGGATATTATCATACAGATGCGATCAATGAAAAAGCCTCGGGATATATACGGGAGTTCAGCAGGGGCGACCAGCCCTTCTTTTTATATGTGGCGCAGAATGCACCGCACTGGCCGCTTCAGGCGTTGCCGGAGGACATCGAAAAATATAAAGATAGGTATACAAAGGGCTGGGAAGCTATACGGGAACAGCGTTACAAACGTATGGTGGAGCTGGGGCTGATCGATCCCAATGTAACAAAACTGTCTCCGAGACATCCGGCGGAGACAAGCTGGGAGGCCAATCCCAACAAGGAGTGGGATGCACGGGCAATGGCGGTGCATGCGGCAATGGTAGACCGTATGGATCAGGGCATCGGCAGGATCATTGCCACCCTAAAGGAAACCGGGACACTGGACAATACCATTATTGTTTTTTTGAGTGACAATGGTGCCAGCGCCGAGCTGTGCGAGCGGTATGGCCCGGGTTTTGACCGGCCCGGTGCAACCCGCAACGGACAAAAAGTGGCCTACAATACGGATAAAAGCGTGCTGCCGGGTCCGCAAACCACCTTCTTCTCCATCGGGCCCGATTGGGCGAATGTAGCCAACACACCTTACCGGTTGTGGAAGTCACAGTCGACAGAAGGCGGCATCCGTACCCCCACCATCGTGTACTGGCCAAAAGGAATAAAGAATAAGGGCGGCAAGGTGGATATGGTGGGGCATGTAATGGATTTTATGGCTACGTTTATAGAGCTGGCGGGTGCGTCCTATCCAGAAACATATAATGGCAACCAGGTGCTGCCGCTTGCCGGTGTAAGCTTTGCAGCAGCACTGAAAGGCGGCAAAAACCGGGGGCATGATCTGTTGTTTAACGAACACGAAGGCAGCAGATATGTGCGCCAGAATGAATGGAAACTGGTAATGCCGAAAGGTACCCGGAAATGGAGCCTGTATAATATGATCAGTGATGCGGCGGAGATCAACGACCTGGCAGCGCAGTACCCGGATAAGGTAAAAGACCTTTCCGGTATGTGGGATGAATGGGCAGCGCAGCATCATGTGCTTCCGAAGCGATAGCCGAAATAGCCCGGCTGCCGGATTGGATCACTATCCGCGGCCGGAAGCGACCGTCATTTATTAAAAGCATACAAACGATTATGTTGTTATCTCTAAAGAACGTTTTACAGGCATTGCCACTGACTGCAATGTTTTTCAGTACGGTTACTGTTCACGCGGCAGTTCCCCCGGGTGAAAAAGACCGGAAACCCAATATCATTATCATCATGGCCGATGATCTCGACTCCCGGCAACTGAGTTGTTACGGAGGTGTGAACCTGAAAACAAAGAACATCGACCGGCTGGCGGAAGAAGGATTGAAGTTCAATGCCATTATCGCTTCTGAGGCCATGTGCGTGCCTACAAGGGCGTCCCTCTTCACGGGCTTATACCCGGCACATCATGGCGCTTACCAGAACCATAAGCCAGTGTATAACGACCTGAAAAGTGTGTGTCACTATCTGAAGTCGGCCGGCTACCGCGTGGGACTTACCGGTAAGAACCATGTTACAAAACCCGTCACTGTTTTTCCGTTTGATATCATTCCCGGGTTTGAACCCAATTGCGTATCACCGACAAATGCATATTTTCTCGACAGTATAAAGCAATACATCCGGCAGCAGCAACCTTATTGCCTGTTTGTAATGAGCATCAACCCGCATGCACCCTGGACGGTAGGGGATCCGGATGCGTTTGATCCCAAACAACTGAAGCTGCCGGCGCATTGGGTGGATACAGATCTAACCCGGAAACAGTTCTGCAAATACCTGGCGGAAGTGCGGCGACTGGACGATGAGGTAGGCGATGTGCTGAACCTGCTGAAAGAGACGGGTGAAGATAAAAATACCATAGTCATTTTTCTGGGAGAACAGGGACCACAGTTTCCCGGTGGAAAATGGAACCTCTTTGACAATGGACAGAAAAGCTCGATGATCGTACGATGGCCCGGTGTGGTAAAGCCTGCTTCAGAAACAGATGCTATCGTGCAGTATGAAGATATAACACCCACACTGATTGATATCGCAGGCGGCAGCCCCGTTAAAAGCCTGGATGGCAGAAGCTTTAAACAGGTACTGGAAGCTAAGACCGCGGAGCACCGCAGCGTTGCTTATGGCATTCATAACAACATACCCGAAGGACCGGCCTATCCCATCCGGAGTATCCGGGATCATCAGTACAAGCTGATCATGAACCTGCGGCCCGATTCTGCCTATTACATCAAATACATGATGAATACCAAACGGGAAGAGCTTGCATGGACCACCTGGGTGGCCAAAGCTGCACACAGCGCGGCAGATCAAAAACTGGTGGAACGCATCGCGCACCGTCCGGCCCTGGAGTTCTATGACCTTAAAGCCGATCCCTATGAGTTGAACAATCTTGCCGGACAGGCGCAGTACGGGGAACAGATCCGCAGTTATCAATCGGAATTGCTGAAGTGGATGAAAGAGCAGGGCGATACCGGTGCAGCAATGGATAAACCCATTAAAAGAAAGAAGAATTTATAAAAGGTATTATATCCTGTGCAACAGTATGCCTGTACCGCCGTTTGCTGCTGACCGGCAGGTGAATATGGCACGGAGCACAGGCAGGCAACAGATAGTATGGACGCCCGAACCCGCTTCAGGAAAAGGGGCCTCCTCATAAAATACCATTCCTTTAAAATTTATACTTATTTATCAGCTATGCGGAGATGTTGTTTTATTATCGGGTATTTTTTATTTGCCACTGTTTTTACAGCAAAAGCACAGCAGTGGAAGATGCAGCCTCATTCACTGGTGACCGAATGGGCAAAGAAAGTGACTCCCCGGAATGTGTGGCAGCAATATCCGCGCCCGCAGCTGAAACGGAAAGAATGGATGAACCTGAATGGGCTATGGGATTACACCCTTACCGCTAAAAATAAACCGGTACCGGCTGCCTACCAGGGAAAGATACTGGTGCCTTTCTGCGTGGAGTCGGCACTGTCCGGGGTAAAGAAAAATTTTCTTCCGGACAACCGTCTTTATTACCGGAAGCAATTCACATTACCTGCCAACTGGAACGGGAAAAATATCCTGCTGAACTTTGATGCGGTAGACTGGGAAGCGGCGGTCTGGGTCAACGGTGTACTTGTCGGATCGCACAAAGGTGCTTACGACCGCTTTTCTTTTGATATCACAGCGTACCTGAAACCCGGCAGGCAGGAAGTGGTGGTGGCAGTGGATGATCCTTCCAGCTCCGGAACACAGGCAAGAGGAAAACAACAGCTGCAACAGCAGGGGATCTGGTATACGCCTGTAAGCGGGATCTGGCAAACCGTATGGCTGGAGGCAGTTCCCATGGAAGCCTGGGTCAGTGAACTGCGGATCGTTCCGGATATCGACAAGGGAACCGTTAAGATCATACCCGTATCCAACCGGCCGCTGCGACCCGCTTATAAAGCAACCATCAGTATACAGAATGGCGGCCATAAAATAGCAACGGCAACAGCGGTGCTAAACAGGGAAACCGAGATCGCAATAGAAAATGCCCGGCTCTGGTCTCCCGACGATCCTTTTCTTTACGACCTGCACGTAACGCTGCTGGATAAGAATGGCGCCGCGCTGGATGAAATCGACAGCTATTTCGGCATGCGGAAAATAAGCATCGGAACAGTGAATGGCTTAAAATATACCTTCCTGAATAATAAATCCATCTTCCAGTACGGAACACTGGATCAGGGCTGGTGGCCCGACGGGCTTCATACACCGCCTTCAGAGGAAGCCATGGTATTTGATATCATAAAGACCAAGGAAATGGGTTTTAATATGATCCGCAAACACATAAAAGTGGAACCGGATCTGTGGTATTACCATTGCGATAAGGCCGGTATGCTGGTGTGGCAGGACATGCCTTCGGGTATGGCTGTGGAAGCCGCAGTGCAGGACCGCAAGCCGTTTCATCTGCAGCATGTTCCCAAAAACGGTCCGGATCTATACCGGGATGCGGAAAGTGCTGCACAGTTTGAATGGGAGCTGAGACGTATGATCGATCAGCATTATAACGCAGCAAGCATCGTAACCTGGGTGCCCCTCAACGAAGGCTGGGGACAATACGCCACGATCCGGTTGGCAAATACCATTAAGGCACTGGATCCCTCCCGGCTGGTAAATGCGGTGAGCGGCTGGGCCCTGCGTCCGGCGGGCGATCTGCACGATATACACACTTACCAGACGACTCTGGACCTGCCACCGCCACCCGTTGAGCGGGCCAGTGTGATCGGGGAGTTCGGAGGGATCGGGTATCCCGTACAGGGGCATTTATGGAACCCAGATATGCGCAACTGGGGTTACCAAACCTATCAGTCAGCAGAAGAACTGCTGAAAAATTATCAGCATAAATTCGACCAGATAGTGGATATGAAAAAGAACAAAGGACTGTCAGCAGCCGTGTATACACAAACAACCGACGTGGAAGGCGAGGTAAACGGACTGATGACCTATGACCGGAAGGTGATCAAGATCCCCGTGGCAACGCTTAAAAAGATCCATTCGGCGTTGGAGGATTGACAACAGGTGGGGCACCAGCTTATTCAGGAGCGAAGCCGCCGGTGTACAGGAGGAGTTGCCTGCATAGCGGAGGTAAAAATTACTTCCCTCCCTTATGCTATTGTAAAATAATAAAAGTATCTTTCGTGCCACCGGGGTTCCGGTGACGGGCAGCGATGAAGAGGAACGCTATAAGATACCGGAAGATGATGAAAGAGAATGGCCACAGGCGGAACGCACAGTAAATGGCCGGGAAAAAGAAGGATATGAAAAAGATGATTTTATCAAGATATATCGTAACGGGTACATTTATTACAGCAGCAGTATTTTCCTGCAAGAGCAACAACAGCGAAAACAAGGATGCAGAAAGGGACACGGCCCATTCCTGTATGAAAGTGCCTGCCCGGTTCGGTGTACAGGACTCCTCGGATGTTTCTTTTGGCGGAGATACCTCTGTAACCGGAATGGTATTGATACCGGGAGGCGTTTTTGATATGGGAGGTGATAACAACCAGGCTTCAGAAGATGAATATCCGAAGCATAAGGTACAGGTAGCACCATTTTACATGGATGTTACTGAAGTAACCAACGCCCAGTTCCGGAAATTTGTGGAAGCTACCGGTTATATTACAACCGCCGAGCGAAAACCGGATTGGGAAGAGATCGAAAAAACGCTTCCTCCGGGAACGCCGCGGCCTCCGGATAGTATGCTCATTGCAGCATCGCTGGTGTTTAAGCCTGCTGCGGGGCCGGTGGATCTTTCTGATTACAGTCAATGGTGGAGCTGGGTAAAGGGAGCCGACTGGAAGCATCCGGAGGGGCCGGGCAGCACCATAGAAGGAAAGGACCATTTTCCTGTGGTACAGGTAAGCTGGGATGACGCCCGGGCTTATTGCAAATGGGCCGGCAAACGATTGCCCACAGAAGCAGAATGGGAGTTTGCAGCAAGGGGCGGGCTGACGAATAATATCTATCCCTGGGGAAACGAGCACGTGAATACCGGCACACCGAAGGCCAATTCCTGGGAAGGCAAATTTCCCTATCTGAATGAAAAAAAAGACGGATACCTGACACTCGCCCCGGTTAAAACGTATGCCCCTAACGGATACGGGTTGTATGATATGGCCGGCAACGTATGGGAATGGTGCAACGATCTGTATCATCATGATTATTACAAACAACTTGCAGGTAAGCTGACGGTAAATCCCCAGGGCCCTGAAAAATCCTATGATCCGCAAGAACCGTATACGCTTAAACGTAGTCTCAGAGGCGGCAGCTTCCTGTGCAATGACAGTTATTGCAGTGGTTACCGTGTGGCACGCCGGATGAAAAGCAGCCCCGACACGGGTCTGGAGCATACCGGTTTCAGATGTGTACGGGATAAACAGTGAGATCTGTTAAATTAAAATGTGGTGAACCATGTTCAGAAAGCGCTTTCTTTTAGTTCTGCTATTGCTATCATCCGGGAAGGTATCGGAGGCCCAGGAAACGACATCTTTTGGTAAGTATGTAAATCCCTTCATCGGAACAACACCGGTAACAGATTCCGCTATTCTCGGATACCGGTTACCGGATGGCTGGCGGCCCTGGTCGGGCCTCGTATTCCCCGGCTCTTCCCTGCCCAATGCCATGGTACAGCTAAGTCCCATAACGGAATATGGTTCGGGCGCCGGATATGAATATGAAGATACGCTTATCTATGGCTTTACACATACGAATAAAGGCCACTGGAACCTGTGTAATATCCCGGTGCTTCCATTTTCCGGTACCGGGGATGATAGGACCCACGTATCCCGTTTTTCACACGGCCGGGAGTCTGCTTCTCCGGCTTACTACCAGGTATATCTTGAAGATTACAAAATCAATGTGCAGCTTACCTCTACATTAAGATGCGGCTATCACCGGTATGAATATGGCAATAATGTAAACCGGAAGATCCTTTTCGACCTCGCCAGGGCCAATAACCGGGTAACCGGCTGGATGATCGACCAGGTGGACCCATCGACGGTAAAAGGGTATCAGGTAGCCGGCGGCGATAAGATTTATTTTTACGCAGTGTTAAATAAAAAAATAGCCGGACTGCAGAAAATAATGGAAGGAGCAGCTGAAGGCAGGGCCATCGTTGATGTGGCCGATGGAGATAAAACCCCGGTGGAACTCCGGATCGGCTTGTCATTTGTAAGTACGGAGAATGCCCGGGAGAACCTGGAACAGGAGATCGGCCAGCAGTCATTCGATGCCATCCGTAAAACAGGTGCAGCTGTATGGGAAAAAAAATTATCCGCCATACAGGTGAAGGGCGGAACCGAAAAACAACGGCAGCTGTTCTATTCCAGTCTTTACCGGTCGCTGTTATGGCCGGCATTGCGCAGTGACGTGAACGGGGAGTATACCGATGTAAAAAAACAGGTGGTAAAAGCTGCCTTCAATTATTACACCATTCCTTCTTTATGGGATACCTATCGTAACAAAGATGTGTTGCTGAGTATTGTTTCTCCGGATGTGGCACTGGATGTGATCCGGTCGTTAAAAGATATCGGGGATAAGACCGGTTTTATCCCTACATTCTTTCATGGAGACCATGCAGCTTCTACCATTACGGGCGCTTATCTGAGAGGGATCAGGAACTTCGATGTGAAGGATGTCTACCGGCTGCTGTTGCGGAACGCTACGGTGGAAGGAGGTACCCGTCCTTATATAAAAGAGTATATGGAGCGGGGCTATGTATCCGAAGAGGATATCGCTGCCCCGCATGTAGAAACAAAGGCGAAAGCAGGTGTTTCAAAAACACTGGAATACGCCTATGATGATTACTCGCTTGCATTGCTGGCAAAGGCATTGGGGGATAGCGCGCATTATAAAGAATTGCTGCGGCGCTCGGGAAATTACCGGAATGTATTTGATCCCACCACCCGGTTTATGAGAGGAAAACTGGAAAACGGGCAATGGGTAAAGAATTTTAACCCGGAGTATCCTTATTATGAATACATGTACCGCGAGGCGAATGCCTGGCAATTATCCTTCTACGTACCGCATGATATGCAGGGACTGATCGGCCTGTACGGTGGTGAAAAACCGTTTGAAGAAAAACTCGATTCATTCTTTACGCTACCCTGGAATCCAACATATATTGCGCGTAATGTGGAGACGATGATCGGGCAGTATTGCCATGGCAACCAGCCGGACCATGAAGCGCCCTATGCGTATTATTTTATAGGGAAACCGGAAAAATCCCAAAAGATCATCGACCGCATTCTGAACGAGCTTTATGGTATCGGGAAAGAAGGACTTGGTTTGAGTGGGATGGATGATGCGGGGGAAATGTCTGCCTGGTATGTCTGGAATGCACTCGGGCTTTATGCTTTCTCGGCATCCGATCCGGAATACATCGTTACGGTACCTTTGTTTGATGAAGTAAAGTGGCGGCAGGAGAACGGAAAGTCACTGATCATTAAAAAGTCGGGCACCGGCCGCAGGCTTCGCAAGGTCACGGTGGATAAGGGTACCGCACATGATTATTTTGTAGGCCACGATTGTTTTGTGAACGGAGCTGAGATCCGTATCCACACGAACTAGATGCGGCATTTCTTGGTTTTAGCAGGATTTACAGAATTATGAAACGTAAATTGGTAGCAGGAGTAGATATTGGTGGTTCGCATATCACAGCAGCCCTGATCGATCCTTTCACAAAAACGATCATTGCAACTACCAGAACCCGGAGAATGGTTGATGCGGCTGCAACAGCAACAACATTACTGGAAGCGTGGGCCGGTACGATCGTCAACTGTTTTGCAGCTGCGGATCAGCCTGTTGGTAAGATCGGTGTGGCCATGCCCGGGCCATTTGATTATGAAAAAGGCATCTCCTATATAAGGGGACAACATAAGTTCGAAGCGCTGTATCAGGTCAATATTAAAAAAGAGCTGGCCGGCCGTTTAGGTATTCTCCCAAAAGGGATCGTGTTTACCAATGATGCGGAATGCCAGCTGAAGGGTGAAATGATAAACGGGGCGGGAAAGGGGCTTGAAACAGCATTAGGACTTACCATCGGCACCGGTCTGGGCAGTGCGGTTGCGATACAGGGAAAAGTAAAAGATGCCGGCCTGTGGCAAAGCCCTTTTAAAGAAACGATCGCGGAAGAATACTTATCTGCGCAGTGGTTCCGGCAGCGTTATTTTGAACTGACCGGTAAGGAAGCGCGCAATGTCCGGGAGATCGCAAAAGAGGCGGAAGCCGACGGCCGCGTGGAGACCGTTTTCTCCGAATTCGGAGCGAACCTGGGCAGTTTCCTGGCAGCGCAGCTCAGAAAACATAAGACAAAAACCGTCATTCTCGGAGGTAACATCGCACGCGCCCATCTGTTGTTCCTTCCTTCCCTGCAGCAACTTCTTCAGCAGCAGCGCACGGATGTTTCGATCAGGATCGCAGCGCTTTGGGAAGATGCCGGTCTGATCGGGGCGGTCAGTCACTTGCTGACCGGTCTGGTAATGTAACATATCCCGGTGCCGGCCAATCCTGTTTTTTAGAAACCATACCCGGCGGCAAAATGATTACCGCGTTGCGGGTAGCGTTGCATACATCAACCTGCTGCGCTCATTATTATTTTTGCAGCTATTGCCCGTTTGCCCGTGTGGTCCCCGGCAGCGCCGCACGCGGACAAGGGTTAAAGAATACCCCCGCAGATCTGCACTCTGCAGTGGCTCCATGTTCTTTTTTTTCAAAAACAATACCCGGTAAATAGCATCAGAACGAAAAGGCTAAGATTGTATAAACTTGGGATAATAGCCTATAAGTAACGACGGAGAACCTGCTATAAATTTGATGTATTGATTACCGCAGCGTTTGCATTGTCATAAGCGATCAGCTATTTGCCCTGCACAGGCAGGATGATTGCGCGCTGGCAACCCTGTACTTAAAATGAGCATGTCCATATGAAAGTGAATTATTTTTTATTAAAGTATTTTTTGTTCCTGTTATTTATTATCCCCTGCGGGAGTATAAAAACAACTGCACAAAACGGACCGGCGGAGATCAAAGGCCAGGTAAAGGATGCGGAAAATACCGGTCTTTCCGCCACTACCGTCCGCGTAAAAGGAACTGACCGCGTAACCGCTTCTGATGATAAAGGGTTCTACTCGATCACCGCTGCATCCCATGAGATGCTGCTGTTTTCTCATGTCGGATATCTTGACAAAGAAGTAGAAGCAGCGCAGCTGCAAAGCAGTGGGGGCATGGTGCTCCTGGATCCGGTTGACGATAAGCTGGATGAAGTGGTGGTGGTCGGATACGGAACCGTAAAGAAAAAAGACCTGACAGGTGCCGTCATCGCCTTATCGCCAAAGGATTTCAATAAGGGCGCCATCACCTCGGCCGACCAGCTGATAGCGGGAAAGGCGGCCGGTGTGCAGGTGGTGCAGAACAGCGGCGAGCCCGGAGGCGGGATCTCTGTTAATATCCGCGGTGTGGGATCCATTAATGGTGGTAACAGTCCCTTATATGTGGTGGATGGGTTGCCGCTCGACAACTCGTCGGCAGTGAGCGGATCCGGCACCAATTTTACGGGGATGAAAACACCCCGGAATCCGCTGAATTCCATTAATCCGAATGATATCGCTTCCATCGAGATCTTAAAAGATGCCTCAGCTACGGCTATTTACGGATCGCGCGGAGCAAACGGCGTGGTACTGATCACGACAAAAAGCGGTAAATCGGGTGCTTTAAAAGTAACCTATGATGTTTATGCAGGCATTCAGAACGTGGCGCATAAGATTGAGCTGCTCAATCCGGTGCAATACAAAGACGTCATCAACGCGATCATCGATGAAGGGGGCGGAAGCAGCTCCCAGAAAGTGCAGGAGATCGCCGGGAACGGCACCGACTGGCTGGAACAGGCGTATCACCGTAATGCGGGTATCCAGAATCATAATCTTTCGCTTTCGGGCGGTAATGAAAAGACCTCCTTTATGGCCTCGCTGAATTATTATGACCAGGACGGAATACTGATCCGTTCGAATAACAAACGCTACACGGCCCGCGTGAACCTGGAGCACCGGGCATCGGAGAAATTTAAAATGGGCATCAATGTAAGCACCGGCTATGTAAAGGACCGGTATGTGCCAAATGGTATGGATCTGAATGAGCGTGCAGGGATCATCTATGCCGCTATGAATTATGATCCGACCTTGTCCATCTATGATGAACAGGGAAAGTATACGTTGTCAAAAGACATGAATATCGATAACCCGCTTGCTATTGCAAACGGGAAAACGGCGGTCTCTGATCTGTACCGGACCTTTGGTACTATGTATGGTGAATACACTATACTGAAAGGCCTGTCTGCCAGACTGAATATCGGAGGAGATGTAGTGAACCAGCGCCGGGATACCTACGTCGGGCGCTTAACGATCGACGGTGCCGCAGCAGGTGGTATCGCCAGCATCTTAAACGGTAAGAACAGCAACTACCTGGTGGAAGGGACCCTGAATTATAAAAAAGATCTGAAGAACAGTTCCATCAATGCAGTAGTGGGTATGACGGGGCAGCGGTTTGTAGAGAATGCATCAACCGCTGAAGGCAGAGGGTTTCCTTCAGATGCCGTCGGCACCGATAACCTGGGGCTGGGCAACCCGGCAGCTGCCGTGAATTCCAGCAGCAAAAGCGAGAACAGCCTGCTTTCCTACCTGGGACGTGTTAATTATGTGCTGCATAATAAATACCTCTTAACGGGAACGATGCGGATCGATGGCTCTTCAAGATTCGGAGCGAACAATAAGTTCGGGTATTTTCCTTCGGTAGCGCTGGGATGGAAAATAAATGAAGAATCCTTTTTGAGCGATGTATCTGAAATAACGAACCTGAAGCTAAGGGCCAGCTGGGGGCGTACCGGCAACCAGGAGATCGGGAACTACCAGTCGATGTCTACATTTGGTACCGGTCTGAAAACGGTATTTGATGGCGTGCAGGTAACATCGCTTACGCCTTCAAGGATCGCCAACCCGGATCTGAAATGGGAAACCGCGGAGCAGCTGAATATTGGCGTTGATTTCGGATTGTTCGGGAACCGCCTGTCGGGAAGCCTGGAATGGTATTCAAAAACCACGAGGGATATGTTGCTGAGCCTGCCCGTTCCGCGTTCAACGGGTTTTGCGACGATGCTGAGTAATGCAGGGAGTATGCGCAATACCGGGGTTGAGATCATGCTGTCAGGAGATATTCTTACCGGCCCCTTTACCTGGAACGCCAATGCCTCCTTTAATACACTAAAGAACCGGGTGTTGGATCTGGCCGGTATTTCCAATATCATTTCGGGTAGTGCGGGCTCTACTTCCCAGATCGCCATAACCGAGGTAGGCCAGCCGGTGAACGCATTCTATGGGTATATCATCGACGGGGTCTGGCAGCAGAACGATGATTTTTCAAAGACGAAAGACAACGTAAAACCCGGGGATCTCCGGTTCCGCGATATCAACGGAGACCAGGTAGTAAATGCGGATGACCGGGTGATCATCGGGAAATCCTTCCCGGATCTGATGGGCTCGTTTACCAGTAATTTCGGCTACAAGAATTTCCAGCTCTATGTTTTTCTCGAAGGGGTAAAAGGAGTGTCCATGCTGAACAATAATATGGTGGATACCTATTTCCCGGCGAACCTGAAACGGAACCGGCTGGCGGAGCCCCTGTTGAACAGATGGACGGAATCCAATCCTTCCAACGTATACCCGTCTTTTGTGACGCCCAATGCGCAGGGACAAAAGACCGTTAACTCCTATACGGTGGAAGATGCTTCCTACCTGCGGCTGAATACGATCCGGCTGAGTTATGCTGTACCGCTGAAGAAAGGTGTGATAAAGGGTGCAACGGTTTACCTCTCTGCCCAGAACATCTGGACGCTTACCGACTACACGGGATACGACCCGGCGCTGAACCCGTACGGGGGCGCCAATTTCCGGATCGACTGGAATGCCTATCCTTCATCCAAGACCTTCCTGGCCGGAGTAACCATCGATCTTTAAAATTTAAAAACCTAAAGTTATGATACAGAAAAGACGAATTTATATTGCGGTATTAGGTTTTGCACTGTTGTCTTTTTCTTCCTGTAAAAAATTCCTGGAAGAGAAAATCTATTCACAGCTGGCCCCCGATAATTTCCTGAATACGGAAGACGGGATAAAAGCATTGCTGAACGATGCCTACGCCCGTGCGGCCAATATGAATACCAATAATTCTATTTATGTAATAGCTCCTCAGGAATGGACCACGGATATCCTGTACCAGTCGGGAGATAATGTGGAACGCGACGCCCGGAACTTTATCAATTTCAGCTGGGATCCCACGATCGATTTTATCGGTAACAACTGGGATGCGCCTTACCAGGCCATCCGTGATGCCAATCTGTTATTGAATAATATCGGGACGGTTCCCATTTCAGACCCGGCAAAAGCCTCCTATACGGCGGAATTCCGTTTTCTCCGGGCAATCAGTTATTACAAGCTCTATTTTTTCTTTGGCCCTGTACCGCTGCGGACAGAAACCACCAAAGAACTGCAGTTAAAAAGGGCCACGGACGATGAGATGAAAGCATTTATCGAATCGGAACTTTCGGCTGTAGCGGCTGCGCTGCCGGACCCGGGTGGGAAGCTGGCTTACGGGCGGGCACACAGGGCCGCTGCGCTGGGCTTCCTTTGCAAATTCTACCTGAATACAAAACAATGGCAGAAATGCGCGGATATAGCGGACCAGATCATAAGCGGGTTTGATTATGCACTTTTCAACGATTATCAGCAGCTGTTCAGTGTGGCCAATGAACGCAACAAAGAATATATCTGGGTACGGCCGGCCCTGGCCAGCAGCGACCGTGCTACTGCCAACAGCTGGATGAACACAGCATTCCCGGATAATTTTTCAGAAGCGCCGTCCCTTGGGGTCAAATTCCTTTCCACCTATGTGAACTGGCCCAATGAGTTCAGGATTTATGATGCTTTTTATAATTCCTTTGAGCCGGGGGATAAACGGCGGAGCCTGCTGGTTACATACTATATCAATACATCAGGACAGACAATATCATTGCTTGGCAGCGATAATATCCGGTCTTTTAAATACCTTCCGGATCCCAATGCCATGGGGGCTTCTCATGGGAATGATATCCCGGAGATCCGTTATGCGGATATCCTCCTGGCAAGGGCGGAAGCACTCAATGAATTAAACGGTCCTGCCCAGGCGGCATTGGGCCTGATTAACCAGGTGCGCACAAGGGCGGGTTTGAAGAACCTTCTGCTGACGGACTATCCCACTAAAGAAAGCCTTCGGGATCATATACTGGCTGAAAGGGGATGGGAATTCTTTTCAGAAGGACAGCGAAGAATGGACCTGATACGGATGGACAAATTTATATCCGGTGCACGGCAGCGCGGAAAAACAAATGCCCAGCCGTTTCATGTTTATTTTCCGATCCCCCAGGTGGTGATGGATTCGGATCCGTTGCTGATCCAGAATGAAGGATACTAAAACGGCATTGGTTAGAAGGACAGGATATGAATACTAAAAGATATTATATGAGATTATTTGCAGGGATACTTTTTCTGAATTTGCTGATAGCAGCCGGTGCCCGGGCCCAGGCGTTTAAAAACGTTCCCGGCACTGTTGTGGCGCATCTTCCGGCTTCAGGCGGACAATATATCGGATCGCCAAGTCTGGCTGTACTTCCCAACGGGGACTATATAGCTTCGCATGATCTGTTTGGTCCGAATAGTTCGGAGTTTGTGCAGGCCGTTACCCGGATCTTCCGTTCATCCGATAAAGG
The DNA here is from genome assembly GCF_020034665.1 of Niabella beijingensis. NCBI lineage: Bacteria > Pseudomonadati > Bacteroidota > Chitinophagia > Chitinophagales > Chitinophagaceae > Niabella > Niabella beijingensis. Next base: position 1,826,352 of record NZ_JAIQDI010000002.1, on the reverse strand, counting down.
ACGCACCTGGAAGCAGGTCAGCGAAGTGACCGGTGCTTTCTGGTCGAGCCTGTTTGTGCACAGGGGGGCGCTTTATTTATTGGGGCCGGACCGGCACCACGGCACGGTATTGATACGCCGCTCGGAAGACGGAGGCAGCACGTGGACCCAACCTACCGGAGCAGGGAACGGGCTGTTGTTGCAGGGGATGTTCCATTGCGCACCAATGCCGGTTGTGGAATACAATGGCCGGCTGTGGCGCCCGATGGAAACCGCACATGGCCCGGTGCTGCAGTGGGGAAAGCGTTATGGCGCAATGGTGCTGTCGGCACCGGTGGATGCGGACCTGCTGAAAGCAACATCCTGGCAGGCTTCCTCTGTAATGTATTACGACAGTACCTACCTGGGCGGGAATTTCGGCGGGTGGCTGGAAGGGAACTTTGTAGTGGATAAGCAGCACCGGATGTGGGATATGCTCCGGGTGGATAATAAGAAAAGCTTTGATGAAAAAGCCGCGATGGTGGCAATAGCGCCGGATGGCAAAACACTCAGCTTTGATCCGGCAGAAGGATTTATTCCCTTTGACGGGGGAAGTAAAAAGTTTGTGATCCGTTACGACAGCGTTTCCCGCGCTTACTGGACGTTCTCCAATTCGATCCCGGAGAAATACCGGGCGGCTTATCCCGACAGAAACCCGGCCTCTTTCAGGAATGTGCTGATGCTTCGCCGGTCGGAGGACCTGGTGCACTGGAAAGATGTAAAAGTGATACTGGAGCACGATGATGTACTCAAACATGGGTTTCAGTATGTAGACTGGCGGGTGGAAGGCAACGATATCCTGCTGCTCTCAAGAACCGCTTATTTTGACGGAACGGCAGATGCCCACAATAACCACGATGCCAATTTTCTTACCTTCCACCGGATCTCCGGATTCCGGAAACTGAAATGATCATAGATGTGCTGCCGTTTATTATTTTTGATCTTCTTCAACATTTTTTTGTTTATGAACCTGACCCGTTGTGGCACCCCGCAATATTCCGGTGAAACACCCGTGCAACTGACCCATAGCAAACAGGGCCATACCCTGCATCACAACGGCGTATTTTCAAAGGACGGACAGTGGGTCGTTTTCGACGGGAGGAATGATGATACCAGGATCGGGGAAACCTCCGTTATCGGGATTGTAAACCTGTATACCGGTGAAGAAAAAATAATCTATCAGACGGCGCATCCTACTCCGTACGGGCCCGGTGTCGGAGCCGCTTCCTTCAGCCCGGTAACGGACCGGGTAGTGTTTATCCATGGTCTTGCAGACGCGGATAAGGAAAAACCCTACAATCCTTCCCGGAGAACCGGTGTGGCTATCGATCTGGAGCGCCCTTTGCTGCCATTGTTCATGGACGCCCGCGATATTACGGCACCCTATACACCGGGCGCTTTAAGAGGCGGAACACATTCCCATTGCTGGAGCGGGGATGGCAGCATGATCAGCTTTACGTATAATGATGAACTGGTGGATCCTGATCTGCGGACCATCGGTGTAATGCTGGATACGGGCCGGCCTGTTCTGGTAGATTCAGTTGCCGGAAATAACAGCGGGCGCTGCTATGCAGCAGTAGCGGCTACTGTAGTCCGGGATCCGCGTCCCGGATCGGATGAGATCAGCAAAGCCTTTGATGAATGCTGGGTAGGCAACAGCGGCTATCGTAACAACAAAGGACAAAAAGTTCCCCATGCGATCGCCTTCCAGGGAAACACCAAAAATGAGAAAGGCCAAACCATTACGGAGATCTTTATTGCCGACCTTGATCCTGCTGCCATACTTAATGATGCCACTGCCGTAGGCAGACGAGGAGAACGGCCCCGTGTTCCCAAAGGGATCAGCGTGCGAAGGGTTTCCCGGAGCATAAAGGGATTGTCTTCCGTAAGACACTGGCTCCGGTCATCACCGGATGGCCGGTATATCTATGCGTTGGCCCCGGACGAAAAAGGGATCAGCCAGCTGATCCGCTGCACGGTAAACAATGGAGCGATCACCTACCTGACCAGCAATCCGTTGCCCATCGATTATTCCTTTAACCTGGACCACACCGGAACGCAGGTGGCTTATGTATCCGGTAATAACATTTATATACAGGACCTGGAACATCATAAAACACGTCAGCTGACCTTTAGTCATCCCGGGGATCAAAAAATAGTTGGCGCACCCTCATTCGCGCCGGATAACAGCCGTATGCTGTTTAATCAATACCAGCCTTCGCAGGACGGGGAGTTCCTGCAGATCATGCAGGTGCAACTAACCCAATAACGGATGCGGTCGCTTTTGTAAACGATTGTTGTCGACCGGATCTGAAACCCGGTTCCGTTTTGTTCAGCGGCGATGAAATAAATGCTGAACCTGCGCCCTCCTTTCATGTATTGTAAAAAGAGAACCCCGGCAGGCGTTTCCTTTCATAAAGACCGGCACGCATTGGGTTGATAATTGAGACCGGTAAGAGCAGCCCCGGAGGTTTCAAGTTTGAACAATCGGTGCAAAGATGTTGTTATTTGCTAAATTTGAAGGTCATGCATCATCTCCATTAAAGAGGGGTGGGTGGCCGTAGGATGAAAGCAAATAAATAGCAGATGAAAAAAATAGGATTCTTATCATTTGGTCATTGGGCCGAGCATCCGGCCTACAGCACCAGAACGGCAGGCGACACCCTGCTGCAATCTATTGATTTAGCTGTAGCTGCAGAAGAACTTGGTATGGATGGTGCCTATTTCCGGGTACATCACTTTGCCAAACAGTTGGCGTCGCCGTTTCCTTTACTGGCAGCCATTGGCGCCAAAACCAGCAAAATTGAGATTGGCACAGGGGTTATTGATATGCGGTATGAAAATCCCTTGTACATGGTGGAAGATGCCGGTGCCGCCGATCTGATTTCCGGCGGCCGGCTGCAATTAGGGATCAGCAGGGGTTCACCGGAACAGGTGATCGAAGGATGGCGTTACTTTGGTTATGAGCCGGCGGCGGGAGAGACGGATGCCGATATGGGCCGCAGAAAAGGACTGGAGTTTTTTGAGCAATTGAAAGGCGTGGGATTTGCCCGGCCCAACCCCAACCCGATGTTTCCCAATCCGCCCGGACTGCTGCGCCTGGAACCCTTTTCCCCGGGGCTGCGTGAACGCATCTGGTGGGGATCTGCTTCCGATGCCACAGCCGTTTGGGCGGGCAAGGTGGGCATGAACCTGCAAAGTTCCACCCTGAAGTTTGATGAAAGCGGTAAGCCGTTCCATATACAACAGGCCGAACAGATCCGGCTGTTTAAACAGGCATGGAAAGAAGCAGGGCATCAGCACAGCCCCCGGGTTTCCGTAAGCCGGTCCGTTTTTGCGTTGGTAAACGATCAGGATCGTTATTATTTTGGTCATGAGGCCGACCGGACCGATAAGATCGGTATCCTGGAAGCCGATAAACCTGCCATTTTTGGAAGAAGCTATGCTGCAGAACCCGATCAGCTGATTGAAGAGCTGGCTAAAGACGAGGCCATCCAGGAAGCGGATACCGTTCTGTTGACGATCCCCAATACCTTGGGTGTGGATTATAATGTACATGTGCTTGCTTCCATACTGGAACATGTGGCACCCGGACTGGGATGGCGGTAAACGGAGATGATTGATGGTGAACAGCATCCGATACAAGACCAGAATTGCAGTGATAGGCGCCGGACAGGCAGGCCTTTCCGCAGCCTATCATTTAAAGAAAAACGGACTGAAAATCGGTCCAGATTATATTATCCTCGACGAAGCGCCCCATCCGGGTAGGGCCTGGCAATACCGCTGGCCTTCGCTTACCCTGAGTACGGTCAACAGAATACACGATTTACCCGGCATGTCTTTCGAAAAAACGCTTGAGACGAATGATGCGGAAGTACAGGCCAATCTAGCTGTACCGTATTATTATGATTTATACGAAAAGAAATTCGATATCCGGGTATATCGTCCGCTAAAAGTGGAACAGGTCTATTCCCGTCAGGAGCGGTTTTACATCGATTCTTCCAAAGCCTTATTTTCTGCCCTGGGTATCATCAATGCAACGGGCACCTGGGAAAGTCCCTACATTCCGGAGTATCCGGGCGCATCTCTTTTTAAAGGAGAACAATTGCATACCAAAGATTTTAAGACGGCGGCTTATTTCAGAGGAAAACATGTTATTGTAGTGGGAGCCGGTATTTCCGCTATTCAGTTGCTCGATCAGATTTCAAAGGTCACCACTACTACCTGGGTTACCCGGCGGCCACCCGAATTCAGGGAAGGGCCTTTTGATGATGTAGCCGGTCACAATGCCGTCGCAATGATGGAAGAAAGAGTAAGAAAGGGCCTGCTCCCTTTATCCGTGGTTTCTGTTACGGGGCTGCCTGTTTCGCCGGCGGTAATCGATATGGAAAAAAGAGGGGTGCTAAAACGTTTCCCCATGTTTAGCGAGATCACCAGGGACGGTGTGAAATGGGAAGATGGGCGCGAAGAAAAAGCGGACGTTATTTTGTGGAATACCGGTTTTAAAAGCGCCCTGGAGCATCTGAAACCTGTTTTACCCCGGGAAGAGCAGGGCGGCATCCTCATGGCCGGAAGACTGGCAACTATGGTTGCCAGAGACCCCCGTATCCATTTAGTGGGTTATGGCCCTTCGGCATCTACCATCGGGGCCAATCGCGCGGGAGCAGCGGCGGCAAGAGAGCTGATGAATACGCTGGAGATTTAATGCATCCGGGACGGGATAAAGAAATGAAATTACCGGCCTGTTTATTTACAGTAAGCGAGGCGACCGATACAAAACAACTTCATCAATTCCACCCATATGCAACATATTCATTTTCGATGCTGCCGTCATCATAGAGGTTCACCATAGCATATCCGTTTTTTGTCTGGTACCTGGGCGTTTTCTGCCACCAGTTACCGCTTACGGCGCCATTGCAGACATAGGTTACTCCATTGTATAATATCTGTTCGCACAGGTGGATATGACCGCTCAGGCACAGCTTTATATTAGGGTGCTGATCAAATAACGAAATGATGCGCGGGGAATCGATGTGCATAGAAGCTAATCCCAGCTCGTACCCCTTGCCTTTATTCTTATTATCTACAACCACGCTTGCCGCGGAAACAATAGGTGCGTGTGAAGCGATGATCACCGGAATATCGGCCGGGGTGTTGGCCAGATCCTGCTGCAGCCAGGCAAATTGCTCTTCATCAAGGGCGCAGGTGTACCAGCTGCCGTCTGGTTTTGGCATGATGCTGTTGAGAATGATGAAATGCCAGCCTGCTTTATCAAAACTGCGGTAAGGTTTGGCAAGACTCATTTTATCCAGTGCGTATTTTACGCCATATAAAGGGTCTGTTTTTTCGCCAAATCCCCAGCAATCGTGATTGCCGATGCAGTATTCAACAGGCAGGGAGTTGTCGCTTTTAAAAGTATCGTTCCAAAGCTTCCATTGGGTCTCTACTCTTTCTTTGGGTTGTTTGAGCGCGTCGAAGATGCAATCCCCGGTGTTTAGAATAAAGGAGGCCGGCTCTTTTTGTAATTGCACATGATGCAGACAGGCTGCGAGTCCGGCGGGAGCATTCAGCTCCGGCTCAATATGCACATCGGTTAAATGGGCGAAACGTAAAACTCTTTTTTTAGCTTTACTTTCTGTAGAGGCAAAAGAACGGATGCCGGGAGCGGCGCTTAGTAAAAAACCAAGACCGGCTTGTTTAAGTAAGGTTCGTCTATTCATAATATACTCTTTGTGCAGCAAAATATTGGTGCAAACCTATTTTACTCAGGCCTTGAATGTTCACCGAAATGAATTCTTAATGATTATTTAATCCCGAACAGAAAGCGGGTTGCAGCTGAGCTTGCAGCTGTTCGGGCAACAGGAGTAATAGCAGATCGGGCATCTACGGAAGGATGGATTGTTTTGGAAGGCTGTTCTCAACCGGCGGGAACTTCTGTCCTTGTGATCAGATCTTGTCAGGTTATTGCGTTACCGGGATGGGCCGGTTTTGGAAACGCATTACCGGATCGTAGGATTTTGTTTATTGCTCTTAAACTCCCGGATGATCTTAACCACAACAGGCGTTGTAACAAGAACAACAATAGCGATGACGGCGTAATTAAGGTATGCCCGTAAAAAGGGCAGGCTGCCGATCAAATAACCTGCCAGGGCAAAGCTGAGAATCCACCCGGCTGATCCTATAAAAACGAAGAGCAGGAAGCGGCCGAACTTTTGTTTGATTATTCCCGCAACGATGGGGCCAAAAGTGCGGATCAAAGGGAGGAAAACGCCGATCGATAGCGCTAAACCTCCATATCTTTTATAGAAATTTTCGGCCTTTGTTAAATACGCCTTTTTAAAAAAACGCGACTCATTCCTGCGGTATAATACAGGTCCTGTTTTATAACCGATGACATAGCCGGTAATATTCCCCAGCAGGGAAGCCAAAACTCCAAGGCCGCATAAGGTCAACAGATGATGATCCAACACGCCGGTTGCAATTAACACACCTGCCATAAAAAGGAGCCCGCCGCTTGGGAGAAAGAAACAAAAGAAAAGGCCTGTCTGCCCGTAAATTGCAAGAAAGACGAGCAGCAATCCCCCGTATTGAATTAATGCTTCAGGATCAAACATTTTGGCCGGTTTTTGTTGCGCAAAAAAGTATTGTTATTACTACGGAGGGCTGGAAGGAGCTGTACCACATCTTATCATCACGCTTTAAATTACCATTTGCTGGCTGTTATCACAGACCACTATTTTCCATATAAAGATACTTTTATTTGCTATTTCCGGCGCTTTGGGTTTATGGATGCGATACTATCTGAAATAAATGATTTTTCAAAGCGTAACAATAATCATATTGAAATTTTAAGGTGCAGCTGCATTACCCGCAGATTTTCACAGAAAACCAGCCTGCGGAGATCTGCGGCGTATTGGATTGGCTCAAATCAGTCAGGGTCCCGGGTTCAATATGGTTCCGCAAAATGGTTACTTTATTAAAAACGGATTTTCGTAAATTTATTCCTGTAAGCCGGATCTTGTTTTAGAGCGCTTGAAGTGCTTAATATAAAGATGCTTTTGACATATGCAGGTTCCGGTACGGGTTGCTGATATAAATCTTCCGGTATGACAAAAAAACCAGGACAACCATAAAGTATTCTGTGATACTTTTGCTCATTGCAGGCGCGCTTTATTTTCTTTATAGCTTTTTCACCGCCTTTGCGCCTCCTGAAGTGAACATTACAAAGGAGTATATTTCAACAAACCGCGATTTCATTAACGGCATTTCAATTGAAAAACTTCGGGTGGATTCCATGGGCGGGGAGGGGTATCCTGTTAAGTATACTGTTATTTATGAAATTTCCTGCAATATACATCACCCAAAAGACAGGCCGTCTGAGCCTCCTGATAAAATTTACTTTGGCAAACCCGGCAGGTATTCGTGGGATGAAGATACCACCAGGATACCGTACATCCATAATGGGTTGTCAAGAACATCCCTCGATTCAACAGGCAAGCTATGGTGGCTCCGTAAATTTGGAGATCACCCGGTTTGTCCTATAAAATTTGAACCGGACCAGTGGTATTTTATTACACTGGGTAATCCGCAGGTGACAGGGATATTCTTTTACATCGATAAAACGGGGAAGGAACACCAACACGTTCTTGCATCCGGTGTTTCGCCAATTTAATGCCGGCTGATCTGAGTGATAATACTGCGTCCAAAGTTACAGATGTGTCTATGGATTTGATTTGAAGGAAGCCTATCCGGCTTTTGGAAGGACATTGACAAGCTGTTGTGGTCGGAGATGTTCCAGCTGATGCCCGATATGTTTCACCAGTTCTATATCGATCGGTTTTGCAGCAACGCGGTAATGGAGACGTTTCAGATCAAATGCCCCGTCTGCTTCAAAAGCGATTTCCTGACCATCGATATTCACAAAAAATTTGTAGTCATAGGCAATCGTTACCAGTCTGCCATAAAATGACATTTCTTCGCCTTTAAATGATATGGGTAACTGAAAGTAGTGTTCCATTTTCTGAAGATATCGTGCAACGAATTTATTCAATCCATCCTGCTTTTTAGCGGTAAGTTTTCCACTTTTTTAGTACAATACAGCTCCTCGCCGGTCACCGATGCAACCTTTTCGAATACATAATCATTTTCAGAGGATTAGATGGATGATCGGATCATTCAATCCGGAATCTCTGGGAGAACCGGGCTTCCGATCTGGTAAATTCAGTGAGAGATTTGCTGGACGATGATGTGGATGATAGGTATTTATTGAAGATCCTTGTACATATAAATGGGATCCATGGAGCTGTTACCTGGTGTAATGGTATGCAGGGCATGGAGATTACCATCTGCGAGACCATAAACCCATCCATGTAAGGTAGGTGCCTGCCGCTCCTGCCAGGCTTTTTGAATGATAGAGGTTTTTGCTAACTTTTCAACCTGCTCCTTCACATTTAATTCTACCAGGCGGTTTGCCCGGGCCGATTCATCCTGGATCTTGTCCAATTCTTCTTTATATGTATAGTAAACGTCCTTAACCTCGCGTAACCACATATTCAATACCTGATGAAAATCATCATGCGTGATCGCTGCTTTTACACCACCGCATCCATAATGACCACAAACGATCACATGTTTTACTTTCAGATGCGCAACAGCATATTCCAGAACGCTGATCAGATTGATATCCGTATGAACAACAACATTGGCGATATTCCGGTGAACAAATATTTCGCCCGAGGTGGTGCCGGTAATTTCATTGGCCGGTACCCGGCTATCGCTGCAACCGATCCACAGGAACTCCGGATTTTGGGTTTCCGACAGGTTGTTAAAGAATTGCGGGTCAACACCGAGCTTTTCGGCCGCCCATTCCTTATTGTTCTTTAATAATTTTTCGAATGATTGCATGCTGTTGTTTCTTAATTTCTATCGATCGCCCGAATGACCCGGACAATCCGTGCTAAGATAGTTAAATTTTTAGTAAGTGCCTGCCCGTCTTCTCCGGAACGAATGCGGGTATCAGGAAGACCGGTACAGGCTTTTCAACGCAGTAGTAAGTAAATCAGTAATTTTGTATGATACAGCATAACACGGATGTCATTAATATTCAGAATACACTTAGAAAAATTTATCCATGTAAATGACAAAGAATTTGAAGGGATATTAAAATTCTTTGACGTAAGGCGCATCGCAAGAAAAGAAAATCTGCTGGAAGAAGGTCAGCTATGCAACCATCATTATTTCGTGTTGGAAGGGTTGCTGCGTCAGTTTTTTGTCAATGAAAAAGGTGTGGAACAAACTACCGACTTTGCCATTGAAACCTGGTGGCTCACCGATAATATCGCTTACGAACACAGATCACCTGCTTCTTTTTATATCCAGGCGGTAGAAAAATCGGAACTCCTTTATATCAGCCGGGAAAATCAGGAAAAACTACTGAACGAATTCCCGGTAATGGAGCGGTATTTTCGCTTTGTTTATCAACGGGCGTTTGCCGCAAGCCAGATGCGGATAAAGTATCATTTTTCATTCTCTAAAGAGGAATTTTATTTTAGCCTGGTTAAAACATATCCTGAGTTTGTACAACGAGTACCGCAATACCTTATCGCGTCCTACCTTGGCTTTACACCCGAATATTTAAGCGAAATACGTAAGAAAAAGATTTCTTAAACCAGTTTAACGGCTTTGAGATTTCTGTTCGTCAACTTTGCAATACCAATCAAAGAAAAAAGATTGGTATTATTTTTTAAAATTCAAATCAATTCACCATGCAAAAACGTATTGACTTAGACAATGTACAACATCCAAAAGCATATAAAGCCATGCTGGCCTTGGAAGGATATATGGCACAGGCTTCTATTTCCAGAACACTGCGGCATCTTATCAAAATACGGGCTTCTTACATCAATGGCTGTGCCTTTTGTATCGACATGCACGCGAAGGAAGCGATTCATGATGGTGAAAGCACCCAGCGTATTTTTCTGATAAGCGCCTGGAGGGAAGCCCGCAAGTTCTTTACGGAAGAGGAACAGGTCGTAATGACCATGACGGAAGAAATCACACTGATTCATCAACACGGATTGAGTGATGAAACATATGCGAACGCCCTTCGCTTCTTTAATGAAGATCAGATAGCAGAGATCATTATGGGAATTATAACCATCAATGCATGGAACCGGATTGCAATCAGCACGCACAAACAGATTGAAAGTTAAATCGCTGGTTGCTTCCGGCGAAGGGATCGGCAGCTTGTTGGCACGTCAGCTATAATCGGATTATGACCGATGGTACAGGCTGCTCTTTATCTGGAAAATAGAAACCTGTGTCCTCCCATTCCTCTGATACGGAAGAATAGATCCTCTATGGATTTAAAAGATCATTGTTGAAAGGGAAATAAAATTCTCCTTCCGTAACACTGATGACATCAAAGGGCGCTGCGTCCAGTTTGATTTTCCCTTTGAAAGTCCCCCTGACTCCTTTTTCCCTGCTGAGCTCAGAAAATACAATAGTGAAGTCGTTCGGATCTGCTTCGTCATATTGTATCGTATAATTCTCTCCCTGTGCATTTTTCTTTTGAATATGTTGCTCTGCTTCCAGCCGGTAAGTACTGGGGCTCCAGGCTGCTTCCGTATAAGTGCCGGGAGAGATGTTTTTCATATCGTACCGGAATATTTCCAGCTCGAAGTCCGGAGGGTGTTGTTCGAGGGGCAGGGAAAAATCGATTTTTGATTGGTACCCATGAACGGTGGCACTTACCAAATTACCGTCCTTTTCGCCAAACTGGAATTGAGCACTGTGCATAAAATCTTTCTGTTCCCCGTTTAGCTTAGCGCGGAAATAATACTTTCCGGCATCGTTTCCCGGGCGGTTATCATTGTTTTTGGAACAGGAGATCAATAAGAGTACTGAAGCGCAAAGACCGATAAGAGCTGATTTAATACTTGTATGCATTTTTCATAAATTTTGAAATTCGAAATTACCTATTTAAAATCAGGTATTGTCTCCCTGAAAACTGGTATTTTGATCCTCCCATTAATCTGGTAGGTAATGCCATGTTACGCACATACAAACGGATTTTTTTCTATCATCATTCTGGGAATTGAAGTGGGAGCGTAATGCCCGTTTGAAACAAGCGTAGTTGTTCATTGAGGTTTAGCTGTTAAATCGGTCTGGTCGACATTGGCTGAATCGCTTATAAAAATTCGTATTCATTTCCACGTAGAAATAAAATCTTTGTCGATGAATTTCTTAAAATCTTTTGGGCTATTTTCCAAATGACTATTGTCTTTTTCTTACTGAGTTTTGCGTACCCGGAATAGTCTGCCTGGAAATTATCTGATAAAAACAAAAAAGCTGTAAGCGATTAACTTACAGCTTTTTTATTTGTGCCCGAGACTGGATTCCCAATCTCTTCGCTTCCAATAAGTTGGCTAAAAAAACTGTCAAATTTATGTCGTCATATGTAGACTATCATAAAATGACCATTTTAACCGTTGGTGCCCAGGACTGGATTCCTTCTTGCCTGGGTAACAACTATTTGCAAGTGATTTCTGTCAAATTTCGGTCAGGTTGAACGCACCCACCGATAACACCACAAAGTTACTCAAAACCACCAAATAAAAAGTTCATTATTTCTGATTTAATTGTACAATCGAAGGGAACTGCAGATCGGTGTTCTTCTTGACCCATTCGGTCTCCATTTATTATACTGGCAAATAGAAGGTGAGAGAGCGATTTTCAACTAGCAGTGGGTTGGACCGTCGCGAGTGATTCAGTTCTACTGTTTGATTTAATGGTTTACTAAATCGTGTATCAAGAGTGGGTTCTCTTTTCTTCAGTTGAGATTATCGTCGTTGTTTGTAGCTCATCCAGTCGCTCACTTTGAAGCACCCAGCGCCGTGTTGTTTTTTTCGAACCGAGCAACGTCATAGGTTGCAGTCTCAGATGTCGTTCATCATCCTGCTCGTATACCATTAAATCTCGCGAAAAATTGTGGGGCAAGGTAAAAGTCACCAGGCGGGACTTGAATTCCTTATGATAATCAATTGATTATGGGCTTTGTGTGTCAAAAAAGTGTCGCGTTTTGAAAGCTGTTCACTATTGTTCACTTTCTTACGATTTCTCCCTTTATCAAAGTAAAGGTACAAATTTGTACTGCTTTTGCAAAATTCCTACCTAGAATGACTGCAGTTGCGGAAGGCTTTATTGTGCTTCGCGCTGCGATGATTCCTGTCTCAAGATTCAAGATATTAGCTATTTAACTTTATATTAACATATAATGAATGTTTGCATATTAATTACAGATATCTTCGGAACTAATAAAAAATAAGAACTCAACTATAAAAAACCCATACCTCAAAACACAAAGTTGCTATTGACCAACCTTACGCCAACCAACTTTTGAACCAGTTACCCCGTCATTTTTAAACCCAATCATAATATGAACACCAAATTAAAACGTTCTGTTTATTTGCCCCTTATTGCTCTGGCAATTATAGGTTCTTGCTCCAAAAAGGAGACCGCTCAGCGAGGCGGCCCTGAACCCAACAATCAAACGCTTTCTGTTGAAGAAGCAAGGACCTGGTTCAATGCAAAACATGCGGAAGATCGAAAGATCATGAGCAACCTAACCGCAAATAGCCAGCGCAGAATGACGACTTATTCAATTGGCGCATTTGCTGGCGATCCGGAATGGAAAAATACCCGAACCGACAACGCCACGCAGGGGTTACGCATTGAACTGGATAACACCAGCGGTTGGGGTGGGAAAAATTCTTTCAGAGACTTAATTATTCTAAAAGATCAAAATGGGAATATTAAAGAATATATACAGGAGGTTATTTTTGATAGTGTATACCTCCGGCAACTGCTCCGAATGCACAGAAGTACCGAAGGTATTCGGTCCTATTCGTATCCGGCAACATTCACAGGAAAAGTGATGTTCTACACCACAAGCAATTTGTTCATCAAGGGCGCAATTTTTAAGGACGGTGCTCAAACAGGAGCATTAGCAATCAAAGGCGGCTCAACAAATTCTTCTCCTACAAATGTTTTAGCAAAGTACCGCAGAATAGGTGTGGACGCCGATACTGTAGAACTACCCCCTGTTGTTATTGTCACTCCTCCAGTTGGAGGTGGCGAAGATCCACCAATGCCGCCAGATCCTCCTAATCCTCCTGGAAACGGCGGTGGCACTCCTACAAACCCAACGAATCCGACAGACCCAGGTAATCCTACAACTGATCCATGCAGCGCCGGAAGCTCAGCAGCTGCAGCATTAACTGCAATATTTAATGAAAGTGCGATGCAACAAACAAAAGCCAATCTTGGGGATATAAAAAATTTAACGCTGGAAAAGGGATATGCTTTATACGAACGGGTGTCCGTGGATTCATTTGACAATACAAAAATCAAGCATGAATACTATTATGCCGGAGCCATTCAAACAGGAACGGATTCATCCATTGTAATCAACACTACAACATCCTACCTCGAAGGTGTCGTAACAACAGTACATACTCATCCAGCGAAGGGTTTGGCAGGTCCTTCACCGGCTGACATATATCAGCTCATTCAGAATGTTTACGACGATTCAGGTAAGTTCACCGGAGGAAGATACCAGGGGAATTTCGTTCTTGCATCGGATGGTACTATGTACGGCATTACCGTAACTAACATGGGGTCAGCATTTACCTTCAAGCCATCGCAAGTGGCGAACCTCAATGGCAGTGCCTTTAATACTTCCAGTCTAATTGGTAAAGCCTATGATGAAGCATATCAATATTTCTTGGCAAACGATTATAAAAAAAACAAAGACCAAAAGAATTTAGCTCACGCGGATGCACTTGCATATGTATTAAGTGAATTTCATACTGGTGTTGCAATAACTAAGTATGATCCAAACACAAAGTCCTTTAAGCCAATTGTGAAAAAGAAAGTAAAAACCACGGATAGTAAAGGAAACGTAAAAACAACATTTGAAAATGGCTGTTAGTTTTTTTATAAATAAATTATAAATATGAAAAAGATACTTACAACGATTTTGACTCTTACAATTTTAAATGTATCAAATGCCCAAACAGGCCCGATAACTGATACTTCAGCATATCTGAAAACCATTGAAAGCAAAAAAGCATACTTCAAAGGCAAGCCCCTTTCTGTATTACTTGACAGTTTGAAAATCCCAATTAAGACATTTGGCTCGAAACCTAAGCCAACAGACGTATCCAAAGAGATAGCTACATACTTCTATTTTGCTGTTCCAAAGTACCTGGAAGATTTTTCAGAAAAATATCTTCGTATTGAGTGGACAACGCCATTAGATGCTAATGCATCAGAATTAATATTCAATGCGACTGCAATAGCAGGTGAATGGACAATAGCTGCCCAGAACTTTTATAAAACAGCTATAATAAGTGATATTAGAGCAAAATAATGAATTTCAATATGATCAATTTTCGCAATTGCGTGCAGCTACTATTATATCAAACTCTGGTCTCTGTTTGGGACCAGAGTTAAATTCGCCTTCTTTAGAACACAAATAATGAAAGAGATAAAATTTATAATAGTAATCATGGCGATCATATCAGTTTCAAAGGCCCAAACATCTCCGATAACTGATACTACAGCGTATCTAAAAACAATTGAGAGCAAAAAATCCTATTTTATAGGCAGGCCTTTCTCCGTCCTTCTGGACAGTCTGAAAATTCCAATAAAGGTTTTTATTCCCAAGGCATATGCATTTGATGTTGCAAAAGAAAAATCAACTTTTTTTCACTTCAATTCTCCTAACTTCCTGGAAGACTTTGCTGAAAAACGCTTGTGGATTGAATGGGCAACACCCAGAGATGCTAAGGCGTCAGACGTAATTTTCAGTGCCACAGATACTGCCGGAGCTTGGACAACAGCTGCCAGGGACTTTTACAAAACTGCCGTCATTAAGGACATTAAAGCAAAATGAAAATACCCAAACCGGCGTTTAGAATTATTGCAATCGTAGCCTTTTCTCTCATTTATAATGATCTCTGGCCCCAATTTGGGGCCGGAGTTTCTTTAGGTGCTTCTCAAAATAAAACCACTTCCAACGCAGCCCCATTTAACTCACGTCAAAAAGCATTAACAGGCTTGTTCTTAGACCTACAGGCAACATACGACCTCAGATCATGGTTATCACTGCAGGCAGATATAGAATATATACAAAAGAACACAAGACTGGATCGAACAGGTTTCTACCAAGATAATTACACTTCCAACTACTTTAATTTTCTGCAGTTGCCGGTCACGGCACGTTTTACCCTTGGAACTGGAAAATTTCAGGGGTTTTTAAACCTTGGAGGATTTATGGGATATTGTCTCAACGGCCGGCTAAAAGGAGTGACATCAAATATTATCGACTATGCTGAACCTACTATTCCTAATCCGAAAATTTCAGAGCTATTTGGAGCGATTCATTTTGACGAAAATTATCGTTTTGAGGAATCAAGAGATAATCGTTTCGAGGCAGGTTATGTTGTAGGGGGAGGTCTACAGTATTCCGCGTCCAGGTCATGTAGGGTCTTTGTCCAAACCAGGCATTACCACGATATAACCAACCAATATAAAGAAGCCGAACTTTTCCCTGTTCGATCCTATAATCAATCGTTCCAAATCTCAATAGGAACTTCATTTAATTTATCGAAAAATTAAACATGAGCATCAAAAGAACAAACATCTTTCATCCAGGAATAATCTCGCTGACTGCATTATTGTTCTGCTTCCTTGTTTCATGCCGAAAATCGGTGGAACCAATCAATAAACCAGAAAACTATAATCCTTATACGTTTTCAGAAATTTTTGATGCATTCTGGCTCGGCATGCGGGACAACTATCTTTTCTGGAACATGGACAAATCAGAGACAAATTGGGAGGAAACATATAAAAAATACAAGCCGCTGTTTCAAAATTTAAACACAGAGAATTTCGATGATATTTTAACTGCCGTTGACTACATAAAGGAGATGACTGCAAGGCTCTCTGACGGACATCTAACGATTACTTTCAATGATGATCGCCTCGCTGGATTTTATATCAATCCGTCCCGCCAGCGAAAGCTCATTAAAGATTACAGCAATAACGTTACTCTCGACCAGCAATTATATCTGAACCCTGAGAAATACCTTGATAAACCTTTCAACAGGGTAACTGGAGCACTGAACGCAATCGGAGGCACCATAAACGATAGCATAGCGTACCTTTTTTTTGATAAGTTTAATTTGAAAAGTGCCTATGATGAACCGGCAAATGACAGCACACGTCGGTTAATTAACGGATTTTTCCAAACGCTAAAATCTCCCGGTATAACAAAAGCAATAATTGATCTGCGGGGTAATCCTGGCGGCGCCGTTCGGGATCTAAACTTTATCGCCGGTAATCTAACGACTGAAAGTTATACATTCGGACACCTTACCTATAAATTAGGGCCGGGACAGCTAAACTACCAACCAGCCATAAATGCAATTGTCAATGCCCAGCTGAGCGCGTTGAACTTCGGCGGGGAAATCAGAATTTTGGTTGATGGGTTGAGCCGCAGCATGTCGGAAGTTTTTACTATTGCCTTAAGAACAAGGGAAAAAACCAGGGTCATCGGTGATACAACCTGGGGCGCTACTGGAGTGATTCCTGCCAACTATGATGGGCAACTATTCAATGGAGGGCCATTTGTCGCAGCGAAATTTATTAACGTATATACCCCTGCTGCAGCACTGACGTCTTTACTTGGAGAAAATTATGAAAAAGTTGGATTCCCTCCAGATATAAGAGTCATCAATACTGATAACGGCAGGGACAAGCAACTGGAAACTGCGATTGATAAATAACTATTTGAAAGTAAAAGCAATTTCAATTAAGAAACAATGAATCTCTAAAATTATTCTTATCAGGAGCGAACTTGTCATATTTTTACTATAGTATAAAATGGTTATAAAAGCTAACAAATACAGTATAGATGAATTGTCGAAAGTTAATGTAGAAAGCATTTCTTCAATTTCTATAGAAATAGTAATCGAACATGAAAAAGCTGAAGTCCTAAAAGGCCTCTTGCGGTTGAACCAGCGAATTCGGGTTGTATTGATTATCGATCCTGCAGTGGATAATATTGAAGGGAGGCACTGTAACCTAAGAATTGTAGAGGCGTTGGGCGATTTCAAACACCTAACCGTACTAGCATTCGGTTCTCAACAGTTGCAAAATATAGATGAACTTTGTGGGCTTGGAAACCTGACCTCTTTTGGGCTGGATGGCAACTACAAAAAAGAAATCGATCTTGAGCCGTTAAAGAATACCAGTGGTATAGAAGAGCTGGCCCTGGAATTTGGATTTGCAAATGCGCAACAAATGGGTTTTGCAAGTAATTTATCCCGTCTTCGACGCCTTAGAATATCAACATTCGATTTAAAGAAGGTTCAATTGAATCCAGGCTTGCAGGAATTGGCGATCTCCAATACAATAAAGCACCCGGAGCTGCTGGCATCTGCATTTCCTGACCTGAAATCCCTAAGTATTAATCTGGGTAAAGGGTTATCAACCTTTGATTTTATTGCTTCTCTACATGCATTAGAATACCTACAGATAGCCCACACCAACAAGGTAAAAAGTCTCCCGAAAATGGACATGCCAGCGGTGTTAAAATCGCTGAGCCTGGTGGCCACCAAAGAATTCGAAGACATTGACAGTATTTTGCAGTTCAGCCAACTGGAAGAACTGAAGATAACTGAACCTACGCGGATACCGGTCGCAGATTTTACTCAGTTGGGTGGTTTGAAAAATCTTAGAAAGGTCCAGGTCGTGTTTAAAACAGAATCTGAGGACGATGCATTCAGGCAAATTGCTGAAGCAAATGGATGGTCAGATATATAATAGTACAATGAAAAAGGATTGCAATTTCTACTTCTTACGATTTTCTTTTGGGGAAACATCCCGCATACACAAGCTCAAACAATTTCGCGCGAAAATAGTGGAGAGAGGCGATTACCCCATGCAGTAATCAATCAGTCTGTTTTGAAAGAGTTTTTTCAAGCGGAAGGGGATGTAGGAACCATAGAGACCACCATTTTCGAATTTTCTGCGAATTTCCCAGAAGAGCCCACAACCGTCTATAAAGTTCAGGCAACAGTAGACAAGGCTACTCGTAGCATCGAAGAAGTTTCAGATAAGGTCGGTTTAAATGGCACAAAGTTGAAAGTCGTGTATAGTTACTTTGAAAATAACAATTGGCTTGAAAGTAAAGAGATTTTTAAATTGCTCCCCGATAAAAGATGGACGCTTAACCGGAAGTCATTTTATCACTATGTTCCTATGTCTGAAAGTGATGGGGCGACGATGAAACGATTGGAGAAAGCCATTTGGCCAGGTTCTAAAGACACCGCATTTGTGGAGGAAGTTGTGAATGATGAGTTCGTTTATATTAAAGATAAACTTGTAAGGAAAAAGTCCGCAGGATGGATAAATACTTACTCGTACGATTCGAATGGCAGTGTGATATCGGAAAAGGAATATCGCGAGGGTAACGAAGCACAATGGACGTTGCATGATTATAGCTACGAGTATGATAGCAATGGGAGTTGGATTCGAAAAATTGAATATGTTTCTAGTCCTGGTCAGGAGCGTTACAAAAAACAATCCTGGGTACGTCGGATATCTTATCAATAATGAGCAAATGTCTGCATCAACAAAAGAACATGAAACGGAAAAAAATTATCCTTACGTGGCTTTGGTTAACCCGATTGTCTTTGGACTTGTTACATTAGCATCATTTAATAAAGATGTTGATGATATTTACTTTGGCTTCCCTGAAATCTTTTATTTAAATACCCAAGGAGTGAGTCCGATTCCCGGACGGATAGGGTCTTCTATTTCTTTTCGTCTTGACGAATTTTTACGAGATCTAGGTTTCGCCTTGATTATTACACTTGTATTGGTGCTTTTATATGCACGATTTAAACGAAGAAAACTGAAAGCGCTCAAAAGGGGGGTAAAATGAAGAGCCTTCGGTAGCTGATTAATCGGAACTATAATTTATCAGAACAGGAGTAAAGATTCTTAGACCGTTAATCACCGTTCAGCTTTGAATTTTCTGATAAGAGTATACTACTGGATAAGGTGCAATCCAACCAATGCTACTGCGAGCGCCAACTTCTTGGTTACTACAAGGAGTTCGCAATAATTGAATGTATTCATCTGCTTCCAAGTTTTCTTTCATTCCGGTGGATGGGTTCGTCACTGCGCTGATGTCCTCAGTTGGGTTTGAATGAAAATACTTATCCTTTGTGGCGGCTTTGACAACCCATTTGAAACGGGCGTAGTAGTTCATTGGCGTCTCTCCGTTAAATCGTTCCAACAGGTATTGCCTGAATCGTTTACAAAAATTCTCCGTGACTTCTACATTCGATATGAAGTCTTTATTGATGAAGTTCTTAAAATGCGTCAAGCTATTTTCCAAATGCCGGTTGCCGTCTTTTTTATTAAGTTTGACATATTCACAGTAGTAATCGAGGAAGTTAGGCTTAAACTTATGATGTGGAATATATACTCCGCCGGTTGCTTGAGCCTCGATGGTCAGTTGACTTTTCTTTGTTTCAAGAATTAAAAGAGCTTCCTTATTATGGTTTTTCTGTACCTGTGTTTTGGGAGTTTTATAAGTGAATACTCCTGTGCTTGGCCGTTGGCCTTTACACCGTCCATAGTCGTAGTAATAATAGAATTTATCGCCCTTCTTATTGGCTATTTTTAAAAAATTCATTGCGTATATTTTTTCTGATGAACAATACCAAGCCTCTTCAAGGTCCAAAACAAAGAAGATTTCTATAGCTTGAGGTGTTTACATTATGCCCATATGGGACAATTGTGTAGAAGCGAGTAAAAGCGTAGAAAAGAAAATTATTTCACGTACGCAGTTAACAAAAAAATCTTGGGCGGAGGATTCGCCCTGTAGTCATCAAATAAAATTTGGGAGTAAGAGAGGTGAACAATCACCGAAAAACAGAAGCAAAAAAAGTCTGTCATACCGCCTGTCATTTTTCTGTCAGAAATAGCGGTAGTAAGCGTAAAAAAGTGACAGAATTTGACAGTATTAAAACAAAAAAAGCTTTGCAAATCAATGACTTGCAAAGCTTTTTGGTGCCCGAGACTGGATTCGAACCAGCACGCCGAGTTACCAGCGCCACCACCTCAAGGTGGTGCGTCTACCAATTTCGCCACCCGGGCAATATCAAAAGAGAACTTACAAAATTAATCTTTTGAACTAAAGAACTGTTTTTACCCTTACTGAGTGTAGTGCGTCTACATCCCGATAGCTATCGGGATCGCCACCCGGGCATCCCGTTAAGGGAGTGCGAAAATAAGCAAAAGACTTCATTTATAGTACAAATGACCGGCTCTATTTTTAAATGCACTAAAATGACCGGCAATAATATTTAAGCAGGTGAGCTTCCTATCTTTGTGTTTTTAAATCATGACATACCAGGAAACCCTCGATTTTATTTATGCCCGGCTTCCGATGTTCAGCCGGATCGGTGCGGCGGCAATTAAAAACGGGTTGGATAATATCCGGGCACTTTGTATGGCACTCGGAGACCCTCAGACCAGAATGCGGTTCATTCATGTAGCAGGCACCAACGGAAAAGGATCCGTAAGTCATATGCTGGCATCCGCACTCCAGGTACAGGGGTATAAAACAGGATTATATACGTCCCCGCATCTTGTCGATTTCAGGGAGCGCGTAAAGATCAATGGTAAGATGATCAGCGAGCAGGCTATCGTCGATTTTGTTGAAAAGATACAGCCGGTAATTGAAGCACTGCAACCGAGCTTTTTTGAGATCACTGTGGCACTGGCCTTTGATCATTTTGCAAAGGAAGCGGCAGATATCGCAGTGATCGAAACGGGACTGGGCGGCCGGCTGGACAGTACCAATATTATACAACCCGAGCTTTCGGTGATCACCAATATCGGCTTCGACCATGTTCAGCTGCTGGGGGATACCCTGGCTAAAATAGCTGCGGAAAAAGCAGGGATTATAAAAGCGGGGGTTCCTGTAGTGATCGGTGAAACCCATCCGGAAACAGCATCAGTATTTAGGGATAAAGCAACAACAGAACAGGCTTCTTTAAGTTTCGCCGATAAGGTATTCCATATTGAGAACTGGTCTTACCAGGAGGAGGTGCTTGTCGCCGAAGTATCAAGGAACGCGGCTATAGATCATTATCGCTATGAGCTGGACCTCTCCGGCGCTTACCAGATAAAGAACCTGCTGACCGTGCTGGAAGCCTGCCGGCAACTTAAGCTGGCGGGCTGGGCGCTTGATGATGCAGCGATCGCAAAGGGTATTGCGCATACCAGAAAATTAAGCGGTTTGCATGGCCGCTGGGAAACCATTCAACGGGATCCGAAGATCGTTCTGGATGTGGCCCATAATGAGGATGGCATGCGGCAGGTGCTGAACCAGCTGGAGCTGGTTCCTTACCGGAAACTGCACCTGGTACTGGGGATGGTAAAGGATAAGGACGTGGATGCCGTGCTTGCGCTGCTTCCTGCAGCGGCGGATTACTATTTTACAAATGCAGCACTTCCCCGCGCACTGCCCGCAGCAGCGTTGGCGGATAAGGCTGTGGCACGGGGTTTGAACGGCACCGTGTGGCCGGATGTTAATGCAGCACTGGATGCAGCAAAAGAGCAGGCGCACGCGGATGACCTTATTGTAGTTTGCGGAAGTGTATTCCTGGTAGGAGAGGTTAAAAGGGATTGATGCTGCCATTCGCCAACTGATCCCGGGCCGGAAAAACCATTATTGCCCCAATAAAAAAACCGCCTGGTTAAGGCGGCTTTAAATGACGTTCTGTGTACCCCGTTATGCAACGGGTTCCAGGTATTGCGAGTAGGCATATCCTTCGGTACCATCGTCGGTACGAACGGAAGACCATTGATCATTTGCCTGGCTGATAAGGGTGATGATCTCATCCTTCTGCGCCTTGCCCACCACCGGTTGGTCGGTACCGGGGCCTTTACGGATGTTCAGCGCAGTTTCCTGGGTGGCTACACGTACTTTGGAGCCGGCTTCTGCCTTTGCGTTTACATTCAGGATCAGGTCCCCGCTGGTATAGTTAGGGTCGATCTGATCGTAGATGCTCCAAAGCTGGTCTTTAACTGCCCCGCTGGGTGCATCACCATCAATATATAAAACGCCGTCCTGTTCTCTTACAGCCAGGTTTGTTACGCCGGAGCTGTTGGCGGCATCAATCAATGCTTTGTATTTTTCTTCGAGTGCCATAATGTGTTCCTCCTTTTATTTTACGGTTAATTTATTCTCCACTTTTCTAGGATGTATTGCATTTACTTTTTGCATTAATGTAGCCAGATCAGCTTTTTTAATGTCACCGGTAAGTGTTACAACACCTTCTTTTACTTCAGCCTTTACACCTGCATGATCTTTGATCGCATCTGTAACAGCCGTTTTCAGCATGTCATCAGGATTGATCGTAGGCGGAGGAGGGGGAGGAGGTACTGTTGAATTATTTACCACAGATTTTACTCCCTTTACTTCCTTTACAGCAGGATCTACTGCGGTTTTTGTGGCGTCGTCCTTTACCGTACCGGAAATGGTAACAGCGCCGTCTTTTACATCGGAAGTGAGTTGCGCAAAATCAGGGTTGGTGGCTAATTTGGCATCCACTTCTGTTTTGATGTCTGCATCGCTTTTTCCTTTACAGGAGGGGAGCGCAAAAGCAAATGCAGCAATGGCAATCATGGCCAGAACTTTTTTCATTTGATTCGGGTTTTAGTGAAGAAATTTAATTACAACGAATATAAGTTAATTCCGATACAAAAAAATTCGGCGCAGGTTTTTTATTTCTTAATTTTCGGGGCGTTTAGCAACCCCGGATAATTGATTGGAAGCATTATTAAAAATCAGGAAACTGATCAGCCCCAATACCGATACACCTGCAGCGCCGTACAAAAAGATCCTGCTGAAACCCTGTTCCAGCGCTTTACCAAAAAGCCCCAGCTGCGGCGCTCCCATTGCCGTTTCCCTGTTTGTGATCTGTTCCATTGTCAGGCTGCCGGCCACCAGTTGCCAGGACAATTCAAATAATTCGTGTGAGCCGGTAACGGGGAATGCATTCTTCAGATAGGAAAAAGTTCCCTGAAGCAGCAGAAAGCCCATCAGGGCGATATTGATCGCCAGGGTGATCAGCCGGCTGCTTACATCGATCCCCGAGGCCATGCCGGAGCGGTCGCCCGGAACTGCAGCGGTAGCGGTATTTGTAACAGGTGTATTGATCATACCCAGACCGCTGCCGGCCAGCACACAACCTGATAAAAGCAATAGCCAGCTTGTTTTGCCTGCAGTGCCGCTTATGTACATGATAAAGAAACCGGCTCCGATCAGCAGCAGGCCGAACGGGATCACACGTCCGGCGCCATACCGCAGGGAGAACCGCTCCCCGATGGGTGGAAACAGGAGGGTGGGCAGGGTATAGGCCAGTAAACACATACCGGTGGTCATTGTATCATAATGCAGGACGGCCTGGAAATACAGGGGAAGAAAGACCATTAACGGCCAGAAGGAGAAGTTCATTCCAATACATCCCATGACCGCACCGGAGAACCGCCGTATCCGGAATACCCGGAAGTCGATCATCGGATAGGAATGGCGTGTTTCCGCTATAACAAATACAATGATCAGCACCACGGCAACCAGCAGCACAAGCAGCGAGGAGGTACTGGTGAAGCCGGCTTCCGGTCCTTGTGTGATATAATAGGTGAGTGCAAATACGGCTGCCGACAATACCAGTATCCCTGTCAGGTCCAGCCTGCCGGCATGGGGATCTTTTGATTCGGTTATCGAGGGGATAATGAGCAGTAATGCTCCGGTCGCCAGTGCGCCATGGATCAGGAAAACCCATCTCCAGTTTAAGACCTCACTGATGATACTGCCAATGACGGGGCCAAAGCCCAGTCCGACACCGGCAATGATTCCCCAGGCGGCAAATGCTTTACTTCGCTGCGGCTCCTCCCGAAACTGGTGGGAAAGCAGGGCGATGGTACAAATGAACATGGCACCGCCGGTCATTCCCTGGAAAAAGCGGCTGATGATCAGCAATTCTGTAGTGTCGGCAATGCCGCAGATAACGGAAGTGATGCCAAAGCCAATCACATTGATGATAAATACCCGCTTCCGCCCAAAACGGTCTGCCAGCGTGCCTGTAGCCATCAGCACCATGGTACAGGCGATCGTATAGGCATTCATGATCCATTGCAGCTGACTAAAATTGCTGCCCAGTGTTTTTTCAAGTGTCGGCAGGATCACCGGAACGCTGGTGATCTCCAGTCCGAACATCAGCGCTGCCAGGCAAATAGCTATCAGCGCCCGCGGGTTTGTCAATTTTTCTTTTGTTTGATTCATCATGGGTTTTTAATAAGGCTGCTAAAATATACTGGCATTTTTCAAAAAATCAGTATAATTTTTATAAAAAGAGGTAGTTTTGCCAGATGGTAAAAGTGACAATGCACGGCCCGCTCGAAGTGGTCCGGCAAAATATGGAAGCCGTATCTACTGTGGATTTCCGGAATAATTTCTTCCAGATCTGCCTGGTGGTGACCGGCCAGGGACATCTTGGGGTAGGATGCCACCGCACCGCATTCAGGTCCGGCAGCGTGATATTACTTACCCCGGATGATGTACATCATTTTGAACTGGAACAACCCACCGAATTCCTGATGGTTCGTTTCAGCAGCAGTTATGTCCGGTCCTTTGAATGGGGAAAGATGAACCAGATGGAATGTATCCTGTACTATGCACGTCACTTTACCGGATGCATTATGAGGACGCCCGATGATAATGTGCTTGTCCGGTCTATCGCCACTTCACTGTTACACACCCTGGAGCATCCCGACCTTTACCAGGAAGATATCGTAAAGCATTTTGTCAATGCCCTGATTGTTATTGCCGCCCGTAATATTGAAAAGGCAGGGCCTCCTGCCGCCTCGGAAAATACCGACAAAAAATTGCTGGATATTATTCATTATATCGAGGAGCACATCTTTGATCCTGCTAAACTGAAAGCTGCTGTGATCGGCAGGGCCTTTGGTGTCTCGGCCGGTTATATCGGACAGTATTTCCGGCGGTGTTCGGGTGAGACATTGCAGCATTTTATTACGCAGTATAAATTGCGCCTGATCGAACACCGGTTAAAATTCAGTGATATGCGGGTGCATGAGATCGCCCTGGAATTTGGCTTTACGGATGAAAGCCATTTGAACAAGTACTTTAAAAAACAGAAAGGGGTGGCGCTTACGAAATACCGGAAACTGCAGGCTTCGAAGATTGGAAAGAGAGAGCCATCGATAATCGAAGATTGATGTTATCAGTATGCTTTAGTCTGGATTCCTTCTGTTGGTCTTTCTCACCCCAGTTTTTTTCTCAGCCATTTGCGAACCGGCTCATCATACCATTTCAAACTGGCATAGGCCAGAATAATACTCCCGATAAGGATCAGCAGGGCATAAGGCCAGACTTGAACCATGGTAACGCCTTTATGATCGCTGATCCAGGCAACATAGAAATAGACCAGCGGATAATGTACCAGGTAAAGCGGATAGGATATGTCACCTAAGAATTTACAGATCCTGCGTTCCGTCCGCGTATGCAGGATGCCGCTGGCGCCCAGGTAAACAATGAGCGGAAAAACAAGAATGATACATACAGATTCATAGACGCCATTCATCCAAAGATGTTCAGCGCCGCCGATGCGCGGCATATATAAAACAAGGGCGATCAGGAGGCTGCACCACAAGAAAGCATGTTTAATACGGGTGGGTTTAGTGATCCGTGAAAGCAGCAGTCCTGCAAAGAAAGGATACATTGTACGGGTGATACCCACGCGCACCTGTTCTGCGTTTAACGTCCAGCCGCCGCTGACATCGCCATTGGTAATGGCCAGGTGAGCGAGGGCTATGGCCGCAATCAGCACCAGGATACTCAGTGCGGTTTTGGAGAACTTCCGGATGCCGATGGCATACAGGATATTGGCAATGTATTCAAAGAACAGCGACCAGCCTACGCTGTTGAGCGGATGCATTTCTTCCCAACCCCGTATATCCAGTGATAAGGGAACCGGCAGAATCGTATAACCGATGAGCAGCACCAGCAACATCTTCCAGAGGGGAATGGTATGAATGAGCGGCCAGATCGTTGAATCGGTGAAATAGAAACCGATTGCCCCCAGGGTCATCCCCAACACCACCATCGGTTGTAGCCGTTCGATCCGGCGCTTAAAGAACGTGCCTGCGGTCATTTTATGCCAGCGGTCGTCATAAGCATAGCCGATCACAAAGCCGGACAACAGAAAGAAAAAGTCAACGGCCAGGTAACCGTGGTTGACAAGGATATCCAGGTGCCCGGTTCCTAATGGCTCTGTAAGATGAAAAGTTACAACGATAAGGGCTGCAACACCACGTAATCCGTCCAATATGGGATAGTGTGGCTTTGTGGAAAGGTTATTATTATTCATTGCTCGTTGGGCAGAGGACTCAGGGGGTAACAATAAGATGATTAAAATTTATGCTGGTGCATATAAAAAAGCCGCTGCATTGTCTCTGCCGGTCAGCAGACAAGCAGGTCAGGCATAAACTGGCCCCAACCCCGGGTACCTCAATCTTCATATGTTTGTTCACCTATCGTTTATCAATTGTTATTTAATGAATGGGTGAAAATAAATAAATAATGTATCCGTATCCGTCCAAATAGTATCAAAATCCGGACAGATCGTCTCATTTTTTGGGAGAATACTTATTTTCGCAGTATGAGAATGACTGTGATGTTATAATATCCTTTGCGGGCTTAATTTCTAAGCAATACGCTATAACTGTTACATAGCGTTTATTTTTTGTTAGTCTGATTTTTATTAATAATTCAAACTATTGGGTTCACTATTAGTTGTTGTTCCCATGATGGTTTATAAAACAAGTAGTATGTCAGAAATACTAAGCAAAAAGGAGATCGGGCAGTTTGTTTCCGAAGGTTTTATTCGCATCGATAATGCTTTTTCTAGTGAAATTGCAGATGCCGCTGTAACTATTTTATGGAATGACCTCCCTTGTGACAGGTCAGATGCTTCCACCTGGACGGAGCCGGTTTTCCGTTTGGGCTTATATACACAGCCGCCTTTTATTGAATCGCTCAACACGCCTAAGCTGCATCATGTTTTTGATCAGTTGATTGGTGAAAACAAATGGATTCCTCCTCAAAGTGTAGGAACATTCCCTGTAAGGTTTCCATCTGACCGGCAACCGGATGACACCGGCAAACATGTTGATGCCGGTTTTCCGGGCAGCGATCCGGGCAATTATTTTGAATGGCGCATCAATATTAAATCAAAAGGCCGGGCCTTATTACTGCTGGTATTGTATTCGGATGTCAGCGAAAAGGATGCGCCCACGGTCATTTATGAAGGGTCTCATATTGATGTTGCACAGCTATTATCTGAAGCGGGTGATTCTGGCTTTTCATTTATGGAACTCGCAGGCCGGTTGGAAGGGTTGCCGGAAAGAAAAGAGGTTTACGCAACGGGTAAGGCAGGAACCGTTTACCTGTGCCATCCGTTTTTGGTGCATTCAGCTCAACCTCACAGGGGGCGGGCACCCCGATTTATGGCGCAGCCCCCTTTACTACTGAGGGATGAATTGTCGGTTTCAGGTTCTGATGCCGGCTGTTCTCCCGTAGAGCGGGCGATTCGCCTGGCATTGGAGTAGCTGGCAGGATGCCAAAGTTAACGGGAGGCTGTTTTTTAACAGCCTCTTTTGATGCGTATACATTTGCCGGCCCGGTTTCAGGATAAAAACCGCTGCTTCAAATTCTGCATCCGGCACTTTTAATGACGTGATCAGTTATATATGGCGCCAAGTTTACGGATGCCCCTGAAAATTGAGAAAACAAAACCGGACAAATATTTTATCTTTCTTCTCTTATTGTTTTTTAGCTTTAATAAAAGGCTGGGGTATTCCGTAAACGCCGGGCTTATTTACGCCGATGCTTGCTTTTACATCGTTCTCGGGACTTTTAATAATGCCGGTGATGTACGCGGCAACGGCTTTTCTTGCCACTTCTGTACCAACAAATGGTTCGCCTTTTTGAGTCGTTTCATAATCGGTTTCGTCCTTGTTCGTTAGCCAGGAAGGGCGTACAATGGTGTAATCTAAATCCGATTTTTCAATAATAGCAGCTGCCTTACGGTAGGTAATTAAAGCAGCACCGATCATCCTTTCGTTCCATTCTCCGGATTTCCCCGCAACCTCTTTATAAATGCCTAAAGAGGTTACAAAAATTAAGCGCTTCACATTATCTGTATCCATTGCTAAAACAATTTCCTTGGCCATTTTGTCAACCGGACCGGAAAGGTTGGCATAAACAATTTGAATAATTCCTTCGTGTATATGATCGATAGGAGCCTTACCCGTAAAATGTTTGATCAGATCAAACAAAATAGTTAGTAGATAAACTGACCTGTGCGGCAAAATAAGCTGCCGAAGGCAAACCCGACATTCCTTCTGGTTGATTAAGGTAGTTGTCCAGCTGTTTGTAAAAGTCCGCAGCAACCCTGTTAGTTAATGATGATTTGCAGGCTTTATCGATGTTAGCAGATCGGGTATAACAAAGGTCTTCAAACGCAGTGAGTTTGAAGACCTTTTTTCCAGTGATACTGCTGGTACAAAACTCGAACTCGCTATTAGAGGATTTAAGGAGGCTAAACCAGCTAAAAGACGTTCAAAATCAAACAAGTACAACTGCCCAAAAGATGGATAAACTAACCTCTACCGAAGCCAAAACTCCCAAAATATCAAAGAAATTAAGATAGAAAAGGTTCCGATTGTGGCAACTTAATAGGAGTTTTGGTGTGAGGCTATTTCATCCTTGGTAAAATAAATCTTACCTGACTTCGGCAAGAGAGGCTCGCTCTAAATAAAAAAGCCGAAGAATACTTCGTCGTATAAATTTTAATTTGATTAGTAATCAACCTATGAAATTGTTTAGTATAAAGTACACTGGCAACATTTTTAAAACTAAAAATTTTGCTAAACTGTCGGCAATATCGTACATTTATTAGCAGCAGGTATTTATTTTAATCCTTTTATAAATTCATCGGCATATTCCACCAATCGTTGCAATGCTTTTTCTTCCATTGGATAATGTCCGCCGCCCTCAAGAATTTTTACTGTGTAAGGTGCTTTTATTCCTTCCATGGAAATTTCGCTCAACTCTAACGGGCACCACCGGTCATCCCCGGGCTGGGTTAAAATGATTGGACATTTGTCAAATTCTTCAACAGGGATCGGCAATTTATAAGTCATATAGTCAGCTAAAAATTGCAGTTGCACTTTTGCACCAGCTGATGCATCATCTTTTAAAAATATTTTTAAGGCTTCTTCATTGTTAACCAAACATTCCATTTTTGATACATCTTTCATAGCTATAAGATGTGTTTTTAATCCTGTTTTTGAGAATTTTTCCATCGCAGGAACAACGAGCCAATTTGTTCCTTTGAATTTTGCCGTTTTGTTACCTACATATTTATTGTCGTTTTGCAGAAAGCACATCCCTATCATTCCGTGCACTTCATCTATATAGCAAGCTGCGTTGTATATTAGCATTCCGCCCGCGCTTAATCCGTAGAGTATTGGCTTCTTATAATCCCGTTTCGTTTCTGTATTTACAAAGTCGGCAAATGAATGTACCCAGTTATCGTAAGTTACGTCTTTCTGGTTTACTTCTGTCATTCCGTAACCCAGGTTGTCCATTGCTACTACATCATAGCCTAATTCAGCCATTTTGTGACCAAAAATCATATTCATTTGCCTGCCGTTTGTACCCACGCCGTGATGCAAAAAAATCCTGTATTTCGCATCGGGTCTAGGGTAGCGATCAAGGTGCATCAGATTGCCATTCCATTCCCAGGTTTCTTCAAGGGGGAGGTTATTTTCTTTGATTTGAAAATCTTCAGGAAGCAGTGCATTCAATTGTTTCCACGCTTCGTTTGTGTTGTAAGATTTCATAATTTCTATTTTTAAAAGTTTACATTAATTGATAATGCAAAATTGAAAATAGAAAATGGCTAAGCTCTTAAATTAATTTAAGAAATAAGTTTGGCCTTCAATTTACTCAACCAAACAGGCGTGATGCCCATAAAACTGGCTATGTTTTGCGCCGGGAAACGCTGAAACAAAAAACTGTATTTTTCGTATAGCCATTGCAAATATTCTTCGCTGGTAAGCCCAAGTTGAAAGTTTCTGAACAAATCGATCGTAGCAAAAAGTTCTTCTGTTTTGTGTGTATAATAACGTAGTATATGAATATCGTTTTGTACTTGTTGAAAAAGAAAATCAAAATCAAATGCCAGCACAATTGATTTTTCGTTAGCATTTATTTCATAGTCGGTTTTATGATGAAAGTAAATAGTGTCATACGATTTGAAAAATTCGCAGAAGTGCTCCGTATGAAACATAATCGTTTTCTTTTCGCCTCTTGAGGTGATAATGCTGCGTATAAAACTGCCGGATACGATGAAGAAAATCCTTTTATTATTTGCCTGGTATTTTATGATTTGTTCGCCTTTATTAAGCGTTAAAACAGAGCAATTTTCTTCAAGCTGCTGCAATGTGTTTTTGTCAGCCAGTGGCAATTTGTTTGTCAAAGTCGAAAAGTAGATTGCTTTGTCCATTGAGGGTGGTTCTACACTTGCTGTTAACACATAAATATACGAAATATTTATTCGCAAATCATATACTGGAAAATCTGACAATATTGAAATCAAACAATTGAAGTTAATTAATGCTAATCGGAAAATTGAGCTTTCGGAATCATCCGGTTCCTTAGAAAAAGGGAAAAAACAATATGTTAGGCTAATAAAAAATGGCTGAAAGGAGAAGAAGCATACTTAAGCTAAATCGCCCCGATTTTAAGAAATCCGCTTCATAATATGTTCGTTTGATTAAGCAGCATTTCTATAATACTTTACTCCCATAAGTCAACGTAACTTTGTAAAGACACGTTAGGTACGGTAAAGTATCGTAAGATTTTTGAAAAAATTGCGAGTTACAATCTTAGATTGGGGAAAAAGCGTTTGAAGATTAGTTTTATTATCAATCAAAACCCTTTGGTGTTCGAACTCATTATGAGTTCTATATTAATTGATTATGATTTTTGGGAGCCTTATCAATGTAATAGATCGAACACAAAAAAGCCTTCAAACTCATTGAGTTTAAAGGCTTTTTATTTTTTCGTGACCCCTCAGGGACTCGAACCCTGGGCCTACTGATTAAGAGTCAGTAGCTCTACCAACTGAGCTAAGGAGTCATGAATACCATGATCCGGATGGCTCCGGAGCCGGCAAATATAAGTGATTTATTTTACCTGGGCAGAATCCGGCTTTGTAAAATCAATGGTCATTTTATTTTCGCCGCAATTGATCATGGTTTTCCCGTATTTGGGATCTTTATTCCCGAGATAGGGATTGACAATTTCTTTTTTATTGCTCAGCCAGTTGCCGCTTTGCCCTTCTCCAAAGGCCATGGGGCATTCCTGCCAGTACACCGGGGCCTGGTCATATTTAACGGTGAGCAGCAGCATCCGCAATGCATCCGACAGGTCATGAAGGGCATGCCGCCGCGCAGTCCAGTCGG
Source organism: Niabella beijingensis (assembly GCF_020034665.1). NCBI lineage: Bacteria > Pseudomonadati > Bacteroidota > Chitinophagia > Chitinophagales > Chitinophagaceae > Niabella > Niabella beijingensis. Next base: position 1,794,630 of record NZ_JAIQDI010000002.1, on the reverse strand, counting down.
CGGTGCCGGCGATGGTGGCTGTATTGGCTTTGGCCGTCTCCAGCGGGTATTGGGCCGTCTCGTAGATCGTGCTGTCCTTTTTCAGTTCATCTACCTTAAAACTGGCAAGGGCCGCCTGAAGCGAAAGCACCGCCTTGCCTACAGCCGCAGAATCCCAGTTTACAAAACCATCTGCAAGCACATAGTAGCTGGATAATACCGCTTCCATCGACTGGTTAAACGGATCGCTGTGCTTGCTCACTGCAACAGGCACCGGCTTATCCTTTGGCGGTTTATTCTTTTTTATCGCAAACTTATATACAAGGAACGCAGCTATAATTACCGCGATTACTATTAAAAGCTTTTTCATACTGATTCCAGATGTCGTTTACTCGTTTGTATTAACTAAATTTGCAGGTTTCCGGAAAACAAAAATACTGATAAACAAGTAATTATTTTATCCGGAGGACAAAAAAGCAATAAATATGTTAATCGGTTTACAGAATGTTACGTTTGAGTTCGGTGCAAGAGTGATCGTGGAAGATGCTACCTGGCACATTCAGCCCAATGAGCGCATCGGGCTGATCGGGTATAATGGTACAGGAAAATCCACCCTGCTGAAATTATTTGTCAATCAATACGCCCCTTCGGAAGGAACTGTGGAACGGAGCAGGGATACCACCATCGGGTACCTGCACCAGGATCTGCTGAGCTTTGATACCAATGATTCCATTTTACAGGTGGCGATGAGCGCCTTTGAAAAAGTGCTTCAGCTGGAAAAGGAAATAGAAGTGCTGGGTATTGAACTGGAAAAGACCGGTGATGAAAAAACATTGCTTGAATATACCGATAAGCTTCATGAAATGGAACTGCTCGGCGGCTACAATGTGCAGCATAAAACAGAAGAAGTATTGCAGGGACTGGGATTTTCCAATGCTGATCTGAACCGTCCTTATAAGGAGTTCAGCGGAGGCTGGAGGATGCGGGTATTGCTGGCAAAAATGATCCTGGCCAAACCCGACCTGCTGCTGCTCGATGAGCCTACCAACCACCTTGATCTTCCTTCCATTGAATGGCTGGAAAAATACCTGCAGCATTACCAGGGGGCCGTAGTGATCGTGAGCCACGATAAATTTTTCCTGAACCGCATGGTAACAAAGATCGTGGAGCTGTATCAGCGGGAACTGCATTTCTATAATGGCAATTATGATTTTTATGAAAAGGAAAAGGCCGTACGTATCGAGATGCAGCAAAAGGCCTACGAGAACCAGCAGGATTATATCCGGCAGAATGAGCGGCTGGTAGAACGGTTCCGCGCCAAGGCCAGTAAAGCGGCCATGGCCCAAAGCATTATGAAGAAGCTCGACAAACTGGAGCGCATTGAGGATGTGGCTATTGAACGCCCCGACCTGCGGATCAATTTCCGGGTGGATAAGGTTCCCGGCCGCGTTCTGGTGGAGCTGGATCATCTGTCAAAAGCCTTTGGTGAAAATGTGATCCTGAGCGATGCCAAGGCAGAGATTGAAAGAGGGGATAAGATCGCGCTGATCGGGGCCAACGGTAAGGGGAAATCCACCCTGCTGCGGATTATTGCCGACGCAGAGTCCTATACCGGTAACCGCAAATGGGGACATAATGTAGAAGAAAGCTTTTATGCCCAGCACCAGCTGGAAGCTCTTTCCCTCGACAATACCATACTGGATGAAATGCGCAGTTGCGGCAGCCAGATGACGGACCTGGAACTGCGGGCGCTGCTGGGTTGTTTTTTATTCAGCGGAGACGACAGTGATAAAAAAATACGCATCCTCAGCGGTGGGGAAAAAGCACGGGTTGCACTGGCAAAGACCATTGTAAGCAAAGCCAATTTCCTGATGCTGGATGAGCCTACTAACCACCTAGATATGCACAGTGTGGACCTGCTGATCAACGCGCTGAACCGGTATGAGGGTACCCTGATCCTGGTGAGTCACGACCGGCACTTTATTTCAAAGGCCGCCAACAAAATATGGGAGATCGTGGACGGAAAGATCAAGGAATTTAAAGGTCCTTATGATGAATGGGTAGCCTGGAATGAACGGATGCGTAAGAACGCCGGAGCCAATAAAGCAGAGGCGCTGCCACAAAAGGCAAAGCCCGTTGCTGCAGCAACAGTTGCTCCTGCAGCACCACCGGCCACAGGTACACCTATTAATAAGGAGCTTAAAAAAGAGATCCAGCGGCAGCAAAAAATGTTCCAGCAGGCGGAAGACGCATTGAATAAAAACAAAGCGCTGATGGCCCGGCTGGAGAAGGATCTTGCGGATCCGGAGATCTATTCTGATAAAACACGGTTTTTAAAAGCAGAACAGGAGTATGCTGCGGCAGCCAGGGAAAACGGGCGCCTGGAAAAGGAGTATGAATCGGTTTTTACCCGGCTGATGGAGCTGGAAGAAAAACAGTAGCCGGGTTCAGGCTATAATATTTTTTTTATTGCATGTCTGCAGACGGAAAAAATGCAGACAGTTACGGGAATCAGGAAAGCGTACTTGTGATAATCTGAATAAGACAAAGAATAATCACAACAACCGGCCCTGGTTTATATCTGGTATTTTTGTTGACACAGCGCAATAATATTCCAGAAAATGATCAACTCCGGACACCTGTACCTGCCTTTCAGCCAGCTCGATGTATATATGCTCTCCGATGGATATTTTGGGACCGGGAACCCCCAGCCGGTACTGGCTCCCGGTATCGCGCCGGAAATCGTTCAGAACGAACTGAAGCGGCTTTGCCTGCAGGAAACATACGAGGCCCCCATTATTACCATGTTGGTGAAAAGCAACGATGCAACGATCCTGATCGATACCGGGGAAGGTAGTCATAACCCGGCAAATGCGGGATGGCTGCTGAACAGTCTTACTGAAATAGGAGTAACGCCGGAAGCCATTACCGACATCCTGATCACGCATGCCCATCAGGATCATATCGGAGGCATCCTGTCGGAACAGGGACAGTACATCTTCCCGAATGCCCGGTATTTTATTTCGCGGAACGAGTGGGCATTCTGGACCAACAATACCCCCGACTTTTCCAACAGCCGGATGCCTTCCTGGATGTATCCTTCCGGAGCCTTGCAACACCTGGTATTAAATGCCATAAAGGACCGCATCGAAATTTTTACCCCGGGCGAAACAGTATGCTCCTGTATCAAAACAGCACCTGCACCGGGTCATACACCGGGCCATATCATCTTCAGTATTTTTTCGGAAGCGCTGGCGCTTACCAACCTGGTGGACCTGGTGCACTCCCCGTTACTGATCGCGCATCCTGAATGGGGAACACAATGGGATATTGATTTTAATGAAGGTGTTAGAACCCGTAAACGGATCCTGGAAACCTGCTGTAAGAACCGGACACTGGTGGCAACCGCGCATCTTCCCTGGCCCGGGATCGGTTATATAGGGAAAACCGGTGACCTGCTGAGCTGGGCCGCAAGAGCCTTGCATCACCCTTATGAACTCGCTTTGTCCTGACCCGTGTGCGCCATCCGGAAAAGATGCCTGATCTCTTTTACAACAGCCCTTTTATGCAGCTGCTCAACCCCGGTATTCCGTAGGAGAAAAACCACTCTTCTTCTTAAAGAAGGCAGAGAATCCGGACATTGTTTCAAATCCTATATCAAAGGCGATCTCCTTGATGGTCCTGTCGGAAAACCGCAACAGGTTCTTCGATTCCTGCATGATGCGCTGATGGATCATATCCGTGGCCGTTGTGTTCATATGCTTCCGGCATAAAATATTCAGGTAATTAGGTGTAACACAGAGCTGCTCTGCATACCATTTTGGGGTCTTCTGTACCGTATAATGCTGGTTGATCAGGTTCCAGAAATCCCGGACGGCAGGATTCGATCGCGTGAGAAGTGTATTCTTAATATAACCTTCCGCTTCGCGTTTCATCATGGAGGCCAGTATGTCCATTCGCAGCAGCAATATATTTTTCCAGGCCTGATCTGCTGCAAGCGTCTGCAGGTCCCGCTCAATACTTTCCATCTCGTTGTTCACCGCATCAAATACGGTGTCTGAAAGCTTGAATACGGGATTCAGGTTGTGCCGTATGAAATGGAACTCATCTGTACTGGAAAAGTTTTCAAATACTTTTTTGCCCACCACGATCTTCTGTGCAAGTGTCTCAGGGCCGGTCTCCCAATGATGGTGTTGCCCCGGGAATAAAAAATGAAGCTGGTTCCTGCCAATAGGAAAGGCTGTATCATCGATATAATGAATGCCGCTTCCCTCGGTGAACAGCACCACGAGGAAGTAGGTGCACCGGATGGTTTTGTTGTAATTGTCAACACCTTTGATCTGTTTGTAGGTGACCTCGTCATCCGCCAATTTGACTGCGGGCTTATTTGCTTCCATGATAAATCAGTTTATCAAATTTATTAACTTTTAAAACCCGATCCAGGGAGAAGATACGTCATTTAACTTCAACATATAAACACCTGAGTTCCGCTGAAAAGGATCGTGTAAAAAAGAGAAGATCTGTGATTGCTCTTTCCTGGCACCCGGGCAAAAAAAGCCCCCTGATAAGGGGGGCTGGATAATTATCACTCAATACAAAACTGTGGACAGGTTTGTATTTGAAATATGCAGCGCAAAGATAGGCTGGCACAGCGCACCGCAATGCACTATCTGTTATAAATTTTCATACTTTGATATAGAAAATTATAAATCTTGTTCCGGGAGTGCTGCCTTTGAATTGCTCCTGGCTGCTATTTTGTTCTTGAAAGGGAATACTGTTTAGGACCCGTATAAAAAGGTTAAAGTCCCCAGGGGGGACTTTAATTGACTATCCTCTGTTCCAGACTGGAAAGCCCGTAACAATTACTATTTAAACTGTAAACAAAGATACGTTGCCGGTAGGGACCGGCGAAAGACATTTATTGTAAGAATCCATATTTGTATTGCCGAAATTATCACTTCACCGGAAAAACAGTCTCCGGATCAATTACGGCAGTTGATTTGTGATGGTATTTGTAACTAAAATAATAAAATCAATAACCTTTCTTTTTCTACTGATGGTAATTTTGCTGGCAATAAAAATGCGTCAGTAATAAGCAAATGAATTATCTGGAAATAGGGCTTTTTACATTATCCATATTGCCCGTTATTTACGTGGGAACGAGAATGACAAGGAGAATGTATCCTGCAAATTCAAAGGCGTTCAGAAAAAGCACCATTTACGGAAAGATTGCCGATGTGGGAAGAAAGAGAAGGGGTGAGACATTCCGGTTGGATGGTGAACGTAAATCCCATCTGTTTCATCCGGTTTATGAGCCGCATTTACCGGAAGAACAGTTTTTCTGCCGTTTTGCTCAAAAGGGGGATGCTGTTATAAAAACAGCAAATTCAAATATCCTCATCTTGCGAAAGAAAGGGACCAATTATATTTATACGCTTGCAAGGTAGGCGACTTTACCTTGTATTTTTTGGTTTATAGGGCCTGTTTTTTCTAAAACAGGCTTTTCCATATCCGCTGCTCCGGGGTTGCAGAACATGGTCTTGTGCAAAACCCATCAATGTAAATGTTATAAACCATTTGTATAATAATATAAAAATGGAGCCGTCGTTTTTCTCAATTTTGCAGCTACAAATGAGACTATGAGAATTATAACAGAAGAAAACCGGGGTATTGCTTCCCTTTTGGCTTTTATGCTTATCCCGATTTCAGGATTTGCGATGGATGTTTATATACCTTCTTTCCCGCGTATGGCAGCCGACCTCGGTGCGGATGAATCGGCTATTCGTCTGACCATGACCGTTTACCTGATCAGCTATGGACTTTCCCAGTTATTTGCCGGGAGCCTGATCGATCATTTCGGAAGGTACCGGTTCGGACTTGTATCACTGTTTCTGTTTATGATCACCAACCTGGTGATCATACATTCATCCACGATAGGCCTCGTGCTTGTTATGCGGGCGGTCCAGGGCCTGCTGATCTCTCTGATCATGATGTCTAAACGCTCCCTTTTTGTAGACCTGTATGAAGGCGCAAAACGACAGCATTATACAAGTCTTCTTTCTATCGTTTGGTCTTCAGCTCCCATAATCGCTCCGTTTTTAGGCGGTTACTTTGAAGCGCATTTCGGCTGGCGGGCCAATTTCTGGTTCCTGGCGGGTTATGCTGCAATAATGTTCCTTCTGGAACTAGTGTTCAGCGGCGAAACATTAAAGGTACGCGGCCCGTTACAGCCAAAACTGGTATTGAATGCTTATTCCTTTATGTTGACGAAAAAAGATTTTACCCTTGGAATTGTGATGTTGGGATTGAGTTATGCAATGGTCATCATCTTTAATATGGCAATTCCTTTTATTATGGAAAACCGGTTTCATTTTACAGCAGTTGAAACAGGATATGCAGCCCTGGCCTCCGGACTGGCGATGCTTTTCGGAGGCATAACAAGCCGGGTGCTCCTGAAAAAGGATTTCTTCAGGAAGCTGCTGATGGCAGTCCTGCTTCTTTTTATAACCGCTTTTATTATGATGCTCAGCAGCGGTATGCAAAACCATATCCTCGTGATGATGGCTTTTGTAATTCTTCTGCATTTCCTGCAGGGTTTTTTGTACAATGTTTATTTTACCTACCTGCTTACCCGTTTCCCGCAGTATGCGGGTATGTCGGGCGGCATCACGAGCGGAGGTGCCTACCTGGTAACATCTGTAGCCAGCTACGCAATTGCAGGATTCCTCTCTATTGACGACCAGCAGACGCTTTCAGCAAGCTATCTTATCCTCAGTCTGCTGCTGGGGGGAATTGTGATGCTGTTGAAATTTTCGGGCGTGTTCCGCCAGCCGGCAGCAATATAGGGAGCAACTGGTGTAAAAGCAGGTGCCGCAATCAACGTATCGTTTTTTATTTTGTCCTGTCGTAACAAGGCAGTGTATGGATTTTAATTAAATAATTTACTTTTAGCTGATGGAACCTGCTGACCTCCATTTGTATTTTTGTGCATCTACGAAGGCAGCTAACGGGTATTAATTTAAAAATGGAAAAGTAAATGGACGAGGAATATATTGAAAAGGATCTTGAATGGGAATCACAGGTTGCAGGCAGTGTAACCTACATACCTGTTGCCGGAGCCAGCGAAATGGCAAATTTCAGGTCTCCGGATTCCTATGTGTTTATTTTTTTTGAAAAGTGCTCGGGCTGGCATACGGTTGATTTTATTGAGTACAATGAGGGAGACAACCAGGTTCATATTTCTTTTCCCGGGCAGATACACTCGTGGAAAACGGACGAAGGTGCGAAAGGCCATAAACTCATCCTATCTAAAAAATTTGTTGAAGTGTATCTTTCCGATACACGGTTCTCTTCGCTGCACATCAACAATTATCCTGTAGTGGACCCGCCACCGGATCAGGCAGAGAAGCTGTTCCGTGAGCTGAATCTCATTAAACAGGAACTGGAGGATAAAGCTATCCACTATAATATCGTAATCCTTAGAACCCGGCTGGTGCTGTTGCTGGTTAGCCGGTTTATCGACCTCCGGGCTGCTGATGATAGCAGTTCCGGAAAAAAAAATCCGTTGATCTCAAGATTTCTTGATCTTATTGAAACGCATTTTATCGTATCTAAAGCAGTAGGATTTTACGCCGATAAGCTGGCCATAACACCCAACTATCTGAATATACTTGCTAAACGAGAATTGGGGCTTACCGCAAAGGAGCTTATTGATGGCAGGGTAGTGCTTGAAGCAAAAAGGCAGCTGCTGGGCTCTGGCAAATCTATAAAAGAGATCGCATTTGATCTGGGTTTTTCGACAACTGCTTCTTTTTCCACTTATATTGCCGGGAAGACGGGTTTCTATCCCAAAAATTTCCGTGAGCCTGAATCCCGGATGGCAGAAAATGGCTGATCCATCCTATATCCGCATTGCTAATGACAGGTTCTTTCTCGGTCAGATAAGGAAGGATCTCTACAACTGATGATTTATTTACACAAACAAACCCGTGCATGCTCATTTCAAAACCCCGGTTTTACAGTATCAATAAATCAAATGGATATGGCAGTGTTTTTGATTTTATAAAGTATCTGTAATCCATTAAACATGTTGTTATGGCAACGTATTCAAAAAAAGCAGGAGAAAAAGTGGAGAAAGCGATGCATGAAAGAAAACAAGGCAAGCTTAAAAGTGGCAAAAGCGGTAAGAAAGTAACCAGTAAAAAACAGGCGATCGCCATCGGACTCTCCGAGGCAAGAGAAGAAGGCGCAAAGGTTCCTAAAGCCCCGGCCAGGAAAAAAGCACCTGCAAAAAAGAAAGTCGCTGCAAAGAAAAAATCCTGAACCATATTTGACGGTGATCCTGACTCATTCCCCAAGCCAGGTAACAAGGCACAACTCTTGAGATAAATCATTTCCGGAGGCTTTATCCTGGTGCTAACAAAAGAAGACCCAAAAAATTTTCGGCAGCTTCCGGTCAGAAAGGGGCAGTGGCAGCGGATACCCAATCAGGCGGAGCGTGCCCTGCCTGCCGCAGCCGCAGGTTCAGCTGCGCGGCATGATGCTGGACATGCCGCATATTATAAAGCAGCAGCTCAAATAAACTGAAATCTTTGTATTCACTTACAAAGCGGTTTTCCAGCAATGCCTCGCCGGTATGTTTTAACAATTGCTCATGTAGTTTCTTTTTTCCTGTATGCAGAAAGATCAGCAGTTCCGCTTTTGTGTAGTGAAGCGAAGGAGCAACCGTTTCAAATTCAGATTTGGTAAAGGGCGGAGGCGGAATATAGTCGGCTTCTTTCGGAGTATCGGAGAGATAGTAATCCAGAAAAAAAATGGTATGATGAGCCAGCTGGCAATATCCGGCATCATTTTCCCAAATAACTTCAGGGCAGGCAGTGACCGCATTTTCCAGCATATCGATGGCAGCCCCGAATTGTTGCCAAAGCAGCCGGTTGATTCCGGTAAGCATGGAAGAATTTTATTAAAGGTATCCAAAACAGGTGAATATCGGATCATACGACCGGCAGCAGGCAGGGGACGCAAATAGCCCGGTTAATTGTCGTATGCAGCCAGTGTCCCACCCGGATTTTCTTATCATTTTTGTAGTGCTGAAGATGAAACGATAAACCTTTAGCAGTGGAGCAGCGACCACTTCAAAAACGGGCGAAACCGAAAAGCCAAATGAGTAGGAAACAAAAAAATATTTTATGTCAGACAATAATGTTTCATTCCACAGAGTGCTTAAAACATCACCGGAAAAAATTTACCGTGCTTTTACCGAAGCCCCGGCCATTGCTTCATGGCTGCCCCCGTATGGATTTGTTTGCACCGTTCACGAAATGACCGCGGCCACTGGGGGCACTTATAAAATGTCATTCCAGAATTTTTCAACAGGGAACAGCCACTCCTTTGGTGGAAAATACCTGGAACTTAAACCCAATGAGTTCCTGAAATATACCGATCAGTTTGATGACCCCAACATGCCGGGCGAAATGATCACTACTGTCTGGCTGAAAAAGAATATTGCGGGTACAGAGATACGGATCACACAGGAAGGGATCCCTTCGGCTATCCCGGCGGAAATGTGCTACCTGGGATGGCAGGAATCGCTGGAAAAGCTGGCCAAACTGGTAGAACCTGAAATACCGGATGCCTGATACAATACCGGAATGAATAACCGGGAATAAAAGCCGCAGCTCAAATGGAGTTGCGGCTTTCCTGCGAAAAGAAGGAGCAGGATAAACGGATCTCCTTTTTAAAAGCCCTTTCGCGGGCCACCGGCGGGCACTTCAGCTGTTTTATCATCTTCCGAATGTATCAAAAACGGCCGGAAATTGTCCGGATACGGACAGTTCTAAAGAGAGGTGCTGTCTGTAATAAACTGAAAGTGAGTGATTTACTGTTTTTGCATGATTGTGGTAGTTCAAATGGATGTATTTTAAACAGCCCGTTTTCGAAATGCATTTTCCTGTGTGTCATGGTATAATCAGCAAACAGTAGTACGGTTGGGAGAACGGGGCTGGATCGTAAAACATCCCGGAATGGTAATCGGATCAAACGACCATCTTTTTTTGCTGATGGCGCGGGCACTCTCAGGAGAGTTAACGGCAGCGGACAGCCAGGCATTCGATGCCTGCCTCCGGTCGGAGGAATGGCGGGATCTTTATCAGCAATTAAAGCGGCTGTGGACGACCGAAATAAATGCACCATCCGGTGAGGCGGCTGAAGCACAGCTGAAAAGGATCTTCAAAAAGAACGCGATTTGAAACGGGTAGCTTCCTGAACCTGCAAATAAATCCTGATCATGATTAAAAATCATTTGAAACTGGCCTGGCGCAATCTGCGCAGAAACAGGATCCAGTCATTTATAAATATCGCAGGCCTGTCTGTGGGTCTTTCCGTTGCCCTGCTGATCGGGCTCTGGGTTTGGGAAGAATACACATTTGACCGGCAGTTTGAAAACTATTCCTCGATTGCTCGGGTAATGCAGAATCAAACGTTCAATGGTGATATCCAGACCTGGGATGGCCAAGCAAAGCAGTTGGGGCCGGAACTAAGGCAGACCTATGGCAACCAGTTCAAACATGTAATAATGACCTCCTGGCCGGGCGATCATCTGTTGTCTTTTGAAAATAAACGGCTCGTAAAAAGCGGTAACTATATGGAACCGGGCATTACCGATATGTTACAGCTCAAAATGATAAGCGGCTCGAGGGCCGGGCTTACGGATCCACATTCCATATTGCTTTCCAGATCCGTTGCCGAGTCTTATTTTGCGGATGCTGATCCGCTGAACCGTATCCTGCTTATTGATAACAAACTTCCTGTTAAAGTGACCGGTGTCTACGAAGACCTTCCGCTTAATTCGTCATTCGGGAATCTGGGCTTTATTGCTCCCTGGGAGTTAATGATCAATAGTGACAGCGTATATAAGCGACTGACATGGGGAAACAGCTGGTTCCAGGTGCTGGTACAGGTTTCCGGGCGGGCAACGATGTCGCAGGTATCGGAGAATATAAAATACGCCAAGTTGCGCCGGGTATTAAAAGAAGATGATGATGCCCGTTTTAAACCGGAGCTGTTCCTGCATCCTATGAGCCGCTGGCATTTGTACTATGGATTTGAGAATGGTGTCAATAGCGGAGGCCGCATCCAATATGTCCGCATCTTTAGTATTGTGGGCATCTTTGTGCTGCTGCTGGCCTGCATCAATTTTATGAACCTGAGCACGGCACGTTCTGAGAAACGGGCAAAGGAAGTTGGTGTGCTGAAAACGATCGGCTCGTTACGGAGCCAGCTGGCGATCCGTTTTTTTTCCGAATCGTTACTGGTAACTGCTATCGCATTCCTGCTGGCACTGCTGCTAACACAAATAGCATTACCCTTTTTCAATACCATAGCAGTAAAAAATATAAAGATCCCCTGGGGCAATAGCTGGTTCTGGCTTACCGGTACCGGCTTTGTTATACTGACCGGGATCATTGCCGGACTGTATCCTGCGCTCTATTTATCTTCATTCCGCCCGGTTAAGGTGCTGAAAGGAACATTCAAAGCGGGCTATTTTGCTGTTGTTCCGCGGAAGCTGTTGATTGTCCTTCAGTTTTCGATAACCGTTCTTCTGATTGTAGGTACTGTTGTGATCTTTCAGCAGATCCGGTTTGCAAAAGAACGTCCGGTAGGATACAGCAGGGAAGGCCTGGTAACTGTACCGATAAAATCAGCCGAACTCTGGAAGCACTATGAGGCATACCGCGATGCGCTGTCCCGTACAGGTACGATTCAAAGCCTTGCTGCATCGGAATCTCCCGTTACTGCCGCATGGGTGACCAACAGTGGTTTTGACTGGGAAGGAAAGAACCCGGGCATGCAGGATGAGTTTTCAACAGTACGCATCAGTCAGGAATTTGGAGAAACGGTCAACTGGAAAATAAAAGAGGGCAGGGATTTTTCAAAGGCGTTCCCGTCCGATTCGACAGGCTTTGTTATTAATGAGGCTGCTGCAAAATATATGGGACTTAAACACCCTGTAGGAGCAGTTATGAAATGGGGCGATAACGGGAGTTTTAAAATCATCGGTGTGGTAAACGATATGGTGCTGCAGTCTCCTTATACACCCGTACGGCAGATGATATTTTACCTGGGCAGTAATAGAAATGATCAGCGGCTGAATTTTCTGACCATCCGTGTCCGTCCGTCCGTTTCCATGAAAGCAGCGCTGGCCGCCATAGAAACAGTTACCAGGAAATACGATCCTGTCAACCCTTTTGAATATCATTTTGTGGATGACGAATATGCCACTAAGTTCGAAGCAGAACAACGTATCGGAACGCTGACAGGGATCTTTACGGGCCTGGCTATTTTTATCAGCTGTCTTGGATTATTTGGTCTCGCCGCTTTTATGGCAGAACAACGGATAAAGGAGATCGGGATACGAAAGGTACTGGGAGCATCGGTATTGGGTCTCTGCCGCCTGCTGTCAAAAGAATTTGTTTTTCTGGTGGCCATCGCCGTGCTCGTTGCCATCCCGGTATCATGGTATTATATGAACGCATGGCTGCATCAATATCAGTACCGCGTGGGTTTGTCGGTATGGAATTTTGTTCTTGCAGGTATTGGCATGGTCATGATCAGTCTGCTTTCAACAAGTTACCAGGTATTTAAGGCTGCGATCGTTAATCCCGTAAAGAGCCTCAGAACCGAATAACACCATTGTCCAAAGAGTTTGTTGTTGGATTTCTTAAAAGAAACCACATCCCTGTATGGCCGTAGCGGGGCTGTTGCGCACCTTCCTCACTATGGGTAAAAGATTCTGCAATAGCCGGCAGCAGCCTTACAGCAATTAGTAAAAGTTTTCCATCGCAGGCATGTTTTTTTAGAAAAAGGCGTTAAGGTCTTTCATTAACCGGACCCCGTTTACGTTGGCATCATTTTAGAACTGCAGTTCATAGCGAATTATTACAGAATTAAGGTACCTATCCATTCTTAAATGAAAACCTGCGTTATGCTTACATGGACCATCATCTTTTTAATTGTTGCGGTGATAGCAGGGATCTTTGGCTTTACAGGAGTAGCGGCAGGAGCTGCAAAAATAGCAAAGATCCTTTTTTTCATATTTGTGGTACTGTTCGTATGCTCGCTGCTGTTTGGAAAGTAACCCGGAATCCTGTATGCGGTAATGATGCCTATTGTTAATCAAAGAAACGGAAGTATGAAAGCGATTACATTTAATGACGCAATATCAGGAGATGAGATCCGTATTGCTTTTTTTGATTACGGCCAGGGGCAACCTGTGGTGCTCATTCACGGATGGCCGCTGAGTATGGAAATGTGGGAATATCAGCTGGCGGGTATCGTTGATAACGGGAACAGGGTGATCAAATACGACCGGCGCGGATCCGGCCGCAGCAGCAAGCCCTGGACAGGATACGATTATGATACGCTGGCAGCAGACCTGAACGAGCTGCTGGTGCAACTTGACCTGAGGAATGCAGTGCTCGTAGGTTTTTCCATGGGAGGGGGAGAAGTGATCCGCTATCTTAAGAATTATGGAAGAAGCCGTGTAAGCAGTGCCGTACTTGTCAGTACAATACTTCCTTTTCTGATACAAACGGCGGACAATCCTGAAGGTGTCCGCGCCGATGTATTTGACGACATGATCTCAAAAATAAAAAGTGACCGGATCGGTTTTCTTGACAGTTTTTTTAAACAGTTCTTTGGTACCGCGCTGCTCGACCGGACGATCAGTAAACCATTGATGGAATATTATCGGGACCTCGCAGCGCATGCACCTCAGCATTCAACCCTTGCCTGTATTAAAAACTTTTCAGGTACTGATTTCAGGGATGAACTGGGCACCATTGATCTTCCCTTGCTGCTGGTCCACGGGGCAGAGGACCTGATTGTTCCCAGGGAGGCCAGCGCGGACCGGTTAAAACAATATTTTCCTGATGCCGGGTACGCCGTTTATGCAGGAGCACCGCACGGACTCTTTTATACACACCGGGAACGGCTCACCCGTGATCTTGTAAATTTTATCAATGGGATACCGTATGAGGAACCGGACTATGAATACCTGCCTCCGGTTGTTCCCCCGTTCTTATTCTGACCGGAGCGGATCCGGATATACGCGCCAACTTTTCCTTCATAGTCTTTCACCATAAATTGACAGGTTCCTGCTGTTTTATACGGGTGGCGCTGGTACAGTCTTTGTGCCATTTTCGAAAGACCCATCAGACTGGGATCGCTGTGTTATAATTTATCTTTTATGAAATCAACCCGAAACCTGCGTGCTTTTTTTGAGAACTATGCCGCAGCAAACGACAAAAACGACCTGAGCCTGCTTACCACCATGTATGCCGCCGATTTTATTGCAGCCGGTCCGGAGGGCCATGCAGTTTTTAAAAATGATGAAAGTTTTCTGGAATGGCTGCAACAGCTGCAGCAGCAACAACTTCGGTCAGGACTGCAACAGCTGCGGATACTGCGGTTTGCGGAAGCCCGTATCAGTGATAGCTACAGTCAGGTTTCCATTACCTGGGGTGCCGTCTTTGAAAAAACCGGCGAAGAGCCGGTTCCCTTTGATATTACCTACTATGTGCATCTGTCGCGGGAAGGCCCCCGCATCATTATGTATATTTCACATGAGGATGAAGCCGTGCTGCGGAAGGAAAAGGGTTTGTTGTAGCAATGGGCTGTAAGGGTTCGCAAACGGGTCCGTTCCGGAAAAGCCGCCGAATACTATTGCATCAGGTTAAAAAAAACAATAAATTGCGAGAGCTATGTATTGTTGAACCATAAAAGCTCCTGATGAACATCTTTAAAAACATCTTTGGGAAAAAAAAGGACACGCTTAACTGGCAGCAGCTTACGGAGCTTTTTGCCGGCTCCATTTCCAAAGCACTGAATACAAAAACGACCATCGAATGGGGACCAGATGCAGCGCAAACGCGGATTGTGAGTACCAGCCCGGGAGGCGTTGTTATGAGTTCTTTTGTGGGTAATATGGTCACCCGCTGTATAGATGATCCTTCGCCGCTGAACCGGAATGCCGTGATTGAGGAACATATCAATACGCTGGCGGCCGATATGGACCGGGCGGATAATATACAATCGCTGGAGAAAGCCCATATATTACCGGTGATCAAATCGCTGCAATGGCTGGATACGGTTCGCAAACAATACGAGTCTGCCGGAGGAACGGCTGCTGAGGCTGCTGTAAGGTTTGCCCTGCAGCCGTTAGGGGATGACCTCATCGTGGTATATGTAAACGATACGCCGGGTGGCATGTCCTATCTCAGTCCGGCAGAGATCAGCGAAGCCGGTTTCCCGGATGCCGCGGGCCTGCATCAGGCAGCACTGCAAAACCTGAGGGCAAAATTAAAGGAAGCCGTTTTTGAAGGTGGCGGAGGCCGTTATGCCATCCGTCTGGATAATAACTATGATGCCTCACTGGTATTGTTACTGGATGAGATCCTTCCCTCCATACGGATCAACGGCAACCCGGTGGTAGCGCTCCCGTCCAGGGATGAGCTGATGATCTGCGGAGATCAGGATACGGAAAGCGTTGAAAGTCTGCAGGACATTGCGGGCCAGATCTATGCGGTGAATGCCTACACCATTTCAAAAAAACTTTACGCCTGGGACCAAGGAACACTGAAGTCGCTGTAGGACAACGGAGCTGCAATACATATCATATGAAAAAAACAATTCCGGTACTGCTGATCTTTTTGCTCTTTTTTTCCGGTTTATCCGGACAGAATAACTATGATAACATCGTGTATAAGATCAATGGCGACCTGAACGGCGATCAGAAGGCCGACCGGGTGATCGTAAAAGAAGATACTTCCAGCAGGTATCATCCCTATCTTCTTGAGATCTTTTTCCAGGATCAGAAGGGGAATTATAAAAAAGTACTGACCAGCACAAAAGCGGTGATGCCCAGGCATCCGGAAGGCGATGCCCGGACAGTAACGATCCTCGAAAACCTTGAAATCAGGAACGGCATCCTGATCTTTAGCAATCAACTGATCCGGGGAAATCTAACGCATAAGTTCCGTTTTCAAAAAGGCCATTTTAAATTGATCGGGTATCAATCAGTACAGGCCCTTGCGGGTTATATAGCGTATATTGACTACAATCTGTCCACCGGAAATAAGGTCACAATAAAAAAGGCATATGAAACAGACAAAGTGATCGGGGAGGAGAAAACAACTGAAAAACAATCCGCCTTGCCAACGCTGCAGGATTTTTCACCACCGGAAGTTACCTACTGAGAGGCCAGGCCTGAATACGGGCATCATTTCTTTTAGTTTATCAACGACGGGTTCCATCGGGATTAAAATGCGTAATTTATTTCTAATTTAAAAGAGTATAAATTTTGTAATTTATTGATAATTATTAAATAAATATTCATAATATACACTTTAAAATCACTTAATCAAACGTTTTCCTACAGTAAACTTCGTGAAGCAGGTATACATTTTTAAAATCTATAAAATTGGTAGACTAATTGAAAATTAAGCTATCTTCGCCGCAAATTAAAAACAGGCTTCAGGGCGTTATCACATAATTTATGAATGAGGTTTTAGTAAAAAGCAGCGATAGTATTTCAAAACAAGAGGTTTCCTTTTTTTTAAAAATACGCGGTCTGACCACGGTGATCTTGGGCGGCGGGAACACTGCCCTGTTGCAGCTGCAGAAGCTCCTGGCGGAGACACCGGAACCAGCTGTAAAAATGGTAGCAGCCCGATTCCATGAATCCATCCAGGCACTGGCGGCAATACATTCATCGATCCGGCTGGAAGAACGTCCTTATGAATCAGAGGATCTTTTACAGGCTGGTCTGGTGGTGATCGCAGAAACAGACCCGGAGATTACGGACAGGATCATCAACGATGCGGAAGAAAACGGATTTTTAAGTGTTGATGGGGCCCTTGAATATAAAAAACGTACCGGTGACGCTATCCTGAATTCACATGTTGTACGGGAAAAAGAGAAGTTTTCCTCCAAAAGGATCGCAACCTATGCATTGGCAGCCTTTACCTTTATGCTGATCGGGCACCTGGTATTTTCCTACTGGCCTTTTGATGCCATAAAGGAGCAGGCTGTGGTACTTTATAACTCGCTCGGACAGTCGTTCCTGATCATGCTGGCCGCCGGTTTTGTGGCACAGCTGGTGGACGGCGCGCTGGGTATGGGGTACGGTGTAACCAGTGCTACGATATTATTATCAGCCGGTGTAAATCCTGCTGCCATCAGCGGAAGCATCCATACGGCAGAAATGTTTGCCAGCGGCGCTTCCGGATACAGCCATTATAAGTTTGGTAATGTAAATAAAAAACTGTTTAAAGCATTGCTGATACCCGGAGTGATCGGTGCCATCGGGGGCGCGGTGCTGCTGGTATACCTGGGGGAAAAATACAGCGATTGGGTGCGTCCGGTGCTTGCTTTTTATACCCTGTTCCTGGGACTGAAGATCCTGTACAATGCCTTTCGTAAACAGATCGCAAAAAAGAAATTTAAATACTATCGTGCGCTGGCAGGTGCCGGAGGCTTTTTTGACTCCTTTGGCGGCGGCGGATGGGGGCCTATTGTTACCACAACACTGATCACCAAGGGACGCAGTCCTAAATATGTGATCGGGTCCGTAAGTCTTACAGAATTTTTTGTTACTCTTTCCAGCGCCTTTACCTTTTTTATCCTGCTGGGTGTAAGTCACTGGCAAACCATTCTTGGGCTGATTGTCGGGGGATTGATCGCGGCACCACTGGCGGCAAAGCTCGCTGGAAGGTTGCCCCGGAAAACCTCCTTTATTTTAGTGGGGCTGCTGGTGATCATATGGAGTATAAAGATCCTGATAAAACTGATCTGATACGGTTTTGTTGACCGATAAAAATACCCAGTTATAATCTTTATAAAACACCGGCGGAAGCTTTTTTTAATGAGCGGGGTACCATAATATAAAATTGGTCCCGAAATTGCTCTTTAAAACAACAGGGTATTAAAGCCCCCTCTTTTTCTATAATCATTTCAAACGGATGCAACATAACCAGTGCCCTTGCGCAGATCACAGGTATGCGGATACCCTGGATAACAGCGGTGGACCTCCGGTACGACCGGGATTTTAGTAAACGATTTCTGCCGGGGGCAGGGGCACTTATTTTTGTACATCCCTATGCATGTTGCAGTTAAGATTTCACTGTAAGGGGCATTGGTAGGCTATTGTGCAGAAAAATAACCGAAATTTAATTTAGCAATAGCTCATCCAGGAATACCCAGCCTTTTTCACCTTTTCCTTTATGCCAGGCGGGCAGGTGCTCCAGCGGTTTTGCAATGATCTTAAGCACCGAAACGGGAAGGGAGGGAAGCGGACATTCATAACCGGTGGTGTAGGCCGGAACGGCCGCTTTCGGCTGCGGCGGCTTTGAACGCCCCAGCAGTTTTAAAGATCCGGTGGTGTTACCACCCCAGATCTCAATTTCACGGGCCGGCATAATATAACTGTCCGTAGCAACCAACGTATTAAAAGTAACCGAACCAATAGTGGCCGGTTCTTTAAAGAACAGGTAGGCTTCAAATGGGACTTCCTTATAACCGATCCATTCCGTTGTACCGAAATTCTCCTTTCCGAGTTGCTGATCAAGAAGTAGTTTTCCTTCGCGGGCCCGCACCCGGTACTCTTTTTCAGGTTGTGTGATGAGGTAGATACTGTCTGGCCGGATGCTGCTTTTATAAAAGCTTTCCGTTGCCAGGTCACTGGTGATCCATCCCGGCAGATAGGACCGCGCTTTGATGGTAGTAGCCGCAGTTATCGTAACCGGCTGTTTATAGACCGGGGAGGTAAGACTGTCCGGTTCGCTGCCATCCAATGTATACCGCACCACCGCGCCCTTTATGGGATTTTTGATTTCGAGGGCAAGTGTTTGCTGAAAGATCCGTTGCTCTGTTTTAAAAACAGGAGCACTCAATTTGGCGATCACCGTATCACCTTTGTACCCGATATCAAAAATTGTTTTGGGAAAACTGTTTTTCAGTGCTGCAAGGTCGTTACCCGTAAAGGCCGTATTCCAGATCTGTATCGTTTTAAGCTGTTTCAGTGATGCAAGGGCATTTAATTGTCCTGGCCGGATACCGGTTCCGGAAAGTGACAGCTGCCGGAGCTGTTTCAGGTTGCTCAGGTGTTGAAGCCCTTCCCCCCTGATGGAAGTAAACGCCAGATTGAGGTTCCGTAAGTTGGTAAAGCTCCCGATCATCTTGAGATCTTCATCGGTGACGGGCATCCTGGCCAGTTGTAAGGATACGATATTGTCCCGGATCTTTTCCAGTTCTTTCAATTGTTCGGACTTGAACCGGGAGCTGCCATAAAAGTTTACAGCAAGGGCAGGTGAGCCCTGTGCCAGGGGTGTTATAACACGATATTCCGTATTAAGACCGGCAATCAGTTTTTCATCTGCACCGGCGAAATCATAAACCTCGGTATCATTGCTTTTAAAGAACGCCGCTGCGATCATCCGCAGGGAATCCGTACCCGGCAGGTCGGTTACTTTTTTGGTAAAACTGGCCCCGTCCCTTATCCATAAATAAAGGATCCTTGCTTCTTCCCCGGTGAGCTGGGGTTTACCTTTGGGGGGCATGTGTTCCTTGTTTTCAAGCGGCAGATGAATGCGCTGCATCATTAAGCCGAGATCAGCCGCGGCAGTATCCCATAGCTTCCCGTTCTTTCCTCCTTTTAGCAACAGTTTTGTCGTTTCCATTATCAGCTCACCTTTGGCCTTATTGCTGTTATGACAACCCATGCATTTGTTTTCCAGAACCGGCTGTACCAGGTGTGTGTAAAGCACTGCTTCTTCCAATCGCACTTCCGGACGTTCATTCCCGTCCGTTACAGGTGATAAGAGAAAATCATCTCCGTGTGTGATCATTGCACCTTTATGTCCGGCCACCAATAATACGATGGTGGATAAAAGGCCGGTGGTAATGATCGCACTGCTATACATACGTATCCGGTTGCGGAACGTGTACCATAAAAAGCTGATAAAGGAACAAAGGATCCCCATCCATTTATGCACGTTGATAGCCACAGGATCGTATCCCTCTTCTTTTGATAAAAGAAGTCCCATCAGTGCCGCAATTACGGTGGTAAGGGAGGCCGCCAGCAACAGGCCATCGGCGATGTCTTTAGGCCCGGTCTGCCGGGAGGAGCGGATCCGTATTTCAAATAAAAAAACGATCAGCAGTAACACTATAGGAAAATGCAGTACCAGCGGATGCGCCCTCCCCAGCACCTGCAGAAAAGCAGGGACCTGCAGGTAGCGGTCAAAGAGTACTAAAAATAACAACAGGCAATTAAGTGCAATGCATCCGTTATAAATAATCTCCCGCCATTTCAACTGCTTCATGATTGGTTCGTTTGCTCGCTTCAATATTTTAAACTACCGGCTCCAGTTTGTAGGGATATACCCTGCCGGAATTCCATTGTGCCACATACAGGTTCTCCTCATCATCCACACAGACATCATGCGGGTATTGGAAGACGGGATCGGTTTGGTACAACTCCTGCAACCGGCCTTCTGTATACCTGGGTGCAGTGCCGGCCGGATTGGATATTACCTGGTTGTTTTTATTGAGTATGGTTATAAAACCGGATTTCTGATCCTGTTTGCTGTTGCTTTGTAGTACGGCAGCATATAAATAATCGCCATGGATTACCGGGCGGCAAACCCAGGCACCGGGCATCGCAATGGTATCAATATAGGTACCTTCCATAGTGTACCTTTTGAATGCATTCTGCCTGCGCGATGTTACGATGAGCACCGGCTTTTTATTCCGGTGATCGATGCAGATGCCATGCGCGTTCAGCAGGTGTTCCGGATTGTTGCCCCTGCCGCCGAAATGGCGGATATAACGGCCTTTAAGATCATACTGGATCACATAATCCTTTCCATATCCATCCACTACGTAAATATCGCCGTTAGGGGCGATGGTTGTTTCGGTAGGGATGTATTCTTCGGCGTTACTGTATTGTCCGGTCTCTTTCGGATAATCCAGCACCAGCAGTACCTTGCCGTCGATCGTTGTTTTGATGACCTGGTGCCTTTTATTGTCGCAAATAAACAATACATCCGTTCCGTTTTCATTAAAAAGAGTAAGCCCGTGCGCTCCCGGGTATTCGGTACCCCAGGTGTTCAGCAGCTTGCCGTTCTTGTCATAGATAATAATATTGTTCTTTGTTTCGTTGGTCAGCAGCAGGATACGGCCTTTGCGATCCTGTACCATTTCATGACAATCATTCACAGGGTACCGGGCCACATCTGCCTGGCTCCAGCGTACATTCAGCCGGTAACGTCTATTGCCATGCCCCAATACCACATTGTTTTTTATCAGCCATTCGGGAAGATAGAAAGCCCCTGCCATACCCAGTGCGGTATGTTGAATAAAACGTTTTCTGTTCATATTTTTATTTTACCTTATCAGACTTCAGCGATCAAACAGGTGTGTGCTGAATATTGCCTTTAAAATGAAAGCTGAATGCTGTTTCTCAAATCTCAATTCCCCCTATGCCATTAAATCCTTCACAATCTTTCCTGCCACATCGGTCAGCCGGTAACGGCGTCCCAGATGTTTGTATACAAGGCGCTCGTGATCAAGTCCCATCAGGTGCAGGGCCGTGG
This sequence comes from Niabella beijingensis, assembly GCF_020034665.1. NCBI lineage: Bacteria > Pseudomonadati > Bacteroidota > Chitinophagia > Chitinophagales > Chitinophagaceae > Niabella > Niabella beijingensis. The sequence goes on along the minus strand of NZ_JAIQDI010000002.1, from coordinate 1,773,001 downwards.
CATGAAAATCGTGCACATGCACCGGGTTGGAAACAATGTTATACCCGAATTCATCCGTTTCTCCATAAACGCCGGGTTTAACGCCGCCACCGGCCATCCACATGGTAAAACAGCGCGGATGGTGATCGCGGCCGTAGTTGTCTTTCGAAAGCGCACCCTGGCAATAATTGGTCCGCCCGAATTCACCGCCCCATATTACCAGGGTTTCATCCAGCAATCCTCTTTGTTTCAGATCTGTAACGAGTGCCGCAGATGCCTGATCGGTATCCTTGCACTGACCAGCCAGTTCATTGGGGAGGTTTCCATGACTGTCCCATCCCTGGTGGTACAACTGTACAAAACGCACCCCGTTCTCCGATAGCTTCCGGGCTAAAAGGCAGTTCGCCGCATAAGTGCCCGGTACCAGGCAGTCGGGGCCGTAAAGTTTGATGATCGATTCCGGTTCCTTGCTGAGGTCGGTTACTTCCGGCACTGCGGTCTGCATCCGGTAGGCCATTTCGTATTGCTGTACCTTGGCTTTTATTTCGGGATCACCCACAACACTATAACTCTCGTTATTCAGCTCCGACAGATGATCCAGCATCTTTCTCCGTTCGGATTTATCCATGCCATCGGGATCGTTCAGGTACAACACAGGATTTTCTCCGTTACTGAACTGAACACCCTGGTGTATGGAATCTAAAAAACCGTTTGTCCAGAGTTTGGAATATACGCCCTGTCCGTTGCCCTTTCCCTTGGAAAGCAATACACAAAAAGCCGGCAGGTTTTTGTTCTCGCTGCCAAGTCCGTAGCTTAACCAGGCGCCCATACTGGGCCGGTTGCCCACCTGGGCCCCTGTTTGAAAAAACGTTAACGCGGGGTCGTGATTGATGGCCTCCGTATAAAGACTTTTTACGATACAAAGATCGTCTACTATGCGCGCTGTATAGGGCAGCAGGTCGCTGATCCAGGCCCGGTGCTCGCCATACTGATTGAATTTAAAGACCGTTCCGGCCAATGGAAATTTCGACTGATTGGCGGTCATGCCTGTAAGGCGCTGACCCTGGCGCACCGACTCGGGCAGGTCCTGCCCCTGCATTTCATTCAGTTTGGGTTTGTAATCGAAGAGGTCCAGTTGAGAGGGGGCTCCGTTCTGAAAAAGATAGATGATGCGCTTGGCTTTTGGTGCAAAGTGGGGAAGCCCGGATACAATGGCTTCTTCCACATCCTTACTGCTGAAGAGCTCCGGGATCAGCAGTGTTCCCAATGCGGCACCTCCGATGCCCATTCCCAATTTAGTGAGAAAGCGGCGGCGGTTGAAGTTAAGACCATGTTCCAGTACTTCTTTTTCCATATCTTAAATTTTAAACACTTTTGAGATCGTAAAACTCTTTACGCTAAAGCAGCTACACTTTTACAATGGCTTCTTCCATATTATAGATCATATTGATCACCCGCATCAGGGCCGCCGTCTTTACTATATTGGCCGGGTTACTCTTATGCGGATATTCTCCAATTGCCAGCGCCTTTTCAGCAGCGGGCTTTTTGCTATTGAAACCACTGAGCTGATCAGTATAATAGTTTTTCAATATATCCATTTCTTTGGCCGCCGGCTTGCGGCAGAGGATAGTTTCGAAGGCCATGCTGATCGATTGTTCCGGACCACTGCCTTTATCCGATAACTGTTCTGCGAGCACTCTTGATGCTTCCAGTACAGTTGGATCATTCATCATTATAAGCGCCTGCAGGGGTGTGTTGGTGGTTAACCGGTTTACTTCGCACTGGTCCCGGTTGCTGGCATCAAAAATGATCATGGAGGGTGGGGGGACGGTAAGCTTTATAAATGTATAGATACCTCTGCGGTAAAGATCATTGCCGTTATCCCGGTTATAAGTGGTAAGGGCTCCCCGGCCGGAGGTGGCGGCTTCCCAAAGCCCTTTGGGCTGATAAGGTTTTACACTTGGTCCGCCGATCTCCCTGTTCAGGAGATTGCTGCTGCCCAGTACCACATCCCGGATACTTTCGGCGGGAAGCCGGATGCGCGATGCCCGTGCATAGTAGGTATTGTCGGGATCTTTTTCCAGGGTCCCGGGATCACTTTTTGACGATTGCCGGTAGGTAGCCGAAAGAACGATCTTACGGATCAGCCGTTTGATGTCCCAGTTATGCTCCATAAAATCAACTGCCAGCCAGTCGAGCAATTCCGGATGGGTGGGCAGGTTGCCCTGCATGCCGAAATCGCCTACTGTCTTTACAATGCCTTTCCCGAAAAGCTGCTCCCAGAGCTGGTTTACGAATACGCGGGCCGTAAGCGGGTTTTTCTTGTTCACGGTCCATTTTGCCAGTCCGAGCCGGTTTTGCGGATAGGCTACCGTATCAAAAGGCATCACGGTCTGCAATGCCCCCGCAGTAACGGATTCCCCGTGCTGATCATAAACACCGCGGTTTAAAACATAGGTGGTACGCAGCGTATCTAGTTCTCCCATTACCGATACATCAATATGGGCGGTATCTTTCCTGTTGATAAACCGGAGCAGGTCTTTTGTATCATCTGTGGTTAATGTCAGCTTGGGTGTTTTAGCAGGACCGGAATTTACCAGTCCTTCCAGCCCCTGTTCTTTGCTGGTATTGAAGAAGGCAAATAACCTGTAATAATCCTTTTGAGAAATGGGATCATATTTATGATCGTGACACTGGGCACATTCCGCCGTCATGGCCAGTAAGCCTTTGGAATAGGTCTTTACTTTATCAATGGCATATTCCACCCGGTATTCTTCGGGGATCACACCACCTTCTTCCGTGATCTTATGATTGCGCAGAAATGCCGTGGCCAGCAGCTGTTCCTTACCGGCGTCGGGCAGCAGATCACCGGCAAGCTGCCAGGTAATAAACTGGTCGTAAGGCATATTATTATTAAATGCATGGATCACCCAGTCGCGGTAGGGCCACTGTGTGCGGATGTCGTCGTCCTGGTAACCGTAGCTGTCGGCATAACGGGAAATATCCAGCCAGTGGATGGCCATCTTTTCGCCAAACTGCGGACTGGCCAGCAGGCGATCCACTGCTTTTTCATAAGCGGTAGCGCTTTTGTCGGCCTCAAATTCCCGTTGCAGCTCCAGGTCGGGCAGCAGGCCTGTAAGATCCAGTGAGATGCGTTTTAGCAACGTGCTTTTGTCTGCTTCCTCATTGGGTTGCAGCTGTTGTTCTTCTATTTTTTCTGCAATAAAATAGTCGATCTCATTGCGGGCCCATTCTTTATCGCCGATCTCCGGCAGCGGCAGTTTTTTAGGGGGTATAAAGGCCCAGTGTTTCTCATATTTGGCGCCCTGCGCGATCCACCGGGTAAGTATGCTGATCTCGTGCTCATTCAACGCACCCAGGTGGGAGTCCGGGGTCGGCATCTGATAAGAGGGATCGGTAGAACTGACCCTTTTAATAAGTTCGGATGCCCCTGGTTTTCCCGGAACAATGGCATAGGCACCTTTTGTTTCCCGCAGCGGGGCTTTTGCATTGGCTTCAATATCCAGCCGTAATCCGGCCTCCTGTTTGTTCTTGTCAGGGCCATGACAGGCAAAGCATTTGTCGGAAAGGATGGGGCGGACATCATAGTTATAACTCACCTCGTTTTTACCGTTGCGCTTTTTATTCCCGCAACCTGCAGCAAGTCCTGCAAGGAGGATCACAACTGAAATAATGCCGGCAATCGTTGTAGCAATTTTCATCCTTATAAAGATAAAAAAGAAATAAATTAAAACGGGTTTTAATTTCGTTTTTTATTAACAGCAGAACCCTTGCGGGATCAGCACTTCCGGCAGTTTTGGTAAGAAAACATGAAAGACATATTTTAAAATATACTGTCGTGTTTTACGCGATTTATTGTTTGCAGATTTCAGGGCATGATTTTTTTCCGGGAGACTTATCCCTATTGTCTCTTTTCCGACTGTGTTGGCAAATAAGAAGATCCGTATGCGATCCGGGGGCTGTCTTAAAACACCTTTTTTCAACGGGATTATCCTTGTTGAAAACTATTTTATCCTGCGTTGGTAATAAGGTCAGTATAGAACGCCGATTTTCTGCTGTTTTTCTTAAAATCAGTTATTATTGCAAACAGAGCGCCCATAGCAAAGAACCATTTTATTTGTAAGATATGGGCACCGGCTATTATTGATCGACGATGCTGCGTTTTTATAAACTGCCCGCAGCAGCCTGTAAATGTGAAAAGAATATGCAACGACAAAAAAAATCGGTATCCCGGCGTCAGTTCATCCGGCAGGGCAGCCTTACCGGAGCGGGGTTAACACTGGCAGCCCAGTTGCCGGCATGGGCCAGCATGCTTCGTCCCTCCGAAGGAAGCACATCATTTACCGGACCGGATCCTGCAGGGTTAAGATCGTTGTACGAGCGAGGTACGGTAACCACCTATCTTAAATCCCGGGATGAATTAAAATATATCGGCATGCCGGTAGGCGGCATCAATACCGGAGGCTTGTATCTGAGCGGCGACGGAAAACTCTGGCTCTGGGATATTTTTAACCTGAACCAGGAGGGGATCAACCCCGTGGACGTGCCCTGGAACGAATCGGTACATGCAGGAAAAAAGCTGCGTTCGAGGGATGGCGGCAGTTATGTGGCACCGCCCAGATCAGGAGAAGTACGCTTGCTGGAGCAGGGCTTTGCCGTACGACTGGAATATGCCGGTAAGACCGTGATCCGCCGGTTGCAGGAAGATGACTGGGAGGAAGTGGCTTTTGAAGCAACCTATCCCGTAGCAACGATCACCTATACCGATAAGGAGCTTCCTGTACAGGTGATCATGGAGGCTTTCAGTCCGTTCATCCCGACGGAGGTGGACCGTTCGGGTATCCCTGCCAGTATTTTTAATATCAAAATAAAGAACACCGGGAGTCAGCCGGTTAACGCATCCGTCGCCGGCTGGCTGGAAAACAAGGCCGCTCCCTACACGGGTATCATCAACAGGGTGCAGCGGAAAAGCACGCTGTTTAAAGAACCGGAAGCCACAGGCATTTATTATACGCCGGAGACTACTGCATTCGGGAATCAGCATCCCGAACAGTTTTTTGATTATGGCACCCTTTGCATTGCAGCCATCAGCAGGGAGGCGGCAGGCAACCCCGATCTTGAAGGGGTGGAGGGTCCTGTACTTTTTATGCCCGGCAAAACACCGGATGCGGTAAAGGCGGCGCAGCAAAAACTGGTAGGGAATATAATTACCACTATTCATGCAGCGGCCGGTAAGGAAGTGGCAGTACCGTATATCATCAGCTGGCACTCGCCCAACCTGGCGATCGATGAGGGGCGCGTGTTGCCGAAGGCCGACCGCGGACGTTATTATGACAACCTGTTTAAAAATGCAAAAGAGGTGGCAGATTATGTGGTCAAAAATTTTAGTACGCTTTCCGCAGCAACCCTCCTCTGGAGAGATACCTGGTATGATTCCACACTGCCTTACTGGTTCCTCGACCGTACTTTTTTAAACATCAGCTCGCTGGCCACCACTACCTCGCACCGTTTTAAATCGGGCCGCTACTGGGCCTGGGAAGGCGTCGGTTCCTGTCATGGCAACTGTACCCATGTATGGCAATATGCACAGGCCACCGGGCGGATCTTCCCGGCGATGGAGCGCGATAACCGGGAGCGGGTGGATCTGGGTATCTCCCTCCAGGAGAACGGCGGAATATGGTTTCGCGGCGAATACGATAAACGCCCGGCGATTGACGGACAGGCGGGGCGGGTACTGGGTTGTTACCGGGAACACCAGATGAGTGCGGACAACGGTTTTCTTCAAAAGAACTGGGAGCAGATCAAACACGCCACGCAGTTCATCATCAACCAGGATAAGAACAGGGATGGAATGGAAGACACACCGCTTGAAAATACCCTGGATGCGATATGGGATGGCGAGATCGCCTGGCTGGTGGGATTGTGTATTGCGGCTGTAAAAGCGGGTGCGGCAATGGCGGAGGAAATGAATGATACCGCCTTTGCAACCCTTTGCCATGATTATGCAGAAAAAGGCAGCAGGAATATGAGCAGACACCTGTTTAACGGGGAATATTTTATTCACCGGCCCGATGCGGTAAAAGGCAGGACTACTGTAGGCTCTTATAATACCTGTCATATCGACCAGGTATTCGGACAAAGCTGGGCCTTCCAGGTGGGACTGGAACGTGTAATCGATAAAAAGCAAAGCCTGTCGGCATTACAGGCTTTGTGGAACTATAATTTTATTAAGGATATGGGTATATACGCTGAAACACATAAGGGTGGAAGACCATATGCGCTGTACGGCGAATCGGGAATGGTAATGAACACCAACCCCAAAAATGAACCCAATCCTTATGGTGATAAAGGAACCTGGCAGATGGGATATTTTCATGAATGTATGTCGGGTTTCGAACACCAGGTCGCCAGCCATATGATGGCCGAGGGCATGACTGATGAAGCGCTCACGCTCACAAAAGCAATCCACGACCGGTATCATGCGTCGAAGCGTAATCCCTTTAACGAGATCGAATGCAGCGATCACTATGGCCGCGCACTGGCCAGCTATGGTACTTTTATAACCGCCTGCGGTTTCGGATACCATGGTCCGAAGGGAGTGATCCGTTTTGCTCCCAAAATAAAAAAGGAGCATTTCAAAGCGGCTTTTACGGCCGCCGAAGGCTGGGGAAGCTTTAGTCAGCAACGCACAGATGGTAAACAGGAAGTGATCCTGGAAGTAAAACACGGGAAGCTGCACTTAAACGTCATAAATCTTGAAAAGCTTGCCGGATCCGGCAGCGCGCGGGTTGCAGCTTCCATTAACGGAGAAAAAATCGCTGCGGACATTGCCCTGAAAAACGGAATGTTAGCAATTTCTTTTAAAGAAAAACTGGAGTTGATTCCCGGTGCACCGCTGGTATTGCTGATCGGATAAGTGCCAATCCATTAAATTTTGTAAGGGCTGTCTGATGACGGTCTTTTTATTTTATGGAGCCGATTTTGTGTTTCAATGAAGCCTCCATCAGTTATTTTCTGTTTTCCTGTTTACTTTACTACGCGGAGGAACCGATGATTCACGTATGATCAGTTCCGAGGAAAGCACGATCCGTTTGTCGGGGCGCTGTTCCTTTTTTGTTTGCTTTATTGCGTTGATCAATTCCTGTGCGGCAAGTTCGCCCATCAAAATTCCGGGATAGTCCACCGTGGAAAGCTTCGGCGTGATCAGGCTGCCCAATACATCATTATTATAACCGACAACACCGATATCATCCGGTATGTGATAACCCAGGCGGTGCAGTTCATTGATACATACAGCAGCGGCAAAATCGTTTGTAATAAAGAAAGCATCCGGCTGTTGCAACAGTAATTGGTTCAGTGCCTGCAGGGTCTCGGTATGATCCAGACTGCAGATCCCCACCAGCGCTTCATCATAAGGTATGTTGTATTTTTTAAGAGCCTTTTTATATCCTTTAAAGCGTTCGTTGTAAACATTGCGTTCCAGGCTGGCGGTAATATGCGCTATTCTCCGGTAGCCCTGTTGAATCAAATGTGCTGTGGCATTATACCCGGTTTGCAGGTTGTCGATAATGATCTTGGTGCAGGAAATATTTTTAGGTACCCGGTCGAAAAAGATCACCGGTATGCCTCTGTCGATATAGGGCATAAAATGGTCTGTGCCGGTTGAGGTCATTGCCTGCGAAACGATCAACCCGTCCACCCGTTTATTAAAAAGGTTCTTCGTGTTCGCGATTTCCCGGAGGCCGTCTTCGTTGGAATGTGCAATCAGGATGTCATACTTTTCCTGTGTGGTGATCTTTTCGATACCCGCCAGCACCGATGTGGCAAAATAGCTGTTCACTTCATGCAACAGTACCCCGATGGTACGCGATTGCTGCTGACGCAGGTTTTTGGCCAGCAGGTTTTGCCGGTAACCCATTTTTTCTGCAGCTGCCATCACCTTTTCCTTTGTTTTTTCTTTTACCAGGGCATTGTTATCCAGTGCCCGGCTTACGGTGGCGGTGGAAAGATTCAGTTTACGGGCGATATCATAAATCGTAACTTCCTTTTTCATTGCATCAAAGTTATTTTCCCGGGTTTCAAAAAAAAAATATAATCAATTGTATTTTATTATAAGAGAGCAGAGGAGTATACCGTTTTCATAAACGGTACATCTGTTCATATAGTAAAATTGCCGGCGGCTGGAAGCCAATATCCGGACCATCCGGCGTTTTCCGAACCGGGGATAACTTGCCCGTCTATAGTGGAAGATACTATTGTTTGTTAGCGCTAAAATGCGTTATATCCTGCACCCCTGTTGCATTTTTTACTTTTTAACCTTGATTTTTTAATTCATTATGGTAGATTTGTGCGGTATGATGAGTGAATATGGACAATAATTTTTACCAAAAGATATTTGAATCGCAGAAGGGCGTGCCTGCGGTACCACCGAATCATGTGATCTCTTCCTGGGCGGATGCCTTGATCTGCCTGCTTTTTCCCGAACGTGCGGATTGTTTCCCCATCAGTGCAGAAGAAGTGCATCACAAGCTGATGTTGCGGGAGAAAGAGCTGACGGCCATCCTGGAAGTGACGGATACCTGTCAGCAGGTATTGAACAATGCCGGGCGGTTCTTTCAGCAGCTGCCCGAACTGTACCGTTTATTGAATACGGATATAGAAGCCATCCTTTCAGGAGATCCGGCAGCCAAGACCCGTTTTGAAGTGATAAGGGCCTACCCGGGGTTTTTTGCCATTGCCTACTACCGGATCGCGCATGTGCTATGGACCCTGCAGATCCCGCATCTGCCGCGTATTCTTACGGAACATGCACACGGCATTACCGGTATCGATATTCATCCGGGTGCTGTTATCGGGGCCTATTTCTGCATCGACCATGGCAGCGGAACCGTGATCGGGGAATCCACGATCATTGGGGATCATGTTAAAATATATCAGGGTGTAACACTTGGAGCCCTAAGTGTGGAAAAAAGCATGATGAACAGCAAGCGGCATCCTACAGTGGAAGACGGGGTGGTGATCTATTCCAATGCCACCATACTGGGTGGCGACACGGTGATAGGTGCCAACAGCATTGTAGGCGGGAACGTATGGCTTACCCGCAGCATAGCTCCTAATTCAAAAGTATATCATCGCCCCTCCATCGACCTGGTGGAACAGGAAATACTGGAATGAGGCAGGATGATGGTCAGAAGTTAAAGTAAATACATAGCGCATAGCTGATCTCCAAATCGCGCCCCGATAGCTATCGGGACTCAATTCTCAAATCTCAATTCTCCTATATGTCATCTCTACTGGATCTGATCGGTAACACGCCGATGGTGGAATTAAAAAAACTGAATCCCAATCCGAACGTAAAAATATTTGTAAAGCTCGAGGGCAATAACCCGGGCGGCAGTGTAAAGGACCGGGCTGCGTTGAACATGATCGCATCAGCACTGGAACGGGGCGATATCAAGCCCGGTGATAAAATGGTGGAAGCTACCAGCGGCAATACCGGAATTGCCCTGGCAATGATCGCACGGTTTTATGATCTCGACCTGGAGCTGGTACTGCCCGATACTTCTACCAAAGAGCGTACATTGACCATGGAAGCCTTCGGGGCACAGGTGACCTTATTAAATGGAATCGAGGCCTGTCGCGATTATGCTGAAGCAAAGGCAGAAAGAGGAGAGGCGTTTATTTTAAACCAGTTTGCCAATAATGATAACTGGGGCGCGCATTATAAAACAACCGGACCGGAAATATGGCGGGACACCAATGGAACCATTACGCACTTTGTAAGTGCCATGGGTACCACCGGCACCATTATGGGCTGTTCCCGGTATTTAAAGGAACAGAACCCGGAGATCCAGATCATCGGTTGTCAGCCAACAGAAGAGGCATCCATACCCGGGATCCGGCGCTGGCCCGAGGCATATCTGCCAAAGATATTTGACCCGCAGCGGGTAGACCGTATCATGGATATTACGGAGGCGGAAGCCGTGGATTGTACCCGGCGGCTGGCCAAAGACGAAGGCGTATTTGCCGGCATGAGTTCGGGCGGCGCCGCTGCCGCCGCTTTCCGGCTGGCTGCAGAGATAGAACAGGGAACGATCGTCTTTATCGCCTGCGACCGTGGTGACCGCTACCTGAGCAGTAATCTTTTTGGATAGATCAGCTGCCTGTGACTAGCATTCAGCTTTAAGCGGTCAGCTCTCAGAGCTATCAACCACTCTTCTTTGCGCATCCGGGAAAAAATTTGCAGGATTAAATTTTCCGTATCTCGGAAATGGATCGTGAGTTGCCGTGGTAATTTCGCATCCTGATTATAAAATTCAGGATCGAATGAAGCAATTGATGATGATGGCGTTGTTTTTTACAGGCAGCGTATTGGGCACCGCAGCACAGCAGGCGGGTATTCATGGCCGGATCAGCACTGCCGACGGGCAGCCGGTAACACAGATCAGTATCGTATTAAAAGACACCAAATGGGGCGCCGTTTCAAACGACAACGGCTATTACCAGATAAAAAATATTAAGCCCGGGGAATACACCGTAGAATTCTCATTTACCGGTGAGATCAGGGAAAGCAAAGCCGTTTCTCTAGGCCCCGGCACCAATTTAACCCTCGATTTTCAAATACAGGAAACCTCAAAGCAGCTAAGTGAAGTGATCGTGGAGACGAACAAGATCATGAACCGGACCAGCGTATATTCCAACAAGCTGCCGCTCGCCAACCTGGAAAATCCGCAGATAGTGACCGCCATCCCGGAAGTGGTCCTGAGAAAACAGATGGCCATGAGCCTCGAGGATGCCATGAAGAATGCTGCGGGTGTTACAAAGCTCTGGGATGCCACCAACCGGCCCGACGGAGGGTCGATTTTTGTGAGCCGCGGTTTTCAAACCACTACCAAGGCCCGGAACGGACTGCCCAATATCGTAAATACCAATGTGGAGATGGCCAACCTCGACCGCATCGAGATCCTGAAAGGTCCTACGGGCACGCTTTTTGGCAGTATTATTAACTCCTATGGAGGACTGATCAACCGGATCACCAAGAAGCCTTATTTCTTTAATGGCGGTTATGCTGGTGTGGAATACGGCTCTTATAATTTCATGCGGGCTTCTGCAGATGCCAATGTAGTATTGAAAAAGGATCAGCTGGCTTTCCGGATGAATGTAGCCGGCCAGAAACAGGACAGCTGGCAGGATGCGGGGTTCCAGCAGAGTTATATCATTGCGCCTTCTTTTATCTACCGGCCCAATGACCGTTTTACGCTGAATGCGGATGCAGAGATCGTAGGCTCCAAAGGCAACAGCAACGGCGGCAATTTTATGTTCATCCTGCCCCCCAGTACAATTAACGGCGCCATAAGCGGAATGCTCGCGCAGAACAATGTTCCGGATGCTACCATAAATGCGATTCTGTCGCAGGCACCTCAAACCCTTAAGGAGGCTTACGGAACCGACCGGATCGATGAACTGAAACTGGATTATAACCGCTCATTCATTTCGAACGATGTTTATTCCAAAACCAATACCAACTCCTTCTTTGCCGACGCGAGTTACAAATTATCCGAACACTGGACATCACAGACGGCAGCTACCTACAGTCTCAGTCATAACAACGGGTATGCAGCTTTCCAGTACCTGCTGCCTAATTACCTGGCCAGCTTCCTTAAATCATTCCCAACCGGCACACCAGACTTTGGTACACCGGGTACGGATAGTATCGCCCGCATGGTGTGGAAACCCGTGGGCATTACCAAGACCTTTGACATACAGCAGAACTTCATTTCGGACTATACCTTTGGCAAGCTGCGTAACCGCGCAGTACTGGGTATCGATTACCTCTCGTACAAATCAGATGTAACCTATTACTATTTCAGTGGCCTGTTGCATGGGACGGTACCGTATCCCTATCTTTTTGATGTGGTGGATGCTAATGGCAGATCCGGGACAAACCTTATTTACAATAAGCCCAATATTGACAATGCGTATCAAACAAGGGGGAACATTGAAGCCCAGCCTTATATCCAGCATTCCGATGTGCTCAGTGCCTATATTAATAACGTCACGAACCTGACCGATTACCTGATCGTTTCAGCTGGCTTGCGGGTGGATAATTTTGATAACCGGCAAAAAGATGCGGTTCCTGAAAAGGTAAAACCATCCCAGGCAAAGCTGTCTCCTAAATTCGGACTGATCTTTATGCCCGTAAAGGACCGGTTATCGCTCTTTGCCAATTACCAGAACGGGTTTACCAACCAGTTCGGCATGAGCTGGGACAGCGTGGCATTTGATCCGGAAGAGGCCAACCAGAAAGAGATCGGGATAAAATATTCACTGTTTAAAAATAAACTGACCGGAAGCATCAGCTACTACGACATCCTCGTAAAAAATGTGGTGCGCCAGGATCCTTCGCATGCCAATTTCAGCATCCAGGATGGCGAGCAGCGCAGCAAGGGGCTTGAAGTGGAAGTACTGGCCAATCCCTACAAGGGCTGGACCTTATTACTGGGCTATGGGTACAACGACAGCAAAATGCAAAAAGCAGATGCTGATGTAAACGGGCTGCGACCTGTATCTGCAGGGCCTTATAATACGGCCAATTTCTGGACCAACTATACCTTTACTACTACGGCGCTGAATGGGCTGGGTGTGGGTTTCAGTCTGAACCATTCCAGTGAATCCTATGCCGTGAACAGCAATATCGACGGAAAGCTGATCCTTCCCGCAGCAACCATCCTCGGTGCACACCTTACCTACGACCGGAAACATTACCGGGTCGGTTTAAAGGTGAACAACGTCAGCAACGAAAAATACTGGATGGGCTGGACCAATTTCATCCCGCAGATGCCCCGACAGTTCATAGGGACGATTGCCTATAAATTCTAACGGCAACCGGAGGCCGGCCATCCGTTGAAAACAACCTTATGGCAGAAAAAAAAAGCAGAAAACTGAAATGGGCCGTCCACCAGAAGCGCTGGTTTGGGAAATGGCACCTCTACCTGGGTATCATTGCAGGAGCGCTGCTTGCTGTTGTAGGACTTACTGGCAGCATCCTTGTCTTTTCGGATGAGATCGATCAGGCATTCAACAAAGAGTTGTTTTTTTCCATGAAGCAACAAAAGCGCTATTCCCTGGAGGAGATCGCTGCGATCGTTCCTCAAAAATACCCCGGCAAAAAAGTGGATTATGTGTACCTGCCTGCCGAGAACCAGCCCAACCTCAGCTATGTCTGCTATAATTTTGAAACGGAAGAACAATTCTTCATCGACCCCTATACTGCGGAGCTTGCCGGAAAACGCCTGCACCACAGTTCCTTTATCGGGTTTGTAACAGAGCTGCATACCAACCTGCTGATGCCCGGACCGGGACAATACATTGTAGGACTGGCCACTCTTTGCCTGCTCATCCTTACCATCAGCGGCCTGCGTTTGTGGATACCGCAGCAATATAAGAAGTGGAAACAATGGAGATCGGTGCTTACCATCAATTTTAAAGCAGGATTTAAACGTCAGAATTACGACTGGCACAATGTCCTGGGTATCTATTCGGCACCGGTAGTGGTAATGCTGTCGCTGACCGGGTTTGCCATTACATTTGGTCCGCTCTTCATAGCCTTTCTTTTTATATTGACCGGCAGGTCGCCCCAATCGGTACAACAGATCTTCGGGCAAAAATCGGAATGGGTAAAAGGCCGGCCGGCACTTTCCCCCGTGGAAGCTGCTGCTGTTGCAAAAAAACAATTTCCCGAGGCCGTGATCCGGGGCATTGCCTATCCGGCAGACAGTACCGGTGCATACCGCTTTGACCTGCGTTCGGATGGGGTGTCAAAAGAAGGCAACCGGATCATGCTGAGTATTGATCAGTATACGGGTAAGCTCCTGCTGAACAGCGAGACAGACTTTCCGAATATCGGTAACAGTTATCTCACCTGGATCGTGCCATTGCACCTGGGCACCTTTGGCGGATGGCCCACCCGGATACTGGCCTGCCTGGGAGGATTGATCCCCTTATTGTTGTTTATTACAGGTTTTATCATCTGGTGGCCAAGGCTAAAAAAACGGCAGGGTAAGAAAAGCGCCGTTCCTCCAAGACCCTCAAAAGACGAAACGGCCCTGCAGGCCATCCGTGCCCTGCCCGCCGGATCTTATTTTTCGTATCATTTTAAAAAAGGATTGAAATACGGACTCCTGATACTGGGGAGCGCCTTTCTGTCCGGCCTGCTGTATGGCGTTATTTCCGGCATTCCCCTTCAACCCGCATTGTTCTCGGTCTTATATACCGGAATAGCACTGATCATCAACTTCCTGCTCGCATTGCTTGTTGTTATTACCGGCTGCCTCGTATTACTGCCATTTAAAAGAACAATAAAGCGCCCGCTCAAATATTTTTCCCTGTCTCTTTCACTGTTGCTGGTGTTTGTGCCCTTCCTGCTTGCCATTGCAGTGCTGTCAAAAGACCTCTTCTGATTTAATACCGATGCTGCCCTTTCCTTGTTCTGCCGGGAACAGGCGGTCTTTAATATTCCGTTTATCGTAAATCGTTTTCCGTTATCAGTAAATGACCGGAAACAGCAGTCCGTAGCTTTGCAAAAAAATTATTATGCTGTTAAGAAAACTACTCACATTGTTATTGATTATGCTGGTGTCTCAGGTTGTTCTGGCCCATGCCATCTGGGTGGAGACCCGGCCCACAGGCAATAAAGATCAGGCACATGAAATAAAAGTATACTTCGGAGAGTATGGAGATAATGACATTACCCCTGCGGAAAAATGGTTTTCCGATTTAAAAGCATTCAGCCTGGAAGTGATCGCGCCGGATGGCACTGCTGAAAAATTATCAGCAACAGCCGCTGAAGATCACTACCGGAGCAGCTTTACGCCCCGTCAGGAAGGAGTATATACGGTGGTGCTGCATCACCCCGTAAAGGATTTTTATCATGGTATGCAGCTCAAATACAACAGCGGTGCTACCGTAAAGATCGGGAATTCGGATACCGGGAACCAGGCGGCCGTAAACAAGAATCAACTCAGTATTTTTACAGATAACGCGTCGGCAGCGGTAAAGAACCAGCCGGTAAAAACACGGGTGCTCTTCGATGGCAAACCTGCGGCCCAAAAGGAAGTACAGGTGTTTGCCCCCAATGGCTGGAGCAAGACCCTGTACACTGATAAAGAAGGAATGATCAGTTTTACACCCTTGTGGGAAGGAAAGTATATGGTGGAGTTTTCGCATACCGATGAGAAAGGCGGAGAAACCGATGGCAGGAAATTTGAAAAAACATTCAACGCCGCAACGGCTTTGTTGTTTGTGAAATAACGAATGGGCGGCCGTTGCTTCTCTTTAAACACCTTCCTGATACAACTGTGTCCCGGCGGTTACGCGGGCCTTGGTTTGTGTACTATGAAAAAGAATTGGATCCTCTTACTGACCCTATTTGTGTTGTTCCCGTTTTTCTCAGGAGCTCAGTCAGCCGGCGGCGTTTTCGAGGTAGCGGGAAAGGTGCTCGACAGCAGCTCCCGTCAGCCGGTTGTGTATGCTACCATTCATCTGCTGGATGAGAACGGTACACCCTGCGTCTCCGGATATACCCGGGAAAACGGAACATTCCGGCTGCAGTATGATGCCGGCAAAGACGGGCCGGAAGCGGTAACACTGCAACTTTCGGGTGCGGAGTACGAAGATCGCAAGATGATCCTGCAGCTGAAGGTAAAGAATCTCGGGGTACCGGAACTTCTCTTACTGATGCCGGCTTCCAAAAGCATGGATGCGGTTGTGGTAACAGCTACAAAAAAGATCATTGAAGTGCAGCCGGGTAAGATCATTTACAATGCGGAGAATGATGTGACCAATAAAGGCGGATCGGCTGCAGATATCCTGCGGAAAGCGCCGGTATTGAATGTGGACGGCCAGGGCAATGTATCCATGCGCGGCAATACCAACCTGAAGATCCTGGTGGATGGCAAGTACTCGGGTCAGATCGCACGGAGCCCGGCCGATGCGCTCAATATGATGCCTGCGGATATTGTAAAAGCGGTGGAAGTGATCACCACACCTTCCGCAAAATATGATGCGGAAGGGGCGGCAGGTATTATTAACATTATCACCAAGAAGAACAGCCTGCGCTTCAGCGGGGCACTTGAAATGGCCGCCGGTAACCTCGAGCAGGTCTTTAATCCGCGCATTGCCGTGGCTGCTAATAAATGGAGCTTTTCCCTGCACGGACATTTGCATCAGCTCCGTACCCGGGAAACCGCTGTTACCGAACGAGAACAGATAACAGGTGAACGGTTGTACCAGTCGCAGCACAAAGACAACCGAGCTCCGCACGGGTCGGGTGATATTGCGGTTATCTATACACCGGATGAGCGGTCGGAGTGGAGCCTGGGCATCAATTACTGGTTCGGAAAATGGCCGGATAACAGCACTGTCACCACCCGTCTTTACGCACCTGATGACCGCGTAAGTGAGGCTTACATACAGGCCATAAGCCGCAGCGAGCACTACCTGGGGGCAGACATGAACCTGGGATATAACCGCAGGTTCCGGAAGTACAACAGGGAGCTGACGCTGCTGGCACAGTTTACCCCGGCGCGCTCACGTTCCCCTTATGATTCCCGTGTCCTCTTTGAAGGACCCGACTCGTCGTACCGGGAACAGAACACCAATGGGGTCCGCAATAAGGAATGGACCCTGCAGGCCGATTACAATCACCCCTTTAACAGCACCGGCGATTACATCCTGGAAACCGGTATCAAAGCCATTCTCCGTAATGTGATCAACCGGTATGAGGTCTTTACAGAGACCAATGGCGCTCCGCCCGTTGCAGATCCGGAACGTTCCGACATCTTTAGCTATAAACAAAACATATGGGCGGGGTATACCATGCTTAAAGCAAAATGGGAACAGGGCTGGTATGCAGAGGCCGGCCTCCGGTATGAACGAACGGATATCAGCGGTCAGTTCCGCGATCAGGCAACGGATATCAGGAACCAGTTCGACAATCTTATACCGAGCTTTAATTTTTCCAGAAAACTGAACGAACGGCACTTATTCGGACTCAGCTATACACAGCGGCTCACAAGGCCTTATATCTGGGATCTTAATCCCAATGCCAACGCCAGTGATCCGAAGAATATTGAGACGGGCAATCCGGCACTCCAACCGGAGATCATGCACCAGGCCGAGCTGACCTATGGATTCCAGGCTGCATCCGGGTATTTCTTTAATACAGCGCTGTTCTGGAAGCGGACCAATAATGCGATCATCGATTTTACGGAGATTACCGGTCAGGGGGTGTTCGTTACGCGTAAAGAGAATATGGCCTCCAATATCATGTACGGGATCAACCTGTCCGGCTCTGTCCGCCCCAATAATAAATGGAGTGTCAACGGCAACATCAACCTCAATTACCTGGACTATGCCCATGAAGCCTGGCAGGTGTTCAACCGGGGATGGGCGGCAGATATGAATATGAATACGACATTTAAACTGCCCACTAATTATTCCCTGCAGTTGTTTGGCGAATACAGCACCCGGAAAGTTACCCTTCAGGGTTATGAAACGCCATCGTATTATTATGTGTTTGCCGTTAAGAAGGAATTCCCCCGTCCCAAGATCTCTGTCACCGGCTCGGCATTCAATCCGTTCACCAGCTATATTCCCCGTAAAAAATACATCGCCGCCCCGGGCTTTACCACTCTGGTGAGCAACCGCAATTACCTGCAGGGATTCCGGGTAGCCGTCAACTGGGAATTCGGACGTAATGCTTCCGAAAAAAGCATCCGGAAAGTTTCCAACGATGATATCATTAATCCGACAAAAAAATGAGACCGCGGCCGTCCTGCACTGATTTTCCGCTTTGCGTAAACCGGATTTCCGTTTTGCGTAAACAGATTGGCAGGCTATGGGCGTAGTTTTGCGCAGCAAATGACAGGGGAGTGGTATGCGCTTCGCGATCCACGAACAAAAACAGAAGCAGGGACCACCGGTCAGACCGGTCAAAAAATCGCGGCTGAAATGTATACTTTAATTATTATATGTTGTTTTGCGGGATTCTATCAGCAGTATGATACTTCCCGGAAGGCAAAGCTTACTTCAGGTGGATCTTATGAAAAATGGATCCGGCTGCATCCGCTTCAGGCAAGATGGAGTGGGGCAGCGTTGCTGCTGGCCGGCCTGATCCTCCTTATTATCAAAGACGGGGCAGGTGTGGGAGTGTTTACATTTGTATTGCTGTTGATGGCGGCGGCCTGTTATACCGTTGCGTTGGTTCCGCTGAATGCATTAAAGCCAAAGCACATAGTGCTCCTCATCATCCTTAGCTTTTTACTGGAACTTTTTTTATTTAGATAATGCCTGCGAATAAGAAATACATGAGCACGCCGGGACAGCGTGTATTGAAAATTTCAGCCGCCTTTGCCGGTGGTTACCTGGTTACGTTTACCTTTCATTTATGCCTGCTGTATTTCCTAAACAAAAAGGGCGTGCTGGTAACCGCCTTTTTCTCCACTTATCTGCTTTGGAGTGGCCTGATGATATGGGCCTTCCTTTCAAAAAACGGATGGAAGATCTGGGGCTGGTTCATCCTGCTGAGTATTGTCTTTGTACTGCCTTACCTGTATGAATTTATTGTAAAGGACTAAAAAGTGATTTGTGAATAACCGGAATTATAATATCTATTTTCATACGCATACCATCAGCGGCATTATCATCAGTGCTGTTTTATACGTTATTTTCTTTGCCGGGTCTTTTGCTTTTTTTAAAAATGAGATCTCTGCATGGCAAAAGAATATACCCAATGATGCGGCGGCAAAAAGGGCTGTCGATTTCAACCGGATCTGCGATTCGCTGGACCGGGAATATGGCCTCTACGGACGTAATGTATCTTTTTATAACTATCCCCACAGTCCGCGCCTGGGGGTATCCGTTTCCGGATCGCAGGATACCGCCAACAAAAAGGCCGGTGGTTTTTTTTACCTGAATATAAAGACCCATGCAAAGGAAGAATATAAACAATCGTATGACTTGGGTGAATTCCTGTACCGCCTTCATTTCCTGGCGCAGGTGAACGGGATCGCAAAATTCGGATTCCCGCTCGGGTATTATATTGCAGGTGCCGTAGCATTTATCTTCCTGTTTGCCCTTATTACCGGATTGTTGCTGCACTGGAGAAAGATCATCTCCAATTTTTATGTATTCCGTCCCTGGGAAAAATTAAAAACCGTATGGACGGACCTGCATACAGCGCTGGGCGTGATCAGCTTCCCCTTCCTGTTTGTCTTTGCCCTGACCGGTGCTTTTTTCCTGATCAGCTATCCTTTGTTCACAAAGCCCACCACTACCTATAGTTTCGGAGGTAAGGAAGATTCGCTTTCTGCCGTAATGGGCTATGGCAATCATCAGTTGCCCCTGATAAAACAATCACTCAAAGAACGCCCCGATGTGAACTATTTTATACAGGAAACCTACAGGAAATGGGAGGGAGCTGACCTGCGGAGTGTTGAACTGGTCAACTACGGTGATCAAAGTATGCAGGTGCATGTAAATGCCGGTCTGAAGCGCGGTAAACAGTTTGTCAGCAACGGGGAGGTGGTCTATGGAGTGGTGCCGCGCACGGTAGTTTCCCAGAAAGATCCCGCTGCAAGCCCCTCCTATACCGATACCGTGCAGGATCTGGTATACTCCCTCCATTTTGGCAACTATGGCGGATATGCCACCAGGATCCTTTACTTCCTGCTGGGCATCTGTGGCTGTATGGTCATCATTTCGGGAGTGCTGATCTGGCTGGTGGCAAGGGATAAAAGGAATATACCCGAGCAGAAACGGAAATTTAATGAATGGATGGTGAATGTTTACCTGGGCATCTGTCTCAGCATGTTCCCGGTGACGGCCGCCGCTTTTATCGCAGTAAAAATTCATCCTGACGGAGGTACTGCTTTTATTTATCCGTTCTATTTCTGGACCTGGCTGGCAGTAGCGATACTAATGATCCTGAGGAAAAATATTTATAAGACCAACAGGGATTGCATGTTACTGGGAGCTGTGATAGGTCTTTTTATTCCAGTGGTCAATGGGGTGGTGACCGGCAGCTGGCTGTGGGATAACTACCGGTTAGGGCACCACGACATCCTTTTAATTGATGTCTTCTGGCTTCTGGTTTCCGCCGGGGCCTTTATCTGCTGGCAAATGATCATCCGTAAGCAACGGAAAACGGAGCTGGCTAACGATACCATAAAATAGGAACGGGTTGTCCCGTTTTTCAAGGAACTGCTATAGCGGCAACAGACCGGCAATATCAGTATGTGAATGAACAGGCCGTCCTGAAAAGGGCGGCCTTTGTTTGCAGGATACCCATTGCTTTCCGGATCATTTTTTATTATAAATCACCGGATCTGTTCTATTTTTGAGAACGGCACTTCAACGCCGGTACAATGACCGTAAAAGAACTACTACAATACAGGATACGCAATCAGCAGCTCAATCGTCTGAAGCCGCACAGTCCGGAAACACTGGTTGACTATATGGGCGCCGTGCAGGCCCAGGACTATGCGATGGCTAAATGGGCGATTGCCCTGCGGTTGCAGGACCCCGGCGAACAGCAGATTGAAGAGGCCATTAACGAAGGCCGCATCATCCGCCTGCACGTGGTACGGCCGACCTGGCATTTTGTGACCAGCGACAATGTACGCTGGATGATGGAATTGTCCGCACCCTCCATTCAAAAAGCAGCCCGGTATATCGATCAGCAGACAGGACTTACCGTTCCCTTGTATACAAAGGCCCGCAAGGTACTGGAGCAGGTACTTGAAACGGAGGATCTGACAAAAGAAGAGATCATGGACAAACTGGCGCAGCGCAAAATAAAGATCGATAACCTGCTTGCCACACAATTGCTGATACGGGCGGAGACCGAAATGCTGATCTGCAGCGGCAAACGGAAAGGCCGCCGTTTTACATACACACTTTTTGATAAAAGGGTGGCGCCCGCTCCGGCCATCGGCAGGGAAGAGGCGCTGGCACGGCTTGCCGCGCTTTATTTTAAAACCCGGGGGCCTGCTACACTAAAGGACTTTGCGTGGTGGAGCGGATTGACCGCTACGGATGCAACGAAGGGATGGAAGGCGATTGAAAAAGAACTGACCCCGGCAGTTGTGAATGGCGGCACTTACTGGATGTTTGAACAGGATCTACCCGCTGCCAAAGCCGTCCCTCATTCTTTTTTATTGCCTTCCTATGATGAGCTGACAGTAGGCTATTCCGAAAGCCGCGGACTGCTTTTTAACGGCGATGGCAACCTGGTAGGCAATGGTATTTTCCGGGCGGTGATGATGGAACAACAAAAGCTGACGGGGATCTGGACGCGGACGGAGAAGAAGAACGGGATCGAACTGGGATTTAATTTCCTGCCGGAGCACTCCGGAACACCTTCCCGTAATTTAATAAGCTCCGTGAAGCATTATGAACAACACACCGGTAAGCCGGTAAACTTCCTTTAGATGTACCGCTATTGTACAGCAGATGCGCAGATAAATCATTTGCGATAGCGAAGAGCGCAGGATGTACAACAAGCAGCAAAACAATCCGCGAAAAAAGCCCTCTTGAAATATATAAAAAAAGCGCACCATAAAAAGTGCGCTTTTTTGCAGATCATTATAAACCGGATCAGTTCAGTTTTTTCTTCAGATTCTCATCGATGGCCTCTAAGAACTCTTCGGTGTACAGATAATGCTCACCGTGGTTTACTTTGGAACCGTGGATACAAACCGCCAGGTCCTTGGTCATCTTGCCTTGTTCTACGGTTTCGATACAAACCGTTTCCAGGTTGTTTGCAAAATCGATCAGCTCCTGGTTGCCATCCAGCTTGCCCCGGAACGCCAGTCCTCTTGTCCAGGCAAAAATGCTGGCAATCGGGTTGGTGCTGGTGGGTTTGCCCTGCTGGTGATCGCGGTAATGACGGGTTACCGTACCGTGTGCGGCTTCCGCCTCCAGCGTTTTGCCATCGGGGGTTACCAGTACGGAGGTCATCAGCCCCAGGGACCCAAAGCCCTGTGCTACGGTGTCACTTTGTACGTCGCCATCGTAGTTCTTACAGGCCCATACAAAATTGCCATTCCATTTTAAAGCGCTGGCCACCATGTCATCGATCAGGCGGTGTTCGTAAGTAATACCTGCTTTTTCGAATTCGGCTTTGAATTCATTTTCGTAGATCTCCTGGAAAATGTCTTTAAAACGGCCATCGTATTTTTTCAGGATGGTATTTTTGGTAGAAAGGTATAATGGCCATTTTTTGCTCAGTGCCATATTGAAACAGCTTCTTGCAAAACCCTTAATGCTTTCATCCGTATTGTACATGCTCATGGCCACACCATCCCCCTTGAAATTATATACTTCAAATGTTTGAGCTTCGCCGCCATCTTCCGGAGTAAAGGTCATGGTCAGCTTGCCTTTCCCTTTGATCACGGTATCGGTGGCGCGGTATTGATCACCGAAAGCATGACGTCCCACAATGATAGGAGCGGTCCAGTTGGTAACCAGGCGGGGGATATTGCTGATCACAATAGGCTCGCGAAATACGGTACCATCCAGGATATTACGGATGGTGCCATTCGGGCTCTTCCACATTTGTTTCAGGTTAAATTCTTTTACCCGTGCTTCATCCGGTGTGATGGTGGCGCATTTGATGCCGACGCCGTGTTCTTTAATCGCATTGGCTGCATCAATAGTAACCTGGTCATCTGTAGCATCACGGTGTTCTACTCCGAGATCGTAATATTTAATATCTACCTCTACATAAGGGAGAATCAGTTTGTCTTTAATAAATTTCCAAATAATCCTTGTCATCTCATCTCCATCCAGTTCTACAACCGGGTTGGCTACTTTAATTTTCTGGGCCATGATCTTATTTTGATTTAATAATAAAAAGTGATAGTCGCAAATCTAGTGATTTCATAGAATATTTCTTGCCGGAATTCATACGAAACGGATTTTTATTTCAGAGCTGTATATTCCCGTATCCTGCCGGGGCTGCAGCGGCTCCGGCCAATGAAACGGATCGATTGCAGCCATGCCGTCCGTAGACCACTACAATTTAACAGGGCATCCTTTTTTTTTCTCTTACATTTGCGTATGAACGCAACCCTAACCGATATTGATGACTTTATCCTCTTCCTGCGCCAGTTTGTGGTGCTTTCACCGGAGGAAGTGAAAAACATACTGCTTCCGGCCATCGAGCTCCGGGAGTTTAATAAGCGGGATGTGGTTACCCGTGCCGGTGAGATCGAGGAATACATGAACTTTATTAAAAGCGGTACATTAAGAAAATATTATGTACAGGACAAGGATGAGATCATTGTACAGATCTCAATCGAAGGCCACCTGATCTCCAGCCAGGAATCATTTTATACGCGCACACCTTCGGAGTACTTTATTGACGCCGTAGAGCCCACCGCCGTATTAAGTCTGCGGTATGATGCATTGGAGCGGATATTTGCAGCCAGCCATACACTGGAGCGCCTGGGTCGTCTGGTAACCGAGCATACCATGGTATTAAAGGATAAATGGCAGTTCAGCCTGATCCGGCAAACACCCCGTGAGCGTTTTTTGAATTTCGTGGAAAAGTATCCCGAGATCTTGCAACGGGTACCGCAAAAATACCTGGCTTCCTATCTTAATATAAAGCCGGAAACATTCAGCCGTTTTAAACACCTCACCCGGCAAAAACACCACAGCAGCGACGAAAAGTAAAGATTTAACATTTGAATTTTTTATAGCCATTTCAACTGTATTTAAGAATAAGACCATCATGTTTAATCAGCTTGCTATAAGCAGGTTATATATTTTTACCGGGTGAACCCGCTTTTCACTTTCTCACTTTTTTATATATATTTATTAACAACTGTTAGCATCTTTGCTTGGAATTCCGGCAGGAATGGTGTAACTTCGCATCTTTCTTGCGTATCTGGTTTGGCAACCAGTTCGTGTAATTCAGTAAAACAGATCACGAGGTCTGTTTCAAAAAAGTTCACAGTGCGCCTTGAGCTGCTGTGTTCAAACTTCCCCGGAAACAAATTCTCTGGAAGTTATTGTTTAACTTAAACCTGTTACATGAAAAGAATTATAATCTTTGTAACCCTTATGGCTATTTCTATGGCCGGCTTCTCTCAAAGTGGGGAAGGAACCAATGCAAAAGCAACCTTTTACAGTAAAAGCTTCAATGGACGTAAAACCGCAACGGGTGAAACTTACTGGGATCATCTTATGACGGCCGCTTCCAATATTTATAAACTGGGTACCCGTTTGCTGGTAGTAAACAAATCCACCGGTAAAAAAGTGGAAGTAGTGGTGAACGACCGGATGGCGCCACATATGAAAGGCCGGGTAGACCTCAGCCGCTCCGCTTTCAAGAAGATCGCTTCTACAGAAAGAGGGATTGTTCCGGTAAAAGTATACGTACTGGATGGCAAGAGCCCGGAAGAAGCGGATGATAAAAGTTTGTAAGCAGGTAAATGCTATAATCTATTTTAAGGCTGCTCCCCGAAAAGGAGCAGTTTTTTTTATGCCCGTTTGCGCACGGAAATAAGAAAAGCCCCGCATAGCAGGGCTTTTCCAACACTCAATAGATATTGATCCTATGCGTTTTTACCGATACAGTTTAAATCGGCAAAGGCTTCTTCCAGACGTTTTACAAACGTCTCTTCGCCTTTGCGCAACCACACACGTGGGTCATAGTATTTTTTGTTGGGCTTATCTTCTCCTTCAGGATTACCCAGCTGACCCTGCAGATATGCTTCGTTCTTTTTGTAATAATCGAACACACCTTCTGCAAATGCCCATTGCATATCTGTATCCAGGTTCATCTTGATAGCTCCGTAACCGATCGCTTCAGTGATCTTGGCTTTCTCAGAACCGCTGCCACCGTGGAATACAAAGTAAACCGGTTTGTCGGAAGCGGTGCCAAATTTCTGCTGAATGAATTTCTGACTGTTGTCCAGGATGGTTGGTGTCAGCACCACGTTACCGGGTTTGTAAACACCATGCACATTACCAAACGCAGCGGCTACAGTAAAGAGATTACCAACTTTGCTTAGTGCTTCATAAGCCTGCGCCACATCTTCCGGTTGTGTATACAGTTTTGAGTTATCAACATCTGTATTGTCCACACCATCTTCTTCGCCACCGGTAACACCCAGTTCGATTTCAATGCTCATGCCCAGGGGCGCCATGCGTTTGAAATATTCAACAGAGGTCTCAATGTTCTCATTGATCGGCTCTTCGCTCAGATCCAGCATGTGAGAGCTGTAAAGCGGCTGGCCTTTTTCTTTATGATATTGTTCGCCGGCATCGATCAGCGCGCTGATCCAGGGTAACCATTTTTTTGCAGCATGGTCGGTATGCAGCACCACAGGAACGCCATAATATTTGGCTACATTGTGCACATGCAGGGCACCACTGATGGCACCGGAAATATTCGCCTGTAACTTGTCGTTCGGCATGCCTTTACCCGCAAAGAACTGCGCCCCGCCGTTGCTGAACTGGATCATAACAGGGGAGTTTACTTTTGCTGCGGTTTCTAAAACAGCATTTACACTGTCGGTTCCCACTACGTTTACCGCAGGTAATGCAAACTGATTGTCTTTTGCGTCATTGTAGAGGTCTTCCAGCTCTTTGCCAAATAAAACCCCGGCTCTGTATTTACTCATTCATTAAAATTTTAAAAACAACTGTATTTTTTGTTTTGCGAGGCGCTAAGTTAACTATTCCTGAGAAATTTTTTGCTATTCCTGTCAATATATTGACTATTTTCCAATATTTCTGGTAACAGGCTGGAATACCGGCTTTTTAAGCGCTTTTGTCTTTTCCTGGATCAGTTTCAGGTTCTCCCGGAGCATGTATTTAAGATGCAGCTTCAGAATCTGACCCATTGAATTGCAACGATTAAAGGCGCCTGTATTAAAGTGTTGGTTCAGTTGCTCGGCCAGCTGTTTCTGCTTGGCAATAGGGGAAATGGTATCACGCGACATAATATTCAACAGCTCCATAAGCCGGAAACGGCCGGCCGCCACCCGGAAAGCCATTGCTGAGCGCTCTTCGGCTTTGTACTGCTCGATGGATTCCTTGTTCAGGTGACTGAGCACCGTTTGTACGAACCGGTTGTTTTCCTTAAAGAATTGCGGCATATATAAACTTTTCCTTCCTTCATAGCTCTGCTGGTCGAAATCAATGGCCCGGATACGGTACTGATAACCTTCAATATCCGGAGTGCTAACGATCACAAAATTATAGCTCCGCATATCACCCAGCAGCCGTACAAAACAACGCTCATTGAACTTGACAAACTCCTTTGCAAAACGTGTTTTATTGGTCTCCGGGAGGTCTAAATAATGATTGAGAAATACGTCTCCGGGCAAACCGGGGATATGTTCTTCCACCAGGGTACCGCCATCCGTGTAAAAAGTGATCCGGTTGGGGGAGAGGATGTGCTCCATTTCCAGTCCGTAGATGCGTGAAGCATCCGTGATCTTCATATAATAATGATCAAAATTGGCATTGAATTTATTGATGATGCGGACCCGGAAGGGAAGGGAATTGCCAAAATTGCAATAATCGATACGGGCCACATCCAGCTGGTCCGCAAAGGTCATGTCACCCTCGGTTTTTAAAATGGCATAGATCTTTACCAGTCCTTCCTTTAGAAAATCCCAGTCGCGCTTATCATAGATGGCTTTTTCCCAATGGGTATAATTTCCGTCCTGGTCTTTAATGGGAATGGACCAGGTAAAATTGAGCAGGTCCCGGTGCGACACCGGCAACTTCACTTCCCGTCCCTGGTGTTTTAAATAAGCCGACAGCTCTGTATTAACAGGGTACAGCAATTTTTTACGGGAGGGTTTATCATTTAACTCATCAATAAGTGAAGTATCCATAAGGCAATTTAAGAAAATGCAGTTACTTCCAGTGGGGATAAGGTTTTTTTTCGCGTTGAAACATGCTTTCCGGTACAGTCAGGCACAAAAAGAGCCGCCCGTTGGGGCGGCTCCGGAACAAGTGGGTATATAGCTATTCTTTATTTTTCAGATCGTCCAGTTTTTGCTCCGCCTTGCCTGCAAGATTTTCAGCGCCTTCTTTTGCGTCATCCAGTTTTTCTTTAATAAAGGTCTCGGCATCCGCAACTTTTTCCTGTGCTTTCTCCACATTGGCATTTTGTCCGGGCTCTTCGTCCTTGTTGCGCACATCATCGATCTTTTCTTTGATCGAATCCTTCAGATCCTCGGCTTTGTCTTTGGTAGCATCCCAGGCATCTTCCAGTTTGTCCTTTGTTTTATCCCATGCTTCCCCTGCTTTTTCTTTCAGGTCGGATAATGTTTCTTTGGCTTTGTCCAGGAACGACTCTTTGTTTTCTTCCATAGTAGTTGTTTTAAAGGTGATTAAATAATGGGTGGTTACCTGTACAGATAGAACCAATCCCGTGCCAATTACGGGTCGCCTGCACCAGATCGGGTATTTCTGATCTATTTTAACGAAAAAGAAACTTATGGAATGCGGAAACGGAACCCGGCATAAACCATTCTGCCGGTTACCGGCCCCCAGATCAGGGAACCGTCAAAGTACGGACTGAACGGAGCCTGCGCATCAATGATCCGGTATTCCTGCACATAATTGGTAAGGTTTTCCCCTCCGATATAAACCTCCCATTGCTTGCTGAACTGTTTGCTGACCTGCGCGGCCATCTGGAAGAAGGATGGCGAATAAGCGTCCATTTGCTTATCCGCCGGGTTGGAAGCCGTATTGGGGATACGTTTCCGGCTCAGCCACTGCGTGGTATAATCAAATTTCCATTTGTTGCGGGTTTCATAAGCCAGGTTGATGAAGGCCCGGTGTTTTGCGGTAAAGGGCTTATCCAGCAATCCCTGGTTGTACTGGGTCTGCACTTCCAGCCAGCGGTAAGCCATACGGAGGTCCAGTTTCCGCAACAGTTCATAGTTCAGCTCCGCCTGGATGCTGCTGGAAACCGACCTGCCTTTTAAATTATAAAACCGGATGGCCTGCGGATCGGCGTCCATATCGGCCACTGTCTGATTCCGGAAGCGGGTCTGGTAAGCATCCAGTGCGATCGATCCGTTACGGTTGTTAAGTTTGAAATGGTGGATAAAATTCAGTCCGTAATTCCAGGCTTTTTCCGGATCCAGTCCGTAACCATAGGTAGTAGTGGGATTCAGGATCTCGTACTTCCGCGCGCTTACAAAAACCCCCACGTTCTCGGCAAAAAGATTGCTGACACGGAAACCCGATCCGCCGGACAGCCTCAGGTTGGTTTTCGGATTGAAATCATATTTCAAATGCAGACGTGGCGTGGTAATGAACCCGTACTGGTTGTGATGATCCATCCGCAGCCCGGCAATAGCGGTAAATTTATCTGAGGCGGTATAGGTATACTCAAAGAATGCACCGGGAACAATCTCGTTGCGTTTGAAAATACGCTGGTTGAACGTTTCGTTATAGTTTTCATTGGAGAAGCTGAACCCGGTCCTGAATTTGTGATCCGTGGTACCGATAATGGACTGATAGATCAGGTTACCATACAGGTTTTTTTGTTTGCCGCTGTATTGTGTAAGGCCATAATACGCATCATTACTGTATTGCGTGGCCGACAGGATCAGCCCCAGGCTTTTATACTTGTGCCGCGGGAACACATAGCCTACCTTACCGGTAAATCCGTACTGTTCCGCATCAATACCAACGCCGTAATGGTTGGTGGTAAGCCGGTCCTGGTTCCGGTCGAAATCCACCTGGCCTGCATAACGCTTATCCTGCAGGGCCTTCAGTGCCAGCTGCACGATCCAGCCATTATTATCCATGTACTTCCAGCGGTTGATCACATTCCATTGCGATCCGGTGGGCAGGTCTTTAAATCCATCCATATTGTGATCGATCTTTTTATCGCTGTAATTACCATGCGTCAGCAAGGCCATGCTCCATTTATCATTGAGCTTGTGTGCGGTGTTGATATTCGCCTCCAGGCGCCCCATCGTATTGACGTAGGCATTCACCAGCAACTGTTCCGAATTATCCGGTTTCTTTTCTTCCACATTGATCTGCCCGGCGATACTTTCATAACCGTTCACTACCGATCCCGTACCCTTCGTAAGCTGGATGCCCTCGATCCAGGGCCCCGGGATATAAGTTAACCCGTACTGTGCCGTCAGCCCTTTTGTCTCCGGTGCATTCTCCGTAAGCAGCTGCGTGTAATTGCCGGAAAGGCCCAGCAGCTGGATCTGTTTTACCCCGGTAACCGCATCGCTGTAGCTGACATCCACAGAGGGGCTGGTCTCAAAACTTTCGGAAAGATTACAACAAGCGGCCTTTGTCAGCTCCTTTGCGCCCATGTTCAGCGTATTGAGGATGCTCATTGTGGAAACAAAAGTGGAGGGGTTTCTTGAACTTACAATTACTTCTTTCAGGTCCCCGGTAGAAGAATTTTTCAGAATGATCGTGAGCATCTCCGGGGTTTTCACACTGATCGTATCCGATTGAAAGCCCACATAACTGATGGCAATATGTGTGGGAAGGTCGGTTTCCAGCCGGAATACCCCGGTGCTGTCTGTTACGAAGTGCTGGCTGGAATGCAGGCTTTTTACGGTGGCATTTGAAATGGGATTGATCTTTCCTTTAGCAGTCTCTTCCAGCACCACTCCGGTGATCATGTGTTTTTCCTTTGCAGCTGCCGGACCGGTATCCCGTTGATAATGACAGCAGGCGGGCAGCGCCTGGTAAATTGCGTCCGCAGCCTTAAAACGCTCGTTGTCATGACCGGCATCTGCCACGGCTTTCAGGATCTTTTCTTCGCTGGTCTTTGCGGGGTCATAGCTTACTGAAAGCAGCTGGGAAACAGCATCCCATTTTGCGGTTCGGGCCTTATGATCCAGTACGGCAGTTTCAATTCGTTCCTTACACATTTCACAGGCACCCAGTACTTTAAAAGTGGCTGTCTTTATATTTTTCTGAGCAAAGCTGATCCTGGTGATCAGCAGGGTTAAAATAAGAATAAGATATTTGTGGTTCATGAAATTTGTTTTTAGAAAAAAGCAGTATACAACAACACAGGACCGGAATACACCAGCCTGTCAACAGAAAAGTTGTTTTCTCTAAATTCTAAAAACACTGAAAAGAATGGAACGCGCTTCAGGTTGGGATTCCGGAGGATCTGCGACCGGGCCGGTCAGAAATGTAATGAAGGGGCGCTCCGGTACATTGCCGAAGAGGGAAGGAGGGGTAATAGAGATACCGGCGGGCTGCGCCAGCACAAGAACAGGCGATCCGTTCGTTTTTTGATCCACGGATACTTTTGCTCCTACTGTTTTATTTTCACAGCAGTTTTTACCTTTTTTTACCGGGCAGTCCTTTGTTTCAGAAGACTGTGGCTTCAGGGAAACCTCTTTTAACTTGCCGCAACAGTAAAAGAAATTCAGACTGACCCCAAAAGAAGCCAGGCTGTAAAAAACAAAAACAAGTAATATGGTCAGTTTCCGCAACACCCGTGGTTGTTTGTGATAACACCTTAAAACAAGGCAATTTATAAAAAGTTCAAAGATAGGCGCATTTTTTATAATGGCAGCGACTGCCCGCAGCTTAGCGGGAAAAATCTGTAATCAGGGAAAAAATGCGCTGTATGATAATTACGCTGTTCTTATCTTATCCAACAGCCTGTTCAGGGTTGCCACTTCCTTATCGGTAAGGGCCCGGTATACAGCATCTACTTTTTTCAGGTGGTGCGTCACTTCGAGGTAAAGAAGCGTCCCTTTTTCCGTCAGAGAGGCATCGATACGCCGTTTATCGGTCGCGCTCATTTCTTTCTGCATCAGCTGTTTCTGGATCAGCCGGTCAACCAGGCGCGATACACCTGCATTTTTCTCTATCATCTCCTCCAGGATCTCTGATGTTGATAATGGCTGCCCCGCATCATACAGGATCTTCAGCACATTGTATTGCTGTGAGGTAAGCCCGTAACCTGCAAAAAAAAGCTGCGACCGCTCATAGACCCAATTGAACGTATGTACCAGGTTAATGCCCAGTTTTCTGCGGGGGGGCAGCATTCCGTCGCCGGTTATTGTTTTTTTGACCATACCCAAAGATAATGCAGGCCCGCTTATTGGATGAGGTATCCTCCATCTACCGGCAGGTAAACCCCGGTGCAAAAACTGGCATCTTCAGAGGCCAGGAAAAGAAAAGCCGTTGCGATCTCTTCCGGTTTGCCCAGGCGCTTCATGGCATGTTTTGATTCCATATAGCTCCTGTATTCACTGCCACCTGCTGCGTTATCCATTAATAGAGGCGTTTCGATATACCCGGGTCCGATAGCATTAACACGGATATTACTGGTCGCATTTTCCAGTGCCGCTACTTTTGTAAGCCCCACGAGGCCGTGTTTTGAAGCCGCATAAGCAGCAATACCTGACTCAGCCACCTGGCTCATGATCGATCCCATATTCACAATCGAACCTCCGGCAGGCTGCCGGCGCATCTGGGCGATCTGGTATTTCATCCCGTGAAAAACGCCGCTGAGGTTGATGTTCAATACCCGGTTCCATTCTTCTGTTGTTTTTTCATGAATGGGAGCGGCGTCCACTATACCGGCATTGTTCAGGGCCACATCCAGACTTCCAAAAGTTTTCACCGTTTCGTTGATCGCCTGCTCAAGTACGCCGGGGTCAGCAACATCACAGGGAACAAAAAGCACGTCGGTTCCCTGGCTGTGGATTTCATCCAATACAGTTTCATTCTTTTTCAGATCCGCGATCACCACTTTTGCGCCTTCACGGGCGATGAGCATGGCGGCCGCTTTTCCGATGCCGGAATTACCACCGGTAATAAAAGCTACTTTATTTTCAAATCGTTTCATACCAAAATAGTTTAATAGTGACTGAATGCCTCAAATTTAGTGATTAATCATTGATGACTAGTCATTAAAATGTTAAATCATCCGTTCAGCCAGATTTTATTGATGAGGCACAACGAAAAAGAAATAAGTGCTTTTTAGAAAAAAGAGCGCCATGCCTTCCTTATAATAGCGGATACATGGTTAAAACATCGGATGAGGGTTGGCGGCTTTTTCGGGCACATCCTGGTGTACATCCCAGTGCTCCACGATCTTTCCATGTTCCAGGCGGAAAATATCGACGGTTGAGGTAATGCGCCCGTCCGGCTTTTTATTCTTCAAATGCAGGAATACCAGATCTCCCTCGGCAGCTGCATGTTGTACATCGATGGTTGTTTTTGGAGCACCTTTGAACCATTCAGCGGCAGCTTTTTTAAAGGCTGCTGCGCCATCCGCAACCGTAGGGTTGTGCTGTATGTATCCCGGGGCAATATACTGGTCTACTGCTGTCAGGTCTTTATCTCCGAACATTTTCTGATAAAAATCGAGGACCAGCTTTTTATTTGCTGCAGTTTTATCACCCGGAGTAGCGGAATCAGCGTGTGTGGCCGGTTGTACCAGAGGTTCCTGCCGGTTGCCGCAGGCGTAAAAAATACTTCCCAGGGCCAGGCAAAGGATAAGCGGGGTTCGATATGTTTTCATAGCATCCTGTTTTTAGCGTTTGTTATTATATAATTATGACATCTAAGATCCGGTTCCGTATATATGGCGCCTGAATTACTGCGCTATGCCCCGGCCTTTTCTGAAGAGTTGAACAGTTTTTGGATCCGGTTCAATGCGGGCCCGGTCATCAATGTGGTAGACAGGGCCATGATCACCAGGATCGTAAAGATCTCCTGTGAGATCACACCCAGGTCATACCCGATATTCAATACCACCAATTCGGTGAGCCCACGGGTATTCATCAGCGCACCCAGCTGAAGGCTTTCGCTCCAGGATTGTCCCGTGAACCGGGCAGCGACGGCGCTGGCACCGAATTTAGCGATGACGGCAATAATAAAAATAACGATACAAATCGTCCAGAGCGCCGTGGTATTCAGCAGTCCGATCTGGGTCTTCAGACCCGTGGAAACAAAGAACAGCGGCAGCAGCAGGAGCAGGGCCACGCTTTCAATTTTTTCGATCAGCTGTGCGCGGAAGTCCATATCCGCCGGCATGATCATCCCGGCAACAAATGCCCCGAACAGGGCATGAATGCCAATCGCATCCGTAAGATAGGCGGAGGCGATCAGAATGATCATACATACCGCAATAAAGGGCACCGTGAGCCGGCTGTTTTGTTTTTTATAATAATTCCCCAGCAGGGGCCGCAATATTTTTATCATCACCAGGATATAGGCGACGGATAACAGGATCGTATACAGGGCGCTCCAGGCGGATCCGGCTTTTACAACAGCGATCACCAACGCCAGGATGCACCAGGCTGTTACATCATCCGCAGCAGCGCAGGTGATCGCCAGTACACCAAGATTGGTCTTTGACAGATTGCGTTCCTGTATGATGCGTGCCAGCACAGGAAACGCCGTAATGCTCAGCGAGATGCCGATGAACAGCGCATAAGAGATAAACTGTACGCCTGCCGGCGCGAGCTGCCGGTAGGTGAAATAGGCGGTAGCCACGCCCAGTGTAAAGGGGACGATGATACTGGTATGACTGATCATTACAGCAGCATTGGTCTTTCCTTTTAGCAGGGAGAGGTCCAGCTCCAGTCCCACGATAAACATAAAAAGCACCAGACCGATCTGACTGAGCAGGTTGAGGTTACCAAGGGATTGGGGCGGAAAGACGAAGGAAGATACTTCGGGGAAATAATATCCAAGGAAGGATGCCCCCAGTAAAATACCGGCCGCCATTTCCCCGATGACCCGCGGCTGCTTTAGTTTTTTAAATAAAAAGCCCATGATTGCCCCGGCGAGAAGGATCACAAAGATCTGCAACAGCAGAATGGCCAGCGGCTCCCGGATATTGTGCCGGAGCACGGCAGTAAAGGGAATACCCAATGCCGGTTTGCTCTCGATAATGGATTTGATATTTTTTTCCGATTGCAGGTGACTGCCCATGGTAAGGATCCACCAGATGACCGCAATAGCAGCTGCGACCGTTAACACATAGAAAAGAAGGTTCCTGTATCGTTGCATGCACGAAAAAGTTTCATCCGCAAGATATTCTGTTTCTTTTTAACGGGCTGATTAATTTTTTGAGGGATCATTAAAAAATAAACCGTGAAATATTCACGGCTTATTGCGGCTCCGATAAAAGGTAGTGGTCCGGTTTTACCCGTGATGATGATGGCCCTGATGGGCAAGGGGCGCCGCTGCATGATTTCCTTCTTTTACATCAAGGGTAAAATCTGCCGTGTGCAGCACCCCGTCCACATTAAACTGAACCCACATCCGGTATATACCCGGTTTGTCAAACTGTGTGTGTCCGATAACGGGGATTTTAACACCAGGTTCAGGATGGATGTGCAGGAAATCCCTATCCGTTTTATGAATCAGTATTACATGTGCCACAGCTCCCAGATAGGGTGTGATGTCTGCTGCTGACAGCCTACTTCCTTCCCGCAGGATGCTGATGGGAAGCAGGGTGGCAGCTCCGGTCTGTAACGGCGCATCCGGCTCAATGCGGGCGGTAAGTGCGCCCGTAACCGCTGTCAGCTGTTCCCCGGCGGCTTCTGGCGGTGTGCCAACTGCCCCGCCCACCTCAAGAACGATCTTATCAACGATGGGTGAAAATCCTTCCGGCTGATAATCGGCATATAAGAGATAGCTGCCCCCATAGGGAAAGGTGACCGCTATCCGGTAACTGCCGTCGGGCTGCAACTCCGGATGG
Source organism: Niabella beijingensis (assembly GCF_020034665.1). Taxonomy (NCBI): domain Bacteria; kingdom Pseudomonadati; phylum Bacteroidota; class Chitinophagia; order Chitinophagales; family Chitinophagaceae; genus Niabella; species Niabella beijingensis. The sequence continues at coordinate 1,738,245 of NZ_JAIQDI010000002.1, read as the reverse complement.
AGGTGCCGGAACCAGGAAAGGGATGCGTCCAGTACGATAAGATGAAATGCTGCTTCATGCCGGAGTGCCAGCGGTACCGCTGTACCCGGGGCTGAATCGCTGACCGGTTTAAAAGAAAGTTGTACTTCCCTGCCGCTTGTTACCGGCTCCGGTACCGCCAGGAGCTGCATTTTTATAGTATTGCTTGCAGGATGATGTGTAGGGTTCATATGATCATGATTTTTAGACGGGCTTAACTCGAGTGTTATTATTATTGAACAGGCTCTATTCTAAACCCGGTACTTTTAACTGTATCGATAATATTTTCTGCGGTAGCCCCCGCAGTTTTAACGGTAAGGATCTTGTCCCTGCTCGCCGTGTCCACATGCCATTCGGCAATACCGTTGTTGCCGTCGAGTGCCGGTTTTACGGAAGCGACACACCCCCCGCAATTGATATTGGTTTTAAAGCTCAGCACGGCACCGTCATCTTCTGCTCCGGTTGCAATACCGGCTATAGCATATCCCGCTTTTTCAATGGCCTGGGTAACGGCCGTCTGTTGTTGCACATCATGAAGGATAACACCTGCCTCGCCGGCTTTTATTTCTTTTACAGCAACGCCTTCAATGCCGCTGAGCGCCTGCTGAACGCGGGCCTGGCAGTGGGCACTTTGCATATCAGGAATAGAGATCCGAATTGTTTTCATAACTATAATTTTAAAAAGTTTAGAGTACAAATTTCGCCCCGATCCGCTGCTGCGCTGTTACATCATTATGGGTAATTGTTGCAACTTTTACCGTTAGGGATAAAACCGCTTAATCTGGATTAACTCCGAAAAGAAAGAAATGATGTAGTTTGCCGTTAATTTAAAAGCATATGAAATATAAATTTGAAAAACCGGTAAACGCCGGCATCGGTATGGAGAAATACAGGTGCACCATCACCTGGCGCAACGGTGGCTTTATTGCCGATGAACCTGTAAGTCAGGGTGGACAGGACAGCGGCCCGGATCCCTATACCTTGCTGCTTTCCTCGCTGGCTTCCTGTACGCTGATCACATTGCGTATGTATATTGAGCGCAAAGGGTGGGATATACCGGAGATCCGGGTCAATACCAATATGTACAGCGAAATAAAAGACGGAAATACGATCACGGTCATCGACCGGGATATTTATTTCCCTCAACCGGTACCGGATGATCAAAAACTGCGTTTGCAGGAGATTGCCAAAGCCTGCCCGATATCAAAGATCCTGGAAAACCAGGTCAGTGTCCGCACATTTATACAGCGGGATCCGGAAAATACCAGGAAGATCGTCTATCAAAATGAAACGATTGCCGTAGTGTGGCAGCCGGAGCTTTGTCAGCATGCCACCCGTTGCTGGAAAGAACTGCCACAGGTTTTCCGGCCAAAGGAAAAAAAATGGGTGGATATAAACGGCGCTCCGGCAGCGCAGATCACAGAGCAGGTATACCGGTGCCCCAGCGGCGCCCTGACCATTGAAAAAAAATAAGGGTGTCCTGTTCTTGATACCTGTTATAATTTAACTGTGATGCACACAACTGTTATAAAATAATTAAATTGAAAACAAATTTTTCTGAAAACCCCGGGAACCAGTAATTTTACGGTTTTATGAAGCGGGGCAGTGTATTAATATTTGTTTACAGTCTGCTTTTTGCCGGGGGATTTTTATTATTTAATTCAACGCAAAAGGCGGTTCCTGCTTCTTCTGCTCGTATATCCCTCCAAAAAGATGCCGGTTGTTATACCGCTACACCGGATCTTCCTGTCCTTCCCCCTGATCTGTTCTGGGATCGGACGGACGATAAAGAGGAAGATGCTGCGCCGGGCCTGTATGAGCATTCTTTTGCCGATCTTCCCCAATGGGTCTTCAGCTGGATCACCAACCACTACAGGAATTTTTCTGAGGGGAAACCCTGCCAGCCACCTTATCTCACTTACTTAACACAGGAGAAATACATTTTTTTCCGTTCCATACGTGTATGACAGGTCCTGTCCTGTGTCAGACACCCTGCATGGAGGTATAAAGAAGTGCTCTTTTAAGAGAAAGCTTCTGCATTTTACAAAATACATAAATCAAAATTACCAACCCCGGCAATACCTTACGGGCCGGAAACAGGTTATTGCCGGCTACTGCCTTTTAAAAGGCTGTTGTTCCGGTGATGATAGATCCGGCGGACAATGCCGCTTCCGGCAGCTTTCAGTCTACCTGCTGAAAACAGCCGGCATTATTTAAAAATTCCCATTTCAACAATGAACAGAATAGCATTGCTGATCAGCTTGTGCATGATCACATACGGGACAACAAGCTGTAAGTCGAACAAAGAAGAAAAAACGGAGCCGGAATCCTTTTCCGTTACCAGTCCGTTAAAAATGGATACCACTTATGTAAAAGAATATGTATCCCAGTTACAATCGTTGCGCAATGTGGAGGTACGCGCACAGGAAAAGGGATACCTGGAAAAGAGTTATGTGGACGAGGGGCAGTATGTTAAGGCAGGTCAGCTGTTGTTTCGCATCATGCCCAGGATTTACCAGGCGGAATACCAGAAGGCAAAGGCTGAAGCACATTCCGCCGAGCTGGAGATGCAGAACACCCATCTGCTGGCCGATAAAGAGATCGTTTCTCAGAATGAGCTTGCATTGTCCAAAGCAAAGTATGATGTGGCCAAGGCCGAAATGGCCCTTGCCGGAACGCATTTATCATTTACGGATATCCGCGCGCCCTTTAGCGGGGTCATCGACCGGATCCGGTTCAAACAGGGAAGCCTTATCGACGAAGGCACGCTGCTGACCACTTTATCCGATAACAGCGGGATCTATGCCTATTTCAATGTGTCGGAAAGTGAATACCTCAACTTTAAAACGGATACCACCGGTACCACCAAAACCCCGCTGGCGCTTACACTGGCCAACGCGGAACGCTACAAATACCCCGGAATGATCGAAACCATTGAAGGCGAGTTTGACAACACCACAGGCAATATTGCCTTCCGCGCAAAATTCCCGAATCCTGAAGGGCTTTTAAAACATGGTGAAACCGGTAAGGTGCTGATGCAGATCCCGCTGAAAAATGCATTGGTGATCCCGCAAAAGGCCACTTATGAACTACAGGATAAGATCTATGTATATGTCGTGGATAAAAACAACAAGGTACGGTCCAGAAATATCACGGTGAAGTATGAGCTGCCCAATTTATATGTGGTCGACAGCGGTCTTTCCGAAAACGACCACATCCTGCTGGAAGGATTACAGACCATTAAAGAAGATCAGAAAATAAAGCCGGCCTACACGGCACCTGATCAGGTGGTCAGCAAACTACAACTCCTGAACCAATAAAATGATGGTATTCCAAAACAGTTTTTATGTTTAGTAAATTTATTAACAGGCCCGTACTTTCTATTGTTATTTCGTTGATCATACTTTTTCTGGGTATCCTGGCATTGACCCAATTGCCGGTAACCCAGTTCCCATCTGTATCACCGCCCAAGGTGAACGTAACGGCCGAATATCCCGGAGCCAATAGTGAGCTGATGATCAAAGCGGTTGTTATCCCCCTGGAACAGGCCATCAACGGGATTCCGGGTATGAAGTATATGGCCTCCGATGCCGGTAACGACGGGGAAGCCAGCATCCAGGTGGTTTTTGAACTGGGCACCGATCCCAACCTGGCATCTGTAAACGTTCAGAACCGGGTGGCCGCAGTGGTAAACAAACTCCCGCCGCTGGTAGTACGTGAAGGAGTAAAGATCACACGTGAGGAATCCAACATGCTGATGTATGTGAACCTGTACAGCGATGATCCCAAGCTGGACGGTAATTTTATATACAATTTTGCCGACCTGAACCTGCTTGCAGAACTGAAACGGGTAAATGGCGTGGGATTCGCAGACATCCTGGGCGACAAGGAATACTCCATGCGGGTGTGGCTGAAGCCCGACCGGATGCTGGCGTATAAGATCACCGCCAATGAAGTGATGGAAGCACTGGGCGATCAGAGTCTGGAAGCCTCTCCGGGCCGGCTGGGGGAGAGCTCGGGCAAAAAATCACAGGCATTTGAATATGTGCTCAAATATACCGGTCGCTACAATAAGAAAGAGGATTATGAGAACATAGTGCTGAAAACCGGTCCCGACGGGCAATTGCTCCATCTGAAAGACATTGCCGATATTGAGCTGGGAAGCGCATTTTATAATATCTATTCAAAGCTGAACGGGCGCACTTCGGCGGCCATTGTGATCAAACAATCCTATGGAAGTAACGCCAGTGAGGTGATCAAAAATGTAAAGGCCAAACTGAAAGAGATCCAGGAATCCTCCTTCCCCAAAGGCATGCATTATGAGCTCAGCTATGATGTATCCAAGTTCCTGGACGCCTCCATGGAAAAAGTGGTGCACACCCTGGTGGAAGCTTTTATCCTTGTAGGATTTGTGGTATTCCTGTTCCTGGGCGACTGGCGGTCGACACTTATTCCCATCCTGGCTGTTCCTATTTCATTGATCGGCACGTTCTTTTTTATGCAGTTCCTGGGTATCACGTTAAACCTGATCACGCTTTTCGCGCTGGTGCTTGCGATCGGTATCGTAGTGGATGACGCCATTGTGGTGGTGGAGGCTGTTCATGCGAAGATGGAAAGCGAGGGGCTCAAGCCCAAAGCTGCTACCATGGCGGCGATGAAGGAAATAGGAGGCGCCATCATTGCCATCACGCTGATTATGGCTGCGGTATTTATCCCTATCGCCTTTATGTCGGGCCCTGTGGGGGTGTTCTACCGGCAATTTTCTGTTACCATGGCAACTGCTATTATCCTCTCCGGTATTGTGGCGCTTACCTTCACACCAGCCATGTGTGCCATGATCTTAAAGAACACACATGGGAAAAAGAAAAATACCGTTGTGAACCGTGCGATCGACGGTTTTAATAACTGGTTCAATAATTTGCAGGGCTGGTATAAAAAACTGGTATCGCTTATTGTGAACCGGCGTGCGGTCACGTTCCTGATACTGGTGGTCTTTATTGCCGGCACCTGGGGTTTCAGTACTTCAGTGCCTTCCGGTTTTATACCCGGTGAAGATCAGGGAATGTTTTATGCCATCATTGTAACCCCACCCGGTTCCACCCTGGAGCGTACAGATGCCGTGGCGGCAGAATTACAGAAAATTGCTTCAGGGATGGAAGACATCCAGTCGGTATCTACCACTGCCGGTTATGAGGTGTTATCGGAAGGAACGGGGTCCAACTCCGGCACCTGCCTGATCAACCTGAAAGACTGGAGCGAGCGCAAACATTCCATGCAGGAGATCATGGAAGAGCTGGAAGAAAAAGCCAGAGGTATTAAAGGGGCTACGCTGGAATTCTTTCCGCCGCCCGCAGTACCGGGCTATGGCGCGGCCGGAGGCTTTGAACTGCGGCTGCTGGATAAGGCCGGTACCGGCGACTACAAGCTGATGGAAACGGTGAGCCGGGATTTTGTAAAAGAACTGAACAAACAACCCGAGCTGCGCTCGGTGTTCACCTTTTACAGCGCCAGCTTTCCGCAATACCAGCTGGCGGTGGATAACGACAAGGCCAAACAGAAAGGGGTGTCCATCGAAAACGCCATGGACAACCTTTCCACGTTGGTGGGCAGTAACTATGAAACCGGGTTCATCAAATTCGACCGGCCTTATAAAGTAATGGTACAGGCATTACCGCAGTACCGTCAGTTGCCGGAAGATGTGTTTAACTATTATGTAAAGAACGACCATGATGAAATGGTTCCGTATTCGGCCTTTATGACCATGAAGAAGACCTATGGCCTGTCGGAGATCACCCGGCACAATATGTACAATGCTTCTGAGATCAGCGGCGGGTCGGCACCGGGTGTGAGCAGCGGAACGGCAATTGACGTCATTAACAGGGTGGCCAAAGAAAAGCTGCCGCGGGGCTTTGGTATCGATTGGGCGGGGATCTCCAAAGACCAGACGCGCAGGGGCAACCAGGCCATTTATATCTTCCTGATCTCCCTGGTATTCGTATACCTGGTACTGTCGGCGCAGTACGAGAGTTTTGTACTGCCGTTGCCCATTCTGTTATCGCTGCCCATCGGGATCTTCGGCGCTTTTTGTTTTCTGAAGATCTTCGGGCTGGAAAACAATATCTATGCGCAGATCGCCATGGTAATGCTGATCGGTATCCTGGGTAAGAACGCCGTACTGATCGTGGAGTATGCAGTGCAGCGGCATCGTGATGGACATACACCCGCGCAGGCCGCCATTGAAGGTGCGGCAGCGCGGCTGCGTCCGATATTGATGACCTCCTTTGCCTTTATCGCCGGCGTTATTCCGCTGATGATAGCAACAGGTCCGGGAGCGATCGCCAATCATACCATCGGATCCGCCGCAGCAGGAGGTATGTTGTTTGGTACCATCTTCGGGGTGCTTATTATTCCGGGACTGTACTACATTTTTGCCCGTATATCGGAGCGCCATATCCTTGTGGAAGATGAAGAAGAGAATCCGTTAACAGAAGAAATTGATCATCATGAACAACATTAAGAAATATCTTATCGGTACAGCCGCCCTTGTTCTTACAGGCATTGAAAGCTGTAAAGTGCCTGCAGTGGTGAACCACGGAATAACAACTGAGCCACCGGCGTCTTTTGAAGCGCCAGCGGCCGATACGCTGAACAGCGCTGCCGTAAAATGGCAGGATTTCTTTGCGGATCCGTATCTTTTAAAACTGGTGGATACTGCACTGCACAATAACCGGGAGCTGCTGGGCACCCTTCAGGAAATAGAAATTGCACGCAATGATATCCGTGTAAAGAAAGGAGAGCTGCTGCCCAGTGTTATTGCAAAAGCAGGAAGCGGGATAGAAAAAGTAGGCCGTTATACCAGCCAGGGTGCAGGAGATGCCTCCACCGATATAGAACCGGGAAAAGAGGTGCCGGATATTTTGCCCGACCATGAACTGGGGCTTTATGCCACCTGGGAGGCCGACATCTGGAAAAAACTCCGCAATGGCAAACAGGCGGCAACAGACCGCTACCTGGCCACCGTGGAAGGGAAAAATTTTGTAATAACCAACCTCATTGCAGAAATTGCAGATACCTACTATGAGCTGCTGGGACTGGATAACCAGCTGGTCATTGTAAAGGAAAGCATACAGCTACAAAAGAATGGACTGGAAATAGTAAAAGTCCAGAAAGAAGCCGCAAGGGCAACGGAGCTGGCGGTCAAAAAATTTGAAGCCGAAGTGCTGAATTCGCAAAGCCGGGAATACGAAATCTTACAGCAGATAAAGGAAGGAGAGAATAAGATCAACTTTCTGCTGGGGCGCAATCCACAGCCGGTAGAGCGGTCTTCCGGTGGTTTTCTTACCGCATTGCCACAACAGGTAAGTACCGGCATCCCTTCACAATTACTGGCCAACCGGCCCGATATCCGGCAGGCAGAGCTGGCGCTGGCAGCTGCACGCCTGGATGTGAAAGTAGCCCGGGCAGCTTTTTATCCGTCATTGGATATTTCTGCTGCTGTAGGATTGCAGGCATTCAAACCTTCTTATCTCGCCAGGCTGCCGGAATCCGTTTTGTTTTCCCTCGCAGGTGAACTGGCCGGGCCGCTGATCAATAAAAATGCCATCAAGGCGGAGTTTAACAGCGCCGATGCCCGCCAGCAGCAGGCCCTGTATGAATACGAGAAGACCATTTTAAATGCCGTACGGGAAGTATCCAATGAGCTTTCTAACATCAGCAACCTGGAACAGAAATACCAGCTGAAGAAAAAGGAGGTTGATGCGCTGGCAAGATCCATCACCGTATCCAATGAATTATACAAGGCTGCGCGCGCCGACTACCTGGAAGTGCTGATGACACAGCGGGATGCACTGGAATCCAGGTTGGACCTGGTAGAGACCCGCGAACAGCAATTCAGTGCAGTGACCCATATTTACCGCGCCCTGGGTGGCGGATGGAAATAAGGAGGGATAACAATTCGCAGCGGCAACCGGTATTTATCGCGGCTAAATGAAGCCGGGCTGGCGCTTCCGCCAACAGCGGATCCCGGCCTGGCTTTATTTCATCAGCCAAAGCACCCGTTCCGGTACAGCAGGTACCCGGCTGGTTCAACAGCCTACTAGGGGCCAGGGATCTGTGTTGCAGGCGCCATTGTGTGATTGAAAATCACCGCATCAAAAACTGCAGGCCAGCTTTTTTCAAACCCTCCCGTATAACCAAAGGGCCGCATTTCCCGGCTGTCGTTTAACCAGCTTCCGCCCCTGGTCCTGCTCAGTGTTTTCAGATCCAGAAAGAAATGCGCTACCCCGATTTGTGAGAAGATCGTTTCAAAGGAGCTTGCCCCGGTCTTTTCAATCGGGACAGGCGATCTCATAAAAACAGTTCCCCAGTACCCCCTGGCGGCAACAAAGCCAATGCCATAGAACTTCCCGGGAATCCGCTCTTTTAAAAAATCACCTACGCGGGGAAGTACCGTACCATTTAACCGGAGCGTCGATCCCACGGACAAATGCGCACTGGCGGTCCACACAATGATCTTTTTGCCCGGGTACATTTTCTGATGAAGCCAGATGATATTTTCTGCCATCAGGGAGTCCCGCAGGATATTTCCTTCTTCCGGTGTGATGGTAGTGTCTATACGATTGGTCAGCAGCAATTGTGGCAGATAGGCCTGTACGGATCTGAGATGCCGGCTAAACAGGGCCGCTTCCTGACCGGGTATCCGTTCCAGCTGTGCTGCTTTTTTTGCTAAAAGGCGTTTGAAGGTACTTTGTTGCTGCTTTAAATTCACGGCCAGTGCACTGATCTCATCCGTTTTTTTTCCCTCGCCCCAAACAGCAATACCTGTATTAACCGCATTGTAACAATTAAAGAAACTGTCCCGTTCAGCCTGGTTTTCAAAATCAATATTATTTTTCACTAAATATGCGGAGAATGCTTTGGGAAAGTATACCTGATCGATCATACTCCTGAGCTGGACGTCGATCCCCGTCATCTTTAATGGCCTGTTGGTCTTAAACGTTTCGGTAGTATAAAGGAGGAGCGGTTGCACTTCACGGGCCCATGTCCAGAGCGGCCAGGTGCATTGCTGCAGGTGTGCTACGCCCTGTCCGGGGTCATCAAAGGCCAGTTCCCATGCTTTTTCCGCCTGGAACAATCCTCCTTCCCAGGCCAGCACATCAAAGCCCATTTCCTCATGTAAAAACCGGACCAGTGCTGCTTTGGTTTTAAAAGCAGTTCCGTCTCCATGGGTTTCTTCTCCCAGCAGTACGATTGGTGCATCACCTATGTATTTTTTCAGCTTATTAAAATCATTGCCTGTGTTTGAAAGGGAATCGTCTAAAGCAATAGGTATTATATGTTCCTTCAGCCAGGAAACCGGATGTTGAGCAGCACATCCGCCGCCAATAAAAAACAGAATGCTTAAGAATAAAACTTTCATAATAGTTAAGTTGAAAATGAATGGATAAAAGGATGCCTCATGATGTGTTTACATCAATATAAGAGCAGGTTGTTTTATATATTATTCGGGATTAGTTATTCCGGTTCAATGTCAATGATGTCTCCGGGCCTGCAGTCCAGTGCCTTACAGATCGCCTCAAGCGTATCAAAACGCACCCCCCTGGCTTTACCCGTTTTGAGTTTGGATAAATTTACTATGGTCAGATCCACTTTCTCTGCCAGCTCTGTCAGGCTCATTTTTCGCCTGGCCAGCATCACATCCAGATTTATTACAATAGGCATTACTATACAAAATCTTCGTTTTCCTGCTGAATGGACCGGCCCGCTTTAAAAACCAGGGCTAAGGCCAGGACCAAAAAACCAATATATGTTGTGGAAGAGTACCAGGAAGAGCCGGGAACCATTTCCAGTCCGGAATCATTCATTCTAAGCGCTTCGATGCAGCGGAGCAATAGTTTCTGAGTGATCCACCGGATCACCGGCAGGGCGATCAGTAATACTGCCACCCATTGCAGGTATCTTATGTTTCTTGCAATAAATATGTCATTCTTTGCAAGTGCGTTAATAAACCGTTTGATCAGATAGATAATAACAACGATCATGATAAAGTAAATGTAATAAGAAAGCTGGAAGACCAATGCAGGTGCACTGAAAAGCTCCTGTTTCGATCTGAACCGCAGGATAACGCTGGCCTTATCGGTATAAGGTGTTACAATCACAGAATCCTTGAACCACCGGTCCAGTCCATCGCCACCGGGCCGGTACAGCTTCGCCGGGTTTGTAAGACGGATATCGCTCATTTCGTAACTTCTGATGCTGTTGCTGAGTGCCGGAGAATTGCTGCTAAAGACCTTAAAGGCCAGAAAGATGCACGCACCGATGAATGCACAGGTCGCCAGTCCGTTCAATAGCCGGATGATATAAGTGTCCGCTATCGTCTGCCGGGTATCCCTGTTCTTTTGAGCACTTTTGAGCAGTGTGTATTTAAAGTAGTCGACGGTTAAAAAGAGACATAAAACAAGGGCCCACACTACAGGGTTTATAATAAATTTAAGGAAAGAAAAGCCGAGGAAAAGCGGCAGCATGAAATAAGCGCCGAATGGCGGACAATCCTCCGTTACTGAGCTGGACCGGAATCCATCTATGATCTCTTCCGCAACAGAGGAAATATATACCGCAAAAAGGCAGATACCATATATGGCCAGCAGCTTCCATCTGAAAGACGGCGGCCATGTTTTTAACCGGCCGGACTTCGCTAAAAGGCGCTGGAGCAGGTAGGATGCCATAACGATAGCAGCAAGGAACAGGATACTGATCGAGAAAGTTCCCCATTTAACATCCGGGCAATTTCCCAACCGGGACCGGGGGCCGGTAATTGCGCTTATTAAGAAAACCGCCTTAATAAAAGCTATTGCAGTCAGCAACCAGGGACCAATAGTGATAAGAGAAGCCCGCTTTGATTGGATCATCATCGTTTTGTTTTTATAAAGCAAACATAAAACTATATTTAAACTAAAACAAATATTTTTTATCGTTTTAGTTTAAATATTTTAACTTCCTGTTTATGCAGCGAAATATACTTGACCTTTTTGGAAACCATCGAGAGGGCACAGCATGTCGCACGAAAAATAAATTTGCGCAAGCAAATACTTGCCTTTAAATTTGCAAGTAAATACTTGCATAAAATGGAAGCACGGCGTGATGTATTTCAGGCGATAGCCGATCCTACCCGAAGGGCCATTATCGGTTTGGTGGCAGAACAGCCGCTGAATGTAAACACCATCGCAGAAAAGTTCCGGGTGACACGACAGGCGGTATCCCTGCATGTGAAGATACTGGCGGAATGCGGTCTGATCGAAATAAAACAACAGGGCAGGGAACGCTATTGCGAAGCAAAGCTCGAACCACTGAGCGAGATCAATACCTGGGTGGAACAATACAAACGGTTCTGGGAAAATAAACTGGACGCACTGGAAAATTATTTATCCACTATACAAAAAACAAAAAAAAATGCAAAACGAAGGAAATAACACCGCAGACGGGGAACTGCGGCTGACCCGTGTGCTGAATGCTCCTTTGGAGCTGGTTTGGGAAGTGTGGACGGATCCGGAGCACCTGAAGCAGTGGTGGGGGCCGGAAGGATTTACCAATACGATCAGTAAAATGGACCTGCAACCCGGCGGTGCGTGGAACCTGGTTATGCATGGTCCGGACGGAACAGATTATAAGAACAAAAGCATCTTTAAAGAAGTGGTCCCTTTTAAAAAGATCGTATATGACCATGTTTCCGGTCCGCGGTTTCTGGCGACCATCACTTTTGAAAGCCGTGGTGATCAGACGGTCATCGACTGGCACATGCTCTTTGAAAGTTCTGAAGTATTTATCCAGACGGTGAAAACCTTCAAAGCGGATGAAGGACTGAAACAGAACCTGGACAAACTGAATCTATATGTATCACGTTTAACCGTATAAAAATTGATCTTATGTTACACGAACCAATCGTTGTTGAACGAACTTACAATGCGCCCATACAGCAGGTATGGAACGCGCTGACACAGGCGGCTGCATTGCGCCAGTGGTTTTTTGATGTGCCGGCTTTTGAACCCCGGGTGGGCTTTGCCTTTGAATTCACCGGGAAAGGAAAGGAGGGAGAACCCTATTTGCACCATTGCGTGGTCACAGAAGCCGATGCGCCTCATAAACTGGCTTACAGCTGGCGGTACGAGGGCGCTGAAGGGATCTCTCTGGTTACCTATGAGCTGAAAGCCGAGGGCAATAGAACACATATACGACTCATACATACCGGTACGGAAACCTTTCCCGCTGGAAAAGCCTTTGCCCGGGAAAACTTTGTGGAAGGCTGGACAGCACTTATCGGAACCCAGTTGAAAACCTATGCCGAAACCGGCGTGGAAAATAAAGCGTAGACGGCCGGCTTCGCCATTATGTTTTGTTGCTGATGACCTCAAAATATTGCAGGACGCGTGTCTCGGTTTCGTGGTGAAACTGCACCCCCGTATTAAAAACGGCAGCCCGCAGTTCGCGATACAACGCTACGCAATGATGTAAGGCGGTTAACAGGGATTGCCGGTCATACAGGGGTAAGGTTTGTTTCAAACGGTTGAAATCGTCCGCAGGCAATGCCGTTTCTACTTTTCTTACTCCTCTTGGTAACTGGCCGTTCCTGATCTGCAATAAAGGGCCGAGTACCGCCAATCGCAGAAATCCCAAAAAGTCAAAGGCTTCAAAATATTCGCCGCGGCCTATTTTAAGCAGTGCATAATGTATCCAGATCCAGAAGCGGTCTTCGATCCACTGGTGATCGGGATAGGGATACCCGGCGCTGGTCTGTTCAAGAATGACCTGCAACCGGTTCCCTTTATCCAACAGGATCACGGGAGTTTCCACACGGGTTTTAAATTCTTCCAGTGTTAAAAATTTAAGATCCACATGCAGCAACGGGTTGTCATAAAGACAGATCAGCAGGCGGGGTTCACCCACATGCTCTCCTGTAAAGCCCGACAACAGATCTCCCAGTCGGCGGGCATAGCTCATCATTTTATCCTTATCCCCGGATAACTTATCCGCGGTTATAAGAATGAGATCCAGATCGGAAAATTCATCCATCTGGGACTCTAGCCAGGACCCGCCGATGGCCAGTCCGATCACCTGTTCGTCGGGTTCAAGGATCTTTTTGACATTATTTGCAAAGGCAACCTGTATCATATTCTTTTGGATTTAATACCGCAAGGCGGGCAATCTTGCTTTTAAGTAGACCGGCCGGGGGCGTTCTTTATTTTACCGTATGCTTCTTCCAGTTGCTCCCAATAGTCGTCACACATCCACTTAAATGCTTTAAAAGCACTTTCGATCGCCATTTTGCGTACACGGTTTCTTTTTTCCAGCGACTCCAGGATCTGTACTTCCAACCGGTCCGGATCGATACCTGCCCATTCTCCCGCAGGGTTCAGCAAATTGGTTTGAAGAACGGGAAACACTTCATATTTGTTAATGATGCCGATCTCAGCAAAACTGTAAGGACTCTTTAACAGGACCACAGCAAGCCGGTGAAAATCCGCTGCATCGGGTTCCGTATCCAGATAAAATTCAGAAAGTGCGATCCAGACCGGCCTCCGCTCTTCTATATTCAATCGGCTTTTCATAAAAACAGTAGAAAGACAAAAATAACTGTTTTTATAAAAACGAATTGCAGCATATATCAGCGGATCATCCGGCTGGTAAGATTTCAGCCGTATTGCAACTTATTGCAGTCCCCCTTTTCGGGCGATGTCGCTCCAGTCATAGTAGTGAAATACCTTCCCGTTACTCATGGCTACAAACAGGCCTTTGGGGAAACGCTCACCCAGGTTAATGCTGGTCACATCTGAGCCGTCGCTTTCGATCGTGGATAACGGGATCTCTGCTATTTTATGATGCTCATGCACCCGGCCGTTTGTTCCTTCCCGTTTATATACCACAAAGGTATTAGCCTGCTGATTGGATATCAGCAGGTAGCCGGTGCTGTCGGTGCTTTTATAAATAGAGATGCCTTCAATGTCTTCTTTAAAATCGCTTTGTCCGAAAAGCGCCAGCTCCGTATTGTCTTTTTTATCCGGATCAGCATAATATTTATGTACCCCGTATTGTTCATCACTATAATAAACATAACCTGGCTCGTTGTCTACAGCAATGGACTCGATCTCTTTTTTGCCGCTGTATTTACCAAATTTACGTACCAGCATGGCATTGAGCTGGCCGGCACTGTCTGTTAAACGATATTGGTAAAGATAGCCATCTGCAGGTCCGGTCTTCCGTCCAACGATCGCAAAGATGGCATGATCGGAAGGGCGGGTGTAAAGTGCGATCCCCATGGGAGACCGCTCGGGTGTATCTGTAAAAACATCCAGTCCGCCATTGTCGACCGGTTTCAGCTCCGGCAGGGAGAACACACGGATCTTATTGGTCTCCCGTTCTGTTGCCACGGCAATATCAATTAGCTGACCATTATAAGAAAAACCGTAGGCAATGTCCACATTGTTAGGGCGTTTCATACCGGTGAATTTGTTTACGATCTTTCCATTAAGATCAAAGACAAACAATCCGCCGCCGGTTTCCTTGTCCGTGCCGATCACCAGGCTTTTGGAAGCATCGGCAGGGTTGATCCAGATGGCGGGGTCGTCGGTGTCGAAATCGGTAGAATCTGTAACCACAGCGGGTTTCAGCGCATCTGGTGCGGTGGTTGCCGCCGGATTTTTACAGGAGCAAAGGATCAGCAATAACAGAAGACGATAGGATTGATGCATAGTGTTAATTATCTGAATGAGTCAAATTTGATCCCCAAGTTAAACCGCGGACGGTAATATTCCACCTGCATGGTGCGGACAGCGATTCCCTGGTAATACCGCAGGGGCTGGTTGGTAAGGTTATTCGCTTCGGCAAACAGGCGGAAATTGCGGGTAAATTTATAAGAGGCATTGGCATCCAGGAATAACTGCCGGTCGTAATACCGGTCTTCAAAATCGTTGCCGCCCAGCTCGTCAATATAACTGGCCGCATAGTTGAGCGACACCCGTGCCGAGAAACGTTTGTTCTCCCAGGAAAGGGAGCTGTTGAACATATGCGGCGCAGTGCCCGGCAAATTTACATCTGTGCGTTCTTCGCCATCCTCATTGGTAATGCCCCTGGCTGTTGAGCCCGTAAACGTATAGTTAAGATAAATGCCCAGTCCCTTCCAGAAGCTGCCGGGTATAAAATCGAACTGGCGTTGCAGGGCCACTTCAAAGCCATAGATGTTGACGTTTTCGCCGTTACGTTGTTGCGTAAATTTCCAGTTGTTCTCTCCGGCAGGAACAGGATTGGCCTGTCCCGGGAAATCTGCGGCAAAATTCTCAGTGGTATAATTCTGTCTGGTAAACGTATAGATGAAATTCTTCAGGCTTTTGTAAAACAAGCCGCCCGACAGGATGCCCACCGATCTGAAATACCTTTCGGCCATAAGATCAAAGTTGTGTGCATAGGTCGCCTTCAGATCGGGATTACCGGCATAGAGCTCTTCGTCTTCAGAGAGCACATTGAGATAAGGCACCAGGTTGTAATAGTTAGGACGGGCCAGGGATGTGGTATATGCAGCTCTGAGAACAAGGTATTGTTGCGGTTCATAGCGGAATGAGATACTCGGCAGGATATTGGTATAAGCGTTGGTATTGCTGATGGAGCCCAGCAGCTCTTCTTCATCTTTTACATAATTTCCGGTGTAGTTGATGTGCGTGTTTTCTACACGAACACCAATTACAGCAGAGAGTTTGTCGCTGAAATGCTGATCCCAGCGCAGGTAGCCCGCCACAATATTTTCTTTGGCCGTGTAATTCTCAGCCAGGTATTCATCGGGTTTATCTTCTTTTTCAAACAGCGCTCCGTTGTTCAGGTCCAGTCCGCCCAGATAGGAAGGATTGACAAAAGTGCCGGGAACATATTGTGAACCGGGTTGAAAATTTTTGCCACCGTAATAGACCACAGGCAGTTCCGGCAGGCTTCCCAGGTCATTTACCGGTTCGTATTCAAAATAATTATTTTCGCGCAGCTTGTCCTTCCTCCGTAGTCTTACACCAAAACGGAGCCGGCCTTTCTGTCCGTCAATTACCGAGAACGGGGTGCGGAAATTGATCTTCGCACCCAGCTCGTTCTCCCTGGTCCAGCTATCACCTTCAGACAGGTTGCTTAACGAATAGCTCGACAGGTCTTCATTCTGAGGAGTGATCAGCGGGTGGCGTGTATTGGCAAAATCGGTCCTGAACGTGACATCCTCCTGTTCAAATTCAATATACCGTTCGTCAACCTTTTGTTCACTGGCCCTTGCATAGTTTACGGACCAGTCCATATCCCATTTGGGACTTAACAGGTGTTCACCCCTCAAGGCGTAGTTGGTCACTTTTTGCAGCTCAAGCCGTTTGTTCTTTACCTGGTCGGTTCCTGTACCGCCTTTGTCCTCGCGGATGATATTACCCTTCCACCCGGTGATCTGGTCGTTGTCATCGTATTCCGGTTCGTTCTCATATACCAGGGCAAAACGGTTCTCCCGGTCGGTACGCCAGTTGTGCATTACGCTTGCAATGATCTTATGGGCCGGATTGAACGTATAGTCCAGGTTCAGATCCAGGCTGTGCCGGATGCGGTGCTCGTTATAATAACGGATACCCAGTTCATCCACATATACCGTCTTGCCGGGATCATCCGCCTTTTTCCAGGAAGCTTCAATATTATCGGAGCCGAACTGGTTGTTGTTATAGGAAAAACTGGCCACCGCTCCCAGTTTATTATGGAAGAAACGGTTGCCGTACACCAGTCCCGCTGTATAATTCCCGGTGTTCCGGATCGGGTTCAATCCGCCGGCGAGTGTGGCAGAAAGCCGCTGCCCGTTGGGAGAAGCGCGGGTGATCAGGTTCACTGAGCCTCCGATGGCATCGGCATCCATATCCGGTGTCAGTGTCTTGTTCACTTCCACAGTTGCTACCATATCTGAGGGGATCAGGTCCATCTGCACATTCCGGTTATCGCCTTCCGCGGAAGGAATGCGGTCACCGTTCAATGTCACTGAGTTCAGATTGGGCGCCAGACCGCGGATGATCAGGTTCCGGGCTTCCCCCTGGTCATTCTGAATGGTGATCCCGGGCACCCGTTTCAGCGCGTCACCCAGGTTGGCATCCGGAAAACGGCCCACCTGGTCGGAGGAGATGATATTACTGATATTCGCTTTGTTCTTTTGCTGGTTAAAGGCCCGGGCCTGACCACTCAGCCGGTCTCCGATAATGACCACCTCCTTCATAGTACCGGCAGTATCGTTCAGTGTGATCTTTACGTCCAGATTTCCTTTGCTGCCCGCGGGATAGGTCTTGTTAAAAGTATGGTATCCCAGGTAAGAGACTTCGATCTGGAACTTATCCAACGCTGCAACATTCAGAAACTCAAATTTGCCGTAGGCGTCCGTAACAGTGTGCTGCCCGCCCGGCAGGAGTTTTACCGAGGCACCGGGAAGGGAAAAATTATTGGCGTCGACAATGGTACCGGTTACCACTACCTTTTGCTGCGCCCGGGCAATAAAGGCAACCATCAGGAGAATCGTAAACAGCAGGAACTTTTGCATAGTATAACGTCAGGGTATGTGTATGAAAATGACGCTGCAAAAGTTTATATTATATGTTTCCGGATTATTATCAAACCATTATCAAATCATCAAATGAGCAGCGGTAATGACCGCCGGCATAACCGGTTTATTCCGGCTGGATGCCCACACAGCTCCAGCCGCCGTCAATCACGATATTCTGGCCATTGATATGCCGGGCTTTCTCATGTACAAGAAACAATGCCGCCTGTGCAATATCCTCCACGGTAGCCGGTCTGCCGCCGGGTGTTATTTTCTGCCATTTGGAAGCATAATCGGTATCGGCCATAGTGCGCTCTGTAAGCGTGGCACCGGGGGCGATCGAGTTGATGTTGATGCCATAGGAGGAAAGTTCGATCACCAGGTTCCGCGCCAGCATTTCAAGTGCAGCCTTGGTCATGCCATAAGCTACCAGCCCCTTATGCGCCAGGTGCCCGGTTACAGAAGACATAAACAGGATCGAGCCGCCAGAACCGGATTCCTTCATTTTACGGGCAGCAGCCTGGGCAAGAAAAAAAGAACCACCCAGATTGACCTGAAGTACTTTATAGAAGGCACCGGGATCGTAATCCAGGAAATCGCCAAACAGGGTGATCCCGGCATTGGCGATCACGATATCCAGACTTCCATACTGTTGTAGTGCTGTATCCACCAGGTTGCGGATTACTTCAGGATCGCTGCAATCGCCCGCTACAGCCTGTACCTGACCGGCGTATTGCGTATTGATGGTTGCTGCGGCCTTTTGGGCGAGCGTTTCATCCTGGTCGTTCAGTATCACCTTAGCCCCACTGGCCGCCAGCTGACGGCACAGCTCAAAGCCGATACCCTGACCAGCTCCCGTAACAATAGCTGTTTTATTTGTAAACTCCATAATTCTGTTTCACGGTTTAATGAGAATCTTTGCTTACCCCGGCGCCGCTGCTGCCGGTCAGAAAATCAAGATCAGCACCCAAATGCGCCTGCTGCACCTGTTGCGTATACAATTGCACATAACCCCTGGAAACATGGGGCGGCAATGGCTGCCATGCGGTTTTCCGTTGCTGCAATTCTTCTTCTGTCAGGTGTACTTCGAGGGTTCGTTGTTCAACATCCAGGGTGATCAGGTCCCCGGTTTGGAGCACGCTGAAATTCCCGCCTGCTGCGGCCTCCGGCGATACATGCAGTACTACGGTTCCGAAGCCCGTACCACTCATGCGGCCATCGGAGATCCGTACCATGTCGGTAATGCCCTGTTCCAGTATTTTTTTAGGGAGGGTCATATTGCCCACTTCCGGCATCCCGGGATAGCCTTTTGGTCCCACGTTCTTTAATACCAGTATGGTATTGGCATCCACTTCAAGTTTGTCATCATTGATGCGGTTCTTATAATCATCGATCGATTCAAAGACCAGCGCCGGACCCGTATGCTGCATCAGGTGCGGACTTGCGGCGGAAGGCTTGATCACGGCTCCGTCCGGGCAGATATTGCCTTTTAAAACCGCCAGGCCGGTAACCGTATTCACCGGATCAGTTGCTGTGGCAATAACATTGCGGTCGTAACATTCAGCCGTCTTATAATTTTCACCGATGGTTTTTCCATTAACCGTAAGCGTACCTCCGTGCAGCAAACCATCCAGCTCTTTTAATACCACCGGCAGTCCGCCTGCATAATAAAAGTCTTCCATAAAGAATGCGCCGGAAGGCTGCAGGTTCACAAGTAGCGGAATATTCCGGGAAAGCCGGTCAAAGTCCTGAAGCGTCAGCGGCACGCCAATACGTCCCGCGATGGCGAGCAGGTGGATCACAAAATTGGTAGAACCGCCGATCGCTGCATTGGCCATGATGGCATTCTCAAATGCTTCCCGGGTAAGGATATCGGACAGGCATAGTTGCTGACGTACCATTTCCACGATACGGCTCCCCGAATGTTGCGCCAGTACCTTACGATGCGCATCCACTGCGGGAATAGCGGCATTGCCCGGCAGGGAAAGCCCCAGACTTTCCACCATGCAGGCCATAGTGGAAGCCGTACCCATTACGGCACAATGTCCCTGGCTGCGACAGAGTGCATCTTCCATTGAATGAAGCTGTGCTTCATTTACAGTGCCGGTCTGCAAACCGGCCGCCAGCCGCCACACATCACTGGTGCCGATGCTGTTCCCTTTGTATTTACCGGTGAGCATGGGGCCGCCGGAAACGATGATGGTCGGCAGGTTGACGCTACAGGCGCCCATCAGCAGGGAAGGGGTCGTTTTATCACACCCGCAAAGCAACACCACACCATCCAAAGGATTGGCACGGATGCTTTCTTCCACATCCATGCTGGCCAGGTTGCGGAACAGCATGGTGGTCGGTTTCATCAATGTTTCACCCAGGCTCATAACCGGGAACTCCACGGGGAAACCACCAGCCTCCAGCACGCCGCGTTTTACGTGCTCCGCCAGGTCCCTGAAATGCACATTACAGGGGGTTAACTCACTCCAGGTATTACAAATACCGATCACCGGTTTTTTAAATTCATGACCGGGAATGCCGTTGTTCTTCATCCACGCGCGGTAAATAAATCCATCTTTCCCGGTACGGCCAAACCAGTTACTGCTTCTGAGTTGTTCTTCTTTCATAGTTGGGGCATCGTTGTGCTGCAATCTACTATTTATTTTTTGGAAACGGCTGTACGGGTCATTTCATTACTTTCCGGAACAGGCTTTTGATCAATTCGATCTCCTTTGCATAAGTAGTATTTTTCCTGCAGGCAAAGTAAAGCGTATTCTTCAATAGTTTGTGCCCCTTCCAAACCAGTTTTACCGGCCCGCTTTCAATTTCCTTATGACATAAAAAATCCGGTATCACTGCCAGGCCGCTGCCGCTGCTCAGGCACCGGACAATTGAATTCAGGTTGGGTACGATATAATTGGGACGAAAATCGGGAGTCGATCCGAAATTCAGCTGCCAGAAGCGGAAGAGGTGTTCCATATCTCCCGTGGTGCCATACCATTTCTGTTGTTTCAGCCAGTCTTCTGCGGCCGCATATTTTTTTTGTTTGACCAGTTTTTGAAAAGGCAGATCTTCCAGCTCTTCCCCCGCCACCAGTACGATTGTTTCAGAAGAAAAAGGCTGGTGCTCGATCTTGGTCGAGGTACCTTTGTGAGGAGTAATGATCAGGTCCAGGATCCCCTTGTCCAGGCTATCCAGCATTTCATGATAATCACCAAAACGGATGATCACATTAAAGGGAAGGGTGGAAATATACTGCTCCAGCGTGATCTGGAAGGTTTCAAAGCACATACCGATGCTGATGGTAGGCGTATGCCGCTCTGTACTCCGCTGGAAATTCTGCTCTGCTTCTTCCAGGGTGATCAAGCTTTCCGCTATAGCGTTATACAGGATCTTTCCGCGCTCGGTAGGCACCATTTTTCGACCTGCCCGTTCAAATAATTTATAACCCACATAACTTTCCAATGAGCCCAGGTGCAGACTGACGCCCGGCTGGGAAATGAACAGGGATTCTGCTGCACCGGTAAGGGTTCCATGCTGGTAGATGGCTTTAAAAGTGCGGTACCATTCAAGATTGACCATATCAAACTATCATTTTTATGATACAAATGTATAAATTATACTATTTTACTGATAATTATTTGTGCAATAATTTTGTCATGTCAATAAAAAACAAGCAATGAAAAAAATACTCATCATTAATGCAGGGCAACATTTCGGGCACTCCGGTGGCCGGTTCAACAATACCGTAGCAGCAGCAACCGCTGCATTTTTTAACAGCCGGCCGGGAGTGGAAGTGCGGGAGACCGTTATTGCCGGCGGATACAACCCCGAGGCAGAAGTAGAAAAATTTGTGTGGGCCGATACCATTATTTATCATACACCGATCTGGTGGTTCCAGCTGCCTTTCGGATTTAAAAAATACCTGGACGAAGTGTTCACTGCGGGGCATCAGAAAGGCATCTATCGCAGTGATGGCCGTTCATCGGCCAATCCTGATATCAATTACGGAACAGGAGGGATGCTGCAGGGAAGGACCTATATGCTCACCAGCAGCTGGAATGCACCGGAGACTGCTTTTACGCTGCCGGGAGAATTTTTTAACGAGCACAGTGTGGATGAAGGACCGCTTTTCGGTTTTCACCGGATGAATGCCTTTACCGGCATGCAGCCATTAAAAAGTTTTCATTTTCATGACGTAGAGAAAAACGCCGACCTGGAGCGGGATATGAAACGTTACAACGCACACCTTGAAACAGTATTCGGATCCGTGGCAGAACCACAGATAGCCGCATGAGATTCCTGCAGATAAAACGAAGAGGAAACCTCGTGCAGATCAGCGTATACAATCAGCTGTAATCAGTGGGAAAAAACAGTCCGCAGATCAGCCACAGAATATCAACGGGAAAAGAACCAGGATACAGCACAAATAACAATATATAAATATGAAAATCTATCTCACCGCCATTATAACAGCGAAACCGGAATACAGGACCGGAATACTGGAAGCGTTACAAGACATGGTAAAGCAAACGCGCAAAGAAGCTGCCTGTGAATGTTACCGGCTGCACCAGGACCTGGAAGACGAAAACCGGTTTGTATTTTATGAGATCTGGAGCAGTGCGGAAGGGCTGGAAGAACACAACCGGCAACCCTATATCAAGGCCTTCGGCGGATTAAGAGACCAGCTACAGGAACAACCCCGGATCTATAAAACAGCTGTTCTTGAGCCCTGAAAACAGGCTATTATTAACAAGAGTATTAACGGAAAGCGATTTCAACCGGATTAAAAAAACAATTCTTAAAACAAAGACAATAACAATCATCATGGAATACAGAAAATTAGGAGATACAGCACTGGAATTATCGGTTATTACACACGGAGCCTTTGCCATTGGCGGTACTATGTGGGGGGGAAATGAAAAGCAGGATTCGATCGGCTCTATTCATGCATCGCTGGACAACGGCGTAACATCCATTGATACGGCTCCTTTTTATGGTTTTGGTGCAAGCGAGGAGCTGGTAGGTGCCGCCATTAAAGGAAAAGACCGGTCTAAAATACAATTGCTTACCAAATTCGGACTGGTATGGGATGGCAGCAACAACGGAAAAGGGGATTTCTTCTTTGATGCAAAAGACAATGACAAAACCCTCCCGGTTTATAAATATGCTTCAAAGGACAATGTGATCAAAGAAACGGAAGAAAGTCTGAAACGGCTAGGCACCGATTATATCGACCTGTTGCAGCTACACTGGCCGGATGCCACAACCCCCATCAGTGAGACCATGGAAGCGCTGGAACTCCTGATACAACAGGGTAAGATACGTGCGGCAGGGGTAAGTAATTACAGTGTGGCCCGGTTGCAGGAAGCGGCTCAAACACTGAAACCGGCCAGCAACCAGGTATCTTACAGTATGCTCAATCGCAGCATCGAAAAAGATCTGGTGCCCTACGCACAGGAAACACATACCGGCATCATTGTGTACAGTCCTATGGAGCGCGGTCTTCTCACCGGAAAATATTTTAAGGAAAATACATTGAAGAGCGATGATCACCGGAACGGTTATTTTACACAATTTGACCTGGAACGGGTAAAAAGTCTGCTGCAGGCCATTGAACCGATCGCCATCAATAAAGGTGCTACCGTTACACAGCTGGTTTTGCGCTGGACCACCTTGCAACCGGGTATCAGCGTAGTGCTCGCCGGTGCACGGAATGCCGTACAGGCTATTTCCAATGCGGCAGCAATGCAGCTGCAGCTTAGCGCCGAAGAACTGCAATTTATTAACCAGCAGCTGACCGGTATTTAATAATATGGCGGCTGTAAAAACAGATCCCGATGGAACGCAAAACAACAGGACTTTCCCGCGCCAATCATGTAGGTATTACGGTAAAAGATCTTGAAAAATCAATCACATTCTATGAAGCGCTGACGGGGCTTAAAGTATCCAACCGGGATGAGATCGGTGGTGCACGGATGGCCCGTGTACAGGGGCTCGATGATACCCTTATTCGCTATGCTAACCTGCATCTGGATAATTTAAATATCGATATACTGGAATATGCGATTCCGGAATCAGAAACCGCTTCCTACCGGAATAACCAGATCAGTGCGATGCATCTTTGTTTTGAAGTAGATGACATCAATACAGCCCTGGAACGGCTAAAAGAAATAGGAGTGGAGCCAGAAGGCGCGCCCATGGTGTTTGAAAAAGAAGACGGGTTAAAGTCGGGTTTTGGTACTGCCGTGGTATACTTCCGGGATCCGGACGGTACCAACCTTGAGCTGATCGCCCCGCAGGGCCCGTTCAAACGGAAGAGACAATAACACTGGCAAAGCAGAAACGTAGTATCAATAGTTGTAACGGGTAAGGTGTGTCTTTTTTGATCATTTATTTGTCAGGACTGATCAGTGGCGGATTGCTTAATCGATAGGGATAAGAATTATGAAGTGCTGCCATAGGAAAACAACAAGAATAACCTATCTTCCTATATATAAATAATCCCGGATGCTTCAGTTATTCAAAAATAGGGACCTGATTAATACCGGACAGCTACTAGAGATCCTGGATCAGAATTTGTCACCAAGATTAAAAGCGAGAGGACTTTTATGGAATGGCTCTTATTTATGGTTTGACGGGTTTCGAAATTCAGTAAGAAGAGTTTTTGGCTATTCGCTTTTAAAAGGAGGGCAGGGGACATTTACCTGGGGTGTTTGTCTGGATTTTATTCCAACGCTTAGCGGAAATAATCTCCGTTTGCATCGGACCGATAAATCGGTAAAGCTACAGTTGTTTGAATGGACAGACGAATATGCCGCTTCATTTAATAAAAACAGTGATGATAAGAGTGAAAGTAATGTAACCCATTGGGGGGCATACAATGCCAAACAATCTGTCAAAAAACTCATGGATAAATATGAAGCGCGTATTTTTAAATGGTTTGACGCGGCCTATACTTTAGAAGATGTGATAAAAATAGCAGAATATCAGGTAGCAGAAGGGAAAATCTATAAGTTTCACAACCCTGATCCGCAATGGATCCTGGCGTTCCTTTACGCTAAGACAAAAGAGCACCAGAAAGCGATTGAAATCATTCATATGCTTGATATAGACGAAACACTAAAACCACAGCTAATTCAGAAAGTGAAAAAACTATAGCAAATTTATTCTCTGCTATTTTCAGCGCTCAGGAAGCAGCATTATTCACCTTCATCCCGCAACTTCAGTTCGGCGTTTACTTTATTCAACGAAATCAGCATAGGAATCATGACAGGTATCAGTGCCGATAAAACAGTCAGGAGCGGAAAGTTGGGTCTTTTGGTCACCAGCAGGTAAATATTGAATGCCAGCAGCAGCATCCATAATAATCCAAAAACAATCATCATAGCTTTAAGTGTAGAGCGTTGTTTGTGCAGTTCTTCTGTTGTAGATATGGAAAGCGGTTTTTGAGGCATTGGTTAAAATTTAAGATGTTTTACTGTCAAAATTAGGCAAAACCATCTTTCATAGCCTACATCTCAGACCTTAATTTTTAATTCTGATGATCTCTTCAGTTCCCGCAAGTATCGGCAGGAATCATCTTTCGTTATTTGTGCTCACAGAAAACACAGATCACGCGGAATCTACAGGTAGTAACCATACATGCTCGTTGCCAATCGCCACCAAAAAAATCATAAATTTGAATAAAGCCGTAATATAATGACAAGCAGGAGCGAAGCGGAAATGAAGGAATTAATAATGGAGGTAGCAACGGATCCCCGGATACTGGCCGTATTACAGGATGGATCACGCTCCAATCCCAATGTGAGGCCGGATATTTTCCAGGATTATGATATCATCTATGTAGTAAGTGAACTCCATTCTTTTTTGCAGGATCACAGCTGGGTGGATGTATTCGGGGAGCAGATGATTATGCAGCTGCCTGAAGATATGGAGTTATATCCCCCCACACCGGAGCTGGAAGGCGCTTTTTCCTATCTGTTACAATTCAGGGATGGCAACCGGATCGATCTCACCATGGCGCCCATTGAACGGCTCGGGCAGTTTACCAGCGACAGTCTTTGTAAAGTACTATGGGATAAGACCGGGATCTTCAGCAATAACCCGCTTCCTCCCAGCAGCGATGCCAGCTATATCGTACAAAGACCCCCGAAACGCTCTTTCACCGATTGCTGCAACGAATTCTGGTATACCAATGCCGGTCTGGCAAAAGGGCTGTGGAGAGGGGAGGTGATCCTGGCCCAGGAACTCATCAACCAGGTGATCCGTGGCGCACTGCTGCAAATGATGGATTGGTATATTGGTTGCCGGTACGATTTCAGTGTAAACACCGGAAAATTTGGAAAGTATTACCAGCGCTACCTTGAACCGGATGTGTATGAAAAGCTGCTGGCCACCTATCCCGTTGCTACCCTGCAGCAGATCTGGCAGGCAGTATATAGGATGCAGGCCCTTTTTAGAGATTCAGCACAATTTGTGGCTAAAGAACTGGGTTATGCTTACCCGGCAGACTGGGATCAAAACGTAACGGCCTATATGCAGCACGTACAGCAGCTGCCAAAGGATGCCGTAAGCGTCTATGGAGGGGAGGGGTTTGCCGCAGATTGACGCGGATGATTTTTTACCGACCAACACTCATTTGATCTGCGTTTCGTCTGTGGGCATCTCCGGCGTTGCATGGTCAGCCAATGCAGGCCCGGGATAGTTTTAATTAATAATAGTCCCTTTGTTATTCGCCAGTTTTTCCCGCCATTGGCGCAGCTGCTCCGGTGTCAGCCGGTCCCAATCGGTGACCTCGCCAAGGATCTTAAGCGGTGCCGTGCTGCGGTAGGAGCGCGTAGGATTTCCCGGGAATTTTTTGTCCGTTACATTGGGATCATTTTCAAAGCTGCCTGTCGGCTCCACGATATACACCCGCTCGCGCCCTTCGCCTTTAGCCAGCGCAGCCGCCAGCCCCGCGCCATTGGCCAGGCCGGTAAAGTAAATATGGTTCATCACCACATCGCTCTGGTAATTGGATATGCCCCCCGCTATAAGCAGATCGCCCGGCTGCAGGTCGGCCCGGGTGCCGTGGTAAAAAGGTCCTTTGTCCGGCAGCTGCTCACCGGCCGATACGGCCAGCTCCCGGTACTTTTTTTCGTTGTCTGCATCGCCCAGGGTGGCATAGCATTGCGTCATATTGGTGTACAACGACGGCAATGCGCTCTTCACCGCATCGCTGTTAACGCTTCGTCCATGCTGCAAAGCGGTATGCAGCCAGGTTAATTTGTCTCGGGTATCCTGCTGATGCCGCGCCAAAAAATGTGCCGCGATAAATTTTTCAAAATCGTTGCCTGCTTCGTTCCAGGCCTGCAGGAACACCGCGGCCGCTGCTCCGGATTGACCTTTTTCTGCCAGTTCCATGCCTTGCATACAGCGTTGTATAACGGGATTGTTGGGGTTAAATTCCATTGGATTATTGTTGATTGAGTTGATCTGTTTTATGCTGCATCATATCCAGCGCCTTTGAAAAAAACGTTTCCAGGGTCTTTAACCCGGCGGCGGAAAAGGAGGCAAAAAGCCGGTCGGTATCATCCTGGAAATCCTGGTACAGTGGCTGCAGCAAGGCCCGTATTTTATCGGTATTGGGGACAATGATGATCCTGCGCCGGTCGGCTTTATCAGGTTGCCGCTTCAGCAGCTTTTTCTTTTCAAACCGGTCAACCAGGCCCGTCACCGCCCCGGTGGTCAGGCCGGTAATACCGGCCAGCTCACCCGCCGTCATGGGCCCCTTCTGCAACAGGAAGCCCAGGTACTTGTGGTCGGTGCCCGACAGCCCGGCCTTGCGCCCCACGGCCTCGTGCATGCGGATGGAAGTATAGGCATACTGCTGGCTGAGCTTTCTTAATTGGAGTACCTTGTCCTTCATTTTTATCTTCTTAACTGATTATCTTAGTTGCAAAGATAAAATAATTTTCCGGAAAACCGATCTAAAAGAGAGAAACAGAATGTTATAACTTTTTTTTGCGTGTTATCAGGTGGCCAAGCGATCTGGGTAGACAATAGCAGGGCAGTTGATCCCGCAAGCAGCCATCCGCTTTGTCTGTACCAGTTCGGTACTGCGCCGCTTTAACGATACCCGTAAGCAGTACAATATCATCAGGCCTTTTAGTTTTGGTAATGCCACTCCTCTTTTACCCAATCTGCAGGAATAAGCTTTCGGCACAGGACGCAAGCAATGTATTGCCTGCCTGCTAAGATTTGCCGCTAAACGATTATATTTATACAGCAAAAATGAAAACCAATGGCGAAGACAGATTTCAAAACGATTGACGAATACCAAAGCACATTCCCGGCGGAGGTACAGCAGCGGATGCAGCAGATCCGGAAGATAATAAAGGACGCGGTGCCTGAAGCGGAAGAAGTGATCAGCTACCAGATACCGGCTTTCAGGACCAGCAAACAGTTTCTCATCTATTATTCAGCTTATGCCAGGCATATTTCCCTATCCAGTCCCTGGAGCCCGGCCTTGCTTAAGGAGTTTGAAACGGATCTGAAAGGATTGCAGGTATCTAAATCGGCCATCCAGCTTCCTGCCGACAAGCCGCTGCCTGCAGCATTTGTGAAGCGTCTTATAAAGTTCAGGGAGAAGGAATGCGATGCTAAGAAATAGGAAAGCAGCTACGTTGATGCAGACCGTTGCTCAGGCGTTTTGCCTTTACCTTCGATTCAAAAAATATCGTTAACTGCATAACGGATCGGGGTTTTATGTTGCTGTAATGAATGTTATGTTTATGATGGATCAGGTTGCCCCGGATATTGTTGAAAAATGGCTCAGCGGTTGGTCGTTATCAAGAGCATTACCCTTACCGGTTCCTTTTCAGTCCGGCTTCCGGGTGGATGTGGGGCACCAACAGCAACGGGCGCGTTATGTATTTCCCAGGCTGGATATTGCTTTTATACGGCTGTCTGAACGCATAAATACACCCTGGATATTTCTGAAAGTGTGCGCCACTCCCGATCAGGTAAAACACGTCGTCTCTCATAAATGGGTGCTTCAGCCGCCCGGTTATATGATGCACTGCCTGCACCGGATGCTTATTCCGGATCTGCGCCTACCCCCGGGTTATACATTGACGACAGCGCGCCAATCATCAGCTGTCTATATCGTGCGCGTTGTTACACAGAGCGGCGAATCCGCATCCATTGGCCGGGTGGTACTGGTAGATGACATGGCGGTTTACGACCGGATCCTAACCGGGGAAAACCACAGGCGAAAAGGGCTTGCTACCATAGTAATGAAAGCGCTTGAAGAGCTGGCCCTGGCAAAAAATGCGTTTAAGAATTTCCTGGTGGCCACGGATGAAGGCCAATTCTTATACCGGTCGCTTGGCTGGGAGCTTTATAGTCCCTATACCTCGGTGGTTATTCCGGGCACATAATTTTCCGTCCGATTCCCTCAAAGACCCGCATAAGAATGTGATCGGATGGTCCTTTACATTTGAAACACATTAAACCGGTGGCCATCGGGATCGGCAAACGCAAATCCATAATAGCTGTCACCAAATGTCTCAGGCTGGGAGAGGAGCTTTCCTCCTGCTTTTGTAACTACTGCTGCCCATTCGTCTACTTCTTCTTTGTTTTCAGCGGAAAGCGTAAACATTATTTCAGCAGCGGCATGTGCATCCGCTATTTCTATTTTCATATTTGATTTTAATACCTCCTTCAAAAAGAAGTGGATGATAAATTCATTTTCCGCTATAATAAAACTGGTCAGCTGGCTGTTGGGCGTGCCATTCTGTTTAAAGCCCAGATCTGTATAGAATTTTGTTGTCCGCTCTAAATTGTCGACGGGCAGGTTGGCCCATATCATTTTTGGGTGCATAGTATTTATTTTTCACAAAGCTATTATTTAAAACCCGGGGGTTGCTATTGTAAAAACGACATTACAGCGGGGCATTTAAGACAGCCCCTTTAAGGGTTGATTATTTTTCCCCGCAGATTGATGCGGATGGTTTCGCCAATCTGTGCATATTAACAGGAAAGAGCGGCAAAACCACTGCTTAATCTATTTTTTCAAAGGCGGTGAATTGATGTTTTGGCTCGTAGTAATTCCAGATAATATTTGCCAGCTTTCGGGTCAATACTTCTGCTTCGTTGGTATCCGTCCAGCTCCGGTCCTTATTGTTCTTTGTGAGGATGCAAAAAGCGATATCGCCGCCCGGAGCGTTTACCAGCACCACTTCGCCGCGGGCATCATCAATTGATCCGGTTTTGCAGATGGTGCTTACGGTTGCCGGGAGCTGCGATAAGGAGCGGCCATTGTAGAACTGGTTTTTTAAATAGCGGTACATTTTATCGGAGTGCCGGGCATCCACCACCTTTCCCTGCCGGATCAACGTAAAAAGCTGTGCCATTTCCCTGGGCGTGGTTTGCCCCCAGCCGTATTTCTTCCAGATATCCTGGCGGCCTGCAGTGCGGGAGTTCACCTTTGTATGAGGCAGCTTCAACTGATCCATGATCGTATTGATCGCCGCGCCGCCACCTGCCAGCTCCTGCAGCCAGATGGACGCCACATTATCGCTGTAAGTTAGCATTAATGAGATCATGGTAGACAGATCCGTACGGGCACTGTCCTTATAAAACTGCATCAACCCTGAACCGCCGTATACGCGTTTGGCATCATACACAAACTCCTGCGATAACTTTAATTCCTTCTGCGCAATTTTCGTAAATATCCCCGCTAATATGGGCACTTTTACAATACTGGCAGTAGGAAAAACAGTATCCGCATTCACGGCTACCGACCGGTTCTTTTTCAAATGATGTACATATATTCCAATATCGCCATTGAAACCACTGACCGCTTTTTCAATCAGCACCTTTAGTTTCTTATCTTCCTTTTGAGCATGACCCAGTGTGTATATAAAAAACGCACTCGCAAGCAGAATGTATTTTAGCATGAATAGACGGGTTTTGACAAACCTACATAAAATTTTACAGAAGAAACATAAGAAAAGCCAGATGATTCATCCGAGCATGATCCAACCGGCCTGTAGCCGGGGTGGTTTTTGCAACGGATTGATGTTATCTGCCGATAAACAATTGCAACTTATAACCCGGACCGTCAGTTGTATGATAATTAAATAATATTGGATATCTTTAATTTCTGTTCCCGGTTTTAATTAGAACTATGCTATGAATGCGTCACAAGGGTTGTTTTATTTTATAAGCGGATTAAGTACGTTAAACGGATTTTTATTCGGTAGCTATTTGCTGTTTTTAAATAAATCCAGGGTAACGCATCATTTACTGCTGGGTATACTGCTGTTACTGCTATCCGTAAAGCTGGGTGATGCGGTATTCAGCTATTTTCACCCGGAGCTGGCCCTGAGTTATATCCAGATGGGGTTGAGTGCCTGTTTACTTATTGGCCCCACGCTGTTCTTTTATACCCGGTCCTGTATTTTTCCACAACATATCTTTTTTAAAAACTGGAAAGTTTCCTACCTGCCTTTTATCATACTGATTGCAGCGGGGCTTATATTCCCAATGCAACAGTATGCTGAAATATGGAGACAATATGTTGTAAAATTTGTATATGCCGTTTGGTTTTCCAGTCTGACGGTTACCTGTATTTTTTACTGGAAGCATAAAAGCAAATTCGGGAAAGCATCCTATTTCGGTTATATACTCATCGGAAATATCATTTATTATACCGGGTTTTCCGGAATTATGAAAGGACCTGTTTGTATTATAGGAGCCATTGCTCTTGCCGTATTGACTTATTTAAAAATCTATGAGGTCTTCCGTAATAACCAGGCGCATCGCCTTTTGGCAAAAAAGTCCGAAAAATATCAGCATAAAAAGATCCCGGAAGAACAGGCCGGCCAACTGATCCGGAAACTGGAAAAAATTGTCCTGGAAGAAAAACTGTATATGATGTAATCTTTTTATTTATTACGAAGATATAAGCGCCGCTTATCTGGCTGCAACCGGGAAAATCGGAAGGATCCAGGTAAATGCCGGCCTCAGGGGAGAGCATACGGGATCGCTTGCCAACTCGGTTACCACCGCTTCGCGGGTACGGAAATCTTATATAAAATGGTTGCCTTCCGCCACCGTCAGTTATCCCATCGACAAACGGCAGGATCTTTCTTTTTCTTATACCCGGCGCATCACCCGGCCTCCGTTCAGCCAGCTAAATCCCTTCCGGTTCTACTTAAGCGCTTTGAACTACTGGATCGGCAACCCCTATCTTGATCCTTCCACTACCAGCCAGTTTAAAATCAACTATCGTTTCAGATCGTACCTGTTTGAGCTCAATGCAGGTAAGGAATCGGATGTAATCACCAGATACCCGATGTACGATACAGTCACCAACGAAATGGCTTTTTTGGGCACCAACCTGCCTTATCGCAAATTTGCCCATGTGTCAATCGTTGCACCTTTTACGATCAGCAAATTATGGCAGGTCAACCTGCAGGCCATGGGGTATTATAATAAAGAACAACGCCCTTACCTGGGTAAGGTATACAGTCCCGGTATTTATAATTATGTTTTAAAACTGAACCAGACGTTTACGTTTAAGAACAATTTTTCCGCCACTGTTTTTGCCAATTACGAATCCCGCTCCGGCAACAGCCTGTATATTATTAAACCCATGTATAATGTGGATCTTGCACTGCAAAAAGGGTGGTTTGCAAACAAGCTCAATACCAAGCTCGCGTTTACCGATATCTTTGATACCTACTACCAGCAGCTCATTTTCAGGTATAAGGAAATCATCAACAATCAATTTTCTCACTGGTGGGGTGCTCAGCGGTTGCAGATCACGATCAGCTACTCCTTAGGCAAAACCAATCAAAATAACAAAAAGACCACTGTTTCTGAAGAAGAGAACAGGGCCACGCGATAAAAACCAGGATCAACACAAATGGGTACGGTGTCTTATGGAAGAACCGGCCTAACCGGAGAAAAATAGCTGCCGCAGATCGCTATGGGAGCCGCCCACGAGCTGTTGCTTGCATTTTGCCTCCATACTGTCCCATTATATTCCATATTTTTTGAAAATCGGATAACAGGTTTTTATTAATCCCATTTAGTCCTTCCAGTTCTGTATTGGCAATAAAGAGCATGCCGAATCCTTTTTCCGCGTTAAAGAAAAGGAATGATGTAACACCGCCATCGCTGCCGCTGTGACCAATAATTCCATTCTTTTTTATTGTATAAAATACGCCGATATTGGGCTCATTAGGATCGATATCTTTTGGTGTATAAGTTGCGGAAAAAGCGGGTTGCATCATCGTGGAAAATGACGCAGGTGTCAGGAGTGTTCCTTTGCCTTCATACCCCGCAATATTTTCCTTAAGAAAGATACTTAAATCGTGACAGGAGGAAATAAGTCCTCCGTCAGGATAACAAACGGAACCGTAGGATGGATAAGCCGCTTTTAATCCGGTATATAAAGTAG
This sequence comes from Niabella beijingensis, assembly GCF_020034665.1. Taxonomy (NCBI): domain Bacteria; kingdom Pseudomonadati; phylum Bacteroidota; class Chitinophagia; order Chitinophagales; family Chitinophagaceae; genus Niabella; species Niabella beijingensis. Next base: position 1,705,204 of record NZ_JAIQDI010000002.1, on the reverse strand, counting down.
CGATGTTGCTTGGGTCTACTGCTGTTCTAAACCATCCTGAATGATTCATTTGCAGCGGATTTAAAATATATTTTTCCGTATAGGCTGCAAAAGAAAGTCCCGACTTTACCTCTACCAGGTAAGCCGCAAGGTCGGAAGCAATATTGGAATAGTCGTATCGTTTACCGGGTGCAGCCTTATTGAAATTCTTTTTATTATAAAAATGGCCATCTGCCGCCAGGTAATTCTTTAGAAACAAGGCCAGGCTGGTATCTGTTCCTGTTGCACCATAACCTTTAGATATAATTAATTTATAGAGCGCGTTATCCTTCTCTGCAGGAGGTGTATAAATGTATGTTTTTTTATAGATGTCCTGATTATCTGTTATCCCAGACGTATGCGTGACCAAATGTTTTATGCGAACCGGCATTTCCTGCATATATGGAGCAGCCACTTTAAACGGTAAAATATCATCGATGCTGGTCTCCAGCGTAAACAACCCCTGTTCTACAGCCTTCATCACTGCCATGCCTATGAATAATTTACTTATGGAAGCGATCGGCTGCAACGTGTTGGTGCTATACGGTATTTTCTTCTCAATATCTGCAAACCCGAAAGCATGTTCATACAGAATGCTGTCCTTATTTATAATAGCTACACTAAAGCCGGGAAATCCTGATCGGTGATATTCCTCATTTAACAAACGGGTAAGCTAATCACGAGTTGTTTGGGCATGGGTGCTAAAAGAAAATATACCAATGAATACGAGCAGAAGGATCAGTTTGGAAACAGACTTTTCTACGGGATGGTCAGAGATGCAGTTCATAAAGGCTTTGTTTTGATATAAAGAAACGGAGCGTATTTATTATTTTGAATAGAGTTTCCGGCGATAACAGATCTGCTTTAGATATTCTGATTTTCAAAGGGATAAAATTACTGATTATTTCAACTTTTACTAAAAATATTTAGCCAAAACCTTCCCTCCATGACAGAATATAGTATATGTTGAGGCAAAACCCGGGGGAGAAGCGGATTTGCCGTGCCCGGCCATCTAAGAAATATCATTATTTGATAAAAAGAGTATACAACCACCAACCGGTAAAATACCTGCTTTTCGGTATATTTTTCGGATATAGAATCAGGTAAATTTGATTGTTAAAAGATATAGCTTATGAAGCAGACATGTATATTTCTGTCGCTTTTTATTTTTTATTGTGTCCCCGTATCAGCACAGGATGATCCGAAACCTGTTCTCCCCAGCAGCACTTTTAATGAGACCGAAGCCAGGAGTATGCTGGAACCGGGTACCAGTACAATAAACGGTGTAGTCAAAAAACTCAAAAAAAGACCCGATAACACCTACCTGGGAATTGAGGTGACACTTTTTCCCTGTACACCTTATTTTAATGAATGGTATGAGTTACAGAAGAAGAACAGAAAAGGCAAAACATTCGCAGTAATGTCGCCGGAAGCCTATTCTTATCGCATTCTTGCCAAAGCCGGGGATAAAGACGGGGCATTTTCATTTAGAAATTTGAAACCGGGAAGGTATTATTTGCAGACGATGGTAAGACAGCAGCGCATGAAAAAAATGCTGAACCAGGTAGGGGAGTCTGATACATATACGTTTAATGTTATGGGCCAAACGATTTCACATTACCGGGAACCGATTTACGAAGAGTTTAAATTATTTTATGAAACCAATGATCTGGAAAAAGCCTTTGTGGAAATTACAAAAGACGGCGAGATCGTAACTGTTAAATTATGATACCGAACAAATCTATCCTTATGGTTCTGAAAATATGCATGACAGCCTGGCTGTTGATAGTACTGAACGCTGCTTTAACGGGCCAGGTAGTAAAAATTCCTGATCCCAATTTCAAAAATGCGCTCATTCAAAATAAGGTGGATATCAACGGAGATGGTGAAATCCAGGTATCCGAGGCTAAAAAGGTTACTAAACTATATCTGGAAGCCCTACCGTTTACTTCCCTGGAAGGCATCAAAAGCTTTACCAATCTGGTGGAATTCGGAACTTTTCAGAATAAAATAAAACAGGTGGATCTCGAGGGGATGACAAGTCTTACCTCGTTGTATCTGCTGGACGGGGATATCGAATCCGTCAATCTTAAAGGTTGTGTAAACCTGGAATTGCTTGGTTTTACCAAGAACCATCTGACAACTATCGATCTTTCGGCGCTTAAAAAACTAAAGGACCTGGATCTGAGTTATAACCGTTTTACGAAGCTTGAAATAAATGATCACCCCGGGCTGAAAAAGGTATTGATTGATGATAATAACATGAGTGAGTTTCGGATATCCAGGTGCCCCAGGCTTCAGTGGCTGGATATTAGTACAAACAACATTGCAACAGCCCTGGATCTCACGGTTTTTCCGGACCTGGTATTTTTCGATGCCAGTAAAAACCATCTTCCTTCAGTAGAAATAAGGGGATTGGATAAATTAAAGGCATTTTACTGCCTGTATTGCAACCTGACCAATCTTAATCTGGCCGGCGCCAAATCACTTGAAGACCTGATGTGGTAATGCTGATTACCCGACATACTCTCACGCCGCTCCGATAGCCGTGTTTCCCGCAGATCGCTCATTACAAACAACTAATTGCTGCCTTAATGGGTGATATTTTCTGTTAACAGGTCAGAAGACCGCTGTGGGCACTATCGTATATTTCAATACAAATAGTTGCTATATTTACCGGTTAAGAAATATAAAACAGTGATGTGAGCTCGCTGCATCAAAACGGAAGTCATCGATGAGAAAAATCTTTAGTGTCGTTTTTATTGCACTAATTACTATTGCCCTTGTTTATCCCCGGATTCACTATACCGGAATGGGAGGTCTTTCCTTCGCTTTTGCGCTGAACTTCCTGTTAATGGCCTGTGTACTTGTTTTTACTGAAAAGCCTGCTAAATGCTCCTTTCAAAATTTTATAGAAAACAACCCCTATTTTTGATTGTCTTATCCTCTATTTTAAAACTTTGTTCATGAAGTCAACAAAACAAACACTAGCGCATGTACTCTTTTTCGTTCTATTCTTAACCGCCGTATTACCGGCAAGTGCCCAGGCTCCGGCAGACTGGTTTATAACGGAATGGGACTTAAGCAAGCTCCCGGCCGGTACCGCGTCTATCCAGTTCCCGGGACAGGGTGCCGGATATTCTATTGAGTGGGAACAGAAGAACAATCCTGCCGTTCAGGGGGCCCTGACCGGCAATGGGTTTACAACCATTAATTTTCCTGCCGCCGGCACCATCTACCGGGTAAAGGCACATAAGGGCACCGGCAACTTTTCAAGATTCTATTGTGGCAATACAGATGTAGAATCGTCTGTGAAGGCCCTGGTAGCGGTAACCCAATGGGGCAATACCCACTGGACCACATTTGACAGGGCATTTAGCACCTGTGTTAATTTAGAAACCATTCCCACAGCCGATAGCCCGGATCTTACGGGGGTAGCAGACCTGCAATTTATGTTCTTCAACGCCGTTAAATTTAACCAACCGCTCAATTTTAATACCGCCACCATTACCAATATGCAGGGAATGTTTGCCAATGCTGCCAACTTTAATCAACCGCTGAACTTTAATACAGCGAATGTCACAAATATGGCACAAATGTTTTCCTACGCTGCTAAATTCAATCAGCCGCTCAATTTCAATACCGCTGCAGTTACCAATATGAACTACATGTTTCTCGGCGCCACCAGTTTTAACCAGCCGCTGAATTTCAATACTGCTAAGGTCACTAATATGGCCAACATGCTTTCCAATGCCAGCAGCTTTAACCAGCCGCTGAATTTTAATACGGCTGCAGTTACTGATATGTCCGCGATGTTCTGGCGTGCCACCAGTTTTAACCAAAACCTGGGGCATTGGGCACTGCCATCGCTGCAACTGGCAACCTTTATGTTTGAGAACTCAGGCATGAGCTGTGTGAACTACACCAATACCCTCAACGGATGGGCTGCGAATACCAGCACCAGCACGGGCGTAAATTTTGAAAGGCAGGCAGACATGCTTTATTCCGATGCGGCGGCCGCTAATGGCCGTCAAAAACTCATGAACGCCACCGCATCCGGCGGACTGGGATGGACGATCGCGGGGGATGCTACCGATAATGGAGTGTGCTATGCCCAGGTCTTGCCGGTGGTGTTTGGCAGCATCAGCGCCCGGTATACCAATAGCACACTGGAAGTAAACTGGCAAACGCTTTCGGAGAAAAACGTAGATTTCTTTATAGTGCAGGGCTCATTAGATGGTAATACCTGGAAGCCGATCAGCACGATTCCATCAAAAGCCATCTCCGGCAATGCCAGCCAACCATTAAATTATAGCTATACCGGTAACGGCATTGCTTTATCTGCAATAGGCTTATTAAGCCTGCTGTTATTACCGGCGGGGCGACGAAGAACGGCCTTATTGTTAACGATCCTTGCAACTGTTGCATTTGGTCTTTCCTGCGGCAAACAAAATGCAGCGTTAAGAGAAGAACAAGGCAGCATCGCTTTTATCCGGGTAGCCCAGCAGGATCTTGATGGTACCGTAACCTACTCCAAAATCGTAAAAGTGGGGAAGGAATAGGGGCGGATGCCTGGGCATTTACCTTTTTATACGCAGTCTTTACCACCTGTTTTATGCGCGGGCGTGATCATGGCCCCATTGTCGCGGCTTCCCGTGCCGGGCTAAAAACACCCTTATGTTGTCATGATCGCACCTTACCGGAGGTCCTCATCCTTTTTAACTTTGAACAATAATTAAAAAGAAATAAAATGAGAAAGATCCGGATTTTTGAACACATCTCGCTGGATGGCGTAATCGAGCATGACGGAGACTACACTTATGGTGCGTGGACAACACCTTACCGAAGCCCGGCGGGGGCAGCGGCCCTCCTGGAGGCCTATGGTCCGGATTTCGACCTGCTGCTTGCCCGCCACACCTACGATATATTTAGCGGCTTTTGGCCCAATGCCGGGGATTTTCCAATGGCCAATGCTATAAATGCCGCAACAAAATACATTGTCACCCACCGGCCCGAGAGCCTGGAATGGGGACCGGTAAAAGGACTGAGAGGAGAAGTAGTAGCTGCGATCCGTGATCTCAAATCAACGGACGGCCCCGATCTGATTGTTGTGGGAAGTTCAACGTTAACCTCTGTATTGCTCGACCAGGGACTGGCAGATGAAGTGGTACTCATCACTTACCCGGTTCTGCTGGGCAGTGGTAAACGTTTATTGGCAAACGGCATTGATGCCCGCGAACTTGCTTTTATAGATTCAAAGACAACGCCCACCGGTTTGCTCATAAACAGGTATCAACACCTTGGATCATTGAAAAAATGATCATTCTCCGGAATGAAATCCTGCATAAGATATTTCAACACTTCCGGAGCTAGTTATTTCCAGCAAACATAAAACCGGCTAACATAAAAAGGCAGTCAACCCGATAGAGGCGGAGCACGTAACATTTTTTAGTTTTCTTAAAAATGCTTCACGATGGACCGGGCAGGGTCCTGCCGGTTAAAGCCAGGCCATTCTCTTTATCGGTCACCGGCATATTGAAATAGGGTGGTGGCGACCGTTTTTCTTCATAAATCGGATAGTACCGGGGCGCGGCAGGAAAACGAACGCCTTAAAAATAATTTTTGGAGGATAAGTTATTTTCTTGAACTTTGTAGTTCAAAGTGCTTTTAGATTAGAATAGCAGAGTACATAGGGAAACGCAACAGGCAAAGTAAAGCACAAAATTATTCGTAACCGGCAACGCAACTTTTATTATATGAGCAAAGCAGGCAGGCTTACCCATCTGTATGATGAAGCAAAAGGGAACAAATGGTTTTATTACTTTGCTGTTTTCTGCCGCATCGTACTGGCGCTGGCATTCTTTATATCAGGCATTGTAAAAATCAGGGGAGAACGGTTTGCCGCCGGCTTATCCGTTAACAACCCAATGGGGCATTATCTGGAAGCCTTGTACCACACCGAATACTACTATACATTTATCGGGATATCGCAGTTAGTAATCGGCGTTTTATTGCTCATTCCAAGAACAGCATTCCTGGGGGCATTGTCGTATTTTCCCATTATCCTGAACATTTGTATCCTTACTTATGCCGTCCGGTTCGAGGGTACCCGCATAACGACCATATTCCTGCTTGGCAATATTTATTTGTTATGGTGGGACTATGACCGGTTAAAATACCTGTTACAATTCAAACAAGGTAAAGAGAATGATCGTCCTGCAAGGAAAAAACCGCTGAGCAATAAATTTCCCTTCCTGTTTTTCGGATCTGTTGTCGGCATGATAGCAGCGGTAATCATCACAAACCTGTATATATATGATATCCGGCCGGGAAATTCCCCGGAGGAATGCACCAACGGATGTCCCGGCAATAGAAACCCAAAGGCCTGCGAAGCATTTTGCGATTGTATTTATAACCAGGGAAAACCGCTTGGTGAGTGCCTGAACGCGTATAATAAAATAGCGAATCAATAAGAGGCGCAACCGTGATTGATTATTTACCCGAAGGGCAGGGGTTGTCCAAAATCCATTGAAGCAAAACACTCTTCCTGATGCCTTTACCTCCCGCAAGGATGGCAGCTTATCGTTTACCGATTGCAGTTTTCAGGGTTTGGGCGTGTCCCCGGTAATGGGCGGTAGACTGTGCAAAATAAAAAGGATAACCAACAAACGCCCCATACCGGGGCCGGGCTATCCGCTATATCTTTTGCTCCGCTGCGCTCCACCGTTTGGGTTTTCAATCGGTGCCAGACGGTTCGTTGTTTAATTACCACGGTATTGCTCCTGTTACCGGATTATTTTCTTCACTGAAGAATTTTCCGGTTGGTCCGTCTTTGTCAATCAAAGCATATTTTACAATGCGCTTTCCGGCGTCTTCTAAAGTTCCAGTGCCCCTGTGCCCGTTGAAATCCGTTTTTGTAAATCCCGGGCAAACGGCATTTACTTTGAAATTACTATCCCTCAGCTCGTATGCCAGTACAACGGTGTACATATTCATGGCCGATTTGGAAGAAAGATAAACCGCTCCTTTGTAGTCGTAATACTTATAGGAAGGGTCGCTGTGCAAAGTAATAGAGCCCTGGCTTGAGCTAACATTGACAATACGGGGCTCAGCAGCATTTTTCAATAAATCAATAAATGCCTGTGTCACCCTTACAACCCCGTAAACATTTGCATCGTATGCAGCTTTGAACTGGTCTATGGTGGCATCAAGCGCCGCTTGTGGATAGCCGCCAAAAATGCCGGCGTTATTGATCAGTATGTCCAGTGTTCTTGTTTGCCTGCCTATTGCTGCACGGGCATTTTTTACAGATGCATCATCCGTAATGTCGAGCCGGATAGCCGCTACATTGCTTAATCCCTCTGCTTTCAATTTATTCACCGCTGCTCTGCCGTTTTCCAGACTGCGACTGCCGAGGTAAACATAAATTCCTTGTTGCGCAAGCTGCCGTGCAACTTCAAAGCCGATGCTTTTGTTAGAGCCTGTTACTAATGCTGATTTCATTATCTGTTAAATTAATGAAGCAAAAGTAGCCGGCTGAAAGGCAGGGGAGATGGACAAATCAATTTATTATCCTGACGAATCCTGTAAAGCTAAATAGTTGTATAAAAAAGCCCCGGTTTTCGGGGGCAGTGATCTCTTTATTCCCTCATGATAATTTTAACCATAATGCCGGGCGAAGCCCGCCGCCGTCTTTTGGCCGTCCGTATACACCATTACCACGAACGTACACGTTCCCTTTTGCATTAATGCTTGCCGATGTTTTTCCATAGTAACCTGGTGAGCGAAGCCGCCACCAATGGAATTCATTTTCGTATTTCGCCCGTCTATTCTGGTCATTTTCGTCAGCTATTAACCATTTCTGTTTACTTTTAATATTCAGGTTTTCTTTACTGTCGCCAAAGTATTCGCAGGCTTCTTCCAGGCTAAGTAAAAATATATTGTCGGTAGTATTTTTGCCTCCTTTTGTCTTAAACCAGGCATTGTCCGGATTATGATTTTCTACGGCAATGATCCTTGCTTTTTCATCTTGGCTGAATGTGTTGTAAAATTCTGTATTAAGATATTTTCTTAACGCACAATCGGCCCAGGTCGTATCCGTAAAATCACTATGATACCAACGCAATGCTATAATGTCTTCGGTAATAATCAATATCCTGTCCTTCTTGATGTCAAGCACCAGCCAGCTGTATGTCCCAAAAGTGATCAGGTCGTTTTTCATCATTTTGTTCCTGTACTTATAAACTACATTTTGATTTTTGCTGCTAAGCGGATTACTTTTTAATAAACTCGCTGATGCTTTGTCCTGTACATTTTTTGAAGAATCTTGAAAAGTAATCAGGGTCGTTAAAGCCCAGCTCGTACGCCAGCTCTTTTACAGAAAGGGGGGCATACTGTAATTTCCGCCGCGCTTCAATCATTAACCGGTTGGTGAAAAAATCTTTTGGCGAAACGCCCGAATATTCCTTTACGATGCGGTATAAGCTGTTGGTGGTTAAAGCCAGCTTTTCTGCTATGGCATTTACAGAAGGCTGCTCGGTAAGATGGGTTTCCACCATTAATTTGAACGCAATAAATTTTGACAGGTTGGTGTTCAGCATATTTGCCGGTTCCGTATTCTGGAAATAAGCGCTGTTCAGTTCTGTTAACAGGGCGTTCAGGTAAGCCAATACTATTTCTGTATCGGCCGGCTGTTCGCCTGCATGAAGCAGCTGGTGTAAAATTTCAAAAACTTTGCTCACCCGTTCTCTTGCCGCATTGTCAAAAATGATCGTTTGTGTGTTTAAAGGATTCACCAGAAAAGGAAATTGCTGCGGCAGCAAGGCTAATGTGCTCTCATCAAACAGTACTTTGAAATATTTAAGGTCGGCGGTTTTAGCCGGGGGTACAAATACCTGGTTAGGCATTGCAAAAAGCAATTGTCCGTCCGTAAGCGTCATGTCCTGCAGATCTACATTATAGGTAACAGCGCCGCTGTCAACCAGCATTAAAAAATAAGAAGTCAGCCTGCGGGGCTGTAGCAGCTTTTGCCGGATATCAGCAGGAAGATAAGGATTACTGTCGGAGACAATTTTTATCTTCAGCTTGTCTTCCTTTACAGTACCGGGTTTTTCGTTTCTATCTTGCATAATTTGTCTGTTCAGGGTTAATGGTGCATCGCTTTACCATGACCGCTAACGGCCAGGTTTTTTTGCCCGGCGATTTTTTTATTTCGGCTTGTCAATTGAATTGGTCAGCTCGTAACCTATTAATTCAGGTGTTGCCTCATCAGGCTTGTTTGATCGCTGAAACAAAAATTTATCCAGCAGTCTTACAGAGCGCAGATTATCCTTATGCAAGAATGCTTCAATTTTTTGAACCTTAAGTGTATGGAATGCATAGCCGATAACCTTTGCTGCAGCCTCCCTCATTATTCCCTGCCCCTGAAAGTTTGTCTGGAGTTCATAGCCGATCTCACAGCTGTCATGTTCATCTGAAAAGCCAAAAAGACAAATTGTCCCAACCAATATGTTTGTATCACGCAAAGTTATTGCCCAGTATAAAGCCTCATTATTATTAATATGCTCATTAACCTTATTGATGAAATTCCTTGCATCATCAACAGTATGGCTTGCCTGCCTGTCCAGGTATTTATTTATTTCACTATCAGAACGCAAAGCAAAAATTTCCTGCTCGTCATTAATTACCAGTTGCCGGAGGCTAAGCCTTTCCGTTCTTAAAATTGGAAAAGGTGTAAAAGTTCTGTTTACCATGCTTTCGTATGTGGCTTATTAAAATTTAAGGCCATTACAGCCCCGGCCACCAAACATAAATATACGCAATTCGCCGCATTGCAGCCGGCAACCGGGCAATGCAGCCTGTGAAGTAAAGCCCGTTCTGCATTATAATTTTGCGTTGTGCTACAATAGCCAACCCTTTAAAACCCGCAAGGGTAGGGGCTTAGCGCTTGCCGATGGTATTTTTCAGGGTTTGGGCGTGTCCCCGGTAAGGGGCGGCACCAACAACGGCGAAACTAGAATGTACTATCCAGTTCCATATCTCTAACTAATCCTTCCAATAAACTTTCAAATGCCTCATTAGGCGTATTTCCACCTGATAGATTATATATCAAACTATTTACATTAAACTTACAATAGGTCCCCTTCCTTGGGTTATATAGACCAGCCCACTTCCATGCTCCATGTTCACTTACTTGCCTGAGAGCTAAATAAATAAAAAGCTGTTTTAGGTCAGTCGATTTAAAATTCCTGTTAACTGTCTTTACTTCATATAGAGTATCGTCAATGAGCAAATCTGCCTCTAAATCTGATATGAAATTATACCCTTTGAGGGTTGGCTTAAATTGTAGAGATTCTCTTTTTGTTTTAGTAATAAACTCGACGGTATTATTTGTAATATTTACAATATCCTTAGTTTCTGCATTTGTCAGAACTAAATTATCATCGGAATAATTTTTAGATTTCCAAATAAATTTAGCTGTTTTTCTTAGCAACTCCATTACGTTATTATCGTCAGATAAATAGTCAACAGCTTCTACACTTCTTTCAATTACTATTTGAGAAAGATTAAACGATACCTCTGAGACCAGGTCGTATCTTATATCATCGTCAATAGTTACTGCTGGGTTTGAATTAATTGCTTCTATTTGCGCCTCGTTAAAAACCCGCATAAAATTGGGTGTAAGTATTGGAAAGCTTCGTTTCCAAATTGTCGTAAATTTTTCTGCTATGTCTCTTTCGCTTATCATACAAGTATAAGGGAATTCTGTTGCTTTCTCCATTCGCTCCAATCTCTAATAATGTGCTCTTCTCTACTAAACAAGCTCTTATTATGTGTCCTCCAATGCTTGCCCTCATCACCCAAGAAATATGAGGCGTAAATAACAGCGCGTCTTTCCCAAGTAGTTAAAGTTGTAAATTGATTTTTTATATCCACTAACCAATAATGGCAAGTCCAATTGGCCATTGCAATAATAATTTGCCTCTTTAGTAAGTGGTTGGTCTGAGTTTCAAAAAGCTTGATAAACAATGCCTCTTTCTCAGACGAATATCTTAATGAAAGTATTTGAACGATGTAATTTAAATTCATTTCGATTTTAGTCAGATAGCTTTGACTACCGAAAAGTTCTAATAAAGATTTATCCACAAGTTCTTTCCCATCGTCGTTAAGGTCTTCATATATGCTTCTTACTGCTCGCATAATTGAAGTAAATACAGGAGAAAGCGTTACAAGATTGTTATGATCGAGGAGAATGCTTACTGCTTGTACCTGATTTGCTTTAGAAAGCACTTTAGTCGCATTGATTGCCTGCTTTGTAACAGTTTGATCAATACGAGTTTTATTAACCTCTCTTGACAAAATGCCTACTATATCAATTTCTTTAACCGCTTCTTTCAATGCATCATAATCTTCAACTGCCGTAGCAGAATATGGATCAAACCTTATAGATATATTCAATAATTTCTGTTCTTCTTCGGCACTAGTGTCATTAGTCGGTTTTGGATCAAGAAACCTGTTGATTTCTCTAAATTCTTCTGACGACATAATCTTGGTCTTATCTTTTTGTAGTCCCAATTGATCATTAGAAAGTTTTTCCGAGAGAAGAATGAGAATTTTGTAAGCTTCCGATTCATCGTCGCAAAAAATAGTATAATCATCAGCATATCTACAAAAAGTTATTCCTCTAGATCGCAAGTGAAAGTCTGTATGATTTAGTGCCAATTCGGCCAGTATTCTCGATGCAGGCCCACCAACTGGAAGACCGTAGGAAATAGTGCCTGAAAAAACGCTTAACAACTTAATTATTCTTTTAGGAATATCTGTTGTTGTGTCTACCCGCTTTAACTCATTTTCTAATTTATGATGATTTATCCTTGGATAAAAATTTGAAATATCCGTTTGAAGAACAAAATTATAAGACTTTGAATTTTCTATACACTGCATCTTATAATCATTCCAGGTGGTATCCTTAAAAAGGGTGCCATTGTCCTCATCCCATCCAAAACGATAAGAAAAAATTCTGTTTTCAGACTCATTAATTCTTGTCTGTTCAATGCTATTGGCCAGCGAAATAACCAAGCCAAGGAAATAAGCATTCCAAAAAGGTTCTATCATGGTTGCTTGCCTAAAACCATAGTAACCTACTTGGCTTAATTTAACCAGAGTAAGTGGGGGAGATTGACTAAGTGTTTGCTCCAAATTCGCATGATAGACTTCTAATAAATCTAAGATCTCGTTAAGTTTATCGCTAAACAAATACCTTTCAAAGGGGAATGGAAAGATATCTGTGTCTCCATGTTTTATAATATTAAGAAGGGCTTTTCTAAAATTTTCTCTCATTCATATAAATTTTAACGCTCCTAGTATTTGAAACAATGATACGTTTTGGTATTTGCAGAAGTGAATTACTAATTGAGAAGTCATAAGCGTAGCAGAGCAAAAGATATAGCGGATAGCCCGACCCCGGCCGTGTACTGATGTTGTGCGCTGGTAGGGCAGGGGGCACGCCCTAAAACTATTTATTGATCAACTTCTCCAACCTCGCCATCATTTCATCCTTCTCCTTCAGCATTCGTTCATAAAGCGCCATCTTCTCTTCGTGTAGTTTCTTAATTTCCTCTATAGGATTAATATTTATCGTGCCTTGATTAAAGAACGAACTATTGTCATTATTATTAATTGTATTCGCAATCACATTCACCGCCTGCTCTTCATCAAAATTCTGGATAGCCTCTACAGGCACTTTCAGTATGGCAGAAATTTGTTGCAGCAGGGAAGTGTCAATGGTTTCCTTCTGCTCCAGCAGGGATACGCGTTGCTGGTTCCAGTCATCGCCCAGGTCGGCGGCAAGAGCATCCTGTTTTATACCCAGCATTTCGCGGAAACGTTTCACATTGCGGCCTTCATGTATTTTATTGTTTGGCATAGTTTTATAAGTTGTCATAGGGCAAATTTACTTTATTCGTATCATAAACAGCGGCCTAAAGTTAGGTAAAAAACACATCAATTCTTGTGAAATACATCTGTGCTGTTGTAGGAAACGGCCAACGGGCAACCTTGCTTTGTATGAAAAATCAGGCTATATGAAAACACCAAAACAATTGCCACCATGCATCCGCATTATAAAGCGGATGATGGTATGCAGCGAAACGTTTCAATGCTGGGGCGGCGGCACTACCGAAGCACCCATCATTTGGCTGGCGGGCGATACGCTTACAGATTTCGGCTTCAGGGATCGCGATGTGGTCGAAATTGATTGCCGGCCCGGCCGGCTTGTCATTACCAAATGCGAAGAATTAAAACCCTGACAAAAAAAATCAGTTTCCTATGACAACAACACCCAAACACCCAAAGAAAATAAACCCTACACGGCGGCTCACCATTTGCAGCAAAGGATTCCCGAGGCGATGGGGCGCGTACATAAATTTTCCCAGCATAAACCTTAGCGGCAAATAGCGTTGAGGGATAAACTAACACTGTTTGGCTATAATCCTTTACCGGAAAGCGTTCCGGCAGATCGTATCAGTTTTTTATCCGGTAATGGCGACAGGCGCGAAATTGTTTTATGTTCCCTTAACCTGGGTGAAGCCCGCAGCGTCAGCATCAATCAGCGCGACTTCGGTTATACACCGCGCCCGGATCTGTTGATATTGCTCACCGTCTATATGAGCAATACGAACCCTGTAATGTACCTCATCCCAAGCATGGTATTTACCACGCCCGGCAATATATTTCTGAACCATGAGCAGCCGGCAGCGTTGCGTCATTTTTCTACATGGGAGATCAAAGTTTTTACCAGAGCAATTGAAGAGCTAAGCCATTATGCGCTGGATGCGGTAAACGAGTTATAACCAGTCTTGAAAAGATGCAGAGGACTACATTATGTTAAGTAGAAGGATGGCTACTACGGAAATCAGGGTAGTGCAAAGCGCCTATTTTCTTCGTCATGTATAATTATCGCTACCGTGCATTTCCCCGAAGAATCCCGATAGTTATCGGGACAGCGCAGTAGCGGTACGCCAATAAGCAGGCGGCAGACGCTTCAAGCTACACCTAAAATAAGGCCGGCAGGCTGCTTATCGTGCCGGGTGTGCGTGTGCGCTGGCCGGCCAAACGGCGGAGCATTCGTTTGGCCTTGTCCCGAAAGCTTTCGGGATTCGTCCTTTTGCATCAAGGCAAAAGAACAAATAAACAATGCCCGCGCAGCGCCAGCCTGGAAAAATGCAAACAAATGCAAAGCGAAGCGGCGCACATTGCATTTTTTACAGGCCAGCGTAGCGGCCATGTTTTTAAAAGAAGCGTGGGCAAAAAAAAGGCAAAAATTTTAAAGACACTATAACGACTGCGTGAACATGGGTGCAGTAAAAATCTCCTGCGTATGTTTTTTTGCACCGCAGGAATTTTTACCAACCCATGGAGCGCATACCATTACGGCTATTTACCCGCAGGGCAAGGCTCCGCCTTAAAGCGGAGCCGCAGACATAACGTTCAATTATAGGATAAACGGATCAGGCGCCGATTTCCGGCGGCCCGTTTTGTCCTATAATTTATATTATGTTAAATAATAAATTTGATAAAGGATCTGTAAATAAAACCCGATCACTTTATATTCTATACACCTCCTTATCCCAAAGCTCCTCTCCCCGGCATCAGCGCCATCAATTCCCTAATCAGACGGACCCCGACGAAGCCTGTCCGGGTCGAACTTTGTTCGGACGAAACTGCTCTTTATAATTGAATTCTGCTTCGACAAGCTCAGCACGACGTTAACCGGCTGCGCTTTTAAAAACGTTTCTATAAATTTATAACGCGTTATAAACCGGCTAAGCATTATCTGATGAAACACAAAATGAAAATACAGCTTGTTTTGCTGCTGCCATTGGCTGCGGCGCTCTTTTTCGTTCCGGGCGCCAACGCGGCCGTATCTGATGATGATCCTTCCACCGTTACCTGTAACGGACCATGGAAATTTAAAACCGGTGATCATCCCCAGTGGAGCGACCCGGATCTTGATGACGCAGATTGGGCGCTTGTGGATCTTTCTGCGCCGCCGGGTGCGCATGACGGCGATGTAGGATTCTCGGGCTATGTACCGGGATGGACCACTAAAGGGCACGGCAACTATTCCGGATTTGCCTGGTACCGCATAAAAATTTCATTAGATATGGTAAAGGGAGCTCAGCTGGCCATAGCCTGCCCCCCTGCTGTTGATGATGCCTATCAATTGTTCCTTAACGGAGCATTGCTTGGTAATGCCGGCGATTTTTCAAAACCGGAGCCTGTGGCATACAGTGTACAACCCCGGCTGTTTTTGTTGCCGGACAGTATCCGGAACAAAAAATCGGTGACGATCGCTTTCAGAGTCTGGATGAGCAAGGCTACCTTAAGCCA
This sequence comes from Niabella beijingensis, assembly GCF_020034665.1. Taxonomy (NCBI): domain Bacteria; kingdom Pseudomonadati; phylum Bacteroidota; class Chitinophagia; order Chitinophagales; family Chitinophagaceae; genus Niabella; species Niabella beijingensis. The sequence goes on along the minus strand of NZ_JAIQDI010000002.1, from coordinate 1,689,796 downwards.
GCTTCCGGACGCCGGCGGCATTCATATTGCTCCGGTACTGGGTGAAAAAAGCAGCGTTGCCGCCATCTACCAATTCCAATGGGATCAGATCATCAAAGGCTATATAGCGGAAGTGATCTTGCCTGCTATATTCCTGTTATTGGCGCTGCTGATCTCCATTTTTTATAAGCCTGGGAAACAGTATCAGTGGTTTGTATTTGCGTTGATCTTACTGGCGCTGGTGCGCGCCAACCAGGCGGTTTTCTACTGGTTCCAGGTAGAAAGCGCTCATACGTTTGACATTATTACCCCGGTGATCCTGATACCATTGACGCTGGGCAGCTGGCTGATGGCCTGGTGGAACTGGCACAAACTGGAAGAATCTGTTTGGATTCCGCGGATCATTGCCGTGCTGATGCTCCTTTATATGTGCTCGCAGCTGCTGGGGCTGCCCTGGATGGCCGAATCAATTTCTCATTCTATTTTTAATACACTTTCTAACATCATCCGCCTGTTATTTCTTTTATTGATGCTGTATATAATCTACCGCGGTATCCGGCAGCACACAGAAGATAAATGGCTTGTTTTATTGGCCACACTGCTGATTTCAACCGGCTTGTTTGCACAGGAATTATCAGCGCTTCACATTCAGGGTATTTGGTTCCCTTTTGGTGTGGGCGTCTCCCGCTCTCAATATGCTTATGCGGCATTTGATATAGTAATGTTCCTGATATTGATCCGCCATTATCGACGGCAAACCCATCGCTTCCGGGCTTCGACAGCTGTTTAAAAGAAATAAAAGCAATATCTCTTATCTTTCGCGCACGTATCTTTCAATATTGTAGCGACTAACATTGCTGCCTTCAATTTTTTCAACCCCCTGCTGTATCAGCGTATCGTTTCTAACAGATATCGTAAAACTAAAATCATTGCCTTCCCAGTTACGGGCATTGCAATATTCGAGGTGTTCTGTATAGGTACTATCTTTCAATATATAAGTGCCGCCCCCTGCAGAAAAAACAGCGGAGTCCTTCCAGCTGTTCAGACCGTGATGCAAAAATGCAAAATGGCTGTCGTTAATGATCTTGATAAAGGACCGGTCTTTCGTATAGTCGGTAATCGTGGTGTCGCCGTTTTCAATAAGTGTTCCGGTTAAAAGCTTCCAGGTACCGGCCAATGATAGTTTGGGTTTCGCAATTTTTTCTTCCTGCTGTTGCTGGGTACAGGACATTACCAAAACACCGCCCAGGGCAATCATTATTTTTAATTTCATGTGGTTGAGGTTTAGTGACGGAAGATAAACATTTTTTGTTATCCTTCTGCCACAAAGACAGAAAGACACAAAGCCGCACAAAGAGAATAAAGAGCTTCTTGTTTCCCGTGGCTTTCGTGACTTCGGGTTCGCTGGCGGCATGAGCGTAAAGACACAAACCTGCACAAAGCTTATAAAAAACCTTCGTGTTCCTTTGAGCCTTCGAGACTTCGTGGTTCCGCGTTCGTCCGCCGCAAAGAATATACAAAGCCACAAGGCCTGCTCTCACAGATAACACGGCTGATCACAGACTGGTATATGAAGTACCGGTGCCAAGACCTCTCGTGCAAATCTGCACAATCCCTGAGCAGCCTTACCCCGTTTGCCGCAGCGTCACTGAAGCAAGGGGTTCTCAAAGCAACAATAAAAAAACCTTTGTGTTCCTTTGAGCCTTCGAGACTTTGTGGTTCTGTGTTCATTCGCCACAAAAACACAGAACCACAAAGAAACACAAAGGGTTTAAAGCCACTTACTATGGAAAAGGAAAGGTGGTGAACACCTGTCAGCCGGCCTGATCAGACACACTATTTCATTTTTTTGATCCATTCTGTAATAAGCGCCACGCCTTCTTTGTGGATCACGGAACGGCCCAGCTCCGGCATGGCGATATTCGGCTCTGCACTGTTCATCCGGTATACAAATATGGAATGCGCCGGATCACTGGGAACAATATCATAATTCAGGCCGCCGGCCCCACCTCCTGCTGATACGGGTTCCTTCATGACGCCGACATGGTAAGGATCTTTTTCATCATAATCGAGGAACAACCCGGTATTGGAAGCATCGCCGGTAGCACGGTGGCAATGCGCACAGTTCATCTCCAGGTAAGCCCGCGCCCGCTGATCCAAGGTATAACGCTGGGCATCCGTCCAATCCGGCAGTTGTCCGATACTGTCCGCCACAGGCATTCCCGTCAACATCCCCTGTGCGGCCCAATGTGCCAGCTGGTTCTCTTTTTGTCCTTTTACAATAAAGTTAAGGTTACGTGCTTTGGGTCCGATCGGTTGCAGCTCATTGTTATTATTATGACAGCGCTTGCAGTCATTCAGGTTGGGCACCAGGTAGGTGGTGCGGATCTCATTACCGGCATCATCAATAAAAGCGATGGGCAGTGCAGCGCCGGTAATATGCTTCACTGCTTCCGTCTGCTCCTGGTTCCATAAATAGTCCATCACCTTCCATTGCGCGTCCGCCGGATCCTTTACCAGCAACCGGGTCTCGATCATGACCTTCCGGCCGGCTTTATTTTTATACGCAAAGTTTTTGATGATGATAGAGGCGTCCGGAAAATCGAGCACACCGTTGGCCGTATACTTCAACGGCTTGCCTTTTGGCAGTACGATGAACCGGTCCTTAACCGTATAATCACTGAACAAGGGGGTGATGATCTCATAATGGGTAACACCGGCGGCGGGTTGCAGCGTCTTCAGTTCCCCGGCAAAGAACCCGTAGTCCGACAGTTTTTCCCGGAACACAAACCCGGTTTGCACAGGGAGCTCCTTACTCCCCTGTTTATTCTTACAGCCCTGCTGCAGAACCGCTGCAGCTGCCAGCAACAGCGTGATAAAAGCACTTACCCGATAAACCTTTTTCATTTCTTGATCTTTTTATGGGCCCGGCAACAGTACTACTATGGGAGCCTGTTGCGTCGCACACTTCAACGCCCGTACTACTATTTGCAAACAAAAGGTGCCACATCCGTATTCGGCTTCCAGCTGGCCGGGTTGGCCATGTTCAGAAAATCACCGTTCACAAACACATTGTCCCCGCTTTGCCGGATACACAATGAATCCGGATTGACGGCTGTACCATTCTTTAGTACATTCGACGACACTCCGTCGTAAAAGATGAACGGGATGCGTTTTATTTTCGGATCGGCCTTCCGCAGTGCCTGCTCCACCGCTACAAACATGGGTCCCATACGGTGCTCATGTACCGGAACCGGAAAATCAGGAGCCATTTCAAATGTATTTCCATGAATTTTTATATGGGAGGAAATGGGGAAATACTGGTCACTGATCCGGTTCACCGCGCTGTCGTCCACCGCAAAGCCGGATGCCAGGATGATACCGGACGTATTGTTGTTGATGATGCGGTTGTTGTACAGCTCCACATCCGAAGTGGCCAGGATGATGATGCCGCTGCCCGGAGGCGCATTGCCTACCCCCCATGCGGTGCCGAAGCTGCCTGCCTTGGCAAAGTTCCTGAAATTATTATCATGGATATAATTGTTATAGGCCTTCACTTTACCGCCCCGCTGCGAAAGCCCGGGCAGGTCAAACACCAGGAAGCCGGCAGTATTGTTATAAAACTCATTGTCGTACACTTCTGCATGGGTGGTATTCTCCACTTCGCAACCGGCTACATTCTTCGCTCCTTTGTTCTTGCGGATGATGGCGGAGTCCGACTGTCCTACATAGATCCCCGCATCGGAAGAACCTTCCACATAACAGTTCTCTACCAGCACATTTTTACAGAGCACAGGATAAATGGCATAGCCGCCGCTGGTAGAATCGGCCGTTTTCCAAACGGCATGCAGATTGGTCACGACCACGTCCCGGCTCTTATTGATCTTGATAAGATCGCCTTTTGAATCGCGTATGGTCATGTTATCAATGGTAAACCCGGTAAGGGCCGTAACCCGGATGCCCTCCCCTCCTGTTTTCTGGGAAGAAAAATCCAGGATGGTCTTTTCCGGTCCTTCACCCCGGATGCGGATGTGCTTTACATTGGCCAGGCTGAGATTGTCGAAATGATACACCCCTGCCTTTAGCAGTACATCCGTGCTGTCTTTGACCATTAAAAAAGTTTCGACGATCTTCGCCTCATCACCCGGGCCAAAACTGAGGGCATTTTTGTATACTGACTTTTCACCGGTACCTGTCTGACAGGAAGTAAAGAGCAGCAGCCCCAATTCCAGGAGGATTAAGAAAGATTGTTTGTAGCTCATTGTTTCAGTATTCATGGTTAAAAAATATTGTATGCAAAGGATACATAATAGGTAGCACCGATCATGGGATTGGCAATACCCGTGGAATAGTATTTATTAGTAATATTCGTGCCGCCTAACCGGATGCCGGAGTGCGCCTTCAATAGCTTATAGCTGATCTGGGCATCAATAACGGCCGATGAAGGAACGGTACCTTCACCCCCGCCGCCGTTCACCACATAAAAATAACCCGGTTTGTAACGCAATGTGGTGTTGAACGACCATACCTTGTTATACCCGAACCCGGAATTGCCCAGATCAAAGTTAATATGATAATTAGGCGCATTAAAATTATTGACCTGCGTATTGTTCTTATTATTGATATGGTCGGAGAAATAGTTGGCTTTAAAACGGAAGCTACGCAGGAAGTCGATACTGATGCTGGCGGCATAACCATAGGTTTCCACGCCCTTTGCCCCGTTAAAGGCGATGTTATAAACCGTATACTTATTCTGATCCTTAAATGCGGTAACGTCATCCGTGCCCGGTGTGTTAGCCACATTGGCATAGCCGATAAAATTCTTCCAGGTGGCATAATAGCCGAGCACATCAATTAAAATAAATTTATTGATCACCGTGGCATAACCCAGTTCAAAGGCATTTACCGATTGCGGTTTAATCCCCTCATAGGAAAACTTTTTTAATACCGATGGATCATTGCTGTTCTGGTACTGCCGCACGCTTTCCAATGTATAAGGTGGGTACTGGTCAAAATGATACACGCCGTTCAGCAGGTAACTGGAGCCACCTGAAGAATAGCTGTTGTACCCGTTCAATGTATTTTGCAAAGCCTGTATATTGCTGGGATAACTATAGGCATTCTGGTAGGAAAAGCGGATGTAGTTATTGTGATCGGCTTCAAATACAGAAGACAGACGGGAAGTGATCTTTGGATCCGTGAACAATGAATTCTTATCCCAGCGGAAGGAAGCGCTGAGGTTGAGCTTCTCCCGGATCACTTTTTTGGAGGCCTGGAGGTAAGCGCTCCATTCGTTTACATTGATGGGCTTGTCATTGTCCGGGAACAGGGTATTCTTACTGTTCAACCGGTACAGGCGGTAGTTGACACCTGCGATCAGGTTCATGAATTTGACCATGTCGGAAAAATTATACTGCGCTTCTGCGTTATACAATTTGGAACGGTCCAGGAACAGGGTCCCACCCTCAGAGATCGGCCGGTTGGCAATACTGTCTTTTAAGCGGTTGAAATACACACTGCCTTGCAAGGGCATACCCTGATCCGCAAAGCCTCTTGCCGTTAAATTGGCCGCTTCCAGGCTGGATCCTCCGGCCAGTGCGGTAAGCAACGCCATGGTATACTGCGGGTACCAGCCGTCACCGGTACTTTCATTGTAGCTGGGCTTCCAGGCCTCATTGAGATACTGCGCCGTAGGGCCTGCCAGTAAGGTGCGACCGGAATTTTCCATAGTGGTATATGTCCTTACAAACCAGTTGTTGGCCCGCAGTTCCAACCGGTACTGCCCTACCTTAAACCCGCGGATCTGGTACCGGGTATCATTGGTATATACGATATTCCCGGTGCCGAAAGTACCGGATCCGATCAGCTCCATGCCGGGGGTTAGTTTGTACCGCAGCTCCGCATTGCTTTTGAACATATAGGCTTTGTTATTCAGATAGCCATATTCAGGGTAACCGGTACGGGCCACATAGTACGAAGGATGTTCTGCCAGAAAGGGTTCTATCAGCGGCGCCAGTGAAGGATCTGCGGCCAGCGCGCCCTGCATAAACGGCACCAGGTCCACGGAGGTTGCCCCACCGTAATAATTCACGCCGTTATAATTCGGATCGGTATAGCGCGACCCCGGTCCGTTCTTATTGGTGGAATCGGTGGCTACCCAATCATTGCCCTGGGTGTATTGTACATTCAGCTTATAGGCAAAGCGTTCTCCCAGTTTCTGCGCCCAGCGCATGCTCCAGTCGTAATACGGTGAAGCCTTTACCGGGTCGCCGTATTTTTTCCCGTTGATATGATTGACGCCCTGTGTGATGAGAAAACTAAAGCCCTGGTCTTTAAAAGGGTTCTTGCTGGTGGTGATCATGGTACCATTCAGTCCGCGTGAGCCATACAACGCCGATGAAGCGCCGGTGAGCAATTCAATATTATCCACGTCCAGCTGCGTGGGACTGATCACCGACCCCAGGGGGAAGTTGAGCCCCGGCGCCTGGTTGTCCATTCCGTCTACGATCTGTGTAAAATTGGTATTGCCGCTGGTATTGAAACCCCGGGTGGTAATGCTGGTAAAACCCATACTAGACACGGTTACATCCACTCCGCGTAATCCCTGCAAGGCATCGATATAATTGAGCTGCGGCGATTGCTGTATGTCGCGCCGGCTGAGTTGTTCGATGGTAACCGGGGCCGTAAGTTTACGCTGTACCATGCGACTGGCATTGACCACCACTTCCTCCCCCAGCGTGGATACCGGATTTAACGCCACTTCCAGCGCACCGGGCGCACCAACCGTTTGTTCCTTTGTTTCATAGCCCGTGGAAGAAAAAACAAGCGTCAGCGGAAAATTCATTTTAGCAGTTAAATGAAATCTGCCCCGGTCATCCGTATACGTACCGGACCCTGCCCCTTTTACGGATACGGAAATGGCGGGCAGTGGCTGTTTTGTTTCGGCATTGGTGACCACACCGCTGACCGTCTGGCGCTGTGCGTTTACGGCCGCCGGAGCGGCCCCTAATAAAATAAGCAATGCAAGCAATCTTTTTTTCATCTGTCTGTTTTTTAAGTTTTTAGTTGCCGGATGGAATGACCTATAAAATTTTATCGCCCCGGGCGAGATCTTGCTCAAAAAATTTTATACCTCATTTCATACTCGTTTTTTAGCAGTGGTCAGAAAAGGTTCAATCGTTAATTTTTAAAAGATGCGTTTCAGCCATTTTAGCTTATCCCCGTACGGCGGATATTTCACCGGGGGATCAAACCATACCGGTGTCTTCATAACGGCGCGGGCATGTGTAAACAGCTTAAAGCTGTGGATACCGCGGTAGGCACCAATACCGCTTTGTCCTACCCCGCCAAAGGGAAGATGTGCATTAGCCAGGTGTTGTATGGTGTTGTTGACGCACCCGTTACCGAATGCCGTACGATCCAGCCATTCCCGTTCTGTTCTCTTACTGGTAGTGAACAGGTAGAAGGCCAGCGGGTTTTTATGCTGCTCCACAATCGCAGCAGCTTCTTCCCTGGTACGAAAGGAAAGCACCGGCAGCAACGGCCCAAAGAGCTCCTCCTGCATCAGCGCATCGGTAGCCGTAATGTCCTTTAAAATCGTAGGGGCGATGAACCGGTCTGCGGCATCATAAGTGCCCCCGGTAACCACGCGGCCCGCACTGTTTTCAAGCAGGGTGATCAGTGCATCAAAGCGCCGGCGGTTGATGATGCGGCCATAGTCCGGGCTGCTTTGTACCTCCGTCCCAAAGAAAGCAGTAATACTTTCTTTCAATACTTCCAGGAAACGGTCGTGAATGTCTGCATGCACCAGCAGGTAATCCGGGGCCACACAGGTCTGACCCGCATTGATGAATTTACCAAAGATGATCCTCCGAGCGCTTACCGCAAGGGCGGCGTCCTTTTCAACAATTGCCGGGCTCTTGCCGCCCAGTTCCAGTGTTACGGGCACCAGCTTTTGAGCAGCAAGTTCATATACCGACCGCCCGACGGTACCACTGCCGGTGTAAAAGACATGATCAAAACGAATGGCATTCATCAAATCCGGCACCACCCCAGCCCCCTCCCCCTGCACCACGCGGATGTAATTTTCAGGAAAGCTATTTTTAAAGATGCTGCCAATCACTGCTGCAGTAGCGGCCGCGTGCTCCGAAGGTTTGATGACAACACAATTGCCGCCGGCAATAGCACCAACCACCGGCACCAGGCCCAGCAGCAGCGGATAGTTCCAGGCACCGATGATCAGTACCACTCCTTTAGGATGTGGGTGGAGGCGACTGGCAGAAGGGATATTAAGCAGGTTGGTTATTACCCGCTCCGGACGCATCCAGGAGCGCAGTCTCTTAATCGCTGTTTTTGTTTCAGACAACAGCAGTCCGAATTCCGTGAGGAAGGCTTCCGTTTTGCTTTTCCGGAGATCATGGTACAGGGCATTGTAAATATCTTCTTCATGCGCTTCAAGCGCTGTGCGGAACGCCACCAGTTGCCGGAGCCGGAAGCTGTAAGAAAGTGTGGCTCCGCTTTCAAAGAAACGGCGCAGATCGCTTACGGGGCTTATTACCGATGACGTTGTTGTTTCCATCAGCCGGCCTTGGGTTTGTGAAAAATAAGGGATACCAGGAATTTCATGTCCTGCAAACTATGGGTATAATCCACTTCGGTACTTCCTTTTAAGATGGAACGTTGTTCCACACTGTGTTTTAAAGCATCGCTGATATCGATCAGCAGGGAAGCGATCTTTGATGCATTACCCTTTTCGACAACACCTTCGTGCATGGCTTCTTTTAATATTTCCGCCAGAAAGGCCTGCTCCTGTTTCCTGAAATCCTCATACAGTTCAAAAAATCGCGGTAATACTTTATTGAGTGTGCCGGGAGAGATCTTGCCCACATTCAGTACATTGATATAATATTTAAACCGGGAATCCAGGTAAAACCAGATCTTGGCCTCCACCCCTTTCTTCTGTGCTGTTTTCTGCTGCAGGGTGCCGATGTATTTTTTACCTTCTGCAATAGCGGTCTCCACAAAGAGATCCTCTTTGTTTTTATAATAATAATAAAGCGAGGCCTTATTCAGACCGATCACTTTTGCGATATCATCCAGTGTGGTCTTTTCAAGTCCGTACTTTGTAAAACACTGTATGGCCGCCGCTCCGATCTTTTGTCTTAATGCTTCTTTCTTGGTCATATGATGATTCAATGGCTCTTCCAAAGCTAGATTTATTTTTCTATTTTTCAAATTTTTTATCAAAATGTTTGAAAAATAAATTTTTAGCACTGACTGCTATGGGGGTGGAAAGGCTATAAAACGGATTAAAATGGGGGAAGATTGACACGCTCCAAAAGTGGGCCGTTATAAAGGAGCCGTATCCGTACTTTAACGGGCGGCAGCTAAATAAAAAAAGTGTTTTCCAAACGGTTTAGAGGGTTGTTATGTTAACAGCGGCCTTTGAAGTGCGTTTCATGTATTGAGCGTGGTATCGGGTCGGGTAAATAGATTCCTGTTATTTTTTACCGGTACCCAGTTTTGTAAGCGCACTGCCTTTATGGGCGGCGATATGATCCGTTTTATCACTCTTTATCTCATACTGCGGATCGGTTTCCGAGGCATGATGGGTATACCCTTTATAGTCGAAATCTTTTTTGTGCACCTTTATGATAGTGCCTGAAACCCTTCCGGCTTCAGAGTTCCAGCTTACGGTATCACCCACCTTAAATAGTGTCGCCATTTTTTTTATTTTACCGATCAAATAAACCGGCATCGAAATAAACCACCTTATCCCCCTCCACTCTTGCCGGTTGGGTATAGGGATGCTCCGTTGCTTTTCCGGGTGCCATGATATGCAATACCTCCCAGCCCTTTGCCTTGAGGTAATCGGATACCATCGAACGGTGACAGCGCCACCATACGGCTTCCGAACACATACAGGCCGTAGGTTGCTTTACAGCAAGCGCCTCGAGTTTTTCGATTCCCTTTTCAAAGCTCGGGGTTTCCATATAATCAGCATAACCGCGGAATGCCGCATTGCGCCAGCGGTCGTTCCTGGAATGCGGCTGCACCGCCCTTCTGCCACCCAGCTCCTCCAGGTGCACATACCCGATGCCTTTGTCTTTTAGTGCTGTGGCCAGCACTTCGCTGCCGAAACGGGGAAATTTCCTTGAGCCGGGAAAACGCCGGATATCTGCCAGCATACGGATGCTGAAGGATGCTAACATCCCGATAAAATCCTCCATGCTATGAGTGGAATGGCCTATGGTATAGAGGGTGTGCATACCAGCTTAATTCTACACAAGGTACAACATTTTCCCGCTACAGGCCGGAAAGTCTTTTTGCTTCCCTTAGCAGGAGCGGAAATGCCGGCTCGGCCATGCCGCCATGATCAAAACCCTGCAGTTCATAAAGTGGTACCTGCTTATTACCGGCCAGTTTCAGCATGCGTTGCAGGTATGCATTTTCTTCATAGCGGCCATACAATTCTTTTTCCCGGTCGCCGGTAATAAGCAAAATGGAAGGTATTGCTTTCCGGACATGATACAGGGGTGCCAGCGTATCGATCACCGGTTGCAGCGGCGCCATGCCCCGCTCCTCTCTCACTGTAAAATGGGTAATGCATTGCGCACTGAACGGGACCGCTCCCAGCAAACTGTCGGCATCAATTTGATGGCGTTTCAGGTATTTTTTATCCAGTGTCAGCATCAGGTCCAGGTAGCCTCCGGCCGAATGCCCGGATAAAATGATCTTTGACCGGGTACCATTATAACGGGCAATGTGCTCAAAGACCCATGCCACGGCCGCCGCGGCGTCTTCGATATATTGTGGCGCTTTCACATTCGGAGAGAACCGGTATCCCACGCCCACGATGATATAACCCTTGTTCATCAGTGCTGCCGGTATCTCTTTTTTACCGGCCTTTAATCCTCCTCCGTGAAACCACACGACGGTAGTGGCATCCTTTTGATTTTTGGGATAATATACATCCAGCCGGCACTGCTGCTGCTGATAGGCGTCCTGTTCTGAAGATGCAGCGTAATAGGCAATATCTTTTTCCCAACCGTAATCCTGCTGCGCCTGCGTTTCAAAAGCAGCGCACAAAATCATTAAAACAAGTAACCGTTTCATACCAGATCATTTAGAGATTCCGGAGAACAAGATACGGCTTTCTACGGATCCCGTCGTTATGGCAGGGAAATCAGGTCCGGGACAACACCCTTTCCGGTATCTTCCGGTCGTCACTTTGTTGTGACAGCACCGGCCAGCATAGAAAAGACGCAGGCGTTTGGACGGTCCTTCATTTGCTGATTGTGTCTTTATCGTTCATTTGAACGGTATCATATTGCTGAGTAATCCGGCTGCCAGCGTTGCACCTGACCGGTCTCCGCCGCCGCATTACCCATATGTACTGCAATGGCTACATCTTTTCCGGTAAGCACGCTGCTGGCCACCGGTGTTCCGTTTATGATGGAATCGGCAAAACCGCTAAGCGCGAAAAAGGTAGGCTCTGTTTTTTTCTCATCCTTGTATACATAAATTCCTTTACCCTGTTCCAGTGCTTCCTTTGTAGCACCCGTTACACCATCCACCGTGGCATAGGTCTTCACGCGGTTTTCGGTATAGAACATCGCATAATCCCGGCCCAGCTCAAATGTGCCTTTAGAGCCAAAAATACGCATCCGGTACCCTACGAATTCGTTGCTCAGTACCGAACCAACCAGGGACCTGACACCTCCGGGATAAGCATATACGGCATGAATATTATCATAGGTAGTGCGGCCATCTTTCCAGAAATTAATCCCCCCCATGGCCACCACACTTTCCGGTGGTGCGCCAGCAAGCCAGTTCACCAGGTCGATCTGGTGGGCCGCCAGTTCGGCAAGCAGCCCGCCGGAGTATTCCTTATACATCCGCCAGTTTACCGTCTTCTCCGTACGACCGCCATCCACCGGCCGGCGCCAGTTGTTGTTCCGGTTGTATTGCGATTCAAAATGTGTCACGGTCCCGATCATATCCTCCGCCAGCAGTTTTTTTATCTTAGGATACATTTCATAATACCGGTACTGGTGCCCAACCTGTAGCACCAGTTTGGGATGCTGTTTCATGGCGCGTGCCAGCGACAATGCCTGTCCGATATTATAGGTCATCGTTTTCTCCACATAAGTATGTTTATTGGCACTGATCGCATCCATGGCCATGGAATGATGCAGGTACAGTGGTGTTGCGATGATAACGGCTTCCACATTCTTATCTGCCAGCAATGCTTTATAATCCTTGTATGACCGGGCGCCGGCTGCGGCCAGCTTCATTCCTGCCTGCAAATGGGCTTCATCGATATCGCAGCAGGCCACCAGCTGCACGGTCTTTATCTTTTTCAACGTGCCGGCTAGGCCCAGGCCCCGCTGTCCTACACCGATCAGGCCCACCCGTACTACTTCCTTATTCAGACCCGGAGTGAATGCGGCGGCGCCAATGGAATAACCGGCCATGGCTACAGAACTTTGTTTCAAAAAATCGCGGCGTGAAAATCGTTTACTCATTTTGTTTGTTTAAGGTACCAATACATTTCTGGTTTACAGATGCACAGCAGTCCTGCATAAAACCGGCTCCAACCTCCGCTGTATCATCATTTGATGCGTTATGCCCTTAAAGATATCCAATTGCGCTGATGCGCGCATCAGAATATCCGGTTACGTTCCCGAAACTATTGAGAAATACAGGAATCAGGTAAAACCGGCACCGCTGCCGGAAGATCCATTGACGACCGTTCACTAAACCCATCTTTTTTAATGCGTCAGGAAATCAAGCAGGTAGGCGATGATCTCCTGCCGCTGCCGGGTATTCCCGCTATTGTCCATATCGTTGTGTATGGTATCCGGCAGTTTTATAACGCGGATGCCATACTGCTGCTGTTCTGCTGCAGTAGGCAATACCCCTTCATCCGCCGGCTGATCACTGGAGCGGAGCGTATAAACGCGCGGGTGGCGGGCACGTGGCAATGCCATCCTCCGGTTATCGAGGGTAATGATCGCTGCAACAACACCCGGATATTGTTGCGGGAACAATGCGGTCATATCACCGCCGTTGGAGTGACCGATCAGGGTAAGCGTCGCAAAATTGAGATCCGGTGTGCGTTGCTTCAGTTCATCGATCACATACCGGATATTGGCGGCACCACGTTCCCAGAAAGGTCTCCGCACCACCTGTGGTATACCGGTCATGGGTATCAGCGAATCGGTGGGAAGTTCATGCTGTATGCTGAGGACATAATAGCCTTTCTCTGCCAGTGCTTCGGTCAGATAACTGTACTCCAGGTAGTCCCCGCCTTTATTGGCACCATAGCCATGACTCAGGATCACCGGTGTCAGCCCGGCAGTACCTTTTGCCGCAGGCCGGTAGATGGCTACGGGAATGATCCGGTTCCGTCCTGCATCATACCATGTTGCCGTATCCCGGATAAATCCGGGGTGGCCCGTCACTTTGCTGTTATGGCAGGCGCTGTAAAATCCCAGCACAATTGTAAGGAGCAGACTGAGCCGCAGGAGTTGTTTCATTTTGGAACCGGTATTCATTTAATAAAGAACGGGGCAAAGGTACATCCGAAAACCATAGATCCTGAAAAAACCGGGGCTCCCGATAAAAGAAGCCCCGGCGCTATTCTATTATTACAGACAGGTACCCGGTTACATCGTGATCTTTGAAGCAACCGACTGAGGAACTGCTTTTTTATTCACCAGGATGCTGGTGGTTTTATATTGCACATACGCCTTTGTTACATGCAGGTATCCCTTATAATCATTTCCGGTGCCCCAGGAGTTTTTTACGATATAGTACTCCTTGCCGTTCTGGTCTTTCGAAAGACCGACGATATGCATGCCGTGATCGTCGGAGGTCTGTCCGTTCTCTATGCCAAGCTGCCGCAGTTCCGGTGTGATCTCGGGTTCCGTCCTGGGACCGTTGAACAGCTCTTTTTTCTGTGCGGGGGAAATGTTCTTTACATAGGAGGCCGGGTTCTGCGGCACAAAGGCCACTCCGTTGGGCCAGCTGAAATAGGGTTCAGAAACATCCGTGCCCCAGGCAACGGTATAGCCGTTTTTCAGCGCATTGTCGATCACGTCTGTAATGGACGCAGGCGGGATATTATAATCCCACTGGAAGGCCCAGTTGTCCGGCACCATCATCATGGCCTTTTGCCAGTAAGCTGTGTTATTCTGGGAAATGAACTCAATATAGTTATTGGGATCCAGCCCTACCACTTCTTTTGCAAAGCTCTGTGGTGTGTAGCTTTTGTTCTGATAGGTGAACATCGGAGGCACAGGCCCCAGGTAAGCATCCAGGGTAGCAGAAAAAGCCTTCTTCCAGTTGGGCGAAAGAACACCTGCAGGGTTTTTGATCACCGCATCCAGCATGGATTTTAACAGGGCCTGCATTTCGCTGAAGTTATTGGTGGTAGCGCCGTTCAGCAGACCGGTGTACGCTTCTTCCGGTACCGCGCCATATTTGGCATACATATTAATGACATCATGAGGTTCGCCGCCGTCGCCCCAGCTTACGGCTCCGTTCATCTTTACATAATTTTCTGCTTTGTCCTCATAGGACCTGCGGGCGGTGTAGATCTTGGCCAGGGGCACCGGCTTTTTACCGGCTTTGATCATCTCAGACTCGAGGAAAGAGTTGGTTGAATAGCTCCAGCAGGTGCCCGAAGAGCCCTGGTTTTCCACCGGTGTAACCGCAAGATTGATGCTGTTGGTGAACCGGAAGCCGGTGCTGTCGCTGCTGTTACCACTGATCTTTTTGATCAGGTCGTCCTGGGCGTGCAGCCAGCTGCTGCCGGCAACGGTTACGGACAGCACAACAGTCAGGAAAAATTTTCTACGCATTTTATTCAAATTTATTGGTCGTTTTATAAAGCGGATCACCGCTAAAGCAATACTTAATTCCGCAAAGAAAGGGTTGTTGGCGCAAACAACAGGAGAAATTTTTATAAGTGGCAGCACTGTTGCGCCCGGCGGTCATCCTGCGCAACCGGTATCGGTCACACTGTTATTTCAAACAGGCAGCAATGTGGTTCCAGCTGGTAATGCAGGGGCAGCTGCCGGGTATCTGTAAGTGTTACGATGCCCAGGAACGTAAATCCTGCCGCGGTATAGTGGCGGACCAGCTTCTGATTATTGCCAAGGGTATCAAGGCGCACGTATCGCCGCCCCAGTTGTGCGGCATGTGCCCTGGCCCAGGTTGTAATGGCATCAATATACCGGTTGCCCCGATAGGCCGGATGAGTACAGATGCGGTGTATAAATACAGCATCATTTCTATCCCTGTCGCCCCAGATCGAAGGGTCTGTATAAGTAATGACCCAGTTACATACCAGGACGCCATCTGCAACTATCTTCCAGTGCCGTTTTTCTGCGATTTCATTTTTTATGAACGGGTTGTCAAACGCAGGCCAGACCACCATTTTCCGCTCGGCCTGCAGGTTTCTTGCGGCCGTATACAATTGCTGAATGGCCTCCAGATCTTCCGGGGTACAATTTCTTATATCCATATCTGTTGATTTCCGCCAAAGATCCCGCTTCCCGTGTGAACATAAAACCCGGATTTTGCTGTTTTACCAGACCATTGCCGTTTAAAACGAAAAAACGGAGCCGCAGAGCTCCGTTCCTTACTATCTGTTCAATGATGCTTATGCATACATTTCTTCACGCAATGCTTTTACCCGCTCATCTTCCAGGTATTCATCAAAAGTGCTCAGCCGGTCGATGATGCCTTTGGGGGTCAGTTCAATAATGCGGTTGGCCACCGTTTGCATAAATGTATGATCATGACTGGTAAACAGTACAATACCATTATACACCGTACATTGTTCGTTAAAGCTCTGGATGCTTTCTAGGTCCAGGTGGTTGGTGGGCTGGTCCAGGATGATCACATTGGGATTTTGCAGCATCATCTTGCTCACCATGCAGCGCACTTTCTCTCCCCCGCTTAGTACATTCGTTTTTTTAAGTACTTCTTCCCCGCCAAACAACATCTTACCCAAAAATCCGCGAAGGAAAGGCTCATCAACATCCGTAACATGAGGTGGTACGAATTGCCGCAGCCAGTCCATCAGGTTTAAATCAGACTGAAAGAATTTGCTGTTCTCTATAGGAAGGTAGGCCGAAGTAACCGTGGTGCCCCATTCAAAAATACCCGCATCTGCCTTTGCCGCACCATTAATGATCTCAAAAAACTGGGTTACCGCCAGCGGATCTTTTGAAATAAAGGCGATCTTATCCCCTTTGTTCACACTAAAGGTCACCTTGTCAAACAACACGCGGTCTTCCGTTGCCGATCTTAATTTCTCAACATTCAAGATCTGATTCCCCACTTCGCGCAGCGGCTGGAAGATAATACCGGGATATTTGCGGTAGCTGGGTTCAATTTCCTGGAAATCCAGTTTTTCCAAAGCCTTTTTCCGGCTGGTGGCCTGCTTGCTTTTTGAAGCATTGGCGCTAAATCGGGCAATAAAGTCCAGCAGTTCTTTTTTCTTTTCCTCCAGCTTCTTATTCTTATCGCTGATCTGCCGCGCCATCAGCTGTGAGCTTTCATACCAGAAGCTGTAGTTACCGGTGAAGACCTTGATCTTCTGACGGTCCACATCCGCCACATGGGTGCAAACCGCATCCAGGAAGTGACGGTCGTGACTCACTACCAGTACAATATTTTCATAATCGGCCAGGAAATTTTCCAGCCAGCCGATGGTTTCTATGTCAAGTCCGTTAGTGGGCTCATCCAGCAACAGGATGTCCGGGTTACCAAACAGGGCCTGCGCCAGGAGCACCCGCACTTTCATATTGGACGGAATGTCTTTCATCAGCATCTGGTGCAGCTCATCTTTCACACCCAGGCCATTTAGGAACGCAGCGGCATCACTTTCGGATTCATACCCTCCCATTTCCCCGTATTCGGCTTCCAGCTCCGATGCCTTCATGTAGTCGTCTTCCGTCGCATCGGGGTTGGCATAAATGGCATCCCGCCGCAGCATCGTGTCCCACATTTTTTTATGTCCCATCAGCACGGTATTCAGTACCGTCTGATCGTCAAATTCAAACTGGTTTTGTTTCAAAACCGCCATGCGCTCACCCGGCGTGATGCTGATGGTCCCTTTATTAGGCTCGATCTCTCCGCTCAGGATCTTTAAAAATGTAGATTTTCCGGCTCCGTTGGCACCGATCACCCCGTAACAATTGCCCTTGGTAAAATTCAGGTTCACCTCTTCAAACAATACCCGCTTACCGTAGGCCAGCTTCAGGTCTTTAACACTGATCATGAATTCGAATAGTTTATTTAGTTGATTTCAAAAAGTGGTGCAAAGGTAACACAAAGTTCACAGGTTACGAAGTTTAAATAATTGAAAAACTATTTAGGCATTGTATTTTATGCAATCAACTTATTAAAGTAAAAACAGGTATTTTCACTCTGTATTACATTAACTTAAGTAGATATGATAAATTGCATAAGAAGGAAAATATACAATTGGATTTTGCTATTGATTTTCCCAGGTCTGCCACCGGATGGGATTGCCATTCTTGTCAAATGTAACCGATGAATAAGATTTGGGAAGGTCCGGAGATATGGTCCTGTCAAATAAATCGTCCCAGATTTTCAGCCACTCCTGACCAAAAAAGATATTTTGGGCATTATGATAAGTCCATTTTTCAATGACTTTCTCCACGGGCTGTTCCTCTCCACGATATACCTTGGAAGATTGTCTTTCAATTATATTACCAGAAGGATCCTTTAGATATATCTTTGTTGTAAGAACTGATGGCATTTTGTGTATTTCTTTTGCTAACCCTTTCTGATCGTAAATGAACGTTATAGTGTCTATAACCTGACCTGGATTAATATCTGAGAATTTTAATATCTGTATTATGCGACCGCTTTCAATATAAATGTCCCGTCTTGAACGATCCTGGAAATTAAAAGTATTGTGTCCGTATTGAAATACCTGTATATTGTATCTATCTTTATAAATAATGGTATCATAGATATCACTTGAAAACCGATCTGAATAAACGGAGCTAGCCGATAACGAAAAAAAGAAACCAATTCTCTTTACAGGTAAATTATCATTATTATAGAAAAAATGAGAAAAAAGGGTGTCGGTTTTTCCATCTGCTATTTTATTTCCATTTCCATCATAATATGCCTCTGCTGGTATGATTCCCATTTGGATACGGTTAATTTTTGAAACAGATCTGAAAATCGCTCCTCCTTCAGTAGTTGTAATTGGGGTTTCATCCTTTCTGCAGGCAAAAAGCACAGTTGAAAGCAGTATAATTTTAGTGATTGTTTTCATTTAAATTAGGCTTAAGCTAAAATGACTTATATGATGATAAAAATCAGTTTATACAAAGATAATCAATTTGTCATTATTGATCCTTTGGGCAAAGATCCTAATGGGGCAAATGCATGATTATGAGATGGCCAATTGTCTACTATTCTGAATGGTGATAAATCATCAGATCCCGGTGATGATCACGGAATCCATTGCTCTCATACAGGCGGCGGGCCCGCTCGTTGTGGTGTTCCACTTCAAGGAAAATAACTTTCAGGCCGTTTTCTGCAGCATATTCCTTCACAAAATTCACTGCGTATTTGCCATACCCTTTTCCGCGGGCCCTGTCGTTCAGGTACAATTCATCCAGGAAAGCAACCCGGCCGCCGAATTCAAAGCTGAGCATAAAGGTCAGCACCAGGAACCCGATCACCGTTTCCGTTTCATCATAGATCATAAAAAGCTGCCCTGCTTCAGGATGTGTAAGAAAGTAACGGGTAAGTTCCTTTGCGGCCGCCTCATCAAAGGGATAGCCGTCTATCGCAAAAAAATCCTGTTTCATAGCAATGAACAGGTCAGTGGTTGCTTCGGTCAGAGGCCGGATGATGTGGTTATCCATAATAGCGTTGTTTTTATAAGAAAGCCATCGGCTCCTGCAAAAATAAAACCGCTCCGGCAATCCGGAGCGGTTTTTATATTCTTTAAAAGAAAGTGCTTAGTAGCCCATGCCACCCATATCAGGACCACCCGGCATTGCAGGGGCTGCTGTTTTGGGTTCGGGTTTGTCGGCAACCACACACTCGGTGGTCAGCAACATACCGGCAATAGAAGCGGCATTTTCCAGCGCAACACGGCTTACTTTTGTAGGATCGATAACACCGGCTTTGAACAGGTTCTCGTAAGTTTCTGTTCTTGCGTTGAAACCAAAATCCGCTTTACCATCTTTGATCTTCTGAACAACGATAGAACCGTCGATACCGGCGTTGTCAGTCAGGGTACGTACAGGGGATTCCAGGGCACGTTTTACAATCGCCATACCGGTTGCTTCATCTTCGATCTGGCCTCTTACTTTTACGTCCAGGCTTTCAATAGCGCGGATATAAGCCACACCACCACCCGGTACAATGCCTTCTTCCACCGCAGCTCTTGTTGCATGTAATGCATCATCCACACGGTCTTTCTTTTCTTTCATTTCCACTTCAGTAGCAGCACCTACATACAATACAGCAACACCACCGCTCAATTTAGCCAGGCGCTCCTGTAATTTTTCGCGATCGTAATCAGAAGTGGTATTTTCAATCTGAGCTTTGATCTGGTTTACACGACCAGTGATATCGGCTTTTTTACCTTTACCGCCTACAACAATGGTGTTGTCTTTATCGATAGTGATTGAAGAAGCCTGTCCCAGGGAAGCCAGGTCTGCACTTTCCAGTTTGTGTCCCAGGTCTTCGGAGATCACGGTACCGCCTGTTAAGATGGCAATATCGGTCAGCATTTCTTTTCTTCTGTCGCCAAAGCCCGGAGCTTTAACAGCAGCCACTTTCAGGGTGCCACGCAGTTTGTTCACCACCAGTGTCGCCAGCGCTTCACCTTCCAGGTCTTCTGCAATAATCACCAGCGGACGTCCGCTTTGAGCTACTTTTTCCAGGATGCCCAGGATGTCCTTCATGGTGCTGATCTTTTTGTCGTAGATCAGGATATAAGGGCTTTGTAATTCGGCCTCCATTTTTTCGCTGTTGGTAACGAAGTAAGGAGAAATATACCCCCGGTCGAACTGCATACCTTCCACTACATCTACAGTAGTATCAGTACCTTTTGCTTCTTCTACAGTGATCACGCCTTCTTTACCTACTTTGCCAAACGCCTGCGCGATCAGCTCACCGATCTGCTCGTCGTTATTGGCAGAAATTGTAGCCACCTGTTTGATTTTTTTGCTGTCGCTGCCAACTGTCTGGCTTTGCGCCTTCAGGCTTTCCACTACCAGTGAAACGGCTTTGTCGATACCGCGTTTCAGGTCCATCGGGTTGGCACCCGCTGCTACCATGCGCAGTCCTTCGCCAATGATCGCCTGTGCTAAAACAGTTGCAGTTGTAGTACCATCACCTGCTATATCAGCAGTTTTGGAAGCTACTTCCTTTACCATCTGCGCACCCATATTCTCTACTACATCTTCCAGTTCAATCTCTTTTGCTACAGTAACACCATCTTTTGTTATAGCCGGTGCTCCAAATTTTTTCTCGATAACCACGTTACGGCCCTTTGGTCCTAATGTAACTTTTACAGCGTTGGCCAGAGAGTCAACGCCTTTTTTCATCTTATTTCTTGCTTCAATATTGAAGAAAAGTTGCTTTGCCATTTTTTATTTAATTTGAAAATTTGAGGATTTTAGAATTTGAAGATTAATCTGAATTATTGAAAGGGCCAATCATTTTCATATTAGCACATTTTCAAATTTTCAAATTAAACAATCGCCAGGATATCGCTTTCTCTCATAATTAAAAGGTCTTCGCCGCCAATCTGGATCTCCGTACCGGCATATTTTCCGTATAATACGGTATCGCCTGGTTTTACTGTTACAGGTTCGTCTTTTTTACCAGGACCTGCTGCCACTACTGTACCGCGCTGGGGTTTTTCTTTGGCAGTGTCAGGAATGATAATACCACCTGCGGTTTTTTCTTCTGCTGCTGCTGGTTTTACAATTACCCGGTCGTGCAAAGGGGTAACAGTTGATTTTTTAGCCATAATCGTATTGTTTTTTAAAATTTTAATTTAAAGTGCCAAAAATGCTTTTTTTAAGGCTGCTAATGTAGCATAAATAATATGCCATGCCCTTTTTAAATGAAAATTTTTCAGTTTAACCCCGGATTCGTCCAAAAAACAGAGGACTTTGCAGGTCTTTACATGTCAAAATTGCATTTCCGGCTGGTTTTTTCTTTAATAAAATAGAAATCAACTATCTTCGCAGCCGCAAAAAGAGTTCATTCAATCAATGATTAGCAGAAGAAATATAAGGGTTAAGGTGATGCAAACCCTCTATGCATGCAGCACGGAAACAGAACAAATCACCAAAACGCCCGATCCTTCTAAAATTTTAGACCAGCATTTCAATCAAACCCGCAGCCTGTTCGTTTACCTGATCTATTTTATAACGCAGATCGCCCGCTATGCGGAAAAGGATGCGCATAAAAGGGCCAGCAAGTACATCCCTTCTGCACACGACCTGAATGTAAATACCAAACTGGCCGGCAGCGGCCTGCTGTGGCAGATCCTGGAAGACAAGCTCTGGGAAGAACAGGTAAAAAAGGAAAAGCCGGAACAGCTGGTAGATGAAGAACTGGTAAAGAAAATTTACAATCAACTCGTAAAAACTTCTGAATATCATCATTATATATCAGTAAATCAGCAAAGTAAGCAGGAAGACCGGAAGATCTTTGAATTTATTCTCAACGATTACATGCTGGGCAATGAAGACTTTATCGCCCACATCGAGGAATTGTTCTCCAACTGGAACGACGACGGTGAAATGGTGGTGCAGCTGCTGCAGACCTACCTGCACAAGCCCGGTTCAGTTAAATTCCAGGAGATCGTAAGCCCGGATAAGGCCCGCTTTGCCCACAGCCTTTTAACTACCGTAACAGAAAAGAACGACTACCTGCTGGAATTTATTACACCCAAACTAAAGAACTGGGACCCGGAGCGGATCGCCCTGCTGGACATGGTGATCATGAAAATGGGTGTGGCCGAGTTCCTTTATTTTGAGACCATTCCGCCCAAAGTGACCATCAACGAATACATCGACCTTGCCAAGGAGTACAGCACCGCCCAGAGCGGACATTTTGTTAACGGGATCCTGGACAACATCCACAAAGAACTGGTACAGGAAGGACGGTTAAAGAAAACAGATTACAAAAAAGCCTGAGAGTGGTGATTTTGAACTAATTTCGCACTTCAAAAAGAAGGAAACGGAGCCGATCACTTTTCTCCCAAAGGAAATGATTTGCTGCGGAGTTCCACCAGGCCATTAGAAACATAAAAAATAAACTGATGAAAAAGGGGTTCCTTATTTTTATTGCTGCTGCCACACTGGTTGCCTGCAAAAATACTTCCGGTAAAACCGGTTCAGCAACCGAAGACAGCGTTTCTGCAGCTCAAAAAGAAAAAGCATTGACCGACTCAGCCAATTTTACCACCGCAGTATGGGTCGATTCCACGTTTAAAGATATTGGTAAAGTAAAAAAAGGCCAGGTGGTGGAAATTCCGTTCACGATCAAGAACACCGGCGACAAACCATTGGTGATTGCTTCGGTAAACCCCGGATGCGGCTGTACCCTGGGTGAAAAACCGGAAAAGCCCATCCTGCCGGGTGAAGAAGGAAAAGTGGTGGCCAAATTCAACAGCGAAGGCCAATCAGAAGGCTCCCATACCAAAAATATGGTGGTACATGCCAATACCAAACCCTTCACGGAATCCGTTTTAAATTTTAAAGTAGAAGTAGTTAATTAATCAAAGCGTAAATAGAAATGACAAATGTATTATTACAGGCACAGTCCGCTGGCCCCTTCGGATCAATGACAACAATGATTTTCATGTTTGGGATGATCATTGTTTTTTGGCTGTTCTTCATCCGTCCGCAGGCAAAAAGAGCAAAGAACCAGAAAAAATTTATTGAAGACCTTCAGAAAGGCGATAAAATAGTAACCATAGCCGGTATCCATGGCAAGATCAACCAGGTAAACGAAGACGGTACCCTGAGCATCGAGGTAAGCCCCGGTAACTATATCAAGATCGAAAAATCCGCCATCAGCATGGATTGGACGAACCAGCTGAATAAAGGTACCACTACCCCGGCTAAATAGCTATGGGCTGTCAGCTTTCAGCACATAGCTGATAAATAAGAAATAAAACACGGCAATCAGTAATTTTGCCGTGTTTTTTATTATCCTGTTTTACAGCCACAGAGCCGCTGAGACACTTACGCTTTTTAAGACTGTTTGAGGTCGATGGATGCAGGTGCCCGGCAGGATATAAAATCTGTGTTTCTGAGTTTCAGTGGCAAATCAGAAAAAAACAAACTTCATGCTTAAAATAGGTATCACAGGGGGGATCGGAAGTGGTAAAACACTGGTGGCTGCCGTATTTCACACATTGGGCATCCCGGTATACGATGCCGATGCCGCCGCAAAACGGCTGATGAACACCAGTCCGGAGATCCGGGAACAGATCACCGGATTGTTCGGCGCAGACAGTTATAAAACCGGGCAGCTCGACCGGGGATGGCTGGCTTCAAAGGTATTCGGCGATCCCGAAAAACTAAAACAACTCAACCAGATCGTGCACCCGGTCACCATCCGCGACAGTCAGGAATGGTTTGCACAACAGACCAGCCCCTATGCCATCAAGGAGGCCGCCATTTTTTTTGAAACCGGAAGCGACCGGTATGTCGATTACATGATCGGCGTTACGGCTCCCGAGGCCTTGCGCATCCGGCGCGCCATGGAGCGCAGCCATATTACGGAAGCACAGGTACGGGAACGGATGAAACAGCAAATGGACGAAGCCGAGAAAATGCGCCGCTGTCATTTTGTGATCGACAATGGCGGGTCCGTACCCCTCATTGCACAGGTAATGGACATACATAAAAAATTATTGACGCAGCAATAGAAACACAGCAAAACGATGGCATCAGTACCCAACCTGGTCTGTCGGGGCGTTTCCCGCAGGTGTACCCGATTTCAATCGCAGCTCCTGTAATCCTGAACCATTTAATGACCGGATTTGTTAATTGATATCGACCCGTCGGGAACATTTATTTCCCGCATTATTTTAACGATCTAATCTTTTGTAAACTAGCATTTTTCGCTTATTTTCACGTACAAAATTGACAAAACAATGGAAGACAATTATTCAAGAAGCACACCAGACAGTATCTTTTCAAGGAATGAAGCGGTAGGTTCCAAATCACGCTCCTTTCTGGCCAATGTATTTACATACATGTTTGTCGCATTGGGAATCACTGCAGTAGTGGCCTATCTTTTTGCCGGAAATGAGGCGCTCCTTTATCCGATAATATCAAATAAATTGTTGCTTTATGCCACAATATTTGCTCCCCTCGGCTTTGTATTGCTGATGTCCTTCGCATTTAACCGGCTATCTGCCCCCGTGCTGATGGCATTATTGCTGATTTATTCAGCCATCAACGGTATCAGCTTTAGCTTCATTTTACTGGTATATACCAGTACATCTGTTTTTGGCTGTTTCCTTACCGCAGCACTGATGTTCGGTGTAATGGCCGTAATGGGTTATACTACCAAGCAGGATCTTACTTCAATGGGTCGTATTATGATGATGGGGCTGATCGGTATCATCATCGCGTCCATTGTAAACTGGTTCCTGAAAAGCGATTCCATGAGCTATATCATCAGCTTTATCGGAGTAATCGTATTTACCGGTTTGACGGCATACGATGTACAAAAATTAAAAAGGATCGGTGAAGGGATCGACCAGGAAGGCAATGTGATTGCCGGCGATGCAAAGAAACTGGCGATCATGGGTGCGTTAAGCCTCTACCTGGATTTCATCAACCTGTTCCTGATGCTGCTGCGTCTGTTTGGAAGAAGAAACTAATTTTCCCTGATTAACTTAATAAAAGCCGGCATCCCCGGCTTTTTTCTTTTAATGCCATTGTCATGAATCTTCCGGTTTTATTTTCGGCTGCAATAAAAAAAGAGCAGGTAGCAGCGATCGTTGAATGGATCGGTGATGATCGAAAACGGTTCGGTCAATTGTTCTTACTCTTTTCAACAGGTGAGCCCCGTGTGGTGCAACGGGCGGCCTGGCCCATGAGCTACTGTGTGATCCGTTATCCGCAGCTGATCCATCCCTATTATAAAAAGATCATTTCCTTGTTGAATGATCCCAAACAGCCTGCGGCTGTAAAAAGGAATATCCTCCGGTTGATGGATCAGGGACCAGGGATACCTGAAAAGTTCCAGGGACCGGTGATGGATGCCTGCTTCCGCATTCTTGAAGATCCAGATGAGACCATCGCATCCAAGGCGTTTGCCATAGGTGTATTGTCCCGCATGGCGGACAGTTATCCGGAGATCTTACCGGAGCTGAAAACAGCGGTGGAGTTTATACTCCCCCATGCTTCTCCCGGCGTACGCAGCAGGGCAATGAAGGTGCTGAAGAAAAAATAAAGGAGACTGATAGTTAGAAGTAAATTGCAACAGGAGCACCGAAACCCGGATTTTATACTGCTTCGAACGTCTGGGCCAGGTCAAAACAATACATTTACTGTGCCTCAATTCCTTAGTGTTTATGAATGAGGGAGCTGCTTGTGTATCTTTTTTAAATCATTAAGAAGTTCGGCGTAGTTAAGTTTTTTGACTCTTGGCGCCCCTCAATTCCTTAATGTTTTTATCCTGTAACAGATCACAAACCCCTGAACGGTGTTGCAGAAAAATACAGGCGGTAATCTTTGATGCGTCCGTTGGGATTATCCTGGCGTGGCAATAGTTTCAGCCCTCCGATCTTGTAAGACCGGCCCAGATCGATCACCACCTGGTGCGGATGTTTCGGGCTATGGTCCTGCCATTCGGTGTGCCAGATGCTGGTAAACTGCAGGTCGAAAAGATTGGCAGCATTTCCGTCGTCGCCATCCAGTTCTTCACTGTCGGCATACAGCACTTTCCAGGCATTACGCGGGATCTCTTTCCCGTCATGGGTCAATAGCTGGAGCTCCGCTGCGGAAGTATAGGGCTGGTTTTTGAATTCATTCAATGCTTCAAGACAAACATATCTTGCAGCTACAGGGTTGAAGGAAGCGGTCTGCCACTCCTTACTGTCTTCGAAGCGGCCGCTGTAATACGCTTTTGAAGCAGAAAAGCTCCATTTCTGTGATGACTTTTTATGCGCCTCCGCCCGTTTTTCGGTCACCGAATCCAAAATGGGTTGATCCAGTCCCTTCAACCCGGGACGGCTGTTGCCCAGCAGGTCGAAGATGATGATCTCGTTCTCTCCGTTCTTCAGCCAGCAGCCCGGAAGGTACATGGTCTGTGTCGGACCGATATTCCAGTAGCGGCCGAGGCAGATACCATTTATCCATACCAGTCCTTTGTTCCATTTCCGCAGGTCAAGATAGGTATCCTTTTGCGCGGTTACACGAAAACGGGCTTTATAAAAAGCAGCGCCCGCAGGTGCCGGTGCAGAAAGTGGTTCATATGTTACAGGGATATTTTTATCGCCGAGTGCAATGGGATAGTTCTTCCACTGCCGCAGTTCTTTTCGGGTCTTGCCGTCATCCAGTATCACAGGCCCGTGAATGCCTTTCCTGTCGTGCATCAGGTGCCCGTAATTCACCCTCCCGGTTGCCTCCACCAGCACCTGGAGCAAAGTTGCTTTCGCGCGGGCCGGCACACTGAGTGTAAAATTGCCTTTTCTCCGGTCGATGGTCCCCACCTGTTTCTTATTGATCAGTACGACGGCATAGTCATGGAGGTCTGCAAACTGAAGGGTAGCGGCGCTTCCTGCGGGCAATAAGGTCTCATACAGCACCGCACCGTATCCCTGGTTCAGGTCTTCCATCAGCAGGGCCGTATCAGCGGTCACAGCAGCCGGCAGGTTCTTCCACAGGGAAGCCACTTCGGTAAACTGTATTGCGGGCAGCGGCTGTGCTTCCGTTGCCATTGGTACATCCGGAAGCGTTTCGCCCGGTTGCAGGTATTGCTGCAGCAATTCCCGGATAGCGTAAAATTTGGGCGTGGCGTTGCCGGCTTCATTAATAGGTGCATCATAATCATAGCTGCTGGTCTGGGGCAGATAAGGAGGCGCATTGGCACCGCTAAAGGTGCCGAAGGTGGTGCCGCCGTGGGCCATATAAATACTGAAAGATGCATTATGGTCCAGCATCCATTTCAGTTCATCAATCACGCGTTGACTGGCCCCTGTGTGATGCGGTCTTCCCCAGCTGTCGAACCAGCCGGGATAATACTCGGCGCACATTAATGGTCCCTTTGCCTGTACGGCGCGCAATGCCTTAAAGCCGCTTTCAGGATTACCTCCGAAATTCACTGCGGCAAAGATATCCGGACGGACATCATTCTTTAATTGTACCGGGCCATCACAGGTGAAGAAAGGAACCGTAAAACCCGCTTCTTTTAAATAATCCCGGATCCGTCCGATATATTCCCTGTCTGAACCAAAGCTTCCGTATTCATTTTCCACCTGCACCATGAGGATATTGCCTCCCTGGCTGATCTGAAGCGGTGCCAGTTGTTTACCTACTTCCAGCAGGTACCGCCTGCATGCTTCCAGGTATTGCGGATGCTGCGTGCGGACACTCATACTTTTGTCTTTGAGCAGCCACCACGGGAAACCGCCAAACTCCCATTCAGCACAGGAATAAGGCCCCGGACGCAGGATCACGTAGAGTCCCTCCTGCTGAGCCATCCGGCAGAACTCCGCAGCATCCGCCTGACCGCTCCAGTTGAATTTTCCGGGTTCCCGCTCTGTAAAATTCCAGAAAAGATACGCACATACCGTGTTCAGCCCCATGGCTTTCGCCATCTTCAGCCGGTGCCGCCAGTATTCACGGGGCACGCGGGTATAATGCATTTCCCCGCACCGGATAACGAACGGCCGGTCATTCAGCAGGAAACTGGAATCGCCGATAGAGAAGGTTGCGTGCGATTGTTGTGCCGTTGCATCATATTGAGCGACCAGCAGTACAAACGCCAGCGTCAGACAACAGCTGAATCTTCGGAAAGCGCGCATAATCCGGTATGTGTTGGATTATAATCTTCTTACTTTGATGTTACGGAACCAAACGGTATTGCCGTGATCCTGCAAACCGATGCGTCCTGATTTGAAGGCCATAAAATCCGGAAGGTTCTTGAATTTGCTTCCGGCTACCAGCGTGCGCCAGTTATCATCCCACAATTGGGTATCAACAATATGAACACCATTCAGGAAAAAGTCCAGTTTGCCGTTGAGGCTTTTTATTGCCACATGGTTCCACTCTCCCACTGCTTTTACCGGCTCGCTGCTGCTTTTGATGATATCATACAGATCGCCTGCACGGTGTTTGGTGATCTTTCCGTCCGGATGTCCGTCGTTATCGAGGATCTGCATTTCCAGACCGGTATACCACATATATTTGTATTTTTCCTTATTGTCGATCACATACAGGCAAACACCACTGTTCCCTTTTTGTGAGATCTTCCAGTCGAGCTGAAGCTCAAAGTTGCCATATTCTTCATCGCTCACCAGGTCGCCGCCTGTAGCGCTGCCTGACTTTGCATCGGCATCCAGTTCCAGGGTACCATCAACTGCTTTCCATGCGGTGCCCGCCGTGGTTTCACCATAGGTATGCCATCCGCTGGTGGAGGTTCCATCAAACAGCAATTTCCATCCGGCAGCTTTTTCTTTTTTGCTCAGCGTATTTGCAGGGGCATCAGTACCGGTTTGTCCCTGTTTCTGACCGGAACAGGAACAGGCCATGAAACCCAGTCCCAGAGCGAATAAAAACGATTTTGTCATGATCAAATTTTATCGGTTATTTTTTTAGAGCGAGGATATATTTCACCATTGTTTTTGCGTCAGCTTCGGACACGTTCGGGTGCGGCGTCATCGGAATTTCTCCCCAAACGCCACTGCCTCCGGAGATCACTTTCTGTGCCAGCTTGGTGATGGTAGCGTCATCCGCACCAGCATATTTATTGGCAACATCCCTATAGGCGGGGCCGGTCAGTTTTTCGTCGATCTTATGACAGGTAATACACTGATACTGCCCCACCAATGCCAGTCCGGCCTGGTAATCGGGATTCGCCGAGGCATCATTTGTTTTTTCAGTGGTCGTTGTTTCAGTACCCCCGGGTTTCTTTTCCTCTCCCCCGCCGCATGCCGCCGCTATTGTGGCCAGGATGGCCGCCGACAAAATAACTTTCTTCATGTTTCTGTCTGTTTGTTTGAATTTTTTTATAAAGATATTAATTGATTCCTAAAATTTTTCTATTTAACGCATCATCTTTTACGGTAGCTGCAAAATCGTCAAAAGCTTTATCTGTTACACGGATGATATGATCTTTAATGAACTGCGCACCTTCCCTTGCACCGTCTTCCGGGTGTTTCAGACAGCATTCCCATTCCATTACCGCCCAGCCTTTAAAATCGTATTCTGCCAGTTTTGAAAAGATGGTTTTGAAATCCACCTGGCCATCACCCGGGCTTCTGTAGCGTCCTGCTCTTTTCAGCCAGGGCTGGTACCCGCCAAAAGCACCTTTTTTTCCTGTGGGATTGAACTCGGAATCTTTTACATGAAATGCTTTGATCCGCTCGTGAAAGATGTCGATGTATTCGATATAATCCAGACATTGCAATACAAAATGTGAAGGATCATACAGCAGACAGGCCCTGGGATGGTTGTTCACTCTTTCGAGGAACATCTCGTAAGTATCGCCATCAAAGAGGTCCTCTCCCGGATGGATCTCATAACAAACATCCACACCACATTCATCAAAATAATCCAGGATGGGGGTCCAGCGTTTTGCCAGTTCGGCAAAACCTTCTTCCACCAACCCCGCAGGACGTTGCGGCCAGGGATGAAATGTATGCCATAATAAAGAACCGCTGAAAGTGGCATGCGCATTCAGTCCCAGGTTCTGGGAGGCCTTTGCTCCGTATTTCAATTGCTGAATGGCCCATTCGGTACGGGCCTTCGGGTTATTACGAACGGATTCCGGTGCAAAAGAATCAAACAACAGGTCATAGGCCGGATGCACAGCCACCAGCTGTCCCTGCAAATGGGTGGACAGCTCGGTGATCTCCATCCCGCAGGCATTAACGATGCCTTTGATCTCATCGGCATAGGTCTTGCTTTCGGCGGCTTTTTGCAGGTCGATGAACTGATCATTATTGGTAGGGATCTGTACCCCTTTGAAGCCCAGTGAGGCGGCCCAGGTGCAGATCGATTCCAGTGTATTAAAGGGAGCTTGATCACCGGCAAACTGTGCCAGGAATATACCAGGTCCTTTCAGCGTAGTCATATTTATCGTTATTTATTTTTCGGAAAGACCGGCTAAAAATACAAAACTTTCAATGAAACAATTCAGTTTTTCGTGTATTATGAACACTTTCCCCGGTTTCTATTATATGAACGGTATTTTTATAAAAATAGTTTGGGGCTGCCCCTTTAATTTTGGGTGCTGAAAAAAAATCAGCATAATTATTTTCAAGAATGAAAAAATAGTACATTTAGCGTCTAAATCATTTTTTTAGTTTCAATCATTAACGAAAGCATTAGTATGAAATCCAGCATTAAGATCCAACTGTCTTTGATGATGTTCCTCGAATTCTTTATATGGGGAGGATGGTTTGTAACCCTGGGAACATTTTTGGGAGCGAACCTGAAAGCCGACGGGCTGGATATTGCCAAAGTGTTCTCCACCCAATCTTATGGGGCCATCATTGCACCGTTTATTATCGGCCTGATCGCAGACCGTTTTTTTAATGCGGAGCGGATTCTCGGCTTTTTACATATAGCCGGCGCGATACTCATGTATATGATGTTCAAAGCCGAAGATGTAACGGTCTTCTATCCCTATGCCCTCGGATATATGATCCTTTATATGCCCACGCTGGCACTGGTGAACTCCGTATCCTTCCGTCAGATGACCAACCCGGAAAAGCAATTTTCTTCTATTCGCATCTGGGGTACCATCGGCTGGATCATTGCCGGTATTATTATCAGTCTGCTCAAATGGGATGACGTGGAAAACAACGCGGCGCATGATACACTGCGCAACACGTTCCTGATGGCTTCCATAGCTTCCGGACTTCTGGGTATCTTTAGTTTTACACTGCCTAAAACTCCGCCCAAGAAGGCAGAGGGCTCTGCAAGCGTTACTCAGATTCTGGGACTTGATGCGTTAAAGCTGCTGGCAGATAAGAACTTCCTTATATTTTTTATTTCCTCTATACTGATCTGTATTCCCCTGGCTTTTTATTACTCGAATGCCAACCCCTTTCTCACAGATATCGGCATGAAAAGTGCTACGGCAAAAATGACCATCGGCCAGGCATCCGAAGTACTGTTTTTACTGCTGATCCCAATTTTCTTCAAGCGTTTTGGTTTTAAGCTGACGATCCTTGTAGGTATGTTTGCCTGGGTATTACGCTACCTGCTGTTTGCCTATGGCAATGCCGGGGAAATGGCCTTTATGCTGATCCTCGGGATCGCGCTGCATGGTATCTGTTATGACTTCTTCTTTGTATCCGGACAGATCTATACCGATTCCAAGGCCGGTGAAAAATACAAGAGCTCGGCCCAGGGCCTCATCACATTGGCAACCTATGGTATCGGGCAGCTGATCGGCTTCTGGGTGGCCGGATATGTTGGAAAGCATTATGCAGACCTCGCCCCTGCGAAACTGGAAAATGGTGCCGTGCTTACAGACGCGCAGAATGCGGAACGGATCACACAGTTTGGAAATTTCTGGCAGCATGTATGGATCGTTCCCGCAATTATTGCAGCCATCGTGGCTGTATTATTCCTGTTATTTTTCCGTAACAGCAAAAAAACAGAGAGCGTTCAATAACGACGGGTCATGCAACGTAGAAAAGCGATCAAAACAATTGCAATAGCTGCTGCCCTTGCCGGAGGTACGGCAAGCTGGGGAACGGCTTTAAAAAAGAATAGAAAAGGAATGAGCTTAAATGGTAATATCAATCACAGTGTATGCCGGTGGACCTACGGCGACCTGTCGCTGGAACAGCTTTGCAACATGGTGAAGGAACTGGGCTTTGCCGCCATCGACCTGGTGGGGCCCAAAGACTGGGATGTACTGAAAAAGAACGGTATTTATTCCAGTATGTGCAACGGGGCAGAGATCAACCTGGTGGATGGCTGGAATGAACCCAATTTTCACAGTACGCTCATAAAAAATTATACGGATCACATCGAATATGTGGCAAAGGCCGGTTATAAGAACCTGATCTGTTTTAGTGGCAACCGCCGCGGAATGGATGATGAAACCGGTTTAAAAAACTGTGAGCATGGCCTGAAAAAGATCCTGGCGCATGCAGAGAAACGCCAGGTAACACTCGTGATGGAACTGCTCAACAGTAAGGTGGACCATCACGACTACATGTGCGACCATAGCGCATGGGGTGTTGAGCTCTGCAAACGGCTGGGCTCTGAAAACTTTAAACTGCTTTACGATATCTATCATATGCAGGTGGATGAGGGAAATGTAATTGCCAATATCCGTGCGCACCACCAGCATTTTGCACATTACCATACGGCAGGTGTTCCCGGCCGGCATGAACTGAACGAGCTCCAGGAATTGAATTACCCCGCCATTATGAAAGCGATCGCTGCCACCGGCTTTAAAGGATACGTGGCGCAGGAATTTATTCCCACGGGTAAAACAGCAGAGGACCGGAAACAGGCGTTAAAGGATGCCATTACGGTATGTGATATTTAATATCCTATGTACAAAAAACAGAAGTTATGTATAATAGAAAAGAGTTTTTAAAAAGATCAGGAGGCGCCGCACTGGGCCTGATGCTGGGTTCGGCCCTGAACACCGCCTGTAACGCCTCCTCTTCCGCTGCCCGCGGAAGCATCTCCAAGGTAGGCATTCAATTGTACAGCCTCCGGGACGATCTTCCCAAGGATCCCAAAGGGATATTGAAACAGCTGGCAGGCTTCGGGTATAAAGAGATCGAGAGTTATGAAGGAGCAGATGGCATGTTCTGGGGCCTGGGCAACAAAGGCTTTAAAGAATATGTGGACGGCCTCGGCATGAAGATCGTCAGCAGCCATTGCGACTATACCAAGGATTTCGAACGCAAAGCAGCTGAAGCGGCGGAGATCGGGATGAGCTATCTCATCTGCCCTTATGTTGGTCCGCAGAAAACACTGGACGATTATAAAAAGCTTGCAGATACATTTAATAAAGCCGGAGAAACCTGTAAAAAGAACGGCATCCGCTTTGCTTATCACAACCATGATTACAGTTTCCGGTTGCAGGACGGCCAATACCCGCAGGACATTTTTATGCAGAACACCGATAAGAGCCTGATGGATTACGAAATGGATATTTACTGGGTGGTGACCGCCGGACAGGATCCCATCGCCTGGTTAAAGAAATACAACGGACGATTTAAGCTTTGTCATGTAAAAGACCGTAAAAAAGGCGCCGTACCTCAACAGGGAGAACCCAACCTAAGCGTGATCGTGGGAACGGGATCGATCGACTTTAAAACGATCCTTGCCGCAGCACGTACAGAGGGTATGGAACATTATATCCTGGAGCAGGAGGCATATGAAAAAACGCCGCTTGAGTGTGTAAAAGAAGGGGCCGCGTACCTCAACCAGCTTGTTTTTTAACAGCAAATAAACCAAATCACCCATATCTTAAAACCGGCCGCTGCGCCGGTTTTTTTTAACCTTTCTTTTCCGTTATTTTTGCGCTCAAACAACCGGATCGCCTATTTATGATGCATACATACCTACTAAAATCACTTTGGATCAGCTGCTGCTTTTTATTTTATACCGTTACTGCAAACACACAACAATTGCCGGATCTTTCCGTCATCAACGACGCCCCTACCCTTGCCGCATATTTCAAAAAAGCCAAGGCAGAACAAACCGCGGCAAAGAGCTACCAGGCGCAATACGCTTATATATTCCTGGACTCCGCGCTTTACAAAGGGATGAAAGTATACGAAATCACGCTTTATGAACAGGAGTTGAAACTGACTATTGGAAAGAATCAGTCCTTAAAGCTGCGTGGTTTGATCGAGCAGGCAAAAAAGCAATACGGAAACCTGCTCACGCGAAAAGAATCCTACAGCGGGATCAGCTTCGAAGCAAAAACAGCAGAAGAAAATTTTCATTTATCCATCGAAGCGGAGAGTGAAACAGCGATCGGCAAGAACACCTCCGCTCAGCTCGAACGCAGGTTTAAACAATCTGCCGCCTATGCCTACCCGCTTTTGTCAAAAACGATACCATCCGATACAAGCGGACTCATCTATTACCTCCAGCTTGATACCGATAATACTACTGTCAGCGTTCGTGTAAACGGGGTCCCTGTAACAATTGCATCCGAAGCTTCGCTGATCCTGAACCCTTTTATTTTATCAGCTGCTGATGGTCTTTCTATAAACATCGAGGTAAAGCCGGGAGTGGACGAGCAGGGTATTCCGGAAAAGGTGATCGGGAAACGATCCTACTTCAGCGCCACACTTTATGCCGGTAAAATACGGCAGGGCGAGTTGAAAGCGCAGGAGGAATATCCGCTTTGTGAAGGATACAAAGGCTATGTAACAGACACCCTGATGGAAGATGGCCGCGAGGTACACAGCAGCTATATGGGAAACCCAAAGTACGGCAGCCCTTCCATTACCTGCGGATACCAGCTAAAAACCAAGACCGGTTATAAGCAGGAAGGCTGGAGCAACGGAACCGATCTGAGAACGGAAAAGGAGCTCAAAGAACAGGTACTTGCCCTGTATGGAAAATTATCGCAGGCCATTCTTAATAAGGATGCTTCCGGTTTTAATGATCTCCTGATCAAAAAAGAGGAAGAGCGTGTGAGAAGCATCTACAATATGAACCCCTCCCGGCTGGTGGAAGACTGGGAGGCCTGGATGGGGTTATTTGAATATACCAATATCACCCGGATCGAAAAAGACTTTGATCTTGAATTCAGCGATGACGGCAAACTGGTATACGCACGACCCAGAACGCAACGGCACATGTTGCGCGCCATCGGCAAGAACCAGGCAGGTGGTTTTAGTTTTTATATGTACAAATCCGGCAAGGAATTAAAATTTATCCGTTAACATGAAAGCAATCACTATTTTCCTTTTCAGCCTGCTGATGATACCAGACAGCAAGGCACAGCAGTACGATGACTATGTGGAAGCATTCGACAATAAATCCAACACTGCCATTATTGAAGAATTTAAAACATTTAAGGAAACACTGGAGCGGCTGGAAAAAATGGAATCGCTTTTTAAACAGGACGCTCCGCGCGTAATAGATCCGAAGGAGGAAACCCTTATGCCCGGATATCATTTTGACGCTGCCGCGGGATCAAACGCGCTGAAACAGGCCCTCGCAACACCACGGACATTCAAACAGACGATCACCCGCGAAGGATCTGAGATCGCATTCGACAGGAACCATGATGCTCCCGAAATGCGGGGAGCCGCATTTGAGATCACTACGAAAGTGAACAAGGTATATTTCTACGATGGTACAACAGCCAACGGGGATGCCCTGGCTGTAGATTATAATTTTTCTGAAACATGGCCTTATCGTAAACGTATCGACAGTATTGAAGTAACGGAAAACCTTAAGGCTGTTTCCGGTTTTGATGAGATCGTACTTACGGCACAACAACCTGCAGCCACTTATCAGAATAAAAAGATACAGATCGACCGGATCGACCGGAATACCATCTGGTTCACCAGCGACAACACCATTGCCCCCGAGTTTTATGAAGGCCTCAATAAGGCGGGGAAAGTCATCGATAGCAAAAGCAGCAGCTCCGGTACTTACAAACCAGAACAATACAAAACCGTCTTCGCTCCGCTAAAAGCCCCCCTCGCAACTTTGATTGAAAACGCTATAAAGGACAGCACGCTGGACAATGCGATTTTTAAAGAGAAATATAAAAAGGAGGCGGAACAGCTGGTAAAAAATATTCCCCGGTCGGACATGCGGTATTACACTGCCCAATATAAAGGGATGATAAACGGGGTGCGGCTTTTTATAAAGAAAAACAGTGAAGAAAAAAGCGGGACCCGGAGTTTCAGAAACGGGTACATTGCTGCCATACATGCATCCAGCCAGGGGGATACCACCTTTTTTTATGATAATGCAGGTAAAGAGCTTGCCCGGTTCAACCAGCCGCTGACGGCAATAAATGATTACTATTATGAAGATGATCAGGCCTATTATTACCTGGCCCCTTCAAAACCGTCACTGGAAAAACTACCCTACTACAGCCTGGAAAAGATAAACGGATCCTATGTAAGTGCCCGGGAAGATGAAAACACGCCCTTTCTCCTGCTGAACAACCAGCAACAACAACTGGGTACATTTGATTTTGTAACCGGCAGCGACCGGGTGGTGGCTGCCGAGAAAAGCGATGGCAGCGTTCTCATTGCCGGTCCTGAAGGCGTCAGAAACACCATTAAGGACGTGACCCGGCTAAGTGCTTTTATAAACGATGCCGCAGTAATAAAGATAAAAGACAATTATGGTTTTCTTGATGGTGACGGCAAACTGACCATCCCGGCTGTATATGAAGAGGTAAAAGGCTTTTCGGATATGACGACCTATACCGGGCAGGACCGGTTATTTGCAGTAAAGAAAAACAAGAAATGGGGCTTGGTAGATCGTGATAACAATACTGTTATTCCGTTTGCTTATGAGGATGTGGAGCCATTTTCCTTCGGCATCACTATGGCCAAAAAAGACGGCCACTGGGGACTCATCGACACAAAGAATGCGGTGATAGTCCCCTTTGATAACGGCCCCAGCTACAGCCTGTCTACAAATTTTGGTAAACGGACCTATGGACTTGGCGGCGGTACCTTCAATCATTTAGGAAAAAAAGAAAAAAAATAAACCGGCCCTTTTACGGGAGCCGGTTTAAGAATATAAGTTGGAACAGATTACTGATGTACGGGTGTTCCGTTCTTCGCCAGCCGGTCGATGCTCACCATATCATCCACTACATTGGCGGCCTGGTTTAAATAAATGTCCTCGCTCAATCCTTTTAGCCATTGCTTGGCCCGTTCGGCCTTGTTCTTATCCCCGGCAAATTTGTTCGCCTCTGCAGGAATAAGGGCGATATCCATTTTATTCTTTAGTTTCTGAGCCGCATTCATCTGGTCGGACTTGGCCTTGATCGCC
Source organism: Niabella beijingensis (assembly GCF_020034665.1). Classification (NCBI taxonomy): domain Bacteria; kingdom Pseudomonadati; phylum Bacteroidota; class Chitinophagia; order Chitinophagales; family Chitinophagaceae; genus Niabella; species Niabella beijingensis. The sequence continues at coordinate 1,652,576 of NZ_JAIQDI010000002.1, read as the reverse complement.
TTCCGCTCTTCGCGGTATTTATCAATATTCAGTGAGCTTTCATTATTCTCTTTCACCAGCCACTGGCTGTTAGTCTGTATCACCTTAAAAGCGCTGTCTGTTTTCAACCGCTCATTACTCAATGTTTTTATCTCGGAAAGGTTCCAGCTGCTTTTCCAGGGGCTGTACTGTGCCTTGGTGATCTCATCATAAGGCAATGCATCCTTATTATCCTTCTCCCTTAGTTTCAGCAGGTCCATATAACTAGGCAGTACGATGTCCGACTCTACCCCCTTGAGCTGCGTAGAGCCTCCGCTTACGCGGTAGAACTTCTGCAAGGTCAGTTTTACAGTCCCCAGATCAGACTCACCATACGTAATGCCATTCTTGGCATCCAGGCCGAAATTGCGTTGCACGGTTCCTTTACCAAAAGTGGAAGTGCTGCCGATGATCACCCCCCTGCCATAATCCTGTATGGCGGCCGCAAAGATCTCCGAGGCCGAGGCGCTGAATTCATTCACCATAACCGCCAGCGGGCCATCATAGAGCACCGACTCATCTTTTACATCCAGGACATTGGCCCGGTTGATGCGGTCTTTCACCTGCACCACAGGACCCTTGCCTACAAAAAGGCCCACCATTTGCACCACATCATATAAAGAGCCTCCGCCGTTATACCGCAGGTCAATAATGATCCCGTTCACCTGCGCATCCTTCAGCTTCTGCACTTCTTTTGCCACGTCCAGGTAACTCCTGCGTCCGTTGGGGTCATCAAAGGCCGCGTAAAATTCCGGAAGATAAATAATACCTACTTTGGTGTGCTTTACCGGATCATTAATGATCGCGCTTCTTGCATAGGTATCAAAATCATTTTCGATCTTTTCCCGTTTCAATGCTACTTCCTTAACGGTTCCGTCTGTTTTACGCACCGTAAGTTTTACGATCGTACCTTCTTTACCCCGGATCAGTTTTACCGCATCCTGAACGTTATATCCCATCAGGTCTTCGGCAGGTCCGTCGCCCTGGGCTACCTTTGTAATGATATCACCATTCTGCAGCTGTCCCGATTTTTCTGCCGGGCTTCCCGCATTCAGCGAAGAGATCTTGATCTTGCCATCCACCTGCTGCAGTGCAGCACCGATACCAAAGAATACACCACTCATTTCTTCATCAAAATACCGCTTGTCCACCGGCGCCATAAAGCTGGTATGGGGATCCATGGTGTTGGCAATGGCATTCATAAACATATCAAACTTGTCATCATCGGTATATTTCACCTTATAGCGGTCGAATAAGCGGCCGATCACGGTATCGGTTCTGCTACGCGCCTGTTTTTCCAGCTCCGTATCACTTTTGATGACATAATCTTTTTGATTCTTGTTGGCTTTCTTTTCGTCAACCAGATCCACATATTTTTCAAGTGCCAGGTATTTCAGCTTCTTTCTCCAGCGGTCTTCACGCTCTTTTTCGCTTACCGGGTATTGCAGCTTATCAAAATCCAGCAGGATGGATTCGTTTGTTGTATAGTCAAACGGTTTCGCCAGGATCGATTGGCTCCACCCCGCAGTTTCCCGGATCCGCCGGTCAAAAACAGCGGAAATCGCCAGGAAGCTTTGTACGGGAGCTCCCTTTATTTCATCATCGATCCGGGTGGCATAAAGCGCTCCCAACGAATCGTAATCGGATTTCAAAAAGATATTTTTTTCAAAATCCAGATCGCTCATGAACTTATCAAAAACTTTTCTTGAAAAATTGTCATCAATGCTCTGCGGACTGAAATGCCCCTGCACCAGCAACTGCCCCACCAGCCCCATAATCTGTTCATATTTGCCGGGAGGAGTTCTTGCTACAGAAGATTTGAACGCAAAGAACGAACCTGTCAGCAATACAATCAACAGTATAAACGGTAATCTTTTCATATTCAATATATACTTTAACAAACCACGCATTACCAAAATTAACATTAAAAACGATGACTTACGTATTTCATCATTCTTTTTTAAGACAACAAAATGGTAAAATTTCTTGAGTTGTGCGCTCCGGATCAAAAGATTTCGCTCCAAAATATGGATTTTCTTACGCGTTGTATTTATTTTTTATTTACATTTGCAGCCCTGTTGATGGTGGCTATAGCTCAGTTGGTTAGAGCATCAGATTGTGGTTCTGAGGGTCGCCGGTTCGAACCCGGTTAGCCACCCTGGATAAAGAAAACCTCGAATTATGATTCGGGGTTTTTTTATAAGCACCTCAAGGAACAAAATTTATTTTCATGTCCTATTGGTTACTTCTTTTGCTACCGCTTTCTGCCGGCACAGGCTGGCTGATCCATCTGGCAGCAGCAAATTATTTCCTGAACCGGTACCTTCCCCGCCAGGATGAAAAACTGGCGAAGGCTGCCGGCCGCTGGGCGGGGGCTGCAATGAGCCAGGGGTTTAACATCGAAGAAAAGATCAGCGATCCGCGGCTCATCGAAAAAGCCATGCCTGCCATAGAAAAACACATAGATGAATTTTTAAATATAAAACTAAAAGAAGAAATCCCCATGCTGGCCATGTTCGTCGGGAACAAGACCACCGACAAAATCAGGGAGGTCTTTATCAACCAGCTTAAACTACTGTTTCCCCAGGTGATGCTTCAGATCACGGAGGGTGTAAAAAATGAACTCGATCCCGAACAACTGGTCGTCAAACACTTAACACAGAATCCTGTTTCCCTGCTGGCCAGGGATGCGGCGGCAGCACCATTGAAACGCTACCGGAATGCGGGTTTACTGTACGGGTTACTGATCGGCCTTGTCAACCTGATCTTCCTTTTCTTTTTCTTTATCCGCTGAATGTTCGCTTTATACCAGTATGTGGGCGCTGGTCAAATATTTTGAACACGGTAACAAGAATTGATTTAATTACGCGTCTAAAGCACTAAAATAATTTTTGATGAAAAAACAGTTAATCCTGGCGGTAGCCTTTTTATGGTCCATCGGGATGTATGCGCAGAACGGGCAGATGCCTACAGGCTCTCTTTATGGAAAAGTAGTTGATTCGGCCACAGGCAAAGGAATTGATGCAGCTTCTATACAATTACTACAGGTAGGAAAAGACTCGGCTTCCGGTCAGCCCAAAACAACAGTGGTAACCGGGATGCTCACCAAGGCAAACGGGGAATTCCGCCTGGACGGGGTTCCGGCAATGGGCCGTTACCTGCTTGAAATATCCGGTATCGGTTATACCACCTATAAAAAACCATTCTTCTTTATTGATCCGGCCCAGCTGAAACAGGGCAACCGGGACATGGCATCCCTGCTCAATAACCTCGACAAGGACCTGGGGAATATCAAACTGGGAATCGATAACCAGACATTATCCGCAGTAACGGTTGTCGGATCCAAACCTTCCGTCAGTCTGGGCATCGACCGCAAGGTGTATAATGTAGAGAACAACCTGATGGCTGCAGGCGGAACAGCTACTGACCTGCTGAAAAATATTCCTTCTGTAAACGTAGATATCGACGGCAACATCAGCATCCGGAACAGCAGTCCGCAGATCTTCGTGGATGGAAGGCCTACTACCCTTACGCTGGATCAGATCCCCTCCGATCAGATCGAGACCGTTGAAGTGATCACCAACCCCTCGGCAAAATATGATGCATCCGGCGGAACAGCCGGTATCCTGAACATTGTTCTGAAGAAAACAAAACGAGTTGGCTACAGCGGGAATGTCAGAGCAGGGATCGATCAGCGTGGAAAATTCAATGCCGGTGGGAACGTAAATATCCGGCAGGGAAAATTCAACATTTTTGCCAATGCCAACTATGGTCAGCGAAAGTCCATTTCCGATGGGGTTACCGAGCGCTCTACCCTTCTGAATGACACGACAAGAAACCTGTTGCAAAAAGACCGCAATATAGGTGAAGGAACATTTATGTTCGGACGCGCCGGCTTTGATTATTTCCTGGATAACCGCAATACCATCACCCTTTCAGGTATCGGGGTTAAAGGTAAATTCAATAATTATACGGGTAGCGACCTGTTTGTGGATACACTGGCGGACGGATATGCAGCGCATTCTAAAACCATCCGGGAATCCAACGGAAGTTTCAGTTTCCGCAACCTGGGCGGAAGCCTGGGCTATGTTCATAATTTCCCCAAGAGCGGCCATCAGCTGACGGCGGATATGAACTATAATAAAAGCAAGAATGACAACACGACTACCGTTAATAACAGGATCTTCGACAACGCGACCGGACCTCAGACAGGAATTTTCAACCAGCAACAAATAGGAAACGGAAACAATGAAAGGATGACCGGCCAGGTGGATTATACCAACCCGCTTTCCGACAACTCCAAACTGGAAGCCGGGGTACGGATGAATCAGACCAAAGTTTCCAGTCTGAACAATATGTATTATATACAGGGAGATGGTGCGCTGGAATTACAACCGCTGCTGTCTTCCCAGTTCAACTATAAAGACCAGGTATGGGCTGCCTATGGTAACTTTTCCAGCAAGATCGGGGAAAAATTTGGTTACCAGATCGGCGTGCGGCTGGAAAGCTCCAACTATGACGGAACCGTTTTTTCTACCGAAAAGAAAGACGGCGTCGTGGTACCCACCAGCAATCATTTTAATATCAAATACCCTGTAAGTTTATTCCCGAGTGTTTTCCTGAGTCAGAAGATCAACGACAAACAGGACCTGCAGCTGAATTACAGCCGGCGGATCAACCGTCCCGGGTTCTTCCAGCTCTTCCCTTTTACGGACTATTCCGATTCATTGAATCTTAGCCGTGGTAACCCGAACCTGAAACCGGAGTTCACCAACTCATTTGAGCTGTCTTATTCCAATAATTTCAATCGCAACAATAACCTGATTCTGTCGGCGTATTATAAACAAACTTCAGGACTGATCACCCGGTACCAGTCGCCAGACACCAACCCGATCAATAATCAGCCGGTACTGGTCAATACCTATATCAATGCCAATTCCAGTTTTGTAGGAGGTTTTGAAGCTGTGGGTAAGAACAAGATCACGCCCTGGTGGGACCTGACCAGCAATATCAATATCTATACTTCCAAAATTGATATTGATGATCCTTCTATTCCAACTGCAGATCAGATCTATAGCTGGTTCGGGAAGATCAATAACGATTTTAAATTACCCAGGAACTTTACATTACAATTATCGGGCGATTATAATTCAAAAACGGTACTGGCACCCGGGGGCAGCGCCGGTAACAATTCCGGCGGCGGCCGTGGATTTATGGGCGGTACAGTAAGTGGAAATGCCCAGGGATACACCATGCCGAATTACGGGGTGGATGCAGCGTTGAAGTATGAATTCCTGAAAGGGAAGGCAGCTTCTGTTACGCTTAGCGTAAATGACCTGTTCAGGACCCGCAAGAGCGATATCTATACCAGCTCCGGCTTCTTCAACCAGCACCAGGTGCGTACCCGCGACCAGCAATTTTTCCGTTTGAATTTTGCCTATCGTTTCGGAAAATTTGATGCATCCCTGTTCAAACGCAAGAATATGAAAGGCGAACAGGAAAGCATCCAGGGTGGCATGCAGGGAATGGGCGGACAATAAACCGGATCCGAAAGAATTGTTGTTAAAACGGGTGAAGTGGCTTTTCTGCTCCTCACCCGTTTTTGTTATTATATTTGCCGCCTGAAGAAGATCATTCATATAGTAGGCAACCGGCCTCAGTTCATCAAACTGGCGGTATTGTACAAGGCGATTGCAGAAAGCGGGATGGCCCGTCAGTTCATCCTGCACACCGGTCAGCATTCCAGTCATGAAATGAGCGGGATCTTTTTTGACCAGCTGGCACTCCCCGCGCCCGATATCCGGCTTCAGATCGACAATACGGATCCTGATCTCTTTATCGCAGCAGCTACCCGGCAAATACGGGACCACCTGTTTGCCAATAACTATAATGCCGTGCTGATCTACGGCGATACCAATACCACTTATGCGGCAGCAATCGCTGCTGCGCGAAGCGGGCAAACACTCCATCATATTGAAGCAGGTGTACGGAACGGAGATCTCCGTGTGCCGGAAGAGTTGAACCGGGTGATCGCAGACCGCCTGTCGTCGTATCATTATTGCTGCACACAATACAACCTTGATACGTTAAAAAGTGAAGGATCGGGAAAAGCCGGTAGCTTCTTTACCGGAGACCTCATGCTGGACGCCTATCTCCGGCTTCCGGAAGATGCGGCCTTCCGCCCGGAATTCTCCTCTTATATTGCCTGTACGATACACCGCGCAGAGCATATTCTGATCAAAGAACAACTGGAGGCAGTGATCGCAGCGCTGAACAATATCCATAAGCAGATCCCTGTTGTAATGCCGCTGCATCCGCACACGCAAAAGAAATTATCCGGGCTTTCTGTAAAAGCAGCATTCCGGATCATTGCTCCTCTCGGCTATTCCCGGATGAAAGCGTTTCTGCAGCACGCGGCGTTTATAATTACCGATAGTGGTGGTGTAAGTCGTGAAGCGTATTTTGCCAGGAAAAAAGCGCTGGTGATAATGGAACGCCCGGTATGGCCGGAAATATTGACAACAGGTGCAGGCCTCGCCTGCCCGCCGGACACCAGGATGATTGAAGACGCATTTCAGCAATTGCAGCAGCTGGAACCGGATTTTGAAAAAGCTGTCTTTGGAAAGGGCAATGCCGCAAGCGCCATTAGCCGGCATATACTAAACGCTTTGTAACTATTCATGGGTCAGAAACGCATTACAGTATCCGTTATCTCAGAAATAACCACCGATCAGCGGGTGATACGCATCTGTACCACACTCCGGGAAATGGGTTTTGATGTAGTGCTCATCGGCCGGGCGTTTGGCAACAGCCTTCCATTGGGGCATTATCCTTTCCGGGCCGGAAGGATGCGCTGCTTTTTCAGAAAAGGGGTATGGCAGTATGCCGAATTCAACCTCCGGCTTTTCTTCAGGCTGCTGTTTTGCAGAACGGATTATCTGCTGGCCAATGACCTGGATACGCTTGCGCCCAATTACCTCTTGTCAAAGTGGAGGAAGAAACCGCTGTTCTATGATACACACGAGTATTTTACCGGAGTACCTGAACTGGCGGGTTCGCCTGCAAAAAAAAGATTCTGGAAACGACTGGAGGATTATCTGTTTCCAAAATTGCCGGTGGTTTATACGGTGAGTGATGCGGTAAAGGCAAAATACCAAAAGGAATACGGAACACCGGTCACCGTGGTCCGCAACCTCCCTGTTCCACAGCCGGCTGAATTTATGGAGCGACCGGCTTCCTGGCGCGGGAAAAGAGTGTTGCTGATGCAGGGGATCGGGATCAATCATGGACGGGGCGGACTGGAACTGCTGGAAATGATGCGCTATATGCCGGACGATTGTTACCTGGTGTATATTGGTGGTGGCCTGCTCTGGGAAACCATTAAAGAAAAGCGTACCGAATGGGAACTGGAAGCGCAGGTAGAAATGATCGACAAGCTGCCACCCGATCAGCTAAAGCAATACACACCACACGCCGATCTTGGTTTTTCACTGGACGGATTCAGCGATGAAAATTTCCTGGTAAGCCTGCCAAATAAACTTTTTGATTACATCCAGGCGGGTATCCCTGTGGCTGCTACAGCCTTACCTGAGGTGAAAAAGATCATCGAACAATACGGAGTCGGATTTTGTTTAAACTTTCGTACCCCACGGGAAATGGCCGTTGAAGTGAAATCCTTCCTGTACAATGCAGAAAGCATGCAAAAAGCAAGAAATAATGCTATCATTGCGCAAAAGGAATTGAACTGGGATCACGAGAAACAGGTATTGATGAAAATATACACGCCTTATTTATAATGCAGTTGCACCTACATATCGTTTGTCTGGACGTACCCTGGCCCGCAGATTACGGGGGTGTTATCGACATGCTGAACCGCATCCGGGCCTTTAACCGGATGGGAGTAAAAGTTCATTTACATTATTTCAGCTATAACGAAAGAGGAGTGCCCAAAGAGCTGAATGCCTTTTGTGAATCAGTTCATGTTTATGAGCGCAGGAAAAAAACAGAATGCCTCAACCTTTCACTCCCCTATATTGTTTCCTCCAGGGTCAACCAGGAGCTGGCTGAGCAATTATCAAAGGATAATTACCCGGTATTGCTGGAGGGATTGCATTGCACCGGTATCATCCCCTTTATCGGCGGCAACCGCATGATCTGTGTACGGATGCACAACAATGAGGAAGTGTACTATAAGGAACTTGCCCGCGCCACCTCCGACCTTTTTAAAAAACTGTACTACACCACGGAAAGCAGACTGATTAAAAAGTATGTGCCTACGCTTCCCAAGAACCTGTTGCTGGCCTGCGTTTCGGAAGCCGATGTCGATTTTTTTAAGGAGCTGGGGTTTGACAATACCTTCCTCCTCCCTACCTATCCTTCCTGGCAGGAAGTGAACAGTCTGGAAGGGATGGGAACGCACTGTCTTTTTCATGGAAATCTATCAGTGGCAGAAAATGAAGAAGCGGCGCTCTGGTTATTGCATAAGGTTTTTAATAAAGTACGGGTTCCGTTCATCATTGCCGGCAAGGATCCCGGGCGCCAGCTGCAAAAAGCCGCGTCCCTCTGTCAGCACACCTGCCTGATCAGTAATCCCAGTGAATCAGAGATCAATGACCTGGTGCAAAAAGCACATATCAATGTGCTCCCCAACTTCAATAAAAATATTACAGGAATACGCCTAAAACTTTTACATTCACTGTATTCCGGACGTCATTGTGTCACCACCCCTGCAATGGTAACAGGTACGGGACTGGAACCCGCCTGTCATATCGGAAGCAATTCCAACGCCATCGCATCTATTATCTCCCAGCTTTATTATAAACCTTTTGAAGATGAAGAAATAAAACTCCGGAAACAGCTGGTGGAGCAAACCTTCAACAACGATAAGAACACTACCCAACTGATGCAGCGGCTCTGGTAATCCCGTTTAGGCCCCCTTCTGGGTACGGGCCTTCTTCAAATGATTCATCTATTTAAGATTGCATTTTGGCACCGGCATGCCAGTGTTCCAGTAGATCCCCATGCACGTCTGCCAGGGGCAATCGGAAACACGGCCTGCGGCTTGCTGCGATTTAAAGGCATTTACCTGTCTTGATCGGCAATATACACATTATAAAATAATATACTTTTATGTTTATGATAACAAGTATATTATATAAACTTAATTAAAAACTCTATTTCAATAAATTAAATAATTAATTATAAAACATATTTATATAAGAATGTTCCTCGAAAATTTTTTCACTTTTTACATCAAAATATATTATATAAAAAATCGTTTAATAAAATATAAATAATTTATTATCAAATATTTATTACAAAAATAAAAACTACTTGGATTAGCAAAATATTTTGAATTCTTCAAATTCAAAAAACTAAAAAAATTAGCTCAATATTTAAAACAATTTTCCGATTTTTAACAAGGTATTTTTCCTGCATCGGTGAAAGGCGCTTAATTTGCCGTCTAATTAAAATGAATATAAGAATGAAACAGTTTTTGGTTGTGTTGTTGGGTTTGGTACTCCTCTCCTCCTGTATGAAATACCAGGACATAAAGTTTATCGGAGTGGAAAATGTAAAACTGGGTAAAGTGGGTATGAACGAGACAACGATGGAGATGAACCTTATTTTCAATAACCCTAATAAAATGGGTGCTATGTTAAATAATGCCGGTGGAAAGGCCTGGATACAGGATATTTATATTGGTGATTTTCTGCTGAATGAGAATGTAAAGATTCCTGCCCGCAGCGATTTTTCGGTTCCGGTGCGATTGAAGGTAAATCTGAAAGACCTGCTGAATAATTCATTGACATTGATCACAAGGGACTCTGTTAATATAAAACTGGATGGTAATGCCCGTCTGAGTAAAGGATCCATTATCAAGAATTTTCCCCTGCGCTATAACGGAAAGAAGGCCTCCCGCGAATTGCTGGGGCAGCTCCGGTTTTAAGAATGAATACGGAAGCGGTAACGGGCCTCAGATCCCGTTCCAGTTTGCCGGATCCTCGCTCCATTTGAGCAGCAGCGCAGCTTCCTCATCATTGATCTGCCCCTTCTCCCGGGCCAGTTCCAGTAAAACAGGGTAGCTGGTCAGTGGTTGATACCGGATCCCACGTTCTTCGAACGCTTTCCGGGCTACAGAAAAATCATAGGTAAAGATCGATACCATCCCCACGATTTCCAGACCGGCTGCCAGCAGCGCATCCACCGCCTGAAGGCTGCTCTTGCCGGTGCTGACAAGATCTTCCACTACGGCGATCTTCTGCCCTTTTTCAAACAGGCCCTCTACCTGGTTTCCGAGCCCGTGCTCCTTTGGTTTTGGCCGTACATAAATAAAGGGCAGCTTAAGCTGATCAGCCGCCAGCGCACCCCACGCGATCGCCCCGGTGGCCACACCGGCAATACAATCGGCATCGCCGAACTGTTCGAACAACACATTACAGAGCTCGCTTTTAATAAAATCACGCACAAAAGGAAATGATAACACACTTCTGTTGTCACAATAAATCGGACTTTTCCAGCCGCTGGCCCAGGTAAATGGCTCCTGGGGTCTTAATTTAACCGCATTTACCTGTAATAACTTTTCCGCAACTACTTTTGCATCGTTCATAATAGCTCCCTAAATTTAGGCTGCGAAATTAAGCCCATCTTTTTAGAAAACTGAAATTATATGCAAATTAAAATTCACATCAACAATAAAGTGCTCTATCTCTGTGATGAACCCGGTGCAGCGCTCCGCGAATTGCTGCATCATCCGGAAACCGTACTGATCGACGAACTGGATACCCATTCTGTCAAAGCCATGTTACGCGAACTGACATTGCCGGAGATCAAAACAGGCATTTTTGTGCATCCGGATTTTGAGGAACTCAAAAAAGCCTTCTTCAAAAAATTTGAACGCATCCAGGCAGGCGGGGGATTGGTGATCAACGGGCAGCATGAAATACTGATGATCCATCGCCGTGGCTTCTGGGATCTTCCCAAGGGTAAGCTGGATCCGGGAGAGACCATCGAAGAATGTGCCCTGCGGGAAGTAAGGGAAGAAACGGGGCTTACGCAGGTCGCAATGGATGTGCCGTTGACGATCACCTACCACACTTATGAGCAGGGTACACATCATATTCTGAAAGAGTCGCATTGGTTTTTAATGAAAGGAGATGCCGCAGAAACACTGGTGCCGCAAACAGAAGAGGATATTACCGAAATACAATGGGTACCTGCTGCACGTCTTACGGCTTATAAAGATCAGACCTACCCTTCTATCGGGGATGTACTGGAAGCCTGGACCGGCAGGACCTCCTGAACCTGAGGTTCCTTTTAAACCTTAGTAATTTATTAACGGACCCGCCGCCTGCTTTCCTTTAAATGGATCGTCTATTTAATAAGAACATTCATTTAAAACCAAGGAGGTCATTATGAAAAAGGTATTCTTCTTATTTGCACTGGTTGCCGGACTTGCTACCGCTCAATTGGCACAGGCACAGGTAAACGTTAATATAAACATCGGCAGTCAGCCGCAATGGGGCCCTTACGGTTATAACCAGGCACGCTATTATTACCTGCCGGAGATCAATGTTTATTATGATATCTACAATAAAACATACGTCTACCAGAACCGGAGAAGCTGGGTAACCACCCGTACTCTTCCCCGCCAGTACCGGAACGTTAATCTTTACAATACGTATAAGGTAGTGCTCAATTCCAATACTCCCTGGAGAAACAACAGTACACATATACGGCAGTATAACCGGTACGGACAGGATCGCACACAGGTCTCTATCAGGGACTACGCATACCGTAACAATCGCCGCAGTGAAGTAACTGAAAGAAGGAATGATCGCAGCCGTGATTATGCCAATAGCCGCAATAACGGCAGAAGACGCTAAGCGGATCTTATATTCCGGATAAAGGGTGCACAATGCACCCTTTTTATTTTTCTTTTTTTATAAGATAATTACCAATGGAACAATAAAGACATTTACGTTCGTCACAGTAACGGGTCTTTAGTTCAATAAAAGCCTGCGAATCCATGGCCGACCGGTTGGCAAGACCAAAATGCTCAAAGCTCCGGGTGATGGTATTTTTTTCAGGCCGGGTTTCTTCCAGCCACCGGATGGCTTTTTCCTTCAGCGCGTGTTTTCCATAGATACTTCCATATGCAAAAAGAACCGGGGCAATGGTGTTAATAATAATATTGTCGATCATTGCAGGCCCAATCGATTTAATACGCAGCCCGCTTGCCTCGTTAAGGGTATAATGATAGTGCCAGAAATCATTGGCTTCCACCCTGAACCATTTCCGGATATTTTCCAGTGTGTCTTCGGCAATGACCTTTGAGAAGAGATGAACGGAAGAGGCGATTACCATCGCCAGCTGGGCCAGCCGTATGGTGGGGAAACCTCCCGGTCGCATCCGCAGGAAATGAACCGGAAGATTCACCGGTTGCAGCCCGTACTTCTTCCGGAGGAACCGGTACTCGCGTTGCAGCATGACCGGATAAGGGTCCTCAAAGCTATTGTCCAGTAACCCGGCCTGCCCCAGCAGCAACGCTTCCAGCTGTTGTACCCGTTGTTTGTGTCTCCCCAGCAGGTTCAGGGGAATGCTTTTGGCGATGGCTTCAAAAGCATCGGCATTAACGGGGAGTCCGAAATTTTTTGCCAGCAACCACCAGAAGCTTTCTTCCCAATGCTGGTGGTTGGTCTCAAGGTAATTTTCAACAACGGCGCCTTTCCGGATCAGCCGTTCTGCCACCAGCCGGCTCTTCCACATGCCAAGGGTGAGCTGCGGCACAGTTGCGATCATTTTTTCACAGGGAATAAAGGACCGGGTGTTCATCAGCCCTTCATAACGGTTTAACAGGTTCCGGGAGATCCGGGTCTTCAGCTCCACTACGGGCAATCCTTCCGGTTCCGGATGATCATCTTCATATACAACATGAAGCACCACTTTCCTGTAGTTCACATCAGCATGATGCCGGTGCTTTTTCCAGTCAGATGTTTTAAGATGGAGCTCCACAGAGCCGGCCCAGAGTGTAGTACCGATGCGGATCCGGGCCTGTTCAAAATCCGGCCCCTGGTTCCGGTTCAGCACGCCCACATAAAGTACCTGTACGGGAGTTCCTTCTGTAGTGGTAAGCGACCGGGCGTTAAAATACTGGAACTGCCAAATGTATTGGAGTAGCTGTTCGTTCATATGGTTGATGTTTTTCAGGTTATCAAAAACGCATTATCCGTCTGCGGATTTATACTGCAATTTATGTATTTCCTGTAATATTCTGCTCACGGGCAACCCCATTACATTGTAAAAATCACCATTTATTTTTTGAATTCCCACCACACCGATCCATTCCTGGATGGCATAGGCGCCTGCTTTGTCAAAGGGCCGGTACCGGTCGATATAATAACTGATCTGCTCCCCGGTAAGGGAATGAAAGGTCACCTCCGTTACTTCTGAGAATACAATCTCCTCCGCGCCGCGCACCAGCGCCACGCCGGTAATCACATCATGCGTATTGCCCTGCAATGCGGTCAGTGTTTCAACCGCCTCTGCCTTGTTTTTGGGTTTTCCGATGACCCTGCCATTTAAAACCACTACTGTATCGGCAGCAATGATCAGTGCTTCGTTTCCGGTATCGGAAAGCACTGCACGGGCTTTTCTGCGGGCCACGTCGGCCGCTGCGGACCGTGTATCCAGTGCCGGATCAAAATACTCATCGATCTCCTTTGTAACGATTTCGAACGGCACATCGGCCCATTCCAGTATTTGCTTGCGGCGGGGCGACGATGAGGCCAGAATAATACGGTCTGCACTCATATACTTTACAAATAAAAATAAAAAATACCCATGGACAGGATGCCTGTCAGCATGATTCCTTTGGTAAGGGCACTCAGTGAATGATATTCAGCTGCCCGGTTTGCAGGGATCAGTTTACGGAACAGGTAAGCAGCCGGAAGAAGAATCAGCAGCACACAGTAAAGAATGCCCGGCCACCATCCCAGCTGAAGGATATAGAACTGCACCACGGCCAGCAATGCCATCAGCAGGGTAAGCCACACGGCGATGTATACTTTTGTGGCATTCACGCCCCACAGGATGGGCATGGTCTTGCACCCGTATTTCTGGTCACCGGCGATATCTTCCACATCTTTTATCGCCTCCCGGATCAGGGAAATGATAAAGGCAAAGCCGGCGTACAGCACTGCAAACCGGAAAAATTTCAATTGCTCTTCCACCACGTTTCCGAAAGCATTGGAAAAAGAGAATTTGGAAAGAAAGATGATCATGATCGTCCAGGCAGTGAGCAGTGATATCACGATATTGCCGATCAGAGCCTCTTTCTTGAATTTTACCGAATAAAACCACAACAGCAATACGCAGATGATATTAGCCACCACCAGGTACCAGCGGGAAAACGGGTTTACCGCAATAGCGGTAAGCAATACCCCGCCCACACTCAATACGAGGTGCCATACCAGCGCCCATCTACGGTTGATGTATTTCCCGATGATCATTTTTTGGGGCTTGTTGATCCGGTCAATGTTCATGTCGAAATAATCATTGATAATATTTCCGCCGGCCGCAATAAACACCGACGCCAGCACCAGCAGCACGAACTGGAAGGTATCATGGTCTGGGATCCGGTTCCTGTAAATGGGATAATAAATGCAATATTGAAACATTGCCTGCGTAAGGGCAATAAAAATAAGGTTCGGATAACGTACCAGTCTTAAAAATGCAACGATCTTCATTGGGGCATTTTTAAATTAAGTAGATGCAACCAATGATTCGTTTCCCCATTGATCATTGCTGCGTAATACCTTTTCGATTACTTCGCGCACACAGCCCTTCCCTCCTTCAAAACCGGAAATAAACGTTGCCTTATGCAGCAGTTCGGAAGCAGCATCCGCCGGACAGGCAGGCAATCCCACGATATCGAATACCGGCAGATCGGGTATATCATCGCCCATGAACAGGATCTCTTCCGGTTGCAATTGTTCCTGTTCGATCAGCTCTTTCACGAATGCTTTTTTATCTTTTATACCGAAATAGGCCGTTTGAATGCCCAGCTTATTCAACCGCAGTTCTACAGCCGAGGGCGCCGAGCCCGAAATAATGAATATCTTATAATGAAGCTTTAGTGCCAGTTGCAATGCATACCCGTCCTTCACGTTCATAACACGAGCCCATTCACCACTGTCCAGTACCAGCAGGTCTCCGTTAGTAAGCACTCCGTCCACATCAAAAATAAACACCCGTATTCTCCGGAATCGCTGCAACAGGTTCATGCTGTAGTTGTTTTATATTAAAAGCTTGTGCAAATGTATTGGTTTAAGCCGATACCTTAAAATATCACAGCAAGGCGGATCACGGGTAGCCGGATCGTTTAATGACACATCAGTGCTTCTGTAAGAAAATTATAAACGGAAAGATGTTCCGGGTACTCTTTTAATAATTCCCGGTGCCGCTGAATCGTCTCCCCGTCCTTCCGGGCAGCGGGTCCGGTCTGCATTTGAGATGGTGATTCACCGGCAAGACGCTCTACGGTGTTCTGTACCAGCGGTAGCAGTTCATGGAAATCGATACCTTCTTTTTTGCAGAAAGACTCGGCAAGATCAAATAAATAGTTGGTAAAATTGTTTGCAAACACTGCTGCTACATGCAGCCGGGCACGTTTATCCAGATCTGCTGTTTGCACCGGGCCGGTGGTAATGGAAGCCGCCAGCTGATCGAGTATCTTTTTGGCAGCGGCGTTTGAGGCTTCGGTATAGATCGTCAGCTCCGGTATGTTTTCCTGTTGTTTGCGCATACTTTGCAGGGGATAAAACACGCCATAGTTTTCCGTGCAGTTCTTTAATACTTCCATCGGCACAGCTGCAGCCGTATGGGCCACTACTTTATCTTTCAGCCGAAGATCAGCGGCGACCGGCGCAATAGCTGCATCTGCGACAGCAATTAAATAAACATCTGCTGTTTTAATGATAAGGCTGGTATAATTGGTAGACTCTGTATTCCATTCGTAGGCCAGCTCGGAAGCTGCTGCGGCATTTCGCCCATAGATCTGTACGATCTGATGCCCGGCCCTCACCAGTTTGCGTCCCAGCACAGCGGCTACATTTCCTGATCCGATAATAACAATGTTCATAATATAGATACCTTTGCGTTTGCCGGTAACACAGCAGCTGTGGCTTCGGGATGAAGCAAATTTCAAGCCGTGTTCCATCCGGCCGGTCAACCATCCACCGGAGGTGGAAAGTAAAAAAATACGGATGAAATTACAAAATTTTATAAAGGAACTGCTTAAAACACGGATACGGCTGCTGGCGCTGGTTTCCAAAGAAAAGGCGGGCAACAGCGCTTTCCGGATATTCTGCACACCTTTGGGAAAGGCACGCTATGCGATAACACCAATATTGCGATCTGCAGAAAATCTTTCCCTATCCTTCAACCAGGTTCCGTTAAAAGGATACCGCTGGAACAACGGCGCCGGAAAAAAAGTGCTGATCGCACACGGTTTCCGGTCGCACACACAGCGTTTCGAACACCTGATCCCCTTATTAACCGCCAAAGGGTACGAGGTCCTCGCCTTTGATGCTCCGGCGCATGGACTGAGCGGCGGGAAGCAGATCAATGCGATCGACTACACAACGCTTGTTGCACATCTTACGGTCCGGTATGGCCCTTTTGATGCCTATATCGGGCATTCTTTCGGCGGACTGGCAGTAGCCCTGGCTGTGTCCGAACTGCCCGGTAATGCGGCGCTGAAAATGGTTCTCTTCGCTCCTGCAGCGGATACGGAAGGGCTCGCAGCCGGCTTTCTGAAACAAATGGAGGTCACCGATCCGGCGGTCCGGTTACATTTCTATAATAATGTAGAACGGCTGAGCGGCAAAACACTCAGCTGGTTCAGTATAAAAAGATGTTTACCCCACCTGAAAAGCGCTGTCCTCTGGATCCATGATGAGGAAGACCGCATCACCCCGGTAAAGGAAGCCCGGGAGATCCGGGATCTCCACCCCTCCAATATCCGGTTTATATTCACCCAGGGCCTGGGGCACAGCAGCATTTACCGGGATACAGCGGTGCTGCAACAGGTAGCCGAGTTCCTTTAACGGGTCATTGATGGCCGCCCGCGGCAAAGTATAACAGAATTATAATATTTGGCGTATTTCTGTAGAAAACAGTTACCAAAAACCGGAAATAACCCCGGTTATAAGCTAAAAATTGGGTTCATTTAAAAAAAAAATTCTAATCTTGCCCAAAATTTGGTGTTAACAGCGTTGTTCAGAAAATAATATGGCGAAGAACTTATTGATCGTTGAGAGCCCGGCAAAGGCAAAGACCATTGAGAAATTTTTAGGCAAGGATTTCCAGGTAAAAAGCAGTTTCGGGCACATCCGTGACCTTGAGAAAGCGGGTATGGGCATTGACATCGAGAAACAATTTCATCCCCGCTATGTGGTTTCTGAAGGAAAGGAAAAAGTGGTCCGGGACCTGAAAAACCTGGCCTCTAAAAGTGAAGAAGTATGGCTGGCAACGGATGAGGACCGTGAAGGAGAAGCCATCAGCTGGCATTTATGTGAGGTGCTGGGACTGGACCCCAGGACCACCAAACGTATTGTTTTCAACGAAATCACCAAACCTGCCATACAACAGGCCGTAGCGGCTCCGCGTCATGTGGATATGAACCTGGTGGATGCCCAGCAGGCCCGCCGTGTGCTGGACCGGATCGTGGGTTTTGAATTAAGTCCGGTACTCTGGAGAAAAATCAGTGTAAAAAATAACCTGAGCGCCGGCCGGGTACAGAGTGTGGCTGTAAGGCTGATCGCTGAAAGGGAACGCGAGATCAACGCATTTGAACCACAAAGCAGTTTTAAAGTGGTTGCCATTTTTACGGCAACAGACAACAACGGTAAGAAGATCTCCTTCAAAGCCGAGGGAGCCAAATTCAATACTGCCGCTGATGCCGAGCAGTTCCTGCAATCCTGTCTGAATGCGGATTATACGGTAAAAGACATTCAGGTAAAACCCGGCAAACGCAGTCCGGCCCCGCCCTTTACTACCTCCACCCTGCAACAGGAGGCCAGCCGCAAGTTTGGCTACAGCGTGAGCCGCACCATGCAGATCGCACAGCAGCTGTATGAGAACGGGCACATCACTTATATGCGTACCGATAGTGTGAACCTGAGCAATACCGCGCTTGGTGATCTCACCAGTACCATCAAAAGCATGTATGGTGAAGCGTACCACCAGTTCCGCCGGTTCAAGAATAAAAATGAGAGTGCACAGGAAGCGCACGAAGCCATACGCCCTACCTACATGAGCAACACAGTTGTTGAAAATGCAGACTGGAAGCGGCTTTACGACCTGATCTGGAAACGGACCATGGCGTCCCAGATGGCGGATGCACAATTGGAAAAAACAACGGCCCGGATAGAGATATCGACCAATAAAGAAGAACTGTCTGCAACAGGAGAAGTAATAAAATTTGACGGATTTCTGAAATTATACCGGGAGGACCGCGATGATGAAGATATCCAGGACGATGAGATCCAGGAAGGCATGCTGCCGCCGCTGACCGTGGGACAGGGATTGCCGCTGGTGGAAATGACCGCCACAGAACGGTTTACCCGCCCCTCACCCCGCTATACGGAAGCCTCGCTTGTAAAAAAACTGGAAGAGCTCGGCATCGGACGCCCCTCTACCTATGCGCCCACCATCTCCACCATCTTAAAAAGGGAGTACGTTGAAAAACGGGACAAAGAAGGACTGGAACGGAAATACCGCAGCATTACATTGAAAGACAACCAGCTGGCCAAAAAAGAAAATACGGAAATAACCGGCGCCGAAAAGGCCAAGCTTTTTCCTACTGACCTGGGCCTGGTGGTTACGGATTTCCTGAAGCAGTATTTTGAAGACATCATGGATTATGGGTTTACAGCCAGGATCGAGGAGGAATTTGATGAGATCGCCAATGGCAAGCTGCCCTGGAATAAACTGATCGGTGAATTCTATCATCCCTTTAAAGAGGATGTGGACAATACCATTGAAACAGCCGAACGCATCAAAGGCGAACGGGAACTGGGCACCGAAGCCGGAACCGGAAAGCCGGTGTTTGCGCGTATGGGCCGCTTCGGACCAATGATACAGATCGGTAATGTGGATGATGAGGAAAAACCGCGTTTTGCTACGCTGCGGAAAGGCCAGAGCATCGAAACCATTACTTTTGATGAGGCAATGGATCTCTTTAAATTGCCGGTAACCCTGGGCGAATACGAGGGCAAAGAGGTGGCGGTGAATATAGGCCGTTTTGGTCCCTATGTGAAATGGGGTGAGGAATTCATATCGATCCCGAGAACAGAAGATCCGCTATCGGTCGACCTGGAGCGTGCCGTGGCACTTATCAGTGAAAAACAGGTTGCTGATGCCCCCATCGCGCAGTTCGACAGCAAACCGGTAACCAAGGGAAAAGGCCGCTTCGGACCTTATATTAAATGGAACGACCTTTTTATAAACGTACCCCGCCGGTATGATTTTGACAACCTCTCCCAGGGGGATATCGATGAACTGATCAAGGCAAAGATCGAAAAGGAATCCAACCGGTATATCCGGCAATGGCCGGAGGAAAAAATCGCATTGGAGAACGGGCGTTGGGGTGCATTTATCCGCTTTGGCAAAAAAATGGTAAAGCTTGGCAGAAAGGAAGACGGCTCCAAATACACACCGGAAGAAGTGGCCCAGCTGGACATTGACACCGTGAAAAAAATGATCGAAGCCGAGCTTCCCGGAGCTTTTAGTAAGCCCGCGAAGAAAACAGCTGCAAAAAAAGCTCCGGCAAAAAAGAAAGCCGCCGCCAAGAAGGCCTCAAAAAAATAAAAATCACAGCATTTGACAACAAAGAGCAGCGGGAGCAGTACCTGCTGCTTTTTTTGTTCCCGGTTCCAAAAACGCTGTTTTTTTGTCTTTTTGCCTACTGGTTTTTCGGTATATTTTGCGAAGAATTCAGGCCGAATAAAATAATTTTTTATTTTGCCTCATGCGACTCCTGTTGTTATTAATTATAAGCTGCTTTGCAGGGATGGCAGGCTCCGGGCAGCCGATGCTGGGCGCGGCACATTATCCTGATAGTCTGCAGCATTTGCTGAACCACGCTCAAGATGACAGTGCCAGGGCCCGTCTCTCCTATTTTCTTTCCGATTACTGGAGTTATACGGACACCGCAAAAGCCGGCTACTATCTGCACCTGGGCCAGCGTTTCAGCAAAAACAAACCTTACCTGCAGGCACTCTATACATTTTACGATGCGCTCCTGCTGCACGATTTCCAGCTGGAGCAAGCCGCTCAAAAATACATGGAGGCAGAGAAACAGCTGGCAAAATTCCCGTACAAAGAAGCCCTGGTGTACCGGGCCAGGGCCTGGAGGAACTATGGCACATTGCAGCAGCGAAAGGACAATGAAATGGAAATGGTGGAAGTGCTCTTAAACCATGCCATTCCACTGGTGCGGAAGGCCGGTGACCTGGAACGGGAAGGCGCTTACTATATAGATGTGGGGCTCGTATACATGAACCAGCTGATGCACTCCAAGGCCGAGATCTTTTTTGAAAAAGGCATTACCACTTTAAAGAAGACCACACCCAAGCTGGAGAACCTGTTCCTGGCACTGGACAACCGGGCCAAGAATTTTTGCTATATGGACAGCGCCCAGTATGCCCAGCCACTGCTGGATGAGATCGGTGCGCTGCTGAAGCCTTACCCGGATGCAGAATACAATATTGACTATGCCCTTACAAAGGCGATCTATTACAGAAAAACGGGACAGCTTGCTGAAGCGTTGAAAAGTTTGCAGGCAGGCATCCCGCTCGCACAACGCCTCAAGCAGGCACGGCTGGAGAACAGCCTGCAGTTTCAGGTATATAAAGTTTATTCGGCCATGGGAACCTACAAGCTCGCCCTCGGCGCATTACAGACCGTTATTAAAAACAAACAGTACACTTTTATGGAGGACGAGGTGATGCATGCGTTTGAAATGTCGGAGACCTATGCACATCTTGATGATATACCGAATGCCTACAGCTGGTTAAAAAAATACAGCATCCTGCGGGATACGATGTACCTTCGGAACCTGAAGGCCGGCATCTCTGATATGGAGACAAAATTCAATACCGCTGAAAAAGAAAAGAAGATCGCCCTTCTTCAGGCGGAAAACAAGGAAACCGCGCTAAAAGCAAAGAACTCCAGGCTGAGCACCCTGATACTGATCGTTGTTTGTCTGGCGATCTTGGTGGTGCTGATCTTTGTAATGATCACTTACAGGACCTTTAAAAAACTGGCCGCCCAGCGCGAGCTGAACTACCAGCAGGAATTGAAAGAAATGGAGCAACAACGGCAAATTGTTACAACGGAGGCGATGCTGGAAGGCGAAGAACGGGAGCGCAGACGTGTGGCACGTGATCTTCACGACGGATTGGGGGGCATGCTTGCAGGGATCAAACTCAAGCTCTCCAGTCATGCAAGCAGCCAGCGGCACCATTATCCCGGCGACCAGCCGGAATTGGGCACCATCATTGATCAGCTGGATAAATCTGTGACCGAGCTGAGACGCATTGCGCGCAACATGATGCCGGAAAGCCTGATCCGGTTTGGGTTACAGACGGCACTAAAGGATCTTTGCGAATCCCTGATGACCAGGGAAACGCAGATCAGTTTTACCGCACTCGATGTGGATGAACGTATGGAGCTTTCAACACAGGTGGTGATCTACCGGATCATACAGGAAGCCCTGGCCAATGCCATCCGTCATTCAAAAGCCCGGAATATTATTGTGCAATGCAGTCAGGACGAGAACCGGTTTTATATTACGGTGGAAGATGACGGCATTGGTTTTAACAGTACAGCGGGCGCTAAAAAAGGCATGGGACTGATAAATATTGAGAACCGGGTGAAATACCTGAATGGAAAAATAGATGTTGTATCCGCAACGAATGAAGGAACAACCATAAACATGGAATTAAATGTTGCAGCATAGTAAACAGCTGGTCATTGCGATCGTTGATGACCACCCTATTGTTATCGAAGGACTGAAGAATCTTTTGGCTTCAGAGACCGGCTTTGATATTGTAAGCTTCACTACCGGCGGACAGTTTATGAACTACCTCAAAACACAGGAGGTACATGTGGTGCTGCTGGATATTGTACTGCCGGATGCCAATGGCCTGGAACTGTGCAAGGACATCAAAAAGAAATACCCGGATATTACGATCCTTGCGATCAGCAACCAGGCAGAACGGAGTATCATTATGCAGATGCTTCAGAACGGAGCCAGTGGTTATCTCCTGAAGAACGCAGCAGCAGACGAACTGCTGGCCTGTATCGAAAACGGGATGAAGGGGGAACCCGCGCTCAGCAAAGAAGCCCGGGAGATCATGTCGCGCCCCGCTCCCAACGACTGGAACGGCATCCCCTCATTAACAAAAAGGGAGAAGGAAATCCTACGGCTGATCTCAGAAGGATTCTCCAGTACTGATATTGCGGACAAGCTGTACCTGAGCCAGCTTACCGTGGAAACCCACCGCAGGAACATCATTCAAAAGTTCCGCACCAATAATATGTTCTCGGTGATCAAACTGGCCATCGAGCATAAGATGATCTGACCGCTGTCTTTTATCCTGCAGCGATCGTCTGGCGGATCCCTTCGGCGTAACCGGTTGGTTCTACCCCGAACGCCTTTTTAAATTTTGAACTGTCGAAATAATAATCCTGGCTGTTCTGGTACTGCATTTCCCGCAGTTCTTTTATCGTGCGGGAAAACAATCCGCCCAGCGTCAGCAGCAATGGCGATAAAACAGAATACTGGGGTTTCACCTTCATTTGGCCGGCCGCCAGTTCGATCAGTTGTTTGCCCGTAAGCCGCTCCTCTGACGTAGGCAGGTGCCACACCTGTCCGTAAGCTGCTGTTGTATTGCCCAGCAAGGCCGTAGCGTTTGCAGCATCGGGTGTATAAGTAAGTGAATGGATTTTATATGCATTGGTCTGCCAGTTGGCCCTGCGGCCTTTTTTAAAATTGTTGAGCACCAGCAGGTTCAGTATCCCGTTCCGCGCACCGGGGCCATAAAAATCGGCGCTGCGCGCCACAAGATACTGCAGCCCGTCCGCTGCGGCTGCCGCCTCAAGCATATGGAGGAGCCGTGCGCGCACCCTGCCTTTCCGGGATGGAGGATCTATGGGGCTCTCCTCCGTCATCATCGGGATGGCTGTTTTTGAATAAGAGTATACGTTGTCAAAAAATACCAGCCTGCAATGCTGTTGTACACAGGCTTCAATGGTGTTCTTCATGATCACCGGCCATTGTCTTTCCCAGACTGTTACATCATAAGCCAGCCCGACGGTCAAATACGCTACCTCGCTGCCCTTAACCGCGTCCTGTACAAACGCGGCGTTCAGCAGGTCGCCAGAAAGTAGTTCATCCCCGTCATTTACTTTCTCGGGATTACGTCCTACCAGCCGGATCTCACTGGTATAAGTTCTTAATGCAGTAGCAAGAAACTTTCCGATATCACCACCCGCGCCGAGGATTGTTTGCATAGTTATTTGTTTATACCTGCAAACCTACTTCCGGCGGCTAACTAAAACGATGATCTGTGTTAAGATTTCTGAGGCACCATCATGCGTTTCCGGATGCGGCTCAGGCTTTCAGGAGCAATCCCCAGGTATTGGGCAATATAGCGCTGTGGCACCCGTTGCAGCAGTTCGGGCTTATCGCGTACCAGGTCGCTGAATTGTTTTTCGGGGGAAAGTGATAACAATGCTTTTGTCCGGCGGATATTTTCGGCAGCCACGTTCTCCATCACGATCCTGAAGAATTCGGCGGTTGCCGGAGATGCGGTAAGTGCCTTTACAAGGTCTGCGCAGGTGATCACCATACAGGTTGTCGGCTCAAGAGCAGCAATGGATGAAGCCGAGCGTGACTTGCGGGAAAAGCTTTCCAGGTCGGTGATGAATTCATGCTCCATCGAAAGATTACAGGTACGTTCCTGCCCTTCTTCATTCAGAAAATACTGGCGGACGACACCTTTCATAATAAAAAACACCTCATTTGCCACCCGGCCTTCCTCCAGCAGAACGGCGCCTTTTTTGTATGCTTTTTCTGAAAACAGGGAAAGGAAAAAATACGCCTCATCATCGGGAAAGGAAGTGTAGTTGCGTATAGTGGCGATCAGCGGATGCGGCATGGCATAAAGGTAAAGCCTTTGGCGGATACCAAAGGCTTTACGCTTTTATTAATTTATAAAACTCCTATTTATTTGCCAGCTCAAACTGTTGCATGAATGTCACCAGTTTCTGAACCGTTTCCAGCGGTATCGCGTTGTAGATGCTGGCCCGCATGCCACCCGTGGTGCGGTGTCCTTTCAGATTCACGAAACCATTTGAAGCGGCTTCTTTCAGAAACAGCTCATCCAGCTTGTGTTCTTTTGTAATAAATGGAATATTCATGATGGAACGGTCTTCTGTGGCAGCCGTACCGCTGAACAGATCAGACTCATCCAGGAAATCATACAATACCCGGGCTTTTTCGATATTTATTTCGGCAATTGCATCCACGCCGCCCTGGTCTTTCAGCCACTCGTATACCAGTTTACAAAGATAGATGCCATAAGTAGGCGGCGTGTTGAACATGGATCCGTTATCCGCATGATTCTTATAGTTCATCATGGAAGGGGTAAAATCCATGGCATTGCCCAGCAGCTCTTCGCGAACGATCACCACACAAACACCGGCGGGTCCCATGTTTTTCTGGGCACCGGCATAGATCAGTCCGAATTTGCTTACATCATAATATTTGGATAGGATATCGGACGACATATCGCCCACCAGCGGCACATTCCCGGTATCGGGCAGTGCATTAAAACGGGTACCATAAATGGTGTTATTGGTCGTTATATGAAAATAGTCCGCATCCGGTGTAAAGGTTGACGGATCCAGTTTGGGGATATAGTTAAATACTTTATCTTTTGAGCTGGCCACCACGTTCACGGTTCCGTAGCGGGAAGCCTCTTTGATCGCTTTGTCGGACCACACACCGGTATTGACATAATCTGCCTTTTTATTCCGGTTCATCAGGTTTAAAGGTACCATGGCAAACTGACTGGAAGCACCGCCCTGCAAAAACAACACCTTGTAGTTGCCGGGTACCTGCATCAGCTCCCGGAACAACGCCTCTGCAGACTCGATAATGGCCATATAATCCTTCGATCGGTGACTCATCTCCATCACGGACATTCCCGTATTGTTATAGTTCAGTAACTCTTTTTGCGCTCTTAATAAAACTGCCTCTGGCAGTGCGCAGGGACCAGCCGAAAAATTGTAGACTCTTTCCATTCTGAAAACTGATTTATAATAATTGAGGTCGCAAAATTACTAATAACCCGGCACCTGGTTAAAAACTTTAGTCCGATTCTAATAAGAAGCGGATATATTGAATTTTTTCTAACAAACACGGGATATTTTCCATCCCGTCCCTGTCAACAGGAACAGCCGGTTCTGAAAGCGCCGTTTACTGCAACGATTTTGGTGACCTCAAGCGTGATCCCGTTCTCAAGGATCAGGAGATCCGCTCCATTGTCCCGGGTCAGCCCGCGGATCTTCCCTTCGGCCCGTTCCCACCCGTTGTCATCATAAAGTAAAGATACCGGCTGCCGCTGTTCTATACAGGATTGTAACGCCTCCAGCACATCTGCAGTGGTATCCAGGATCGTTTTATAGTCCATTTTGCATGATTTATTAACAAAGATAATCAATTGGAAATGATTCATAACCAGTGGGTTTTACTATGGTGGGTAATTTTTTTGCCCCCTGCATACTAATCCGGGTCATCCGAGCGTTCTATTGAAAGCCAAACATATTATCAAGACCTCTTAACAACCACTAGCATGGAGATCAACAAAATACAGGATAAGATCATTGCCGAGTTCGAGAACCTGGCAACTGTGGTCAACAAATTTTCCTATTTCCGGCACCTGAAACGGATCTCCAGCGAACCGGGAACCCTGGATGCAGCAGAAAAAAAGGATGAGAACCTGGTCACAGGCTGCAGCAAAAAGGTATGGGTAACTGCCTACAATGAAGAGGGCCGGATCTATTTTAAGGCCGACAGCGATCACAGCATCACAAGAGGGCTGGTGAATCTGTTGTTGAAGGTCTATTCCGGTCATACGGTGGCTGCCATTACCAATGCCGACCTCTATTTCATGCATGAAATAAAACTTTTCAATTATCTCTCTCCCAATTGGCTGCGCGACCTGCTTTCGGTGGTGCAACGCATAAAATCACTGGCAATTGTGCATCACCTTAATGCACATGCGGAACCGGCCCAATAATCATTCCGGAAAGTTTGAAAGTTTCTGTAACATTGCTGCATGCAAGATAACACCCGTCGCTTCAGCAACCGTGTGGATGACTATGTGCGCTACAGGCCGCATTATCCCTCACAGATCGTTACAGAACTGGAATCACAACAACTCCTGACACCCGGTATACAGATCGCAGATATCGGTTCAGGAACCGGTATTTCAGCGGCATTATTTCTGGAAAAAGGATACCCGGTATGGGGCGTTGAACCCAACCGGGAAATGCGTTTAAAAAGCGAGGAACTGCTCCGGGATTACCCTGGTTTTAAGGCGATGGACGGGACGGCAGAAGCAACAACACTTCCCGATCAGAGTGTGGGACTGATCGTGGCCGGACAGGCTTTTCACTGGTTCAACAGGGAGCAGTGCCGCACGGAGTTTGAACGCATATTAAAACCTGGCGGCGTTGTAGCCCTGATCTGTAACGAACGGCTGACCTCCACTCCTTTCGAAAAAGCATATGAACAACTGATCATCGATCATGGCAATCAATACCTGAAAGTAGACCACCGGAACATTGATGTGGCTGCCATCGAACGTTTTTTCGCTCCAGGAAGAGTAACCCTGCAGATTTTCGACAACCGGCAGGTCTTTTCCTATGAAGGACTTGAAGGGCGGCTACGCTCTTCATCCTATATGCCGGCAAAAGGCGGACCGGGTTATAACGAAATGGTCGCCGATCTGAAAAAATTGTTCCATCAATTTCAGACCGGCGACCGGATCACCATTCGTTACAGTACGCGGGTATACTGGTGCAGACTTGCTTAAACCATCCGTCCCATAAACGGATCGGTAATACTCTCTTTTGTTGTTTCCACGCGACCTGCATAGCGTTTTTCAAAACTGCTGTTGCCTTTGATCCGGACGCTGAAATCATACCAGCCGCTGCTTTTGGATAAATTCAATACCAGCTTCTGATCTCCGTTCACCTGGCGGCTGACCGTATTATTCTTGTAAGCGTTATCCACAACATCGATGTATACCGGTTTGGATGCATTGAATTGCAGCACCACATTGCCCGTCGGCTGATTGTTATTCAGCTCATAAGTACAGGTCACGGATAGCTGCGGATCCTGTTTGCCTCCTTTGAAAGAGCGGAAAAAACCGTTGGGGCCATGGATCCGCAGATGATACTGTTCCTTATCAAAATATGTTACCGGCCATTCATAACTCAGGCCATCACCCGCCTTTACAGCAAAAGACCAGTTGCGGCAAACGGAAGCAGTTCCCTTTTCATCCTGAAACGTTTCCGGAGCATAGGCCGTAAAAGGCGCTCCCTGGGCCTTTTTACCAAAAACAGCATTGCCGGCTTTCAGGGAAACGACCAGCCGGGACCGGTCTTCTGAAAGATTACCATCCACATACAATTCATAAGGCAGCGCCGGTGAAGGCCGCGTACCTTTCTCCTGCCGGGGCATAAAGGCGGGATACCCACTGCCCGAACTTACCTGCCGGATATCCTGTTCGGAAAGAAGGTGAAACCCACCCGGGTCTTTTTTGAACTGGGCATTATAAATGGTTTCAACAAACGGATCGCGTTTCAGGAAAGGCAGTTCATGTGCCGTGTTCCCGTCAAACGGACTAAAGGCCGCAGTAAGATCGCCGCATATCGTCCGCCGCCATTCACTGATATTGCCGATACGGATGTTCTTATTTTGTTTCTGATTGAAAAAGGTTTCAAGAAATTGTAAGGTGGAAGTATGATCAAATAACTGGGAACAGACTTTCCCTCCCCTGCTCCAGGGTGAGGCGATGACCATGGGCACCCTGAAACCCAGTCCCACAGGGGCTTCCCGTGCCTGTTTTTCCGGAATACCCTGTTTCAGTTCATATTCCAGCCGCACATGTTCTATTTCGGTTTCGATACCATCGCTGCATTTTCCCGTTCCCGGTTTTTTATTATCCGCTATAGAGAAAGGGGGCACATGGTCGTAATACCCATCGTTCTCATCATAGGTCATGATAAAGATCGTCTTCTTCCATACTTCCGGATTCTTTGTAAGAATATCCAGGATCTCAGAAACATACCAGGCACCGTACCAGGGAGCACTGGGATGATCGGAAAAATTCTGGGGTCCCGCCAGCCAGGAAACAGCAGGCAGTTTGCCTTCGTCAACATCTTTACGGAACTGGTATAATATATCGCCTGAAGGAACGGTCAGCAGCCTGTCGGTACCTCCTTCGGAGTATTTCAGTTCCGACAAGGACCGGTATCCCGCATCCTGCTTATTATTTACAAAGGCATTGTAAAAAAGTTCTTTTTGTTTGTCGGTCAGTTTTTCAAAATTGGTAATGCTCCATTGCTGCAGTTCTGCGCGGGCATTGTCCAGCACCTCCTGTTTCTTGGCCAGTGCGGCTTTTATCTTTTTTGCTGCGGCCTCGCTCGACGGGCTTTCTTCCTGCAGCTGGTTGATCTCTCCCGGAAGTGTTTCCACCAGTTGTTTTAACCCCTCCACATAACGGGGCGTATACTTTACATTGTAGGCTTTGAAAAATTCGAGCAGGTTACAACCGAAGTTGGAAAGCCAGGAACGCTCCTGTGCTTTATAACCGCCGCCGCAGGAGATATCGTTCTGGTAAAACTTCCAGGGGATATCCTTTTCTGTCAGCAATTCCGGGAAGGTCTTCCAGCTCATCTTTGCATGCGAAAAATTATCATTACGGATATTATCCCGGGGGTAGCCTTCATCTGTGTCCCGTATCTTTCCGGTCCAGAAGAACGAACGGTTGGGCGTGGTGCTGGTCATGGCGGAGCAGAAATTCTGATCGCAGACGGTAAAGGCATCCGCCAGAGCGTAATTGAACGGCAGGTCTTCACGGGTATAGAAGCCCATCGTAAGCGGAAGACCGGAATATTTTTTGTTGCCTGCCTTTTTTGAAGGGAGCCATTTATCGTATTTACCATTGTTATAGGCATCCACCTGGCTGTGCCGCGAATGCGGCAGCGCTCCCGTCCAGGTAGCTTTCGATTCTTTGATGTTCAGCCGGAAGGGTCCATAGGTGTCTCCTTTTTCATTGGTCTGAAACCAAACCGGTTTCTGATCCGGCAGTGTAATGGCACGGGGGTCATTAAAGCCCCGTACGCCCTGCAGGGTACCAAAACAATGATCAAAGGAGCGGTTCTCCTGCATCAGGATCACAATGTGTTCCGCATCGAGAAAAGTGCTTCCGGGCTTCGGGTCAATGGAAAGGGCTTTTAAGAGTGAGTCCGGTACGGCTGCTCTGATCCCTGCTGCACCGGAAAGCAGCATGGATTTTTTCAGGAATGATCTTCTGTTATCCATCAAAAATTTTTTACAAATAAGGCAATAACGTTAACGAATCCGGTCAAATATACTTTAATGAGATCTGCACAAGTCATTAAATCATTGTTAACCGGTTCTATTTTCCTTTCGACGGTCGGAAGACGGGAAGGTTTAATGCATAAGCCGTAGAATTTTCAGGACGACACATTCCATCGGGTACTTTAACGATTAAGACCGGGCCTTCCCCTGGTCAGATCAGTACGTCTTCAGCAAACGCATCCTCCTTACTGGCCTCGCGCCTGAGGGCATTGGAGCGGATGCTGACATTGATCTCAAAACCGATCAAAAGGATCAGTGAGTTGATAAAAATATAAACCAGTACCAGCAGCACGGTTCCAAGGGATCCGTACAGTTTATTGAAATTATTAAAGCTGCTGACCCATAATGAAAAACCCAGTGCCAGCACTACCATAAAAAAAGTGGCGAATATGGCTCCGGGGGTGATCCAGGGCCATTTTTTATTTACAGAAGGAACGGCCCGGTAAATGTAGGATACGATCGTAAGGAACAACAGGAAGATCAGTATCCAGCGCGTGCTGCTGATCAGGTTGATGAGCCATTGCTGTTCGATACCAAACCATTTCAGTACACTGCCCTGTGCCGCGAGTAATACGATACAGAGTATAAAAAGAAAATCGAGCCCCAGCGTCACCCGCAGCGCATTCCCGCGCTTTTGCAATCCTTTGCGCTTGATAAAGCCGGGAAGATCTTTATCAAAGGAACGCATCAGCCCCATGATCGCATTGGATGAAAAGAACAGGGAAAGGAAGATACCTATCGACAGAAGGTCGGTACGCGGGCGGTTAATGATATTAAAGATAAATTCAAGAATAGGCTCGTAATTCTTTTTGGCAGGGATGATACTGATGACCAGTGTTCCGATCTGGGCCTCCATCTGCGCCCTGAAATCAATGTCTGTGGGAAAAAGCCCCAGCACAACGGGAACCAGCGTAAACAGGAAGATCAGCGTGGGCGGGATCGCCATAAAAAAATTATAAGAGATCGCTGAAGCGCGTTCGATGATATTGTCATCCTTTATCTGTTTCCGGAATCCCCTGAAAGTATCTACGACAGATACCCGCTCAAAACCGGGAATGACAGCTGTTTCCCCTTTGTGCCGCAACCAGGTCACCCGTCTCGAGCTCCTGAAGCGCCTGATGATATTTCCGATAAAACTCATTGTGCTGCTCTGATACTGTCTCTTTTCCTGATCTGTGCGTCCAGTGCCTGCTGGTATAGTTTTGCATATTTTGTGTGCTCCTGGTAATTACTGGTAAAAATATGGGAGCCATCAAAATTGCTGCTGGCCACAAAGTAAATATAATCTGTTTTGGGAGCATTCAGCACGGAGTCGACCGTGGATTGCTGCGGGGTGCAGATGGGTCCTGGCGGCAGCCCTTTATTCTTATAGGTATTATAGGGCGATACCACCGCGAGATGGCCAAAGAGGATGCGTTTGATGCCAAAGTCCTTTAACGCAAACTTAACCGTCGGATCCGCCTGCAGCGGCATTCCTTTTGCGATGCGGTTCATATAAGTGCTGGCGATCCTGGGTTTGTCGGCCGCCTTGTTGGTCTCTTCATCAATGATAGAGGCAAGAGTGATGGCCTGTAGCGGTGTTAGTCCCTGTGCGGATGCTTTCTGTTTCCGCTCATCCGTCCAGAATTTTTTATACGCTTCAAAGAACTTGTCAAAAATGGTCCGCGGTGTGGTGTTCCACCTTATCTCGTAGGTCAGCGGCTGCACGGCGGCCATCACGGTATTGCTGTCGAGTCCGTATTCTCCGAGGGAATCGCTGCTGTTCAGAAAACCGATGGTCTGCGATGAATCACATTCAAATAATTTCCCGATCCTCCCTGCCAGTGCTTCCCTGGTACGGATCTTTGTAATCACCAGGTCCACCGGTGTCTGGTTCCCGTTTTTCAGCATCCGCACCAGTGTGAGTATACTGGTACCTCTTCCCAGTTTGTATTTGCCCGGTTTTACCTGGCGGTATTGCATCATGTTTGCTGTCATATTGAACCAGGTTGTTCCCGGCAAAACGTTCTCACTCACCAATTGTTTCTTTAACTGCTCCATCGTGGTACCTGTCTTTACATACAGGAAGCCGCTGTCTGTTTTACCTGTGGCCGGCCCCAGGAATTTAAATGCTGTAAAACCCAGCAGCAACAGGATCATAAACAGGATATAGGAATAGTTTCTTTTTTTCTTTGCCATTTTAATTCAGTCTTTTTACCGGTCGTTAACACCCGGTGTTTATCAGGTATACTCCGTTTACCGGAGGTACTTTATTTCAACAATTTCTTTTGTTCCGGTGGTTACCCGGAAGCGGTTATCGATACGGTGGTTGACGATCCACGGCAGCTTCTGCTGCATTTCAAGCACCCACACTTTTTCTTTTTGGGTAGCGCTCAGCTTCTGATCGATCAGGAAACGCGCTACTTTCTTTTTCTTCGTCATCCCCAGCGGATAAAAATAATCCCCGGTACGCCAGGGCCGCAGGATCAGGGGAAACTGTATGGCAGCGGCATCCAGCCAGGCGATACCGGGATCTTCCGGAATAGCGCCCTCATATTTTCTTTTGCGTAATTCCATTCTTCCTTCACTGAAGAAGAATTTTCCGGGGCCTTCAATAATCAGTCTCGACTGAACAGCCGGCGGCAGCGGGGCGATCACCAGGTGTTTCCGGTCGCGGATCACACGATGGGTACCGGAGGCGATATAGCGGCCGGGCTCCGATTCCGTAAGCGCAAAAACCTCCGGAAGCTGTCCCGCGCTGAAACCATATTCTTTGATGATCTCCAGCAACAGGGTTTGCGGAGCGGCGGTCTTCAGCAACAGCAGCACGGGTAGCTGCACTTCTGCACCCGAAGTCACCAGGAGCTTTTTCCTGGCATGCTCCACGGATTGCCGGTAAAGCGCCTGCACTTCCCTGAACCGGTGAATATTATTCATCAGGTTCTGTTCCACTTCCGGATAAATTGCAGCCAGTTGAGGCAGCAATTTGTTCCTTATATAATTTCTTGTGTAATCATCCTTCAGATTTGAAGCATCCTGTACAAAATGCAGGGACTGCGCTTCCAGGAATGCCTCCAGCTCGGTCCTTTTTGCAAACAGCAACGGCCGTACAAGCAGGTCGTTTGTTTCTTTGATGCCTGTAAGCCCGTTGATACCTGTGCCACGAAAAAAGCTCATCAGAACCGTTTCAATATTATCATTGGCATGATGCGCCGTAAGTACATAATCAAAAAGTTCTTTTTTCCGGATCTCGGTAAACCACTCGTACCGCAGTTCCCGGGCGGCTTCCTGTATGGACAATTTATTGGCAGCGGCAAATTCCCGTGTATTGAACCGGATGGTAAAAAAGGGCACCTCCCATTTTTCTGCAAGCTTTTTCACAAAAAGCTCGTCCGTATCGCTTTCTGTACCCCGCAGCTGAAAATTACAGTGCGCAACGCCAAAATCAAAACCAGCGAGCTTACAAAGCTGTCCAAGTACCACAGAATCCACACCTCCGCTTACGGCCAGCAGCAGCCGGTCATTCTTTGTAAAAAGATGATGTTCATAAACGTGCCGGATAAAACGGGTTAACAGCTCCATTCCTTATAATTAAAATTCCAGGTATTCACATGCAGCCCTCAATTCATTATACGCATGCTGCTCTCCCAGTTTCAACGCAATTTCCATTCCCTTTTTGTAAACGGCAATAGCCCCCTGTTCCGCCCCATTCCGCTCCAGCAACTTTCCCAGGTGGTAGTAACTGCCTACATAATCCGGATTATCCGCCAGAAGTTGCTTAAAGATCCCTTCTGCCTTTGCATCATTGCCGGCCTTTACATATTCCAGTCCCAATGCATGATTCAGAAATGCATCTGATCCGTTCTCCTGCAACAACGCTTCCAATTTTTCAATCCGGCTCATTTTTGAATTTTTTTCCCGATATCGTATACATTATTACCTTACAACTGTTATCTTTGTTTGGTTGCATAAACAACTTTCAATACATAAAAGTCAATCCTTTATGAAGATATTAGTTTGTATTAGTAAAACGCCTGATACCACGGCAAAAATAGCTTTCACGGATAATAATACGAAATTTGATACGGCCGGTGTACAATGGATCATCAATCCGAATGATGAATATTACGCACTGGTAAGAGCTATTGAGCTGAAGGAAGCCGATGCTTCCGCCGTTATACATCTTGTTAATGTAGGCGGGGCAGAATCGGACGCAATCATCCGTAAGGCGCTGGCCCTGGGAGGCGACGAAGCCATCCGGGTAAATGCCGAAAACCTCGACAGTTTCGGGATCGCTTCACAGATCGCCCATGTGGCAAAAGAGAATGGCTACGACCTGATCTTTTTAGGAAAAGAGACCATCGATTATAACGGCAGCTCTGTGGGCGGAATGGTAGCAGAACTGCTCGACCTGCCCTATATTTCCCTGGCTACAAAATTTGAACTGAATGGCACCACAGCAACCGTAACCCGCGAGATCGAAGGCGGCGAAGAGATCTGTGAAGTGCAGCTTCCCGTTGTTGTAAGCTGCAATAAAGGAATGGCCGAGCAACGTATCCCAAATATGAGAGGGATCATGGCCGCCCGTACCAAGCCGCTGAAAGTAGTGGAGCCGGTAGCTGCCGATGCCCTGACAGAAATTGAAACCTTTGCCCTGCCCCCTGCAAAAGCGGGTGTGAAACTGGTGGAACCGGATAATGTACAGGAACTGGTACGCCTGTTGCACGAAGAAGCAAAAGTGATCTGAATCCGGTTTTGTTAACAACATATCCTGGTCTGAATACCTGTTTCAGACCTCAAACATTAAACTTCAAATTTTATAAATGTCTGTTTTAATATTCATCGATATCAATGAGGAAGGTACCGTCAAAAAGACTTCGCTTGAGGCGCTGACTTACGGATCTAAACTGGCGCAGCAGCTGAGCGTACCTGCCGAAGGGGTGGTGCTTGCTCCCGTAACGGAAGACCTTGCCGCATTAGGCAAGTATGGTGTTACAACCATTCACCAGGTACAGCAGGAAGCCTTAAAGCACTTTGATGCCCAGGCATACAGCAGTGCCATTGCGCAGGTGGCTGAAAAAACCGGTGCCACGGTCCTGGTATTCTCCAATAATACCGATGGAAAAGCACTGGCGCCCCGGTTGTCGGCCCGCTTAAAGGCCGGGTTGGTATCCGGTGCGGTGGCCCTGCCCGAAGCCGGTGCAGGATTTACAGTGAAAAAATCGGTTTTTTCGGGTAAAGCATTTGCCAATATAAAGATCAACACTCCGGTGAAGATCATAACATTAAATCCAAATGCCTTCCCGGTCGAGCCAGGTGAAGGGGCTGCCAATGTGGTGCCCGCCGAGGTATCCGTTAGCGCTCCTAAAGTAAAGGTGGTAAGTGTAAACCGGCAGACCGCCGATGTACCCCTGGCCGAAGCGGAGCGCGTGGTGAGTGGCGGCCGTGGCATGAAGGGGCCGGAGAACTGGGGCATACTGGAAGACCTTGCAGCGGCATTGAACGCCGCCCTTGCCTGCAGCCGTCCTGTGGCGGATGCGCACTGGCGCCCGCACAACGAGCATGTGGGACAAACAGGCGGCGCCATTGCTCCCAACCTGTACGTGGCCGTTGGTATTTCCGGCGCCATCCAGCACCTGGCTGGCGTGAACCGCAGCAAGGTGATCGTTGTGATCAATAAAGATCCGGAAGCGCCGTTCTTCAAAGCAGCAGACTACGGTATTGTGGGTGACCTGTTTGAAGTGGTACCCAAGCTGACAGAAGCGATAAAACAGTTTAAAAGCTGATAAACGAAGCCGGGAAAAAACCCCGGCTTTTTTTATGCAATCTCCGGGATCACTGCATCCTGCAGAAAAAGCATATGAAATCTCTTTTCCTCTTCCTGATCCTCGGGTCGGTAAGCAATACAGCCCTGGCACAGAATACTGCTCCTACCCTTATCACTCCCACCCTTTATTTATATTCATATCCAAACTCAGATGTTGTTGATACTTCATCCATTAAAAAACTTAACGACAAATTTTATATAGCTCGTGCCCGGCAGGATAATATGCCGGTCCTGCTGCCCTCCGGAGCCGGAGGCGCAATACCCAATGCAACCCGCCCGCAAACACCGCGCGACCGGATGCCCAATCTCTGGAAAAAACCCACACAAGATCTCAAATCATCCCCCCGTACAGAAGACAGGCATGATCTTCAGAAACTGCCGCGGCTATCACCCCCTCCAAAATACAACAGCAAAAACGTCCAGCAATCTGCCCGGACTTTCAGGGCTCTTCGCTGATTACGGAATGCTGACAGCTACGGTCTATTCTGAGTAAAAAAATAGGCTGCCTTTAACAGCATCTGTTACTGAATGAATTATAAAACCTGTATCTTCCGGGACGGATAGTAACCAAAATCAATTATAAATCCTTTATATGATCTTTAAGCTATGGTCCGGATGTGCTGTTTTGGGCCTGTTATGCTGTGCCCGGAGCCTGTTCGGCCAGGACCTGTTGATGACCGCCCTTTCCAAAGAGCTGGACCGGGAATACCGGCAGTTGAAAGCTGCAGATGAGCGGCTTTATTATATGAGCTACCGGGTGGATGATATTACTACGTATAATATCCGCACTTCCTTTGGTGCCGTCACCGGGATCGACTCTTCGCGCTACCGCGTTTTTTCGCCCTCCATCCGGCTGGGCAGCTACCAGATGGACAACACCCATAACGCGGGGTTCGGACAGTACCCGGCAAGTATTCCTGCGGTGGATGATGAAGACATTATCACACTTGCCGTGTGGAAAAGCACCGACAATGCCTATAAAAATGCGGTACAGGCCTATGAGCAGGTACTTACCAATAAAAAAGTAAAAGTGGCTGAAGAAGATACAGCTGCAGACTTTTCCGCTGCACCCAAAGTGGTGTACCACGACCCTCCGCTGCAATATGCTTCACTGCGACCGGATATCACCACGCTCACCCGTAACCTTGTTGCTTATTCAGGGCTTCTGAAATCAAACCCCGATCTGCTGACCGGCATCGCCACTGTGGAATTTAAGATCGTCCGGAAATATTTTGTGGATACCGATGGTTCGGCCATTACGGAGAACAGCACCAGCACCTGGCAATCGGTGTATGGCCAAACAAAGGCCTCCGACGGAATGGAACTGCCCTTGTTCAGGATGTATTATGCATATGAACCCGGCGCACTTCCCGGTAAGGACAGTGTATTGGAAGACATTAAAGCGATGAGTGTAAAACTGACCGAGCTGAAAACAGCTCCGGTTGCCGACCCTTTTGTAGGACCGGCCATATTATCCGGCAGGGCATCCGGCGTATTCTTCCATGAGATCTTTGGGCATCGCCTGGAGGGGAAACGGATGAAAAGCGATTTTGACGGGCATACTTTTAAAAACAGGATTGGCAGTGCAGTATTGCCCACCTTCCTCAGCATTGCGCTGGACCCTACCATAAAAAAACTCGGGGCTACAGAAGTCGATGGCTTTTACCGTTATGATGACGAGGGAGTACCCGCACAAAAAGTAAATGTAGTGGAGAACGGGATCCTCCGCAGTTTTTTAATGACACGAACACCTATCAACGGTTCCAGCGGATCCAATGGCCATGCCCGGACGGCGCCCGGCGGCATTCCGGAGAGCCGGCAAAGCAACCTGGTCGTAAAAGCATCTGAATCAAAAACAGCAGCGGAGTTAAAAGACCTGTTACGGAATGAGGCAAAAAAACAGGGGCACGAATACGGGTACTATTTTGAAGATGTACAGGGCGGTTTTACCAGTATCGGAAGAACAACACCCAATGCCTTTAATGTAATGCCCATTGAGGTGTATAAAATATTTGTTGATGGCCGTCCTAATCAGGTGGTGCGGGGCGTTGACCTGATCGGTACTCCCTTGTCCATGTTCCGCCGGATCATCGCTGCCGACGACCGGGTTGAAACCTTTAATGGCATGTGCGGTTCTGCGTCCGGATGGGTACCGGTTTCCGCTTCCTCCCCTGCCATTTTTGTCGATCTGATCGAAACACAGAAAAAAAGCAAATCGAACGAACGCCTGCCGGTGCTGCCCCGGCCCGACCAGGATAAAGAAGCGCATTAAATCATCCGGCAACGAGTTATAAAATCAAAAGATGTCAAAGAAATTCCTGTTATACATTGCTTTTTTTGCGTTTGCTGTTGCAGCACAGGCGCAGGAGCTTCGTGATAATTTTTATGTAAAAGTGCTTTCAGATGAGCTCAACCGTAATATCACGCGGCTGCGTCTTCCTGATCTGGGAAAACCATTCCTGATCAGTTATAAATTACGGAACACCGTTACCCAAACCCTGCGTGCGGAACGGGGACAGCTCGTCACACCATTTGTGGCACCTTCGCAAACCAAAACAGCTGCCGTAAAACTGCTGGTGGGCGATTATCACCGCAACTTTGATTACCTCTTCAGCGATGGCTCATTCATCCTGCTGCCCGATGAGGACAATTATGATGAATACCGGCGGCTGCTCTGGCTGGAGACCGACCGCGTCTATAAAATGACCGCCCAGCAATACAATGCGGCCACTGCCGCATTAAAACGGGTAACAGTCGATCAGAAAGAACTGGATCTTGATGACCTTTCGCGGATCAAACCCCTGGTGAAAGATTTTGGCGCACTCCCGGTAGTCTCCGATAAAAGCATAGCGCAATGGGCACCGCTGCTGAAAAAGATATCAGCGCTCTTTGTGGCGCATCCGCAGCTCACCGCTTCTTCCTGTGCCCTGGCCGTGAATACCGCCGAGGAATATCTTGTTTCCAGTGAAGGTACAACCGTACGGAAACCTGTCTCGCAAATAACCCTCACCATTTCCGCGGCAATGCCGGGAGACGACGGAGCAACTATCTTTGAAACCTATACCGACTATGTTACCGACATCAACGAACTTCCGGATTATACCACACTTGCGTCTGCAACAGAGGACATGATCAAAAAAATAAAAGAGCGGGATAAAGCTTCAAAATTTGAGGGCTCCTATCTCGGTCCTGTTTTATTTGAAGGCGAGTCGGTGGCCAATCTTATCGCTGGTTTCTTCCGGTATAATCTCGGGGTCAGCCGTAAATCGATCCTCTATCCTGATAACAGTACCACGTTTTATGAAGATAAGCTCGGGCAAAAACTAATCGCTTCCAACCTGACCCTAACAGCACTGCCACATCTTAAAACATACAGGGGCCGGCAGACCACCGGTGCTTTTGATATTGACTATGAGGGTGTGGTGCCGGGCGATTCCCTGGTGCTTATCAGCAACGGGGTACTAAAAACGCTGCTCAACGGCAGGACACCTACGCAGAAATTCCGGGAACCCGGTGGATTTGCATGGGGAGAACGGAGCTATAGCGCCGGAGTGCTCAAACTGTCGGCAGATACTACAGCACCTGCAACAGACATGAAGAAGGAGCTTGTAAAAGCAGCCAGGGAAGAAGGCCTCCCCTATGCCTATATTGTACGCGGGGTGAACGTAAGCTATGGGCAGGCACCTTATCTGTATCGTATTGATACCGCTACGCTCAAAGAAGAATTGCTTACCGGATTTAAATTTACCAATCTTAATATGCGCAGCCTGCGCCGGTTTATCCTGGCTTCTGATCAGATGCACCTGTGGAACCAACCGGCGTATTCGGTACTTTGTCCCGGCGGGATGATCATTGGCGAAGTGGAGCTGGAAGCGGAAAACAGCGTGGTCAAAGCCAAACCGATCCTTGTCAGCAATCCATTGCTCGACAAAAAACCTGTAACGGTGAACAATAAAAAGAAACGAAAAAGATAAAGGACGTTGTTTGGACCAATCACCACTGCGTTAAACACTGGTGAGCAGTCCCGTCCTTTAATTCACTCATTGGTGAAAACGCTGATCAGGAGCGCACAGCCAGCAGGCAGGCAAAAAAAAGCCGCCTGTTTACAGACGGCTTTGCTATAGATAAAAAGATCGTTTACCATTTTTCAACCTCTTCATGATCACCGGAGGCAGCCGTATTACTGCTTTGATCTGAAGAAGGCGGCTCTTCCTGTTTTTCTTCCGTAGCATCCGGCTGGGATGCTGGTGCTTCGGGTTCAGATTCTGGCGCTGGAGGTGTTGGGGCCTGGGTGCTTGCGACCGAGTTGCCCCCATGTTGATATGCGGGAGCACCCTCCTCATCATAATCTTCGTGATTGAACGCATCAAAATTAAAGTCGGGCATCAGTTCTGTTTTTACATAATCGATGGCTTCATTCAGTGCTTTCAGGAATTTGTTGAAATCCTCTTTGTAAAGGAACACCTTGTGTCGGTCATAACCATTGTCATCAAAGCGTTTCCGGCTTTCAGTAATCGTCAGGTAGTAATCGTTTCCTTTGGTAGATCTTACATCAAAAAAATAAGTTCTTCTTTTTCCGGCACGGAGTCTTTTGCTGTAAATGCTCTCCAGTTTTCGATCGTTATGCTCGTTCTCCACGTGTTTCTTTTTTGGTAAATAAAAAGATTAATATACAAACAAATATATGTATGTTTTCAATAAAAATTAAATTTATTGAAGTTTTACCAATTTTTTTCAAACAATTTTTATATTCAAAAAAACAACTATGTAAAAACGCATAAACAGGCCTGAATCAGTGCGTTCCGGCATCCATCCCCATCTGCTGCCGGTGATACAGCCGGGCATAAAATCCGTCGCGGATCTTCATCAGCTCATCGTGTGATCCCTGTTCTGCGATCCTGCCTTCATCCAGTACAATGATACGGTCGAATGAAAGAAGGGAAAAGACACGGTGCGTGATAATAATCGCCGTCTTATTCATAAGGTATTGATTAAGCCGGCCCATGATTTCTTTTTCGGTTTTGGCATCAACAGCGCTCAATGAATCATCAAAGATCACGATAGCCGACTCCTTTATCAAGGCACGTGCGATGGAGATCCGTTGTTTCTGTCCGCCGCTTAATGTTACCCCCCGTTCCCCGATCAGGGTATCATATCCTTTCTCAAATCCTTCGATCTCTTTTGCCACACCCGCAATTTCGGCAGCAGCTACCACCTCGTCCCTGCCCACGCCCGGCTTGCCAAACCGGATATTGTTCTCCACCGTATCGCTGAAGAGGAATACATCCTGCGGTACATAGGCGATCTGTTCCCGCAGCCGGTAGATATCCATATCCTTTATATTCCGGCCGGTTAATACAAGATTACCGCTGTCCACATCATACATCCGCAGCAGCAATTGGGCAATGGTGGTCTTGCCGCTTCCCGTTCTTCCGGTGATGGCTATTTTTTCGCCTTTCTTTACCGAGAGGGAAAACTGCTGCAGGGCCTTTATACCGGTATCCGGATAGGTAAAATTCACTTCGTTAAAATCAATGGTACCATCAAGCGGAAGTGGTGTGGCCCCGGTTTCGTTTTTGATCTCCGGTATAATGTCCAAAAATTCATTGAGCCGTTTTTGCGAGGCCGCTGCGCGCTGTACCATACTGGCGGTAAGCCCGATGGCGCTTACCGGAAAGGTGAGCATGTTCACATATACGATAAACTCCACAATAGTACCCAGCGTGATCTGATGTTCATGATTGATGTAGTAAAGTCCGCCGATCATGATCGTGAACAGCGTACTGATACCAATAAGCAGCTGGATCGAAGGAAAGTAAATGGCCTCTACCCGTGCCAGTGCAATCGCATTTTTCCGGTAATGCTCGCTGTTCTCGGCAAAGAAGCGGAACATGGCATTCTCCTGAACAAAGGATTTGATCACCCGGATACCGGAATAGGATTCCTGTGCATTGGTGGTAAGGTCCGACAGCGCCGCCTGTATTCTTTCGCTCTTCTTATGGATATTACTGTTTACAAAATAGATGATCACCGCCAGCACCGGCAAGGGCAGCAGCACATAGATCGTCAGCTCCACACTGCTTTGCACCATAAAGAAAACACTGAGCACGAT
The DNA here is from genome assembly GCF_020034665.1 of Niabella beijingensis. Taxonomy (NCBI): domain Bacteria; kingdom Pseudomonadati; phylum Bacteroidota; class Chitinophagia; order Chitinophagales; family Chitinophagaceae; genus Niabella; species Niabella beijingensis. Next base: position 1,610,894 of record NZ_JAIQDI010000002.1, on the reverse strand, counting down.
CACTGTAAGCAGGTTTACAATATACATGATCGCCGGACCTGTAAAAATACGCACGCGGCTTATATCTTCTGCAATCCGGTTCATAAGATCGCCTGTGGTATGCCTTTTAAAAAAGGAACTGTCCAGCCGCTGGTACTGATTGTATACTTCATTCTTCTGGTCGTATTCGATGTGCCGGCTCATTACAATAATGGTCTGCCGCATCAGGAACATAAAAAAGCCGCGCAGCAATGCCAGCAAAAGGATGATGATGCTGGCAACAAGCACAACGGTTGCAATGCTGCTGTACTGTGTTACCCATTCTACGATCCGCTTTACAAGAACATCATATCCCCTGTTCTCAGCAGCCTGCGGGTTGCCCGTAAGCGCCAGCGACTGGTCGACATAGTTCACAATAAAACGCATCAGCTGCGGCGACAATACATTAAAGTAATTCGACAATGCCACAAACAGGATCCCCGCTCCCAACCGGATCCGGTATTTCCAGAAATACTTCCCCAAGGCGCCCAAGTGCTTCATAGATGCAAAATAAGCGGGTAAATTACCAAATACCAAATGCTGGAATTCCAAATACCCAATACTAAATTCTAAATCTCAGGATCCAGGTCCCAAATCTCAACTTAAAGCAGTATCTTGTTAAAAGAATTTAATATTACTTATTATTATGGTTCCGGAACTCCGACAGGCTTACAATACCGCATTCACCGATGAAAAATTCCAGGCCTTTGTAGAGGCGCTCAACAGCCATTCCACTCCCATTCAGTTCCGCATTGCGGAGACCCCGGTATTTATCCCAAAGAAATTCGCGCATCAGATGATCAGTGCCTGTGAGCAGATCGTTGATGTGATCCTTCGGCCAGATTTTAAGGAAAAGACCGGACGGGCGATCCCCGATGCATTCAGGGTTCCGAACGAGAACAGTCATCCGCACTTTATTGCTTTTGATTTCGGTATCTGTCATGGTGCCGGAGGGATGCTGGAGCCCCAGCTGATCGAGATGCAGGGCTTCCCCTCTCTTTTTGGCTACCAGGTGTTGCTGGATGATGTGTTTAAGCAACATTTTGGCGCTGTCGCAGGCTACGCTCCTTACCTGGACGGACTAAACCGGGAAACTTATCTCGAACTTTTTAGGAAGATCGTAGTGGGTGATGAAGATCCGGAGCAGGTGATCCTATTGGAGCTTTTTCCCCGGCAACAAAAAACCAATATTGATTTTTATTGCACGGAAGACTACCTGGGAATACCAATGGTATGCGTAACGGAGCTCATCCGGAAAGGGAATCAGTTATTTTATCGCAACCATGAAAAAGAAATCCGGGTCAAACGGATCTACAACCGGGTGATCTTCGATGAACTGCAACAGCAGGACATATCCGTTCAGGAAAAGGCCGCCGTTTTGTTTGATGACCTTGATGTGGAATGGGTAACCCATCCCAACTGGTTCTACCGCATCAGCAAATTCACACTTCCCCTGATCCAGCATCCCAATATACCGGAGACCCGTTTTTTAAATGAGCTGAAGGAGCTACCCGGGCAACTGGATCAATATGTATTAAAACCATTGTTCTCTTTTGCCGGGCAGGGTGTGGTGATCGATGTGACACCCGGTGATATTGCTGCGATCAACGACCCGGAAAACTGGATCCTCCAGAAAAAAGTGGAATATGCGGCGGTCATAAAGACTCCGGATGAACCGGCAAAGGCCGAGATACGGATCTTTTATTTCTGGGAAGAAGGTGCCGCACGTCCCCGCCCGGTCAACAACCTTGCCCGCCTGAGCAAGGGAAAGATGATCGGTGTGCGTTTTAACAAGGACAAAACCTGGACGGGAGGCAGTTTTGCTTTATTTGAACAATAAACCATGTGCATTTTGAAAACAGTATTTTGAGGCGTACAAGTTTTGTTAATAATGGGATTATTTTCTTTTCGTAAAAAAAAGCCGGTCATCGGCTTAACCCTTTCCGGGGGAGGTATGCGCGGTGTGGCCCATATCGGCACACTGCGGGCACTGGACGAGTTCGGACTAAAGCCCCAGGTAATGTCGGGCACCAGTGCCGGAGCCATCATCGGAGCCTTTTATGCGGCGGGATTCTCTCCTGAAAAAATGCAGGAGATTGTCATAAAGACAACCTTTTTTTCCCGCTCTTCTTTCCGGTTGGGCACAACGGGCATTTTTAATACCGGCTTCCTGGAACGGCTGTTCCGGGAATATTTTCCCGAAGACAATTTCAGCGTACTGAAAATACCGTTTTATATTGCGGCTACCGAGATCACCTACGGGCGCACCGAATATTTTTCGGATGGAAAGCTGTTCCAGGCATTGCTGGCCTCTGCCAGTATTCCCTATATCTTCCCTCCGGTCCGCATCGGCGCTAAAGTGTATATGGATGGGGGTATTCTCAACAATTTCCCGATCGAACCGATCTACAAAAAATGCGATTTTCTGATCGGCTCCCATGTAAACTCACTGGTGTATGATGAAATGCAAAAGATCAGCGCCCGTAAAGTATTCGACCGGGTGATTCATCTCGCCATCGGCAACTCGGTTTATTCAAAGGCCCGTGCCTGCGATCTTTTCTTTGATCCGCCTAATATGACGCAATACAGCCTTTTTGATAAACGGGGTGTACCGCAAATGCTGGATATGGCGTATAAGAATGCCGTACGCATACTGGAAGAGAAAGGATATAAACGATGAGTGGTCAGAATTGAGAATTCAGACTTGAGATCTCATATTTGAGATTTAGTTATTATTGTACAGATGGCATTATCCTCTTCTACCCTTCCAATTCTGAATTCTCAAAACTCTATGCTGATCCCTTAAAGCTTTTCTGCACTATGGTTACATTAATAACCGGCTGATTATTTGTTCAGCAAATGCCTATGGGTTAGTTTTGCAGACAATGAAATGGTTCCTGTTTCTTTTCGGGTTTTACCTGTTATCGCTCACCACCATACCCTGTTCAGACGGGGGGGATGATTGTGGTAACCGTGCGGCAGTAACAACCCTTGAAGCCGCTTCGAGCCATGATCATACAACCGAACACTGCACTCCCCTGTGCCTTTGCAATTGCTGCAATACTGTTGTTGCAGGGATCCCCCTGGCACCGGCGGTTTCCTTCCGTACTCCATTGATAAACGGGTTCAGGCCCGTTCTTTATGCCGATCAATACCTTGCCGGATTTAAGACCCGCATCTGGCAGCCTCCAAAATTCAACACCTGATCCTTCCCTTTTCGGACGATTTAAGGATGCCTTTAAACGCCGGTAATTGTTGCTGATTACCGATGGGCTGTATACAGCCTGCCGAGGGCCACAGGCAATCCCCGTTTTACTGTTAATCATGATCCTGTTCTCCCGGGTATCATCTTTTATCATATAAATAGCATTCAGCGTGTTAGAAAAAATCATTCATTTTAGCATCCGGAACAAGCTCATCATTGCCCTGCTGACCATCGGACTGATCATCTGGGGCGTTTGGAGCGCCACCAAACTTCCTGTGGATGCCGTACCGGACATTACCAATAACCAGGCACAGGTGATCACCATCACACCCACACTGGCCGCACAGGAAACAGAGCAACTGGTAACCTTTCCCATTGAGCTGAGTCTGGCCAATATACCCGGACTGATTGAAATACGTTCCATATCAAGGTTCGGTCTTTCTGTAGTAACGGTGGTATTTAAAGACGACATCGATATTTACTGGGCCCGGCAGATCATGGGAGAAAAACTAAAAGAAGCCGAGCAAAAAATACCGGCCGGTGTAGGCACTCCCGAACTGGCGCCTGTAAGCACGGGGCTTGGCGAAATTTACCAGTACGCCATTCATCCCAAACCCGGCTCCGAAAATAAATATACGGCCATGGACCTCCGGACCATGCAGGACTGGATTGTGGCGCGGCAATTATATGGCACACCGGGTGTGGCCGAAGTGAACAGTTTTGGCGGCTTACTCAAACAATATGAAGTAGGTGTTGATCCGGCACAGCTGAAATCATTTAACATCACCATTGCGGATGTTTTCAATGCACTGCAAAAGAACAACGAAAATACCGGCGGTGCCTATATCGACAAACGCCCCAACGCTTATTTTATCCGGGGTGTAGGGCTGGTCACTTCTCTGGATGATGTCAAAAACATCGTGGTTAAAAATGTAAACGACATCCCGGTATTGATACGTGATGTTGCCAATGTGAAATTTGGCAGTGCCATACGTTACGGGGCGGTCACCTTTAACGGGGAAAAAGAAGTGGTAGGCGGCATTGTTATGATGCTGAAAGGAGCCAACAGCGCAGAAGTGGTACAGCGGGTAAAGGAAAAAATGAAAGTGATCCGGGAATCCCTTCCCGCAGACGTGGAAGTAGAGCCTTACCTGGACCGTACATCACTGGTAGACCGGGCCGTGAGCACCGTAAAGACCAACCTGCTGGAAGGCGCACTGATCGTGATCTTTGTGCTGGTGCTGTTCCTCGGTAATTTCCGCGCCGGTCTCATCGTGGCCTCCGCGATCCCTTTATCGCTGCTGTTCGCCCTGGGCATGATGAACCTGTTTGGCGTAAGCGCCAACCTGATGAGCCTTGGCGCTATTGATTTCGGACTGATTGTGGACGGGGCGGTGATCATTGTGGAAGCCACGCTGCATTATCTTCATGAAAAATATCAGGGGCGCCGGCTGGATCAGCAGCAACTGGATGCCGCCGTGGAAGGCAGTGCAAAAAAAATGATGAGCTCCGCTGCTTTCGGTCAGATCATCATCCTTATCGTGTACCTGCCTATCCTGTCCCTGCAGGGCATTGAAGGCAAAATGTTCCGCCCAATGGCTGAAACCGTTGCGTTTGCCATACTGGGTGCACTTATTTTATCGCTCACCTATATCCCGATGATCTCTTCCGTCCTGCTGTCAAAAAAAATAACCGGTAAAAAAACCATTGCGGATAAAATGATGGCATTTTTCTACCGTATATATGAGCCGCTTCTGCGAAAAGCCATAAAGGTCAAATTTCTGGTGATGGGCATTGCTGCAGGCATTTTTGTCGTTACACTTTTTGTATTTGGCCGCATGGGCGGTGAATTTATACCACAATTGCAGGAAGGTGATTTTGCCATTGGCGTCCGCCTGCCGCCGGGCACCTCCCTGTCGCAAAGCGTTGAAACCTCTATGCAGGCCAGCCGCATCATACGTACGTTTCCGGAGGTGAAGGAAGTTGTGGGCAAAACGGGAAGTGCGGAAGTCCCTACAGACCCCATGCCGCCGGAGGCCACCGACCTGATGGTAGTATTAAAACCGATCAAGGAATGGAAGTCCAAACAGGATTATGGTGACCTGGCAGACCGGATGACAAAGAAACTGGAATCGATTCCCGGCATTTTTATTGAAGTGACCCAGCCCATACAGATGCGGTTCAATGAGCTGATGACGGGCGTTAGACAGGATGTTGCCGTAAAGATATTCGGTGAGAATATTGATACCCTTGCCGATCTGGCCAATAAAGTAGCAGGCGTGGTACAGAACGTAAAAGGTGCAGCCGACCCCCAGGTGGAAAAAACAACGGGGCTGCCCCAGATCAATATCGAATACGACCGTGCCCGCCTTGCTTCTTACGGGATCAACATCGATGTGGTAAACCGTACTGTAAGCACCGCCTTCGCCGGGGAAGCAGCCGGTGTGGTGTTTGAAAATGAACGCCGGTTCGACCTGGTGGTGCGGCTCGACAGCGCCAGCCGTGCTTCCATCGATGATGTGAACAATCTTTATATTCCTATGCCCGACGGTAACCAGATCCCGCTGTCGCAGGTGGCTACAGTAAGCTTTAAGGATGGTCCGGCACAGATCAGCCGCGAAGAAGGCAAACGAAGAATTGTAGTGGGCTTTAATGTGCGCGGACGCGATGTACAATCGGTAGTGACCGAGATACAGGACAAACTGGAGAAAGCCAAACTGCTGCCCGTAGGCTATTATTATACATACGGGGGCACTTTTCAAAACCTGCAGGAAGCAAGTGCTCGGCTTAAGATAGCCGTCCCTATTGCGTTAGGGCTTATTTTGCTCCTGCTTTATTTTACATTCCGTTCTATGAAAGAATCATTATTGATCTTTACAGCCATCCCCATGAGCGCTATTGGCGGGGTCTTTGCCCTGCTGATCCGGAATATGCCCTTCAGCATTTCTGCAGGTGTTGGTTTTATCGCGCTGTTTGGTGTGGCGGTGCTCAACGGCATTGTGCTCATCAGCACCTTTAATCAATTGCGGAAAGAAGGGATGCGCAATACATTACGCATCGTTATTGAGGGTACAAAAGTGCGGTTACGGCCCGTGCTCATGACCGCCACAGTTGCCTCTATGGGGTTCTTCCCGATGGCATTTTCCACAGGTGCCGGGGCGGAAGTGCAAAAACCGCTGGCCACCGTGGTCATCGGGGGACTGATTACCGCAACCATTCTTACGCTGATCGTGCTTCCCCTGCTGTATATTATTTTTCAAACGGGGAGGAAAAACAAAAAGCGCTTTGTCCCTGCTGCTGTTATCGCCGGACTGCTGGCAGTTGCTTTACCAGTTGCCACGGTTCAGGCCCAGCAACAGCCGGGGCTACCGGAACAACGCATCAGCCTGAAGCAGGCATTTGAAATGGCCGTTGCTAACCTTCAGTACGGGATCAACAAAGCAGAAATAGCCCGGGCCGGCAGCCTGGTAAAAACGGCTGCAGCAATACCAAAGACCGGCATCTTTGCAGAGAATGAGGACCTGCGCCCCAGTGATAAAACAGGCATTCCGAAAATCGGGATCTCTCAAAGCATTGCGTGGCCCGGGTTGTATACGGCTCAGCGCAACCTTTACAAAGAGCAGCAACGGTACTATGAGGCCAGCACCGGTCTTATAGATATCAATCTTCGCAGGGACATCCGCACCGTATACTATCAGCTGTGGTACCTGAAGGATAAAGAGCAATTGTACAGGGAACTGGACACGATTTACTCCCGGCTTAAAAATGCGGCCCATTTGAAAGTGCGTACCGGCGACAGTCCGGGGCTGGACAGTATTGCAGCGGATGTAAAGGCCTCCGAAGTAAAGGCATTCCTGAAACAGATCGGTAACGAGATCTCCATCCAGCAGCAGCTGTTTATGCAATTGCTGAATACCAACACTCAGCTGCTGCCGGAAGAAGACGTGCTGCAAAAACTGCCGGTAACCGGTGAAGCAGCGGATGATTCCCTTATAACGCACCCTGCACTGGCCCTGCAGTCGCAGAACATAAAGATCGCCGAAGCCGGTATCGGTGTAAGCCGCAATGAAAATAAGCCGGAGTTCTCCGGGCGCTTTTTCAGTCAGCGGTTGTATGGTATGAGCGATCCCTTTACCGGCTTTTCGGTATCGGTGGCCGTACCCCTTTTCGGACTGGGTGCTAATCGGAATAAAGTAAAGGCTGCTGAAATGGAAGCACAGGTACAGCAAAAGCAGCTGGTGTACGATCAGCAGCTCTTTGCCACCAGGCGGGCCCAATTGTTAAAGGAAGTTCAGCGCAACAATAACCTGCTCGATTTCTATAAAGAAGCTGCCCTCCGCCAGGCAGGCGCCATCATCAAAGCCTCCTCCATGGCCTATGAGGCCGGTGAGATCAGCTTTGCGGAAATGGCCCAGTTTCTTACGCAGGCCATCGACACCCGCCGCAACTACCTGGAAAGTCTGAACAGTTACAATCAAAGCGTGATCCAGTACTATTATTTTCTGAACCAGTAATAACACTATTTAAGCAGTTAACAACTGTCTTAAAACAATATAAAATAAAAAACATGAAGAAAGCATTTTCAATTGCAATCGTTTTGCTGATCACCCTGTATTCCTGCAGCGATAAAAACGGGAACAAGGCATCCGAAAACCCTGACCCGCCAGAAGCTTCCGGCACAAGGCCCGACAGTACGGCCCGGGAAGACAATGAGACCACTGCCATTTTAAATGAAGCACAGCTTAAAAGTGTGGGCATCGAATTGGGGGCCATTGAAAACAAACAGCTGACCAATACCCTGAAAGTAAATGGCATGCTTCGGGTACCGCATCAGAATAAGGCATCCATCAACTCGCTTTACAGCGGCGTGATCAAAGCCATTTATGTACAGCCGGGCGACCACATACGCCGGGGGCAAACCATCGCCACCGTAACCAATCCCCAATTCCTGCAGGCGCAAAGTGAATACCTGGGCACCAATGCCCGCATACAACTGGCAGAACAGGAACTGAAACGCCAGAAAGACCTGGTGGAAGGCAATGCCGGCGCGCTTAAAAACCTCCAGGCTGCAGAAGCCAACCTGCGCACGCTGCAAACACAACGCGCCACGCTCGCACAGCAGATCCGCCTGATGGGCGTTAACCCGGCAGGGATCAGCAACGGCAGAATGGCATCGGTGCTTGCCATTACCAGCCCTATCAGCGGCGTGGTGAGCACCATTGGAGTGGAAATGGGCAGCTATGTAGACATCAGTACCATGGTAGCGCAGGTCATCGATAACAGCAGTCTTCATGTGGACCTTTATGTTTTTGAAAAAGATCTGCCAAAGGTGAAAGACAATCAACAGATCCATTTTACCATTACCAACAGTCCGGACAGGGAATACGACGCACGGATATTTTCGAAAAGTGCTTCCTTCGAAGGAGAGACCAAGGCCGTAACTGCTCATGCTAAAGTAACCGGCGATAAAACAGGACTGATCGATGGCATGAACATAACGGCAGTGATCAGTCTTGATAAAAACGTATCGGCAGCTGTGCCGGCGGAGGCTGTTGTACAAAATGCAGGGCAGGATTATATTTTTGTGCTGAAAGAAAAGAAAACAGATGCAGCAAAAAATGAAACCGATTATGTTTTTGAAAAAATACCTGTGGCAAAAGGAACTACAGATGTGGGCTTCAGCGGTATTACCCCACTGAAGCCGATTGCACCGGATGCAAAAATAGTAACCCGGGGTGCTTTTTTTGTAATGGCAAAACTTACCAATACCGGGGAAGAGGAATAGCGGCCGGTTGTCGCAAATCCCCCCTTATATTGGCGGAGCACTCATTCCCTACGGGCAACAGCCGGATTAACTTTGTAATGTATACGCAGATCGTTCATCAAACAGAAATCATATGTTGCTCGAAAATAAAATTGCGGTAGTATATGGAGCCGGGGGCTCCCTGGGCGGCGCCGTCGCCCGTGCCTTTGCACAAGAGGGCGCAATGGTGTGGTTAACGGGTCATAAAGCGGAGCCGCTGCAGCCGGTATATGAAGCGATCCTCCGATCCGGGGGAAAAGCAGCAACTGCCGTAGTGGATGCACTTGACAACCGTGCAGTGGAGCAGCACCTCGATCAGCTGGAACGCGCACCGGACATCTCTTTCAACCTCATCGGCCTTGAAGATAGACAGGACATGCCGCTGACCGAAATGGGGCTTGAAGATTTTATCCGCCCGGTAAACAGGGCCATGCGTTCGCAGTTTATTACCGCCACTGCCGCTGCCCGGAGAATGAAGCAGCAGCAAAGCGGCGTCATCCTTTCCCTTACCGCAACTCCGGGGGGTATCGGCTATCCGCTCGTAGGCGGCTTCGGACCTGCCTGCTGCGCTATTGAAAGTTTTTCAAAAAACCTGGCCGCCGAGGTGGGCCCCTATGGTGTCCGGGTAATGAATATCCGTTCAGGAGGATCGCCCGATTCCAATGTATTCCGGGAATTTAGCAGCATGTATCCGGAGCAGTCTGAAGAAGTCCTTGGAAAGATGCGCAATGACACCATGTTAAAGACGCTTCCGGAAATGCAGGACATCGCACATGCGGCCGTCTTTATCTGCTCACCTCTTGCACCTACGCTTACCGGCACTACGATTGATCTTACCGTTGGCACCACCAGCGCCCTCAATCACCGCACTGCTGTACGGGACCCAACCGACGACAACGCGCAATCATTTTTCAATCCGAAATATCAATCGCAATAAAAAATCCCCGTAAGTGTTTGCTGCATTTTTTACCTCAGATCAATGAGAATGGGCACAGGTCGTTCATCCGTGAAAACCGGGGAAACCCAGTCATGTATTTCACCAGATCAGAAATAGCGCTCAAACACCAGCCCATAGGTAAACAACAGGTTCTCCTTATTGGTACGGCTGAGCCGGTTATAATTCAAATTGGTGGATAAAGAAAGCCATTTGATCAGCCGGAGGTTCAATCCCAGCTGACAGGTAATGATATAATCGCTGCTGTTCTTCAGTGAAGGCTGCCAGAACGATGTACTTTCAAAGGATAGGATCCTGTAGGGATACCACTTCAATTGCAGCCGCAGCGAGTTCCGGAACGTGTTGTAACGCTCCCTTATACTGTCCGGGCGTATAATATCGCTTTGTTCAAATAAGATCCCGTCGCTCACCCTCAGATAAAGGCGTGGATTGTCCACCAGCTTATAGGCCCCGCCCAGCCCACCCTGGAACTGGTTGTTGATCTTAAGGGAATAACTGGTGGTATAGGCCGTCAGTCCCCAGTAGTTAAAACGGGATGCGGTATCCCTGTAAATATTGAAATCCAGCGCTGTTGTAAAATCATTATTGGTCACCCCATCATTATTTTGTCCATAGATCCATCCGGCATTGAAATTCAGTCCGGACTTCCGTTTGTAAAAGCCATATTTAACGGCATTGTTCAGCAGGTAATTTTTATTGCCTGCTGACTGATTAAGTGTACCGGAAAGCCCTGCATTCAGATAATGGTTAACAGAGTCGTTAAACTGGGCTGCAGCAGCCTGCTGCAGCAGTGAAAACAATAATATCAAACATATCCTGTCCATACCCGCGAAAGTAATACCTGTAGTTAAAAAATGGCCGCTGTTGCTGCATTTTTTGAACCAGCGTACAAAAAAAGGGAACCGCCTGTTTTATTCTTAAGCAGCAACCCGGTCTGTACCGAAACACAGCATGCAGGGAAAGCTGATGTACTACTCAAAATCATTATATTTGGGAACGCTCACCGACATAATAAGTAGAAATGGTTGTACCGGAAATCTATCGCGAAAAATCCCCGTTATCTGAAAAAGATTGTTTTGTCGTGTTCGACCGGCGTAAATCAAGTTTTACATTTCCGGTGCATGTGCACCCGGAATTTGAGCTCAATTTTGTGGATGGTGCCGCGGGTGCGCAACGCATTATCGGCGATTCCGTAGAGCAGATCGGGAAAAAAGACCTGGTGCTGATTGCCAACCCCGAGCTGAAACATGCCTGGAAAGACGGCGGGCATACGTTCACCAATATACATGAGATCACCATTCAGTTCCACCCGCAGCTGATCGACCAGTACCTGAACAAAAACCAGTTCCGCAGCATTCAGCGGCTTTTTGAGCGGGCTGCCAAGGGCCTTTGTTTCGGCGAGGCCACCATCGAACGGGTGCAGCCGCTGTTGCAGATCATCACAATGGAGAACGATGGTTTCTATTCGGTGATGCGCCTGCTGATCCTTTTGTATGAATTATCAAAAAGTGAGGATTGCCGGGAGCTCTCCAGTGGCCTGCCGCATGAGATCACCCGGAGCGCTGCATTGCTCAACCGGTTACAGGACCACGTCAGTCAGCACATCACCGATCTGATCCGCATATCGGACGCTGCCGCATTACTCAATATGAGCCGCTCTACCTTTGCCCGGTTTATCCAGTCGCATACCGGGATGAATTTTACCGACTATCTGCTCGACTTCCGGATCAATATCGCCATGCGTAAATTAAAAGGCACTGCTTCCATACAGGATGTAGCAGACCAGTGCGGTTTTAACAGCATTTCCTATTTCTACCGGGTATTTAAAAAAGCCAAGGGCATCACTCCTGCCGAATTCAGGGACAATTTCAAAAAACAGCAGCTGATCGTCTGATCCTGTTCTTAATGTGCCGTACTTTTCAGGTTTTAAGGCGATCCGCCGGGTGCCTGCATGAGTGAATTATTCAATAGAACTGAGCGGATTATTCAATAAAAACACCCGTACAAAGCAGCACCGTATCTTTCTTCGATTGAAGAATGCATTGCCCTTAATATTCAACAGACCCGTGAAATCCTTTACTGTAGCGGAATTCATCCATCCACCAAAAGGCACCCTATAAGTCAAAGCCCGTCTTCTCCCATAAAATAAATGGGTGAATCCTTCAATAAAGTTGATGTTATTGTGAAATCCCGCCGTCTGGTTTTCAACTAGTTTTAGCCCCTAAATTTTTTTATCAATTAAGCCATATGTATGAAAAAAATACTACTCATACTGCTTTTAGGAGCCATCTGCCATGTAACATGGGCACAAACATCACAGATAAGAGGTACCGTGCGGGACAAGGACAACAATCCCCTGCCCGGCGCCACTGTCACCATTAAAGGAACCGCTACCGCTACTGTAACCGATAAAAACGGGAATTTCAGTTTGAATGCAGAAAAAGGAAACACGCTGGAGTTTACTTATGCGGGCATGCAAACCGCCGAAACCCTTGTTGCGGATGACAACGCCATCAGCATTGCCTTGCGCGAGAACCAACAGATGGACGAAGTGGTGGTGATCGGATACGGCACCATTAAGAAAAAAGACCTCACCGGTGCTGTCGCCTCCGTTACCGGTAAAGACCTGCAATCCAACCTTGCCAAAAGCACTGCCGGAGCGTTGCAAGGCCGTGTTGCCGGAGTAACGGTGCAAAATGCCGGTGGCGCACCGGGTAGTGGCATGTCCATTAATATTCGCGGGCTTGGTTCCATGCGCGGCAACACTCCGCTATATGTCATTGACGGGGTATTTGGCGATATTAATATGGTGGATCCCAACGATATTGCCTCGCTTGAAGTATTAAAAGATGCTTCAGCGGCCGCCATTTATGGTTCGCGGGCGGCCAATGGCGTGGTGCTCATTACCACCAGGAGCGGCCGTCAAAATAGCGCGCCCGTTATAAGCTTCAATGCATTCACAGGTATTCAAAGCCTGCCCAAAAAAATGGACCTGATGAGCGGCCCGCAACTGAAAGCATTTTATAAGCAAAACGGCATCCTGCCCTCCGAGGCAGAAAGTCTGAATGCGAGTACCGATTGGCAGGATGAAGTATTTCATAATGCCCCCATCAACAAGATAAACCTGGATGTATCGGGTGGCGGCGCGCACTCTACCTACAACGTTTCTGCCGGGTATATAAATCAACAGGGTATTTTAAGAACCACCGGCTATAAGGCTTTTAACGTGCGGGCCAAAAACAGCTTTAGCTTCTTCAACAATCATTTTCGTGTGGGAAACACCTTCCTGATCAAAGATGGCGATCAAAAATACAACGACATCGTAATCACTGATATCCTGCGAATGCTTCCTCTTGTTCCTGTTTACGATGTTTCTGTACAAGGTGGCTATGCCACTCACGCATCCTGGATGAAGAATATTGATAACCCTATGGCAACCCTCAATATGCATAATAAACACCGGTATCAAACGGATATTATGCTGAACGGTTATGCTGAAGTGGATTTATTTGTAAAAGGGCTGAAATACAGAATCAATACAGGTATCAACCGAACTGCCGGCCGTGGATATGACAGAGGGCAAGCGTACCTTTATGGTACTACCCCTCAAAAGTCCTATCTTACGGAAACTCCATTTTTCAACAATCAATGGATACTGGAGAATACCCTGAATTTTGACCGGAGTTTTGACAAACATACTATCGCTGTTGTAGCTGGCTACTCGGCACAGCAAAATACCAGTAGGGGGTTTTCTTTACACCGGTTAAATATTCCCGCGGGTGTGGATGCCCTTGATGCCGGAGCAACGGATGAGCAAACACTCGGTGGAAGCCCGGACACCTCCACATTGGTATCTCAGTTTGGCCGGTTGGTATATAGTTATGATAGCCGTTACCTGCTTACCGCATCACTGCGCCGGGATGGCTCTTCAAAATTTGCTGAAGGACATCAGTATGGGATCTTTCCTTCAATTGCTCTGGGCTGGAATGTTTCTAACGAACGCTTTTTTGAAGCTGCAAAAAATGTGGTAAACGAATTTAAAATACGTGGCAGCTATGGCAGATTGGGTAGCCAGGATATTGACAATTACCTCACGCAAAATCTCCTTGCCCTTAACATCAACTACATACAGGGAGGCAAGCTCTGGACGGGAAACATCACGGGCCTTAACTGGGTGTCATCCACTAACCTGACCTGGGAAGAAACCGCCACCAGCAATATTGGTGTGGACCTGGCCTTTTTGAAAAACAAGCTAACGATTAGTGCCGACTATTACGTCCGGGAGACCAAAAACATTTTGTTAGGTATCAACCAGCCTCCATCAACAGGAATGCAGGGAAAACCCACCATGAATGCCGGTACCATCAGCAATAAAGGCTTTGAGTTTCTAGCCAATTATAGAAATACCATAGGTGCTGTAAATTATAATATTGGTGTAAATGCCTCCACTGTTAAAAACGAGGTAAAAGCGGTAACCGTAGGCAAAATACAGCAATTTGCGGGCGCCAACCCCAATGCAGAAGGTGTACTTACATGGGCCAGGGTGGGCTATCCCATTGGTGGTTTTTGGCTGGTAAAAACCGATGGCCTCTTTCAGTCCGATGCGGAAGCACAGGCTTATAAAGATGCTGAAGGCAATGTGATACAACCCGCTGCCAAAGCCGGTGATATTAAATTCATCGATTTTGACGGCAATGGAACAATTGATGATAATGATGCACAGTATGCAGGCAGCCCCTTCCCGAAATTAGCCTATGGTATCCGCGGCAATCTGGAATATAACGGCATTGACCTGGGTTTTTTCTTCGATGGCATGTACGGCAATAAAATTTTAAACTACACCCGTACGCGTATGGAAATAACCAAGTATGTAACCAACTATGCAACAAGTGTACTCAATTCCTGGACACCCGAAAATACCAATACCACCATGCCCCGCTATACTTTGCAAGATCCGAATAATAACGGGCGCGTACCAAGCGACCGCTGGTTGGAGAACGGATCGTTCTTTCGCCTGAAAACCGTGGAGCTGGGCTATACCCTGCCTGGTACCTGGCTAAGCAAAGCCCGCCTGAAGAACGGGCGCATTTATGTAGCGGCAGACAACCTGTTTACCGCCACCCAATACAAGGGCTATACGCCTGATTTAGGACGGAGCAATGACGACAACAGCGGCGGCGGCGGTGTACTCACCAATGGCTTTGACTATGGCCGTTTTCCGCTGGCACGCACGATTATGTTTGGCATACAGGCTAACTTTTAACAGCGTAGCATAGATTTAAAAAATAATCTTATTTTCTTAAAAACGATAATATGAAATTTTTGATAAAATATACGATGGCCGCGGCAATAGGCCTTTCGTTCACCGGCTGTTCAAAGGATTTTTTGAACACGCAGAACCCCAAACAACCCGTTGAAGGATCCTTTTGGAAAACAGAAGCCGATGCGGTATCGGCCGTAGCGACTATTTATTCGCCCATTCGCAATCAAATGTATGGTTATTACGGAGCAATAACCGGTTATCAAACGATGAACCGGGCCGATGATATGTGGATGCTGGCAGGGGAAGGCGGCGATAGTGGTGTGGATCAATATACCAGCTTTACAAACACGCCCGGCACCGCAGGAAGTGATTTTGGCTCCTTGTACAATGGTATCAATCGGGCCAATGTATTTTTAAAATATATTGATCAAATACCAATGGATGAAGCCAAAAAGAAAGTCCTGATCGCCGAGGTACATTTCTTACGAGGCATGTACTATTTTTTATTAGCCGCCAATTATGGCAATGTCCCTATTCGCCTGTTACCCGCAGTTGATGATACAGGCAGCGGCAGCAAGGCTTCTTCACCGGAAGCTGAGGTATGGAAGCAGGTGATCGCCGATTTTAACGTAGCCAAGGGCGGACTGCCCGTAACAAGGCCGGGTGCGGAGCAGGGCCGGGTTACCAGAGGAACAGCCATTGCATACCTGGGCAAAGCCCTGGTGTATACCAAGCAATACGCCGAGGCCGAAACCGAACTAAAAGCGCTGCTTACGACTCCTTATAACTACGACCTGGTGCCTAATTTTGAAGATAATTTTAAACCATCCACCAAGTTTAATAATGAGTCGGTATTCGAGCTGGCCTATGATGGACTCTTAGGGCCCGGTGGCGTTTGGGGCAACGATAGTCCGAACGGACAGTTAGGCTTTCAACTGCCTCAATTCTGTGGATCAGCAGGTACGGGAGCCTGGTTTAAATTAGTGCCCGGTATTTCCATTGTACGTGATTTTGTAAGCGAAGAGCGTCCTGCCGGATCCAATACCCGCTTTGACAAACGCATGTACACCAGCTTTTTCTGGAAATACTCCGATTATGAGGACACCACGGACATAAAGGATGAAAAATGGTTTGGTGACCAGCCTTTTGATACGCTTTGGAAAGCCGCACAAACCAAAATGTCGGTAAACGTAGGATTAACCTACCCTGATGTACGTGGTAAGAAAGGCCGTTTTTTAATTAAAAAATATACTAATTTCTATATCAATAAACCGGATGCCAATAGCATGTATGATGCAGCATACCGGAACAATAACCTTCGTGTCATTCGCTTTGCAGAAGTGTTGCTGTTACATGCCGAAGCCTGTGCCCAAAACGGTAACACAACAGCGGCAGCAGCCGATTTAAAGCGCATTCGCGACCGGGCCGGCCTGGCCAATAAAACCTGGGGCGGAAAAGAGGAGTTGATGAAGGAAATTGAAAAACAAAGCGAGCTGGAATTCTTCTTCGAAGGACATCGTTTCTTTGACCTGAAGCGCTGGCACACCCCTGCCGAAATAAAGCAGATTTTTATCGATAATAAAAAACAGGGCGCCAGTAATTTCCAACCCAAACATTTTTACCTGCCCATTCCACAGGATGAAATCAATACAAGTACCGAGATTGACCAACACCCCTTGTGGAAATAAAACCGATTGAATGAAGTGAATAAAATTGTGTGAGGCCCATGCCTCACACTTTTATGCTATCGCTCCTGGTCATGAAGCGACCGGAATACAGGAGTAGCTGAAAATTTTAAAATAATCAACGGAATGATGCTTTTTTTTCAGACCACTAAAAGCCACCTGGATGTTGTTGCTATCCGTTCTTTTCGATTGCAGACAACATGCGTATTACTGCTCGGTGTTATTGTCATTATGTTGTCCTGCAGTCGCAGTAAGGACGCCGAAATAGAGCCCCCTTCCAAAACCGGCCTGCAAGCCCGGGCAGACGGGGGGGATCTTTTACTGAATGTTTCCAAAACAGACGGCTCCTATATTTTTGAGTTTGAAACCGGGAACCTGTCGGTGCCGGAACCGGAAATTACAACCATCACTCCCCAACCCGAACGCTGGAAAACCATCGTCAGTTTCAGCGGCGGCTCCAAATTGATCATCCCTTCAAAAGGCGGCAGCCTCGATTATATGGTGGAAGACATCCGGCTCAACCCATCGGGCTACAATCCGCTTGCGGCCCTGGTAAATGTATGGCTGCCCACCTATGGCCGGGTAAAAGTAACCGTACATGGTAAAAACGGGGAGAACGGCACTATTACACACTTATGCCGGGAGGATATCCCACGCCAGAGCGTGCCCGTTTTTGGCCTGTATGCCGATTATGATAATATAGTAGATCTCACTTTTACGGATCGGGAAGGCAGGGAACGTGGCAGCACCACGATCCATATCCGCACAGCGCCGGTTACCATACAGGATTTTCCCCAATGGAAACTGATAAAAAGCCAGCCGGAAAAAATGGAACCCGGCGTCAATCTCATCAGTTATCCCGGAATGTCTGAAGCAGATGTATCGCTGCCCTATATGATCGATAACGAAGGGGAATTACGGTGGTTGCTGCTTTTAAAATCATCGCCCGACCTGCAACGGCTTTCAGCCTCTATCGGATTAAAACGTACCAGGAACGGAACTTTTATAGCCGGAGATCAGGAACAGCCACGTGTGGTGGAGATCGACATGTTTGGCAACCTCCTGCACCAGTGGGATCTGCAAAAGTTGGGTTATACCTTTCATCACGAAATCAGAGAAGCCGCCAACGGCAATTTTCTGATCAATGTTACCAAAACCAGTGCCCGTCTGCGTAATGGTGCCCCTCGCATTAATGATCATATTATTGAATTAAATCCGGAATCGGGCGCGCTGGTAAAAGAATGGGACCTGGCTACCCTGCTGGATACCGCACGCTATGTAAAGCCCGACGGCATTACACCGCCGCAATTTTCGCAGACGCCCAACAACTGGGCACATAATAATTCGATCAATGAAATTGGGGATGACCTGCTGGCTACCGCACGTTACCAGGGCATATTCCGGTTTACCCATACCGGCACCCTCCGGTGGATCATTTCTCCGCATAAATACTGGGGAACCGCCTATCAGTCCTACCTGTTAGATCCGGTTGATGAAAACGGCAACCGGGTAACGGATCTAGCAATCATTAATGGGGACAGACATTCCGATGGTTTCGACTGGCCCTGGGGGCCCCACACTCCTGTTGTTCTATCTGATGACCACATCCTGGTATTTGACAATGGCTATAACCGTAACTGGATACCTAATTTTGGTTCAGGCGCCGCCAACTACAGCCGTGTAGTGGAATACAAGATCGATATAACAAAGAAAACCGTGCAGCAGGTCTGGTCTTACGGCAGAGAAAGAGGCGCCGCGGGCTTTTCACAGGCGCTTTCCGGTGTACAGTTCCTGCCGCAGACAAAGCACGTATTATTTTGCCCGGGCATGGGTGTGCCTACCTCCATCGGGTCCGGAGGACGTATCGTGGAAATAGACCCTGCAACAAAAGAAATACTATTTGAAATGGAGATCGCAGCAGGCAGCGGCAGCGCCTTTCACCGCATAACCCGTATGCCGCTTTACCCGGATACGATTTAAAGCGTGCGATACAGCTAAGCAGCGAGAATATATATTATGACAGAACAATTTCAGCAACGCCTGGAACTACTGCTCCGCGAACAGGAGCGATTGATCGGAAGCAGGAACACCGCCCAGGAATGTTACAACGGTATCATACGGCGGTACCGCAATCCGGTCGTCACCCGGCAACACGTGCCCGTGGCATGGCGCTACGATCTTAACCCGCAGACCAATCCGCTCTGTATAGAACGCATTGGCGTAAATGCTACCCTGAATGCCGGGGCGATCAAGTGGAACGGTAAATACCTGCTGATGGTGCGGGTGGAAGGTGTCGACCGCAAATCCTTCTTCGCCATTGCAGAAAGCCCGAACGGGATCGACGGCTTCCGCTTCTGGCCGCGGCCGGTGCAGCTGCCGGAACTCTCAGATACGGAAACCAATATTTACGACATCCGGCTTACCGCGCATGAAGACGGCTGGATCTATGGCATCTTTTGCAGCGAAAAGCGCCATCCGGATGCAGCACCGGGCGATCTTTCGTCAGCCATCGCCGCCTCGGGGATCGTCAGGACAAAAGACCTGGTCCACTGGGAACGGCTGCCCAATATCGTTTCCTCAAGCCAGCAGCGGAACGTGGTATTACACCCGGAATTCGTGAACAGTAGGTATGCCTTATATACAAGGCCGCAGGATAACTTCATTCTCGCGGGCAATGGCGGTGGTATCGGATGGACGCTGATCAACGACCTCTCCCATCCGGTCGTTCACTCCGAAACGATCATCAACCACCGTTATTACCACACCATCAAAGAGCTTAAGAATGGTGAGGGCCCGCCTCCCATAAAAACCGGCAGGGGCTGGCTGCACCTGGCGCATGGCGTGCGCAGCTGTGCATCCGGTCTGCGGTACGTATTATATGTTTACCTCACAGCACTTGAAGATCCTTCCCTGCTGATAGCAGAACCCGCGGGTTACCTGCTGGCGCCCGATAATGAAGAACGTATGGGCGATGTCTTCAACGTGGTCTTCTCCAACGGGTGGATCGCCGATGCCGATGGTACTGTTTATATTTATTATGCTTCCAGCGATACCCGGATGCATGTGGCCGTCTCCTCCATCGACCGGCTGCTGGATTATTGTCTGCACACACCCCGCGATGGCCTCCGCTCTGCGGAATCTGTAAAGCGGGTGAATGAGTTGATTGACGCCAACCGGGCATTCCTGGAGCCCTATGATTAAGCGGCCATGATTCTACTCACCGCAGCGCAAGACTGCTGCCACCGACGATTGATGTTATTTTATTCAGTGTTTTTGGATCTTATGATGTATACAAAAACAGCAGGGAATAATAAAAATGAAGAAGTATTGCCGATCGTAATCTGGTATACTTTTTTCTAAGCACCGGTAAAAAAAGATCCGGCTTTTACGATCCGTAACTTCAGGCAGCCGATATTTGCTCATCCGGCCACCCACCGGAGAAACTTGTTTACATGAAGCTTGAACTAATTGATGCACTCATTATTGCCGTATACCTGATCACCATGATCATCATCGGGCTGGTTCTTAAGAAAAAGGCTTCCAGGAATATGGATGCTTATTTTCTGGGCGGGAAAACCCTGCCCTTTTACCTGCTGGGGCTTTCCAATTCTTCCGGTATGTTTGATATATCGGGTACCATGTGGCTGGTATATCTGGCATTTACCTATGGTTTAAAAAGTCTCTGGATCCCCTGGCTGTGGCCGGTCTTTAACCAGATCTTTATGATGGTCTACCTCTCCGTATGGCTGCGCCGGTCCGGTGTGCGCACCGGCGCGGAGTGGATCCGGACACGCTTCGGGAACGGGCGTGGTGCCCGCCTTTCACATACCATCGTGGTTTTTTATGCTATTATCGGCGTTATCGGGTTCCTGAGCTACGGGTTCGTGGGCATCGGCAAATTTATCGAGGTCTTCCTTCCCTGGAAGGTCGTGGAACCTTATATGCCGTTCGCCGTCGACCCGCAGCATGCACCGCATGTGTATGGCATCTTCTTTACCGGCATTGCCACTTTTTACGGAATGCTGGGGGGCATGCAGGGTATTGTATGGGCCGATCTGGTCCAGTTCGTTATTAAAACAACAGCAGGTATTGTAATCGCAGTGACAGCCATTACCCGGGTAAGCCCGGAATTGCTGGCAGCCCATACGCCCGCCGGATGGGACACCCCCTTCTTTGGCTGGAAACTGGACCTGGACTGGAGCACACTGTTGCCATCGATCATGGATAAGATTGCTATGGACCAGTATGGGTTGTTTGGCATTTTTGTAATGATGATGTTGTTCAAAGGCATCTTCTTCAGTATGGCCGGTCCGGCACCAAATTATGATATGCAAAAGATACTCGCCTGCCGGAACCCGAAGGAAGCGGCGTTAATGAGCGGTTCGGTCTCCGTGTTCCTGCTCATCCCGCGCTACCTGATGATCATGGGGTTTTCCGTACTGGCCGTTGTATTTTTCAGCAACGATTTCCTGGCACAGGGCTCCGGGATCGATTTTGAAACCATATTGCCTCGTGCCATCCACCGGTTCCTGGGGGTGGGATTAACAGGACTTTTACTTGCCGCATTGTTATCCGCCTTTATGTCCAGCTTTGCCTCCACGGTAAATGCAGCACCGGCCTATCTGATCAATGATGTGTACCTAAAATACATCAATCCCGGGGCATCTTCTAAAAAACAACTGCGGCTCAGTTATCTGATCGCCCTGTCGGTAGTGGCTTTCAGCACGGTTATCGGCATTTATATTCATAATATAAATGATGTGCTGCAATGGATCGTTTCTGCATTATACGGCGGTTATATTGCAGCCAATGTGCTCAAATGGTATTGGTGGCGTTTTAACGGCAATGGTTTTTTCTGGGGTATGGCTACAGGTATTGCCGCGGCAATGATCATTCCCGAATTTTTCCCGGGTACATTGCCCCTGTATTATTTCCCGGTGTTGATGGTGCTCTCACTGGGCGGCTGTATTGCAGGCACGCTAACCTCAAAACCCACGGACATGGAAACACTGATCTGCTTTTATGTAAAAGTACGCCCCTGGGGCTTTTGGGGGCCGGTTGCCCGTGCCGCCAGAGCACGGTATCCGGAACTCAGGGTCAATACAGGATTCAGGAGGGATATGTTCAACGTTGCCACCGGCATCATCTGGCAATGTTGCCTCACCCTTATTCCCATGTACATTGTATTGCAGCAGAAACTGCCATTGTTCAGCACTATGCTGGTATTGGGCATTACCACACTGATCCTGAAAAAAAGCTGGTACGACAAAATGAACCGGGAAGAAAAGGAATACAACCGGTTCATGAAATCGATCGGTGCAGGATAACCACCGCCGGCATGGGGCATCAGTACTGATCCACCGGCCTCTCTCCCATTTTTAATACCAGTGTTCCGCCGTTTGTCAGCTTATCCCAGGAAAGAAAAGGGCGATGCAGCGGGCGGTTATTAAATTGCAGAGATTGTATATATGCATTCCCGGGAGTATTGTTCAATGCCTGTATGGTAAATGTTGTGCCTTTGTAGTAGCGGGGATTCAGATGAATGGTAATACGATCAAACAACGGGCTGCCGATGCCCATTTCCGGTTGCATAGCGGTAAGACCTTTTACATCAAACAAACCGATGGAAGAAAGTACATACCAGGCGCCCAGCTGGCCCTGGTCCTCATCCTGGCCAAAGCCATAACCATGTACCGGTTCCGTTCCATAAAATTCGTTACAGATGGCACGCACCCATTTCTGCGTAAGCGAAGGCCGGCCGGAAAAATTGAACAACCACGATACATGCAGGTTGGGCTGATTGCCATGATTGTAAATGCCGGCAATACCGGCAAAGGCATCAATAGTTGCACCGCCGCCAAATACCGCCTTCTGTGCAATTTCAAAAGTGCTGTCCAGTCTTTTATTAAAGGTGGATGTTCCGATCTTATTCACCAATGCCTCAATATCGTGCGGAACAAAATAGGTATACTGCCAGGCGTTCCCTTCCTGGAAGCCGCGCCAGGGCTGTGAGGGGTCAAAAGGCGTTACAAAGCGTCCGTCTGCCAGTCGCGGGCGTACCAGTTTCAGCCCGGGATCATACACTTTTTCCCAGGCCTTCGACAGACGCAGCAACTCACGGTAATTTTTTTCATCTCCCCGCTCCTTTGCCCACTGCGCCACGGCAAAACAACTAAAGGCATATTCCAGTGTATGCGATACGGAGAACTGCCAGCGTTCACCGTCGCCTTCCCCTTTATCCAGGTGGTTCACATAGCCATATTTCCGGAACCGGTCCACGTCGGTCTTCCCCGCACCAAACGGCCGGTTACGTCCTTCCAGCTCATTCTTCAGCGCAGCTGCATAACCCAGGCGAGTATCAAAATCACGGATGCCCGCCCTGTAAGCCGCAGCGATCACCAGACCTACAAAATTGGTACCCACACCGGAAACATAGCGGCTGTTGGCAATGCCATCCGCCAGCCAGCCGGCGTCTTTATACATCAGCAACTGACTTTTTATAAAATCGGAATAATATTCCGGGTAAGCAATAGCCCACAGTTGTGCCAGGTTCCAATAGATACCCCATGCCGCATCCGTATTATAATGCTGGTGCAGCGGCTTGCCATCGGTGCCCAGGGGTATTTGTCCCACAGTACCATCATGACGCGGATATGCACCATTCACATCACTGGCCAGTCCCCTGCCCAGCAACGCATGATAAAGGCCGGTATAAAACTTAACAAGGTCGGCCTGTCTGCTTCCTTCCACCTCGATCCTTCCCAGGTAATCGTTCCATATTTTTTTTGATGCAGTACGTGCGGCATCAAAGGAAACCGTTGCCGCTTCTTCCTTTAAATTCAGCCGCGCATTTTCTACAGAGGTATAGGACAGTCCCGCCTTAACGACAATGGCTTCTTCTTCTTTTGTAGAGAACGAAAGATAAAGCCCCGCCCCTGCTCCTGTGGCAATGGCACTGCCGGCCTTAACCATAGTCCCGTTAAAGCTGCCGTAGGCTGAAGGCTTTTTGCTCAGCTCCGCAGAGAAGAACATCGTTATTGCCGCACCGGGCTGGTATTTCTGTACATAAGCGGGTAGTGTGGTCACCCATCCTTCCACACGTCCGTCCGGTGTCAGGTATACCTTTGCATCCTTTACCGGGCCGCTTTCTCCCTGGCGGTTGCCGATGTCAAACAGTATGTGCGCTTCCGTTGTTTGCGGAAACGTGTAGCGGTGAAAGGCCACCCGTGGCGTAGCCGTCAGTTCTGCCCGGATCTTATAATCTTTTAATAAAACGGAATAATAACCCGCCGTACTGATCTCATTCTTATGATCAAAGTGGGAGCGGTAACCACTATCCGGCGTTTCCAGTTTACCGGGCACTGTTTGCAGCGGCCCTGTAGTGGGTGCAAACACGATACCGCCCACCTGGAATTCATGAAAATTCGGGAATCCTTCGATAGAGGTATGCCGGCTGTCGTAGCCGGTAGCCTCCCATCCGCTGGCGTTGCCATAACTTCCGTTGGTAGCAGGTGCAGGCTTGGCCATACCAAACGGCAGTGCGCCGGGCGTATAGTGAAACCAGCGGCAGTGCGCGGTGCCGATATCGGGGTCTACAAAACGGGTGAGATCCTTTTGTGCGTAAAGTGCACCGGCACAAAAAATGCTGAGAACGATCAAAGAAACGCGTATATAAAAAGCAGAAGGATTCATGCAGGATCATTAAAATGGTAAAGGTATTGTTGCTGCCAGCTACCTGCGGCGCCGTATAATGCAGCCAGCTCTCCCAGCGCTGTTTTTTTTAATGCCACGCCGGGAAATTTTTTCTTCACTATATCTTCTGTAGCTGAGCCAAACAGTTCATATGCCTTTGTAATATTACCGCCCATCACTACAGCTTCGGCCTGCTGCTGTTCAATAAAATGGTTCAGAAAAAGACCCAGGTGGTGTCCAAAGATGTTAAATACCTCCTGCGCAGGGGCCTCTGTTGCAGCCACAGCTGCGATCTCTCTGGCGCCTTTTACGGTTTTTCCGGTTAATTGATGATAGTGGTGCACGAACCAACGGGTGGATAAATAATCTTCTGCAATACCTTCCTGAAACGGAAAGGCCCACAGGTCACCACTCTTTGCCCGCCCGTTATTGAAAATAGCCGTACCCAGGCCCGTGCCTAATGTAAGTCCGATCACATTGCCGAAGCCTTCACTTACCGCGCCGGCAAATAGTTCTCCCTGCAAAAAGGAGGCAGCATCGTTCTCCATATAGAACAGGGATGGATCCCGCTGCAATGCTGCAGCTAGCAATTGCCGGACATTTTGCAGATACAGGGCATCGTACTTGCCCTGGGCATTCATCCGGCTGATGCCGTTGGCATAATCAAAGGGACCGGGCAGGGCCAGGCAGATCTTTGCAACCGCTGCATCCCGCATCGCATTACGCATACAACCGCTCCAGATGGCGATGATCGTTTCCGTTGGGGCAGCGGCGTCGACGGCTGCCCGTACAATACTTTCAGGAAGCACTTTGCGGGTGGTCAGGTCCAGCAATGCGGCGGTAATGTGTGTGCCGCCGATGTCAACAGCCAGTACCAGGTTTACCGTTGTATTCATGACCTGATGGGTTTGGTGTCAGAAACGGGCAGGTCATTATTCCATTCGCTTTCGATCTGTTCCAGCGATTTGCCCTTTGTTTCCGGAAGCAATTTATATACAGTGATAAACGCAATGATCCCAAACAATGCAAAGATCCAGAACGTGCCCGCAGTGCCAATCTGTTTTAAAAGGATCGGGGTCAGTTGTCCTACAATAGTATCCGCGATCCACATTACCATAATGCTGAGCGCCATGGCCCGGCCGCGGATCTTACCGGGAAATATTTCTGAAGCAATGACAAATTTGAGCGGCCCGATGGAGAACGCAAAGCAGGCAAGGAAGGCCAGCACACAGATCAGCAGCCAGACAGTGGTGGTAGCCCCGGTTGCAAAACAAAGTCCGGTAAGGAACAGTGTAAGCGTGGCCCCCGCTGTTCCCCAAAGGTACAATGGCCGGCGGCCTGCGCTGTCCACCTTCCATATTGCAATAAGGGTAAAGATCATATTGGCAAAGCCAAAGATCACCTGGCTTAAGAAAGCATTGCTTAAAGATACACCGGCATTGCTGAGGATGCTGGGGCCATAATAAATGATGGCATTGATACCGCTGAATTGTGAGAACAACGGAAGTGCAATGCCCAGCAGTAAGGCCTTTCGCCAGCGCGGCGAAAAAAGCGCTTTGTAGGACCCGGTGCCGGAAGCCGGCTGCGCTTCCTGTTGCAGTGGCTCCCAGTTACTGCCGGTGGTAATGCCTTCCATAATAGCATGGCCTTCCGCGGTGCGCCCCTGTTGTATCAGCCAGCGCGGACTTTCCGGCACCAGGACCAATCCAAAGAGGAACAATAAGGCCGGTATAACGCCCAGGCCCAGCATGCCCCGCCATACTTCCTGCCGGAAAATCAGCTCCAGCCAGCCTCCCTGTCCTACAGGCGGATGTGCGGCTGCATAGCTGACCAGTCCTGCATTGCTGAGGTAGGCGGCCAGGATGCCCAGCGTTAGCGCAAACTGGTAAAACGTTACCAGTCTTCCGCGTTTGTGGGCCGGGGCGATCTCTGAAATATAGAGCGGCACTACGTTTGATGCGAGGCCGATACCCACGCCTCCGAGAAAACGCGAAACAAGGATGCCTTTGAGTGAGGGTAAGAACGCACAGCCCACCGCGGATAAAAAGAACAGCAGCGCTGCAATGAATAACGGGTTCTTTCTTCCGGTACGGTCACTCAGCTCACCGGAAACAGCAACCCCTGCTATACAACCGATCAGCGCAACGGAAACAAACCAGCCTTCCTCTACCGGTGAAAGCGAAAATTGTTTTTGAATAAAAGGCAGCACGCCGGATACCACGGCCATATCAAACCCGAAAAGAAAACCGCCCAGGGAAGCTACCAGCGTAATGATAAGAATAGAATATTTTTTTGTATGGCCCGGCATCGGTAAAAAATTAATACGTTAGAAATCGGATATACACCACCGCGGAAGGCCGCAGAAGGCTCTTATAATAAAGACAGGAGGCGTAAACCGTCTCCTGTCTTTAAAGGTTATTCTTTTAAATGATCGATCGATGTTTTAATGAACACCCGTACCAGTTTTGCACGTGTTGCTCCGTTATTGCGCAGACTATATGAAGTTGCTGCGGCGGGTATCACAAATGTTTCTGCATAGTAGTACACATGGTCTTCTCCTGCCACCGTCACCGTTACCGATGTTCCTTCCACCAGCATCAGTATATTACAACTATTCGCTGTTGTGAAGGCAATGGTTGAGTCGAACTCTACCCGGTGCACGTCGTAAAAATGATGCGGATGCGTGGGCAGGTGATACGTTTCCCAGTCGCTGCCGCTTTTGATCAGGGCTGGGTGTGAAATCAGGGACTCTTTTACATAATCCCCCTGGTAGTTAAACCGGAGGTTGTTAAAGGCATGCCCGATATTAATGGCACGTGGTTCACCGTTCAGGTCCAGCCGCAGCCAGTCGTACATTTTAAACGTAAAGATATAGGGAGTGGAACTGATCTCCAGCACCAGGTTATTAGCACCGGAACTGTGAACGGTGCCGTTGGGGATCAGGAACAGGTCATGCTTGTGGGCCTTGTGCGCCTGTACAAACTCCTCCACTGCAACCACCTCTTTATTTTCCTGGCTGTTTTCAAGTACCGCGCGGAACTGTTCGGGATCAACACCTTCCTGAAAACCCAGGTATACCTTTGCGTCATCCTTGCAATCCAGTATATAATAAGTTTCATCCTGGGTGATCCATTCTCCGAAATGCTGCCGGATATACGGCAGCGAAGGATGGCATTGGATGGAGAGATTACCGCCGTCCCAGGTATCCAGGAAATCAAACCGGATGGGGAATTCATCGCCAAAAAAATCCGCATGACGACCCAGTACTGCAGCTGCATCGTGGAACATGATAAAATCGAACGACAGCTCCAGTAATAAACCGCTGCTTTCAAACACTATTCCATTCTCCGGAACGATCAGCTCAAAGGACCAGGCATAGTTCACGGCCTTCTTATTCAGCCCCGGGATCCGGTCCTTCATCCATTGTCCGCCCCATGCACCCGGCTCAAACCAGGGCCGCACGCGGAACACCGACCGGGTCAGCTGCTCCAGCGCCTTGCGTATCACCGTGCCAAAAGCCCAGTTAAGCGTATCGTTCCACTGCGTATCACCCAGTATGGTAATGTTATTGTATATCGCTTTTTTATGCGCATTCAGCACTACCCAGTCTACAAAATAAAAACGCTTGTACATCCGCGCGGGCGCTACCAGCTCTTCCGCACCCAGGTTGTTAACGGAGCCGGCGCGCATCCGGTACTGGATCTCGTTCTTGGGCACATCCAGGTAAATCAGCGGCGCCTCCCATCCGCAGAGTGCGGCGCCCGTTCCGATGATGATCGTACAGGCGGCATCCGGGTTTTCGCCGGCACGTTGCAGTTGTTCCAGCTCAAAAAAATCAGCCAGTTTATGCGTACAGCGGGTGCCCCACACGGCATTGTCTTCGCCAAGGAAGGGCTGTACCAGGCGGCGGATCGTCTCTTCCGGCTTCAGGTAATCGCTGGTAAAGATCCATTGCACGGAAACCCCCGCTTTCAGGAACGCCTCGTTTAAGCTGGTATGCACCTGCTCCCAAAGCACCCCGCTATAGCCATCGATGATCACCCTCCTGTTGGTAAGTATCCATTCGGCCAGGGTGGTATATCCTTCAAAGATCTGGCCGGTCCCAAGGGAGTGGAACGGATAGATCGAATAATTTTCTGCCAGTGGTTCGTTGCTGTTATTTTGCCGGGGCATCAGCGGCTGAAGGCTTTCTCTAAAAGATTGCTGCTCGTCAGTCTCCACCTCCTTCTGCATCATTTTGATCATAATTTAATGGTTATCAATAAAAATCTGTTTCTAAAAATGCTGTATTATTTATTTGTACATACATAGATACATATTTTTATCGGATCCTCCAAACTTTACAGCTCCAACTCCCGATTTATTCATCATGAACGCCGGATCCGTCTGTTTATTTCATCCGGCATCTGTTGCAGCGGTCATTTCTTTATCCGGGTCTTCTGCCCGAACTGTTGATACAATCTTAATGATCACTGGTATCCCACAAACTTCTGCTCTGCTTTTACAATCTTTTCAAAAAAGACCGCAAACCGCTGCGATCTTCCGCCGCATAAAATTGCTGCCGGCTATTAGCGAACTTACGGATAACCGGCGCTTCATCCGAAGGGCAAGAGGCATCGCCTCGGCCAACCAGCAACTGCGAACTGAAGTTCGCAGTACAAGAGGATATTACAGAACAGAGAGCCATAGGCTCGGGACATAAATTGAAGCACAGCCGCTCCCCCTGTCACCCTGAGCCCGCCCGTGCCGGTCGGGCTGGCCCGTCAAAGCGCAACAAACATCCCGCTTCCCTCCACGGCGGACAGGCGTCCGGCTCAGCATCACAAGCCCCCCTCACATCCCCTTCTTCCGTTTCCCTGCCGACCCCGCCACAGCAGCGCCCGGTGCGCCATCTGCAGACGCGTCCTTTCCCCCGCCTCCGGTCGGTTTTATGCCACCGCCCCCCTCCCGCACCCATATCAGGTGCGCCGCTTCCAGCAGCTTGGTCAGGCCTATACAAAGGGGAATCACGTTCAGCCGCAACCCCGCATCACCCGGCGTAAGGGCCGCCTCCACCAGCGCCTCCCAGTCCCGCACCCAGCGCTGCAAGCTCCCCTGGCGGAACAACGTTGCAAACACCCCGTACGGATGGTGATACTCCTTTATCGTTAAGCTGCGCGGAAAATCGCCCCAGGCATCCGGCTTCCCCCCGCCGCAGCAATAGTCCACCAGGCGCACCACCACCGGCTCCGTTGCAGGTGTAAGCTCCGCGCCACTGGCCGCCCTTAGCGCATGCGCCGCCGCCAGTGCGGAGCGTACCACTTTCATGTCCAGCAGCACATCGCAAGGCGCCTCTTTTTTGTAGAGCTTTTCAGAAAACGCATACGTGCCAATCCGCCTTACTTCCCGTCGCAGCTCCTTAATTTCCTTGTGAGAAAATACTTCGGCAAATACCCGCCGCGCATCGTTAAAAGGGCCGCTGCTCCAGCACGCCGTATCAAAAGGGTCCTGGGGTAGTTCTGTTATCATGGTTGTTTTTTTTAGGTGATCCATTGGGTTTTTTATCCGCACCAAGGTACCCCGCCGCCGCCCTGTATGCAACATTGCCGGTGTGTAAAATACCGGCCCCGACCTGTTATTTACCCCTGTATTTTACGTATCTTTATAAAGGAACCCTGTTTCGTTTATTCACCCTAAATTTGAACCTATGACAAATACAGATGCTATGGAGAAAAAGATACACGAAGGCCGTAATGTAAAGCGTTTTCGCGAAATGCTGGGCATCAAGCAGGATGCCCTGGCTGCCGATCTGGGCGATGACTGGAACCAGCAAAAAATTTCCCTGCTGGAGCAAAAACAAACCATCGATGCCGCCCTGCTGCAACAGATCTCCGCCGCCCTTAAAATACCCGCCGAAGCCATCCAGAATTTTGACGAAGAAAATGCTGTGAATATTATTTCTAATACATTTGATAACTGTAATCAGCCTGCTTCTGTTTTTTATAATTCAACTATTAATCCAGTAGAACAAATAATAAAACTACACGAGGAAAAAATTGCCTTATATGAACGCATGCTAAAAGAAAAAGATGAAATGATGGCCGAATTAAAAAAACTAATACCAACGAAGTAATTTTTTATCAGGGCGTGCCCCCTGCCCTGCCAGCGCACAAGGGGCAGACGCACAGCAGCGGTCGGGCTATCCGCTATATCTTTTGCTCCGCCCAGCCTGCCCTGAGCCCTGCCGAAGGGCTCCACAAAAGGATGCCGCTGCTATCCCTCACGCGAAGGGAAAGAAGAAATAAGATTAAAAGAAGAACTCCTAAAAAACAAAAAACCGCTTATGAAAAGTTTATATGAACTAGTCTATAATACCCCAGTACCTCAATGGAACTATTATTTTGATTTAAACGAAGTTATTACATTTAATAACCCGTTCATTGATAATACCAATTATAATGAATTTATATCCAGCTACTTCAGAAAAAGTGGTAAGGAGCAAGTTTTCAAATTGAGTCAAATCGATATTGATAATTTACGTCTTCCCAATCATATATGTTCCGTTTTTTTTATGGGGGTATTACTATATTTCAAAACTTCCTTTCATAAAAAATATATATTGAAAGATCACGATCCAGGGTATAGCGCCTTCCCATTTATCTGGTTTCTTATAGCGCTTTTTCACGATAGTGCATACCAAATGGAAGCCAAAAGTGAATTGCAGGAGATATCGAATATTGATGACTTAATAGCTAGATTTAATATAAAACACAATTTGCTTAATGCTAAATTTGAACACTGTGAGCAACTCCACAAACTAAGAAAAAACTATTTCTTTTTCGTAAGAAAACATCTTGGAGTTGTTGACCACGGGATTTTAGGCGGTATGTTGCTATACGATAGACTAATAAAAATCAGGCGTCAGAAAAAACGGCTAAACGAAGACAATCTTTTCTGGGGTAAAGCATTAGAAAAAGATTATAAAGTTGCCGGCAACGCTATATCTCTGCATAATATATGGCTACAACCGGACGAAATATGTAAAGAATATAAACTAACGGAAATGTTGAATTTCCAACCAGTAAAATTTGCCGATTTTCCACTTTTCTACATTTTAGGTGTCGTCGATACAATTGAACCGTTAAAAGCATTTCGTAATTCCGGCTATACTGATGAATATATAATGAAAAACTTAAACTACGAATTTCGATCGAATTCAATTAAAATTGAAAATAATTTAAATTCAAAACTTAGGTTTAACATCCTTTTAGATCGAATTA
This sequence comes from Niabella beijingensis, assembly GCF_020034665.1. NCBI lineage: Bacteria > Pseudomonadati > Bacteroidota > Chitinophagia > Chitinophagales > Chitinophagaceae > Niabella > Niabella beijingensis. The sequence goes on along the minus strand of NZ_JAIQDI010000002.1, from coordinate 1,579,014 downwards.
AGGGGTTCAAAAACTGGCTTGATATACGTATTAAAACTTATGAAAATGGATTTGAATTATTATTTAGATAATTTGCAAATCATCGAAGCATGAGCAGCAAACTTTTAAGGAATGACTTTTTTTGCGGTTGATTAGAAATATTATCAAATAGAATTATTTCCTAACTGTTCAATTACAAACTTGAGCCTTCTTAGTAAATCATCGTAGGTAATAATATCTACAATGTTCTTATATTTCCTTTTAACAACCTCAAAATCTTGAAGCTGATCATTTGTCAATCCAATTTCTCTTCCCATTATAATAATTCCGCTCGGATTGGTAATTTTTATTAAAAACCCTTTAGGCAGCTTATTTTCATACTTTTTCGTTATCGCTGCTTCACCATGCATTCCCCATCGATTAAGATAATATATATACTTTTCAATTTGCATAACTGTGCCAGATAATTCTTTAAGAGGAATATGATTATCTCTATGTTTTGCCTTGGTCATTATTGCATTACCAAATGGCTTCTTGATTTCCAAAATATCTACATTACCATTACTGTCAACTAAAAGAAAATCTAAAAATTTACTACCTGATATTCCTACAATCTGCTTTTTTATTTCAACCTCCCGAAACGCCAAAATATATTTCGGATAAATCAATAAAATAATTTCTAAAATTTCGGACTGCCACTGTTTCTCACTATAAGAATCTTCATCAGCTAAAATCTTTTTTAAACGGGCTAGAATTCGATTATACTTATCTATCTCATACGCTTTAAAGCTTTCGACTAATCCACTAGAATGTACTTCGAGTTTATTATTTAAATAACTAGTATATTGCTTCTCAGCATCTTTTACTTCATCCAGATAATTTCGCAATACGGAAGCCACTCGAGCCTCAGTATATTTAATTCTTTCATAATAAGAAGGAAATTGTCTAATAATATCCTCATATACCTCCACAGAAATAGCAAATGGATGTCCACCTCCAATGTAGAAATCATTAGTAGTCAATCCAGAGACAATTTTAACAATAGACATCTTTAAGTCTGTAACAAAATACTTTTCGGCTAATTCTACGTTTTCATCAATAAAAACATCAATATCGTCTATTAATACTCCATTTTTTACTTTATAATATCCGTTTTTTAACCTAGTAGCAAAAACAAAATCGTAAACAAATTCAGGTCCAAAGTGCAAAGCAACTGCACTGTCATTTCGAATCTCCTCATTATCGACAAGATCTGATTGATTAAATGTAAAGGTCTTCTTAATGGTTACAGGCTTGCCTTTTTCAAACTCTTTATCGATCCAATCACCTCCAATGTCGGGTATATATCGTAAAATTATTTCATTCTTCTGCTTAAAAAAATCAATAGGCATTTATTGCGCGCTTATATTATTTGAAGAAAGAATATTAGCAAAAAAAGATATTCTGATTCTTTTTGATTAAATCATATACACATATTTGAAAACAAGGCACCCCAAATAAAAAGAGTATTTAATTTTGAAAAATGATATATGGCAAAAAGGAATAAAGTTGCAAGTAATAGTATTCCTAAAAAAGAAAGCCATAGTTTGGTATAATTTTTCAATTTATCATTGATGAATTTTACATCTCCATTAAAATCTTTATCATTAATTAATATCCGTTGTATATCCTCTTTTTCCAAAAGATCTGTATATCGAACCTTTAAGTTTTCATAGCTTGCAATAAATCTTTTGCGCTGCTCTTTCACCTCCCACCTTGCTACTAAAAAATAAATAAATGATCCTGCCAGAAAACTAACTGAAAGAATTGTCATATCAAAAGTAAAAACATTAACAAAATTTCCACTACCTAGAACTTTTATTGCAATTGCAGAAAAATAGAAGGTAACTAAAGCTAGTGCACTTTTCTGAAAACCACTTGCGAATGTTTCTATTACCTTATTGGCTCTATTATTAAAATCAATTAACTGGTCAGCAATCTTATTTCTTATCTCAATATACTGTTTAATATTCTGTCGCTCATAGACCTTATAACTTGATTTTACGGATTGAAAAGGATGCCCTTGCAACTTAAGCTTACCATTTTCAATAAAATGTAGCGATATAATATTTCTTGCAAGCCCTATCTTATCACTAAGATTACCACCTGTGTATACCCATTCAAAAATCTCGTGATATTCAGCATACCCATTACCGACTAACTCCGAGATTTTAGCAATACCTTTAATTGATTTATATCCATTGATTTTAAATTCAACGACATCTCCTTTAACAGATGTAATATCAAACAAAGATATTATTGAAAGCAAGTTTAAATATCGTTCAAAAATTTCGTTAAGATCTCTTCTTACCTTAGAAGGATCAAGTAATTTGAAATCACTAGGCAGAAGCCTAAAATTTTCAATATTTGTAAAATGACAATGCGCTACAAAGGCTTCAAATTGTTCATCTCGTCTTGTATGGCCTAGCAACTTAAAATCAGATTCAAGTGAACTAAATGAAATAGAAGAACTATAAAAAGTAAAATCAAGGTTAAAAACTTTAAAATTCACACATCTGTCAGAAGTTAATAGTCTTGAAAAAATAGAGAAAAATTGATTTGCATCTACTTGTCCAATAGTTTTAACAAATGTATCTATATCATAAATACTACATACCGTGTCTCGAACTAATTTATTAATAATAATATCTATTGTTATAGACTCCCCATCTTCTAGGTATAGCGACTCATCTTCTAAGCTTTTACACAATGTATCAAAGTCCGCTCTTTCTGATTGAAAAACTATTGCATCGGCATTTCCAAAAACAATAGATAAATGAAGGTTATCTCGGTCACTTAGAAAATTAAAATACGTCTGCAATTCAGCAGAATTCTTGGAGTTATATTCCGACGACACAAATTGTGTCCTAAATATCTGGTCGTTTTCCTCAGCCTCTACTAACTGAGAATTAGGAAATACATCTGACAAAAAATCCTTCAAGAATGTCATTGTTGTTGACTTTTAAAATAACGATATCCCTCATCAGATTTAATCTTTACATACTTCTGTCCGTCCAAACCTTCTTCAGCAAGAATAGTATTATCTGCAAAATCTCCTTTAATATGAAGATCTATTTCCGGAGTGAGTTTAACCGTATTAAGAAACTTTGCTTTTATTTTATCTCTTATAATATTAAATTGACTGTCAAACGGGGAACGTTGTTTTGTAGGTAAATCTCTGATCTTGACCTTCAAATCATCCACCCTTAGTCCGGCGTCGCATGGCTCATAGTCTCCCACGACATTATCTAAAAAATCTTGCATTTCAAAGCGATTCTTAGAACGAAAATACCGAACAGCACTATTCCTCAAATATGTATAATCTTGGGGATATTCTTTTTTAATTTTTGCAAATACGGACTTGTCAATTGCGGCAAACGCCCTTTCAGTATTATCTTCATCAGAATACACCATACTTAATTCCAAAAGATCTTTCCACCAATATTTAGTGTCACTTGGATTTGTATCATACACCAATATATCGCTTATTGTATCCTCTGGATATAAGTTACAAACAAAAGCTTTAAATGCCTTTTTCTTTACGGGTAACCCGCGAGATAAACTATAGTCAATTTCATTTAGAAACTCATTATGATCTGCTTTGCAAATTATGAACTTATTTTGCCCATCTTCCTCTATTTTGGCCTGAACCAAGATTCCCTTTTGAATTAAAATTCCCAATTTGATCATTCTTTGTTGAGCGTCAAATTCAACAGACATAAGCCTATCTGCAATAATTTTTGCAATATCAACAAAGTCTTCTCCCCTATTAATTCTTGATATTTGTGCTCGCACTTCTGTCGTTTCTCTTTCGAAAAGAAATTGTCGCCCGCTACTGCCTGCAATTATAGTTCCAAATAATTCTTTAAGATATTCAACCAATTCATTCCCATAAGTTGTTGAGTCAATAAACTCAACTTGTTCTTCTTCAAGGTTTATTTTAAAAATTTGAATTTCATTAATAGTCATATTGAACAAGCTTATTTGTTAGTTTTATCAGTTAAGGCATTCATGTTTTAGGTTACTTACTAGATCAATTCGAACATCTATTCCCTTATTAAAATCCGATATATATCAGCGGTTAAATTTTCAGGGCACTTATGCTTTATTTCCTCTCCTATTCTATTGTGCGCTTTCGCAATTGGCAATTTATATAAACGCTTTACATCTGCTATCCAACAATGTTTGATGCTCTTACCAAATTCTTCAAAGAACAATCTTTGTGTCTCTTTATAAGTTTTCATTAAATTATCATTTAGTTTTTAAACACTTCTTTGCAGCTCAATTTCAGGCATCTCATCATAGGTTTTCCCATTCAAAAGGCGTCCCGCTGCCTTTTTATTTTTCCCACCCCATTGCTTAAAAAAGAATGCTACTTTGGCTTTTTGGCATTGTTCCTGAATGTCTAAAACCCAATCGGGATCCATTGGCCGTGGTTTATGACCACTTTCACCACCTACAATTACCCAATCAATTTTTTTGAGATTTAACTTAGGCAATGGGCCAATCAACGGCTCACAGGATAAGAACTTGATGCGCGCATTTGTTTTTCTTAAAAAATCTATTCGATCAACTACTTTTTCATTCTCCACAGAAACACCCATCCAAATATTGTGTGTCCACTTTAATTTCTTGTGCAATTCAAACAAACGCTCAGCCCTTTTAGTCAGTACTTGAAATACGTGCTGAGGATTATCATTCATTACATCAAATACTTTCTGTATAAATTCAAGAGGTATATCTTTATGAAATAAATCACTCATCGAATTTACAAATACTACTTTCGAGTGTTTCCATGTATAAGGTATGCGCAAGGCATCCTCATGCGTTCGCACTTTAAAATTGTCTTTATATTTTTCTACCCCCATAGCCTGCAAACGTTTCGACATTACTTCCGCGTAGCAATATTTACATCCTGCCGATATCTTGGTACATCCTGTAGTAGGATTCCAAGTCATTTCTGTCCACTCGATACTTGATTGTGCCATAGCTAATTTTTTCTATTATATTTCTGAATGATCTCGTTTGCAATTTTAACTGCGGTTCTATTATTTGACGCCATCAAAAAATGAAACATCGTAGAATTACTTCTATTTTTTAAAATATAAGGTTCTGAAACATATTTGAAAAGTGAACCTAATCTGCTTTTGTACAATTCAGCCGATTTTTCAACTGCATTTTCCTCCTTAGTTGTCTTAACCTCTTCACCGAAAAGCGTCATAGTTACTGATTCTTTATAAAAACTGTTCAAAATTTCTTGTTTATTCATTCCTAAAAAAATCTCTAGTTTAGAAACCCACGCATCTGAAATATTTGAATCTTTTTTCAACAGCCTATTCACACCCATTCCTGTAGGAATCAATATCCATACATCAACTGATAGTTTCTGTAGCGCTACAAGAGATTCCCAATTTAATTGCATTCCGCAGGGATCTATGTATGCCAAGACCTTATAATTGTGTCCTTGAGGACTAGATAGAAAATTACTAAGTGCTTTAATTTTTTTGTTACAATCTGTTGTTACAATTCTTATATTTTTATCAGGGAATTGATCTTTTGTATTTGCCTTCAAAAGCTCCGCATTTTCGCTTTCTTTTTCTACAAAGTAAAACATATCAAAAGAGCGTGGGTCTTCGATTTCCAAAATCCTTCTCGCTGCACCAATAATTAACTTTTGGTCTTCCAGTTTTCCCTTTTTTATAAATCCAGATCCTGCAAACCCATCAAAATACAAAAGCTTCCATCCATACTTCTTTGCATGAATATTCATTATATTCAAGTAAGCTCCGGCATACTCTACTAAAATCTCAATTTTATTTTCGGTCCAGTCACCTCCAAAATTATTCATACCGCATTTTTTATTATGACTTTGGACCTATACAAAAGTATAGGTTTATTTTAATATACTAAAATATTTAGCATTCAATTATTGGCGTTTTACTTCGACACTTTTAATTGCCTAATAATCTGATACTTATCAAGGTGTGATGTCCGCTTCATATTTGGTCATTTTTTATTTAGCCTTTTGCATATTCATTTATACATTGTCTTTTCTCTTAAAAGTATTTATTTGCAAAGGATGATTTCTACGGGAAACCGTAATAATGCTAAATATTCGTTGATCAACGGCTCTTCAGGCTCATGCTTTCCGCCACGGCGGACAGGCAGCAAGCTCGGCATGACAACGAAATTTTCAGTTCCTTAATCAAATATTCGATCCTTGCCCAACATGTCTTTAATGTTTTCAATATGCCGGTTTTGAGTTTCTATATTTTCTCCGTTTTCCATCGCTTGTTTTAGCATCATAAGCACTTCATTTATGTTAGTGTAATAAATGGGGGTATTATTTCTCATTATAACTTTTAGCACCTCTAATACCCGAGGTGGCTTTACAAGGAACGTTCCATTTGGCACAAAGCTAACATCCTTCAATACGCAGTCGCCATAAAACACCACAATCGAATAAAACGGAACATCGCCCAATTGGTTCAGTTGCTTCCTTAGCACTTCAATATGCGTATTGTTTTGCATTATGGGGTTATAAAACCGGTACTTTTCTTTGCCATACGCCAATACTTGAGTCCATTGTGATTGACGCCCATTGCCAAAGATCCAGCCGCTGATTTTTTTTATTTCAAATACAATAACCCCTACTCCTGTAATGGCAACCAAATCAATTTGAGAGAATTTACCATTGCCCTTGCTTATATAGAGATCATGAAAAAGCATTTCTGCTGGTAGCCCATACTTCAAAAGCTTCAATACTAAATCTCTTTCCGTTTTGGTGCCCCTATATGATCTTGTAACGGTATTTAATAATTTTTCATCCCGTATCTTAATAAAGATAAAGAAGCCAACCAATACAAGTAAAACGAACCATATCATAGCATAGTGCTCGTTGTTCTAGGCGTGTATACAAAAATGGTTGTGTATTTCTCCATAAATTATTCCAATAATCTTTCTTTTGGCAGACAAACTACCAACTAATACAACTAAACCATGTATAAGCATTTGTTGTCGTTTGTAAACGTTTATTATCGGCTTTATATTTATCGGGCGGACTATGCGCAGTTATAGGCAATTTCATCAATCGTTAATCTTTGTTTGGTTCTTTAAATATAGGAAAAAAATTGAAATCTTCCTTAGTTAAATTATTTTATGAGGCCTGCCTTTCGGCTTCCGGAGCCAACAGTAAGGGTCTATTTTTCCGTATCTTTAAGGCGCTACAGCAATACATTATGGCGGATAATACCATACAGGGGCAGGCCCCTCCACTTCCTTTTAAACTCAACGAAACCCTACAACGGGCTATAATACATGATAGGTATGGTGGCAATCGGCAGGCAGGCATATCCACCCCGGCCGGCCACCCGTATATCTTTATTTTTTCAGGGGCTACGGGCCAGCAGCACGGCTATAAAGACCAATGGGAAAACGACGATGTGTTTTCCTACACCGGAGAGGGCCAAACGGGCGATATGCAACTGGCAAAGGGCAATTTGGCATTAGCCGAACACTTAAATACCGGCAAAAGGGTATTTCTGTTTGAGTATGTGCAGCGAGGCTATGTACAGTACAAGGGCGAGCTGGAACTAATAGAATACGATTATTTTACCGCTCCGGACCGAGACGGCCAACAGCGCACGGCCATAAAGTTCTTTTTTAAAAGAAAAGGCACTACTCTACTCTATGAACCGGAGCTAGAAGGGATCATGGTAAAGGACCCGCCCCCAAAGCAACAGACCATTCCACCCAATGAAACCGAGCGCAAGGGTTTGGTTACCTCCCGTATTGGTCAGGGCGCTTATCGCAAAAGCGTATTGCATCGCTGGCGGTTTGCCTGTGCCGTTACCGGCTATACAAAACATGAGATATTGATTGCCTCCCATATTGTGCCCTGGCGGGATGCCAACAACCTGGAGCGGCTGGATGTGCACAACGGCATTTTGCTATCCCCGGTGTATGATGCCTTGTTTGACCAACACCTGATTAGTTTTGAAAACAATGGGAAAATCATCCTGTCCCCCGCGCTGCGCGCCAGCGCTTATGATAAAATTGGTGTTACCGGCCGGGAAACCATTAAAAACCTGTCGGTAGAAAATCATCGTTATTTGGAGCGGCATAGAAATGAGATAAAATAGCGGATTAGTTTTTTACAATCCTATCAATAGAAGCCTCATCAACTCCTAACCATCTCAACATCTTCCCGGCTCTGCGGCGGTCTTTTTCTTTTACCTGCTCAAATTCATCTATTAAACCACTTGCAAACAGCCGCTCATTAACGGTCATTGCAGACAGTCCTTCTATTTTTTGAATGCGCAAGAAAAGATCCTCATCTATTAGTAGTCCATAAATATACTCACAAGCTGCTCTTTCCGTAAAAAACACCCTGATCGCGTGTTTTCTCCACGCTCCCTGAAGTATGTTTCGTATTCAATGCGATCCTTTCCTTTTCTGATTGTTAAGGAAACTTTTTCATTATCATCTGTAGCACCATAAAGGCCATGAAGGAAATACCGATCCTCTGAAATACCTTTTTCTTTTAATGCTGCGTGTAGTTCAGAAACTGTCATTTTTATAAAGTGTTACATAGTTTATTTCAATCTAAGCAATCTTTCAACATCGTTGCGTAAATTAACGATTACCTTATATAGTTGGGCTCATGCTTCGTCAAGCTCAGCATGACAAAGGATTTTCGTTTCTTTTATGTTATAGTTACGGAGATCCTTCGACTTCTCCCGACTTTCGTCGGGATGCGCTCAGGATGACTACGCCAACCCTGCTTTCGTCGTGTTGAGCGGAGCAACGCACAGCCCCCGCCCGAACGTACCGTTCGGTACGGGCGGGGTAACGCCCCTGTAATATGGGGCAGTGCGGCAATGGGGAGATCCTTCGGCTCCACTACGTTCCGCTCAGGATAACGTACACCAACCCTGCTTTCGTCGTGTTGAGCGGAGCAACGCGCAGCCGAAACACCTCTGTAATGCAGGACAGTCCGGCAATTGGGAGGTCCTTCGGCTCCACTGCGTTGCGCTCAGGATGACGTGGGGGGAATTGGGCATTCTTCTTTAAACGTAAACCGGGTTTATAGCACGGATGCCCGCGTGAGGGATAGAAAGGGCGGCCGCCAACAGCGGCCGGTGCGCAGCACGGAACCCCTGCATAGCCCGACCCCGGCCGTGTGTGGGCCTGGTGCGCCGGCGGGCTGGGGGCACGCCCAAAAAAGGATCGCAATCCCCTGTTAACTCCTGCGCTGCGCGCCAGCGCCTATGATAAAATAGGCATTACCGGACGGGAAACCATTAAAAACCTGTCGGTAGAAAATCATAGCTATTTGGAGCGGCATAGAAATGAAATACGGTAACCGATATTTTAATAACTAATCGTGAGTATCATCTATTTCCTCATCATCGTATTCAAATTTATCCCGGATCCATTGATCGCCTATAAATCCCCGTTCCGCCTGTTCTCCAAATTCCAGGTTAAAGATCTCGTTCACGGTGTTGTCTCTTAAAACAAGCTCCTCTAATGCCACAATCTTTATATTTTCGGTGGAATGTTCATCGGCCGTTAAAAACTGCCAGTCGCCGTCTGCATCATGAATTACACGGATAATGGGCTTGTGCTGCGCTATCCATTGTTTGGTGGTAAATACTGCAAGATTTTTTGCCTCCCGGAATTTAAAATCCGCATTCCGATCCAGCAGCGGTTGCCGGTAGCTGAATTCCTCTTCAAAATCTTTTTCCCAGGGAAATCTGTCATTCCGGTCCGCCCAAACAAATTGCAGCGCAGGAAAATCATCCGTATCGTAAATATCCATTGCGGTACCAAAATAATCGCCCAAATTCCTTTTATCAACCGGAACAAACTGGGCCCGCCCTTTTTCAAAGAAATCGGCATAATCCCTGTTTGTTTCAATGATGTGCCCGTTCCTCACCACATCAGCTACATCATTGATAAGCTGGCCCAATGTCTTTATGGTTAAGCCGAAGCAAATAATTTCCGGGTGTTGAAATGTACGCCATAAGCCAATGCTATATGCAAAGGATGGTAAATAATCGGTGGCATCCAGCATAATAACTGCAAGTCCGTATTGTTCAATGTCTGCCATTATTTTATGGTCATCCCGGCAATTATGGCCCTTTTCTGAAGTCATGGTCTGTTGATTTGCTTTATGCTATGAATATACGCAACTTCCTAACAGTGGCGTTCCTCCTTCCGTGTAATCAGATCAAAAAATCCGGCTAACCCGATTACAGATCTGTAATCGGGTCATTTGTAATCAAACCATCTGATCACAAAATTTTTGATTACAAAACACAGCGGGGCACCGGCTCCCCCCCGGGTACCAGCTTCATATACTTTCTGGGGCATCCGGCGCCATTTTTACTCAAAATAAACATACGCATACTGCCGGTATAGTGTTTTATCCTTACCCCCGCCCAGGTATTCTTTATTGATCAATCCACCGGGAGTAAAGACTTTCTCAATTATGGGATGATATTGCCCGGCTTCATCTTTTTCCACTTTATCACCAGAAAAAGCAAGCTCATATTTTGTCCAGCTACTATCCGTATAAACATATTTCGTTCTTTGGTGAATGTTCCTTTGCCTTAATTCACCCATAGCTCCATACTTTTGAAACCGGGCTATTGTTTTTACTCTTCCACGCTCATCATATTGCAAGCTTTCGGTAAAGCGCTCGTCTTTGGGTCCGGTCATTTGTTTAACGGATACCATCCTACCCTTGTTATCGTAAAAATAATTTTCAGCGCTATTCAATTCATAGGCCGCCGCATTTGTTGGGTAATGCTCATCCAGCGTTTTTGAAAAATCATGCGCATAATAAAAGTGCCTGGCGGTCATTTTATTTAAGGAATCATAATAAAACCTTGTTAACCGGGCCGAAATGTGGTTGGTGTTTTGATAACAATTGGCATGAAGGATAATTTTCCCCTGCTGGTTGTATAAATATTTCTGTATTTCTATAAGCCGGCCATCGGGATTTTTACCTGAAATAATACTAAGAAAGCACAAAACGGTATCTGCCAATTTTTTATACTCGTATTTGTATTTGATTTCGCTATTTGTGTGATAAGATCCTTCGACTCCATTGCGTTGCGCTCAGGATGACGTACACCAACCCTGCTTTCGTCGTGTTGAGCGGAGCAACGCGCAGCCGAAACACCTCTGTAATACAGGACAGTTCGGCAATTGGGAGATCCTTCAGCTCCACTGCGTTGCGCTCAGGATGACGTTCGCCAACCCTGCTTTCGTCGTGTTGAGCGGAGCAACGCGCAGCCGAAACACCTCTGTAATATCGGACAGTGCGACGATTGAGAGATCCTTCGGCTTTACTACGTTCCGCTCAGGATGACATACACCAACCCTGCTTTCGTCGTGTTGAGCGGAGCAACGCGCAGCCCCCGCCCGAACGTACCGTTCGGTACGGGCGGGGAAACACCTCTGTAATATCGGACAGCCCGGCAATTGGGAGATCCTTCGACTCCACTGCGTTGCGCTCAGGATGACGTACACCAACCCTGCTTTCGTCGTGTTGAGCGGAGCAACGCGCAGCCGAAACACCTCTGTAATATCGGGCAGTGCGACGATTGAGAGATCCTTCGGCTCCACTGCGTTGCGCTCAGGATGACGTACGATAATCCTGCTTTCGTCGTGTTGAGCGGAGCAACGCGCAGCCCCCGCCGGAACGTACCGTTCGGTACGGGCGGGGAAACACCTCTGTAATATCGGGCAGCCCGGCAGTTGGGAGATCCTTCGACTTCATTTCATTTCGCTCAGGATGACGGTACAGCAAAGTCATTCTGGCGGGGTGTTCAGCCGGGCGGCCTTCGGCTCCATTCCCCAAGGCGCCCGGGGTGAGGGTGCAAATACCCGCCGCCGCCCGGTTATTTATACCTGTATTTTACGTATCTTTATAAAGGACCGCTATTTCGTTTATTCACCCTAAATTTGAACCTATGACAAATACAGATGCTATGGAGAAAAAGATACACGAAGGCCGTAATGTAAAGCGTTTTCGCGAAATGCTGGGCATCAAGCAGGATGCCCTGGCTGCCGATCTGGGCGATGACTGGAACCAGCAAAAAATTTCCCTGCTGGAGCAAAAACAAACCATCGATGCCGCCCTGCTGCAACAGATCTCCGCCGCCCTTAAAATACCCGCCGAAGCCATCCAGAATTTTGACGAGGAACAGGCGGTGAATGTGATAGCGAGCACGTTCAACGACAATGCTCAAGTAGGCGGTGTAATCAATAACTACAATCCTGTTGATGCTGTCTTAAAACTCCATGAAGAAAAGATGGCTTTGTACGAAAGGATGCTAAAGGAGAAGGATGAAATGATGGTGCGGTTGGAAAGGTTGATTGAGGGGAAGTAACACAGATGAACTCAATTCTCCTATATGTCTTTTAAAATTGATAGCCAGCTAAGTGAAAACCAAATAGAATCTGACGTTTCTTCATATTTGGGATACATTACGCCATTTTGGTCTAAACGATTTAGGCTTATTTCTGTAGACGAACAAACTACAGGTGCCGATAAATTATTTAATCGTTTTATTCCTATTTACTTGCAGTTTAAGGTTTCTCATGGATTGAACCCAATTAGCCCTATTGCTCTGCAATTTCAGAAAAAGCCGCTAGCAAATATTATTAATTACCGGAAGAATAACAATCTGTCAGGTAATCCAATTTTATATTTTCAACTACGTAAGCAAGCAAAAACTGCGCAAGATTTACAACACAATATTTTGTTTCAGCTCAACAAACCTCCCCAACAGTACAGTTTATATGTAGCCCCGCTTACTTTAGAAATTGCGGAGTACGAAAAGTTATTGGATGCCGATTGGCTTATGAAATTCTATCGTTTCAACCCATTTTTTGATAGAGATTTTGAGCTACACGACACATCTTCACAAAGGGATATTTTACTAGGTTCAAATCCTTTTCTTCGTCATCACATTTCGATTCCTCCGCATACCTTAGTTAATACTCATGATCATCATTATTCTTATTCAAAAAGCGGTGGTGATGTGGCTTGGCACGGTGGAGAGATATTAAGTGATGATTTCCGGTTTTCAAATCAACTCTTAAAAATTCTAAATACTTCTTACAATAGAGATTTTAGTTTTTCTCAAAGACAGTTTATTGAATTCATAAATGATTTTGATGATTACAGAAACGTAAATAATAATGAGGATGATATCTTTCAAATACTTCGCTTTTCAAACTATCTAAAGACAACCCACAATATCAGAATGTTACTTTTACAATTCCCATGACTTGTAGGCTTCTGAATAACTCTAAAAATTATCATATTGGTAACTGTAGCTTCGTAAATGAGGTGTTGGCAATAAACCCGAAGGATTAAACCGAGTTATTCTTCTTCCAGTTTCGGATATTATGTGTAAATGCTTTTTGGCTCTTGATGCTAACACATATAATAATTTCTTTGAGTTTTCATTTCCATTGGGATCATTAAAATGAGGAACAAGATCATTCAGCAATGCAAAGCCAATCATAGTGTCATATTCTTCTCCTTTTATTCCATGAAGCGTCGAAACGGTTATTCCATCTTTTTGCTTGAAGACTTTTCGAAAGTTCTCAATATCACCAATGTAAGGATTTCCTTCATGGATAAGCCGCTGTATTCTGGCCTGTGAACTTTCAAAAAACGAATCATAATGTTCCTGTAGCGTTGAGAAATGTTCCAGATTGATAGTTAACTGTCGGCATAGTTCAGCAAAAAATAACCTCAGATAATTCAAGCCATCCTTTTCATCAAAATCAATACCATTACAAATAGATAAAAAGCTTTTGCTCGTTAAGTCAGAAACATCTATGCCTGCTGCACCTAGATCATGCAGCACTTCTCTACTCCATCTTAACCTTCGCACATACATAAAAGGAGATGGCTCTGTCAATACAATTCTGGATACTTTGAACCAAAAATTATCAATATCTCTGGAAAAAGGTGCCATTCCAGGGCCATCAAAGCTATAATCAGGTAACCTCACCATCAAGCGCCTGGTGATACTTGCAATATGAACCCATTGCGGAGCCGCGATACAAATCTCATTTGGAGAAATCCCTTTTTCGTTTATGTTGAATAATAACAGTCGGGCAATTTCTTCAATCAAGTCATTAACAGATACTACAGAATTATAGCTAATAATGCTGTCATAATCTTTGGTTTTTCCTGAAGCAACAATGGTATTGGCATAAGTTTTATAATACTCGAAATAAGTAATAATTTTTTCAGATGACCTATAATTTTGTGTTAAGCCCAACTCTTTTAATTCAAACCCTAATAGTGTTTCCAAATCGGCTTTAGGCATAGGATAGCCTCCTAACGATTGATATATGGATTGATTGGGATCTCCTACAATTAGTGTCTTAGAGCAGCCTTTATTTGCGACCAATATTTTTGAAATGATGTGATATTGTATCTCTTTTGTGTCCTGGTATTCGTCAATTAGTATGAAAGGGAACAACTTGCATAATACATCGGCGATAATTGGCTTTTCCAGCAAGATTTGGTAAGAATAAAATAGGATTTGCTCAAAATCAATTTGGTGATTTTCTTCGAGAATTTTAAAATATTCTGAATAGATTTCTTGAAGTGCTTCATGTTTATTGGTATCAAGGCAAGTTAGATAGAGATTATCAGGTTTTGCTAAAATCCCACAATCCCAAAATGTAATTCTTTGGTCTTGATATGGCCGACATAAAGTCGTAAGTATTTTTTCAGATTCATGCGAGTTAATGATCCTAAAGCCATCTTTTAAACGATTATGATAGAGATAGTATGGGCGTAAAATCCATTCTGAGCAAAAAGAGTGGATAGTACCTATCCACAATTGACTTGTATCTACTCCCAGTAGCTCAACTCTTTCCTTTATTTCGTCTGCAGCATTGTTGGTGTAAGTAATCGCAATTACATATTCTTTTATCGATTTAAGCCTGCTTAATTCATAAGCTATTTTATAAGTCAAAGTCCTTGTCTTTCCACTGCCGGGACATGCAATCAACAAAACGCTTTCAGGATGTAGAATCGCATCCTCTTGCTCTTGATTTAAATCACCTTTATCCCAATAAAACATTTAGTTCAATACTTTTAAGTAAGGTTACAATTTGATCATCAGCAATAACATCTTCTATTCCTTTAATTACTGTTTCCAACTCAACTTCTCCTTTTCTATATTGTTCTAAAATGGCATTACAAGCTGTGAAATCCAGGGAATCATCTTCCTCTAGGTTTTTCCTGATCCTGTAATCAACTATATCGGCAATAACGTGATTTGAAAATGAGTCTTTAGCAAAAACCACAGCATCAATAATATATTCTGGTATGTTAGTACGCCAAAAAATTTCATTTGCAAGCAAAATAGCAAACCAACCTTTGCCCTCTTGCTTTGCCATTGTTAAAACACGTTTGCCATAAACGGCAACATCATCTGATTCTAAATCTTCCTTTGATTGCTGACGTACGCCAGGATGAGTATATACCTTGTCAATAATATTTACAACTTCAAAATCGTTCCCTTTTTGTATAAAATCTACCTCAAAGGTATAATCAGCATAAAAAGTATTAATCCAATTATTGCCATGAATAAACGTATCTAATATTACTTTACGTTCTAACCCTTTTTTCTTTGATTGTGCTACTCGATTTTTATACTTCTTAAGCGGCTCATCATCTCCCTCCAAAATAGTTGTATCACAAATAGCTTCATCCAAGTCTGTTACAATACTACATTTTCTCTGTATCCTGTCATTATGGAAAAGCTGCGCTACATTGGTAAATCCAGTACTTCTGATATTAATTAGGCTTATTCCTAACTCATCCAAGCTAACGCCAAACGCCTTTTTAATCATTTGAGGGATTAGTATTTCTTCTGCATCACCTTCTACTAATATTACTCCTTTTGCAAATAATAAATTTGTTCTCACTGCATCTAGATAACGTTGGATTTCACTAATGCTTTCCGCTCCTAATCTGGTTGAGGGCTGATATACCTCAGCATTATTCATCTTTTTTGCCAAGATGTTAATCTTCTCGACATTACTTACTTCAGATATTTGAGTCGAATGAGTTGAATACATTATTTGTGTATCCCCATAGTCTAACTTATCAAACAATGTCTTTTGTATGTGATTGTGAATATGTGCTTCAGGCTCTTCTATTATTAAAAAATTGGCAAAAGTATCATTCGATTTTTGATACTTAAATTCCAATAGTTTTAATGTTAGAAATATTAAATTTGCTCCACCTAGGCTTAGTTCATGTATTCCTCCTTCATAGGCCTCATCGGGTTCGCCAATAAAGAGTTTTAACGATTGTAATAGTTTATCGGCCTCACTAGGCACACTTGATCTAATAGAAAGAGAGGAAGGAGAATAGGTTTGCCCTACCG
This sequence comes from Niabella beijingensis, assembly GCF_020034665.1. Taxonomy (NCBI): domain Bacteria; kingdom Pseudomonadati; phylum Bacteroidota; class Chitinophagia; order Chitinophagales; family Chitinophagaceae; genus Niabella; species Niabella beijingensis. The sequence goes on along the minus strand of NZ_JAIQDI010000002.1, from coordinate 1,562,557 downwards.
CATCTTGTATTGTGGTTCTTATATCTTTTCTGATATTCTCAACATCATCAAGCGATTCTATGCTTTCATTTAACTGTTTTACCAAATCACTAATAGGTTGGTAATCTTCCTCTTTTATTTCCCCACTTTTATTCTTTAATAGGGTTAACAAAGGGTTTGTTCGATTATTGTGAAAATCGCTGATAACGTCTCGTAAAGCTTGAATGAATGTAAACGAGATTTCTTTTGAAACCGAAAGTTGATGAGGGATTTTCGCACCAAATAAGGAAGCGTCAATTGTCGCCGGAAAAATCACTTCTTCGAAATCGCCAACAAGCTGCTTATACACTTGTGGATCATTGAAATCAGCAGTACTCTTTCCTGTAAAAAATGTTTCGTAATTATCTTTTATTGTTAATGGTTCTAAAATGGCATTTAACCCTTCCGTATCCCCAGCAGTCAATTCTGACAACCGTTGTCTTATATCAGCCTTAGGTCGGAAAAATAAGTTATAGCTAGCCTTCTCAACATGAGCTTCCCCAATTACCCCTGCACCATGAACAAATAATGCTTGAATAGCTTCCTCATTATTTATCTTATCAAATTCAATACTAATAATAATCCAATGGCCTTTCCAATTTCCCAATGCTCGATTAAAATCACTTTCCGAAAGTTTGTAGGAATATTGCAAGGACGCATCTTCTAATAATAACCGAATTGCTCTAAAAAGATTTGTCTTACCAGAACCATTTTCTCCAATAATTGTATTTATCCCCTCTTTAAAAAGAAACTTGGCATTCAAGAAGTTTCTATAATTAACTAAACTAACTTTTGAAATGTACATGTGATTAATTGGATTTGATTTATATCATTTTAATAATTGGCCAAAAGCAACTAAAAAGTCAGCAAAGTATATCAGCCCTTGAACTGCGGTATATAGTCCATATTATCCTTATTCACTAGTTTGCGTCGCATTAATTGCTTATTCGAAAAATGCCGGGAGATTTCAAGAGTCGTTTCTTCAAAACTATCCGTACCATTTTCTCTTACGTAGAAAAAGACTCTAATGCTATCACAATTTTTATGTTCAAAAATTTCTTTAAGCAATGCCCGATCAGTAATGCCACAAGAGTGCCCGATAATATGCACCTCAAATGGCTCTGAATCGATAAATGATAACAGTTTTTTGTAGTTCGGAGCCTTGAGATAAGCAAACGATTTGAGTTTTCTCAAGTACTCATTCACGCCCAGGTGCTCCAATCTTTGAATTTCTTCAGTAGCTTCATCTCCATATCCAAAAACAATTGGATTATCCCTATACCCAAGGCGGCCATGAATGTAATTAACTTCACTTTCATACCCATAGGATTTTTTTATTATGGTATCTGTATAGTTAAAGTTTAGATACATTGTCTTTACTTCCTTATCGGGTGCTAACACATTTGAAATATTGGCCCTGGGATCATGCAACAGGTTATCTTCATTAATTCCGGCATTTACGATTTCTAAATATTCAGCCAGTTTGCCCATAATATAATCCAATTCTTTATGCAGCTTACGTATCAAATTTAAAACGCTTTCATTTTGAGCTTCATGGTAGGGATAAGCATAATTATAATTTTGAAACGACTGAAGCAGTCTTATAAAATACGTAGATTCAATATCAACCCATTTCTTTTCATCATAAACTTTAGAAATTAATTGGCTGAGAAAATTGTTTTTGATGACAAAAAAGTCGGAACGGGTTTTCATAATTGCATGAACTTCTTTGGCAGTAATATCGCTTTTATCTCGAATGAAATAACGATTTCCTGCGTGCTTATTCCCAAAACAAAAACCATCGTCCTCATGGCAATAATTGTTTTGCTCGTATCTATTATAGGAGCTACACAATAACCAGTCAATGAAATCAGAATATTTCGTTTTTAATCCATGTGCAATATCAAAACCATTACCTATTATTATTAGTCTATTCTTCTTCATGCCGATAATTAATCACTTGAAATTGAAGGCGAATTATGCGCAGTTATAGGCAATTTCATCAGTCGTTAATCTTTGTTTGGTCCTTTAAATATAGGAAAAAATTTAGAACAGCCTTTTCCCTTTAAAAAAAATTTCTGCCAATACCGCTCGTTTGTACAAAGGTATCACCTAGCTCTAGGCGATTTTTACGGAAAACCGTATTACAAGTACACTGTAACGGCTACTAGAGGTCCTGCTTTAGGGCTCATGCTTCGTCAAGCTCAGCATGACAAAGGGTTTTCGTTTCTTTTATGTTATAGTTACGGAGATCCTTCGGCTCCACTGCGTTTCGCTCAGGATGACGTACGACAATCATACTTTCGTCGTGTTGAGCGGAGCAACGCGCAGCCGAAACACCTCTGTAATATCGGGCAGTGCGACAATTGGGAGACCCTTCGACTCCACTGCATTGCGCTCAGGATGACGTACACTAACCCTGCTTTCGTCGTGTTGAGCGGAGCAACGCGCAGCCGAAACACCTCTGTAATATCGGGCAGTGCGACAATTGGGAGACCCTTCGACTCCACTGCGTTGCGCTCAGGATGACGTACGACAATCCTACTTTCGTCGGGATGCGCTCAGGATGACGTGAGGGGGAATGGTCCTTCTTCTTTAAACGCAAACCGGGTTTATAGCACGGATGCCGCGTGAGGGATAGCAGCGGATACCCCGCTGAAGCCTTTGTGCAGTGGGTATTGCGGCGGAGTAGCAGCGGATAGCCCGACCCCAGCCGTGTGTAGGTCCCGATGCGTTGGTGGGCTGGGGGCACGCCCAAAAAAAAGATCTTACTACTGTGATGCCGATAGCGCTACTCCCTGCCCTGTACCACCTTCATGAACTGCGCCAGGGTGGCGGTAAAGGGAACCGCGGAGGCCCTGCCGGATGTATAGTTGGGCAGGTTTTTAAAATGCCATTGCAGGTGGTGCAACTCCGGCTCCGGCACGGGCGCCAGGCGGATGACCAGGTAATGGGATTGCGTGGGGGAAGGATAGTTTTTGTCCACCAGCTCCTGCCGGGAAAAGACCTGCGGACCCTTACTGATGATCTTCCACAGCTCGCCGGACTGCTGCTGCCCGGCGGTATGCAACAGCAGATACCGGGCGCTTACGGTGGGCGCATCCAGCACCAGGCCCCCTGCCCCGCTGCCGGTCCTGAAATTGTACAGGTGATGCTGCCGGATCCAGGCCAGCTGCTCGGCCGATTTATAATAGCCGATGAGCACAAAACTATCGTCCGGCAACAGATCCCGGTTGGCGCCGTAGGGCTCCGGCAAGGGCTCGTTGAGTATGTTGTCTTCCCCCGGCTTTTGCCTGAATACGTCAAAAGTATGATAGGCCCATTTTTCCCGCTGGGAACTGCGGTTGATAAAATGATCGATAATGGCCGTGATAAAGGCTTTTAAGGCGCCGGTGCCATCCTCCGTTTTGGAAGGCCGCACCGGGAAGGCGCCCAGTCCGGGCAGTATTTCATGAAAACCCTTGCGGGTAAGGTCCTTATGCCCCGGGTACAGCACATAGGCCCCACCCGTGCGCCGGATGGCATCCTTATACGCATGCATTTTAAGCAGGTCGGCATTTTTATAAATGCCCTTGCTGTTGTCCTTTTTTTCCTGCGCCAGCGCAGCGTTGGAGGAAGGCTCTAAAAATTTATTGAGGTGATCAATCTTATACTTGGCATCAAAATGTATGTGCACGATGAGCTCCTGCAGCTCGGCCTCCGCCTCGGTAATGCCCGCGGGCCAGAAGGAAAGCGTATAGTCCGGCCGCATGTGCATGGTCCAGCTGCCGGCATCCGGGTAGGATTTGCTGCCGCTAAAGGAACGGTTGTAGCTAAAGCGGATGGACAGCTTACGACTACCCGCATCGTACACCCCTTTTACGGGATAATGCCGGCCCTGTTTGAGCCGCAGGTTGAGCCCGTCTTCCGTTTTTTCGATAAGCTGGCTGATATCCTCCGCGTTTAACTGGAACAGGGACTGAAAGAGCGACAGCAGCTTAAAGAACAGCCAGTACTCATACAGCGTGGCCACATCTTTTTTACCACCCTGGTACACATCATCGCCGCCCGTCCACACCAGTCGCGCCGCTGCATCAAACAACAGCCAGGTGCGCAGCACCTCCCGGTAGCCCTCCTTGCGTTGCAATACCGGACTGTTGAGCCGGAGCGTGGTGGGTGCGGAAATTTTTGCAAAGAGGCTGTGGTGCAAAAAACCTTCCAGCGTGCGGATGAGCAAGAGCGATTCCTTATACAGCTTGCTTTGCGGAGCCGCCACGTTGTGCACCTCCGTACAAAATTGTAAGAACACTTCCAGCGCATGTTTTACAAAACGGTTCTCCGGTGTATCCACCGCGTCTGTTTTGCGCGTGGCCGCAATGCGCCGGGGCAGGCTGTGGAACCCGGCTTTTTTTAAGGACTCCGGGAGGATGGCCGGACTGCCGCCTTTTAATAGCTCCTTTACATGCGTGTTGGAGAGACGGCGCAGCTGGCGTACATCCCGCGGTTCCGGCGCGTCTGCCCATTGGGTAACGGGTGCCGTAACAATGCGGTGAATGGCTTCGGCAAACTCATCTGTACCGATCACCGATTTGATGAACGCAAATTTTTGATAAAGGGTCTGGCTGTTTTTTGTATAATCAATGTCGAAATAATGCGCGGCCGGCGCGTTGGACTGCAACAGCAGGTCGGTACATTTTTCGGTGATCAGCTCCAGCATATCCCGGTAATCGTTGCGGTAGCTGGTTTTGGTGGACTGAACTTCCAGCTCGATGCTTGTAACCGGCTCCGGCTGGTGGTTGGATAATATAGGAATGGTGAGCGTGCCCGTAAAAATATTTGGCGCTAGGGTACCCGTATGTGTATTTCTTTTATGCGGGATGATGATATTCTCCCCCACATCGCCCAGCTGGTAACCGGGATGGTTGAACGCATAATCATAAAAAAAACCTTCCATCAGCTGGTACCGCGCTTCGTTATGTTCGGCCGCATCCTCCTCCCCGTCAAACAGGGTATCCGGTTTGCGGGCATCAATGTACAGGCGCAGACCGGGAGCTACCTGATCCAAATGGAGTTCTATGGAAGACAGGGTTTTCATATCAGGCTTCGGCAAAGCTTGCAAACCCGTTATCAATGGCGCCTTTGTACATCCTGGTTATTTTTTCCAGCGACAGGGGAAAGAGCACCTGGTCGGTTTCATAATCAAAATCATCGGTTTCAAACACTTCCTTTTCCACATTGCTGCCCTTAAAGCAAAGCGCGCCTAAGGTGCTCAACACGGGTATTAGCTTGCGGCGCGATCCGTGCAGCTTGGGCAGGAGCTTTTGCATAATGGCCATATCCAGCTTTTGATTTAAGGAGAGGTTGTGATCGATCACCCCCAACTGGTGCAGCAGCTGCAATATTTCCGTGGCCGTACGGTAGCCAAACTCCGCACCCGTTTTTTTAAGCGCTTTAAAAAAGCGGATCAAGGTTTGATTGATATACGCGCGGTCTGCCCCCTGTGCCTGCCCTTCCTTTGCGCCGGCCAATGCCAGGAAGCTTTCCGCCCCGGAAGCCCCGGCAGCGTTGAGCGCTTGTTTGTTGAGCGGGTGCGCAGTGTTTAAGAAAGCCATCATCTCCGGCGCTGTTACCCGGAACTCGATGGTATTGGCGCGGTCCAGCACTTTGGGGCTGAACATATTGGTGGTTTCATCAATATTCACCGTACCAATAATAAATAAATTCGCCGGCCATTTGATGGCAGCCGGAACGCCCGATTTTTTTTGTGCACCACCCGCATGTAAGGAAATGGCTTCCTGCGATTCCATAATGCTGAGGAAATCCGCAAAGTAGCGCTCCACATGGCTCAGGTTCATTTCATCCAGGATCAGGAAACAGGGTTTGTTGGCATGCTCGTTGGCATACAGGAGCAGCTCCAGCGCGCCATTGTCCGGCTTTATATATTCCTGCTGATCCAACGCATTGGGATAGCCCAGCAAGGGTTCCCGGTTTGTCCAGTCGGCCCCCACCGGCACGATGCAATATTGTTGCGCACGCTCACAGATCCATTGCACAAAAGCCTGCGCCAGCCGGGTTTTCCCCGAACCCGAAAGCCCGGTAAGGATCACAAAGGGTTTGGCCAGCAGCGCACCCACAAACCGGGTGACCAGCGCCGGGTTAAAGCTGAGACCGGTTGTATTCAATGCTGCTAAAAAAGCAGATAGCTGAAACTCCTGCTGCTCGGTGGTGGTGTGGGTGGGTGGCATATCGGTATCCTCCTGCATTTCGTTGTACAGATCAATAATATCCAGCAAGTCCTCCTCTATTTCATCCCGGTTTAAGGGATTGTTGGTGTTGTAGACTTTATACACATAAGAGCTGCCATAATTGGTCGGCTTGCCCAAATGGTGTTCGGCAAAATATTTTGTGATGGTGGTGGGGTTCCGGAGCTTCCAGTTGTTCTGCGGCTTGCCGGTATCCGGTTCGCCATAGGCGAGTATTAATAACCCGAGATCCTTATAGAAAAAATAGGCGGGATAAATACGTTCCTGCACGCTGTTGGCTTCATTTAAAAATGCGATGCGGGGCACTTTTGCCTTATTGGCCCGCCCAAACCCCACGCTTACGTTGAGGTTGATAAAACTTTTCTGATAGCTGCTGTATTTGAGATCATCAGTTTTTGTCTGCTCCAGGAAGCGGTTGAGCTCGTCAAAGTAGCTGGGCACTTCTTCCCTTTTCTCCACCTGGAACCCCATTTTGCTGAAGTAGGCTACCGCCTGCTGCGTGGTGAACGCATCCAGGCCCAGTTCCTGTCCGTTGGCGTATTGATTGGCCCGGGAGAGGATGTATTTGGGTGGGTATTTTTTGCCATCTACTACCAGGTAGTACTTGGTGTAGAATCTTCGGGGCGGTATGGCGGAAAGCTCCGTTTCCTGAACGGCTTTGTGGATGTCGGCGTTGGTGATATTTAAGGGGATGGGGGTCAAATTGTTGATTTTTATCGGGTAATTGGTAGTCGTCAGGCCATTGTCGCCCCGGGCTTCGTATTTTATTTTTGAGGACCTTTGTCAGGCTATTGGACAGCAGAGCAAGATAGGAAATATTTGCTTATTTACCTGAAGACGCCGGGCCGAAGCCCCGAACAACCCCGGTGCGCATTACCCCCGGACTGCTTACCCCCCCCCGTACTTTAAAGGTGGGAGCCCTACCTTTTTCTTAGCGCACCTACCTCTTTGCTAAATTGCCGAAGCTTTTGCCTGGAGTACCCCTGCCTATACAGGTGGGGGTACCTACCTTCAGCCATCGGTCAATTAAGCTTTTGCCTACCCTCCACCCACCCTTAAGCAGTACACCCCCCACCTTTTAGGTGGGTCGTTTATGCATATTTCTTCGCCGGTTTAGGTTTTTGCTTCGTCAGTTCAGGTTTGGGGTACCCCTCCCCACCTTAAAGGTACCCCCTCCCTGCCCACACAGGTGGGGTACCGGCTTGCTGATGCGCCGGGCTATATACATTGCAGCATCACTTTATTATAACAAATTGGCATTAATAATTTTACGGACCCGCTTTCGGCCTTTACCGCAGCTTATGCAACCGGTGTTAAATGAGAGATCACATTATTTAGCCATCAGATGATCATACCTGGTAAGTAAATACGAAAATCTTCGCATATATTTGAACCGGTAATCGTTTTGAACGCGTTAACTGAAAAAAAGCATGAAAAAAGCATTCACCGTCCTTCTTATACTGGCTGCCACCGGTGTCTATTCCCAACCGGCCAATAAAGTATTTACCGCAGATATTGATCACTTTTGGATGGCCTTTGACAGCATCCGGCAAACAAGTGATTATTCAAAAAAACTGTACTTCATTAACAAACTGTATATTGAAAAAGGTACCGAAGGCCTGAAAGCCTTTATGAAAATTGAAAACTACAGCGATACAGGGTATGTTGAACTTATTGATAAATATCCCCGGTTTTGGAACGCTATTAGGCCACATACCTTAGCCATAAAGAACAAGACTGCTGCGCTGAATAAAGGAGTAGAAACCCTGAAAGGCCTTTACCCCGACTTAAAAGATGCCAATATGTATTTTACCATAGGCGCATTGCAGGCAGGGGGCACAACGCTTGATAACAGGGTGCTGGTGGGTGCAGAAATTGCTACCGGAACCCCCGGTATTGATGTTTCTGAATTTAATAACGACTGGCAATGGTTAAAGAACACGTTTGCCAAACAGTCGGTTGAAGATATTCTGTATTTCAACATCCACGAATACATCCATACCCAGCAAAAGGCAAATAACAGTTATCAATTGCTTAATAAAGCCATCAAGGAAGGCGCTTGTGATTTTATGGCGGAGCTGGTGCTTGGTCAGCCCCTGCAACGGCCTTATATGTTGTATGGCAACCTGCACAGGGCAAAAATAAAAGAGCAGTTTAAAAAGGACATGTTTTTAGGCTACGATGCTAATTGGCTGTACAATGGCGCACAAAAAGGCGATACGGCAGACCTGGGGTATTTTATCGGTTATGAAATCTGTAAATCCTACTACCAGCAGGCAACGGACAAAAAGCGGGCAATAAAGGACATCATTGAACTGGATTATAGTAACAACAAAGCGGTTGAATTATTTCTTGCCCAATCAAAATTCTACAAAAATGTAAATAAAAAGAAATTGATTCAGGAGTATGAAAAAAAGCTCCCCCGCGTTGTAAAAATAGAGCCGTTTAAAAATGGAGCTGCCAATGTGGATCCGAAAGTAACCGAGCTGCGGATAACCTTTTCCAAAGAAATGATTCCGGTAAACTATTCCTTTGACTACCCGGAAAAAGGGAAAGACTATTTCCCCATAAAAAAGGTAACCGGTTTTGAGAATAACGACAGAACATGTGTGGTAAGCGTTGAATTGCTGCCGGGTAAAGAATACGGATTTATAATAACGAACAAGAGTTTCAGATCAAAAGACGGCTATCCGCTAAAAGCCGAAAAATATCCCGTAAAATTCAGAACCAGATAAAACCATTTGCAACACAGGTGTTGCTTTTGGTTGAGCTTACAGGTGCAGCGCGCCGGCAATCTTTGTAACACGGAATAATAAATGAGCACCCCAGCTGCGGAGCAGCGGTAATTTGTACACCGGCCCCGTATAAATCCTGTGACCGGTGTACTGCACCTTCGATACCTGTTATGGCCTGCTTGCTTCGGGGATCAACGCTGCGTTGCAGCTGTTTGACAGTAAAAAAAATATCCGGCACATATCCGGATCGTTATCCTTAAAGAACAATCGTAGGAAGAAATGTTATCGCTTTATGGGGTGGCCGGAATGACGGCGAGGTCTTTCTTATTCTTCAATGAACGTTTATCGGTTTTATGGCGCGGATGCCCGCGTGAGGGATAGAAAGGGCGGCCGTCAACAGCGGCCGGTGCGCAGCACGGAACCCCTGCATAGCCCGACCCAGCCCTGCGTGGGCCCTCGCATAGCGGGCTGGGGCACGCCCAAAAATATCCCGCTAATCCCTACTGTGATATGTCACCTTCATGAGCTATGTTAGCGTTGTGGCAAAGGGAAAGTCGGGGGGCTGGCCTTTGCCAAAATTATATTAAAAAAAGGCACGTGCCTGGGTTTATATAGCAGGAATCGTATATTTATAAAACGCTCTATGAATCCAAAATTAAAAATGCCTGCAATGAAAAAACGAGTATTACCAGCAACTGCTGTATTGTTCCTCCTCTTCGCAATGAATTTTTGCCAGGCCCAGGGGCCTGCATCCCGCCTGAACCTGGATTTTGAAATGGCGAAGGACCAAAAACCGCTGGGATGGGAAGACTTTGGCGAAAAGAACTACCTGCTTTCCCTGGATACAGCGGCTGTAAAAAGCGGCGCTTATGCGGCAACCATCCAGTCGCTCCCGGATCATGGCGGTTACCACGCCTGGGCATTTACGCTTCCGGGCAATTATGCCGGCCGTAGGATTAAACTTTCGGGTTATGTAAAAACAGAAAATGTGAGCGACGGATTTGCAGGGTTGTGGGTGCGGATCGACCCCAATATTGCTTTTGATAATATGCAGCAAAGGGGCATTAAAGGTACCACCGGCTGGCAAAAATATGAGATCGTTTTAGACATGGCTCCTGACAAAACCAAGCAAATTGTAGTGGGCGGTTTGCTGGCCGGCCCGGGGAAAATGTGGATGGACGACCTACAAGTAAGCATCGACGGTGTACCGCTTGAACAGCTGAAACCGCTTGAGAAAAAAGTGGTTCCGGCAGAGGAAGACAAAGCGTTTGACAACGGCTCATATATAGCTGCCATGACACCGGATAAAAAGCAGGTCGCAAACCTGAAAGTGCTGGGGCTGATCTGGGGATTTTTAAAATACCGGCATCCGGATATTGCAAAAGGATTATGGAACTGGGATTATGAGCTGTTCCGGATATTGCCAAAAATATTAAATACGGGAAATCAACCGGAACGGGATGCGGTGCTGGCCTCCTGGATCCGGAACCTGGGGCCTATCGATGCCCCGGGCGGATCAAAAAAGGAAAGCACCTCCGTGATAAAAATGGAGCCGGATCTGGCCTGGATCCGGGATGACCGGTTTTCCCCGGAGCTTACCGGCCTGCTTACCACCATCCAGCAATTGGATGCGCCGGAGGAAAATTATTACCTGGGATTTACAGCTACGGGTAATGCCGACTTTAAAAACGAAAGGGCCTACCCCTCTAACCCCTTCCCGGATGCGGGGTTTCGCCTGTTGGCCCTGTACCGCTACTGGAATATGATCCAGTACTATTTTCCGTATAAACAGCTGATCGGGGAAGACTGGAAAAATGTACTGGAGGAGTTTATTCCAAAATTTATGAGCAACAGAGATACGACGGAATATACCCTTACTGCCCTGGAGCTCATTGCACGGGTGCATGACACGCATGCGAATATATGGGGAAACAATGCCCGGCTGAATGCCTATCACGGCACCCGGTATGCGCCGGTTGAAATTACATTTGTAGAAGATCAGCCCGTGGTTACGGGGTATTACGACAACGAACTGGGTAAAAAAACGGGATTGCTGCGGGGCGACAGGATTGTATCTGTCAATGGCCGGCCGGTTAAAAAAATCATACAGGAACAGCTCAAATACCGGCCCGCATCCAACTACCCCACCCAGCTAAGAGATATTGCCGCCGATTTTTTAAGAACAAACGATTCTGTGCTGCACGTGGGATTTAAAAGAGCGAACAAAACAGAGGACCTGGTATTAAAAACATACACTACCAAAGAAATAAATATTTATGCCAAATACCAGCGCAAAGACACCAGCTTCCGGCTCATCAATAAAGACATCGCCTACCTCAACAATGGTTCTATAAAAAAGGCCGACCTGCCGGAGATCTGGAAAGCTATTGCCCCCACAAAGGGACTCATTATAGATAACCGCAACTATCCTTCGGATTTTGTGATCTATGATCTGGGCTTCTACCTGATGCCCGGAACCCGGCCGTTTGTAAAAATTACCCGGGGCAACCTCCGGAACCCGGGCCAGTTCCGCTTTGAAAAAACGTTGAATATCGGGATGGACAACCCCAATTATTATAAGGGACGGGTAGTGATCCTGGTGAACGAAACCTCCCAAAGCTCTTCTGAATTTCATGCCATGGGCTACCGCGCGCATCCCAATGCCATCGTAATGGGCTCAACCACGGCCGGGGCAGATGGAAATGTATCCCGACTTCAATTGCCCGGTGGCATCAGCTCGATGATCAGCGGACTCGGCATCTATTACCCCGATGGTGAGGAAACCCAACGGGTGGGCATTGTGCCGGATGTAGTCGTAAAGCCCACCATCCGGGGAATAAAAGAGGAACGGGATGAGGTACTGGAAAAAGCCATAGAGCTCATTAACAGGGAACAACCCGCCGCAGCTGTGCGATAGCGGCTCGCCGTTTTAAGACCGTGTGCCTGTAGCGGTTCCCTGCTGCGGTAAAGGAGAAAGATGAGATGATGGCGCGATTGGAACAGTTGATAGAAAAGAAATAATTTTTAGGGCGTCCCCCCTGCCAGCGCTGCGTGGCCCAGCACACGGCCGGGGTCGGGCAACGGCGAAGCTCTCATGAGCTCCATTAAAAAACAATAAAAAAGATGGCGGATAATCCGCTATATCTTTTGTTCCGTTGCACTCTGCAAAAGGATGCCGCTGCTATTCCTCACGCTACTTCGTCACTCAGGCGGGCTTCACACCGATGGCATTTATGCGCCGTGCCCATGGCACTCTATACATTATAGCATGTTCCTGCCTCCGGAATAAATTCCGGAGTTGTTAAGAAATCAGGCAGGCCGATGGCCTTTATATAAGAAGGGATGCACATGGGAGCTTCATGTTCCTATAGCAGCACTCTGTGCTTCGCATGGTGGAAGAAAGGCCTGTGTCGTGCAAGTCCCGCCCTGTCCCAGCCAAAAACCTTTGCGCGCAGGCTTTAAGTGAGGTAGCTGCGTTTTACTATCTCCACCGGGCGGCGGCCTTTATGGGCCGTGCCTATGGCACTCTGCGCTCCGCAGCATGTTCCTGCCTCCGGAATAAATTCCGGAGTTGTTAAGAAATCAGGCAGGCCGATGGCCTTTATAAAGAAGAGATGCACGTGGGTGCTTCATGTTCCTATAGCAGCACTCTGTGCTCCGCATGGTGGAAGAAAGGCCTGTATCGTGCAAGTCCCGCCCTGTCCCAGCCAAAAACCTATGCGTGCAGGCTTTAAGTGAGGTAGCTGCGTTTTACTATCTCCACCGGGTGGCGGCCTTTATGGGCCGTGCCTATGGCACTCTGCGCCCCGCAGCATGTTCCTGCCTCCGGAATAAATTCCGGAGTTGTTTATGTATAATGCAGCCCTTTGGCCTTTTATACGCCAGGATAAAGCATTGTTGTAAAAAAGCAAGCAAGCCAGGAGACGCATTGCGTCGCCCTTATATACCAACAACGAACCCCCGTTCGTTGTAAAAACCTACAGTGGAAACAGGAGAACCATAGATTCGGACCATAAGTTGATGCTTATGGATCCGGACGTGAGCCAGGGCGTCAACTGGAGATCTATTAAAAACCTGCCAGGCCAATGGCCTTTATAAAGAAGGGATGCACATGGGTATAGCAGCACGCCGCGCTCCGCATGATGGAAGAAAGGCCAGTATCAAGCAAACCACGCCCCGTCCCAGCCAAAAACCTATGCGCGCAGGCTTTAAATGAGGTAGCTGTGTTTTACTATTTCCGCCGGGCGGATGCCTTTATGCACCGTGCCTATGGCACTCTGCGCTCTGTAGCATGTTCCTGCCTCCGGAATAAATTCCGGAGTTGTAAGCAATCAGCCAGGCCAATGGCCTTTATAAAAAAAGTGGGCATATGGTTGATTAACAAAGCACACGACGGCGAGTCTGCGCAACCAAAATAGCATGACGGAACAACAATCACGCTTTCGTCCTGTTGAGCGAAGTGCAGCGCAGCCGAAACATCCCTGTAATGCCAAACAGCTCTATAATTGAGAGATCCTTCGACTCCACTACGTTGCGCTCAGGATGACGGTAGCGAAGGTTTGACATGCCTTCATAGCAGTAACAAATCACACTTCAACGTCCTGTTGAGCGAAGTGCAACGCAGCCGAAACATCCCTGTAATGCCAAACAGTCCTATAATTGAGAGATCCTTCGACTCCACTGCGTTGCGCTCAGGATGATCTGAAAGTATTGATATCTTCCACAGCCGCCTTCAGGTAAACGCCGGTATGTGATCCGGGATAAGCCATCAGTGCTTCCGGTGTCCCTTCAAAGATCACCTGTCCGCCTTTGTGGCCGCCTTCCGGCCCCATATCGATGATCCAGTCCGCATTTTTGATCACCTCCAGGTTGTGCTCGATCACAATGACCGTATTGCCCTTATTCACCAGGCCCTCCATCAGTTCGATCAGCCGGCCTACGTCCGACAGGTGCAGTCCGGTGGTAGGCTCATCCATTACATAGATGCTTCCTTTTTTGTGCAGTTCGCTGGCCAGTTTGATGCGCTGGCATTCCCCGCCGGAGAGGGTGCTCAGCGGCTGCCCCAGGGTCAGGTATTCCAGTCCTACTTCTATCATGGTATCCAGCTTTTTGCGGATATCCTTTGCGGTAAAAAAGGCAGCTGCTTCTTGCACGGTCATGTGCAACACGTCGGAAATGGATTTCCCGTTCAGCCGGTACGCCAGCACTTCCTCTTTATAGCGCCGCCCCTCGCATACCTCGCAGCGGGTCTTCACTCCTTCCAGGAAGGCCAGGTCGGTATAGATGACACCCGTACCCTGGCAGTTTTCACAGGCCCCTTTTGAATTAAAGGAAAACAGCGCTGCATCCACATTATTGGCTGTGGCAAAAGCCTTGCGTATCAGGTCCATCGTGCCGGTATAGGTGGCAGGATTGGAGCGGGTGGACGTGCCCACAGGCGATTGATCGATGACTACTGCCTCCGGATGGGCTTTCAGAAAGGCATGATGGATCAACGAGCTTTTTCCGGATCCCGCCACACCGGTTACTACGGTCATTACCCCCTCGGGAATATTGACATCCACGCCCTGCAGGTTATTGATGCGGGCGCCTGTTACCGGTAACCGGCCGCGTGGTGCTCTGCTGCCGGTTTTCAGCGGCAGGCTTTGTTTCAGGTACCTGCCCGTAAGCGTATCGGTATGCAGCAAACCATCCAGCGGGCCTTCGTACATGATCTGTCCGCCTTTTGTTCCGGCATTCGGTCCCACATCCACAATATGATCGGCAATGCGGATCACATCCGGATCATGCTCCACCACAATTACCGTATTGCCTTTATCGCGCAGCTTTTGCAGCAATCCGTTCAGCCGGTATACATCCCGGGGATGCAGGCCCACACTGGGTTCATCAAAAATATACAGCACATCGATAAGACTGCTGCCCAGGTGTTTTACCATCTTTACCCGCTGCGATTCGCCGCCGGACAAGGTATCCGTTTCCCGGTTCAGGCTCAGGTATTCGAGGCCCATATCCACCAGGTGCTGCAGCCGTTCGGTAAGGGTGCGGATCAGGGGGACCGCCACGGGATCATTAATGGCTTTCAGAAAAGGGATCAACTCCCCCACTTCCATGGCCGATAGTTCGGCGATATTCCTCCCGTTGATCTTACTGGATAAGGCGGCTTCATTCAGTCGTGCGCCTTTACAGGCCGGACAGGGCTGCTCCTGCAGGTAGGGCATGATCGTTTTTTGTTTGCGCTCGGAAAGTGTTTTTATATCGCGCCGGATATAGGCCCGTTCAAATTTCTCGATCAGTCCGAGATAAGTGGCATTCACATCACTGTTGCCAAACTTCAGTTTGAACTTTCTGGGGCCGCTGTACAATAGCAGGTCCATTTCTTCCTTCGTATAATCGGCCAGCTTTTTGTTCACATCAAAAAAACCGCTGTGCGCATACATATCCTTCTCCCAGGAAACGAGCCCCGGAGCCTGTATAGCGCCTTCCTGCAATGATTTTGAACGGTCGACAAATTTTGAGGCATCAAAGCCCAGTTTACGGCCGCGACCGCTGCACTCCGGGCACATTCCCTGCGGATCGTTGAAGGAAAAAACATTGGCATAGCCCACCCAGGGGGTGCCTACCCGGGAGAACAATACACGCAGTACCGGGGAAATATCGGTAATGGTGCCCATGGTGGAATGCGATCCGCCACCCAGGCGCTTCTGATCTACCACTACTGCCATACCGAGTTTTTCGATAACATCTGCATCGGGTTGCGGAAACCTGGGCAACAAACTGCGGATGAACATGCTGAAATTCTCATACAACTGGCGTTGTGCCTCGGTGGCAATCGTATCAAAAACGATCGACGACTTTCCGGAACCGGATACGCCCGTAAAAATATTGATCTGCCGCTTGGGCAGCCGGAGGTCAACGTTCTTTAGATTATTTTCCCGCGCACCGCGGATCTCGATGTACTCCTGTGTCATAACTGTGGGATGCTGATTTTTGGGGGAGACGCAAATTATAGAAATAAATTGATTTGTATGCCCCGGAAAGCACCGAATCTCATTTAAATTTATCCACAGTTGCTTTTAATCCTGTATCCGCATAAAGGGCACCTGCAGCAATTGCAGGTACCCATCGGCCACTTTTTATATCTTTTCAGGATTCCGGCTTGCTGTACCGGCTGCCGCATTGTTCCTGATGACGGGTAAAAAGGAACAACCCGGTCCGCAGCACAGATAAAGAAGCGCCACCATACGAGGAGCCGACCGGTCTAGAACATCGGCGGCGCCGGGCTCAGGTCGGAGTCCAGGAAGTCGGTGATCATGGGGATCAGCCAGTCCGTCCGCAACATCATCCCGATATGGGTGGTGCCGGGCAGAATCGCCAGTCGTGATTTTGGCAGGCCATGAATATCGCCCATTTTGCCGCCGCCTTTGGCTTTGAACAGCTCCAGCGCATGTTCGTACCGCACACCGTCTGCATCACCAATGACCATAAAGAGCGGGGCTTTTATATTTTTGACTTCATTGGTCCAGTCATAGGGTTTCAGATCTATACTGATCACCTTTTTTATGTAGTCCGGAAAACGGGCCGGATCATTTCCCATGCTGTCGTATTGTTTTTCGATAGCACTGCCTTTAAAGATATCCGCATTCATGGTTGCAAAGCTGGCTTCCACATCGGGCCACCAGCCGTCGTGCGCATAGGTGCCGGACAGTACGATCAGCCGGCGTACCTGCTCCGGATGGCGCACTGCCATCTGGAAGGCCACTCCTCCTCCCATACTGTAGCCCAGCACATCGGCACTGTCCACTTTAAGATGCCGGAGCAGACCGGACACATCATCGGCCATGCCCTCATAGCTCAGCTCGCGGGGGATGTCCTTTGTGCGGCCATGGCCCTGCATTTCAGCCACGATCACTTTCCGGTTTTTTGCAAGCAGTGGTATAAACTGCGACCAGGTGAGCGGTATATTCATGAAAGAACCATGGATCATTACAAGAGGTTTTCCCTGGCCGTATACTTCGTAGTACATTTTCAGCCCGTTCACTTCCACATAGCCGCTATCCGTCAGCTTGGCCGGAGATGCGGCCGCGGTATCTTTTGATGCGGCTGCACCCGAAGCAGCCTCTTTTGGCGTCTGCCGGCAGGACACTGCGATCAATATGACCAAGGCAAAAGAGAGAACAATAGCGCGTTGCTTTTTCATATAAATGTCGTTTTGTTAGGGTACAAAGCTCGGCAACAATAGCCAGCCATTTGCTGTACGCATACGACAAATAGAGGGCTAAAAAGCGACACAATGAATGGAAGGGTCCCCGCAGAACGGCGCAGATCTTCTGCGCTGATCCACGCGGAAAGCATCAGCAGCTATCTGCAGGAAATAATCAGCGCTTATCTGCGGGAGAAAAAGAGCTCTTTATTAATTGATCAACGGCTTTACTTTCGACACCATATCTGCCGCTGACTGACGTTCCAGGTTTTTAATTTCAAAAGCAGTGAGCGCCGCTTCCAGTCGCTTTAGTTTTACGGCATTGCCGCTCTCCTTGTATTGTTTTTTGAGAATGCGGATCTTTTCAAAATCCTGTACCCCCTCGATCATTTTTTCAAAACGGATAGAGGTAACCGGTCCGGGATATACCTGGTAGGTATCGCCCGCAGGCCAGGTACGAAAACGGCTGTCGTTTACCGGATCCGCCACCCAGCTGTTATAGGCCCAGCGCAGGTAGCCTTCCATATTCTTTGCAGCCGTATACCAGCCGATCCAAACATGCTCCGCCGGTGGCGAGAAGGTAAAGCCATTGGGATATTTTTCCGTACAGCAGGTATACCAGGTACTCAGCTGTCCGCGCTGTGCCCGCGCCGTCAGCACATCCGCAGGGAACTGGTGTGCCGAAGCGATGCAATAGTCATCGATATCCTTTTCGATCTCCGCATGGTATTCCCCTGCCAGGGCGATCTTCCAGTCCTTGTCAATCCCTTTTAACAATTGGATCACCGCCTTCATCGCATCCATCGGGCGTTCATCCATAGCAATGGTGGTTTTTTCAAACCAGCCTTTCGACTTCAGGTGTTGTGTAAAGTCCTTCAGCATGGGCGTCCAGAACGCATTGTATTCGTCCGAACCGATCTTACCGGTAAACACCGTGTCGCGGCCCAGTCCTTCATCAAAATATTGGAACGCGACCTTCCAGGGTACCATGCTGTAGCAATTGATGCGCTGGTTAATACCGGTGCTCATTACAAAGTCCACGTATTTATCAAACAGGCTGTAGTCAAAGCTCCAGCTGCCGTCCTTCTTTTTGGTCCATTTTATCAGACTGGGATAATCGTCATAGGTCTGATGCCCCCAGGGTTCGTTCACGATGCTGGCCGTAATATATTTTTGTCCTGCTTTTGCCAGCATGGTGTAGTACTTCCGCATCAGCTCGAAATGTGCATCACTCCACAAGGGTACCTTATGTACCCGGGCTACCGCCGCGGGGTGCTGCCACAGATCCAGGCGGAAGGTCCAGTCGGAAGCCGGCGGCAATACCTTATCCAGCACCTTTACAATAAGTTTTAACCGGTATTCTTTATCCGCTTTTACAGTGACAGTGCCTTCATAACTGCCTGCCGGAGCGGTGGCAGGCACATCGATGCTTACCCAAAGGGGTTGCACCTGGTTTGGTTTTACCGTGCCGCTGTTCTTTTCAAAATCAATCGCATCAGCTACCAGCGATGAATCAAAGTCCGCCGGATTACGATGCCCGCAGCCATTGCGGAATTCATCCGTCATAACATAACCCATCATCCCGATCTGAATATTTTCGCCGGGAATTTCCGCGCCTTTCATCTTTAATGCACCAACAGTTGCCGTAAGGGCAATCTCTTTGGCAGACCATATCCCCAGCTGTGTATGCACCCGCTCCCCTTTCCAGGCTGTCAGTGTTGCTACATTTTTTACAACGGCATCCGGCACGCGGTCCTGCGGATAACGTTTGTTACTGTTGAGGAAGCTGACCTGTGTGCCTCCTTTAAGGGTTTGCCAGCGGGCATTTTTTTGTGCCGCGGTCATGGGTGGTTCTTTCTGAAGGGCCAGGCTTACATCCTGGGCGTTGGAAAGCACGATACTGAAAAGCAAGACGAAGGTTAGAAGATAACGCATGATAATGATTTGAATTGCGGCAAAATACAGCATTCCCTTCTTAAAACCAATGTTAGTGAAACCGTTTGCGCAGCTGAAAAACCGGTCTGCAGCAGCTTCTGGTGCCGGCTCCGCCATTTTTTCAGCTCATTGGAGAGGCATCATGAACACGCTATCCTACAAAGAGCTTCGTTATCTAAAACACATCATTATTAATGATCACCTGCTGATCTTCATCCGGTATCTGTGTATTTCGTGCCCGGTCCAGCACCATGGCCCCGGTAAAGCGGTAACGCAACGGGAAAGCGGGGTTGGTCACATCCTCATACTCATAGTTCAGGTTCATCGTGGTAATGGTCCGCTCCAGGTAAGGCTGCACTTCGTCTTTTTTCTTTTCGATCGTGTAGGTGCCACTGTTCTGGCTGAATTTTATAGCAGGGTCTGTGGCAGTAAGTGTAATGGTTCCATCTTCATTGAAGCGTGCCAGTAGTTTATACTTCAGCCGGTCGTATGCTTCTTCTTCGATAACGCCGGCATAAAAGAAAACGGTCTTTTCATCCACCACCCATGCATTCCGGTAGGGCGTGCTCAGTGCAGGATCATCACCTCCCGTTCTTTTTACCTCGCCGGGTACAGAGTATCGGCCCGAATAATCGTTAAAGGGAATGATCTGCATCAGTGATTTTTTATACCATCTGCGGGGGGAAACACTGTATTTTGAGGTGGACACCAGTTTTACCGGCAACAGGTATTTATAATACATGTCCAGGTTTTCCATTTTCAGATTAAGGTCAAAGTACCCTACATTTGAATTTCCGGGGATGGTGGCTGTGTTAGAGCTGAACGAATAATTGGCCTGCGGCAGCTGCAAAAAATACAGATCCTGCCGGTTCCTGAACCGCTCAAAATTCAATGTCTGAAGGGTATCATTGTCCATATCAAGGGTAACCTGTATCTCTTCCGTATTGGTGGTACTGCCGCTTAAAACAACAGGCACTTTAAGTGTAACCGCCCCACCTGTCGCCCGGTACTTCGCATACACAGGTACCACGCCGTTGTTCACAAAAGACACATCCTTTTCAAACAGTTCCTCCTCCCATTCTTTATTACAGGCCATTGCAAAAAGGCCGATCATGAGCAGGTATATATAACGATATTTCATGTGTAGGGTTTTATTGTGTTTCAGCGGAGAACAGCGCGCATCTCTCATTATTGTCTGAAGAAGTGAATGCTATCCTGTGCCATCGCTGAAATTTATGGGGTTATTAATAAGGGTTTGTCCAGCCGGGATTTTGTGTCAGCCGCACATTTCTCCGCATTTCAGCATGTGGTATCGGCCACAGGTACATTTTCCGTACAAACACCGTCGGCAATGAGGCGATGATAATAGGTGTATGAAACAATTCCCGTTGTGCATCGGTCATGTCCATATTACAGCCCATTACCGGTGTTGCTTCTTCCACCGGGGCATCCTTCCAGCGCCGCAGGTCGTAATAACGGTGGTTTTCTCCAAGCAGCTCTACCTGGCGTTCGCGTTTGAGTGATTTCCGGAACAGTTCCTTTGAGGCATAAATACCGGCATCATAATCCGGGACGCCGCCCCTGATGCGGATCTGGCTGATGGCCGCGCTCATTTCTGCCGTATTGCGGGCTACAGCAATACTTGTTTTACCATCATACGCCGGAATATTAAAAGCGCCGTTCAGTTCATTCAACGCCTCGGCATAGATCAGCAATACCTCCGCATAACGGATGGCGGGTTCTGTTTTAGGTACTGTATAAGAGCCCGGCTGGGTGCCCCAGGAATCCATAGGGTTCACGTACTTTTTAATCCCCAATCCGGTACGGATATAAAACTGGGGAGATGCAGGTCGCTTGCCATCCGGCGAACCGCGGTAATAAAATACCTGCTGGCTTCTTTCATTGGGATCGATCAGGCTGTTACGGTACCAGATGCTGCCGTTATATGCAACAGAGGCATAGAACCGGGGTTCCCGGTTCGCGTATTGCAGGGAAACGCCCGCGGGCAGGGGTTTGTAGGAGGTATTATCTTCTGTAAAACCCGGAACACGCGGATTCAGCGGCACATCACTGCCATCGTTCATCGTATAGGCGTCGCATTGTTTTTGTGTGATTCCATGTGCATTCCAGCCGCCCATGGACTGGGGGGTCTGGTGCTTGGGAAGGTCGTTCACTCCGCGGTCGCCGATTTCTGTCACGCGCGAAAAGATAATTTCCGGATTGCCCAGAAACGTAATGCTGCCGTTGAATAACGACCGGTAGGATTCAAAGGGATCGATATCCTTCCATCCTGCGGGAAAATTTGAATTGGAATATTTTGCATTGAAAGGCGGAATAATGGTGGGCGGATAATCCGGTCCCTGGTCTTCTGCATGATAGGGATAAGTATAGATCTTGTAAATACCCAGATCCATCACCTCTTTTGCGGCAGCAGCGGCCCTCGCCCATTTTTCCTCATTGTATTGCTGCGGGATCAGCTGCCGGCCCTTGCCATCCGTAAGATCAGCCATTTCTGTATTCCCGTTGAACAATGGACTTGCTGCGTATAAATAGATCTTTGCCCTGGCTGCCAGTGCCGCTCCTTTTGTGGGGCGCACTACATTACGGCCATCCCGGCCCGTTGGCAGATCCTGCGCTGCCAGCGCCAATTCTTTTGTAATAAAGTCCACACATTCATCATAAGTATTCCTGGGCAGCGAAAGTTCATCATAACTTTTTGTATAATCGAGCCCTTCCTCCGGCACCAGCGGTACAGGGCCATATTTTCTTAGCAGCAGCCAATAATAATACGCTCTTAAAAACCGTGCCTGTGCTTTACGGTCCGTAATTTCAGCCTTTGTCATCTGCCGGTTCTTATCTACATTATCTATAAAAATAGACGCCTTGCGGATACCCTGGTAGCAGGAGGCCCAGGAGTCCTGCCAGGAATTTTCGGTATACTCTCCGTTCTTATACATTTTATAGGTACGGCTGTCAAACTCATCGCCCCTGTCGCCAAAGAACATATCGTCGGAGATCAGGTTCGTTGGCACATAATCTTTACTGCCCACATCCATATTATCCAGCCGCAGGTGAGTGAATACGTCTGCCAGCCATTGTTCTGTATAATCCCTCCTTGCAAAAACGGTATCAAGATTCTGCCGGTCCTTAAAAAAGTGCTCCATATCCATATACTTTTTACAGGAACCAAAAAACTGAAGGAGCAACAGCGAAACTATTATTCCAAAAATGCTTTTTCTCATTATTAATAGTTTTATAATGTAAGATTTAAACCAACAGTTATTGTTTTGGAAGGCGGATAAGCCATACCGTTGCCACTTGCCAGCTCCGGATCCCAGACCTTCAGCTTGTCCCATACGAACAGATTCTGTCCTATCACATAAACCCGCGCACCAGACATCCGGAACCGTTGCAGTAATAATTTGGGGAACGAATAACCCAGCTCAAGGGTTTTGAGCCGCAGGTACTGCCCATCCCTTAGCCAGTAAGTGGAAGCCCGGTAGTTATTGGCGCTGCCATTATAACTGAGTCTCGGGTATTTTGCATTTGGGTTCTCCGTCCTGGGATCTCCGGATATGGCCGAAGAGATCCAGCGGTTCGAAGGGTCTGCAACTTCCGTGAGGATATTCCCCCAGGAACCCTGTATGAACGGATAAACACTGGGACCGTTGAGGAAGTAAGAAGACCGGCCTGCGCCCTGGAAATGTATATTAAAATCGACTCCTTTCCAGCTTGCCGACATACCCAGACCATAGATCAGCGCCGGCCGGAAACTGGCCCCAATGGGTACAATGTCATCGTCATTTATTACACCATCGCCATTTACATCCTTATATTTTATATCGCCGGGCATATAAGGGCCATAGGTCTGTTTGGCACTGTTCCGTATCTCTTCATAATCTTTAAATAGACCTTCGGCGATGAGGCCACTGGACTGATCCAGCCGGAAACCCTCCTGTGAGAGATAGGGATAAAAATTATATTGCTCATCCCGCTCAATGATCTTATTCTTATAATAGGTAATATTTCCGCGTGCGGTAAAGTCGACTGCATGCAAACGCTTATGGAAGGAAAAGTTGCCATCAAATCCGCGGTTCTCTGTTTTGCCGACGTTCGCGTAAGGGCTGCTGCTGATGCCTACCATTGCCGGAAGGAAATTGCGCTGGATAAAAATATCATCCCGTGTCTCTTCAAAGAAATCCATATAGAAGGTGAACATATTCTTCAATATATTGATCTCAAGCCCCAGGTCTTTTTTCACACCTGTTTCCCAGGTCAGCTGATCGGACCCCACCTGCTGGTAGCCCAGCGCGTTATAGATATTGGGGCTGATCAGCTCCCCAAAGTTGAACGACCGGTTGATCACATTTTCATTGTTCCTGTAATAATCAATGGTACTGAGGTAGGCAAAGCGCCGGCCAAGGTTATCGTTGCCTACCCAGCCATGCGAATAGCGAACCTTTAACAAATCCAGCCAGGGGACATTTTTTAAGAATTTTTCCTCCGACAGCACCCATCCTCCGGAGAATGCCGGAAAAAAGCCGAACTGCCGGCCTACCCTGAAATTCTCCGAACCGGTATAACCAAAATCAAAAGCTGCCAGGTACTTGTTCCTGAAAGCATAGCCGGCATGACCGGAAACAGAAACATTCCGGTTAGGGATCCCATTGGCAATATCGGTGCCTACGCTGACAGAGCTGCGGGACTCACGCCGGAATGTCCGCACCAGGGCATCCACATTGTGCCCTGAAAAATTACGGTTGTACACCAGTTCCCCATTCAGTTCAAGGATACGCGTACCACTGGCGGCACTGGTCTGGAACAACAATGCTTCTGTTGACCTGCGCAGCATCACCAGGTTACCATTACGGTCCCTTCTGCGTTCCACATAAAACTGTTCCGGCCATTTTTGCCGGTAGATCTCGTTACGGCTATCAGCATCAAATGCCACCCGCGCCACGGCGCGCAGTCCTTTGGTAATAAAATCAAGGCGCTGTTCCAGGTTTACATTGGTGTTAATATTATTCTGCCAGAATTCTTTATAACCGGTTTGCGTGGTAAGCACCCAGGGATTGGTCTGTGCCGCAGTACCGTAGGCCGGTACCAGTCCGTTTGAGTACAGCACCGGTGTTGCAATGGGATTGGTACCCACCACAGACTCCCAGATAAAATGTCCTAACCCCGGGGAGTTCTTTTTTTCCAGGAAACCCGCAACCCCCAGGCGCAGCAGGGTTGTCTTTGTAATGTCGAAATCAAAATTGGTACGATAGTTCCAGCGCTGGCGGTTGGCATTGGTCTTATATTCTTTCAGCGATTCATCCGATTCATACATGCCTCCTTCATTAAAATAAGCTGCTGAAACAAAATACCGCGCGGTGGTCCCGCCACCCTTAAAGTTAACAGCGGCATTAACATTATTCGTATAGGGGCGCAGCATCAGGTTCATCCAGTCTACATTCGGATAGAGATCCGGATCCAGCTTGTATTTGATGATCTCCAGTTCATTGGCTGAATACAAGGGCTCCTGGTTGCGGGTTACCCTCGCTTCATTTACCAGTTGTGCATATTCGTAACCATCTACATATTCAGGCGTACGGGTGCGTGCCACATAGCCGGCCTGTACCCTTCCGTCAATGGTGATCTTGCCTGCACGTCCGTTCTTGGTAGTGATCAATATCACGCCATTGGCGCCTTTGGAGCCATACAGTGCGGTGGCTGAAGCATCTTTCAACACCGAAAAGGACTCGATATCCTCTATATTGATCTCATTGAAAGGCCGCTCAAAACCGTCCACCATGATCAGTGCGCCCTGGTTGGCCCCAAAGGTAGACATACCCCGGATCCAGAACTGGGAGTTATTAAAACCGGGTTCCCCGGAGGTCTGCATGGCGATAACACCCGCTACATTACCGGCCAGTGCATTGGTAAGGTTTGCCGTCGGCACCCGAAGATCGCTAACATTCACCGTTGTGATCGCTCCGGTTTCCGTAATCTTTCGTTTCACACCAGTTGCGGTAACCACTACCTGGTCCATAATGCTGGAATCTGCCGGTTGCAGTACCACATTGACCAGTGTTTTCTGTCCTACTTTAATTTCCTGTGTTTTATATCCGACGTAGGAAAAAATGAGGATGCTGTAGGGATCGGTTTTAATTTTATAGTGCCCTTCCGCATTAGAGGCCGTCCCCAGCCCTGCCTGGTCCTTGATCGTTATGCTTACACCTGCAAGCGGGATCTGGGTGGGGTCCGTAATGGCACCGGTCACTTCCACCTCCTGGGCCAGCAGGCTTCCTGCCCAAAGAGCTAAAAAGGATACAATTATTATTTTTCTCATCGTAGTTTTTATTCAGTAGTTATCGTTCTGATGCGTCTGTTGATCTGGTCTGCTATGTAAAATGTTCCATTTTCTTTGTTATAAATGATCCCCACCGGCCGGTCGAATTGTGCATCACGCAAAGCACCGTCACTATATCCCGGCTGGTTGGGCCTGCCGGCAAACGTAGTGACCACTCCATCCGGCGTTATTTTTCGGATGCAGTGATTGACCCGGTCGCATACATAAAAGTTATCAAACTCATCAAAGGCCCCCTGGTGGGGTTCGTTAAATAAAGCGGAGGTCCCCACGCCATCCCGGTAGCCGTTACTGCTCCGTTGTCCTACAAAATGCACCGGTGCTTCCAGGGTGCGGGTCTGGCGGTTGTAGGTGGCTTTAAGAATATAATGCCTGTTTACCGCCACCATATAAGCAAAGTCGCCACTGGGCGCAAACTGTATATTAAACTCCCATTGATTGTCACCCACACGGTACAGTTCTTTTACAGTGCGGGTAGCACGATCCCATTTGTACACCTGCCCATTTGCATAGGAATTGAAAAAGTAATCACCCGTCTGTGGCTGTACATCCCCACCATTACACTGCTTGCTGTAGATGAGTGCATTCCACCTGGTAAAGCCACTCGCAGGGGTCAGTACCGCTGTGCTGATGCCTCTGTCATCGCCCTGGTCATTTGTCAGGTACAGCGTATCCCAGGTAGGATTAAAGGCCAGGGTTCTGGGACGTCCCAATCCGTTCCCCACCCGGAAAAGCGTTTTTACAGTAGTAAGTGCGGAGTCGATGAACCGCAATCCGCGGTACTCCTCCAGCAGGTAAATGTTTTTATGCTGGTCGAAGCAAAGCCAGTACGGCTCTTCAAACTGGGCGATCTTAATATCCCCGTCGACGATCGGCGATTCTCCTCTTTCGTTTTTAAAACCGGCCAGCGTACTTACCGAGGGTCTGAAAATATACTGGAAGGCCGATGCGGCTTTTATCTCTTTCAGATCGGCATCCCTCCCCATAACCACCTTTACATCACCGGTGCCGGCCTTCGAGGGCACCAATACATATAATACGCTACCCGTTGACCCTATCAATGGAGCACGTTTGTCGTTAACATATACTTTTATCAAAGAAGTATCTGTGCCGAAATTGCTGCCGTAAATAAGCATCTGTGTACTTACGCCCCCGCTGTCGGGCGTGAAATGATCAATGACCACCGGTTTGGAAGGATCATAGGTGATCCGCTCCGGAACGGGCTCTTTTTTCTTCGAACATGCATGGAACAGCGGCAAAAAAACAAGCAGCAGCAAGCAGGTTCTGACAATTTCAGAAGAAATCATTTTTTTCATATACAAGAATTTCGTTCTTTAAGTTTCGTAACTTGGCCATCAAAATTATTATAAGGCAAAGAGGACGGCTATCCATTTTAAGTCAAAAACCGTTCAAATCGTCTCATTTTAAATTGCACGGTCAACGGGAAAATTGATGCCATTGTTACGATCTATCAGTTTATTGCTCCTCATTTTTGTTTGCAGACCGGCATATAGCCAGTCGCTTTATTTCCGGCATTACGAGGTGGAGAACGGTCTCTCCCACAATTCAGTGATCACTGCCTTACAGGATAAAAAAGGCTTTATGTGGTTCGGCACTCCCGACGGACTGAACCGCTTTGACGGGTATGCCTTTAAGATCTACCGAAGCGGTGCGGGTGATCACGACCTGGGCAGCAATGCCATTTTTTATTTGTATGAGGACGAGGGTGGCACGCTTTGGGTAGGCACAGAAAAAGGGATCTATTCCTTTAATGCCGATGGCGAAAATTTCACCCGGCTGCCCGGTTCGCGCGGCAAAACCATACGCGCCATCCAGGACGATGGCAAGGGCAACCTGTGGTTTGCAGAAGACACAGGGCTTTACCAGTATCGTTTTGCCACAAAAAAGATTACGGCGTTCAGCAATGGGTCCATCCAAAATATCTCCTCCATCCTCTGCGACCATAACGGTACACTCTGGATCGGTTATGGAGAAGGACTGCTGGCGCGCTACAATCCGGCAGTTAACCGGTTTGAACCACTGCCGCCGATTCCGGATGGCCGGCGCCGCAATTCCATTGAGAGGATCTATGAAAGCAGCGATGGCACACTGCTTATCGGTACCTCCGGAGAAGGATTGAAACGGTTTCATCCTGCTTCCGGCTCCTGGGCCAATACCCGCCTGACGGCCCTGAACGGAAAGAAACTTTTTGTGAGGAGCATTCTACAAACCGCCAGCGACGAATACTGGGTTGCTACGGAATCCGGTCTGTTTATTTATAACAGCCGGTACGATACCGCGCGGCATATCCAGAAGATCCGCAATCATCCTTATGCGTTATCGGACAATGCGGTCTATTCCCTGTGCAGGGATACAGAGGGCGGCATTTGGATAGGGACCTATTTCGGAGGTATCAACTACCATCCCAATGCCCATCTTCATTTTGAAAAAGATTTCCCATCCCCGGTTAAACATTCCATTGCAGGTAACGTGATCCGTGAGATCACCGAGGATCCTAACCATAACCTGTGGATCGGGACGGAGGACAAGGGCCTCATAAAGCTGAATGCGCGTACGGGATATTTTGAAAATTATATTGAAAAGGCGGTAAAGCCCGCCATCGCATCCACCAATATCCACGGGTTACTGGCAGACGGACGTCACCTGTACATCGGCACCTTTGAACACGGACTTTATATCATGGATCTGGAACGCGAACGGGTGATCGCCCATTTTGAAGCAGACGGGAGCGGCAAAGGGATCAGCAGCAACTATATCAATATCATTTACAAAACCGCTGCAGGCCATATCATCATCTGCACCGCCAACGGACTGTTCCGGTACCAGCCAGCCACCAAGCAGTTCCTGCCCTTTAACAGCATCCCGCCACAGGCCTTTTATTCGGCCGTAATGGAGGACCGGCAACAACGCCTCTGGCTGGGCACGCACCATGAAGGCGTATTCTATCTCGACAGCGATCAGCGGCTTGTAAGACTATCATTGTTTACCAGGGGCAAGGACCTGTTGAAGGAGACCCGCATCCTGAACCTTTTTGAAGACCACCGCCGGCAGATCTGGATCTGCACCGAGAATGGCCTGTACTGTGTGGATCCGGCGCAAAAAAAATTCCGGCTGTATAATACAGATAATGGATTTCCCGGCAATATGGTATATGCCCTCCTGGAAGACCGGGATTACAATATCTGGGCCAGTACGTCTATGGGCCTTGTACGCATTGATCAAAAAACAGGAGATATAAAAGTCTTTAAAAAAACCGACGGACTGGTAAGCGAGCAGTTCAACCACCGCTCGGCATATAAAGACGGCAGCGGCATGTTCTATTTCGGAAGCGTAAAGGGGCTGATAAAATTTGATCCCAACCGGTACAGCGTCAACCATCACATCCCTTCTATTTATTTTACAAAACTCCAACTGTTCAATAAAAATGTGGAACCACAAACACTTCATTCCCCACTTCGTACTTCTATTTTAAATACCGGAAGCCTCGAACTCGATCATGATCAGGCAACTTTTAGTTTTGATTTTTCCGCGCTCAGCTACACTTCTCCTGACAACCTGCAATATACCTATAAGCTGGAAGGACTAGATAAAACCTGGAATTTTATCGGCGCAGAGCGAAGGGTGCATTTTAATAACCTGGCTCCGGGCAACTATATTTTTAAGGTACGCTCCACCAACAGCAGCGGACTGTGGGTATCCAATGAAAAGGCCATCCGGCTGGAAATACACCCTCCCTTCTGGAAATCTCAAACGGCCTATACCCTCTATTTTGTTGTTACCGTCCTGCTACTCTTTGGCTTGTTAAAATTGCTGCACCACCGGCAGGAGGAAAAACAACGACGCCAGATGCAGCTGTTTGCCTTAAACAAAGAGAAAGAACTCAACCAGGCCAAGGTGGATTTTTTCACCACCGTTGCGCACGAAATCCGCACTCCGCTTACATTGATAAAAGCGCCCATGGACAAACTGCTTAAAATGACCGGCAAAATGCCGGAGGCAGAGCGGGAGTTGTCTGTAATGAACCGGAACACCGAACGGCTGCTGGCGCTTACCAACCAGCTCCTGAACTTCCGGCGTATCGAATCCGGGAATTATGAACTGCACCTGACCACCTTAAATATTGTGGCACTGGCCGAAACGATCTGGGAAAGCTTTAGTCCGGCTGCTGATAAAAAGGGAATGACCTCGCAGTTTCATACAACGGTTAGTTCCCTGCTGCTGCATGCGGATGAGGATGCCTGCATCAAGATCATCAGCAACCTGCTGGACAATGCGATCAAATACGGACACCGCGTGGCACGCTGTGAAGTGGGAACGGGAACAATAGCCGGCTCAAACGCAGTTGTAATAACGGTTTCCAACGACGGCACCATCATCCCGCCGGAGATCCGGGCCAGGATCTTTGTGCCGTTCTTCCGCTCGAAGGAAGGCAGCTCGCAGTCAGGTGCCGGGATCGGGTTGTCTCTGGCCCGATCACTGGCCGCGCTTCACAACGGCACGCTGGAATACAGGGAAGAAAGTGGATTTAATAATTTTATACTGACACTACCCGCAACAGAACCATAACCGGTGTTATTACTCCCTGTTCTTTTTATTGAAAGTATCCGATACCTTGTCAATATACTCCGAGGGCGCCATTTTAAATTGTTTGAGAAAATTCCGTTTAAACTGACTGGGCGAATTATACCCCACCAGCTCCGCCACTTCATTGATCCGGTGATTGCCTTCATTGATCAGCGCCGCTGCTTTTTTCAAACGCGTAAGGTTGATGATATCGTAAGGCGCCAGGCCGGAGATGGATTTAATTTTGCGGTAAAGCGTGGGCCGGCTCATATTCATGCCCAGCGCCAGCTTCTCCACATCCAGACCGGCATCATCAAGGTTGCGTACGATCAGGGCATGCAGTTGTTCCAGGAATTCCACATCCATTTTTGAATAGGCCATGCTGTTGATATGCGCCAGCGGCGAACGGGCATAGAATTCCTTCAGCCGTGTACGGCTCTCCAGCAGGTTGCCGATCTGTACCAGTAAATGTTCCAGGGAAAAGGGCTTTTCAATATAGGCATCCGCACCGGTTTTCAGTCCCTGGATCTTTGATTGCAGGGTATCTTTTGCCGTAAGTAAAATAACGGGCAGGTGACTGTACGCTACACTGGATTTTAATTTTTCACAGAATTCAAACCCGTCCATCTGCGGCATCATCACATCACTGACAATCAGCTGTACCAGCTCGTTTTCAAGTAAAGCCAGCGCCTCTACACCATCACGGGCCTTCAGTACCGAGTAGTGCATACCCAGGTCACCTGCAAGATAATCCAGTATTTCTTCGTTGTCGTCAACCAGTAATACAGCAGGTTTCGGCTCTTTTTGCTCCCGGATCCATTCGTCCATTGTATGTTTCTCCAGTAATTTATGGGGTTGTTGGTTTATATAAACAACCGTAAATTACAAAAACAGCTGCATACTTGCCGGAGATTTTTGCGTGGATCTTCGCGGATTATTTTGAACCCCACTTGCGCCTTATCTGTAGGGGCTGCGAGACACAGAAAAGGGCTGATTGGCCGCGCCCAGCCCGCGCTCTTTAGCCGGCACATCACTCATTTCAAAATAAAGATGACCGCCTTTTACGATATCCTGGTAAGTGATGAAATTTCTGGTATATTCTTTTTTGTTCAGCTTCCCTTTTTTGATGTACACATTTTTAGCCGCATTATTATGCGCTTCGATGACGAATTTCTTACCGTCTTCCAGCGTCAGGGTAATTTTCTTAAACAACGGGCTACCGATCACATATTCATTCGTACCCGGTGTAACACTGTAGATCCCCAATGCGCTCAGCACATACCAGGATGAAGTTTGTCCCTGGTCCTCATCGCCCGGGTAACCATCCTCTGTTGCATTGTACAAGCGCTTCATCACTTCACGTGCATGATACTGCGCCTTCCAGGGTTCATTGGCATAGTTATACAGGTATACCATATGCTGTATGGGCTGGTTGCCATGCGCATACTGCCCCATGTTGGCCATTACCATTTCCGTCATCTCATGGATCATACCGCCATAAGTGCCCACTTTTACGGTATTGGGCACACTGAAAACTGAATCCAGTTTTGCGGTGAATGCTTTGTCGCCGCCCAGCAATCCCTTCAACCCTTCGATATCATGAAATACGGACCATACCCAGTGCCAGGCATTGCCTTCGGTATAAGGACCACCCCATTCCACCGGATCAAAATCCGGTTTCCAGTTACCGTTCTCATCCCTGCCCAGCATAAATCCGGTTGCAGCATTAAAAACATTTTTATAGTTGAACATTTTCTCAGCAAATGCCTTAGCGTATTTTTCATTACCGGATGCTTTCGCAAGTGCATACCCGCAAAAATCATCATAAGCATATTCGAGTGTCTTGGCCGTGGCCTCCCGGTATTTCGGATAGGGCACAAAGCCCAAGCTGTTATACTCCTTATAACCATCTCTGCCGTTGGCAGGCCCCCAGGGACCTTTATTATTGGCTTCATGCTGATAGGCCTCCAATGCCTTTTCCGGATCAAAAGTATGGATCCCTTTCACCCAGGCATCTGCCAGCAATGAAATGGCATGATTACCGATCATGCTTCCCTGTTCGTTGGGAAACGACCAGGATGGCAGCCAGCCGCACTGTGCCTGCGCATCCAGGAGGGCACTTACATAACGCCCGTGCATGGTGGGGTGCAGCAAGGCATTTAACGGGAACTGTGCCCGGAAGGTATCCCAGAACCCGGTATCGGTGAACATATAACCGGTATGCACTGTACCGTCATAGGGACTGAAATAGTACGGCTTTCCATCCTGGTCCAGCTCATAGAATTTTCTTGAAAAAAGGCTGGCCCGGAAAAAACAGGAATAAAAGGTTGCCTTATCTTCTTCGGAATCTCCCTCCACCAGGATGCGGCCCAGGTGCTCATTCCAGGTCTTTTGCGCCCGGGCCTTTGTTTGTTCCAGTGTTTTATCCGCACCCAGTTCCCCTTGCAGGTTGCGCGCTGCCTGCTCCGCACTGATATAGGAAGAAGCCACTTTTACCTGCACGGTGACACCATCGGCAAACTGAAGATAGGCACCTTTGCCCTGCCCTTCTGCATTTAACGCACCGGGCTGCACCGTATTTTCCTTATTCTCCCAGGTGCCCTGGGTGGTAAAGGGCTGATCGAAGCGGATCACAAAAAAACTTTTCCACCCTTTCTGAAAACCACGTCCGTTATTCACATAACCCGTGATCATTCTCTCAGCAGGATGTATCTCAATTCCGCTTAAGCCGGTATACCCATCCAGCACCAGGAAACTTTTATGGCCTTTAGGAAAACTGAAGCGCAGGTGCACGCCTCTTTCGGTGGGCGCCATTTCCGTTGTGATGGCGTTTTCCAGCATCACCTTATAATAATGCGGGTGAGCGATTTCCTTTTCATGCCGGAATTCCGTGGCACGGTCGTTCTCGTTCACCACCAGGTTATCAATTACAGGCATGAACGAGAATACGGCATAGTCGTTCGTCCAGGAGCTGCATTGGTGTGCCTGTTGAAAACCTCTTATTTTATTCTTTGCATACTGGTATTTCCACCCGTCCCCGTTCGGCCCGGTTTGTGGTGTCCAGGTATGCATACCAAAAGGCAAGGCCGTAGTGGGATAGGTATTCCCTCTTGTCAGTTCATGTGCAGAATTGGTACCCTGCAACGTGTTTACATACGACACGAGATCTTTCTGCTGCGAAAGAACGCTACCGGTGGCCATTCCGCAGATCATGCCGGTAAACAATAAATTTCTCAAAGCATTCATAACAAACATTCAATTCGTTAAACCTATACAACTATTATGCGATCGGAAAAATACCAATAAAATCAGTACACAGGAAACTGTGCCACTCTTAATCGTGTCACCCCATATGGAACAAGCGTGATCGGCTCCTCATCCCCGAGGTGCAGTCCGTACGTGACACTATAAGGCAATGGTCCGGCGGACTCATTATACAATTGCCAGCGCGCAAAGCGTTTTCCCTTTGCGGTGATGGACAACGGCACGGAAGCAAGCGACCAGGGATCCTTGCCTTCAGCGGAGTGTTGTTCCACTTTAAACTGCTCATTCAGCTTTTCTTCAGAAAAATCGGGCAATCCGTAATTCCAGGGCGTGGTGGGGCGTATTTCCCAATAGGTATCGCCGTTCTCCACCGGGTCTTTTGTATTGGTAATTTCTTTTGCCTGCTCTCCTATTTTTAATGCATAGGTCAGCGGTCCCCGCTCAATGGACACGGAATTCTGCTGCCAGCGGTTCTTCTTAATGCGCATCGGCAGTTCCAGCGTCACCACATCTCCGCTTTTCCAGTCCCGGTCTATTTTTAAGATGGTATCACCTTTTGCCTGACTGTGAAGAGCGCCGTTTATTTTAACCACGGCAGCATCGCACCAGGCGGGTATGCGCAGGTGAAACGGAAAACGAAGCGGCTTTTTTGATTTTGTTTCCAGCGAAAAGCGGATCGTTTCCTCAAACGGGTATTGGGTCTGTTCTTTAAAGCTCACTTCTGTGCCATCTGCAACTTTTGCGGTTACCGCAGAGGGTGCGTATACCAACGCAGCCAGGCCTTTATCGGCAGTGGCATACCAGAGGTTTTGTGTAAACTTGGGCCAGCCCTGGTGCATATTGGATGTACAGCAGGCATAGCCGGTAAGCAGGCCAAAACAGATATCAGCACCGTCATGGTCCACACTGAAGTTGCGCATGTGCCGGGTGACCATCACCTGGTTGGTTTGCTGATAGTATTGCCGGTTGAGGAACTGCGCATCGATCTGCGCCGGCAATGCATTGAAGGCGATCTTTTCGAGCTGATCGGCATATTTTACATCGCCGGTCACGTTCAGTATACTTTCCAGTGAGAACATCATTTCCACGGCCGTGCAAAATTCCGAACCAAAAGCCGGATCATTACCATGCAATGCTTCATCTCCGCCAAACAGGCCATTGGCCAAACCATTGTATTTGCGCAGATCGGCAAACCCTTTTTCAACAGCATCGAGGAATGGTTGTTCCGGTTTACGCTGGTAATACACTACCGGCTCCTTGATCCCCTGTGCCAGGTTTACACAGTGAATACTGCCCGGGCGGCTCAGCAGGTCGGTATATAAAAACTCATGGGTATAGTTGAAGGTTTGTTTATGGATCAGGTCCGCCAGGTTCAGCAGGAATGCATCGCCTGTAATATTATAGAGCCAAAGCACTACCATCAGGTTGTCGCCGGCACGGTACCGGGCCCAGAAGGTCCAGTGGTCCAGCGGCTTTTCCGGAAGGGTCTTCAGCTGGTAGCGGAAATACTCCGTCATCAGTTTGATCACGCGTTTATCACCGGTTGCGGCATAGTATTGTTTCAGCACTTTCAGCATCACCATCTTGGGCCACCAGTCCTGACTGTTATCCCGCTGGATCCCCGGCTCGCCGGGATAATCCTTTGCAGGACCAAAGTAGCCATTGGGTTGCAGGCTGTTCAGCGACCATTCCACCCAGGGTTTTACTTTTGCAATCAGCGCTTTGTCTTTTAAAAGATAGGCCAGGGGCAGCAGTCCGTCGATCCAGTAAGGCCCGCGTTCCCATTGATCACCGTCGCCCCCCAGCCAGCCGTTGCGTTTGCCCATTACGAGAGGATACAGTTCATCCAGCTTCCCGGTGGCACCGTTCTTCTGGCTGATCAGCTTCTCCTTCAGCCAGCCCTCCGGCGCAATAGCACCCAATGGCAGCTCCAGGAACTGTAATTGCTTCAGCGGTGCGCGGTTATTCCGGTAAAGCGCCTCATCCGTTTCCTGTGCCTGCGAGCTGTTATAAAAAACGATTGCGATCCACAGACAACATAGCGCCTTTAGTATCCTGTATTTTTTGCAAGTCATAAAAGAGGTATTAAAGAAAACAACCAATGCCTGTTCCAGAACAAGCACCGGTTGACTTATACAACAGTAATATTATCGTTTGTTCAGTTTGCGGTCAAAGGCTTTCATAAAATAGCCCCCTACAACGCTCCGTGCCTGGAAACCTACCTGTTTGCCATCCGTTGTTTCATGCCAGTCGCTGATCGGCACACGACTCGTGGTCTCAGTGGCATACCGGTACAACGGCTCAATGAATTTTTCAAAATCATTACGGTTGTCCGTCATTGTGGCCGTCCACATGATCCAGTCGGATTTGGTATAGGTCTTCCGCGAATCCAGCGGCAACCCGTAGCGCTGCTGGTGCGAAAGGTAATAACGGATCTCCGTATCATACAGCGATTGCGGAAATAAGTTAAAGTTCAAAACCTTATCCCAAACCAGGTTATACTTCTGGCTCCAGGTACCTTTTTTCTCAAAGGCCAGGGTATAATGATCTCCATCATTCGCCAGCTCCATCCATTTGGGTATCATTGGCTTTACCAGTGCTATGTATTTTTTTGCGGTAGTAGTCTCGCCCAGCATTTCGGCCAGCATTGCATAACTGCGCAGGGCCATGATGGCCTTTGCAGAAAGATTGACATTCCGCGCCATATGTCCTGCAAAGTCATCGGTACACAGCTGGTTGGCCGGGTCAAATCCTTCTTTGGCCAGGTAACCGGCCCAGGTGGTGAGCGTCTTCCAGTGTTTTTTTGCGAATGTGGCATTGCCATCCACCTTGGCGATCGCTGCCATCAGGATGAGCATATTCCCCGCTTCTTCCACCGGCATGTCCTCCCCGTAGGTCTGCCCGTTCGCCAGCGGATAGGTACCCAGGTCATGTGCCGCAAAGGGCTTGGTCCATTTGCCGCTTTCGCTGTAATAAAAAATCCCGCTCATCATCCCTTTCTGTAATGCCGTATTGTACAGGAGGTATAAGGGCGCCGAAGGATAGGTAAGGTCCACGGTATTGATCGATCCGTTGCTGAAGTTTTCTTTGGAAAGGAACAACAGTTCTTTCTGCGGACTTTCCACTACTGCATGTGCGGCAATGCTCTGGCGGTACACCAGCTCACAAAGTTTTGCATAGACGGCCCCACCGGCATTCAATGCATCATCATGGACTACTTTATCAAAGTCGTTCACCTTTTTCATGACCGGTTTGTAATCAGCCGCAGCTTTATTCATTTCTGCCGTAAAGCTTTTTCCGCCTGTCCGGTTCCACCACGGCCGCAGATTGGTATGAAAATACTGGATGGAGTAGATCTCATCATACCCCAGTAACATGAAACGTTCCTTGGCAGCGGCACCTGTTTTACCCAGATCCAGTACGGTATTTAACACCAGGCTTTTGCCTTTTGTGCCGGCGGATCCGGACAGCCGGTTGTTCATTAAACCCGATATGCCTTCCTGCTGACTGGTTGAAATATATTGCGTGGTACCTTCGCCGGGCGCACCTACATAAAAATAGCCCCAGTCGATGCGCAGGTC
The DNA here is from genome assembly GCF_020034665.1 of Niabella beijingensis. Taxonomy (NCBI): domain Bacteria; kingdom Pseudomonadati; phylum Bacteroidota; class Chitinophagia; order Chitinophagales; family Chitinophagaceae; genus Niabella; species Niabella beijingensis. The sequence goes on along the minus strand of NZ_JAIQDI010000002.1, from coordinate 1,525,646 downwards.
GTCGCCTTTTTTTGCCAGCACCGGCTGACTTGTTGTTCCCGCCTGCAGCAGCTTCAGTGTACCATTGTTAGCGGTCTTTGCTTCCACTTCCTGGGAAGCCTCATTAACAGCAATATTGGAGGAAGCACCCAGATAGATCTTTACATCATGCTGTTTGCCGTCGTTTGATTTCACCGTATACGTAATATAAGATACCGGGCGCGCCATCAGGTCGACCTCCTTCAGCAGCAGCGGCGATGTAAAATTCACATCCAGTGCCACCCCGCCGGCTGTAAAACGGTAAACCGTTTGCATTGCTGTAAGCTTTACCTGTTCCTGCTTTGCCAGTAAAAGCCGTTCGGACTGCGGTGATGGCACTTTTCTTGAGATACCCAGATCCAGGTGGCGTCCTCCGGCGGTATTGCGCAGGTGCACCGCCAGGATATTCTTTCCTTTTTTCAGGTTCGTCTTCAGTTCTTTGTCCAGCGGCAGGTAGGTCATCCGGTTTACCCAGCCGGTTTTGTGATAGACCAGTACCCCGTTCAGATAAATATCGATATTGTCATCATGGTTGATCTTCAGGAAAAGATCATCCGAAGGTAACTCGTTCAGGTCAAAGGTTCTTCTTACCCACAGGTCGTCCGTATCCCAGAAGGTATTTGCGATCTTCTTATCGTCCGAAAAGGGCGCAGCACCGGTTTTCCAGGCGTTATCGTTAAAGTCCGGGGCATCCCAGCCTTGTGCAGGTTCCTGTTCGGTATACTGCACATTGTATGATTGCTCATCGCTGGCGGGCAATACCACCGCAAAGGATTCCGGCTCTTTACCCAGGAAGCGGTAGAACTGATCATCTACTTTTATAACTCCCACCAGCGACTGCTCGGTGCCTGACCAATGTGTGGTCACCGATTCATTCAGTTTGTCGGAATGACTCCAGATGCTGAAGTAGGGCGTATGCGTGATAAGCGGATAAGCGGGGGCCTGCTGCTCCTGCCCGCTACTCTGTTTTAAGGTTAAAAATAGTGCCAGCCCCAGAAGCATCCGCCGGCTTTGCTGAAGAAAAAAATGAACCATAAAATTTACTTTTCGATTTAATCATTTGCGGCAGCGAATCTTATCGCAGGGGGAATCGTACACAAAGGGCATCATACCGAGCAATCCTTTTACAGGCAACACATCCAAAAACCGCTTGTTTCTGAAGCGAAATTGCCCAAAAAATACCAGACAACCGCTACAAATCGTCTCAATAGTTAATCAAAATAGTTCATAATCTACCGGCACCCGTCCGTTTTCCACGCCAGGCGGGAACGGCGCTCCGATTATCTTTTGTTCCGGGCCCTTGCCAGCAGGATGCGCCGCTTTCCGCTGTCGAGCTCACCTTCTTCCCCCATCAGCATTCCCCAGGCATGCAATCCCTCTACCCGGTCAAAAATGATCTTGAGGATGGCAAGGAACGGGATACAGAGAAACATACCTGATATCCCCCAGAGCATCTCACCTATAATGATCCCTATAAACGCGATCATCGGGTTCAGCTTTACCTTGGAACCTACCACCAGCGGCATTACGACATTGCTGTCGATCGCATGTACAATGATAAACGCTATCACTACCAGCAACACTTTTCCACTGCCTACCGTGGCAAAGGTGATCAGGCAGCTGAACAGTAATACGATGATGATCCCCAGATAAGGGATCACGTTAAAGATCCCGCCCATAAATCCCAGCAAAATGGGGTATTTAACACCCAATAAAGACAATAACAGCATCAGCATTACAGAAACGATCAGCATCTGGATCAGCAACCCGATAATGTATTTTTTTATGATCGATTTTACACGCTTTACGATCCCCTCCACCCGGTTCTTATGTGCTTCGGCGAAAACAGAGATCAGGAAAACATACAGCACCCGGCGGTAGTTGAGGATAAAAAATGTAAAAAGTATGGTGAATCCCAAAAATATAAGGCTGGAGGATACAGTGGTCAGGGTTGTGCCCAGGATCAGTGCACTTTGAGCCACCAGCTTTTCAGCACCCTGGTTGATATAATTCCATTGTTTTTTGGCATTGATGTGAAACTTTGAGCTGATCCAGTCCTGGGTATGGTAGAATGCCTGCAGACCGTTCTGCCTGAGTTGCGGCCAGTCTTCGGTAAACGACCGCGCCTCGGTACTGAAAAAAGCAATAACGCCGGCAAAGATCAGTATCATAAGTAATACCACCACTGTAGTGGCCAGGCTTCGTTTGAACCGGCATTTCCGTTCAAAAAAAACGGCAACAGGTAAAAATAACAGGGCCATTAGAAAAGAAAAGAACATCGGGGCAAACAAGGTATGCCCCAGCATCAGCAGATAGCCCATGGCAATGATACAAAAAAGGACGAGGGACAACCGTACCAGAAAAGAGAGTGATGGATTCATGGCAGATGATTATTTTTAATGCGGATAATTGATATTTAGCGCTCCTGCGAAGGATATTCTTTTAATATCCGGAGTTCCTTGGGATAATAGTTGTTCACGCGGTTCGGCAGCACATTGATCCAGCCCAGCGGATGGTCTTTAAACGTGGCCAGCTGCCAGCCTTTCTGCGCTGCTTCTATCGAAATATCCTTACGCTGCAGGTAACGGATGGCGGCCTCTTTTGATAAGGGAGCACGGATCACTGCAGCAGCAGTTCTCCCGCTTAATGCCAGTGCATGGTCCGGCACCAGTTTCTCCCGCATCAGCTCCCCCGCAAGCAGCCCGGAATACAGCACCCGCAGCCTTTGTGCCACCAGATCCAGCGACTCGAACAACACCTCGTTCCAGGCATAGACCTTTCCGCCAAAGGAAACAAACCGCAGCCCCGTTGTGCTGATCCATTTTTCCAGCGGCGCTGTTTCTTTTGCAGGCAATGCCTTAGTGGATGCGCGGTATTTACCCAAAGCGGCAGCCGTACTCTTTTTCCGGAATACTCCGATAAAGAAACCCTCTCCTTTCAGCAGGTGTGGCCAGAACCGGTATCCGAAAGCATTGCCGGATCGCGCCGGCACAATATTCCAGGTCTCTTCCGTTTTCAGTTCCAACCCTTCCAGTCCGGCCGTTTCTGTAAGCCATTTCAGCAACACTTCGTCCTCTTCCTCCGAGTAGGAACAGGTGGAGTAGATCAGGATACCGTCTTCCTTTAGCGCCGGCAAAACATCTGCCAGGATACGCTGCTGGCGCTGACTGCAGAGTGCGACATTATTTTCGCTCCATTCATCAATGGCTTCTTCATCCCTGCGGAACAGGCCGCTGCCGCTGCAGGGAGCATCTACCACCACCACATCAAAAAAACCGGGCAGCGCTTCAAAATCCTTCGGATCATTATTGGTTACGGCAATATTCTCCGCCCCCCATTTTATCACATTGTCCCTTAATACCGCAGCACGACTGCGGATCACTTCATTGCTGACCAGCAAACTTTCCGGATGGAGCAATGATTGCAGGTGCGTTGTCTTTCCCCCAGGAGCGGCACAAAGATCCAGCACTTTTAATGGCTGACTGCAATCAGTTGTCTGCAGCAGGGCCTGCTCCAGGAACATACTGCTGGCTTCCTGCACATAATAACAACCGGCATGAAACAGGGGGTCAAAAGTAAATGGGGGGCGCTCTGATAAATAAAATCCGTACCGGGTCCAGGGCACAGGAATACTATTTACATGAATTGGCAGATGATCCGTTTTGGAAGGATTAATACGGACAGAAGTGATCTTTTCGCCGCTCGTATGCACCTGCAGGAAAGCGGCTTCGTCAAAACCCGGAAGTCCCCGCAGAGATGTGATAAATGCTGATGGTAACTGCACCCTGCAAAACTAATGATTTGACACCTGTAAACCCGTGGCGCCGGCAGGGTTTATTTCGGGCAGAGTCTCCGGGAAAGAGCCCGCGAAAAATGCCTGTGCCTGTCATAGCAACAGAAAAGCCCGGCAGGAAAAATAGTTTAAATATTCTTAAGCGCCGCCGCCAGCTCCTGCAGTACTTTTTTGGCATCGCCGAACAGCATGGAGGTCTTCGGGCTAAAGAACAATTCATTCTCAATGCCCGCATAGCCAGGTTTCATGCTCCGCTTATTGACGATCACCATTTTTGCCAGCTCCACTTCCAGCACCGGCATGCCATAGATGGGAGAAGCCGGATCCGTTTTTGCAGCCGGGTTCACCACATCATTGGCGCCAAGTACCAGTACCACATCCGCATGAGGAAAGACCTCATTTGCCTGTTCCATTTCCAGCAGTTTCTCATAGGGCACATCTGCTTCGGCCAGCAACACATTCATATGTCCCGGCATGCGGCCTGCCACCGGGTGAATGGCATATTGTACTTCCACACCCCTGCTCTCCAGCAGTTTTTCCAGCTCATGGCAGGTATGCTGCGCCTGTGCTACGGCCAGTCCGTATCCCGGCACGATCACTACTTTCTGGGCATAGCCCATTACGACCGCAGCATCCGTAAGACTGATCTCCTTTACGGCTCCCTGGGCTTTGTTACCGGCAGCAGCAGCGGTACCGCCGCCAAAAGATCCCACCAGTACATTGAGTAAGGAACGGTTCATAGCCCTGCACATCAGGATCGTAAGCAGGGTTCCGGCTGCACCTACCAGGATCCCGCCGGTCAGCATCACTTTATTATTATATAAAAATCCGCCGCAGGCGGCCGCTACACCGGTAAAAGAATTGAGCAGGGAGATGACCACGGGCATGTCGGCGCCACCGATGGGCAGCACAAACAGCAGTCCGTATACCAGTGCCAGTGCAAGGACCCCGTAAAAGATCCAGCTTGCGGAAGCATCAAACCGGACGACCAGAAAAACGGAAGCCAGCAGGATGACCAGCAATACAAGAAGGTTTACGATATGCTGTCCTTTAAAAGAACGGTCTTTGATTGTCCCGTTCAGCTTTCCCCAGGCCACGACACTGCCGGAAAAAGAGACCGATCCGATGATCAACCCCAGCAGAATGATCACCAGGTGGCCGGTAAATGCGGGAAGCGCTGTGCTTCCGTAATAGGTATCCCTGATGGTATGATGCAATTCCCCCAGGTAATCAAATTCCACGATCGATATCAGCGCCGCGCAGAGTCCGCCCATGCCATTGAACATGCTCACCATTTCCGGCATGGCCGTCATCTTTACTTTTTTTGCAGCAAGCGTGCCGATGACCGCACCGATAAAGATGCCGCCAAAGATCCAGCCGTAATTACCCAGCCGTGTTCCTCGTTCATCCTGGTATAAAAAAACCGTTCCCAGAATGGCCAGCAGCATGCCCGCCGCTGCAATAAGGTTCCCTCTACGCGCAGTAGCCGGGCCAGACAATAACTTCAGTCCGATGATGAAGGTGATGGAGGAGATCAGGTAACAAAACGTAAGCAGATTCATGAAAAATATTAAGTTACTAAGTTCTAAATATTAAACCCTAAATTCTAAATACTAAGTACTAAGCATTAAATTCTAACATCGACCCTTATTGAAATTTATTTAGCTATTAAGCTTCCGTAAAATAGCAGCAAAAATCCTCATCAGCTCATCACTTTCCCGGATCAACGCCTGTCGCTCGTTTTCCAATTCAATTTGATCATAAATTAAAAGATGTTTCATCCAGAGTTTTGTTTCTTTCGATTCCTTTTTACAGATCCTGATTTTATGTTTCAGGTCCTTATCGCCCAAATTATCATTAGCTTCAATATAATTGGCGGCCACAGAACCTGCGGAACGCAATACCTGTTGTATATAAACCCTGTTAAATAAATCTGCCTTTAGCTTCAAACAAAAGTTCCTGACCGCGAGTGAAAACTTCTCAGTTCTGTTTTCCAGGTCATAAACTTTATTCTCAGACATTAAAATTTAGAATTTAGTGCTTAGTGTTTTGAATTTTACCTTTTCTTTTTCCTAAACATCTCCAGCATCCGGTCCGTTACCACAAAGCCGCCTACTACATTGAGCGTGCCTACCACAACCGCCAGGAAGCCGAGTATCAGTGCCAGGTAATTGCCGGGTTCGGCCTTCCCCATGACGATGATGGCTCCGATAATGACCACCCCATGAATGGCATTGGCGCCGCTCATCAACGGGGTATGTAATACGCTGGGTACATGCCCGATGACCTCAATACCCACAAAGATCATCAGCACTACAATGTAGATGATCTGCTGATTTGCTGCTATCCATTCCAACATAATACTTGTTTTATTATTTGTCCAGCAGGGAGCGGATACGTTCATGCACCACGGCTCCGTTATGCGTGATACAGGCCCCTCTGACCAATTCATCTTCGCTATTTAGCTCCAGTTCCCCTTCCTTATTAATGAGGAGTTCCAGGAAATTACTCACATTCCTGCCGTAGAGCTTACTGGCATCTGCCGGCATGGTGGCCGCCAGGTTTGAATTTCCAACAATAGAGATCCCGTTGAGCACCATTGTTTCGTTGTCTTTTGTAAACGGCGTATTACCACCCGTTGCAGCTGCCAGGTCCACGATTACGGATCCGGGGCGCATCGCCTGCAGCATGCTTTCGGTGATCAGCAGGGGAGCTTTTTTGCCGGGTATCTGTGCTGTGGTGATGATAATATCCGCCCTGGCCACACTCTCTGCAATACGTTGCTGCTGCTGCTGCCGGTAGGCTTCCGACTGCTCCACCGCATAACCGCCGGAAGTACTCGCATCTGCAGCGCCCTCCACCTCCACAAACTTTGCCCCAAGGCTCAGTACTTCTTCTTTAACCGCGGGGCGGGTGTCAAACACTTCCACTACTGCCCCCAGACGGCGTGCGGTAGCTATGGCCTGCAAACCGGCCACTCCTGCTCCGAGGATCAGCACTTTTGCCGGTGCAATACTCCCTGCTGCGGTCATGAACATCGGGAAATAGCGGGCGTACATACCTGCTGCCAGTAAAACGGCTTTATAACCGGCGATATTCGCCTGGGAGCTCAATACATCCATGGTTTGTGCCCGGGTGGTACGGGGCAGCATATCCAGTGAAAAAAGTGTACTGCCTTTTGCTGCGTACTCCTGCATCAATTCCGGATTGGATAACGGCTGGTACACACCGATCATCGTTTTTGCTGCCATTTCGGAGGAAAGGAATCCCGGCAAATGAATGGATAACAGTACCAGGGCGTTCTTCTCTACTTCGGCACGCGGTACAATCCCGGCACCGGCTTTTTCATAGTCTGCATCGCTGCAAAGAGCTTTTGTTCCGGCACCCGGCTCCACATAAACCGTATGGTTCTTTTTTACGAGTGCAGCTACTGCATCTGCATTAAGGGACACTCTGGTTTCAAAAGAAGGTTCCTGTAAAACGCCAATGATCATACACAAGGTTATACCAGGTAAGTTAAAGAAATTAACCGTAAAAACGGCGGAGGTCCCTGTGGATTTTTATACCGGTTACCCCCAACTGTTATTTTATCTTCAAAAAACCGGGAGCAGCCGGTGATTGCAAAATAATTTTGCTTTCTTTGTGTTTCACCTATTATATAAATTCAATATTATGGCATCAATTACGTTAAAAGGGAATCCGGTTACCACTGTTGGAGCATTACCTGAAAAAGGAAGCAAGCTGAAAGATTTTACACTGGTCAACTCCGGGCTGGCAGAGAAAAAGCTGTCGGACTATGCCGGTAAAAAGATCGTACTGAATATTTTTCCCAGCGTTGATACCGGTGTTTGCGCGGCATCCGTGAGAAAATTCAATGAAAAGGCCGCGGCCCTGGACAATACAGTAGTACTGAACATTTCCAAGGACCTGCCGTTTGCACTCAGCCGCTTCTGCGCCGCAGAAGGCATCAGCAATGTAGAAACCCTTTCCGATTTCAGGGGTGATTTCGGCGATGCCTACGGGGTCACTTTTGCCGATTCACCGATGAAAGGCCTGCTGAGCCGTGCCGTTGTAGTGGCCAATGCCGACGGCGATGTGGTTTATACGGAACAGGTTCCCGAGATCACTTCAGAACCCGACTATGAGGCAGCACTGACCGCATTACAATAGTCCATCCTGTAAAAAATTCCAAGGTGTATAAATTCTCTTTATATTTATACACCTTTTTTTATTTTACATTATATGACCAAGTCAAGACTCGAAGCCTTCAGCGATGGTGTGCTCGCCATCATCATTACCATTATGGTGCTGGAACTGCGTCCGCCGGAAGAGGACTATACACTGAAGTCGCTGCTGGCATTGCTTCCTACTTTCCTGAGCTATGTATTGAGCTTTATTTATGTGGGTATTTACTGGAACAATCACCACCATATGTTTCACCTGGTGGATAAGATAAACGGAGCCGTTCTCTGGAAGAACCTGAACCTCCTGTTCTGGCTATCGCTCTTTCCTTTTACCACTGCGTGGATGGATCATCACTATATGCAGCCGCTGCCCGTGGCAATATATGGTATAGTGCTGGCCATGGCAGCCGTGGCCTATTTGATCCTGCAGAAGGAACTGATAAAAGCCGGCGGACCGGATTGCAAACTGGCCCGGGCTGTAGGGACTGATTCCAAGGGGAAAATATCCGGCATCCTCTATATTGCGGGGATCGGTTCTTCTTTTGTTTCCACCTGGGTGGGGATCGCGCTGTATACGATCGTGGCGATCATCTGGTTCATTCCTGATAAACGGATCGAAAAAATATACCGCAATGAGGAAGATTAGAACCGGATCGCAAATTGTTGCTTTTCCTTAAATGCTTTCCGGAAACTTACAATACCGATATAGAACAGGTCGATGTCACAGGTCACCGCGGCATCCGACACCACTGTTTTCCAGGCGGCTTCCATTCCGCTGCTCCAGTGAATATCATCGAAGATCAGCAGGGTTTCTTCATGCGTATGCGGCAACAGCTGCCTGAAATAACGTTCCGTAGGCTCCTGGCGGTGATTGCCATCCAGGAAAACAAGATCCAGCTTCGGCATTTTTTCCAGCACTGCCGGAAGGGTATCATCAAAATTCCCCTCCACCAGTTCGATGTTCTTCAGGCCCAGATCAGCAAAATTACTCCGGGCCAGATCCGCCACTGCCGGTGCGCCCTCCATCGTAATGACCCTTGCGTCCGGCGCGGCTGCAGCCAGGTATGCCGTGGTAATACCAAGGGAAGTCCCCATTTCCAGTATGTGCTTAGCACCGTAATGACGGACCATCCGATACATGAGTTGTCCGAACTTGGCAGGCTTGGCTGCATTTTTTGCAATAGATGCCACTTTACGGGCACTTGATTTTGTTTTGGCGGAACCGGCACCAAAATCATCCACGATAAGCACCGCAGGGTCTTTTTTTAGTTTCCGGCGCAGGGATTCCACTTTGTCATAATCCGGATAACGGGTAAAATCATTCATCACCCGCGTGATGAACTCAAACACAAAAGGAGAATGCATTCCATGTCCTTTGCTGTTGGAAGCATGGATATAATAATTGAAATATTTCGATGCAGCAATTAACGGAGAATAGACCAATGTAAAATTTAGAATTTAAAATTTGGAATTAGAATTTGCCGCCGTTATCGCTCCCAGAGCTCAAATGTATAATCAAACAGGTGTTTATCATCCGCTTTATACTCCTGCTTGCTTTTCAGGGTCCAGGCGTTCTGATCAAATACCGGGAAAAAAGCATCTCCTTCAAGAGCGGTGTCCACACGGGTAAGGTAAATGCGGTTGGCCTTTGGAAGATAAAGTTTGTAGATCTCCCCCCCTCCTATGACCATCAGTTCCTTGACATCCATTTCCTTTACCAGCAGTTCCACATCCTTCAGGCTGCGGGCAACAATGGCGTTATCGATCTTCAGGTTTTTGTTATTGCTCAGGACGATATTCTTTCTGCCGGCCAGTGGCTGCTTAAAAGATTCAAAGGTCTTACGTCCCATTACAACCGGCATCCCCCAGGTTACATTTTTAAAATGCTTCATATCATTGGGCAGGGACCACAGTAATTTGTTATCCTTACCGATGACATTATTATTGGATGCGGCGGCTACCAGTGATATAATCATAAATGTAAAATAATAGTATAAAATTTAAATGCAGGCCTGTGTTAAACCGCCACCACACCTTTGATACCGGGATGTGCCTGATAGTTTACCAGTTCAAAATCACCGTAATTAAAATCAAAGATACTTTTCACCTCCGGGTTGATCTTCATTTGCGGCAAAGAATAGGGCGTGCGGGATAATTGCAGCTTTACCTGCTCCAGGTGATTGCTGTAGATATGTACATCCCCAAAGCTGTGTATGAATTCTCCCGGCTCCAGGCCGCATACCTGGGCGATCATGAGCGTCAGCAAGGCGTAGGAGGCAATATTGAAGGGCACGCCCAGGAACACGTCTGCCGACCGTTGGTAAAGCTGGCAACTGAGGCGGGGCTTTCCAGGCATTCCGTCAGCTGTTTTCGGTGCCGCCACATAAAACTGGAACAAGGTATGACAGGGCATCAGCGCCATTTCCGAGAGTTCACCTACATTCCAGGCACTGATGATCAGACGGCGGCTGTCCGGGTTCTTTTTGATCTGCTGAATAAGGTCTGTGATCTGATCCACCACTTTACCGTCCTTTCCTTCCCAGCTTCTCCACTGCTTTCCATAAACAGGACCCAGGTCTCCGTTTTCATCGGCCCATTCATCCCAGATACGTACCCCGTGCTCCTTCAGATAACCAGTATTGGTATCGCCCTTCAGGAACCAGAGCAATTCATAGATAATGCTTTTCAGGTGCAGTTTCTTTGTAGTGACCATGGGAAACCCTTGCTGAAGATCAAAACGCATCTGGTACCCGAATGTGGAAATGGTGCCCGTACCTGTGCGGTCGGTCTTTTCAACCCCCTCATTCAGAATATGTTGTAACAAATCTAAATACTGCTGCATGGCTGCAAGATAACGATTATAGCGCCATCCCGGAAATCTGCGGTATTACCTGTGCGAAACCTGTGCATTCACTCCTTCCCGGCTGCCGCAGCAACGGGCCATTTATAGTTCATCGCCCAGGCCTGTAACTCTTTCATTTGCTCCTGGTGATCCTGCACCCATACTTCGTTCATCACATTCCCGGTGGGAAAAAAGATATGGTGGGCAAAACTTTCCGTAAGTGCTTCCTGGTGCAGCCTGGTGAAAAACGGCATATAAAATGTTCCGTAAAAACCGGTATGCCCCTTCTGTTCTGCCAGGTTCCCGATCACCTGCTTCAGCAGATAGGCAAAACGGTCGGCCGGAAGCATTTCCTTTGTTTTTGATACGGCAGCAGCTGCATTTAGCCCCAGGAACAGCTCCATCGAACTGAAATCATCATCCGCTGCTGCACTTTTATTGCTGCGTTTTACCAAAGCCCCGGGAGCAATATCAATGGAATAATGTGCCGAATCCTGTTGCTTTACACCAGCCTCCACAATGGATCGTACGGTTGTCAGCGCTTCCTCTGCCCGTTTACTTTTGTTGTCATACAGGAGGTATACCAGCAGTGGCATCATGCCCGCCATCTTATTCCTGCGGTGGTACATAATCCGTCCCAGCAAAAAATGCGATGCCGGGTGGCGCGGATTCTTTAATAAAGATTGCTTCAACTCATCGACCCCTTTCCCGGCTTCATTCATCCGGAAATACGTGATGGCCTTGTTGTAATTCAGCATATTATAGGCCGGTACTTTTTTTATTCCGGCATCATAAATTTTCAATGCCTTTTTATGATCGCCTTCTTCGTCCACTGCAGATCCCCAGGTACTGTAGGCATTGCCGATCATAGCAGGCTCTGCGTCTTTATTTTCAATAATAGCCTGGCTCAATTCAATCGCCTCTTTGTATTTTTTTGACGCCATCAGCGAATAGGTCTTCTCGTACTGGGCTACTATATTCGTGGGGTCGGCAGCAAGCACTTCCTCGTATTTTTTGATCGCATCGGCATACTGGCCCCGTTCATGCAGCTGCACCCCCTCCATCATAAGTGTTTTTATCCGTGCCGTATCCTGACCGTTTACACCAGACCCTATCCAGAGTGCTGCTGTCAGTAAGAACCATTTTTTCATCGCTGGCATTTCTTTCAAAGTTACAATGCTGATCCTGTATCTGCCGCATAAAAAAGCGGCCCGAAAAACAATACTTCCCGGACCGCTGCGCCCCATTGAACTTAACGTTAATACGCTGCTGTAAACCGCTTGCCGATGTGTGCCGCTTTTTCAGCCTCATCCACCAGTACCACTGCAAGATCTTCTACTGATAAAGTGCTCCGTCCTTTGTCATCAAAAACAGGTGCCTCGGTACCCAGGCGGTATTTACCCGTACGCCCGGCATCAATCCCCGGGTGCATTTCAATGGCCGGACTAAAGAAGGTCCAATCCAGTTGCTGGTTGGCCCGGATAATGTCCAGATAATCCCTGGCAGCAGTGGCGCCGGCTTTGTATTCCTGCGGGAAATCGGGTCCGTCCACCAGCTGCTTTCCATCAATAAACAGGCTTCCCGCACCGCCTACAACGATCAGGCGTTTAACACCTGCTTTTTCCACAGCAGCTTCGATATGCCGGGAACCGGCCAGGAAATCCGCATAAAGATTGGGGTTGCCCCATCCGGCATTGAAGGCGCTGATCACCACATCATTCCCTTTTACAGCCTCAGCTAGCGCTGTTTCATCCGTTACATCCACATTTTTAAGCGTCAGCCGGTCTGCGCCGGCGATCCCGGATGTATTCCGGGCAAGAGCCGTGACCACATGTCCTCTTTTAAGTGCTTCCTTTACTACAGCGCTGCCTACAAAACCGGTAGCTCCGATAATTGCAATTTTCATTGTTTGAGATTTTTTAAAGATTAAAATGTATTATTTTTTATTACAGTTAAATTGAAAAAAATTATACCTGGTCCAGCAGGTCTTTAATTGTAATGGAATGAAACCGTTTCAGCAGTGCCTGTTCTGCTTCCTGATTCAGGTCGTCCATAATTGTGCTGATGCGTTTGCCCACCGCGCAATGCTGATTGGGCAGGTTCTTGGAATGCGCAAACAGCCCTTCGTTATAAACGATTTTATAAAGATCGGAAAGACGGATCTTCGACGGAGGTACCGCAAGACGGCTCCCTCCGTTCTTCCCTTCCTGTGTAAGTACCAGTCCTGCTTCCCGCAACATGCTGATCTCCTTGCGCACCAGTACCGGATTTATGTTGATGCTGCCGGCAATATAAGAAGAAGCTGCTTCTTCCTTTTCCCGCCCCAGCAAGGTCAATATATGGATTACTGTTGCAAAACGTCCGTTGATCATTCTGTAATTATTTTTATTACAGTACAAAAATATGGATAATCTGCTTTGCAAATCATATCCGGAATGTTAAAATTTTATCCACACAGAATCCCGCCATTTTCAGGTGATTCCGTTAACTTAACAGCAAATTTTTATCATGGCCGACCAGCATTTCAAAAATCACGTCCGTTACTACCCACCTCATCACTTTATTTTTTATCCCGTTTTACTGATCCTGGAAGCGGGCGCGGTTTATAATATCTTCAATGATCCTGCGCTGAAAACGGTATGGGTCTTTATTGCCCTGCTGATCCTGCTGACCGGCTGGCTTTCCTATATGCTGCGCCAGCATTATGCGCTTACGCTTCAGAACCGTATTGTGGTACTGGAAATGCGGCACCGGTATTTTGTGCTGACCGGCCAATCATTTGACGCGCTGGAGCGGCAACTGTCCTTTTCACAGATCGCGGCACTGCGGTTTGCCCCGGATGAAGAACTACAGGCGCTGATTAAAAGAACACTGGAAGAAAAACTAGCTTCCCGCGCCATCAAACAACAGATCAAAAACTGGAAAGCAGATACGATGCGGGTATAAATATCCCCGATTACCACGAAGGCTGCGAAGCACAAATTTTCAGAAAGGCAGCTGCTGCAATATCCTGATGCCGATTAAAACCATTAAGAAGTTAAGGGGCTTTAAGTTTTTTGGTGCTTAATGAATCCTTGCATACAAGTCTAAACTTCGTGTGTCTTCGTGGCTTAGCGTCTTTGTGGCACACTTACCGGTAAAAACCATTAAGGAATTAAGGCTCATTTAGAACACCGGCCGCTTAAAAATTCTTAATAGCTGAATGACTTTCAAAAACCGTTGCAGATAATCCAAGCTTCGTGTTTCTTTGTGTCTTAGCGTCTTTGTGGCATACTTGCCGGTAAAAACCATTAAGGAATTAAGGCTCATTTAGAACACCGGCCGCTTAAAAATTCTTAATGGCTTAATGACTTTCAAAAACCGTTGCAGACAATTCAAACTTCGTGTTTCTTCGTGGCTTAGCGTCTTTGTGGCATATTTACCCGTAAAAACCATTAAGGAATTAAGGCTCATTTAGAACACGGACCGCTTAAAAATTCTTAATGGCTGAATGACTTTCAAAAATCTTTACATACAAGTCTAAACTTCGTGTGTCTTCGTGACTTAGCCTCTTTGTGGCATATTTACCCGTAAAAACCATTAAGGGGTTAAGGCTCATTTAGAACACGACCCGCTTAAAAATTCTTAATAACTTAATGGTTCTCAAAAATCCTTGCATACAAGTCTAAACTTTGTGTTTCTTTGTGTTTTTGCGCCCTGGTAGCATACCATCTACATTGCCCAGGCCTTATCTCCTTTCTTATAAGGATAATTTCCATCATAACGGCCCGGAGTTTCCACATAACGCAGTGCCTTGGTCATGCCGGTTTCTGAGCTGAAGTAGCCCCAGAGCGTGAGCTGCCGCATCATGGTAAAATAATGCGGCGGGTAATTTTCTTTCAGATAGGAGGCCCCAAAATCATTTTTGGCAGCCGCGGATCGTATCAGTTCCTCCTGTTCTTTATCAAATGCTTCTTTTTCTTTTTTGTAGACATCGGTATTGACATAGGTTTTAGCCTCATTATAAAGTGCTGTCAGAAATGCAGCTTTATCGCCCTGGGACAATTTTTCAAACGGTATTTTGTATTTCTTCTCGCAAGCCGTCTTTAGCTGGCTAAGGCCATCTGTAAATACCTGTTGTTCCCGGGTGGTATAGCAATCTGCTATTACTGTCTGCATAAAGGCCCCCACATGCGCCGCTTTTGCCCCTCCGGAATCCGGAGTGGCCGGAATGATGGTTTCGCCGATCTCATCCAGCAGTGCTATATCCGCTGTTGTAAACAAACCGCTTTTTTTACCGGCGGGCTTACAACCCGCTAAAAAGGCCTCTGCTCCCACCAGTGTTCCGCCCAATAAAACGGAAACGGCGGTTAAAGCTTCTCTTCTGTTCATAGTTCTGAAGTTTTTAATGCGACTTAAACCTGTTCAGAGGTTTTGTTTTTTTAATTCATCAATGGCGTGGTCTACAGCACGTGCGGTAAAAGCCATATAGGTCAGGGAAGGGTTTACACAACCTGCCGATGTCATAAATGAGCCATCGGTCACAAATACATTGGGCGCATCCCATATCTGGTTCCATTTATTCAATACAGAAGTCTTGGGGTCATGCCCCATGCGGGCGGTTCCCATTTCGTGGATGCCCTGCCCCATAACGCCGTCATTGTCGAAACCGTAAACATCCTTTACGCCGGCTTTTTCCAGCATTTCCTTTCCGTCACTGATGATCTCCCCGCGCATTTTTTTCTCATTCTCTTTTAATTCCGAATCGATCGCCAGTACATTCAATCCCCATTTATCTTTCCGGTCTTTATCCAGCGTTACCACGTTATCATGATAAGGTAATACTTCACCAAAACCGCCGATCCATACATTCCAGCCACCGGCTTCCGTAAGTGCTTCTTTTAATACCGCCCCCACTGCGATCTCCTCGGCGGCCTGTGTGCCTCTTCCGCGCCCGGCCCCGCCCTGGTAACCAAATCCGCGGATATAGTCCCGCTTTTCCCCATTCAGATTCCGATACCGGGGAATGTACACTCCGTTGGGCCTGCGGCCATAGGTGTATTTATCCTCATAGCCTTCCACCCGCCCGCCTGCTCCGGAGCCCAGGTGGTGGTCCATCAGGTTATGTCCGAGTTCTCCGCTGCTGCTGCCCAGTCCGCCCGGCCACACATTGGTTGCGGAATGCAGCAATACCCATGCGCTGTTGAGGGTGGAAGCATTCAGAAAAACGATCTTTGCCTTGTATTCATAGGTCTTATTCGTTTCTGCATCCAGTACTTCCACACCTGTGGCCCGCTTTTTATCCTTATCATAGAGGATCCGGGTTACAATGCTCCAGGGTCTTAGGGTGAGGTTCCCGGTCTTCATTGCCGCGGGAAGCGTGGAGGACTGTGTACTGAAATACCCGCCGTACGGGCATCCCAGGTGGCATTTATTCCGGTACTGGCATTTGGTGCGCCCCGGCAGTGCTTCCGTCAGATGGGCACACCGGCCAATGATCATACGCCGCTGATCATTATACGCCTGTTTGATGCGGGCCGCAATATCCTTTTCCACAACATTCATTTCCATGGGTGGCAGGAACTGTCCGTCCGGCAGCTGCGGCAGCTTTTCGATACTGCCGCTTACGCCGATAAAACGCTCCACATGATCATACCAGGGAGCGATCTCGGCATAGCGCACCGGCCAGTCGATACCGATCCCTTCTTTGGCATTGGCCTCATAATCGATATCACTCCAGCGGTAGGTCTGCTTCCCCCATAACAGGGAGCGGCCGCCTACCTGATATCCCCGGAACCAGTTAAATTGTTTGACTTCCGTATAGGGGGTTTCGCTGTCATTGGCCCACCAGTCCAGGTTGACCTCACTGGGACCAAATCCCCGGATACGGTTGGAGTTGGCTTTCTTTTGTGCCAGGGTCATATTACCGTGGTGTGCAAATTCCCAGGGGCCCTTGCCTGCGTTTACGTAATCCGTTATATGCTTTACATCTTTGCCGCGTTCAAGCAGCAATACCTTCAGTCCCTTTTCACACAGCTCCTTTGCTGCCCATCCGCCACTGATGCCGGAACCGATCACAATCGCATCATAATTTGTCTCTGCCATAACTTATGAAATTGCTTTAAGGAATGTATCAATAAAAATGGCTATCGTTTTTTGCAAACAATACGCACGTTATCTGCCGATAAATATAGCACATTTTTCCAATTATGTAATCGATTACATAATTTTATAAAAAATAGTACAAAGACATGCCTGCTGCTGTAAATCATATAAAAAGGGAAACCAAATATGCCAACCGGCCTGCATCAAATGCAGTACTGCTTCTGTTGCGGACCTGGCACAATCAGGCGCCTTTTCTTCTTTTAAGCTCTGCCTGGATCAATCCCAGCTCCCGGCCGGTCTGGCCTTTAACAGAAGTGTTTTCCTGCGCGCGCCGCATCAGGTAAGGGATCACATCCTCAATTGGTCCGAAGGGTAGGTATTTACTGACGCTGCATCCGGCTGCAGCCAGGTTAAAAGTGATATTATCGCTCATGCCGTACAACTGGCTGAAATGCACATGCGGATGATTTAGGGGAACCTGGTGTTGCTGCAACCATGCCACCGCGTCCAGGTTACTTTTTTCATTATGGGAAGCAATTACCAACGCGATCCGGTCGAGGTGTTCAAGACTGAACCGTACTCCTGCATTATAATCGCTGTCGGAACTTGCTTTATCCGGCTGTATCGGTGAAGGATAGTTCTGCGCTGCTGCCCGCGCCCGCTCTTTTTCCATATATGCACCACGGACCAGCTTTACAGCCAGCAGGAAATCCCGCTCTGCAGCGGCATCATAACAGTCTTTCAGAAACTGCAGCCGGTCGTGCCGGTACAATTGTACTGTGTTATAAATGACAGCAGTCGTTTTGTTGAACGAATCCATCATTAAAATGGTCAGCGCGTCCACGGGATCCTGTATCCAGGTCTCTTCCGCATCGATCAGTACTCCTATCCTTTTTTCTGCTGCCCTTTCGCAGATGCGCAGTAACCGGGTGCGTACGCGGTGCCATTCCTCTTTTTCTGCCGGATCCAGCTGCTCGATCACCTGCAGGTAGCGCTTGATCAGCGTACCGGAGGCCGCATGCATCAGCCCGTCGATCTTTTCAAGCAGCGAGAACCTGGAGAAGCCCGTGATCTTCACGCTCATAAAAGGAATATTGGGTTGTGTTGCAGCATAATCGATCACCCGGATGAACTCATCCGCTGCATGATCGTATTCCGCCTCCCCGTCGTCCCCTCCTTCCACTCCATAGTCCAGGATCACCTGAACGTTGTATTGTCCCAGCTTTTCAGCCACTTTTGCGGTTTCTGCAAGTGTTTCCCCGCCTACAAACTGCTTAAAGATCGTGCTGCGTATCATCCCTTTAACGGGCAGTTTGTTCTTTATTGCCCAGGGGGTAAGCCGGGTACCCAGCTTTACCAGTGCCGGCTGTCCCATTAAGGAAAACAAGAGTTTCGCCTGCTTTAATTCTTTTTCTGATTTGTATTTAAATGCGAGCTCCGTATTGTCGAATGATACGGATGTGTTTTTTTCCTGCATATAACCTTTAACAATATCCGGCAAAGGTAAGGTCGCCGCCTGTTCCGTTTATAAAAAAATTGACCAGGCGCAACCGTTTGAACAGCGGTTTTATAAATTAACTACATCCCGTTACTTTTGCAAAAAATTTGAAATGGCAAAAAATCCTGCAGACAGTTTAATAGTGATGACCGAGCTGGTATTGCCCAACGATACCAATACCTTTGGCAACCTGATGGGCGGCCGCCTGATGTACTGGATGGATATTGCCGCCGCGCTCTCCGCTCAAAAACATTCCAATCTTCCGGTAGTAACTGCATCTGTTGACAATATTTCTTTCGAGAATCCTATCAAACTGGGAAATTCCGTTCATATAGAAGCAAAGGTTACCCGTGCTTTTAATTCTTCCATGGAAGTACATATGGTGGTGCATGGAGAAGACCTGGTAAACCGCTACCGTTATAAAAGCAATGAGGCTTATTACACTTTTGTAGGGCTCGATCCGCATGGCAAACCCGCTGCTGTTCCTGCAGTGGAGCCGGTGACGGATGTTGAGCTGCTTTTATTTGAGGGGGCACTCCGCCGCCGTCAGCTCCGGCTCATCCTCGGTGGTAAAATGAAACCTACGGATGCGGCAGAGCTGCGGGCACTGTTCCAGATGTAGTGATTATTTATCGTTTCCAAGTGTACCCGACACCCATTCCGAATAGGCTTTCAGAAAACCGTCAAGAAATTTTTCCAGACGCGCTCCTGCTTCCGGTTGTGCCGCATCAAAACAAGCGGCAATATTGCTCAGGTAAGCCTCCGGCTGTTGCATCATGGGCACATTCAAAAATACCATTGATTGCCGCAGGTGATGATTGGCCCCGAAAGCGCCCAGGCCGCCGGGTGTAACGCTTACCACTGCACCGGGTTTTCCATTCCACACACTTTTTCCATAAGGCCGGGAGCCGACGTCTATGGCGTTTTTCAGCAATCCCGGAACCGAGCGGTTGTATTCCGGCGTTACAAAAATAATCCCGTCTTTTTCACGCATGGCTTCGCGGAAACGATGCCAGGAAGGCGGAACCTGTTGCTCCAGGTCTTCATTATACAAAGGAAGATCGCCGATCTCAATAAGTTCCAGCTTCATTCCGGAAGCTGCCAGGCGGATCATTTCCAGTGCCACTTTGCGGCTGTAGGAGGCGGCCCGCAAGCTCCCCACCAGCAGCCCTATTTTTTGAACAGACATTGTAAAAGGTTTGGATAAAAATAGTCGAACCCTGCAAAAAAAACAAACTGCAAAACATTAGACATGCTAAAGCCTTGAAGATATGATTAACTCTCCCTTTGCGTATCCTTGCGAACCTTGCAGTTCTTTACCTCCTAAAATTTCAATTCCAAATAAGCGGTTTCCTCTCCCAAATGTTTATATTAGCCCATTAAAATATCACAGATGCATCTTGTAATTATAAACGGCCCCAACCTCAACCTGCTGGGCAAACGGGAACCCGGTATCTACGGAGACTCCAGTTTTGAATCATTCCTGGATCAGTTAAAGGCTAAATATCCGGCCATCCGCTTTGACTATTTCCAGAGCAATGTAGAGGGCGAGCTGGTAAATGCTTTGCAGCAATACGGGTTTGAAGCGGATGGTATCATCCTTAATCCCGCAGCCTATACCCATACCTCAGTGGCCATAGGCGATGCGATTGCTTCCATCCGCACCCCGGTAGTGGAAGTACATATCAGCAATGTACATGCCCGCGAAGACTTCAGAAAAATATCACATGTAAGCGCTAAATCCGCTGGCAGTATCATCGGACTCGGATTAAAAGGCTATGAACTGGCAGTCAATTATTTACAGGATTTAAAAAAATAATTACTTAACGCTGTATGAACCATCAGAAAAAGGCGTCCATTTTCAGCCTTACCGTAGTTGTGGCTGCCCTCGGTTACTTCGTCGATATTTATGATCTCCTGATCTTTGGTATCATCCGCATTCCCAGTCTGAAGGAACTGGGGCTCACCGCGGATGAAATCACTACGAAAGGCGAATGGATCCTTTCCGCGCAAATGGCGGGTCTGCTGATCGGTGGTATTCTATGGGGAATCTGGGGGGATAAGAAAGGACGTGTAAAAGTGCTCTTCGGATCCATCCTGATCTATTCCATCGCCAATATCTGCAACGGGTTTGTTCAGAACATCACACAGTATACGGCCATCCGTTTTTTTGCAGGCATCGGCCTGGCGGGTGAACTGGGCGCCGGCATTACGTTGGTAGCCGAATTACTACCCAAAGAAAAACGTGGCATCGGAACTTCGATTGTAGCCGGTTTTGGTGTGCTGGGTGCCGCTGTTGCCTTTCTGATAAAAGAAGAGTTTCACTGGCGTACCTGCTATTTTATTGGAGGTGGGCTTGGTATCCTGTTGCTACTCCTTAGAATTTCGGTGCTTGAATCCGGCATGTATCACCGGATGAGCGAAACCAGTGTAAAAAAGGGACAGTTCTCTATGTTATTCAATAACAGGGAACGTTTCGGCAAATACCTGAAAAGTATCTTTATCGGACTTCCAACCTGGTTCGTCATCGGTGTGCTCATCACTTTCAGCAGTGAATTTGGAAAACAATTCGGGATCCGCGAAGAGATTGATCCCGGCCGGTCGATCATGTATGCCTATATCGGGCTTGCTATCGGGGATATTGCCATCGGACTGGTGAGCCAGTGGCTGAAAAGCCGTAAAAAGGCTTTGTACATCTATTATGGCCTTACGATCCTCTCCATTATACTCTATTTTACCACCCAATGGAACGGCTCTGCCGGCTGGATGTACACCCTCTGCTTCGTTCTGGGCTTCAGTATTGGCTTCTGGGCTATTTTTGTTACGGTGGGTGCAGAACAGTTTGGTACCAACCTCCGGGCAACGGCAGCCACCACCGTGCCGAATTTCGTAAGAGGATTACTCCCGCTCATTCTGTTTTTGTTCAAAGAAATACGGGGCATCCAGGGTATCGGATACGTGAACGGAGCTGTTATAACTGCGGTTATTGTCATGCTGGTATCCTCTGTAGCAGTGCTTACCCTGCCGGAAACGTTTCATAAAGATCTGAATTATGAGGAAGCATAGAAATTCTAAAATCTAAACACTAAATGCTGAAATCCCGGTTCCAAAATACAACGGTTCAGTGCTAATTCTGATGGCTATCAGAGCCCGAATCGCAAATCTCAAATCCCAAACGCTTACATTTGCGGGATATTTAATTGTTTACCAGACTTAATAAAACAGCGAATGCATACAGCAGCATGGATCCGTATTTTTCAGCAAAGCATTGAAGCGTATCATAAAACAGATAATGTCGACACCCCCCTGCAAAACCCTTATACAAAAGGGACGCTGGAATTTTTAATGTATGAGAAAAACTGGATCGATACGGTACAATGGCACCTGGAAGATATTATCCGTGATCCGCAGATCGACCCGGTAAAAGCGCTGGAGATCAAGCGGAGGATCGACAGTTCCAACCAGCACCGCACCGACATGGTGGAGTATATCGACAGCTGGTTCCTCCAACAGTACCGGGAAGTACAACCGGAAGCGGGCGCCAGATTTAATACTGAAAGTCCGGCCTGGGCCATCGACCGCCTTTCGATCCTGGAGTTAAAGATCTACCATATGAACCTGGAAGCCACCCGTACTGATGCCTCCGAAGCACACCGGGAAGCCTGTGCCGTAAAGCTGCAGGTATTGCATACGCAGCGGGATGACCTTTCCACTGCCATTGATCAGCTGCTGACCGACATTGAAGCCGGCAGAAAATATATGAAAATATACAAGCAGATGAAAATGTATAACGATGAAAGTCTGAACCCGGTCCTTTATCAAAAGAAATAATGAAGACCGCTCCTGTACACATACTGGCATTGCGGTTTTCCGCACTGGGAGATGTGGCCATGACAGTACCCGTGCTGAAATCGGTACTGGCACAACATCCGCAGCTACAGATCACAATGGTCTCCATCCCCTTTCACGCCCCCCTTTTTGAAGGTATCGACCGGTTGCATTTTTACGGTGTTGATATAAAAAAGGATTTCAAAGGGATTCCGGGATTGATGCGGCTCGCGCGCAAATTAAAGACCGGTATCCGGTTTGATGCTGTGGCGGATCTGCACGATGTGCTGCGCACCAAGATCATCCGCAGGTTTCTCGGGGCCGTACCCATAGCGGTTATCGACAAGGGCCGGAAGGAGAAAAAAGAACTGACACGGCCAAAAAATAAAAAGCTGCGGCCATTGCCCCCTACCTTCGAACGTTATGCGGCGGTATTCAGAAAACTGGGAATTCAGGTGCAGCTCACTGTTGCAGACGGATTATTACCAGCACCACTCCGCTCTGCCGCAACAAACATCCCCCCGCAGCCCTTCGCAGTGGGTATTGCACCTTTTGCAAAGCACGCAGCTAAGATGTATCCTGCGGAAAAAATGAAAGAGGTCATCCGGCAGTTGCAGGCAGACAGGAACCTGCAGCTTTTTTTATTCGGCAGCAGAACAGAAGCACCGTTGCTGCAGCAATGGGCGGGTGACGCTGAGAACATTACGGTTGTTGCCGGAACCTGTTCCTTTAAGGAAGAACTTCAGCTGATCGCAAAAATGAATGTCATACTCACCATGGATTCCGCCAATATGCACCTGGCTTCCCTTTACGGCGTTCCCGTGGTATCCGTCTGGGGCGGTACCCACCCCTACCTGGGTTTCTATGGCTGGGGACAGGATCCTGACAATGCGGTTCAGACCGATCTTCCCTGCCGCCCGTCCTCGGTCTTTGGCAATAAGCCCTGCCCGGTACATGGAGCGGCGGGTTGTATGCAGGAAATTACACCCGGAATGATCGTCGATCAGATCAAAAAGAATTTATATTCTTAAAGGAATTAATTCCTATCTTTTCATAAATATTCCGGATTCTATGCGTGTATTCAATATGGGCTTTATTGTTGGCCTGTTCCTGTTGTTGCTTACATCCTGCGGAGATAAAAACAAGGATGTGGATGTTCCCCCCAACCCGGGTACAGAAAACGAACTGATCGCCGATTCCATTTACCTGTTCTCAAAAGAAATCTATTATTGGGACGCCATTCGCAGCACCAGCTATGAAACCTTTAAACCCCGGCAGTATGTAAAAACAAGTGCATTGGAAACTGCCGAAGCCACTATTGCCAAAGTAAGGAGTTACAGTACCGAAGATCAGCTTAAAGAATACAGCTATGCTACGGATTATTACGACAGTGAGGCCAGCAGTAAGGCCACGCAGCCCGAAAACAGTTATGGCTTTTTTGTAAAACCGGGCTGGAAAAACAGGCAGCTGGCACCAGCAACACCGTCAAATTTTGCGGGCTGGTATGTTACCTATGTTTTTCCTGACTCTGATGCAGGGAAAAAAGGAGTAAAAAGAGGGTGGAAAATGATCAAAGTTGATAATACAACGTTGAACTACACGCAGTCCACTGTTGATGTCCTGAACAACATGTTTTATAATGAGACGACCAAATCAGCAACCGTTACTTTTGAAAGGCCGGATGGCCAGCAGGTGCCGTTGAACCTGACTATTACTTCTTTCACTCCCAATTCCGTTTTATACTCGGACGTAGTGCAATCGCCCAAGAGAACAAAAGCCGGCTACCTGGTTTATAAATTTTTTGACAACCTGACCGATTCCCGCGCATCGCTTATTGCCGCATTTCAGAAATTTAAAGATGCCGGTGTTACCAATATCATCCTGGACCTGAGGTATAATAACGGGGGCTTTACGCTTACGCAGGACTTTATGGCCAACAGCCTGGCCCCGGCCAATGTAAGCGAAGGTGCCAAGATGTACACGTATTATTACAATCAAAACCTCCAGTCGGGCAACTATACCCTGATGCGCACGCGGCATACCTATAGCGCCCGCTATTACTCACCGGATGCCAACACAATCACCTTTACAAAGACGGCCGGAACACGGGGCTTCCCCATCACCCCTGCTAGGTTATTCGTTATTGTAAGCGAGCATACTGCATCGGCGGCAGAACTGCTGATCAATGATCTGAAGCCTTATTTTAACAGCAACATACAACTGATCGGTGATGACAATACCTATGGTAAACCGGTGGGCTTTTTCCCGATTGACCTATTTAAAAAAATAACCTTCTGGACGGTTTCCTTTATGACAAAGAACAGCCTGGATCAATCAGTTCCCTTTAACGGCATTACACCGGATTACCAGGTTTATGATGGAGTAGATAAATCCTGGGGAGATGTAACGGAAGACTGTACAAAAGCTGCGTTAAATCTTATTGACGGCAACCCGGTTCAGGTTGCTGCAACAGCAATCACCAGTGCGCGGGCGGCAATAGCTGCACCAAAGGTGCAGCTTAAAAAGCAGTATTATGATAACCTGCTCCGTTGAGCTGCTGTTCTTTTACCGGAATGCGATCCGGCCTGCAGTTTAAAAGGAAAGGAATTCTCAACGGCAATTGCCCTGGTAAATACAGCACACTTATTTCTTATTCTTACGGCAAAAGATAAAACAACATTTCTTCTTTTTCTTTGCTGTTGCTTTTTCAGTTATGGCTGAAGTACTGTCCTGTGCTGGCTTGATATTTTCGATCCGGTTCTTATTCCTGTTATCCGGATGCCTTCCGCTGCTTTCTTCCTGCCCGATCAAAAAATCACGCGCTGTTTTTGAAGAGTCGCTCCCGGACTGCCCCGATGCCGTTAAAGAACATATGGTAAATAATACCCCGGTTATTATTATTTTAATCATGATGTTTTTTTATAATGATGCAATCAGGCCGCCGGTTCTTATTTCAATTTTGTTAAATCTGCTGCAATGGCCAGCCAGGCCATCATTCCCATGCCCAGTTCAATGGCATTTTCATCAATATCGAAGGTAGGTGTGTGTACCCCGGAAACAATGCCCCGTTCCTGGTTCATCACGCCCAACCGGTAAAAACACCCGGGGATCTGCTGGGTATAGTAACCAAAATCCTCTGCCCCCATACGGATCTCTGTTTCGCCCACCCGGTCGGCACCAGCATAAGTCTCGGCCAGTATTGTGGCGCGCCCGGTCAGCTCCTCATTATTGTATACACTGGGATAGCCTACATCAATATGCAGGTCCAGCGTTCCTCCCATCCCTTTTACCAATCCTTCTGAAATATCCCGCAGGATCTGATGTGCTTCAAAACGCCAGGCTTCGTTCATGGCACGGAAGGTACCCTTCAGCTTTACTTCATCGGGGATCACATTGGTGGTGGTGCCCCCGTTGAATGCGGTAATGGACAGCACCGTGGGGTTTTGCGGATTATTTCGCCGGCTTACTACCTGTTGCAATGCCACCACCAGATGAGAAGCGATCAGTACCGGATCCACACAGAGATTGGGCGCAGCGGCATGTCCGCCTTTTCCTTTTATGGTAAAATAGAGCTCATCGGCGCTGGCCATCACCTTTCCTCCCCTGAAACTGAGCTTTCCAACCTCAAGACCCGGATGTACATGCAACCCGAAAATAGCGGCTGGTGCAGGATTTTGCAATACCCCTTCTTTGATCAGGAGACTTGCTCCACCGGGGTTTTTTTCTTCTCCCGGCTGAAAAATAAGTTTTACCGTTCCCTCCCAGTGCTCTTTTGTTTCATTGAGGATCTTTGCAGCACCCAGCAGACAGGAAGTATGTACATCATGTCCGCAGGCATGCATCACATTCTCATTTACCGAGCGGTAACTTACTTCGTTCAGTTCCCGGATGGGCAATGCATCGATATCCGCTCTCAGGGCTACTATTCTTTTCTCCGGATTACGGCCTTTTATCAATCCGATCACTCCGGTAACGGCCATTATCTCAAAAGGGATCTCCATTGCCCCCAGTTGTTCCTGTATATACCTGGAAGTTTCAAATTCCTGGTAACTCAGCTCCGGATGGGCGTGCAGGTGCCGGCGCACCTCAATAAGTCCGGGAGCGTATTGTTTTGCCAGTGCTCGTATTTCATCAATCATCCGGCAAAAATAACTGATAATGCGTGTATTGGGAAATCGGGACTTCAGGTACAGCTCACTCCTCGCTGCCGGAGCTGTCCGGGCTCACTTCCACGATATCATTCATCAGGAAAACCCCTCCCGGAAAAAACGCGGAAAGCCGTTTCTGATAAGCCTGCGCCTCCTGGCGGGAGGTAAAATTCCCGGCCTTCACTTTAAAATAAGGCGACTGGTGCCACATATAGGGTTTGAGTTCCGGAAAGTTTGAGTAGATCTTTGTACGGGCAGCAATAGCCTCTGCCTTATTATTAGTGCTGATGATCAGCAGCCGGTACCCCGGAGCTGTTCTTCTTTTTGTGGAATTACGGGTGGATATATTATTTACGTCGGCCTGCTTCTTAAGCAGCTGATCAATACGCGGGTCTTTATACACAGCTACGCCTCCCTGTGCCTTTAACTGGGAAGACAAAAAAAACAGTAAAACAGGTAAAAGAAGATACTTCATATTTTTCTAGGGGGTTAAAATCGAATAGTCTACCGGTCCGTTCCAGTCCACCTAGTGTTTAAACTCAGATTATCCAATGACTGAAAAGGTTGCAGCAAAAATAATGCTATAAATCCAATAACTTTATTCCACCGGGAAAACCGGTCATTTTTTTTAACCATCAGATCCTGATTATGAATGATTATATCGAATACACCGGTTATCTGGCCATGACACTGCTGGTTATTTCATTTATTCCCAAACGGCTGGGCGCGATACGGATCATTAACTTTGCAGGTTGTGTATTCTTTATTGCCTATGGGATCCTTTTGGGATGGAAATGGCCCATCATTATTTCGAATGGACTGATCGCCATTATTCAGCTTTACCATCTTTTTGTTAAAAAACAATCGCAGACAACAGATAAAAGAGATTGATTGTGATTTGCTTGCCTTATTTTTGAATCTTTGCATTTCATGAAGATCCCGTCTGTTGCTATTGTCATTTTAAACTGGAATGGTAAAAAATACCTGGAGCAGTTCTTACCCGGCGTGGTACGCATCCGCTATGACCGTTTAGAGGTGGTAGTGGCGGATAACGGATCAACGGATGACTCAGTTGCCTACCTGGAAAAGGAATTCCCTGAGGTGCGCATTGTCCGGTTTGAGGAGAATCATGGATTTGCCAAGGGCTACAATCTTGCGCTGGAACAGGTTTCTGCCACCTATTACCTGTTGCTGAATTCTGATGTACAGGTTACGGAGGGTTTTCTCGATCCGTTGCTGCAGCTGCTTGAAACAGACCCGTTCCTTGCCGCCTGTCAGCCCAAGATCCTCTCTTACAACCATCCCCGGTATTTTGAATATGCGGGTGCCGCGGGAGGATGGCTGGATCATTACTGTTATCCTTTTGCCAAAGGCCGGGTCTTTGATTTTACGGAAACAGACGAGGGACAATATGATACCCCCGCTCCCGTTTTCTGGGCCAGCGGCGCAGCCTTGTTTATACGGGCGGCTGTTTTTCATGAGGCGGGTGGCTTTGATCCGTACTTCTTTGCCCACCAGGAAGAGATCGATCTCTGCTGGCGGATACAGCTGCTCGGGTATGGGATCAGCTCCTGTCCGCAGTCCGTTGTTTACCATGTAGGGGGCGGCACCCTACCAAAAGGCAATTCCTTAAAGACCTATCTCAATTTCCGCAACAACCATATCATGATGTTCAAAAACATGTACGGATGGAGGCGGTTGTATGTAATCCTGCTGCGGGCTGTACTGGATGGTGTTTCGGCGTTCAAAAGCCTGCTGGGCGGAGACGGCGGCTATTTTATAGCGGTGGCCAGTGCGCACCTGTCTTTTATAAAATGGATGCTTGTCGACCAGAAGAAAAGTACATTCCCGAAGGATAAAAAGAAGCCGCTCAGTGGCTTTCTGAAAAAGAACATTGCCTGGGAACATTTTGTAAGAGGTAAAAAAAAGTTCTCGGAAATTGTTGACAAAGAAGTGACAATTTAATAAATAGATCCTTATTTTTGCGGCATAATATTACTGATACAGAATGGAACATAATTTTGACGTTGAGCAAATAAAAGAACAGGAATACCAGGAAGAATTAAAGCAAAGCCAGAAAAAGGATTTTAAATTCAGTTGGGTTTCATCTTCTGCCTTTTTATTTTACCTGACATTTGCCTGTCTGATCCTGTTTACATGGGGAGGCTGTTACCGTCTTTATACCAAGAGATTTGAAAAGCCTGCTGTTACCATTCAGGAAAGCACTTTATATACTCCGAAGTATAAATAAAAAAAAGTTGCCGATTTTTTTTGTAATAAAAATAAATCGCTTATATTTGCAACCCCTTAAGTAACAATCCAATACTTGAGAAGAATACAAAAGTTCTTATAAATGCGGAAGTAGCTCATTTGGTAGAGCACGACCTTGCCAAGGTCGGGGTGGCCGGTTCGAGCCCGGTCTTCCGCTCACGAAAAAAGGTCCTCTCAATAGAGAGGATTTTTTTTGGGCGTTGGTTCTTCGACATGTTCAGAACCAGCCCCGTGAAGTAGTTCTTAACTTATTTCCCGATAGCTATCGGGATGGTAGACACACAGCGCTCGAGTTATTCCTGGCCGATGATGACAGCAAAGGTCTGAGTTCTTAAAATATTGCCCTGGTGGTGGAATTGGTAGACACGCAGGACTTAAAATCCTGTGGGCAGCAATGTCCGTGCGGGTTCAAGTCCCGCCCGGGGCACTGATTATCAATCAGATAGAAAGGTTCGCACAAGCGAGCCTTTTTTGTTTTTGAGAAATTTGCATACAATTTGCACATGGAGATTTCCCGGAGATATTAAAGAACTTTATTACTGAAGTTAACTCTTTTTAAGCACTAATCCTATTATCCGTTATAGTCATTTTATTTGAACGACATCACCTTTTTTCTTTTAAGGACCAGCCAAACTTTAGGCCTATAATAAAAACTACCAGTAACAGTTCTCCTATTGCGAGCAAAATATCACCAGGCACACGCATCCATCGCAAAAAATGCATCACATCAGTCTGCATAAACTCTGCTGACCGGGCATACCAGTATCCGTTTTTAATGGATGCCGCAGATTGCATAATGCCAATTGGCAAAAGGCTTATGGTTACCATAACCAACAAGCCTATGTTTGTAAGCCAAAAAGCCCACCCTATCAGCTTATCATTCCACTGTCGTTCCGGGTATAGCCCCCTCAGCACAAATAGCATTAATCCTATTCCCAGAATACCGTATACACCAAAGAGTGCCGCGTGGCCATGGACTGCTGTTGTATTCAGCCCCTGAATATAATACAATGCAATTGGTGGATTTATAGCAAAGCCAAAGATGCCTGCACCCAGAAAATTCCAGAAACACATTGCGATAAAACAGTAAATGGGCCATTTGTAAGCTTTGATCCATTTTGTAGACTTACTAAGCTGGTAGTTATGGTAGGCCTCGTATCCGATCAGCACCAACGGAACAATTTCCAATGCGCTGAAAGTAGCACCTAGCGCTAGAACTGCGGTTGGTGTTGCCGAAAAATACAGGTGATGAAAGGTTCCTAAAATACCTCCGGATAAAAATATAATAGTGGAGAACAATACTGCGTTTGTTGCTGACTTTATTCTTAGTAATCCCAGTCTGGTAAATAAAAAACCTGCCACGACCGTTGCAAAAACTTCAAAAAATCCTTCTACCCAGAGATGTACCACCCACCATCGCCAATATTCAGCAATGGCCAGATGCGTCTGTCGGCCATACATGAGCCCAGCCCCATAAAATAGAGCAATGGCTACTGAAGCCACAACAAAAAGGATTAGTAAATGTCGATTTTCATCTTTTCTTTTCAAAGCCGGCATTAGCGCTCTCAGCATTAACACCAACCAAAGGAGTAAACCAATCAATAGCAAAATCTGCCAGATTCTTCCCAATTCAAGATATTCATACCCCTGATGTCCCCAAAGGAAATTGTCAACAAGGCCCAATTTTTGCATAACACCCATCCATTGACCAGCGAGCGAACCAAGCACAACAATTAATAGAGCACTGAACAGTATGTTTACACCCAATTTTTGATATTTAGGCTCATATCCTGAAACAGCGGGTGCTATATACAAACCCGTTGCCAGCCACGATGTGGCAATCCAGAAAATAGCTAACTGTACGTGCCAGCTACGGGAAACAGATTGGGGCAGAAACCGATCCAGCGGTATCCCATAAAAAGCACTCCCTTCTACACCATAATGCGCTGTAATAACACCCGATAGCATTTGCACCAAGATCAAAAGAGCAACAATCCAGACATACTTCAGGGTTGCTTTCATTGACGCAGTGGGTTTCATATTTCGCAGCGGATCTTCCAACGGGGGTTTTTCGCTCATTTCATCGTCCTTATTCCGCGCATGATACAGCACCAAAATTCCTAAACAGGTTAAAAGCATCAGCACGCTAAATCCCGACCATAAGAATAAAGATCCAGATGGCGTATTGCCTACCAGTTCTTCATGCGGCCAGTTATTTGTATAAGATACGTCATTGCCAGGTCGATTCGTAACACAGACCCAGGTGCTCCAGGAAAAGAAAGCAGTCATCTTATTCATACGGCTACTATCTTTGATCGTATGCACAGGTATGGCATAGGCATTTCGTAATTTTGTCATCGAAGAATCACCCATAAAAAGTTTAGCATAATACTCCTCTAATTGCTTGTATACCCTAGCTCGCTCTGGCGAAACAACAATTGCATTCGTTTTTTCATCAAATGTATTGGTACGCAACTCTCTTTTTAACAAGATCCCATATTTAGCCTGCTCTTCGTCAGGAAGCTCCCGATATATCTTACCATCTTTTTTCGCCAATTCTTCGAGCAATAAAGAAGCTTCGCGATGGAGATAATCTGCCGTCCAATCCGGAGCAATATATGCCCCATGTCCCCATACGCTACCCACGGTTTGCCCTCCGATCGATTGCCAGACATTCTGACCATCTTTTATATCCTGGCCGGTATATAGTAGCTGGCCACCTGTCTCAACCACTTTGTCAGGAATTGGGGGTATTTTACGATAAATATCTACTCCAAAGTATAAAAGCACCGCAAAAGATGCTACAATGACTGTGGCAAGCCAGCTCCATAGTTTTTTAGGTGTCATAATTATCTATAGTTTTGTATTATAAAGCATTGGATTTTCTATGGGAGCCCGTTTATGCTCAAACGCAATCTCACTACAATAACTTAATATGTCTGACAGCAGAGCTTAGTAGCTTAAAGTTACTAACTTTTCAAAACCAGAAAAATCATTTACAATTGACGATCCGTTTAATCAATGTAGCTCCAAATAAGATCCCACACTCTTCAAAAATTCAACAATCAATATCTGTATTACTTCCGTATAGTCATTTTAAGATAGAATCTTCGCTTTACATACTCTGCAGTAGCAGCATATCCCATAACAATCAGCAGCATCCACCCATAAAAAGAAAATGGCAATGGCACAAAACCCAAAAATAAGCCAACTGGTGTGAAGGGTAATATTAGCACAACCAGCACAATTACAATAGCTGCCCGCGTAAGCAATTTTCCCGGCCTGCTTTTGAAGAACGGAAGCCGGGTCCGCACAATAAGTAGCACCATCACTGCCGATATAACAGATTCCGTAAACCAACCCGATTGAAATTCTTTTTCATTGGCATGCAACAAAAATATGAGTACACCAAAAGTAAGGTAATCAAAAACGGAACTCAGTAAACCAAATACGATCATAAACTTACGGATGAATGAAAGATTCCAACGCTGAGGGTGTTTGATCGACTGCGGATCAACATTGTCTCTGGCAATTGCCGTCTCCGGGAAATCAGTCAAAAGATTGGTGAGTAAGATCTGCTTGGGTAGTAATGGTAAAAAACGCAGGAATAATGAGGCACCGGCCATACTAAACATATTCCCGAAATTGGCGCTTGTTGCTATAAAAATGTACTTCATTGTATTTGCAAAAGTTTTGCGCCCCTCAATGATACCATTCAATAAAACCCCAAGGTCTCGTTTTAGTAGTACAATATCTGCTGCCTGCTTGGCAACATCTGCTGCCGAATCAACGGAAATGCCCACGTCGGCTACATGTAATGCCGACGCGTCATTGATACCATCTCCCATATACCCTACAACACATCCGGATCTTTTAAGTGCCCGGATGATCCGTTCTTTTTGATTGGGCTCCATCTCAGCAAATACGTCAACCTGACGGACTCTCTGAAGCAAGGCAGGATCACTTATTTCACGCAGCTCTATTCCCGTGAGTATTGCAGCAGATTTCAACCCAATATTTTCTGCCATCCGGGCACTAATCAGGGCATTGTCACCGGTTATCACTTTTAAAGCCACACCCGATTCGTTCATTTTCTTCAAGGTTTCTATAATATCTCCCTTGAGGGGGTCAAAAAAAGTAATAAATCCCAGGAACACCATCTCAACTTCATCATCCTTCTGAACTATTGATGATGTTGGAAAGCGCCGGTAAGAAATCCCCAATATACGTGCGCCCTCGTTACTTAATACTTCAAAGCGGTGATTTAAATCCTGCATTAATTCGTCAACGGGAACAATACCTTCTGCTGTTTCTACCCGGTTACAGCAGTCCAACACATTTTTAAATGCCCCCTTGGTAACCATCAGACTTCCATCGTTATCTAAAACCTGAACGGACAGTCGCTTGCGAATAAAATCATAGGGTATCTCTCCGATTATCTTGTAATTGTAACGGTACTCAGAAAATGCAGTCATTATTGCCTCGTCGATGGGATTATGAAATCCTTGCTGCAGTGCCGCATTCATCCAGGCATATTGCGCTGCTTTTTGACTGGTCTTACCCCCTGCATCCAAAGCTTCTTTCAATACTACTTTGCCTTCTGTAAGCGTCCCTGTCTTATCGGAACAAAGCACATTCATGCTTCCGAGATTCTCAATAGATGATAATCGTTTTACTACCACCTTTTGGGCTGCCATCCGTGATGCTCCGGTGGACAGGTTAATGCTTACTATTGCCGGGAGCAATTGCGGTGTAAGACCCACTGCGAGTGCGAGAGAAAACAAAAAAGAATCTAATGCAGGTTTATGAAGCAGTACATTGATCGCGAAAATGGAAAGCACTAATAGCAGCGTTAGTTCCATCAGCAAATAACCAAACCTTCGAATACCTTTCTCAAAATCTGTCTCAACTGCTGCTATTTGAAGGTTGGCGGCAATTTTTCCGAACTCCGTATATACTCTTGTATGTATCACCAAAGCAGTAGCTTTTCCGCTAACGACGCTGGATCCCATAAAAAGAGTATTTAACCGCTTCATTAACGGAGCATCTGCAGCTACTATTCCCTTTCTTTTCTCAACAGGAAATGATTCTCCTGTAAAAGTGGCCTCGTCCACGAACAGTTCGTTGGAATCCAATAAGAGGCAATCTGCAGGAATAATATCGCCCGCCGTAAGCTGAACAATATCACCTGGAACAGCGGCTTCAAATGGAACTTCCTGTTTACAACCATCCCGAATAACTGAAAAGCGCAATTGGACCAACTTAAGCAGCTCTTGAACGGCCTTATTGGCTCCCTTTTCCTGCCAGAAACTCAGGTAACTACTGACAAACACAATCAACAATATGATCAACATATCGGAAACATCGCCTAAAAACGCGGATAAGACTGCTGTTGTAATGAGCATTATCGTTATCGGACTTTTAAATTGCCGGAGAAACAGTAATAAAAGTGAAGTCCGATTATTGTCTTTAACCAAGTTAGGACCATATTGTTTTAACCGGTAAGCCGCGTCCTCACTGCTTAAGCCATCCCTATTACAGGAAAGCTGCGAAAAAAGATCTTCAACAGAGCTACTCCAGAAGCTTTCGGTATTTAACTGTGATTGATAACTCATAACTGGAATGCTATTGCAATAAACTGATCAAAGGTTGTACATCCTTTATTTTGAAGTGTCTGTCGCTGGCCCTGGCCTTTCAAATGCAGAGGACATCACATTGCTTTTAAATTTTGAAGATAAAAACAGCACCGGGACCGAAGGCGCTTCAATAAATGGTTTTGTTACACTTTTATGAAAAAAACGATGCTTATTTACCAACATGATTAATAAATCGGGTTTATTTTCAACTATATATTCCTTAATCCCATCAACGACATTATCATTCGTTAAAAAATAATATCGCAAGCCGAAACCCTTTAGTTGAGCGTTCACATTGATCGTCATTGCTGCTTTATTAGCCGGGGCTGTTGTGTCGGAAGTTACATATACAATATCCACTTGCGGGTGAAATAATTTTAACCAATTTCTTAAAAAACGCCATTCCACGGAACTATCCAATTTGAAATCAATGGCAATAGCCATTTTTTTAAATCCGGTCATGGTTGCAGATAGCGGAACGACAACAACGGGAAAGGCGCTGTACTTTGCGATGGAAACAGCATAAGTACCTAAGATGAATCGCTCAAATGCGGTAACAAATTGAGCCGCAATGAAAATTGCAAAGGGCTTTTCCCGTTGGCACAATGCATTCAGTTCACTGATCACCGATCCTACCTTATACAATATCTTCACTTCTATTTCATTATTGACTCTTGCCTTTATTTTTGAAAACAATTCCTTTAATAATTTATCTGATTCCTCGATAGTGGCATCACAGGCCTCCAATGGCAGCCGGGCATCCGACATAGCAGGCACAAGGCCAATTACATTAAAAATAATCAGGCGTGCCTTTATAGTCTTTGCCACATCCGCGGCAAAAGCCACTGCATGATTTGAGACCTCGGAAAAATTTGTGGCTGCAATAATGGTTTTCATTATTAAGCTATTTTATATTTAATACATGCTAAAATAGGATTGTCATATCCCCTGATTGATGACTTAACACATCCAATTCAATGATATTGATCATTCTGAGCCAACTCTTTTCTGATTTCTTTTGTAATAAATTATGGTTACCTCACAAATGAGTCACTAAAACACAGTACAAAAACATGGAATCCATTGAGGACCGATACTTTTTAACGGTAAACGCCGGCTCTTCCAGCCTAAAAATCAATCTATTTAAAGTTGATAAAGATTTGGGCCTTGTATTAAAGGGCAGTATACAGGATATTAGTAACGATGAAAGTCATTTTTTGGTAACCACAGAAAAAGAGCGGGTTTTAAACAATACAAGAGAACATTGCGACAGCCTTGCAACAGCCGCCCAGTTGTTTGCACAGTGGCTATTTCTTGAAGAAATTCCTGTCACTGCAATTGGTTACAGAATCGTTCAGGGAGGTACAGCCCATCGTCAGCCAGAGCTTATCGATAGTGTTTTTTTGGAGTATTTGAAATCTATACGATCATTAGCACCAACTCATATCCCCGATGAAATGAATGTAATCAGTACATTTATGAAAGTATTTCCGACAGTGAAACATATTGCCTGTTTTGATACTTTTTTCCACAGTTCCATTCCTCCACATGCAAAATACTACCCCCTCCCAAGATTTCTATGGAAAGAAGGAGTTCAAAAATATGGGTTTCATGGCCTTTCATTTGAATATATTATGCAATACCTTCAGAGATCTGTCCCAGATGAAACTAACGGAAAAATAGTAATTGCGCACCTGGGTAATGGTTCCAGTCTGGCTGCTGTTAATAACGGTGTATCCGTTGACACGACAATGGGAATGACGCCTATCGGAGGGTTAATGATGGGTACAAGGTGTGGCGATGTTGACCCTGGCGTGTTATTATATCTCTTAATACAAAAGAAAATGACTGCCCCAGACCTGGAACATTTATTAAGTCATGAATCAGGGCTAAAAGGTGTATCGGAAGTAAGTGCGGACCTGGAAACGCTCCTTTCCTTGGAGCTGGAGAACAGCCAGGTGGCCGAAGCCCTGGACCTATTCTGTTATAATATAAGAAAGATGATCGGGGCGATGACGGCTGTGTTAAATGGTATTGACACCCTGATCTTTACCGGCGGTATAGGAGAGCATGCTTCCGTTATCAGAAACAGGATTTGCGACGGTCTTCAATATCTGGGTATTCGCATCAACTCCGGGAATGGCAATAGCGGTGAACTTATTTCTTCAAAAAATTCTGCAGTTAAAGTACGGGTGATAAAAACAGATGAAGCTTATATGATTGCAAAACATATGCTTCTTTTTTCTTAAAAACGTAATAATTATGACAACAGAACAACAATTGCAAAGTATGCACCGGTACTGGCAAGCAGCCAATTATCTTGCAGCCGGGCAAATATATTTACAAGATAACCCGCTGCTGCGTGAACCGCTAAAGGCCGCACATATTAAGCCTAGACTACTCGGCCATTGGGGCACATCACCGGGTTTAAGCTTTATTTATGTACACCTTAACCGCCTGATAAAGGATACCAATGCCAATATCCTTTATGTATGTGGTCCGGGACACGGGGCGCCGGCAATCGTGGCTAATACTTATCTGGAGGGGAGTTACTCGGAAGTATACCCGAAAGTATCTATGGATGAAAAAGGTATGAAAAAATTATTCAGGCAGTTTTCGACTCCTGGCGGCATTCCCAGCCATGTAAGTGCACATACCCCGGGTTCCATACATGAAGGGGGAGAATTAGGATATGCAATGGTACATGCTTTTGGTGCCGCTTTTGACAATCCGGACCTGATTGTTGCCTGCGTAGTCGGCGATGGTGAGGCCGAAACGGCCCCTCTGGAAGGTAGCTGGAAATCTCTGAGCTTTTTGAACCCGATAAGGGACGGAGCGGTACTCCCTATTCTGCATTTAAACGGATATAAGATAGCAGGGCCAACTGTACTTGCAAGGAAAACAGATCCCGAACTTAAGGCCTTGTTTACCGGGTACGGGTATGAAGTGCATTTTGTAGAGGGCAGTGATCCTATACTTATGCACCGTGCAATGGCAGAAACATTTGACAAAGCCTATTCACAAATCAGAACACTTCAACAACGCGCCAGAACTACAAATGAGCCCGAAATCGAGGGGTGGCCCATGATCGTCCTGAGGTCGCCAAAAGGCTGGACAGGGCCAAAAGAATGGAATCATCAGCCGATCGAAAACTCCTTCAGGTCGCATCAGGTACCCTTAACCGATGTAAAATCCAACCCGGAACAGCTACAGCTTCTGGAAGAGTGGATGCGCAGTTATGCCCCGGAAAAACTATTTAATAAAAATGGAAGTCTGATTCCTGAATTGCAAAATATTGTTCCTAATGGGGGCAAGCGGATGGGGATGCTTTCCCTGGCCAACGGAGGAACAGTTCTTAAAGAATTGAACCTCCCTGATTTCAAAAAATACGCTATTACCGTTCCTCATCCCGGAACCACCGAAGCAGAAAGCACCCGGATCTTCGGTAATTATCTACGCGATATTTTTGAACTGAACCAGGAAAACCGGAATTTCAGGTTATTTTGCCCGGATGAAACAGCCTCAAACCGGTTACAGGCAGTTTTTGAAAAAACAATGCGTTGCTTTTTAGAAAAAAGACTGGATACAGACGACCATATTTCCGCAGATGGCCGGGTAATGGAAGTCTTAAGTGAACACCTTTGTGAAGGTTGGCTGGAAGGATATCTATTAACCGGAAGGCATGGACTGTTTTCCTGCTACGAAGCTTTCATAACCATTATTGACTCCATGTTCAGCCAATATGCAAAGTGGATAAAAACCAGTAGGGAACTGCCATGGCGCAAGCCGGTAGCTTCATTGAATTACCTGTTAACATCGCATTCCTGGCGCCAGGACCATAATGGATACAGCCATCAGGGCCCCGGATTTATTGATACGGTGATCAATAAAAAAAGTACCGTCACCCGTATTTATTTCCCTCCAGACGCAAATACCCTTTTATCAGTAATGCATCATTGTTTTTCCAGTAAGGATTATGCAAACCTGGTGGTTGCAGGAAAACAACCCGAATTACAATGGCTGACAATCGAAGAAGCCGTTGAACATTGCGCGCGTGGCGCATCCGTATGGAAATGGGCCGGTAACGATGACGGAACCCAACCAGATGTCATCATCGCCTGTGCAGGGGATGTTCCTACACTAGAAGCTGTGGCTGCCGTTTCAATTTTACGCAAACAGCTTCCAGAGCTAAAGGTACGACTCGTAAATGTTGTGGATCTTATGACATTATCACCGGTATTATACCATCCACATGGTTTAAGCGACGAGCAATTTACCGAGCTCTTTACAGATAATGCTCATGTAATATTTGCTTTTCACGGCTATGTACGCATTATCCATGACCTGGTTCATGGGCGTCCCAACCCTCCAAGGTTTCATGTACGGGGGTATATGGAAGAAGGTACAACCACTACCCCATTTGACATGACGGTACTGAATAATATGAGCAGATATCAACTGGCAATGGAAGCAGTTAGACGCGTTCCCGGGATGGTATATAAAAGGGACCAGTTTGATGCTTATTGTGAGCAAAAATTAAATGAGCATAAAGCGTATATCAGCACTTATTTTGATGATATACCAGAAATTAAAAATTGGAAATGGGAGTACTAAAAAGTGCTTCTAAACAAACATTGTTATCTGTATTGTCATTGATTGTGGCCTGAACATCCAGGCTGGTATATGCTGGAGATTTAACAAATCATCAATTCGTTTCAGATTAGTAAATGCACAAATCTGACACGGACATGGGCTTTAATGAGGCAATTTTTCTCTTAGCCAACCATAAACCCAGGTGCCGGCAACAGCACTCAAAAGCGTAACCAAAATGACAGTGCTCCCCGTTCCGATTTGCGCAAAAATCGGTCCCGGGCAAGCCCCCGTCATAGCCCAGCCCAAACCAAAAATCAATCCGCCATAAATTTGCCCTTTGTTGAACGTCTTTGGCGAGATTGTAATGGGTTCGCCGTAAATCGTTTTGATATTGAATTTCTTAATAACCCATATGGAAATAATGCCTGTTATTACGGCACTTCCGATTATTCCATACATATGGAATGATTGCAGGCGAAACATTTCCTGTATACGAAACCAGCTTACAACCTCGGCTTTAATCAATACAATACCAAACAGTATCCCGACGACCAGGTACTTCAGATTGTGGTACCATTTGTGTTTTAACATGCTTTCATTTACACACATTGCATCCAGCGAACGTGTTTCAAAATTTTTGTTACCCATAGAGTACATCTTATCGCGCTCAATTTATTAAAGTGATAAAACAAAGGGCAAAATCAGGTTTGCCATAATGAACCCTCCAATCATAAAGAAAATGGTGGCAATTAAAGAAGGTCGCTGCAAATTTGATAGGCCCATTATAGCATGGCCACTGGTACATCCCCCGGCATACCGTGTACCAAAACCCACTAAAAAACCACCAATGATCATTAATATAAATCCCTTCATCGTAAACAACGACTGCCAGCTAATGATATCTTCAGGAACTAAATTGTTATAATTGGTAATACCGTATCCAGCTAGCTCTTGTACGAGCTTAGGATTGATCTGGATAACAGACGGGATTGATAACAGGTTTATAGCTATAGCACCACCTAAAAAAATCCCCAGGGCAAAAAACAGGTTCCATACCTCTTTTTTCCAATCATACTGAAAAAATGGAATATTAGCCGGCATACAAGAAGCACAGATATGCCGGAGGGATGAGCTGATCCCAAACGATTTATTTCCCAGAATTAATAAGATGGGTACTGTAAGTCCAATAAGAGGTCCCGCCACATACCAGGGCCAGGGCTGTTTTATGAATGTCATCATCTTTATATTTTTCTTTTGAAGCTGCAGAACAGGAACTGCTGTATGGTCTGAAAAGGTGTGGTGTGATTTTCTGTTGTGCAACGAATTTTTTCAAAACTGCCGACAAAGCTATTAGAAAGTGTTGTTTCACTATATTGCTTAATAGGAAGTCCGCTGCATTTTTGCGGGCCATATTCCGAAAAAGTGCCAATCGTCAGAAATTTTGTTACAGATCTTTGAGCAATGCTTACGTACATTGAAACTTGCTCCCTCATTGTCAGGAAATGAAAAGTAGCTCTATCATGCCATATATCATAAGTTGTTTTGGGCTTAAAGTCCATAATATCACTTACGATCCAGCTTACGTTACCTGCTTTAACTCCTAAACGCTCTTTTGCTTTCTCAAGTGCTTTTTCTGATATATCTAAAACCGTTATATTTTTATACCCTTGTTCAAGTAAATGATCAACCAGTTTACTATCGCCACCACCCACGTCTATAATTTTTGCCTGCTTATCCACACCAAATGAAGCAATAAGATCCAATGAAATCCTGGGAATCTCCTGTGTCCAGCTTACCTCACTAGGGCGCGTAGTTTCATATACTGTCTCCCAGTGCTTCTTTTGTTTATCATTATTCATAATAGGTTTCACTTTTTAATAATTATTTTCATCGCTTTTTAAAATAGTCGTATCCCAGCCTTCGGCACAGCAACAACCGGTATTCAAAAACTATGAAAGCAACCCTTCCAATATCATTAACAGTATGAACACCGTTTTGCCAATTGTCTCCGTATTCTTTTTTATTATTATAGATTTCTGATTACGACCTCCCTTACGTTTCGCCAGGATCCACCGTTGACCACATTTTGAAAACCATTTTGTTCCAATATGCGTTTCGCCTGGCTGCTACGGCCACCACTCATGCAAAAAACAACAATACATTTTTTCCCTTTGAATTTTACTAGTTCGGATGGTATGCTTTCTACGGGAATGTTTATTGCACCATTTACACTGCCGCCCGAAAATTCTGCACCTGTGCGTACATCCACCAAAAAAGCTCCATTTTTTATAGCTTTGGTTAAATCATTACTATCTGTGTTCCCGAAAATGTTCGAAAAAAATCCCATAGTACTCTATTTTAAGAATTAATAATATGCACAGCAAGCTGTTTCACGATTCTCCGAAGACCATTCTTTCATTCCTCCTGAAAAAATTTTTACGTTTCTAAAACCATTTTTGGCAAGTATGGAATACGCAATTGTTGAACGATCTCCCGCCTGGCAGTAAATAACTACTTGTTTGTCTTTACTGATTTTATCAAGGTTCTCCCGAATGGTCCCGACAAAAATATTGTCTGCCCCGTCTATATGCCCTGCTTCGTACTCGGATGCGCCACGCACATCTATAATCTGCACACCTTCTTTTCCGATGTACGTTTTAAATGCATCTAAAGAAATTACATCTGTCGTCTGAAGTTCGATGTCTAACTCCTCTACCGCTGGAATATAGCCATAGATGTTATCCATGCCGATACGCATCAGTTTACGTGTCAAATCTTCCATTTGGCTATTATCAGCCACCAACATGAATTGTTCCTGATAGTTCAATAACCAACCACACCAGGTTGAAAAGGAGTTATTGCCCTGAATGTTAAAGCTGCCGGGAATAAATCC
Organism: Niabella beijingensis; assembly: GCF_020034665.1. Lineage (NCBI taxonomy): Bacteria > Pseudomonadati > Bacteroidota > Chitinophagia > Chitinophagales > Chitinophagaceae > Niabella > Niabella beijingensis. Next base: position 1,483,858 of record NZ_JAIQDI010000002.1, on the reverse strand, counting down.
CTTAGCAAAATCAGCTTTATCACGGGTATCAATTACTTTAATCCCTTTCTTATAGGCAGAAAGGAACTGTTCCTGGGTTAACCGAGTAGGCTTCGGAACTTCGATCAGCAGCGGACGGTTGACCTTGTTCAGGTGCTTCATCATAGCAAAATATTTCGGCGGTTCTGGTTGATCTGCTAATAAATAACTGGTAAACTTCTTTTCATCTTCATCATATTGAAAGGCCCAATTGCGGATTTTTTCGTAACCTACTGTACTGTTATGAACTGCTCCCAAAGCCTTTCCACAAGCTGAGCCTGCCCCGTGAGCCGGCCATACCTGAACATATTCGGGGAGTGGAGCAAATTTTTTCAACGACTGAAACAGCTGTTTGGCTCCGATCTCTTTTGTACCGAAAAGTCCTGCTGCTTTTTCCAATAAATCAGGGCGTCCAATATCTCCAACAAATACAAAGTCACCTGTAAATATCATTACCGGTTTTTCGGTGGCCGGGTGATCGGTCAACAAAAAGCTGATACTTTCCGGAGTATGCCCGGGTGTGTGCATAACTTCCAGCATCAGATTGCCTACCCTGATCCTATCGCCATTTTTTAGACCTTGATGCGCAAATTGATATTGCCAGTTCTCACCACCTTCATCCGAAAGGTACATCGTTGCTCCTGTAACGGCAGCAAGCTCCCGGGAGCCACAAAGGAAGTCTGCATGAATATGCGTTTCTGTAATATGCGTGATACGAAGATTGTTCTGTTTTGCTATTTCCAGGTATACATCGATATCTCTTTTGGCATCTATTATTATTGCCTCCCCCGTTGCTTGGCAACCTATTATGTAACTACTCTGCGCCAAACTCTTGTCGTAAATGTGTTGAAAAAACATACTGAATTGTTTTAATAATTATGTACTTTGATATTGTAAATTTCTGACGATTATTTATCTTCTACTGCTACTTTTGTTACATTAGCTAAAATCACCTCTATATAGCTCTACTCAGGCTATAGCGCAATTTCTTTTACCAGTATGTAAATGCCCATCACTAACACAAACCATCCAAAAGCCGGCTTTAATATTTTACCTTCAATTTTAGATGATAGATAGCTACCGATCAGGATACCGATTATTGCAATAAAAGTAATACCGGTCAAAAGCGTCCACTGCACCGACATATGGGGCAAGGAAAAAAGGAATCCTAACAGAGAATTAGCCGAGATAATAACCAGCGACGTACCAACGGCAGTTTTCATTGGCAATTTTATTAAGTGCACTAAGGCAGGAATAATCAGGAATCCTCCACCGGCACCCACCAATCCGGTAACGCCTCCGATAAAAACACCCTGGATAATCAATTGTGTGTATCGAAGAGGTTCCTGTTGTGTGCTGCGGTCACTTTCTTTCCTTTCCGCACGTATCATACTATAAGACGCAACGATCATCAATATCGCAAAAAGCAACATTAATAAAATACTTTTTGTAACCTTAAAAGTTGTTATACTGAAAATCTCCTGGGGAATTAATGGAAGAAAATAGGTTCTTGTAAGAAAAATAGCAGCGATTGACGGGATACCAAAAACAATCGCAGCCTTAACATTTACCCATCTTTTTCTCAGGTATGAGACCGACCCCACGGCACTGGTGACACTCACAATAAAAAGTGAATAAGTTGTTGCCAGAACAGGGTCTATTTCAAAAAGATATACTAATACAGGAACAGTAAGAATGCTGCCTCCACCGCCTATGAGCCCGAGAGAGAAGCCAATAAAAACCGATGCCATATAACCTGCTATAACCATTGACTTTTGAATTGATCGTACAAAACTGCAACAATTCAAAAACCTGTACAGCTACTTTAGTTACACAAGCGTAATTTTATTTCTGCCCAGCTGGACCATTTTGTTTTCCTCTAACTGCTTTAATAACCGTGACACTACAACCCGGGCTGTTCCCAGTTCGTTAGCCAATTGTTCGTGTGTAATATTTAATGTTTTATTTCCTGTTAGCACTTTTTTCTTCTGAAGTAAGGACAGCAATCGCTCATCTACTTTCTTAAAAGCGATCGCATTAACAATTTCCAGCAGCTCCTCAAAACGTTTGTGATACAAGCGAAAAATATAATCCAGCCACTGCGGATATTCTTTAATGAACAATGACACTTTTTCAATTGGCAAGAAGAGGATCTCCACATCATCATCTGCCTCTGCCTTAACTTTACTTGTTTCATTGTGCAGTCCACCCAAAAAAGACATGATACAGCTTTCACCTGCCTTAATATAATACAGTAGAATTTCCCGGCCGTCTTCTTCGGTCCGGATAACCTTCAGCATTCCCTTTGTAACAATTGGAATCGAACGAACAGAAGCATTTTCATTCAGTATGATACTTCCGGCTTTGTAGTTTTTTTGAATCCCATATTTATACAATTCCGCTATTAACCCAGGGGAAGATTTAAATTCCACAATCTGCTCCAATAATTCCATAATAAAAAATAATATAAAAATACACCAAATTTACTTACTACATTCTACTCTCACAAGCCGATTTTACGTATCCACTCCTTTCCGCTCTACAAGCCCCTTTTTTTGTTTCTTTTGATCATCTTATAAAGTTCAAACCATACGACAGATACTACCGCAATAAGAGCAACGGTTCCTAGTTCAGACAAGTTCAATCCTGCAGTTTTAAAAAAAACAGAGAACGGTCTGATATATAATATGGCAAAAAGAAGCACTAATGTCAATCCGTTAATGATTACAAAAAGAGGGTTTCTATTTTTAAAACTTTCAAACAGGCTGTAAAAAAAAGAGCGGTTTACCAGACTTAGCATTATATTAGCAAAGATCAACGTGCTAAAAACCATTGCCCGGGTCTTTTGCTCATTACCGCCGCTTTGTACACCTAACTGATACGCAAACAGCACGCCAGCAGTAATTGCCAGCCCCTGAAAGATACTAATGGTTAATTCTCGCCAGTTCAAAAAAGTATCCGTCATTATTCTTGGCGGCAGTTTCATCGTGTTTTTTTCCATGGGCTCGTTCTCATATACAATGGAACAAGTGGGACCCATCACCAATTCCAGAAAAATAACGTGTACCGGAGTAAATATTTGAGGGAATCTCCATCCCAGAAACAACGGTAATGATACAGTAAGTATAATAGGAATGTGAATAGAAATAATATACTGGACGGCCTTCTTGATGTTGGAATAAATCCTTCTGCCGGCGGCAATACCAATAACCAGTTTTCCCAGATCATCATTTGTAATTACCAATGAGGCTGCTGCTTTTGCTATTTCGGTGCCCTTACTCCCCATGGCTACACCAATATGAGCCGCTTTAAGTGCGGGACCGTCGTTTACACCATCACCCAGCATTGCCACCACTTCCCCTCTCTTTTTCAAGGCATTAACTACAGCCAACTTTGCGTCAGGGAACATACGGGTAAACAACACTTTTTCTTCACAGACCTGCATCAACTCTGTTTCTGTGTATCCGGCGATCTGTTTTCCTTCTACTACAGCTGCGGTATTTCTAATTCCTGCCTGCGAAGCAATACTTTTTGTGGTATCAATATTATCTCCCGTAATTACTTTTACTTTTATACCCGCATCATAAATATGTTGAAACACCTCGTTAATGCCTTTTTTGGGCGGATCATAAAATACAACAAGCCCAATAAATCCAAACTCAAATTCCTGCTGCTTCTTGGGGAAGTTATTACCCTCAAAACCTGACCGGGCAACGCCCAAAACCCGATATCCCTGTCGGGCAAATTTTTCTACAACACTTCTTATCTTATTTTTCGCTTCCCCAGAGAGTCTGGAAACAGCAATAATAGCTTCCGGCGCACCCTTTGCAGCTATAACGCGCTTCTCATCCCCATTTTCAAAAAGATGGGTCATCATTGGAGGCTTCCCCTCCAAAGGATATTCATAAAAGAGCTGGTACTCTTTACGCAAATCTTTTTTTTTCGTTTGCTCATATACCCGATGTAGTGTTTTTTCCATCGGGTCAAACGGAACGGGTTCACTGCTCCACATAGCGTAATCGATCAGCGTTTCAAGGCTGGCAGCACCAAATTCTCCTTCACTAAAAGTCTTGTCCGACTGGTAATCGTACAGGTATTTTAGTTCCATGCTATTCTCAGTAATGGTTCCCGTTTTGTCGGTACAGATCACCGTTGTGCTGCCCAGAGTTTCAACAATAGCGCTTCTCTTGATAATAATACCTTCCCGCATCAGCTCCCAGGCACCCAGTGCCATAAAAGTGGTAAAAGCAACGGGGATTTCCTCAGGAAGTACAGACATGGCAAGCGTAAGACCGTTAAGCAGGCTTTCAATGAGGTTCCTGGTATGGTAATAATTAAAAGCACAGACTATCAGAAAAATAACAATACCGGTAATAGCCATCACCTTAACAAACCTTCGGATCTGCAATTGCAGTGGAGATGTTTCATCCTTTATTCCGGCTATCGATTCACCAATTTTGCCGATACGGGTTTCTTTTCCTACTTTTTCTACTTCAAAGATTGCCAAACCGGAAACAACGACTGTACCACTATAGACTTTATTATCTTCTGCATTACTGTTCTTGAAAACTGATAAACTCTCACCAGTAAGCGAAGCCTCGTTCACCGAAAAATCGTTGCTGTGTACAATGCGCCCGTCAGCATTGATCATTTTCCCCTCTTCCGTAATACAGAGATCACCTACTACTATTTCATGTGTGGGAATTTGTACTACTGCAGAAGTCCTGATCACAACACTCAAAGGCTCATTCAGTCTTTCCAATGCTTCCAGGGCTTTTTTACTGCGATTATCCTGATAAAAAGAAATCGCAGAAACAGCGATGATTGCAAAAAACATAAACGAGGCTTCTCCATAATCACCGATCAAAACGTAAATAATTGAAATGGCAAAAAGCAGGATAAGCATTGGTTCTTTCAGTACACCCATCAATAATTCAAGCCAGCTGCCTTTATTTACTTTTCCCATTTGGTTGTAACCGTACTGCTTTCTCGAAGCAATCACCTGGCGCTCCGTCAGGCCCTTAAAATGATCGGGAATATTATAAGACATTGGAATTCAGAGCTATACTCAAATAAATAATAGTTCGTCATGGCAAATACCCTCTGTTTCAATTCGAACAGGAGCTGATTGCCAATGTAAAAGATACGACAACTTCGTCTTAATCCTTATATTCTGTTATTTTGTCTCCATCCTGCAATCCGCCGGCTTGATTTGTAATATGCGCGCGTCGTAACATTCCTCTCATTATCCAGACAAATCAGGTTTTCAAACTGAAGGCCATACCAAGTATTGGATTGTACTTTCATAAGTTATAGGTTCGCCACAATCCAAAGCTCAAAAACAGAAAGCAATCTTATTTACCGATTAGTTATAGCAGTTTACCGGTTTTTCGCCTTATCAAAGATCCGCTATTCTATCTTTACTATAAATTCAAAAGAATGTCTACGCCAAAAGGATTGCAGCCGTGGTTAACGGTCATGATGTATTTTCTGGTTTTATCAATAGCAACAGTAATTGCAAAATTTGTCCCCGTACTGGATAACCTGTTCTTTTATTTTTGCGTATCATTTTTATCGAGCTTATGGATCTTGCGCAAGCAAAAGCTAGCAATTACTACAATCGGGTTTATTCCCACACGCAAAAGGGATTGGAAAAATTTTTTTATTGGATCAGGGATCGGCCTTCTGATGTTTATTGTCACATCCCTTTTAATAATATGGTTTGCAAAGGAGCAATGGCATCTGAATAAACAAATTTCGGTCATAAATTTAGTGATAACACTCATTATGGTTTTATGGTCAGCCTTTGTTCAGGAATTTGTATTTAGAGGATATCCTTTTCAGGAATTGTTGAAAAACTACAGGCCGTGGGTCGCACAAATTGCCATTGCTATTCCCTTTGGGCTGATGCATATCAATTCCTCGATGACGCCACTTGAAATGGGAAAAGTGATGCTTACCACAGGAATGGGATCCTTGTTATTTGGCCTGGGTTACATAAAAACAAAAAAGCTATTATTTCCGATTGGGTTGCATTTTGGCTGGAATTATGCGCAGGCACTGGTCTCAAGGACAGGCGATAATGCCTTTACGTTATTCAATGTTACGCAGAGCAATATGGAACACTATTCATTCTACAATACAACATTTCTATACCTGGTAGTGATTACGATCACCATGGTTGTAATTGCCAGATATAAAAGAGAAGATGTTTAGTTATTTCAATAATACGCCCATCCCACTCTTAAAGAAGCCATCGCAGAGGAAATCTCAGGAACTCAATGTAATGCTGGCCACTTCTTCCAGAGAGGAAGATTTTAAAATTGCCAATAAAGAAACCAGAACCATCCTCTTCACCCCTAATACATTGATTTACAATCGACTTATTCATTAACCAGTTTGGAGACATTATCCGAATTTAGATTTTAAATTAAATAGGATTCATTAATTTTTACATACTCCCTGTTTTCAGTGGTTGTTTTTGCCTTATTGGAATATACAATAGTTTGGTCAGACAATCACAACTATAACAAGGTAATTTGCGTTTTTAAATAACACCCCTTTTACGATTGATGATCATATGATATTCATGTAACTTATTGAAGATTTCATTTACATAACGAAGCGCAAAGGGTTCCTTTTGAAAATACAGGTGGTAGTTATTTTGGTAATCACGCACCCGGTGCACCAGAATAAGCCCAAAAGAGGCAAGCATATTCCTAAAGAAAATCCGGGAAAACAACCATTGTTTTAAGGGCATAGTCATAATGCTGACTGTAACAGGTTCCTACATCTGGCTTTTACAACGGATAAAGCTTACTGACTATAATTAACATCACATTTAGCTGTGACTGACATCATTGATCTGCCTTTAACGGGAATGATAATTTTACATTGAATTAGTTTTTTTAAAAAAACAATAGATCAACTATTAACGAGAGACAACTGCACTAAAAAAATCGAATTCAAATGAAACGTTATACGCTTTTTATAGTAGTTATTTTGATTGTCAAGATTTCCTTCGCCCAATCGAAAATAGAAATGGGTTTCAAAGTGGGGCTAAGCATCCCTAATTTAACTTCCGGAAATTCAGATAACCCCCTTAGTTCCGGGTATAGCTCACAATTAAATGGGTATGGTGCCATACAGGCTGAATTTCACATCAATAAACATTTCTCTATTCAGCCGCAATTGGAACATTCAGTTCAGGGTGGGAAAAAGAATGGAATGCAGGCCTTTAAAATACCGGATGAGATGGCGCAACAATTCCCGCCCGGAGCCGCACCAGCTTATCTTTATGCTGATTACAAAAGCCAGTCAAAAATGACTTACCTCATGTTGCCCATATTAGTTAAGTATCGCTTGGATCTAAAAAAGAACTGGGGAGCCTATATTGCGGCAGGACCATTTGCCAGCTACCTTTTAAATGCAAAAAATAGTACAAAAGGCTCCAGCCTCATTTATCTGGATAAAAATAAAACCCAGCCGCTTAGTCCAGAGCCCCAATCATTCGATAGCAATGATAATATCATCAGTGATTTGCATCGTTTCAATGCGGGGATAACGGGTCACCTGGGCTTAGGCTATAAGATTGTAAGGGGCAGCATTTTTTTTGAAGTTGGCGGCAATTATGGTTTAATCATCATTCAGAAAAATAGCGCTAACGGCAAAAATAAAACAGGGGCTGCTGTAATAAGTCTTGGATATCAATATGAATTGTGACCTGAAGTTGTACCTTTTTTCCCAACCAGTCAGGACCTAATTTTAAACTGCCCTAAAGTCATGGATGAAAAACCGGAAAATAAAAAACTATTTTCAATAGGAAATCTCATCTTCTATGGGCTTGCCATTTTAATATCCCTATTTGCTGTTTATTATTTTGGAGAAATCAAAACGGATTTCGAGCTTTTCCAAACGATAAATCCATATTGGCTTTTGCTCGCCGTTTTAGGTCAAATCGGCACTTATTTCTTTGGGGCAATGGTCTATCAGCAGTTATTGCTCGGATTTGATATTCATATCCATCAGACCGTATGGAGGTTATTTAAGATCAGCTTTATTACATTATTTTTTAATCAAACCATCCCAAGCGCAGGAATCAGTGGTAATACTTTTTTATTTAATTATTTGCAGAAAAGCAAAATTGCCGTCTCTAATATAATTTCGCTCATTTCGGTAGAGCTTTTAAGTTTTTATGCTTCCATTGAAATCATTATTATTTTGGTAGTGATGCTCAGCATGCTTTTTCTAAACATACCTGGTTCACTGTATATTATTTTTGGTACCGGTTTTATTGTCTATTTTTTATTTGGCCTGAGTGTAAATGTTCTTTCAAATAAATATACAATAGATGCCCTCCAAAAAAAACTGGCATCAATAAAGTTATTTACAAAGCTGGCGGATAAGTTTCAAACCTTTTTTACGACAAAGGAGCAGGTGGAAAGGCCTACGCAATTTTTTCACGAACACAAAACGGCGGTATATCGGGCAGTGGGGTTGCAGTTTCTTATTTTCCTTTCAGATGCTTTTACAATTTTGGCCCTGTTTCACGGCTTTGGTTTAGCAATTAATCTGCTTACGGTATCTGCAGGTTTTCTGTTAACAAGAATCATCTCTCTGTTACCAATATCTCCCGGTGGGCTTATTTTATATGAAAGTGGTATGACCTATTTTTTTTCAAGACTCGGCGTACATCTTAGCTCAGCACTGATAATCACGATCTTATATAGGGCATTATCATTTTGGCTGCCAATGATTGTTGGTTTTTTTGTATATAGAAAAATGCGAAGCGAATGATCTCAGCTTAGCCCGGGTTTCCCGCATAACAATTTTGCATTTGTTATTTGTGCTGCATTAAATTCAAAAACGGCTTTTTTAGCGATCCGTTTTGGCATTCGCAACCTCATTCTTGATTGCATTTAGGGTTTCGGGTATTTCCCGTACCACATCTGCAGGCCTTTTGTCGTTGCGGAAACCCAAAAATGTTGCAGGTTTTCGGATTCTTCCCGTTTTTGTCCAGGTAGCGAATTCAAAATTAGCAACAAGCCTTGGGCGTACATAATGTACCATCGCCCCTTTAGCGTCCAGGACCGGATTCACAAAGGGAGAAGTTTTCATTTCCAGTGCCTTAAGCTTCTCCAGAATATCAACCATTTCTTTTTCCTTATAGCCACCTCCGCTACGGCCAATCCAGGTAAACCGGTCATTTTCATAGGCCCCGAAAAGAAGGCTTTTAAAAGGACGCTTTTTGGAAGATTCAGCCCAGCCCCCAATTACAAACTCCTGCCGCTTCCTTGTTGGGATTTTTAACCAGTCATTACCACGCTCCCCTTCCCTATATGGACTATCTTTGCGCTTTGCTACAACGCCTTCAAGATTCTGAGACAGCATTTGCTTGTATAATGACTGCCCATCATCAAAGCTTTTACTGAACTTAAAAACTGCACGCTTATTTACAAGTTCCTTCAATAATTCCTTTCTTTCCGTCAGTGGACGCTGTTCCAGGTTTTGGCCGTCCAGCCACAGCAAATCAAAAACGCAGTAGCTGATTGGCGTATTTTCACCATTATATTTTTGAAGTGCATCAAAATCAGGTTTCCCTTCATCATTGAAAACTACTATCTCTCCGTCAATGATTACATCATGCTTTAAGTTCCTCAGCGCTTTTTCTATTTGCGGGTACCTGGCAGTATAGTTAAGTCCGCCTCTGGAATCCATATGAACCATACTCTCCTTTACATAGGAAATAGCGCGGTAACCGTCCCATTTGATCTCATACAAATAATTTTCCAGTTCAGGAAGCGCCCTCACTAATTTACAAAGCATCGGAGCTATCTGCTTCGGTATTGCGCTTTTTTCTTGCTTTGACATATGCCTTTTTTTCAGGTTGAATGTATTCTGGATATATCGGATCGATTTAAAAGCCGGATTCAGGGCATTATTCAATAACGCAATATTAAAGCCATCCTGTTATACTGTTTTAGTAACCCGTTCTCTACAAAACAAATACTGCCATTTTTCTCTAATACGCTTTCAATAATAACGGCAACAACATCCGGCAATGCTTTTTTCATTTTTTTGGGAGGATGCAGATAAAGATGATACTCGTTTTCTGCAAGAAATGCAGGTCGCCTGTAATCTTTTTCCACCAGCAACTTTAGTCCTCTTCCTTCCCGGGCAGCCACCCAGATATCCTGGATGTCTGAAAGGCCAAGATGCTCACCTAGTTTTTCCTCAAATGTTTCCATAAGATCTTTTGCTTCATTCTCAAAATACCGCAGCATCACGTTCCAGGCCAGCTGGGCAAGTTGTTTTTTATTATCATGATTATAGTTACCTGCAATTTTATCAATAACCTGTTGTAAATGGCTACTAACCTGAGCAAACAGGGACAGTTCTTTCTTTACTCCCAGTACTATCAATGGTGCATCCGTTACCAGACAGGCGTCCAGCGCTTTATCCAGATGCCGGAAAAAGTCTCTCAACCGTATGGTTTCCAATTCCGATTTATCTTTTTCAAAATCTTTTACATGCGCATAGCCTGCAGAAGACGAACTATGTGCAGGCCTTGCGTATATATAATCATCTGTATAACTCATTGGAAAACCATTATCCTTTATTTCAAAAACTGTATTCCAGCTGCCCTGAAACAAGCGGCCGCCCTGTGCCGTAAGCAATAGAAGATAATAAGGAGTTGCATAGTACTCCTTGTACATTAATTCTCGTAATTCAAAATGATCCGTCACCATTACCTTTTCCTCTACCGGAAAAGGAAATCTTACAACCAATTTAGCACCAGAAGATACAAAAAGTCCCAAACCTTCTGCATTGTTTGTAAAATCGATGGTCCCTGACAACTCATCTGCGTATCGCATTAAAACTTCTATTTCAGCCTCCCGACCCTCGTAATACAATAATTCCTTCACTTTAGCCAGGGCATCATTCAAAGTATTTTTGATCAGTGCTTTTTCTGTCGAGAATTGATGTGCCGGAAGTATTACGGAGATGCAAGTATTCCCATCCTCCTTTCTCAAGGAGGAAAGTGTACCATTCACAGGAATTTTAGTTTTCATAATGAAATAATTTTTTTCATCAACTTTGATATATACCATTAACTCTTTGATTTAACCTGCAGGCAGCACGGCCGGACGTGAAAGTCATTTTTGCGGGCATTGCTTATATAATAAAATATTACGTATTATATTGTAACTGTTGATTTTTTCCTCCAGGAAATACTCAGTACTATAGCACCAAAACAAGCACATATTAAAAGGATCACTATAATCCACCCGATGACAGGCATCAAGGTTATCAATTTCAATGCTACAAAAATCCAGAAGGCTGCAAATGCCAGACGCCAATAACTACATTTCATTTCAAATCTGTTATTGAGCCAGTTTGCCATAACAACCGCCGTAATTACTGTTGCAAGAAGAACAAGGACCAGGTAAGCGAAAATCAATAGTATACTCACAGGCATACCCACTAAAGTCAAAAAAGTGATTCCGGCAGCTACCGGAACTCCAATAAAAAACAGGCACCCAAATCCAATAGATTTTAATGGATGATCAAACACGTTATTGGCAGCATTTTTTAGGGTACGGGGAAATAAGTATTGTATAATCAGAATCATCAAAAGCACCATGCCCAGGTACCATAACAATAAAAAGACGCTGGTCATGCCTAGAAAATACCACTTTGCGTTTTCTACGCGCAAGGCGGGATCGTAAATCGCTTTCGCATTTTTCATGTGGTTACTAAAATCAATCTTTCCCTGCTCACTCCAGTATCGGACATCCTTATTAAAAACAGCTTTATCTCCTAAGATAATGTATTGCGCGCCAAGTATGGACGTGTCTCCAACGCTGCCATTTATACTGAGCGTTCCCCCGCGATAGGTGATACCTTTTGCAATATCTCCGTTAAGATTGAGCTGCCCAACAATACCGCTGACGGCTCCGTCTACATTTCCATTAACCGTAATCCGCCCCCCACAGAACGCCAAACCTCCAATAGTAACGCCCCTGTCAACAACTACCTCACCGCCTGCAACCAAAACGTCACCGGTTACATTTTTACTGATGCGAATATTGCCACCGGTACAGCGTATATCATCTCCTACGTAACCATTAAAGAGGACGGTACCACCGGCTAACAGGATATCATTTTCAACTGTATCATTAATGATGATTGTTCCACCAGCGATAACCAGATCTCCGTAGACGGGTGCATTGATCGTGATATTTTCCCCTCCAACATAGAGATCACCATATACGGGCTGGCTGATGATCACACGACTGCCAAATTCAAAATGGAAAGCAGTAACCGGTAAAAACTGAGCAAGGAATATACCAAGAATAAAAATCTTTTTCATAAACAAATTATTTAAGTATAAAGCCGCTATTTATAAAATATTTACCCCTATTCCCGGTAAGCCTTAGCCTCACTAACGATTTTTCACCAGTATATCCTTACCGTAAAGTCCTTCATTTTGTTTGGCGAAGCATCCTTTGTTAAATTCCTGCTATACCAATCTATTTTGACTTATTTCAAAGTAACTCTATTCAATAATAGGGAACCAATGACTTCAATCAGAATTGATTTTGATAAGTATCATCCTGGCAGATGGATGACGGTTGTACATTTATAGGGATTAAAAAGCGATATGGTAAAAAATGACAATAGTATTTCGTCCCTCCATCATTTCTGCAATCATGAAGCCGGCAAACTGACCTCAATTGAAACACAGATGAAACAGAACCTCAGGGAATGGATTATTCTGGCAAGATCAAGACAGTTAAGAACCATTTTATATGATTATCATGATGTTGTACGGCAACATGCTGCAAAACTGGAAAGCTTTTATCAAGAGGAGGTTAATGCCCCAATTGTTATTGACCGGGCATTGGAGGCATTTGTGAAAGAGGCAAATGAAAAGATAAAACAGTGCAGCGATCCGGAAATAATGGATGCCTGTTTAGTTACCTGTATACAAGCGATCAATCACTTTAAAATACTTTTATATAAAACTGCAGGCGTTTTTGCAAAAGAATTGGGAATGGAAAAGGCGGCAATAACATTCCGTGAAATGGAGACGAATGAAAAACATATTGATCATTGTCTGTCGCAATTAACCCAATATGATATTAATAAAAATACCCAGGCATTACTAATAATCACAGGAGAAAATTTAAAGAATAAGAAGTATACCTCATAGGGAAATATGCTTTCCTTCCAGGTGTGGAACCTATCTCCTCGTTAGAACATCATTTACTTATTTTTTTCTTCTCCTGTTTCCTGAAATAACCTCTTAATAGGAAGTTGTGCTTCAACGCCTCCATGCTTTGGTTGAATCCATCCGTTCCCTTCTGAATATTATCGAGACTGATATTCAGCTTTTGTGCGATTGTTGTATCGTAGAGCAGCGCATGGACCGGCCCATTTTTCTCTACCACCCCATTATGCACATTGTCCGCCACATTTTTGAGCAGTACAACCAGAGAGTCGGCAGTTTCGCTGGCCGAATAGATCTTATCCCCTGCCAGGCGAATATTGCTCGCAAACAGGGAGTCCTTTAAAATCGTTCCTGCTGCGCCCTGCCCATTCTGGACATCGTTCACCATTTCATCCAATTTGCCGGCAATTCCCGATACCCGGCTGCTGGCTTTCCGGATATTGAACAGCGTCGCTTTCACATCTTCAGGAACCGTGCTGTCATCCAATAGGCGCCAAATAGCACTCCTGTTAATACGCTGCGCCGTAATTTTCAGTTCCGCAGCAACCACGGCAATATCCCTACTTGATTGATCCAGTGTATCTAACATGTTCGTCAGGTTTGCAGAGGCTCTCGTAATCAATGTATCACCTTCCTGAGCCAGCCTACTGGTTAAAGAGACTGGCGTAATATCTACCACTTTATCACCAACCAATCCGTCTGTGCCAATAGCAACAACAGCATCCTTGCGGATCACCTGCCGCATCTTTCTGTCGATTGACATCACTATTTCTATCTGCGTGTTTTCCTCTATTGTGATCTTTCTTACAGTACCTACCTGTATACCGGAAAAGCGTACGTTATTACCTTTCACAAGCCCCCGTGCATTAAAAAATCGCGCTTTTAGCATATAGGTTGCTCCGAAAAGGTGCTCGTTCTTACCAATCATATACAACAGCAAGACCAATACCAGCAGCCCCGCCAGGACAAAGGTTCCTAACCTTATATTATCAGAAGTTCGCTTGGCCATGTTATTTATTCAAAAAATTGTTTAATCCGGACATCATTGCTCCGGCAAAAAGTTTCATAGTTCCCATCAGCATAACACTTCCCGTCGATCAGTATCACAATTCTTTTTCCTGCGATTTTTACGCAATTCATATCGTGGGAGATAATCAGCGATGTCGTATTGTATTTTTTCTGCATATCCATCATTAATCCGATAATTTCCCTACCGGTTATCGGATCCAGGCCGGTCGTAGGCTCATCGTACAGAATCACCTCCGGTTTCAGGATCAGTGTACGTGCCAATGCAATCCGTTTGCGCATCCCCCCTGACAGCTCTTCCGGCATCATTTCTATGGTATGCGCCAGGCCCACATCATTCAATGCTTCCAATACCCTTTCGTTAACCTGCTGATGTGTCAGGCGCATCCAGTGGCGGCGCAGCGGAAATTCCAGGTTTTCCCGTACCGTCATCGAATCATAGAGCGCATTACTTTGAAACAGAAATCCCACTTTAGCCCGTAGCTGATCCAGGCTCTCTCCCGTTGCATCCGGTACACGTACGTCTAAAAGCACCACATCACCCTGATCTGGTTTTAGCAAACCAATAATGCATTTAATCAAAACAGACTTACCGGATCCCGATCTTCCCAGTACTACTACGCTCTCTCCTTTTTTCAGTTCCAGGTTGAAATCAACGAGTACTTGATTCTCTCCGAACGACTTATAAAGATGCCTTACAATTAACACGGGTAACGCTTCCGGCAAATCCTGTTCTATTTGGGTGTGTATACGCATACCGTCCAAATTTTAGTTAAGACCCATTGCATCTGCAATTTGTACGGTAAGTAAATCAATGATGAAAATCACAACGGAAGAGACCACCACTGCGGAATTGGCAGAGCGACCAACGCCTTCTGTGCCTTTGCGGCTGCTATATCCTTTGTAACAGCCAACCGTTCCTACAGCAAATCCAAAAAAGTAGCTTTTGATAAAAGCAGGCAGCACATCACTGAATGAAAGATTATCAAAGACCTGTGACCAGAACAGGTTAAAGCTTGTAATCCCCCGTATATTGACACCAAGATAAGCCCCATACAGAGCAATGGCATCGCCCAGCATCACCAATACCGGCAGCATCAGTGTAGCTGCTAAAATGCGGGTCACCACCAAATATCGAAACGGATTGGTTCCGCTTACTTCCATAGCATCTATCTGCTCTGTTACTTTCATAGAGCCCAGTTCTGCACCGATACTACTACCGATCTTTCCTGCAAATATCAAAGCAGTAATCACGGGGCCTATCTCCCGTACAATAGCAATACCCACAATGGCCGGGATCTGTGAGGCCACACCATATGCTACCATAGAAGGACGAAGCTGCATGGTCAATACCAATCCCATAATAAACGTGGTAAGACTTACCAGACCAAGTGACCGGTAACCAATCACAAAACACTGCCTAATAAATTCTGCAACTTCATAAGGTGGCCTGAAACACTGGCGAAAAAACCTCCCTGCAAACTGGGCTAAATCACCTGCTTCAGATAAGAATAGTTTTATTGAAATAGCTTGTGGCATAGTGGATAGGATCTTTTTAATAGTTGCACGCCAATCATTGATCCATATTCGAAATTATCATTCTACATCGCAAAGACCGATGATCTTCATCATCCCTACCCCTGATCGTACTTTTCAACTTAAACCATTAACAAGCATCCACTTCTACCCTGGCTGCAAGCCAGTTAATCTCTTCGGCGCTTCAAAATGCGCGTGAACAGGCCTACCATTCTATTGATTGCCGAAACGCTCACGTTTGAAATAAAAAGTGCACACATAAAGTAGGATGCGAATAAAGTTGTAGCAAAGACGTTCAAACAACCTTACAAATGGCCTTTGATGAAGATAGTGATCCGGGCTGACCGGCGTACAATGAGCTACGATCAGCTGCTCCAGCTCCTGCTGCACCCGACGAACAAATGGGCGGTTACGAACTTCAAGATTTAACTCAATACTGGCATAAGTGCTGATATTATTGATATTGAAAGAGCCAAGGGTCAGCCAACGGCCATCTCTGACTCCCATTTTAGCATGCAATATACTATCCTGGTACTCATACACTTCTATGTGGTTACGAAGCAGCCAGGGGTAAAGATAACGCTCGGCCTGCTTGGCAATTAAAACATCCGACAAGCCTGCAGTAATTACTTTGATCTTAACCCCTCTGCAAGCCGCCAATTTCATTTGTCTGCGTAACCGCTTCCCGGGCAGAAAATAACTACTCACAAGATATACTTCCTCCTTGGCTTTGCTCAGCAGGTTAAAATAGCTTTTCCAAATGTCATTCCGGTTACGGACCCAGTCATTACGGAGTACTCTTACCGATATACGCTCAACTCCTTTTTCTAAATATCTCACCTGCTGCGTTGTCTGGCACATTGGTCTGTTACGAGCAGCTTCCTTATTCCACAACTGTACACATATTCGTTCCAGTTCTCCCGCCACGGTACCCTCTACAAACAAGGCCATATCCAACCAGGCGGGATGACTTAGGCTACCATAATAATCGTCATCAATATTATTACTTCCCACAAGCGCGCGACGTCCATCTGCCACTACAATTTTATGATGCATCCTTCTGCCAAAATAAAAGGCACCGTTTTTAAACAGCGGCTCATACCGCTCCACTTGTACGCCCTCACTTTCAATACGGTGCAGTATATTAAAAGCCAGATGTGTTGTATAGCCATCAACCAGCAGATAAACACTGACTCCTCTCCTGGCAGCCTGGCACAACCATTCCATAACCATTTGGCCGGCATTGTCATAGCGAAAAATATACATTTGAATATGTATACTCTGCTCGGCGGTAAGGATCAAATCACGCAATAATTCAAAATATTCAATCCCGCCTTTGAGAAGTAATAGCCTGTCCTGAGGCTGATAACTACTTTTACTATGCTTTTTATGAAGATGCACAAAAAGAATCTTAGCGTCATAATAATAACTAAAATACCAGGAAATTCCTCATAGAATAAATGACTTTAATCATCCCTAATAATGACTGCCAAAGCCAGCGGCAGCAATCATCAGTTCCTATCTTTTATGCACTTCCTAACAGTCCTGCTTCAAATTGACCTGCATCATCACGTCTGATGAGTCGCATCATTTTTTATCGGCCACTGATCAGATTATCTTAGAGATTATTAACAATAAAAAAAAATCATGAATCAGCTTAGTAAAACTTTGACAGCGGTTGCAGCGGGTCTGGCCGCGGGTGCTACTATAGGCAGCCTATTTGCTCCAGAAAAAGGTAGTGACACCAGAAAAAAAATAATGGCAGCCTGCAAAAAAATGGCGTCAAAAACGGACAATGCATTTGGCCGGTCAAAAGCAACAAAGCAGGAACCCGCATAAATGCAATAACTCAAATTCCAGCAGATTCTTTCATCTTAAAATTTTTTTATGGCAATTGTAAAAGTATTGGAACTAATGGCCAGCTCCACTAAAAGTTGGGAGGACGCCGTATCTCAAGCGGTACATGAAGCTTCCCAAACCGTCAAAAATATCCGCTCTGTGTATATCAAAGATCACAGTGCTGTAGTTAAAAACAATAAAATTACTGAGTATCGCATTGTTGCCAAACTCAGCTTTGAAATTGAGCCTAACGGAGCAAAAAAAACTTAAAATCAGCTGCGCCAAGGCTGGCTCCCCCAAACAGACACAGAGCTGCAATAATACCCGATACAAACCTCCCTGACTCAACAGATTGCCTGATGAGTCAGGGAGGTTTGCCGTTACGCTCTCTATGCGTGGCTATCATCCAATCTTTCCATTAACTGCAGTGCCATAATGCCCCCTCTTCTATTATTGCACCCAACTAATTTTGCTACATTTGAGAGCACTCAACCGGTTCCATCATTGAGATATTTCAGTTTTTTCAGTTACCCCTGGTATTGCCCCGGAAAAAGGGCAGGTTTCAAATCGAAACCTGCCCAAACGACAATGAGGGTTTATGATTCCTGGTTTAAACAAATATGCCGGGAGATACTTTTTCAAATTGTGTTGCCCAAATCCTTATCTCTCAGCTCACTTTTTAATCAAAGGCAAATTCCACCAAATCAATCTCAAGCTCATTTTCTACACTGGAGACACCCGGAGCATTCCAGGCAGCCTGTTCAGCATCTTCTTTTTCCGCAAATGAACGCACTTTACCGTGCAGCGTAACTTTACTGCCAGAAACATCAATACCAATACGCTCTGCGTCAACAGTTGCGCTGCGGTCGAATGCATCCCTTATTTTTTGCTGAACGCCTGAGGTGGTTACTTTTGGCTTTACAGTAATATAATTCAGTACGCTGCGTACTCCGGCCAGATTTTGTATGGCTGATTTTGCGTTATTACGCTGATATTCCCATTCCACTTCTCCATCAAGCTGCACAATCCCATCTTCGACTTTAATTTTGATTTTCTCTTCCTGTACAGCCGAATGCCATTTTAAAGCGTTCAATACTGCTTCCGCTATTTCTGTGTCTGTCTTGCGATAAGCAGAGGAAACGCCGACCTGGATATCTTCTGCCACTGCTTTTACCCCGGCGACTTTTTTTGCATCTTTTTCTGCCGCAAGTTTTTGAGAATAAGTGCTCACCTGACCTCCCAGCGTCACCACCCCCTCTTTTACAGCCACTCCGATTTCAGCTGCGCTTAAAACCGGGTCCCAATTCAATTCTTCCATTACATCTTTTTGAATTTGAATGTCACTTTTCATGATCTTTTGTTTTAATGTTTTTAAATAATAAATTTTTTTTAAGCTAACTCATAGCTTTAAAATCAAATTTAACTTTGGCTTCATCCTATTTCAATGACTGTCATCACCGGCATGTTTGAGTCCTGTCATCGAAAAAAGACCGCACAAAACCGAACGGTCAAAATGCATAAAGGCGGGAGTCTATAACAAGCCATATACATCCGGGAAATACTTCACTGCGCCACTGGCAGTGGCCTCAGCCGTCATGTACAAAACAAAAACCGGTACAGGTTCAGCTACTTTTTTTGCAATAGGTTGCTGGCCCTTAATACTGGCTTTTAAAAAACCCTCATCGAGCTTGTCTTCCAAAATCTCATTCGCCAGTTCAAGCGGTTGCTCGATCCGTATACAACCATGACTGAAATATCTTTTCTCCGCCTTAAAATCTGATTTCAGGTTTGTATCATGCAGGTAGACACTATAGGGACTGGTTAAGTTGAACTTTATAACACCTAATGCATTATCACAGCCCGTAGATTGGCGAAAGCGATAGGGAAAATTCTTGGCTGTAAACTTTTTCCAATCCAATCGTTTTGGATCAACAATTTCGCCTTTACTGTTAATCACCTGCATTTTTAGGATATCGAGCACCACGAGGCTTTTCTTGCAAAAGGGAAGAATTTCATTAACGGCAATGCTCCTGGGCACATTCCAATAGGGATAAAGAATAACCTGATCGCAGTACGTAACAAATCGCGGTGTCATCGTTGAAGGCTTCCCCGCTACAATCCGCATATTTAATATTACCGAGTCTTGCTCAAAATAATTTAACTCCGCTGAAGCGATATTAACCACTATAAAATTCTTAAATCTGAAATGACAGAACCAGCGAAAATTATTGAGACTGATCACCAGTGATGCGATTTTCTTCCGGTCTCCCAACTCCAACTGCTTTTGCAGTTCATCTTTTAATGACAAATACAGGGGTTGCGATGGCTCGAGAGCCGGCACCAGGGCCTTCAGGAGAGCGCTACTATTTACTTCGCTTAGACGGTCGACAATATATTGACGATCAATCATCCCATATTTCCCGGTGATTTCATCACTACCAACCCGTGTCCTTACCCTGGGATCCCCCCCATAGAGATCCGCAAAATAGGCGAACGCGGCATCTGTAAACATGCGGTCACACACCTCACTTTCAGACGAATCCAGGTCTGCAATAGTGGCTGGCAGCATTGACAGATACTTCAGGGAGTCCAACCCCTGAAGAACTGCCTCCTCCTTAAATATTCTGATCAGTTCGTTTCGCATGGTTCCTTCCGTTCCAGCTCCAGCCCCAAACCAGAATAAACGGCCTTCCCGTTGACGGTAAAATGCGTCCACCATTGAGGGATTTGACAATGGCCTGCTAATAAAGCGTCCTTGTGCATTTGTACTGGTTGCCATTATTGTACACAGAATCAGCAGAATAGCGAAAAAATCCCGTATGCAATTGCTACATAATTCCTGTATTTTATTTTTAATTAGCATAGTTATCTTTTGAAACCGTTGCCACAGTTTGTTCAAATAAAAGAGCCTTGTATCCGATTGGGTCTTCGTAAAATTCCTATAGATGCTACTGACAGCGACCTTATATGGCAATAGCCCGATTCAAGGCTGCCGCCTCAATTTCACCATTGTTTAAGCGTAATTCCGGGGGAATATACCTTAATCCCAATACGCTATACATATCTTCTTCTGTCAATCCGGCTAACCTCCGGTGCGTTGCAACTTCAAAAATCCCGTATTCATTCATCGTATAACCTTTCCGTTTGGCAATCAGGCGTAAATGAATCGTATGTTCCCGGGACCCCGTCATATAAAGCAATGCTGCACCATATTCATAGGCGCGAACGAGCCGAATATCTACCTGGATATTCCGGCACTTCAGTAAAACACTCGTCTTATTGATTCCTTTAACCAATACCCGCAGAATATGTTTGGAGGCAATAAAAGCCTTTACAATTGCTGACCGGTCTTCAGGCTCCGCAATAATAAGGATGTCAATATCTCCTATTAGTTTACTTTTTCTGCGGATACTGCCACACAGTTCCGCATGTTGCACGCCCGGCATTTTTCTTAGTACACCAATCAGGGCGTTTCCGATTCTCCGGCCATCCTTAAGCAACAGGGGTGTTCCCTTCCTTGTTACCGCCAATGACACCTTCATGTCTTCAATCTTCCGTTTACCGATCCCTTTAACTCCTTCAAGTCGCCGACCATTCAGCGCATCCAGAAGCTCGCTTTCATTCTTTATGCCCAATTGATTGTAAAGAATTCTTATCGTTGCAGGGCCAAAACCATTTATATCCATTAAGTCTAACAACCCGTAGGGCACTTGCCTTTTTAAACGGCTGAACAGTGCGATCTTACCCGTTCTGAGATATTCGGATATTTTCTTTGCCGTGCTAACGCCAATATTACCAAGAGCCTCCAGTCTTTTGGTATCCGAAGCATAGACCCCAATATCTTCCTGCATATTAAGCAGCCTGTTAGCTGCTCTTTCATAGGCTGACACCCGGAACTGCTCCCCACCCAGGTAGCGGTAGCAGAGTGCTATCTGTTGGAATATAAAGGCTATCGCCTCGTTGTTTTTTTGCTCCGGCTTTTGCATTATAGAAAATTAATCTCTTAAAAATGGGAGATAAAAACAGGATGCCCAATCGCTTCTCTATCCAAAGGCATTTTGTCATTCGATACCACTTCTGAAAGATTCGTTCTTCCCGATGCTCCCATTACAATAAAGCAATTGCTTCTTCTCCGGTAAAAATCAAATAGTTTACTGTCAAAATTCTTAGTGTACAACACCTCAAATTCTATTTGAGGATAATATTCCTCCAACTGATCTCTTATCAATCGCTCATGCCTAATTTCAGGGAACCGATCTGCGGAGACTACAACAATCTGTTTATTTTTAAAACATGGAAACAAATGGGCAAATCGTCTGAAGGCGAACAAAGAAGATGCAGAGCCATCATAAGTGAGCACGATTTCATCGATTTCGGACGACTGATCGGATACAATAACAACCGGACATTCAGCAACCTGAAGAAATGCCCAAACAAACGGGCTCAGATATTGCTTATCATCAGCATCAAATGACATTGCTCCTCCTAGCACCATCAAATCAGCAAAACGACTCTCAGAAACAGCATCCATCAACGGATCGCCTTCCAGGCAGTTTACAACACAGGGAATCTGTTCTTTCTTACAAATTTTCTTGAATTGACGGATATCATTCTGGGCGGCTTCGCGGAGACTTCCCGGTAATTTTTTAACCGAAGCTACCGATGTGACCTCACTACCCGCACCCTCCGTATACGGCACTTCTTCCTGAGCTTTTGTCAGTAACAACCCCTGAAGCCGGGACTGGGTTACCCTTGCCAGGTAGCAGGCAAACTCCAGCGATTTATCATTCAAAGCAATATCATTAATAACCAAAAGCAAATTTTCCATGAAAGTAAGTTTTAGAATAGTTTATTTTTTTGACCTTTAACGGTGCGCAACAAACAAAGGCATACGCTTGTCTTTCAGTATCCCTGATAAAAAGCTTCTCTTAATCAGTTGCGATGCCCTCGATCGACCACAAGCACCGGCAACTAATATTGCCGCCTGTTGACTTACCACCCATTCAGATAATTCATTAGCCGTATTCAATCTCAAACAGGTCGGATCCAGTGAATGATAATGGTTTATGGTAAGACTTTCCAAATTCGTTTTATTTAACCCCCCATTTTTGTTATTATTGGCGCCAACATTTACAAGAATCGTGGAATTAGCTCCGAGATCAGGTAATAAATAGAAAAATTGTTTAAGGGCATATACTGAGGAAGCGCTTGCATCAAAAGCAATAATATTTTTACTTGGAAACACGAACTGATCGGGGACGACGATTACCGGACATTCACAATGATGCAGAATCCGGGATAAATACTGCCGCGGCTTGCGCAATTTTTTGTTCTTTTGCTGAAAAATTGTATAGCTAACCACAAGATAATCTGCATACCGGCTTTCCCTTCTGAGTTTTAACAGGGGGGCTTCTCCTCTTCCGGAATAGGATGAATGGTTAATATGATGTTCCCGGCATAAATCTGAGAACCTGCAGGCCGCAGCAATCAGCTTTTCCTCTGTTTGAAAATTATAGGGAGGTAGCAAAAAAAAAGAGCCCGCCCTCAGCAGCCAATACCCCAGCGACCGTTTTGGTAAAAATATTCCATATAAAAACACAGGCGACCTTCGATTTATTTCTTTGATAAACTCAAATGCACCTTGTTCAACATCAACACCATCAGATATAAATAATACCTTCATCATAGCCTTTCAATATTGGTTTAAAACTACGGTAACCACTGTCGCTTATCTATGACAATAATCAACTTGCCCAATGATGCTGATTAAACATCAAATGCCGTTAGTCCCATCAATTTATTTCGAACAAACAACTATGACTGGAATCATGGTGATATCAGGTCCTTCTCATTGGATGGCACTTTGACAAAATATATCTTGTCATTTCGGCGACAAAAAAACAAGTCGTCCATTTTAATTTAAATAAATGCCTTACTATGCAACCAGTAACAATTAAACCCAGGACAAATAGGCTACCATTATGGCCGATAACCCCGATCGCAAGTATACTATTGATTGGAATAAGTGTTTATATTTTTACTTATCCCTGGGATAGCTATCTTCAGCTAATCAAACTTTCAGGGATTGGAATTCTGTTAAATGGCTTATTACTCATAGTTTTATACTATATCGAGGGAGCACTTCTTACTCGCTCTATCTGGTTGCTTATGGAGAGTGTATTAAATAGTTTATTCGGCGCACTGATGCTGTTCAATCCTTTGTTAAATTTCCTTCTTTTTTCATATTTTACCAGCATCTGGGCAATCTGTTGGGGTTGCCTGAAAATTGTGCAATCTCTATTTCAAAAAAAAGAGCTCAGAGGATGGTACCTCTTATCTGCCGAAGGTGCGTGTGCAATTGTAATTGGAGGGATACTGCTGCATCTCCCATTTATAAAGGCAAGACAAACTATTCAATGGATCTGCCTCCTGTTATTTCTTATAGGGTTCTTAAATATCTTCATCAATCTGAAAAACAAAACATTTAAAAAGAATCTTCCAATTATCCTTTAATCAACAACAGCAAACAGACTTCAGAGCACCCCAAAATATAAATCATTTAACCTCCGCGTATAATTTCCGGAATCGTTCGTAATAGGCCTGCTCTAACACCGCTCTATGATCAGGATGTGCAATACTAATTAGCAACCGGGCCCGTTGCTCCATATTCCGGCCATACAGATTCACAATCCCGAATTCAGTAGCAATATAATGAACATGTCCTCTGGTAGTAACCACTCCTGCACCCGGTTTTAAAAAAGGTACAATTCTTGAAATACCTGTACGCGTTATAGAAGGCATTGCAATGATAGGTTTTCCTCCTTCTGATAAAGAGGCTCCCCGCATAAAATCCATTTGTCCCCCAATTCCTGAATATTGAAAGGTACCAATGGAATCTGCACAGATCTGACCCGTAAGATCAATCTCAATGGCACTGTTAATCGCCACTACTTTTGGATTTCTACGAATTACATCACTGTCATTTACAAAAGCGACGTTCATGCAATTTACAAACGGGTTATCATTGACAAAATCATAGACTTTTCGTGTGCCAAGGATAAAACTGGTTACGATTCTGCCTGGTTGTACTTTTTTATATTCATTGGTAATTACCCCCTTTTCCACTAAGGGCACCAGCCCATCCGAAAACATTTCTGTATGTACTCCCAGATCTTTATGTCCTGAAAGTTGCTGCAAGACTGCATCCGGGATTGTTCCGATGCCCATTTGCAGAGTGGCCTCATCTTCAATTAAAGAAGCTACATTTTTACCAATTTTGATTGCGGTTTCGTCTACTTCAAGACTGTAGTCGATTTCAGGAAGTGGGCTGTCTTCCCAAACCATAGCCGTGAATTCAGAATAATGGATAATCCCATCCCCCATAACTCTTGGCATTTGTGGATTGACCTGTGCGATTACTACCGGCGCCATCCTGGTAGCACAAAGAGCTGCATCCACAGAGGTCCCTAAGGTACAATAGCCATGCCGGTCAGGAGGTGAAACCTGTACCATCGCAACGTCCAGCCGCAAAAGGCCTTCTTCAAACAAAGCGGGGATCTCGCTGAGGAAAACGGGAACATAATTTCCATTGCGTCCATTTACCCATTCACGTACATTCGAAGAAACAAATAAAGAATTTATGAAAAAGCCGTTATTAATCACTTTGGGCCGATTCCATTCTATTTCTCCATAGGTACTGATACAGGTCAGCTCAATGTTTTTAATTATTCCTGCCTTAGCCAATAATTTGTTCAACAGGAACCTGGGAGTTGCAGCGCTGCCATGAACAAAAACACGGTCCCCGCTTTTGACAAGACCTAATGCGGTATCTGCATTCTCATAATGGATTTCCATCTTTTCCGTTTTAATTCCTGTTCAATAGCTGCTAGTCGTCTTCTTGCAAATCAAAATCTTCCGGCTTATCAGGCACGGTAAGCTTACTGTCTTCGTATCCTTTTTCATTCTGCTGTTGCAAGGTCCAATCGTCCGTCTCGGTTGTCTGGATCCATACACGACCAGAGAAACGCATTACCTGTACAGCTATACCTGTTTTTTGAAAAAATTCTGATTCAAAATCGGCCACAGTCTGATTGCCTCCGGCATTAATAGACTGATTGCCAGTCATGGACGCCTCTTTTTTGACCAATGATTGCTTGCCTAACTTGTCATTGAACCATGAGGCCTCTCCCTGCAGATGAGGATGTCTATAAAACTCAAGTTTTAAATACGGATACTGTTCGTGAAAACTTGACTGGATATCTTCCATTGATGTATGCTCATCAAAATTAATATTCATATTCTTATTTTATTCTTCAAAATTATTCTATCATACGACAGATTTTAATGACATTCGTCATCTCCGAAGATTACAGGTATCAACATTTTCGTCTAAAATTCCACCACTATATGTAATGATCATCAAAGAATTAACCCGGTGCTTAGTATTCGCTATGGATGAAGTGCCATAATGGGCACGCTACAGTGAAGGACAAGTTTTTTGGTATGAGTGGGGAAAATCAGCTCTTCGAATAACGAATATTCTCCGGGAAAAAGAACCAATAAGTCAAATCCATTGTTTTCAACATACTCCATTATACTTTTTGAAGTCTTTTTACCTTCCAGGCAGTGGAATACAGGTGCCAGACGCGAAAATTCCATTTGAGATTTCAGGGTCTTAATGCGTAACTGAAGAAGATCCTTTTCCCCTATAATTACGCTAATTACATGCAATTCCGCACCAAAATCAGAAATAAGCTGACCAATTTTTTCAATAAACGATCGGTCCATTGGGTTTTGAAAATCCCAGGCAAGTGCAACTTTTTTTATTTCTGAAAACCTCATCTTGCAGGGCACTGCGAGCGATGTACATGGTAAATGCTGCATTTCATAGACAGCATGTCCACCCAACACCAGTTTTTCCATTATGGAAGTTCCCTGGCTACCCATTATGACGATATAGGGTCTGACGTACTCACAAAACGATTTCACCTCCGAAAAAAAATTGCCATTGCGCACTTCACTAAATATATTGAGGTCACCTCTGGTTCTTTCGTGAATTTTCACTTTTAATTTTATCAATTCTGCTTCCGCATTGAGACGCTCATCATCAATATCCAGGGATACCGGCACCTGGGTAAAATTAACCGGCAAATCGCAAACATATAATAGGAATAGGCTTGCTTTACAGGTCATTGCCACTTCAACGGCATAGTTAACTGCATTAAAAGCAGCTTTAGAAAAATCTACCAGAACAAGTATTGTTTTCATAAACATTATTTTATTAAGACCCAGAAAATCCGGGGCAGCTCAACTCCAGATTGGAAACCTGAAGCAGATTAAAAATAAAATCAGCCTTTTTTTGAATCAATGAGATTAATCAGGTCGCTTTCTGATCATTATTAACAGGCTACCATGAACGAATAAAAAATATACGGCCAAGGAAATACATCTTTTGAGGAAAATACAGCAGCACAGGATCTTACAAAGACTAATATCCGTCAAATGAATCAATGATTTTGGTCATTGTAACCCTTCATTTTTGTTCTTATTTTAGAAAAGGAAATGTTTTATTATATTTTTTGAAAACGCTCACTACCAGCGATGTCAAAAGAATCCTTTTTTAAAAGATTTTATTTTATTCCCCGGATCATTGATCATTTCTTTCTTCCATGGACAGCCTGGTTAAGAATGAACGGCTTTATTGAGCAAACGACGGTACCGGCATTAAAAGTTTCTGACGAAAAAGATCTTTACAAAATCACCGTCGCAGCGCCCGGTATTCACAAAAATGATTTTTTGCTTAAGACAATCCGCGATGAGCTTATCATTAAAATATTAAATGACAGGAAGCAGATAGTGCAAAAGGATCCGGTTTCAAAGAAAAAAGACCATTGTGACTTCTCTTGTTCCATCATTTTACCACGCGAAGTAAAACAAAGCATGATTGCTGCTCATTTGGATGAAGGTGCCCTTTCCATTTACCTGCCTAAAACGTCAAAATGCCCGGATCTGAAGACAACTATATTTTCTAACTATAAATAGCAATAGAATGAAATCAGATAAAACAATTCAGCAGGATGTAATAGCAGCCCTTCAGTGGGAACCCATCCTTAATGCCGAAGAAATCGGTGTTGCAGTAACGAATGGAGTCGTAACGCTGAGTGGACATGTTGATAAGTACATAAAGAAATGGAAAGCAGAATCTGTCGCCAAAAGAGTTAAAAACGTAAAGGCCGTCGCAATAAACATTTCTGTTGAAATCTCGGCCAGCGACAACAGCAATGATACAGAAATAGGCGAAGCCATCATCAACGCTTTCCGTTGGAACAGCCTGATACCGCAGGACAAAATTAAGGTTAAAGTGGAAAACGGTTATGTAACGCTGGAAGGGGGTGTTGAGTGGCAATACCAAAAACAAGAAGCATACAACACGATCAAACCGTTGCTTGGAGTCAAAGAAGTTTATAATTTACTATCCGTTAAACCTGCAATTAGTAAAGCATTGGTGAAAGATCAAATTAAAAAAGCAATGACCCGGAATGCCGATATTAAATCCAGTAAAATAGACATCGACATCTCTGGTAGAAAAGTCATTCTAAAAGGATCCGTTGGGACCTGGCAGGAGCGAACGCTGATTGAAAACGCGGCATGGTGTTCGCCAGGAGTAACCAACGTAATTGATGAGATCGAAGTCCGGTAATCGAGCAGCAGCCTATCACGGAATGCTGTTTGAGGCATTAAAAACCGGATGCTGGAAGTGCCCGGCATTTACTACTCCACCGGTGTATTTATAGTTTCTGTCATTTTTTATAATAAAATGATAATCAACATTTTAAATTATTTTATAACAAATAAAATCGCATTTATCAAATATAAAGGAAATATAAATTAACCCATCAATTTATTGGTATATTTGTTAAACCAAAGGATATTTAAAGGTACGGTTAGCAGGTCAGTTCATATTAATACATTGACACTCCCCTGACAATAATTTCCTCTTGAATGTCGGCCAGACAACCACATTTGATCGCTTTTGGAGTCAGGATTTGGATCAGCCAATTTTGGAAATTGCTATTTGGAATTATCATCAGTTGCCTTTGGTATTTTTCTTACATTAAGAACACTTAGCACAATGACAAGAATATTGCTTATCGAAGACAATCCAGAAATAAGAGAAAACATGACCGAAATTCTGGAGCTTGCAGGTTATGAAGTATTTACGGCTCCAAACGGGAAAGACGGTGTTGATACCGCCATCAGGGAGCAACCTAATCTCATTCTCTGCGATATTATGATGCCGGTGCTGGACGGTTATGGCGTGCTGCATATGGTGCAGAAACACCCCCAACTGCAAAGCGTTCCGTTCATATTTCTTACCGCAAAATCCGAAAGGAATGAAATCCGCAAGGGAATGGAATCCGGAGCAGATGATTATATCACGAAACCGTTTGATAGTACAGAATTGTTGAATGCGATCGAAATGCGTTTAAAAAAGATTGAACGACTAAAACAGCCGTTCCAGGGCAATCTGGAAGGTGTCAATGAGCTGATAACTGTTACCTATGGTAAAGATTACCTGGAAGAACTCAGAAAAGACAGGAATATTAACCGGTATAAAAAGAAACAGGTTATTTATTCTGAGGGCAATCACCCCTCCCGCTTATATTATATACAAAAAGGAAAGGTAAAAACTTTTAAGCGTAACGATGATGGGAAAGAACTTATTGTCGGGCTATACGCCGAAGGAGATTTCCTGGGCTATCTACCCCTGATGGAAGGGAGAACTTATCGTGAAACTGCTGAAGCTATGGAGGAAGTAGAACTCTCAATTATTCCCCGATCCGAATTTGAAGAATTGCTCGGCAGTAATCCCACCGTGATGAAAAAGTTTATGGGCATATTGGCTCGTAATGTTGATGAAAAAGCTGAACAATTACTTGCAGTCGCTTACAATTCATTACGAAAAAAAGTAGCAGATACTCTGGTCACCCTCAACAGAAAATACAACAAGGATAACGATGAAAGTTTTCATATCGATTTGTCGCGTGAAAACCTGGCCGCAATAGCAGGCGTAGCAAAAGAATCGCTGATCCGTATGCTCAGTGAACTGAAAGAAGAAAAACTAATTGGTCTGCAAGGAAGCAAGATAAAAATTCTGAATTATCCCAAACTGGAGGACATGTTCAACTAAACTCGCTTCTATTAAGAAAGGCAATAAAAGACAATTTCATTTTTTGAAATTCGACCTGTAACTGTTTCACAGCTTTTTCCAGCATCTTATATTGTGCTTTATCCTCATCTGTCATTTCATTAACCGATGTTTCTTCCCGTAATACTACGATATCCCTTCGCAACAAATCAATAACCAGGTCTTTTTCTATAAACTGCTGTTGAAATAACTCAGCTTTCTCAACAAAATCAGAAGACACTTGCCCGCTGATAGCTTTCGAAAGCCAATCCTTAAGTTGAACATTATCCATCTTAAGTTCCGTTAAAATGGTGATCCATTTCCTGTCTTCTTTCATATAAAATTTCTATTCCTTTCAAACGGCCTTATTCTATTTATCTTTTCAGCATCTGTTTAAAGGTAATGTTCGCTATCACGTATGATCCTAATTTAAATCATCGGTTTACAAGATTGAGGTCATTGTTATTCAGAAAACGTTGTATACCAGCATGTTTGAGATCGATGACGGAGTCATACTGCACTTTCTGACACCCTGATTGATCATTTGTGATCATAGCCAGGGCTAACTCAACGTCGGCTTAATCCTGTGGCATTACCAATACAGCAGCACCTTGCACGCTACCCTTGCGGAGCGCATCAAGCGCATCATTAGCCCGCTGAAGCTCAAAAAGCTGAACAGAAGCCTTTACAGGAACCTTAGGCGCAAGTTCCAGGTACTCCCGCCCATCGCTTCGTTTTAAATTGGCGACCGAACAAATTGTGCGTTCCTGCCATAAAAGATCGTATGAGAAAGAAGGGATATCAGACATATGGATTCCCCCACATACAACAATTCCTCCCCTATCAACATCAGCCAGTGCCTTGGGGACCAGTGGACCATGAGGAGCAAAGATAATTGCAGCATCTAAAGGTTTCGGCGGATCCTGTAAAGAATCTCCAGCCCAAACTGCACCGGCCTGGCGGGCAAACCTCTGGCCGTCGGTATCGCCCGGACGGGTGAAGGCATATATTTCTTTTCCTTCAAAGATAGCCAGCTGTAACAGCAGGTGGGCAGCCGCTCCAAAACCATATAACCCGATCCGACGCGCTGTGCCAGGCACCTTCCGGTAGGACCGGTAACCAATCAGGCCGGCACATAAAAGTGGTGCAGCGGCGGCGTCATGAAAGCTTTCAGTTAATGGGAAACAAAACTGCTCCCAGGCCACAGTATAAGAAGCATACCCTCCGTCTATATTATACCCTGTATAGATCGCATGCTCACAAAGGTTCTCACGGCCACTGCAGCAATAACTGCATACACCGCATGTATGGCCCAACCAGGGAACTCCGATCCAATCGCCTTCTTTTAGTTGCCGGACATTTGGTCCGGCGCTTACTACATATCCGACGATCTCATGACCGGGCACCAGTGGCAATTTAGGCTGCAATAACTCACCGTCAATAATATGCAGGTCTGTCCGGCATACGCCGCAGGCTAATACTTTAACAAGCACTTGTCCTTCCTGTGGCAGCGGCATAGGCAATGTGGCATATTGTAATGGTTCACCTTGCTGATATAGCACCATTGCATTTATAGTACTTGGTAAATTCATAATCGA
Organism: Niabella beijingensis; assembly: GCF_020034665.1. NCBI lineage: Bacteria > Pseudomonadati > Bacteroidota > Chitinophagia > Chitinophagales > Chitinophagaceae > Niabella > Niabella beijingensis. The sequence goes on along the minus strand of NZ_JAIQDI010000002.1, from coordinate 1,452,420 downwards.
TGAAAATTAAGTTTTGAAAGAAAATAGTCAATTAGAGTAGGCCATAAAGCTGAAAACATGGTTCATAAATTTTACGAACCGTTTACTATCGCTCTTAAATTTTTTAAATATAATTCACCAAATTTCGTATTATGCGAGCAACACTAAAATGACATAAGAGAATATCGCTGCTGATTTAAATCATTAAGGCTCGGCACTATCAGACAAAAGCGAATATCATTTCGTTAAAATAAAATTGAAAATTTTATTGCCAAAAACAAAGCAATGACAAATCACAACTTTTATCAGCATCTGCGATGACCAGGTTCATTGTATTACAGTTATCCTGACAATAGCTTTGGGTATCCATTCATCCAAATCAGTTTATATCATGGAAGCATACCCGTATATAAGTAAAGAAAAGTTAATGGCTTTTATAACAAGCGCCTTTATTATTAGTTCTGTTTTGTTTTTTGGCCGCCATATAATCAAAGACGCCTTTATTGACCTGTTTTGGAAGCTATACGACATGGTCGTTAAGGCTCGTTAAGAACAGGCATCCTTATATTTTGAGGTGGATCCGGAAATTTACGGAAAACCATTACAGCCTTATCCATATTAAGGCCGGAATTATTTTTTGTAGTCTACAGTTATAGATGAAATGTGAGAGCCATCTATAAAGAATCAATATAGTTTTCCCTGGCATCCGGGTATCTCCATTTCAGCGTTCCCAGGTCATTTGTACCAATGGCACAACGGCCTGTCATTTGCTTCAGTTCTATACAAAAAAGGATACCATCTTTATCAGAATCTGAAATAGCAAACGGCCAGTAGGAAGATTTCAGGAGGTCGTCGCTTCCCACTTTGGCTGCAATCCGTGCCTGTAATACACGAATCGCGTTCTGGCGGTCCTCTGCTGAGTTCAGCTCCTTAAATTTCCCCCAGCAAACAACGCTTTCCCACTTCACCATTGTCTCAATATTCTCTACCTGAAAGCATACATCTGGATTTTCACGCATTATTTTTAGTTTTAGCCCTTCAGCCGTTCGGCCAAAAACGCAGCCTTGAGCATAGGCATAACAAATAGGGACAACATAGGTAAGACCATTGGCGTGACAACCGATATGGCCGAAAACCCGATGCTGCAATACACTTTCAATCTGATTCCTGCTTAATTCCTGAAACATTGCTGATACTTAAATAAATTAAAAAAACTAGATTACTATCAACCACTACCCCGATCCCACCACTAATAACTTTCCGGCTAATTAATGCTAATTCCGGAGATATCGAATACAAGTAAAGTTGCGCTATATAGCAAGCAGATTACAATGATTATTATCAACAATTCAGCTAACATCTGTTAAATTGACTAAAGAGCATATAACCCGGCAATCAGGGAAAGTTTTATTGATATCATAGGTTATTCCAGCGCCATTTCAAGACAGTCAGGGGCATCCTGGTAAAGTTTCTTTATCAAATAACCCACGTGCTGCCACAAATTGGAAATAGCTGAAGAATGATGTTTCCGGGCGTAGAAACACTTTGCCTGTAAGGTTCTAAACTTTATCAGGACTTTATTTGAGGCCACGTTCGCGCTGCAGTCGACAGAAGCGGTTCCACAAAGGTCAATGCTCCATTGTATGCCTTTTTTATGAAAATGTAATTGAGCTGGAAATTGTTCACGCATACCGTTGATATCAAGATAAGGCCTTTCAATAAAAAAGTATATATTCCCATGCAAATCAAAATCAAATACTCTGATCAGGGAAGTCGGGCATCGCAACACCTGGTCACTCTGATCCCGAAACAGGGCAGTATCTAATTCCATAATTTTGCTCATTAAAAATTCTGTTTGGATCTTTGTATTCATTGTATGATTCTTTGTGGCCAAATTAGATCAGATGATACCGAAAATCTATGATTGCTGTCGATCGGGATCGTGACGGTCATCACCATAATTAAAGTCCGAAAGAAGAACCAATAAAACGACCAGTCATCATTTCTGATTCCATGAGCTGCCGGAACTCCGTTAATACGCCTGCATCACTGATACCATCCCCTGAAGCCCCGTATATCTGATGCCCAAAGACTCCAGTAATTTTTTTATCCAACACCGGTCAAATTGTGATCACAATCAGTCAAAATATTAATTTTCCTCAATAAGAAAGCAATATTGGCTATATAGCTTTGTATACAACCTTGAGAAGAAAGGATGAAACCTTACTGTTCAAGCAAAATAAAATTTCTCATCATGAAAAAATATATTGTAGCATTTGACGGCCTTAAATATTCGGAAAGTGTTAGAGACTATGCCATCCAGCTTGCAACACAAAACAATGCACATTTAATCGGGGTTTTCCTTGATGATTTTATGCACCACAGTTACAAAATAGCTGAATTGCTAAAGCAAGACGGCGAATTTGAAGCAAAACGAAAGAAATACGAACAGAAGGACGAAAAGATGAGAGATCAGTCTGTGTCTGATTTCGAAAAGGCCTGCCAGCATGCATCGCTAACCTATTCGCTGCATCGTAATAAATGTGTCGCCATACAAGAGTTATTGCATGAAAGTATTTTTGCCGATCTTTTATTAATTGACAGCACAGAAACCCTCACGTCATACACTGAAAAAATTCCGAGTATGTTTATCCGCGACCTGCTAAGCGGTGTGTACTGCCCCGTTATCCTGGTACCACATTCCTTTAAGCCGATCAACAAAGTAATATTATTATATGATGGCGAGCCGTCGTCTGTACATGCTATCAAAATGCTTAGCTATACACTGGACGCTTTGAAGCAATTGCCAACGACAGTATTAACAGTAAAGGCAGACGACGAGACACTGCATTTTCCTGACAATAAATTACTTAAAGAATTCCTGAAACGCCATTTCCCGAAGGCCCAATATACTGCGCTGAAAGGAGCTCCTGAAACGGAAATTATCAATTATCTGAAACGGGAGAAAGAAGGGATATTTATAGCCTTAGGCGCTTATAGCCGTAGCGCGGTCAGCCGTTGGTTCCGGACCAGTATGGCTGATGTATTAATGAAAGAAATGAAGTATCCTTTATTTGTTGCACACACCTAATACGGGAAAAAAGAGAAACTGGAATCTACTTCAACAAGCAATCACACTGGGCATATTGAAGCGCAAAAAAAAGGTATTCACAGAAGCCCAACTAAAATGCCAGGTTCTGTTATCCAATTTGATTAACAAAAGGCAGGCTTTTCAGCCTGCCTTAAACCGATGACCACAGTTTATGGTCTTTTACAACGTTTATTCTGTGGTGACCTAATCAATTCAGTTGTATCCTGGTTAAGTTAACAGTTTTTATTCTGCGTTTAAAATATTCAGCTTACTGCCCTTTAAACAGATATATCTGAACTCCTTACTTTCCGACTGCAATTGAATTGAATCTAGTATAAAGATAAACGCTCCGAATAGGCCAATAAAATGACAACGGTCAACAATTCCGGCAATTGTCATCATTTTTCCTCCATAATGAATGGCCATATTGTCATTGGTAATAGAGCGATCTCTATGATTACAGAAACATTATACTAAAAAACATATAATCATCTGGTTCATTGATAATGCTCATTTTTTCTTGACCAGGGTCCACGCTATCTTACAATGTATATAATGGACATTTTCTAATTGGCATCGAAAAGTGATGCAATAGCGTTCGGTCTGATAGAAACATTCAACAAAGGATTAAAACTTGGTAGCAAATATTGAAAACTCAGATGTTATGAAGAAGAATATCAACTCAAAATTACTTTTCCTGCTGTTTTTATTTTTTGGTCAGTGCTTATTCATTTCCTGTGGCTCTTCAATTCGTCTAACAGCATCCTGGAGCGATAAGGATAGTCGGGCAATAAAGTTTTCCAAAATATTAGTTGTGGCTATCGGGCAGGATCTGCCAAAGAGAAAGCTGGAGGAAGATCAGATAAAGAGGGAGTTGTGGGCAAATTCTATACCTGCAATGACAAGTCTTGATGAATTTGGTCCTGATTTTGCGACCCAACAGGATTCTACAAAGATGAGAGAGGCGTTATTGTCCAAACAATTCGATGGCATATTGACGGTAAGAGTGCTGGACAGTCAGGAGCATGATCGATGGGTTCCAGGTAATGGTTATTATACTCCGGTTGATTTTTATCATAGATTTTACGGTTATTGTTATAGGGTATGGGAGTCTTATAGAGATCCGGGATATATGATAATAAATTTAGAAGTTTTGTTAGAAAGCAATCTGTACCAAGTGTCTGCAGGAACACTTTTATGGTCTGGGCAATCCAAAGCATTCAGCAGAGATCTCACGCAGACTATGGCTGCCAGCTATGCACATTATATAGTTAAGAATATGCTTCGTAGAGGTATAATCTCTATATAATTCAAATCATGAACGTTGCTATGTAATTTTTAATGGCCGGTTTGTACCAGCGTTGACAATATGGCAAAAAGCAATGGCAAATTGAGGTTCCCTATGAGCAGAAAACAGTGCAAGGAGGTCTTTCCAGATTCGTTCCCAATTCAGTTCTGCATAAAAAGGCAGGCTTTCAGCCTGCCTTAAACCGATGACCACAGTTTATGGTCTTTTACAACGTTTATTCTGTGGAAACTTAATCAATTCAGTTGTGTCCCGGTTAAGCTAACAGTTTTTTTTCTGCGTTTAAAATATTCAGTTTACTGCCCTTTAATACAGCTATATCTGAAATTCTTACTTTCCGACTGCAATTGAATTGAATCTGGTACAAATATAAACCTGATAAGGGAGGCAAATAAATGACAGTGATTAACTATTTGCTGATTATTATTATTGTTTTGAGTCTCGCAGAGGATTAATAGCTTATTATAAAAAAACAACATTCCCAGGTTAAGCAACCATTTAACCAACAGAAAGCAATTCGCTGATTATCAAAATATTATTGTTAAAAAATAACAAGTAATAATCATTACCTTTGAGTTGCCAAATCAACAGTCATGAATAAGGATACCGGCATTGGATTCGACGTCCTCTTCACCAATGCATCATTAGGCATAATGGTAGCAAATGAGCTAGGAGTCATTGTATTAGTAAACCCATTTCTTCTCAAACAATTTGGCTATTCAGAAAAAGAATTGCTTGGGCAGAAAATTGAAAAATTGATTCCCGAACGCTATCATGAACGGCATGTCACTCATGTACAGCACTATAATGAGCACCCCAAAAACAGGCCCATGGGATTGGGCCTGGATTTATATGCAATCCGAAAGAATGGAACGGAATTCCCGGTAGAAGTCAGCCTGGGAAGTTACCAAACAGAACAGGGTAAATATGTGATTGCGTTCTTAAGCGATATCTCTAAAAGAAAGGAAGTAGAACAGGCCTTGCAGCGACTCAACGAAGAACTGGAACAAAAGGTCGAAGAACGAACGGTGACGCTTAAAAGCACTGTAAAACAATTAGCAGCGCTCATAGCAGAAACCGAAGCAAAGGATACCGAACTTAACCGGATTAATATATTCCTAAAAAACATCTGGAACCATGCTGAAGCCATTATTATTGTAACAGATGATGCCAGCGTTATCAGGATGATTAACCCTGCTGCCGAAAGGCTATTGCAATATAGTGGTACAGAATTGGTCGGTAAAAAGACCCCTTCCATTTTCCTGAACGAAACAGAAATATCTTTATCCAGCTTGCTTGAGAAAGCCAATAGTGGAATATCAAGTGAAGTAGAAGTATATTATGAAAGAAAAGATGATACGCACTTCCCCGTCTCTCAAACTTTTACCGCAATGCGTAACATTAAGGGAGAAATTGAAGGATACCTAATGATCGCCATGGATATCTCCAAGCGAAAGAAAGCTGAAACGGACCTGCTTGTTGCGTTGCAAAAGGAGAAAGAACTGAGTGAGTTAAAGTCGAGATTTGTGTCCATTGCTTCCCACGAATTTAGAACACCTCTTAGCACAGTACTCTCATCAGCCTATCTGATATCTAAATACGCCGAAAAGGAAGACCAGCATCGCAGAGACAAGCATATACAGCGTATTGTTTCCTCTGTAAATATGCTCACAGATATATTAAATGACTTTCTTTCTGTAGGAAAGATCGAAGAAGGCAAAATTCAATTACGGCGTAGTATATTCGATATAAAACAACACTTACAGCAGATCACAAATGAGTTGAACGGATTACTAAAAAAAAATCAGCAAATACACTACCAACACAATGGAGCATTGCAAATTGACCTGGATCCATCCCTGATGAAACACATTTTAATGAACTTGCTTTCCAATGCGATAAAATTCTCACCTGAAGATAGCGTTATCGAACTCCGAAGTACACGAACACCAGAGAACCTGAAAATATCAGTCGCTGATAAAGGCATCGGGATCTCGCAGGAAGATCAGCACCATTTGTTTGAACGATTTTTTCGTGGTGCGAACGCAGTGAATGTTCAGGGAACCGGCCTGGGGCTTCATATCGTTAGCAAATATGTTGAACTGTTAAACGGCACCATTACCTGTGACAGTCAATTGGATACAGGAACTACATTTGAGCTCAACTTTCAAATGGAATCCTAACCCTCTTTCAGTCTTAATACGCTGTTTTATATTTGCCGCCGGAAACTGGCCCATGCTTTTATAGCCCTACATCTTCGGGCAGTTTAAAGGGCGCGAAATGCGCCCTTTAATAATTACAACTGGATAAGGCAGACTTAGCTGCTATTTTACCGCTACTTTCTTTTCAACCCGTTCTTCGCCGTCTTTATTTTTGGGCAATTCCAGGGTAAGGATCCCTTTATCATAATGTGCCTCGATTGCATCCGTTTTTACATCCGAGGGAAGTGTTAGTGTACGGGAAAAGCTGGAGTAGCTGTACTCCCTGCGTCGATACTTCTTTTCATTCTCTTCATGTTCTTTTTCGGAACTAGCGCTAATAGTAAGTACATTATCATCCACATCTACGTCAAAATCGCTCTTCTCCAATCCAGGTGCAGCCACCGTTATCTTATAACGGTCTTTCTCATCAGAAACGTTCAGCGCTGGTACTGTGTCGTGATTGAAAAAATTGTTTCTTCGAAACCAATCGCTCCATGGAGTAAAAAAATCATCGACAACTCCAGGAAAAACATCTTTCAAACTGATTAAAGATTGTTTAGACATAACATCCTCCTTTGTTTTTTGTAGTTAAAATTTACTTTTTGATATTTTGCTTATAGTGATAAACTTCGATCTCTTATAAAAGTAGTTGATCAAACAGTCATCATCCAATGACCTGGATCACCTAGCTTTATGACCATTGCTGTATCTGTCAGTGTAAAGGCCTTATTTTTAGTTCTGCCTGTACCATATTGGCGATACCACTTAATAAGGCATCCGCGTTAAAAGAAATGCTATCAATGCCTGCTTCAACCAGGAACTCAGCGAAGCCCGGATCATCACTGGGTCGCTGACCACAAAGACCTATTTTCTTTCCTTGTTTATTTGCCTGAAATATCATCTCGGCAATCATCTTCATTGCCGCAGGATCTCTTTCGGAAAACAGAGGGGCTATAATTCCCGAATCCCGGTCTACGCCTAAAATCAGCTGGGTCAGATCATTGGAACCGATCGAAAAACCATCGAAGATTTTGGCAAATTCAGCAGCCAGCAGAATATTTGATGGAATTTCCGCCATCATGTACACCTCCAATCCATTCTCTCCTTGTATCAATCCCTCCTCCCTCATTACAGCAATTACCTTTTTTCCTTCTTCTGTTGTTCTGCAAAACGGGATCATAAGCTTAACATTGGTCAATCCCATTTCGTCTCTCACCTTTTTCATTGCTGCACACTCCAGCCCAAAGCCCTCCCTGTACAAAGGGTGATAGTACCGTGACGCCCCACGAAAGCCCAGCATTGGGTTCTCTTCCTTGGGCTCAAACGCGTCGCCTCCCAGCAAATGAGCATACTCATTGGTTTTAAAGTCACTCATTCTTACAATCACGTCCTTTGGGTAGAAGGCCGCAGCTATTGTTGCTACAGCCTGAGCCAGCTTCTCAATAAAATATTTCCGTTTATCTTCATATCCTGTGGTCAACCGCTCAATCTGCTTCTTAGCTGTAACATCCCGTAACGTTCCATATTGTACCAGGGCCATAGGATGAATGCGGATAACATTATTGATAATAAATTCCATGCGCAACAGTCCCACTCCTTTATTAGGATAGAATGACCAAAGAAATGCCTTATCCGGATCGCTTATGATCAACATAGGTGCTACCCGATTTGGCATCTGTATATTGCCAGGTCTGACCATTTCCTCCGTCCACTCTCCCCGCCCCCTGTAAACATATCCTTCTTTTCCTTCGGCACAGCTAATAGTTATTTGCATTCCATCTGTAATTTTCTGTGTTGCATCTCCACAACCCACTACAGCAGGAGTGCCCATTTCCCGTGCAATAATAGATGCGTGACTGGTACGGCCACCTTTGTCAGTAATTATACCCCCAGCTTTTTTTAAGAAAGGATCCCAATCCGGGCTGGTCAGCTCTGTAACCAGGATATCCCCGGGCTGTAGCCGTGTTGCTTCTGAAGGTGTATTCAGTATACGGGCCGTTCCGGAAACAATCTTATTACCTACTGCCATACCTTTGGTAACGCAGGGGTAAGTACCTTTTAACCGAAATAGGCTGAAAGCTGGTTCCTTTTTTTTACCGTGGACCGTTTCAGGCCTTGCCTGTAGTATGAATAACCCATTAGTAAACCCATCTCTGGCCCACTCTATATCCATAGGCCTTTTATAATGGTCTTCAATAACCACCGCCCAACGAGCTAATTGCTGTATCTCTTCATCGTTCAGAATAAACTTGTTCTGCATGTCTTCCGGAGTATCAGTATTTATAATCCCCGTACTACCTATATCTTCACTGAATCGCATCCATTTTTCTTTACTTCCCAAAGCCTTTTGCAAAATGGCATATTTACCCATTTTTAGCGTTGGCTTAAATACCAGAAATTCATCAGGTGTTACTGTTCCCTGTACCATATTTTCCCCAAGACCCCAGACACCCGAAATATGCACAACATCCGAAAAGCCCGTTTCCGGTTCCAGCGTAAAACAAACTCCGGAGCAGGATTTATCAGATCGAATCATCTTCTGTACGCCTACAGATAATGCTACCTTATCATGCGGGAAGCCATTTTCAATGCGGTATTTGATCGCCCGGTCCGTGTAAAGCGATGCAAAACATTTTACAACTGCCTGTAAAAGGGGCTGTTCTCCGTGTATATTAAGAAAAGATTCGTGCAATCCTGCAAAACTGGCTTCGGGAAGATCTTCTGCAGTAGCACTGCTTCTTACTGCAACAGACTCCAAAACGGGTGTGTTTATTGCTTGATATGCGCTTAGCAACTCTTCCTGAACTGCATCGGGGATATTAGCTGTCAATAACAATCCCCTGCAGGCCTTCCCTACCTCCGCCAGATTATCGTAATCGGGAACAGTCAGCTTTGCCAATAGCTGTTTTAGCGGGTATGCTAACTGATTTTCGTGTATAAAAAGGCGGAAAGCATCAGCCGTGGTGGCAAACCCTTCCGGAACCTTAATATTCAGAGTAGATAGGCAGCTGTATAATTCACCAATAGAAGCATTCTTACCCCCTACTACGGCTATGTCAGCTATCCCTATCTCGGAAAAATGTTTAATATATTTCATTCTGCTTCTAAAAAATGATCATCAACTCTTGTCTACTCTAAATCAAAACCTTAGTCGGAGGAATAATCTACCCAAAATGGCGCATCCAGACAACCGGTTGCTCTGCAAAACTTTGCCATAATGCTTTATCAATTTTCACTTTACTTCCTGGGAAATAAACATGACAGGCACCGGAGGCAATAAGATAAATGACTTTGTTATACTTTTATGAAGAATTCCATGTTTCTGAACAAACATTACCAGCAAATCAGGAGTATTTTTTGTAACATATTCCCTGATACCGTCCTCAACATCATTATTGGCTACAAAATGATAGCTCACTTTGTAGCTCCCCAGCTGCTCTTGTGTATCAATTGTAAGTGGTACCCCCCTGGAAGTCAATTCTGCAGCGGGTGACACCGCTACTATATCCACTTCAGCATTAAATAATTTTAACCAGTCCCGTAAAAACTGCCATTGAATGTGACTTCTATGCTCCAGGTCGATCGCAATACCCATCTTTTTAAAATCCTTCATCATTGCATTCGCCGGCACAACAATAACCGGGAAGGAACTATGTTTTGCAATGGGAATAGCATGTGAGCCCCACAACAACCGCTCAAACACCGTAACAAACTCAGAAGCAATAAAAATAGCCAGTGGATCTTCTTCATCACACAAAGTATCCAGCTGAGTTGCCACTGTTCCTACTTTATAAAGGGCTTTAATTTCAATCTCGTTATTTGTCCGCTTCTTCATTTCCAATGCCAATTCTGACAAGGATTTATCTGCCTCTTCTTCCGCTACCTCATAGAAATCTATGGGAACCTGTGCGTCGGTAGTTACCGGCAGAATATCGACGACATTAAAAATAACCAGGCGGCCTTTTAGTAAACAGGCCACATCCGCTGCAAAAGCAACCGCATGATTGGCGGCCTTGGAGAAGTTCGTGGCGGCAATAATAGTTTTCATATTTAAAAAATATTGATTTCTAAAAATTTATTAATCTCTTAGAGTGAGAAATGATACTTTTAATAGCTGTTCATTTAATTCTGTATTAAAAATGATCCTTATAAATACAAATCTATTTTCTGATACACTGCCACGGAATGACTCAGATCACCAGATCAATTTACCTTTGTCATCTCAAAAAACGTGACCATCCCAAAATATCCTTTTAGCAATGTGTAATAAAAACAGGCTGCTTCAATAATTGTATCAGAGGTGTTGCTGTACTGTCCTTAAATAATTGAGATAAATAGGCGCGGCCGTAGGCCCCCATAACAATAAAACAATGATCCCTTTTTTTCAAAAAATTAAACAACTCAAACGCAGGGTCTTCTCCATGTAAAACCTCATATCCTATTTGCGAATAGTATCCTTTTAGTAATTCACTAATCTGTTGCTTATAGGATACTTCCGAAACATCTCCAACCTGAACTACAATAATGCGCTTGCTGTCAAAAAAAGATAATAGGTACGCAAATTGCCGGATTGCAAATACCGATGATGCAGAACCATCATACGCTAAAATGATCTCTTCAACATACCTGATCCGCTCAGATGAAATGATTATCGGACATTCGGCTTTTTGTAGTACTCCCCTTAAAAAGGGAGATGGGAAGCGGTTTTTCTCATCAGGAAAGGACATTTTTCCTCCGGCAACAATGAGATCGGCAAACCGGCTCTCTATCAAAGCATTATCTAAATCTGCCTTCCCCAAACAGCGAACGGTGCACGTTATATTCCTTTTTGCACAGAAATCTTTAAACCGCTGAATATTAAGTGCCTGAATTTCGGTACTGGTTTCGAAACCCACGGTATCCGGTTCTCCCAGGATATCCCCACATGGAGAAGGACTTAAATCAGATAATACAGCATCATCAACATAATCAGCGTCTTCGAAAAACAAGCCCTTTAGTGAAGCCTTTGCGTTGCCTGCAATAAAACAGGCGAAGTCCAGGGCATTACAATCTAAAGAGCACGCATCTGTCATAAATATTACTTTTTTCATAATTACTATTTTTAAAACCTTGAGACCTATCACTTAATAGCCAGTTATAAACATAGGCGCTCCAAAGCAGGGAAGCGCTGTACAAGTTGCGGCAACAATCATCGCTTTCTCTGAACTCTTTTCCCCGGAAAAATACTCCAGCATATTCCCAATCTCCGGCTCCATCCTATAAAATGGATAATGACTGTTTGCTACCTCAGTTAACTGCCCTTCTTTAAGTATTGAATCGTCTCTCACGCTATCATTGGAAACGGCGACAAACAATGTCTCATTTGCTGCAAATCCAGGCAATAGATGTGAAAACTGTTTCAACGCAAGAACAGCAGCTTCGCTCCCATCAAAAGCAATAATATTCTTAGTCGGAGCAGTATACTTTTCAGGAATTACAACCACCGGACACTCACAATCTTGGAGGAGCTTTTCCAGGTATTTTCCAGGCCGACTGTCTGTGTTACCACTCTTCAATAGCTCTTCGCCAATAATGAGCAGATCCGCGAATCGGGTTTCACGTTGCAATTCTGGCAGCTCAAATTGGCCGCTATCCGAATAGAGTGTATAATTGATATTATTGCATTTGCAAAAATTTATAAACTCATAAACGATTGTAACTAATTCCCAATGCATTTTTTCATCATACAACAGTTCCTCCCTTACGGAAGAACCAGCAGACAACAGATCAATAAAATGTAATTTTGGCAAAAACAAACCGGAAAGCAAAACGGGAGTATTTCGGTTCATTTGCTTAATAAACTCAAAAACCGTCGGACTGATCGTCGCACCTTCAGAAGCAACTAATACTTTAAACATAATTGCGATTATTCTCCAAATGTATTTCCTTGCACACTGCAAAATCAATGATGATCATCACTTCCGCCGCTAACGGCCATCAAAAACATTTCGTCGGCATAAGCCAACCATTTCAACCGTATCATAAGAAAATCCAGCTTCCAGCAAAAAGTCCTATAATAAAGATGACAGTAATCACTGCCCCTGTTAACCATTATCATAGACTTGTACACTCAAACCTCATTAGATTGCAAGAAAACATATTAAAATGAAAGCATTAGTTTATCAGGGTCCCGGAGATAAATCATGGGAAGAAAAACCAAAACCTGTTATTCTCGAGCCAACAGATGTAATTGTGCGCATAACAAAGACCACCATTTGTGGTACTGACCTCCATATTTTAAAGGGCGACGTACCTGAGGTGACTAAAGGACGCATACTCGGGCATGAGGGTGTTGGCGTCATTGAAGAAATCGGTGGAGCAGTCACTAATTTTAAACAAGGTGACCGGGTCTTAATTTCATGCATAACTTCTTGCAGCAAATGCAGCTACTGTAAAAGAGGCATGTATTCTCATTGCATAAATGGCGGGTGGATATTGGGACATTTAATTGATGGAACCCAGGCAGAGTATGTTAGAATTCCTTATGCCGATTCCAGTCTCTATCCAATTACCGAAGGAAGCGATGAAGACGCCCTGGTAATGTTAAGTGACATATTACCAACGGGATTTGAATGTGGCGTTTTAAATGGAAAAGTACAACCTGGCAGTATTATAGCTATTGTAGGTGCTGGCCCTATAGGATTGGCCGCCCTTCTTACAGCCCAATTTTATACGCCGTCTGAAATTATTATGATTGACCCCGATGATAACCGGCTGGCTATTGCCAGGCAGTTCGGCGCTACTCACATTATTAACAACCGGCAGGGAAACGGAGTAGCACAGGTTATGACCCTTACTTCAAACATCGGTGTGGACACAGCTATTGAAGCAGTTGGGATACCGGCTACATTTGAACTTTGTCAATCCATTATTGCGCCGGGAGGGGTCATTGCCAATATCGGGGTGCATGGGAAAAGTGTAGATTTACACCTGGAAAAATTGTGGTCCAGAAATATCACCATCACAACCAGGCTCGTTGACACTGTCACAACGCCTATGCTACTAAAAACGGTAAACGCAAAAAAAATTGATGCCAAAAAGCTTATTACGCATTACTTCAAATTAGACGATATCATAAAGGCATATGATACGTTTGAACATGCTGCATCTCAAAAGGCATTGAAAGTAATTTTAAACAATTCCTAAGCATAAAAACCCAATAATAACAACACGGTGAAAAAGATACTTTTTGTTTGTGATGGCGACAATTATTCGCACGAAGCTTTTGAGTTTATTAAGCAAATTCAGCAATATGAACCCTTATTAGTAAAAGGCATTTTCTTCTCAACCGTTGAGATAAGCGAACTAATCTATGCAAGCTACGCATTAGAGAATAATAATGAGTTGCGAGATGCCGAAAAGGGTATTCCATCCCAAGTTATTGAGCGTTTTGTCAATCAATGCAAAACGAATAACATCCAGCATATTGTAAAAGAAGAGATGGGCACCTCCTGGAACAAGGTTTTTTGGAGAAAAGAAACCAGATTTGCCGATCTTATGATCATCAGTCAGAAAATGCTTTGCAATAATATTGACGCACAGCAACCCAATGAGTATATGCTGGAGTTACTTCGTTGGGCGGACTGCCCTGTATTGTCAGTTCCGGAAAAAGCAACAAATTTTGAACAGATTATCGGAGCTTATGACGGTTCTCAGGAATCTACACATGCTCTAACGGCGTTTTGTAAAACATTTCCTCAGTATAGTAATTTGCCCGCAAATTTTGTGTATGTCAAAAATGAAGAAAGTGATAAAATTCCCGATCTAGAATTACTAGAAGAGTATGTCAATGCACATTTCAAAAATGCGGAACCCTATATTTTAAAATCAAATAGTTTAATTTTTGTGGCCGTTTTCTTTACCTCGGTTCCTACGTTTTCAACATCAGTACATACTTTTTGAAGATATCCGAATTTTCAATGATTGGTTTTAAACTACCGTTAAAGCGGAAAACGCTTTTTTTACATTTCTATCCCTCGTTTCATCGGTTTTAGCATTTACGATAGGCGCAACCAGCGCTTTTTTCCTGCTATTCGAAAGCGCTTCAAAAGTCTTTTTTGCAGCTGCATTTTTATTGAGCATTTTTTGCAGCTCAACAGGCACATCCACCGTTCTTTCTTCCGTATCCAATTCAATAGTTACATCAATCTTATCACCACCTTTTATTTTCGCGGCCTCACGATTTTCAGCATTAACACCTACCATATAAGCGCCTCCCATTACAGCTACGGCACTGCGGTAAGTAAAATTATTAATCGTAACTTTTACCAAAGGCTTTTTCCCACCACCTAATTTTTCTATTATCGCATCCGGGATTTTTATTCCCGTTGCTGTTTTACCCGACTGCAATAAGGTGGTTTTAAATTTTAGTTTTTGAGTGCTGGCCATTGTATACTATTTTTTAAATGGTTTCACGACAGTATCACCCGCCGACTTTACAAATTTAATCTATCTTGAAAATATCTCAATTTTTGAGTGCTGAATTATTTGATTGGTTTACGCCTGGCGGTCTGGTTATGGTATTCACCGAGTTTAAGACTTGAGGACACTATCAAACTTCTGTGTTTATCATTTAAACCCAATTTACTAAATGAAAAAAATCGGCTAAACTCTTTGAGATGCTAAAGACCTTTAATCCAAATGAGCAGTTCTAGTTCATTATCTGAAAAAAAGCTCCTTGAGTTCATTCAACTGTCAATCAATTTCTTAAATCGGGTTTTATTTTACACTTAACCTGTCGGATCATTTCCCGGTCAGTCCGTTTTTCGCATAGAGTTAAAGCAACGCAACGTTGCCAGGCACAATAAGAAATGCCTTTTTATTAAAAACAAGAAAGATATTGTACCCATCTTCTCACAAACGGAACATATTGCCGCAACATGGAGATCAGCTTTTACAATCCGAAATATAGACCATCCGTCCCCTCTCCTGCAAAAGGCTTGATCTAATCGGCGGCACCAATCTTAAAATTACTTTTTCTATACAGCGCCCATAACTGTTCCATTGTTTTGTCCGTTTTATCAATAAAATATTTTTGCTTTTTATAGGTCCCCTGTAAGCAGGCTTTATGAAGCGAAAGGGTAAAACCGGGGAACTTTGTGTCTAACCACATTAAGAATTTTGCTGTATGCTGGTAACCGCTTTGCCATGATATATCGTTTCGGGGAGTATTATTAAAACTATCTCTATGCCATTGCGGCGAAGTTGTTCCATAGTAATAATTTCCATAATCAGCCATTCCTTCAATCAACCATTTTTCAACATTGTTCTTATAAGGAAGTACCTGGTGCATTAATTCATGACAAAACGTTTCGGGTAACTGATCAGGGTTGCCCTGCAACTGACAGGGATACAAATAAATCACACTTCGTATGGAGCTGCCCGGGCCTGATTCTTTTGTATCGTTTATAAAAATTAAGGTTATTGTTTTAGGAGCATTGGGATTGAATTGTTCGCAAAATTTAGGATACCGGCCGAAAAAAGTGGTCACCAGCCTGCCGAGCAGAAAGGTATCCAAAGCTGCCGGGTTTCGTATTTTTAAACAAAGACCCTCTCTTCTGATAACTTCCTGGCTTGGGGCCGTACTTTTTACATGACAGGAGAAATCGATAATCACCACACATAGAAGAAATGCATGGGCCAGCATCCTGATATTTGAAAACCCGTTTTGCAACATTCATCTAAACAGAACTATTATAATAAAGACCGCGGGGCTTCCTCTGTCAATCACTTTTTATTCGCTTTCTTTTTGTATGGAAATCACCTTCGAAAATGCTTTCTTCCCGTCTTTATCCACCTGGGCAATACGTATGTAATACCTGTTACCGGAATTTTGCTCCAGTTCGCTGTCTGCCTTTTTTTGGCAGCTGATTCCAATGGTGGCCAGGAGAATAACCATCCCCGGCAGAAACAGGTTACCCCGTCTTTTTTGAGGTTGCAAACAAAAAGACAATGCGAGCAGCAGCATGAACAAGCCCGACCCCCAGAAATACCATCCCGCAACATCCGGTTGCTCTTTCATTTCATAGATAAAATCGTAGTTTAAAGCCGCTCCTGATGTGCCATCAGGTGCTTTCGATCTGACTCTGTCTCCAATTGCCCGGAAATCGGTGCCATTACGGGAGACCTGCACTTCAAAATAATCATTACCGGTTTCAGTTTCCGAAACCCAGTTTAGCTCAAGACGATTCCTCAGGAACCGGCCGGCAATTTTACCAAATTTGACCGGCAGTGCCACATCAAAAATATTGGTGGCTAAATCCGAAGCATAAAAACCCCATTGATCACCAGCACCGGTAGTTTGTACATCTGTAGTGCTGGTGTTACTGATAACGGTATTATTGCCGCCTGGAGCCAACTCCCAAACATATTGTGCAAAGGTATTTTCGTCCGGTGATTCTGCGGCCGACACCAGTAGCCGGCCTGTGGCGGTTATTGCCAGTCCGCCAAGCACGGATTGACCGGCAGGATAGGTGGGGTTCTGCGGAGTTCCATTGATTGAGCCTGTTATGGGCGTTCCATCAGCGCGGGTAATTTGCCAGAGCCGCTGCATAGTGACGTCTGAGCCTGCTGCTAAATCAGCGATCTGTGCTGCCGTCAGCCTGTAAATATAATACGTCACCTCGTCGGGAGGTGTTGCATAGGAATATCCAACATAGGGGCTGCCGTTGGCAACCAGCAAGTACATATTGTCGTTATTATCAAAACAAATGTCCTGGATAGTAGTGTAAGGAAGATCCCCTGCCTGTATTTTCCCATTTGAAGCGAAGTCGGCGAGATCTCCGCTTCCATTGGTTTGAAATGAATAGGCCTGAGCACTGAATCCTATAATATTATAATCAGCATCTTCTTCCCCGGTGTTGGTAATAAACCATGCTTTATCAGATCTGTCCACAGCCATAGCCGCCCCGTCTGAAGTATAGGTTCCAAGATTTGCTGCAACCAGCCGGTTAGTGCCCGGCTGATACCCTCCGGTCGTGTTCGCCGAATAGATATTGTATGCATTATAGTTTTCATTGGCACCGATGTAATAGAGATAATTGGCCGTGTTTACGCCAATAGCCTGATCTAACCCGGAAGCATATTCATCAGGTATTTTATTATAGGCATTGGAACCGCTTACAGCTCCGGTTGCATTATCCAGCTCAAAGAGCTCATACCCGTAGGTAGTATTATTACCGGGCGCCAGCATCTTCTGATTTGCGGCTCTCAAAGCCCATTCATATTTGCCGGATAAGAAATGCAGCTTATCCCGTTGCGCAACGCTGATTATACTGACCAGTAAGGCAAACACCAGCAGCATGTTCCTGACTATCATTTGGAAGGATTGTAAGATTAAAAGTTATTGCCAAATATGCCGGCAAGATACTTAACGAGGCTTCATGCAACTTTCAAATATTCTTAAAAAAGTTTTGAATATTATAGCTTTCCAGGGGTTTATAGAAGAACGGGGAAAATTATAGTTATATAAACCCTGACAAGAAATACAGATAGCCTTATCAGTCCCTATTTAACTGATAAAGGAATTTAATCGATGTATTTTAAAATAACATCGGACCGATTAAATTTAAGGCAGGAACAACTTCAGCACTAGCAGGAAACCATAAGTTATAATTTAAATAAATATTGGAATGATCCATATAAGTATTACTTCTTTTTAAGAAAGACAAAGCTCCGTCAAATAGATAACTTGTGCCCGTGCATCATAGCAAAAAAAGCGTTTCTTCTTTCGCGGTATTTATTGCAGTCCTTGCAGGACAAACAGCGCTATTTTATACCTGATCAAATAAACAGATGGAGCAAACAAAAGAGTATCCCAGTTTGAACTTTTCGGAAATACAGCAATTTTTGAACCGATATACGGATGTTATTTACCTGGAGATGAAAGGCGATAACTATCAGTGTCATTTTCCCACCAGGCACGATTATTTTGTGCTGATGCTGTTTGAAAATGGTGCAGGTATCAATACTATTGATGGCGTCGGTTACAATATAGCCCCCCTGCAAATGCATCTCTATTTCCCCGAGCAGATCCATCACTGGTCACTGGACGGCGATACTCTTGTGCATGAGATCCTGTTATCAAGGAAATTATTCGAGGTCTTCAGCAATTTATTAAAATATCCTTACTACTATTATAAGCAAAATCCCGTGGTGGATTTGCCCCGGGACACCTTTTATAAACTTGTACATGAACTGAAAAGCATCGGGGACGAACTAAGCATCCAAAGAGGCTTGCTGGAGATCATTAATTACCGGCTTTTTATCATATCATTAATGGTCAGCAGGGAGATATATACCACTTTTCCGGCAGAAGACCGATTAGCGATCCCGCCCATCATCATCCGGTTTATGGACCTCGTGATGCTCCACTTTAAAGAAGAACGGTCCGTCAGGTTCTATGCAGACAAGCTGTTCTTGTCACCCAACTATCTTACCATTCTCTGCAAGCAGTATTATGGCAATACGGCGTCTGCTATCATTCATAGCGAGGTCATTCTTGAGATCAAACACCAGCTGATCAATCCTATCAAGTCGATAAAGGCGATCGCGTATGATCTTAACTTTACCGGCATCTCCTCTCTTTCCGGGTTCTTTAAAAACAATACCGGGATGTCTCCAAAAGCATTCCGGGAGGAGCATATAAAAAAATTGCAGCAGGTAAAAGAACATAAGCCGGTCCTGTTCGCCAAATAGCCGGTTAAAGCAAGATGGCGGTATCTTAGACCTGCGAATAAGCTGTGGGAATCAAAAAAGTATTGCTGATCTTGGAAATCGTATTGGCATATTGAGGGTCCGCTACCAGCTTTTTCCACGCAGGATCGCTGATGAAGGCGGACCATCCTTTGTTCCGTTCCTCCATATTGTTGCAGGTGATCATATAAGTAAGGCGGGGCTGCCTGTCACCGGCAATCACTTCACCACAGAACACCGGGTTCAGTTTCGCCCGGTTAAAAATGGGAAATTCCCCGTCATGAAACATTTTAATTTTTCTCCGTACCGCGTCTTCACTATATCCCTCATAAGTCCTTAATTCAAAGATCCGCGATCCGCCGGGGGGTGCCACCATTGCAGGAAAGCCATCAAAAGCGATCATCAGGGAAGAGCCAAACCGGTTGTATACGGGTTTGTCAGCCGGTATGCTGTCGTATGCCGCGCTGTTCTTTATATACCCTGCGTCCGTTTTTATTTTTGTATTCGCAGAAAGGTAGTGATCAAGCGATGCATAAGGCACCAGCAAATAGATCCTGGCGGGTTCCGAAGGGCTCCATTCCCTGAAGACACCGACCTTTTTCACCCCGTATTGATTCAATGCGGGGATCAGCGCCGTCTTAAAATAATCTTCCAGTTGTCCCTGATCGGAACCGAAGCGCATTTCATATTCCCGCCATTCGTACACCTCTTTTTGTGCGGAAGACCGGCCACCTGCGTCCGCCTGGTTCACGGCTAATGTCATACCTGCAGTAACAGCAAGCGACGATTGAAGAAATTTTCTGCGTTGCATATAAATTGTGGTTTTTGTATCAGGTCAATAAATTTAAGATAATAGTTGTTTCAAAAAGCAGACCCGGTAGCCGGCACAGGGCGCTTACAGGCAACCGGCCGGACGACCAGGGTCCAATAAAACACAAAACAAGACACTGTTCGTCGCTGTATCAATACCGGCAAACCGGTATTTTTGAACCCGGACAGCCACCGGTTCCTTAAAACGGACAATCAACCATCACCATTTATCAAAATAAACTATTCCGCGTATCATGTCAGTCAACGCTGCTGCCTTATCTTAGTACGATAATTTTTATACATGATCCGTCTTGCCATTCTTTTAATGTTCCTTTTTTATAGTCACAAGGGAGTAACCCAGCAGATGCTGCCCCTGCCTTCTGAAACAACGCTCCCCGCTGTATCCGGCGACTGGCTGGTCACCCCCGTTACGGCCAGGGCCGGAGTTTACAGCAGCGCTGATAAAAAAGAGCTTCTGTTAAGCAACGGCCTTGTTCAGCGGCGGTTCCGCCTTCGGCCCAATCTTGCATGTATCGATTATAAAAACAGGATAACCGGACAACAGCTGCTGCGCTCAGTAAAGCCCGAAGCCCGGATCAGCATTGACGGCCTCCCTTATAACATCGGGGGGCTTTACGGGCAACAGGAGCAGGCTTACCTGCTTCCGGAATGGGTCGATTCATTTAAGAAGAACGACAGCGATTTTGTTTTTACAGAATATAAGGTCACTGACCTCCCACCCTATCTTGCGCCGCAGACCAAGAGCTGGGCTACCAACACGAAACCGGCCACAGGGAAGCTGCTAAGCTTTACCTATCATTCGCCGCTCGTTCCGCTCCGGGGTCTGAAGGTGACCGTGCATTATGAGCTCTATGATGGCCTGCCGCTGATCGCCAAATGGCTCAGTATCGAAAACAGGTCCGGCCGGACTTTCCGTCTTGGCCGTGTGGTAAATGAGATCCTGGGAATGGTGGAAGAGCAAAGCGCGGTTGTGGGCAGTCCCGAACAAATGGAGAAACCTTCCGGTCTTTATATTGAATCCAATTACGCATTTAACAACGCCATGCGTTATAACCTGAGCGACCAGACCCTGCACTGGAAAACAGATCCCGCCTACACTTCGCAGGTCAACTATGAGCTGCAGACCCCCTGCCTGATGGAGGTCTACCCTGAATATGGCCCCGGGATTGATCTGCGGCCCAATGAAAGCTTCACCTCCATCCGCACCTACGAGCTGGCCACCGACAGTTACGACCGCCAGCGAAGGGGAATGGCCATTCAGAAAATGTACCGCACCATTGCTCCTTGGATCACTGCCAATCCCATTTTTATGCACCTTGTCAGCAAAAAAGATGAAGAGGTATACCATGCGGTAGATCAATGCGCTGCCACCGGCTGTGAAGCCGTGATACTAAGCTTTGGGAGTCATATCAATATGGAAGATGTTTCCCCCGGGAACATCAGCCGCTGCAAAAAACTGGCAGACTATGCCCATAAAAAGGGCATCCGGATCGGCGTGTATTCCCTTTTCAGCTCCCGGCGTATCAGTGAGGAAGATGACGTGATCAATCCTAAAACGGGAAAAACAGGCGGTGCTTTTTTTGGTAATGCACCCTGCTTTGGAAGTAAGTGGGGACTGGCCTACCGGGATAAAGTAAAACAGTTTTTCAATGCCACCGGTTTTGATATCTGGGAAAATGACGGTCCCTACCCCGGCGACCGCTGTGCCTCCACACAACACCCGGGCCACCGCGACCTGGACGACAGCCAGTGGCGGCAAATGGAACTGCAGAAAGAGCTGTACCACTGGCTGAATGCCCGTGGTATCTATATTAATGCCCCGGATTGGTATTTTCTTGACGGCACCAATAAGATCGCGCTCGGCTACCGGGAAGTGAACTTCTCCCTCTCCCGTGCCCAGCAAAAAATACTGAACCGGCAAAACATCTTCGACGGTACCTGGGACAAAACACCTTCCATGGGCTGGGGTTTCGTACCCCTGACCCGTTACCAGGGAGGCGGGCCCGAAGCAGTGCTGGAGCCGCTTTCCGAACACCTGGACGATTATGAGCAACTGATGATGCAGTACTACGGCGCCGGCATACAGGCCTGTTACCGCGGTCCGCGTCTCTATGACACAGACCGTACGAAAGCCCTTGTAACCAGAGTGATCGGGTGGTATAAAAAATACCGGTCCATTCTCAATTCGGATATCATTCATGTACGCAGGGCCGACGGGAGGGATTGGGACGGCTGGCTGCATGTAAACCCGTTGCTAAAAGAAAAAGGACTGCTGCTGCTCTTCAACCCCACCAGTAAACCGATAGAACAGCAGCTCGTCATACCATTGTATTATACGGGACTCCATACCACAGCACGGGTCCGCGAAAAGGAAGGTGCTCCCAAAAATTACCGGCTCAACCGGAACTACGAGATCCGGTTACCGGTCACCCTGGCACCCGGCAGTTACTCGTGGTGGGTAGTTGAATGACGTAGTCCTAACACAATAGCGAACAGATCACACCCGGAACGTAATACAGGTTTTGGAAGAATGCTGCTTTCTTATTTCCCGGATGCATACCATTTTCCTGCAGCTTCCCAGTTCACGACATTCCAGAAAGCAGCAAGATAATCCGGGCGTTTGTTCTGATAGTTGAGGTAATAGGCATGCTCCCATACATCGGCGCCGATAACCGGCCGGCCTTTTGTTTCCGCCACATCCATCAGCGGGTTATCCTGGTTTGGCGTGGAAGTGATCTCCAGTTTACCGGCTTCAGTAACGATCAGCCATACCCATCCTGAACCGAATCGGGCAGCTCCTGCGGCATTGAACCGGTCTTTGAAATCATTGAAAGAACCAAATGCAGTATCAATGGCTGCTGCCAGTGCGCCACCGGGCACGCCACCACCGGACGGAGAAAGGATATTCCAGAAAAAACGGTGGTTCCAGTGTCCGCCGGCATTGTTCCTTACAGCCGGGCTGATAGCACCTGCCTCTGCCACCAGCTGCTCGAGGGTATGATTCTCATACGCCGTACCGGCGATGGCTTTGTTGAGGTTATCTACATAGGCCTGATGATGCTTTCCATGATGAATCTCCATTGTAAGAGTGTCAATATACGGTTCAAGTGCGGAAGGTGCATAAGGTAATACGGGAAGTTCATGTTTCATAATGCTGCTGTTTATTGTTTTAAAAAGAGTGTTGTCCCGGCAAAGGTAAGTGGTAATAATTAATAAACAAAATAAACACTTTGTTTATTAATTTTATTAAAAACGACGCGTATAAAAATAACATGCCGCCGGCACCTGCAGCTTTCCGCAGAATGTTTATTAATTTGCATTTAAAAGCCGCTTGCAACGTAAGATCATCCATATCGACATGGACGCTTTCTATGCTTCTGTGGAACAGCGCGATTTTCCCGGATACAGGGGCAAGCCAATAGTAGTGGGCGGCTCGCCGGAAGGACGTGGCGGTGTTGTGGCCACTGCAAGTTATGAGGCCCGGAAATACGGTATCCGGTCGGCGATGCCCTCCAAAACGGCGCAGCGGCTTTGTCCGGATGCGTTGTTTATCACTCCCCGGTTCCCGGTTTACAAAATGGTCTCCCAACAGATACGGGCGATCTTTCACCGTTATACCGATCAGATAGAACCGCTTTCGCTGGACGAAGCCTTTCTTGATGTAACAGAGGACAAAATGGGTATTGGTTCGGCACTCGATATCGCCAGGGAGATCAAGCAGTCGATCCGGGAAGAATTACAGCTGACGGCTTCTGCAGGGGTTTCGGTTAATAAATTCGTCGCCAAGATCGCTTCCGACATGGAAAAACCAGACGGCCTTACCTTTATCGGCCCTTCAAAAATAGAAGCCTTTATGGAAAGGCTGCCGGTGGAAAAATTCTTTGGTGTGGGCAAAGTAACGGCGGGAAAAATGAAGAGCATGGGACTTCATACCGGCGCTGACCTCAAAAGGCTTACCGAAGCCGAACTCGTACAGCATTTTGGCAAACCAGGTAAATTTTATTACCAGATCGTGCGCGGTATCGATGAGCGGCCTGTGGTACCGGACCGGGAAACAAAATCCATCAGCGTGGAGGATACGTACCAGGAAGATCTTACTACAAAAGAAGCCATGCTTCACGAACTGGAGATTCTGACCGGGAGGCTCGCAGAACGTGTAACGCGGGCAGGACTAAAGGGCCGGACCGTAACCGTAAAGTTCAAGTTCCATGATTTTACCATCAATACCCGCAGTCATTCGCTTCTTACTGCTTTCAACGACGAGGTGCGCATATTGGATACCATCCGTATGATCCTGGACAAAACAGACTTCTTTCAGAAACGGGTAAGACTCCTGGGTGTTGGCCTGTCTAATTTTGATGTATCCGGAACTGATTCCGGTACGCCCCCCGGCAGCAACCAGCTGGTGCTTTTTTAGCGGTTCAACTCCAGCGCCCGGAGACAGGCGGTCGGGATCGTGATAAATAAGAACAGTAAAACCCAAAGAAAAAATCTTCGTGATTCTTTGTGACTTCGTGCCTTTGTGGCCCCAGCGATTTTAGAAAGGGCTCACTGATGCCACAGACTCACACAGAAATGCCACCGCTAATATACTTAACAGTCCGTGTAATCCTCAGGAACAAATACCGGCAATAACCGTATAGATTCTTTGTGCCTTCGCGCCTTTGTGGCCCTAGCGATTTTAGAAGGGCTCACTGATGCCACAGATCCACACAGAAATGCCACCACTAACATACTTAACAGTCCGTGTAATCCGTGAACGCAACTCTTCATGGTTTCTTTGCATAAAAAAAGGCCGGCCCTGAAAAGAGCTGGCCGTTGCTAACCTATGAAAAACACCGGGACCAAGATACAAAAAATATTTTAGAAAATAAAAGATTAATTTCGTTGCCCTGATGATGACCAACTGCAAATACATTTTCGGCATTTGTCTGTTACTGACGACCCTGTTTTCCTGCAGGAAGGTCATTTATCCGGACTTTGATGACGACGGCACCCGTAAAACGGTCATCGAGGCATCCGTTTCCGACCTGAAAGACACGGCCATCGTTTTTATTTCCGAAACACTTGCCATATATGAGCCTAACAGTTATTCGGGTAAAGATGGCGCTGTGGTGTCGATAGCCCGTGATGACAGCACACCGGTACTTCTAACCAATCTTGGGAACGGAAGATTTGGCGGACACCTTACTGCCAGTACCGGCAGCTCCTATACCCTTCACATCCGCACAGAAACGGAACAATTTTCAGCCCGGTCTGTAATGCCTGCAAAAATCAGGATGGATTCATTGTTCATTACACGCCGCACGATCCTTGGCCGGAACCTCCGCATTCCGACAGTAGTATTCCGCGACCCTCCTGCTCCCGGTAATTACTATCGTTTTATACTTTGGGTAGATGGTTTTGAGAATACGACGATCTTTATTGAAAATGACCGGCTTTTTAACGGGAACCAGATGACCATGGAGTTGCTGGATGTGTTTACAGATGAGGGAACGCCTACATTTGTTGACAAATACGACCGGGTTACCGTAGAGATGCAATGCATTACCAAGGAAACCTATGATTATCTCTACCAGTTAAAAGGAAATGCGCTGGGCGATGGCGGCACTGCCAACCCCGGAAATCCTGGATCAAATATCACCGGTGGTGCCCTGGGTTATTTCAGTGTGCACACCTCGGAGCGAAAAGAATTGTTTGCCGATTAAAGATCCGCCGGCGGACACCCTATTTAATCCTTACTTTTGATATCATTATCAGCAGCAATAAAAAATCAGAAACAATCAAATGGAGATCAGACAGATCCGCCCGCACGAAGTAGCCCTGGTGGTGCGGCTTTTCGACCAGTACCGGGTATTTTATAAGCAGGCATCGGACCTGCAACGGGCACAACAATTCCTGGAAACACGCTTAAACAATAATGAATCCGTCATTTTTGCAGCGTTTGCGGATATCACCGGTGAAAAGCATCCGGTCGGTTTTACACAACTTTACCCCACCTACTCTTCTGTAAGGACCATAAAGAACTGGATCCTGAATGATCTTTTTGTTCAGGATGTTTACCGGAAAAATGGTATCGGGGAAGCCCTCATCCGGCGGGCCCTGCATTTTGCAATTGAGAACGGGGCTCATTTTTTGCAGTTGGAAACAGCCACGGATAATATTAATGCCCAGAAATTGTACGAAAAGATCGGGTTCCTGCAGCAGCAGCCGGGCACAGAATTTTTGTTGTACCGCTGCCCGCTTGTGTGACCATACAGTCCCGGTTGCACCGTTGGCAATCTGGCGGTTTGCACCTATCTTTACCAAAACGATCGACCATGTCATTACTGAACCAGAAGAACCAGAAAGACAAGAAAAATAAGGGCAAAAAATCCGGGGCAGCAATGGGCACTTCCAAACCGGCCCAGAAACCCAAAAGCACGGGCTTTGTAAGCAAACAACAAAATACAGGCGCGCAGCGGGGCAGCTGACCGTGCCTAGTCGAACTGTTCCAGTATCTTAAAGTGTTTTTTAGAGGCCTTCAGGAATTTCTTTCCGCGCCGGAACGACCAGTAAGGCACTCCCTGTTTATTATTATACCGGCTGATAGTAAACAATGCTTTCCAATGCTGCAGAATGACCCTGTAAGCAGCGCCCAGCCGCATCCCGCAGTCATAAATATGATTCGGTTCGGCCCCCGCTCCGTTAAATTCCAGTATCATAAAATGCCGGCCCGCTTTAAGATCCTCAATGGACGCCGTCTTGATATCATACCGGCCATAATAAAAGCTTTCATTATAATGGCTCAGGCGGTCAAATACATCCAACAGCTGTCCATCGATCGATGTATGCAGATTGGTAAACCGGGCGCCACGGTTGTGATTTCCCGCATAGGATAAATAAAACACCTCTCCCTTCGGAAGCACACGGTGGTACCGGTGCTGATGCCGGTGCTCCATCTCTGCAAGCCGGTGGCGTGCCCGGGGATGTTGTTCAATAAGTGCCTGCAGCGAACTTTGCCCGTCGCCGGTTACCTGTAACAGCTCTTTGTGAATAAAGCCCGATACCACCCCTTTTTTTTCCCAGGGATAGCGGTAATAAAATACACTCACCTCTACCGGGTAATCTACTTTCTCCTGGGCAATATATTCTACCGGCATCCGTTCATGATATTTCCGGAGCTGTTGTTCATTTTCGATCACGCGGAATAAAATGCCCTTCATACCCACATCCGGTTTCACCACAAAGGGATATTGTATCCCCGAAAGCCGCACTTTATACAGCACCCGCTCAAAAGGGATCCCATTCCGTATATAAATGGTTACCGGTACTACTTCAGGAGGGAGCTGATCGTACATTTCCTTTTTGCCCTCTCCCTCAAATCCGCCAAACGCAATGGTGGGATTGCTGGGTGTAAAAAACCAAAAGGACCTGCTGCGCAAACAATACCAAAGCCAAACCGGACTGATGGGCGCATACAACACATTAAAGTTCCACAATTCCCAGCTTGCAATCCTTCTAAAAAAATTCCTTACACTCATTAATAAAATATCCGCAAATATAAGGGGTATCCTTTTCCCGTTACGTTCAAACCTCCTGTCACCGCTTTTTACACCGGGCAGCCATCAGGCCTCCGGCCCGTTTGCCGGTACCCCAACGCGCCGCGAACAACCGGCCGCCCATAAACAGGTTTTTTTATACCTTCGTGCATAATTGAATGATAAAAGAATGAGTATAACTACTGTAGCGGAGCTGTTTGCCCGGGGCGAAACGCCCGAAGTGTTGTTTTGGGTAGGATGCGCCGGTAGTTTTGATCAGCGCGCGCAGCGCATCACCCGTGCCTTTGCAGCCATGCTGGACAAAACAGGAATCAAATATGCCATCCTTGGCAAGGAGGAAATGTGTACCGGCGACCCCGTGCGGCGCGCCGGTAATGAATTTATGTTCCAGATGATGGCCTATCAGAATATACAGATACTGGATAATTATAATATCAAAAAAATCGTTACGGCCTGTCCGCATTGTTTCAATACCTTAAAAAATGAATACCCGCCCCTGGGTGGCACTTACGAGGTCATCCATCATACCACCTTTTTACAGCAACTGATCGAAGAAGGGAGGATCAAACTCAAAGAAGGCGGTTCCTTCAAAGGAAAAAAGATCACCTACCACGACAGCTGCTACCTGGGCCGCGCCAACGATATTTATGAGGCCCCGCGGAAAGTGCTGGAATTGCTGGATGCCGAACTCGTGGAGATGAAACGCTGTCGCAGCAAGGGGCTGTGTTGCGGAGCCGGTGGCGCCCAGATGTTCAAGGAAGAGGAAAAAGGCACGACAAGAGTGAACCTGGAACGCAGCAAAGAGGCCATTGAAACCGGGGCATCTGTTATTGCAGCGGCCTGCCCTTTCTGTAACACTATGATGACCGATGGCATCAAAAACGCAGAAAAAGAAGACACGGTACAGGTGCTGGATATAGCGGAGATCATTGCCGGCTCCATTGAATAAATTATAAACCGAGGACCCTTATGCCCGTCAATATTTCCCGCATTACGATCAACGCTGCACCCGAGAACGTATGGGATGCCCTTACCCAACCCGAAAAGGTAAAGCTATGGCAGTTCGGCAGCCGGCTGCAGACAGACTGGAAACCGGGCGGCCCGATCCGCTTTACCACGGAATGGCAGGGTACGGTCTTTGAACAATGGGGCACCGTGCTGACGGTACAGCCTTTTCACGAGATCCGTTATAATCTTTTTGCTCCAAGACCGGATCTGGAAGACAAACCGGAACATTATTTCATTATGGAATACCGCTTAACGGCGGCTGACGGAAAAACGGACCTTGAGATCCGGCAGGTCGATGACCGCCCGGGCGCCGTTCAGGAGGCGCCCCAGGGGGAAGAGAACCCGGTGCTGCAATCCCTGAAAAAGCTGGCAGAATCAAACTAACAGGCCCTTTGGCCCGTTATAATTAAAAGTATACAATGAATTTAGCATATAAACATTTGATCAACCCCGGTTTCTCCCCTCATTCAAGGGTCTGGGTCTATCAATCCAGCAGGCTGCTCAGCCTTGCGGAAGCATTTGAAGCCGAAGACCAGATCCGGGAATTTGTTACTGCCTGGGTCAGTCACAGCGACGAAGTAAAAGCCGAAGGCCATTTATTTTTCGGTCAGTTCGTGGTACTTATTGCCGATGAAAGTCAGGTAAAGGTAAGCGGGTGCAGCACCGATAGCTCGGTACGGTTCATCAAAAAACTGGGAGAGACATTTAAAGTCGATTTTTTCGACCGGCAGAGACTGGCATTTGTAAAAAACGACAAAATAGAAATGGTTCCGTTATCGCAGGTATCTTATGCCCTGCAGCATGATATCCTTACACCCGATACACTCTATTTTAATAACCTGGTGCTCAATAAGGCGGCTCTGGAGAATGACTGGATCATCCCGGTCAAAAACAGCTGGCTGGCAAAAAAAGCCGGGATAACGGTCTGAGCGATACCCGTCTCGCCGCTGCATTCCCGGTTCCGGGGCCGCCCGGATTGCGGAAAAATGAACAATGCTTATATTTGTTCTTCAAAACAATAAACAAGGAAACCGAATATGTCCAAAGAAATTGAAGATTTTGATGCCGACCTGAGTGGGGCTGGTCAGGATAAAGATAAAGCAGGCTGGTTCAAAAGAATCAAAAAAGGTATTCTTACCAAGACATCAGAGAAACGGGAAACCCAGGAAGGGTTATGGACAAAGTGCCCGGAGTGCAATTATATTTCCACGCAGACCGAACTGAAAGAACAGCTGTATGTGTGTCCGAAATGTGGCTATCACCACCGGATCAGCAGCCTTCAGTATTACGATATCCTGTTCGACAACCAGGAATACACAGAATTGTTCGACAATATCCGCGGCAGGGATTTCCTGGGCTTTACGGACCTGAAGCCTTATAAAAAAAGGCTGGAAGATTTTTGGAGCAATACCGATATGGATGATTCCATGCGGGTAGCCGTAGGCAAAGTAGAGGGAGAAGACCTGGTAGTTGCGGCCATGGACTTTGCGTTCATTGGTGGCTCGCTCGGAAGTGTGGCCGGTGAAAAATTTGCACGTGCCGTGGATCATTGCATCCGGCATCGTTTCCCCTTTATGTGCATCTGTAAAAGCGGTGGCGCACGGATGATGGAAAGTGCCTTTTCGCTGATGCAGCTGGCAAAAACAAGTGGCAAGCTATCGCAGCTCACGGATGCGCAGCTCCCCTATATTTCTTTCTTAACAGATCCTTCTTTTGGTGGCATCACCGCCTCCTTCGGAATGCTGGGAGACCTGAACATCGCCGAGCCGGGCGCTCTCATCGGTTTTGCAGGTCCCCGTGTGATCAAGGAGACCATTAAAAAGGATCTGCCGGAAGGTTTTCAGCGAAGTGAGTTCCTACTTGAGCATGGGTTCCTGGATTTTATTGTACACCGCAGAGACCTCAAACATAAGCTGGCAACCGTTCTCCGCCATTTCCGGAATTAATTGCTGGCCGGGCTTTAGTGCAGCTGGCAGCCTCGTTGCGTCGCACACTTGTGCACCGGTGCATGGCCGGGCAAACAAAAAATGCCCAACCATTTTTATTTTAATTATTTAAACAGATCGACCCGTTGGCCAATCAACTCTCCATAAAGAACCGCTCTGCCTATTACGAGTATTTTATTGATGCTACCTATCAGGCAGGTATAGCGCTGCTTGGAACCGAGGTAAAATCGCTGCGGGAGGGCAAAGCCAGTTTTAACGACAGCTATTGTATCATACATCAGGGAGAGATCTGGCTGAAGAGCCTGCACATTTCCCCTTATTCCCACGGTACGGTCAATAACCATGATCCCGACCGCGACCGGAAGCTGCTGCTTCAAAAAAAAGAGATCCAGAAGATACAATCCAAACTGAAAGAAAAAGGATATACCCTGATCCCACTGAGGATCTACCGGAACGAAAACCAGCTGATCAAGATCGAAATAGGTCTTGCAAAAGGAAAAAAATTATACGACAAACGGGAAAGCATCAAAAAACGCGATGTGGAGCGCGATCTGAAAAAATACATCTGATCCGCTGTGGCGATGCTGAAGATGCCGGTATTCATGAACAATACTCGTGATCTGTCCCCGGGGCTGATCACCTTTTGGCCGCTATTTGAAAATAGCAGTTTAACCTTTTCAATACCTGAGTCAGAAGTTGTTAGATGAGACCGGGAACCACTATTTTTTTTAGTTTCAGATAAAAAAAGCACGAAAAAATTTTGACAGCAAAAAATCTACTACTATATTTGCACTCCCAACAGAAAATTGGTATAAGGATCGGTAGTTCAGTTGGTTAGAATGCCGCCCTGTCACGGCGGAGGTCGCGGGTTCGAGTCCCGTCCGGTCCGCAAAAAAGGATTATCAGCAATGATGATCCTTTTTGCTTTTTACCCTACTTTACTTTTAAGGGGCTGACTTTCAAAGTCTCATAACAAAATCCACTGAGAATCTTTACTACCTTTAAAACAGCTTAACAATTTTAAAAAGTAGACCAAAAGTAGACCTGATTTCAGGCTACTCAAGTCGATTAAAATTGTTCAGGTTATGTCTCTCCCAATTAAGCTAATTTGTCGAAAAAACCGGGTTCATGCTGATGGAACCTGCTCCATTTTTGTTCAGTATTGTTGCAATGAAAATCAGAAACCTTTATTTGGAACGGATGTCAAAATTCCACCCATCTATTGGGATAACGGAAGCCGCAGTATTAGTGATCGGCTACCTGCAACGCATGGTGATTACAACGAGCTCAATAATGAGCTAAAACGACTGAAAAAAATTGTAGAAGACATTGTTACCTATGCCGGATTAAAGAAAATTCCAATTGAGGCCCGCGCTGAGTTTACAAAGAAACATTTTTCGCCGACTTTTGACTTTGATGATATTGAAGCAAAAGAAAAAGAAGCCGCAGAAAAACAGGAAACCGAAAAGAAGAACAAGCTTAGTGTTTATTATCAATTTGATGAGTTTATAAAATCCAAGAAACGGAAGGTAAGTAAAGCCACTCTAACTGTTTATGGTAACGTAAAGTCCCATTTGCTCGCCTTCGAGGAATTCCGTAATCAGCAGATCACTTTTGATAGCTTTGATTTTAGCTTCTATGAAGATTTTGTGGACTACCTGACGTTTGAGCATGTACATATCCGCAGAAAAACATTGCTGGTCGGGCTTAAATTAAACACTATTGGAAAAACGATCAAGCATCTCCGGGGTTTTATTAAAGACCGGGTCAAAAGAAAAGTTATTAAGCCCATCGACCTGTCTGATTTCAGAATACCGGAGGAAGAAAGCGACGCCATATACCTCACCCATGAGGAGATCGCCAAAATCTACCAAACCGATCTGTCAGAACATCCTCATCTTACAGAGTACAGGGATTTATTTGTTCTAGCTTGTTTAACAGGGCTGCGGTTTTCAGACTTTTCAACTCTTCGACCAGAGGATCTCCAAAGGGATATGCTCTATAAAAAGCAGGAAAAATCCGACCATTGGGTGATTATTCCTTTACGGCACGAAGCAAAATTGATCTTTACCCGTCAGTTCCGCGATCGCATACCAGAGTTGACAAATCCTGAATTTAACAGACATATTAAGACCATTGGGAAACTTGCGGGGATTACCCAAATAGTAAAGTTTTCCTACAAAAAAGGCAACCAAACAATAACGGTGACCAAGCCAAAATATGAGTGGATCACATCTCATACTGCACGCCGTTCTTTCTGTACTAACGAGTTTCTAGCAGGTACGCCGGTTGAGCTCATTATGAAGATCAGCGGTCATAAAAGAACAAAGGACTTCTACAAGTATATCCGCATTACTCCAGAGGAAGCTGCAATGAAGGTTAAAGAATTATGGTTGGCTCGGAATGATATGAAATTAATTAAAGAAACGGTATCTGAAATAGAATTGCAATATAACTAATCCAAATATAATTAATGACGATCTAAAGGGACTTTGTAATTCATGATTGAACGCCGCATCCCAAACTTTATTACTTTTAATATATGAAAAATTATGTGCTCTCTGCATTGCCCAAACACTGCTGTACGCAACCAGCATTGCTCAGACCCCAAATGAAAAGACAGACCGCTATCTGATAACACAGATGAAACAGAAGCAGATTCCCGGTCTACAAATTGCAGTTATAAAAGGAACCTGTGTGGTTTTCTCCGCTTCAAAAGGAATTGCCGATGTGGCTTTTAATATTCCGGTAAGCGATAGTACCATTTTTTCGATTAATTCTATTGCAAAGATCTTTGCTGGCGTAGCATTAATGCAACTAGTCGAGGAGGGCAAAGTTCGTCTCAATGATCCTATAGGACGCCACGTAGACAGCTTGCCTCAAAGCTGGCAGAGTATTACACTTAGACAACTGATGGAACATGTATCCGGCCTGCCAGATGTTGAAGATGATCGTACTGGCGGACCAGTTGGCGGGCGTGGAGAAGATAGCGCCTGGAAACTGGTACAACGCCTGCCGCTCCTGGCTAAACCGGGAGAAACTTTCAACTACATGGCTACGAACTATCTTCTGATCCAGAAGGTGATCGGATTTTCTGGTAGATAATTTATTACTACTTCAACAGGTTTTGTAGAGCTTCAAAATCAAAATGTTCCGTAAAATTGTTTAGAATTCTAAGAGAAGAAGGTATAGTTACATACCGGAAGGCAACTGTTATTAACTGTGGAGTAGCGGCACCTACGTTGTTTGTCTTGAAATAATCGGGATTTATTTTATAAAGTGGCTGGCTTTTGCCTTCCCTATCATAAAATCTCCAAAACCGATTGTAATTAGTTTTTTCTTTTAGCTTTGCTTTATAATTTTGCGAAGCATCTTCTATCTTGTTTATGACAGCTTGCTGCTGTAACCATTCGTCTTTCTGTTCGCTTAGCGCTTTTTTTACTTTGGCTATTTTGTCGGTTATATCGGCTTCCCAGTTTCCACAATTACGCTCAATACCTTTGTCGTGATTAGTGGTTAATTCTGAAATCAGTTTTGGAAAATATAATTTTTCCCTTTCGTAATATTCTAAAAGACTTTGCAAATATTCTTTTCGGCTTACCGGAACTAAAACAGGAACATCTTTTTTCTTCACAAACCAATAGCGATAAATAAAATTATTTCGGTTGTTGGGTTTGATGTCTTTTTCGGCCACATCCTGGAAACATTTTTTTCCGGAGTTAATGGCGTCAATCAACTGTTCATTATTACAGGAAAAATAATTGAACAACCGGATTAACGGATCATTTACATTAACGGGCTTATGATTTTTCCAATTCTGGAACTGAAAACCAAAGTCATATTCCCCCAGGCTGCTGCCAAAGGGATAATCTAAAAAACGACTAAGTGTGTTGGAGGGAATGGCATTTACGTAAATCCGCAAAATGGTTCCGGCTTCGTCATTACGTTTCAGTTTACCATTCAGGCAAAAAAACTCGTGCAGCGAAGCTTCAAAGCTGTATTGTCCCAGCCTGGTATTGCCCAAATAAGCGTATCCTTTTGTTGAATAAATATTTTCCCAATTACCGCCGGTGAGGGCAAGACTGACATGGGTTTTCGCTTCAGTATTTTCTATCTCGGCTAATGTCTTTTTAACCATAGTTTTATCCGGCGCGGTGACCATATTTTTGAAATATTCTGCCTTTACAGCAGGCCAGGGATATTGTGCGGCAGTTTGGTATTTTCCCGGCATCGTTTCCACCTCGGCGCTGGTTTTGCAGTCTTGTGCGTGGGCAGTAGTGGATAATAGCGCAACAGGTATTATTGCACTAATAAATATTTTATTCATGACGTCCAATTATTTTTTGAAAATTTATTTTTAATGAAAATATCTATGTCACTTACCAAACCCACTTATTCCGCCGCTCATATTTCCTGAAATCAAACTCATGCGGCCTGAAACAGTAATGCTCACACTGGGGTCGCTTACTATACCGGCCGGGTCGCTTACCGTATTGGAACCTGCTGTCACTTTGGCTTCCCCGGTGGCATATACGTCTTCTATTCCCCGGTTGGTAAATTCTATACCCATACCGGCTTTTACCGATGCGCCCACCTGTAGCGGGCCTTTACCGGCAGAAACACTTTTATCAATTACCGTTGCTTCCATAGTGCCTTTTACGAAGCGTTCTTTTCCGGTATTATCAGATTTAAAATGAAAATTGCCACTGAGCCGACCGGCGTCAAATGATATAGATGACTTACCGCACTCAAATATCATGGTACACACCCTAAAATCCAGCATCGACTTGTATATGCAGTGCATATCATCAAAGTCGACAAGTTTATATTTTGATGTTTTCTTTTCGGCCGCTTTACAATCGCCATATTTATTGGTAGCAATGTATCTTGTATTTCCAAGGGCAGCCAGCCATTCCTTTTTGGCCGCAATTTTGGTAGCTTCAAATGTAGCTTCTTCTTGCACAAACTGCTCCCAGTACAATTCTTCCGTAATTTTTAAATACAACTGGTGTAAATAATTTTTATACGCTTCTTCTAAGGGTTTATTGTAATTGGTATAAACCCAATCGCTGTATTTTTGTTGCACCACGCAGTTATCATACCCCAGGTTTTCTCCTTTTTTGGCCAGTTCAGTTTCCTGTTCCGCCTTAATGCTGTTTTGTTTTTCAAAGGATTTGCGTTGTGCTTCATCCTTAGCCGTAAAATCTTTTATCAAATTATCAATTTGCTTTTTTGCAACCTTTAAACGGTAAGCGACACCGCCATCCTTATTCATTTCTTCCAGGTTTCGTTGGGCAGTAGCCTGGTACAAATTGCTTTCCGTTGCATTATCGGATTTCATTTGCAGGATTTGTCCTGCGCTTTTACCGGCAAATTTTTCATAAGCCTGTTGGGCTTTTTGATTATTTGCCTGCTGGTAAGGAATAAGGTCTTTTGCCAATTGCATGCTTTTTTCATTTACCTGTTTTTGAAAAGCATCCCAGTCGGCGCTTAATCTTAATTCATCGGCATAAGACATGGGAACATCGGGGCGGATAAACTTTTTTAGCCCCAACGGATCCGGATCGGGGCGAAACGGAATACGCATATCGCTTCCTTTTACTTTATAGCCCAGTTTGCGCAGCATATTTAATTTATCCAGCGAATAACTGTAGGCAATGGAGTTTTTCATTTTCTCTATTGCCTTAGGCGTATTGCCTTTGCTTTGCTCAATAAGGCATTGTGTATAGTTTGCCTGCGGGTGATAGGCAAATGCTTTTACCACCTTATTCAATTGTTCATTGGCCTTATCTGTTTCGCCCAGGTAAAACCAGGCCTGCCCCAGGTTGTTGAGTATCGTTGTATTGCCGGGGTATTGTTTATTGAGATATTCCAATAGCGGAATGGCTCTATGTGGCGCCCCGCCCATACTTAGCATGGCGGTAAAATTGCTCAGCAAATCTGCGTCTGTGGTATTGTCGGTACAGGCGCGCCCCATGATGTAGACGGCAATTTCCAAGTTACCGATTGTCCAATAACCAAGCGATGCATTCCCGATAGAAGCTGCATCGAATTGATTTGCCTTAAGGGTTGCATACACCTGCTGTGCAAATATTTTTGCATCATTGCTGATGCCTTTTTCAATATAATCGTTCAACGACTTTATGTAGGAAGGCAGCGTGGCTGTTGTTACGGTTATTTTAGAGATAGCAGCGATGAGCATTGTATTTTTTGAAGGCACACTGAAAGCATCTCCGTTTACTGCTGCTTTAACATCTGCATCGGTAATGCCGTTGAGCATTGATGGAACCGTGGTTGACATGCCCATTTGCTCCATCATCTTTCTTTGTTCCGGTGTCAGCTTATCCAACTGCTGCTGCGCCTGTTTGATTTTATCCTGCATTTCTTTTGTTGTAGTGGGATTTTTTTGCTGAGCTGCTGCATTGTGGATACAGACGAAAGCCAATATCCATAGAAAAATATTTTTCATTGCTATTTTCATTTTTATGCATATTATAATTTGAATCCCGGCGGATTGTCAATAGATGATGCTGATGTTCTTAGGCTATACCTCACTTCAATTGGATTATTATCATTGTTTGATTGAGCCCCGTCTCTTTGTGTAGCATTTGCGGCTTTTAGTACAACCGCATTACCATATGTTGGGTCGTTAATTGTCTCAAAAGTATAAGTAGTTTTTTCCAGTTTATAGTTGGATGATTTTTTCAATGGACCCCATTCCTTAGCGCTTGACTTCTTTCCCCAAAATCCTGCTTTCCCATTTTTAGGTGTAAGGGTGAGTTGGTTGCCCTGCACTGTATAAGTTCCGGTTTCGTACATAAAAA
Organism: Niabella beijingensis; assembly: GCF_020034665.1. Taxonomy (NCBI): domain Bacteria; kingdom Pseudomonadati; phylum Bacteroidota; class Chitinophagia; order Chitinophagales; family Chitinophagaceae; genus Niabella; species Niabella beijingensis. The sequence goes on along the minus strand of NZ_JAIQDI010000002.1, from coordinate 1,414,961 downwards.
TAATATTGGGCGCTGTAGTAAGCCATTGTTTGTTGCGGTATGTATAAGTTCCGTCCACGTTAAATTGGTATTCCCTTCTCATGTAGCCGGACAACCCGACTCCCTCTGAAACATAGTAGGTCCATAAACCGGCAATGGAGGAAGTTTCAGAAACGCTTGCTGGATTGTTATCGTCCATCGTTTCCAGATTGTTGTTTTGATTGTTCATTACACTGTCGTTTTTATATATTAGGTTATTGGCATCCAATTCTATACTGGCAATAAAATCTTTCAGGTTTTTCATATAGGGTTGCGCAGTGCCGTTCCACAAAACACTTACACAAACATTTCCATTGCTGTAAGTCGTAAGTACCGTTGCTACGTTTGTGCCATTGTATTGCCATACGCCGCTCCGGCTCATTACCTGCCAGCCTTCGTCAGATTTTGACGTCGTCTTGTCCTCCTGTTCTATAGTATGCCCCGCCAAAACAATATCCTGCCAGTCTTTTTGTGCATCTTCTACAATATTTCCACTGCTTTGTCTGCTTTTATAAACGGCAATCTGGCTCCAGCTTGCTCCGTCAATTCTGGAGTATGAAACATAATCGCCTTTGGGGTCTTTATTCCAATTTGCGGGCGGTGTATAGCTTACAATATCAAAGGTTTGCTTTTGGGCAAAAACACCTGTCGCAATGATTGTAAGTATTATGAGAAGCAATACCGGTTTCATCTGTTAATTTTTTATAAAACAAGATTACAATGCTATTATTGATTGTACAATCATTAAAAAAGATGATTTTTATTTGGAAATTACCACGAAGGCACGGAGATGCCAAGTTTCTCCATTCTTGTCCCCAAACCTTCGTGGCAATAGAAAAATCTATTTCACAACTATGCCAAACGCACCGGACCGGTCGCCGGTTGACAAAATAGTTTCCACACCATTTTTAAAATATTTGGCTTTCTCCCCCGAAGGAAAGCCGTATTCGGTTACTGCAACATATACATCGCTGCCAGATACAAAGATGGATTTAGCTTCTGCAGAATAAGATGCGGTAGCGGTAAAGCTGGTTTCCACGCCATTTTTCCAATACTTGGCGGCCCCTTTTTCATAACCCGCTACATATACATCGCCGCCGGATACAAAGATGGAATTTGCACGAGAAGAGTAAGTCCCTAAATCAATGCTAGCGCCGTTTTTCCAGTATTTGGCAATTTCAATAGTACCGTTAAACTGGTACCCGGCAACATATACATCATCGCCGCCAGATACAAAGATGGAATTAGCACGGGAATATTTTCCACCACTTGTAACATTAGGAAGAACCACTTTAGCGCCGTTTTTCCAATAACAGGCTACATCCACTGAGCCGCTATTTTCATATCCTGCCACATACACATCACTGCCCGATACAAAGATGGAACTGGCCGTAGCTGTTCTGATACCATCAGTAAGTCCTATTGCTGTGCCATTTTTCCAGTATGTGGCTACATAATTTGAACCATTGTCAATAAAACCTGCAACATATACATCGCTACCGGATATAACGACCGAATTGGCCCTGGAATTTGAATTAGATAAAACCGTAGCCACGCCATTTTTCCAAATTTTAGCATTATCTATCCCTCCGGTAAAATCCCAGCCTACCACATATACGTCTCCTGCATCTGAAACGGCAATACTGGAAGCATAAGATTTAAGAGAACTGCTTGCCAAAAATGAACCTGTGCCATCCGCCCATAGGCTTGCATGGTCGTCTCCTGTGCTGCGGTCATAACCACACGCATATACTTTTGGTACGGGAGCATCCGTGGTAAAACTAATATCGTTGCCATAGGCCGTTCCTGCGCTGCTTGTAGCGTAAGCCCTCACATGATAAGCGGTATTAGGCTGCAAGCCGGTTATGGAAGAAGTGAAAAAACCAATGCCTGCCCCATCGCTGGTTTTGGAGGTCAGATCAATGGTGGGGTTGGCAGTGGTACCCCATACAACACCACGGGCAGTTACAGCAGCAGAGCCCTGGTTGCTGATTTCGCCGCCCGCCATTGCTTCACTACTTGTTGTGACGCTAACGGGAATGGTGGTTACGGTTGGTAATACAATGTCCGCTTCTTTATCCTTCTTACAGGAAAAAAATATTACGGCCGTTGACAATGCGACTGAAAGAATGGTTTTCATCAGTTTTTTTTAAGAAACAAAATTGCCATGCTATTATTAGTCGCACAATCGTTAAAAAAGATGAATTTTGGAATGGCACTCAAAAAATCATCAAAAAAGATGAGAAAACATGATAACTTCAAATGTAAATTGCAACCATTATGTTGCCAAGTTGCTCAAAAATGACAAAAAGGCTATTCGTGCAATCTATCTGTTTGGCTGCTATGACTGTTTCGGCTATTTCACAGACGGGAAATAAAAAAGACAGTTTGCTGAAAGGGCTGGTTACTGCCAAAGAGGATACAGCTAAAATCAGGCTATTACTAAACATTGAAAAATTATACTCCAGTAAAAATTACGACAGCTTTTATTATTACTTAGACCAGGCAAATACACTAGCCAAAAAGTTGAAGACTGAGAAATTTGATTTTTTTATTAATGCGGGCTTTTCTGAATACTTCTATTACCAAAACGATTACAAAAACGCTGTTAAACATGCATTGCACAGTAGAGATGTTGCCGAAAAAGAAAATGACTTGAAGTTATTAGCCAAAAGCTATAACAATCTTGCGGCAGTGTACAATCACTTTGGTAATAAAAAAGAGGCGATTAATTGTATATTAAAAAGCCTTGATCTTTCTGAAAGAACAAAGGATAGCATTAGTTTTCCCGTCCGACATCTTACGGCCTCCGCTACTTACTATAATTTAGAACAATTCGATAAAGCAATTATACACGCCCGGAAGGCCGTTGAATATGGAAAACACTTTGCCAATTCTTTCGCAATTGCTATGGGGCTAAATAACTTGGCCGCCAGCTACTCCCAACTAAATATTCTTGACAGTGCCATTAGTATTGGCAAAAAGCAACTGGACTTTGCAAAAAAGGAAGCAGATGCAGATAATATCAATAATGCTCTAATCAATCTTTGTTACGATAATTTTAAAAACGGGAATATCAGGGAAGTTGCCTTCTATTCGAATGAATTAAAAAAAATAAGTGTAACACAGCAAGATAAAAAAAACACACCGGAATTAAACGTCTCTTACGCTCTAAATTTTATGGCACAAGAAAATTATATTAATGCCAAAATCCAGTTAGACAGTGCAATACAAATAGCCAATAAAGACGGAAATGCAGATGCATTACGAAATGCTTATCAAACCTATTCCATTTTCTATTACCTACAGGGGAAAATAAAGGCGGGAGAAACCTATACCTTCAAATATGATTCTTTAGTAAGAGCAACAAATTTGAAAGAGCTTAATTTTTATACTGAAGAACTTGAAACAAAATATGACGTCGAAAAAAAAGTATCCCAAATAAAACTTCAGCAAGTTGAATTAAAACAAAAAAGCATCCTCAATTATTTGCTCGCTGGTGCGGCTTTCTGCGCGATTCTTATTGGCTTACTGGGGTACAAGAGCTATAAGAATAAACAAAAACTACAACAGGCAAAAATAAACGAATTAGAAACCGAAAAACAACTTACCGCCACAGAAGCTGTACTCAAAGGCGAAGAGCAGGAACGTACAAGATTGGCTAAAGATCTGCACGATGGTTTAGGAGGTATGCTCAGCGGCATTAAATATTCATTTCAGAATATGAAAGAAAATCTCATTCTCACGCCCGATAATGCGCGAGCATTTGAACGGAGTATTGACATGTTGGACAGCTCCATAAAAGAAATGCGCCGTGTGGCACACAATATGATGCCGGAAACGCTCGTAAAATACGGGCTGGACACAGCGTTAAAAGAATTCTGCAATGAAATTGACCGCAGTGGTATTATTTGTGCAAGCTATCAATCGCTAGGAATGGACAATGCCCTCTTTGAGCAAACCGTTGCCGTTACGATTTACCGTGTTGTACAGGAGCTGGTGAACAATGTAGTCAAGCATGCGGCGGCCAAAAATGTACTTGTTCAGGCGCAACTTACAGAACAAGGTAAATTGTTAACAATTACTGTGGAAGATGATGGCAAAGGTTTTGACACTGATGAATTGACTCAAGCCAAAGGAATTGGCTGGAATAACATCCAAAACCGGGTAGAATTTCTCAACGGAAATTTGGATATAAGATCGACAGTTAATAATGGCACTTCCGTTTTAATTGAAATCAGTATTTAAGATGCTCTGTTGATACCTATTCAATAATCAGCTTCATGAAAACAAAAATTTTTATAGTTGACGACCACTACATGGTAATAGAAGGTATCCGCTCGCTGCTTCAAAAAGAAAAGAATATTGAGTGGATAGGACATGCCATGAATGCGGCATCCTGCCTGGCTTTTCTGAAGCAACAGCAGCCCGACATAATACTGATGGACGTGAGCCTGCCCGATATGAGCGGCATAGAGTTGTGCAAGGAAGTTAAGCAAAATTATCCATTCGTTTTTGTACTGGGATTAAGCACTTTTAACCAACAGTCCATTATCCGTAATATGACCGACAATGGCGCATCGGGATACATATTGAAAAATGCAACCCAAAAAGAGCTACTGGAAGCCATCTTCGCCGTAAGACAGGGCAAAACGTACTTGAGTTTTGAAGCAGCAACTACACTTAAAAAAAATGAGGATAAAACTCCTATTATCACCCGCAGGGAAAAAGAAGTGCTGCAGTTAGTCGCCGAAGGACTCACCAATGCTGAAATTGCAGAAAGGCTATTTATCAGCGTACCCACTGTAAACACCCATCGCAAAAGTTTAATAGAAAAATTTGATGCGGCTAATACAGCTGCGTTGATTAATAAAGCAGGTAAAACTGGTATTTTATAAGGGTAAAAAGGTAGTGTTTAGTTCTTTGTGTAAATAAATATTAAGTAACTGTATAGGAGAGTTAACCACCGGGCAGGGGAAGCGAAGTGAGGCGGAGCGTAGCGGAGCCGAACGAAGCGAACCTGCCCGGGTTGCGGCCGGCGCTTTGGCCCGGATTTTTTAACTTTAAATACAGTTTTATGGAACAGGACAACAAATTACCCAAAGATTTCTTCAAGCAATTTACAAGCAAAGAAGATTTTCAATCATTTTTTAGCGAGCTCTACAAACAGGGCGTAGAGCAGATGTTACAAGCCGAACTTGATAACCATCTCGGTTATGAGAAGCATGCCAAAGATGGCAACAATACCGGCAATAGCCGTAACGGCACCTACCCCAAAAAGGTAAAAACCCAGTCCCTGGGCGACATGGTGCTCAATATTCCCAGGGATCGCAACAGCGAGTTTGAGCCGCAGTTGATACCCAAAGGTCAGCGCATGAGCGATAAGCTTGAAGAGTCCATTATCGGCATGTATAGCCGGGGAATGACAACGTCCGATATTGTTGAACAGGTCAAGCAGGTATACGGTGTAGATGTTAGTGAAGGCACCATTTCTAATGTCACTAATCGTATTATAGAGCACATCAAAGAATGGCAGCAGCGGCCACTGGAAGTGGTGTATTATACGGTCTGGATGGACGGCATTGTGCTGAAAGTAAAGCAGAATGGCAAGTATATTAACAAATGCATTTACCTGGTTATTGGTTTGAAAAACGATGGGTTAAAAGAAGTGTTGGGCATGTGGATGGCTGAAACAGAATCAGCCTCTTTCTGGATGAGCGTACTGACCGATTTAAAAGCCCGGGGCGTGGAAGATATCCTGATCGCCTGCACCGATAATCTCAAAGGTTTTACAGATGCCATCAAAGGGGTATTCCCTGATACGGTAACCCAGCTCTGTGTGGTGCACCAGATCCGCAACTCCTGCAAGTATGTGGTGTGGAAAGACAGAAAGCCCTTCTGCGCTGATTTAAAGGAGGTTTATGGGGCTGTAAATCGGGATGCGGCAGAAGCTGCTTTGGAAAAATTATCCGAAAAATGGGGGCATAAGTACCGCCACGCCATTGAGTCCTGGCGCAACAACTGGGACTGTCTTACCAGCTATTTTGATTTTCCGCTGGAAATCCGAAAAATCATTTATACCACCAATACCATCGAAAACCTGAACCGGGGCATCCGAAAATACACGAAAACCAAGGTTCAGTTCCCCGATGACCAGGCGGCCTTAAAGGCGGTTTACATGGCCATTACCAATATCGAAAAAAAATGGAGTATGCCCATCCAAAATTGGGGGTTCATACTCCATCAGTTCTTAACTATCTTTGACAACAGATGCCGCCTCTAAATGCAGTTGCTTAATCCGTTTACACAATTTATTTTACGCTCTCGGTAAAAACCAAGAACCTATGCATATCAGCACTCGGGGAAAAGTGGCTAATCTCGTTGTACCAATCGTTTTTTTATCTGTTATTATCTCTTAAACTATAAAGGCGGCGCTTGTCATTTTCTATTTTATCGATTTCTGCATTGAACGACATAAGGTCTTCAATTCTGTTGTACGGTTTTTCAACATAAAGTAGGCGGTGAATTTCTTGATTCTGGTAGTTGTTTATTTGTCAAACCGTTAACTACCGCACTCCTGTTGGATCACGGAGCTATATTGAGGCGCTATTATAAATTTAAAAATGAAAGTCAATAATATTTTGCAAAAAGATTTATATACAGAGAGTGAGAGTTTTGACTAATATTGTCTAACGTTTTATTGTTTAAATAACTATAAAGAATAGGCAATTTTTATTGATAGTCAATAATTTAAAAAATTAAATTTTAGATAATATAATTTCTATGCAACTGTTTATTCTCTTTTCGGTGCTCATTACGATGGCGGCATTCTTTTCTTATATAAATGTCCGGTTGTTTAAATTTCCATCTGGTATCAGTCTGATGCTGATGGGGGTGCTGGCATCACTCGGCTTGATTGTATCAGGTTATTTTTCTTCGGGGTTCAAAGCAATGATCCAGCAAAAACTGGAGCTGATCAATTTTTCCGAGTTCCTGCTCGGTATCTTGTTGAGTTTTTTGCTTTTTGCAGGCTCCATGCATGTGAAAGTACCCGAACTGCGTAAGGAGGCTAAAAGCATTCTTACATTTGCGACAATAGGAACGCTTATCTCCACTTTTTGTGTTGGAGCTATCATGTATGAGTTGGCGCAATTATTTGCTGCACCCGTCCCATTCATCTATTGTCTGCTGTTCGGAGCGCTGATCTCTCCCACAGACCCAATTGCGGTTATGAGTATTCTCAAAAAGGCGCGCATCCCACAGAAAGTGGAAATCAACATTGTTGGAGAATCTCTTTTTAATGACGGTATTGGTGTAGTCATTTTTGCTACGCTGCTGGGCATAGCAGCGTGGGGCCCGGAACAGTTCGGTGTAATGGAAATTATTAAATTGTTTGGAAGAGAAGCGCTGGGCGGCCTGGTAGCGGGTGCACTTATCGGCTTTACCGGATACCGCATGATGAAAGCAATCGACCATTTTCAAACCGAGATCCTCATTTCCCTGGCAATGGTTATGGGAGGATACAGCCTCTGTCATTACCTGCATGTATCCGGTCCCTTGGCTATGGTGGTTGCTGGTATCATGACGGGTAACAGGGGCGCGGCCAAAGCTATGAGTGACATAACACGGGACTATATGGGGAAATTTTGGGAGGTTGTAGATGAGGTGTTGAATGCTGTTCTTTTTATGCTAATCGGGCTGGAAATTGTTATGGTTTCTTTTAACCGGGAAATGATCTTTGCTGGCTTGGTTATTGCCCCGCTGGTCGTAGTATCCCGCTTCTTTTCCTTGTATTTCCCTTCTTTAATATTTGGGTTTAAAAGAAAATTGGGAATTAAAACGATCTATGTAATGACCTGGGGTGGTTTAAGGGGTGGTATTTCTATTGCATTGGCATTATCCCTGCCACCCAGTACCTACAAGGAAATTATCGTTTCTATTACTTTTATAGTCGTGTTATTTTCTATACTCGTTCAGGGGCTTTCTGTTGGAAAGCTGATCAGCAAATTAAAATTCTCTGGGGAAAAATAACGACTCATTGCACAATCAATCTTACTGAATCTGTCTGGAGGCGTTCTTTCAGCCATTGTTGCATTTTAAGGCGATCGTCACGGGTGGGGGCCTTTGAAAAGTTGGCCACAAATAAAGTAATGGTATCGGTAGCCAGGGTATCTGTTCGGTAAATAATTGATCGGGACCCGGTATAATACATTAATCCAGGGTATAAAGCTTTCAGCTCGGCCCTGAGATCGGGTAGTTCCCGGGAAGCAGCCGCCGTCTCCTGTAGGGATGAGTTCCGTGCCGAATCTTCTTTAAAAACGTCCTCCAGGATGCTTGCTTTTATCTGGCTAAAGTCAATCTGTTGTTTCGCATCCAATCCCTGCCGTACAACCAGTTTGGCATCATTTAGCCGATACTGATTTAACTTTTGTGAGATAGTATCAATAGTAAGTTGAGGCAGTGTTTGTCCAATAAGCAGCAAGTCAATCTCACTGCTGTCAGATCGGTAACGAAAGGTCTTATTGACAACTTGTGTGTTTTTAAACCGGAACTGGTTGTTTACAAACGCTTGGGCATTGGACTCAAATATGCTTTTGTCCACTATTTTGTACGCCAGGTAGATGCTTGGGATTACTGCTGCAGTCACAATAAGCAGGATATAGCGGGACACTTTTTTACCATAGGTTTGATTTTCGAATTGCACTTTCCTGAAATTCAGAAACCGTACAATCAGGTAAGTGCTGAGGCAAATGAATACACTGTTAATGAAATACAGGTAAATCGCGCCCAGAAAATAATAGAAGTTTCCCGAAGCCAGCCCGAAACCTGCAGTACAAAGCGGTGGCATCAATGCCGTAGCGATGGCAACCCCCGGAATTACATTACTTTTCTCTTTCCTGGTGCTGGCTACAATGCCCGCCAGTCCTCCAAAAAAAGCAATAAAAACATCCCATATAGAAGGTGTAGTACGGGCCAGTAGCTCGCTTTGCGCATCATGCAGTGGAGTGATCCAAAAATATAATGCGGAAGTGGCAATACTGATCAACGTGGCTGTCAACAGATTCCGGCTCCCTTTTTTTACAAGATCAATATCGATGACCGCAATGCCCAGGCCTATACCCATAATGGGTCCCATAAGCGGAGAGATCAGCATGGCGCCGATGATTACGGCAGTCGAATTGACATTTAAACCAATTGAAGCGATAAATATAGCAAAGATCAGTGTCCACAAGTTAGGCCCCCTGAACTCAACGCCTTTTTTAATGGACTGGACAACATCCGCTTCATTTGCCTTTTCGAGATGCAGATTAAATAACCGTGCAATTGTTAGTCGAATTCCTCTGAAAAACTTGTTTTGATTACCCATAGCTTAACAAAATAATGATCATCATCTTCTGCTTAAAAATAGGCAACTTTTTTGTTTTAGCGAAGCCTGGATGGGAACTAAAAATCTAAGAAATAGATTTAACGACTATTTTATATCAGATAGATTTGCTGATTCAAAAGGATGCGTTATTGATAAGACTGCCATTGCTGCTTCCTTTAAGATGTATTCCGTATAGTTTTCACCGAATATGTTGTACCACTGTTTTTCAGAAGTAGCGTTAATTACAATCATATCAGCTTGCCTTTCTTTTGCAGCTAAAATAACTCCGGGAGCAATATTTTTTTTCGAGTCAGCATCAAAATCTGAAATTGAAAATTGTATTTGTTGGTTCTGAGCCAGCTCAATAACTTCATTAACCTTATATGAATCCGGTTGCCCAAGGCAAACAATGTGTAGCTCCGAGTTATCTTTTTGGATAAAAGGCTGGGAATGAACGAGTTTTTCTTTAACGCCTTCAACGTCACGAACGGGAAATAAGATTTTGTAAAAATCTGCCTTTTTAAAACTGAGCGGAATGGAAAGCACCGGGCATTCAATTTTCATAATAATTTCATAGGCCATGGATTCTTTGAAATATCGCTTAACACCATTCAGTACGCCGATAATTAAAAGATCTGTTTTGTTTTCAATGCAGTACTTATATATAAATGCAGCCACGTCACCAACACGTGCAAAAACCTTTGATTCGATGTCAAATTCATTTAGGATCCGATCTCGGTACATTTTTAACCGGTCGTAAGCAGCCTGAACAAATTCGGCCTTTTTATTTCTTGATTCTGCCGGAGATACCGCATGTATAATATCCAATTCAGCATTATGTTTTTTTGCTATCTCTGCGGCCTGATACACTGCATTATCTGATTCCTCACTAAAATTTGTTGCAATCGCAATTTTACGGATATGATATTTTATCATTGATTAATTTTAAGCGCTTCAACCGAGCATTACAGGTTTCAAAAATACCATTTTTGAACTAAGATCGCCTCCTATATTACCGATATATCGAATTAGATTGTCTTTTCAGTTTCCCGATTACATATCAGTTGCAAACCTGTGTTTTTATGAAAAAAGCATTTGAGTTTGAATTTTCTCACTCAAAGTTTGTTTGCCCGCTACAAAATGGGTACGTTTGCTTGTTAATATGACTTTTTTAAGCAGTATTAACATCGATGGCAGTACCCTTGTTCCTGACAGTAGTGATGTATATCAATGGACGTATGATATCTGGCAAAAATTAAATATTTCAGATAAAGCGGCCCATATTTTTACCAGTATCAGCTTGCTATTCGCCACTTTATTGATCGTGCTGATTGCAGACTACATCGTTCGCAAGATAGCTAAGGAATTATTACATAAAGTTATTGCACGTACCCGCTGGACCTGGGACGACAGGCTGATGGAGAACAAAGCACTTGATGCGGCCAGCAGGCTGATCCTTGTCATTTTAACCCGGCAATTGCTGCCCTATGTTTTTATAGGGTTTCCCCGGTTCACAGCCGGCCTGGAAAAGCTTCTTGAGATCTTGATCATTATTTGTACGTATCAACTGGTAAGCAGTATCTTAAAAACGATAAGAGACCTGATGGCCGGAACGAAGGCCTTTGCAGACAAGCCGCTGGACAGCTACCTGCAGGTTGTACAAATTTTTTTAATATTTATGTCCGGCACTTTGATCGTATCTTCTCTCACAGGCAGCTCCCCCTGGTCTTTTTTGGTATCTCTGGGTGCTGCTTCGGCTATCCTGATGCTGGTGTTCAAGGACACAATTTTGGGTTTTGTTGCCAGCATCCAGGTTTCGGCAAACGATTCCATTAGAGTCGGAGACTGGATCGAGATGCCTAAATATGGGGTAGATGGGGACGTGATGCAAATCAACCTGAATAATGTGAGGGTGCGCAATTTTGATAAAACAGTCGTTACTATTCCTACTTACACGCTGTTGAGCGACGCCTTTAAAAACTATCGCGGCATGGAGGAAAGTGGGGGAAGAAGGATAAAAAGGGCCATCAATATTAAAATTTCTTCCATTCGCTACCTGGCCTCTGAAGAGATTGAAGCGCTCAAAAAGATCCAGCTCTTAAAAGAATATATTGATAAACGGGAAACAGAAATCCGGGCATATAACCAAAAATACCAGGTTGACAGCACCGTTCCAGTTAATGGCCGCAGAATGACTAATGTGGGCCTTTTCCGGTCTTATATCCTTTCTTATGCAAAGCATAACCCGGAAATACATAAGAACATGACCTTAATGGTACGACAATTAGCACCTACTGAACATGGGCTTCCTTTGGAGTTGTACATGTTTACCAATGGAACAAACTGGGGCTACTTCGAAGATACAATGGCTGACCTTTTCGATCATTTGCTTGCGGCAATTAAATATTTCCATCTTGAAGTATTCGAATCTCCGGCTTCTGACGATCTCCGTCAGTTGCACATGATCCGGAAAGTATCGGAGGTAAGGTAGCAGGCAGACTACTTCTTCCGGATATCATGCAAAGTAATCCAGTCTGAGGTATAACCATGCCTTTCGCCTAACTTTGCCCCATTTCATCGCAAGTATTCTGGTGTTCTAAAAGACAGGATAACGACAAAAGTTGCTGTTTGTCATTATTTAAGGAGCGCTACCCATACTTTAACAGTAAACTTTGTGGAATTTCATAATAAAAAGAAGTACATCAGTTTCCTAAAATTCAAAAGAGATTTTCAAAAGTATAGCCTGGAGAAAGTGCGCAGTTATGAGCTGGTACTATTTTGGTTAAAAAACCGCCTGAACCGTAACCAGTTTTTGATTCTCTCCGGTATCCTTGTGGGATGTACGGCTGGCCTTGCCGGGGTGCTATTAAAAGCCGTCGTTCACTATATACACCAGTTAATTATAACCAAAGTGCATTTTGAGTACCAGGTACTTTTTTATATTGTTTTCCCGTTTTTAGGCATTGTGCTGACAACCATAACAGTGCTTACCGTGTTCAAAGGCCAGGACCGCAAAGGGATCGGCGCCGTTTTATATGAAATTGCCCAGAATTCGAGCATTATTTCCAGGGTAAAAATGTACTCTCAAATGGTGCAAAGTGCTATAACCGTAGGGCTGGGTGGTTCCGCCGGCCTTGAAAGTCCTATGGCTGTGACCGGTGCCGCCATTGGCTCTAACTACGCGCAAACCTATAAGCTGGGATACAAAGAACGGACTTTATTGCTGGCAGCTGGTGCTACTGCGGGCATTGCCGCTGCCTTTAACGCACCGATAGCAGGTATCATGTTCGCCTTTGAAATACTGTTGACCGGCGTAGTTTTTTCAGATTTTATTCCCCTGGTAGTTGCAGCCATCTGCGGCAGTTTGCTTTCAAGAGTATTGCTTGAGGATGACGTGCTCTTCCGCTTCTATGCCCGGCAGTCCTTTAATTACCATAACATCCTCTACTATTTAATATTGGGACTGGTAGCAGGATTTTATGCGCGGTATTTTGTGATCATTTCACAATATATCGAGCATTTCATCAAAAAGCTAAGGCTCTCCCGGCTCCGGGTTGCCATGTTGGGTGGTGCAGCGCTATCTCTATTATGCCTGCTGCTACCGCCATTGTTTGGGGAAGGATACACTATAGTGAAAGCTTTTGCAGATGGAAATGCGCAAGGCGTTTTACATAACAGCTTTTTCAGGTATTTTGAAACCGGTAACTGGACACTCATTATTTTTTTAGTATTGATCTGTCTTTTAAAAGCATTTGCCACATCTATTACCATACATAGTGGCGGTAATGGCGGTAATTTTGCGCCCTCTTTGTTTGCAGGTGGCACTCTGGGTTTTTTATTTGCCGTTATCTGTACACAATTGGGCTTTGAGGAGGTACCTGTTTCTAACCTGGTGCTGGCAGGCATGGCCGGTGTAATGAGTGGCGCCCTTTATGCACCACTTACCGCAATTTTCCTTATCGCCGAATCAAGCCTGGGATATGATTTGTTCATTCCGCTGATGATTGTGTCCGTTATTTCTTACCTGATTGCACGATGGTTTTCAGTGTTGCCCCCTGACTTCAAAGCATTGGCAACGCAGGGAAAGATCTTTACCCATGAGCATGACAAAAACCTGTTGTCGCTGCTTCATACGGCAGATCTGATTGACAAACAATCCCAGATAATAAGCCCACACAACACAATTACCGATTTGCAGGAGGCTATAAAAAATGGGAATAAGAATATTTTTGCTGTCCTGGATGATGTGGGTCATTTGACGGGCGTCCTGACCCTGGATGATATCCGGCCCATCCTGTTTAACAAAGACCTGGAAGGTATTCATTCGGTACAACAATTAATGAAGGCACCAGTAGCCATTATTCATCCCTGGCAACTATTACCGGAAATTATTAAAATTTTTGATGACACGAATGCCTGGCAGTTGCCGGTGACGGATGAAAACAACCGGTTTATTGGATTTATTTCCAAATCGGTCATCCTTTCCAGCTATCGGCAGTTATTAAAGGAATATTCGGTTGGATAGATTTTTATTTTTAACAAGTAGCTAAATTGCTACCGCGGTACCTCCGGATATCGAATGGCCGGGGATCGGACCAAGCCGTTATATTAAATGGTATTTTATCTCTATGCCGTCAAAGATTCCTGAAGGTTGAAATATTGCTACCCGAATATAACTTAAAAAAACGGCTGAAATGTGCCGGGCTTTCAAAGCCCAGTTCATAAGCAATTTCCTTCGCAGACTTTTCTGTATAATGCAGGTTCCTTTTGGCCTCCAGCAGAATACGGTTTCGGATCAGGACCGATGGTGGCGGATGCTTTAACAGCGCAAATACGTTACTAAGCGTTTTAGGGGATTTATTGAGAGCGGCTGCATAAAACCGGACCTCGTGTTCCAGCTTAAAATGGATCTCCAGCAATAGCGAGAATTTTCGAATTAAATCCATTCGTTCATCTGGAAACTGCCGGTAACTTTCACACTGTAACTTTGCCATTCGGGTAGTCTTTATGATCACTCTTTTCAGCAGCGCACGCAACATCTCTCCCTGGAAGTTGTCCTTTAATTGCAATTCGCTGGAAAATACCTTTTCCAGGTGGGTCATTTCTTCGGCAGCCTGTTTATCTAATTTAATGAACATGGGATGCCGGATGCCATAAAAAAGAAATCCCACGCAACCCACTTCTGCATCATGGTCCACAATACAATAAAATTCCCGGTTAAACTGCCAGGCGGTCAAAGCTTCCGGGCGTTGAAATACGAAATGCTGATTGGAAACCAGTGGTAAAATACTCAGCGGAGGCATGTTGTAGGCGATCTCATCTATCACAACCTGCTGGGCTGCTCCGCTATTGTAAACAAAGGTATTGATGGGATTGCTTCCCACGGTACGAAGCCCTTTACCACAAAATAATTTGTTATTGCGGTGCATTACAAATAGCGCTGATGTTGCCTTTTCATCATATTCCCTGATCATAACCTGCCTTATATTTGCCTGTTAAAGGTCTTTACAAAATTCAATATTTCACGATTTCTCTTTCGTTTTTTAAAACGTTAAAGATTCTTCCGGATACTCGCTGCTGCGGCTTTCAATAAATCCGGGCTTAAACGCTGTTTAAAATTCGGGTTCATATACTCAAAATGAATGGTGCCCGTTCTGTCCAGTATGAACACCGACGGTACCGGAAGCAGCAGGTCTGCATCTTTTCCTCCGGTTGTTTTAGGAAGCATTTCCCAGTATCCTTTCGGCGCTTTATAAGCGATTCCAACCTGTTTGGATAATGTGAGGTCTGCATCTGACAGCAATAGGTAACTTAGCTTTTCCTTTTGGGCTGACTGCATAAGGCCCTCCGGGGTGTCGGTACTGATGGCAATCAATTGATAGCCCAGCTTTTCCAGTTCAGGCAGCACTTCCTGTAAACCGGATAGCTGTCTGGAACAATAGGGGCACCAACCCCCGCGGTAAAATACCAGGATGGTCGGCTTCCTGGAAATAGCTTTGCTCAAATCAACCATTTGACCGGATGCACTTGGTAGTACCGCCATAGGAATCTTTTCTCCGTAGAGCAAGGGGCTGATATCTTCCGGTCTTTGCGGAATT
The DNA here is from genome assembly GCF_020034665.1 of Niabella beijingensis. Taxonomy (NCBI): domain Bacteria; kingdom Pseudomonadati; phylum Bacteroidota; class Chitinophagia; order Chitinophagales; family Chitinophagaceae; genus Niabella; species Niabella beijingensis. The sequence continues at coordinate 1,399,478 of NZ_JAIQDI010000002.1, read as the reverse complement.
ACACTCGGCATTGCTTCCATTTTCATTTTACCATTCATGCCGGGTGATTTTATCTCTTTATGCTGCTGGGCATGAACGCCACCTATTGAACAAGCCACCGACAGGAAAGCGGCAATAACAATCTTTATTAAAGTACTCATTTTTTATCTTATTTGAGCGTCACTTTTATAATCTCCGGTATTGCCGGCAATGTAGTAAAGGCGTTGGGATTAGGCACCGCTTCAATAGCTTTGCTCTCTTCCAAAGGAGTTCCTGCCAGATTAAACTGTGTAATACCCGCACCGGGAAACTGGTTCACGGCAGTGCCATCATCGAACAGTCCTATCGAGGAGGATATATCTCCTTTGCTGGTTGCGTCCACACCGTTATCTTTAGATGCAAAGAACCAGTCGTTGGAAAGCCCGTACATAGTCGCAATAGCAAGGCGATCTCCTTTTGCAACCATTAATTCCTGCGAAACACTACTTCCTGCCTGTCCACCAATTTTAGGTAACAGAACGGTGGAACCTTCCGCAGCCAGCACATATACATCCCTTACACCTTGTACGGTTTTAAGGTAGGCCGCTAACCCGCTGGCATTTCCTTTTTGTGCCAGTTCTTTCAGTCCTTTGCCACGGTCTTTCTCTCCTGTTTTATAGATCGGGTTATCAATACCACTGTAAACGACAACAAGCACTGGCGAAAGTGGGGTAAAGGTACCCGTTTGCCCGGCGATGTAATTGCCAAGTACACTGTTATCACCCATTTCGGCAATATTGGTCAATCCATTGGCGCTGAGTTTACCGGCTTCATAGATCGGATTGGGGTTCAGCAGGTTGCCACCAGCGATATAAGATATAGCCCATACGCCCGGGCTGAAAGGTGTTGGATTAGACGTACTGCCCGAGGCATTAGCAATCGTTAGTGTAAACATAGAATTACCGTCATAGTGTAACGTGGCATTCATCAACTTTGAAGCCGCCGCATATGTGTTACCCTGCGCATCTGTTCCGTTTACTTCCATGATATTTTTAGGTGTTGTTTCTGCAGTGCCGGGATGCGATACGGACGCACCAGGAACCTGATTGATACGGGTCCCATTATCCCACAGACTAATCTGTGATGATACATCACCCTCGATCGGTGTTCCAGTATCCTCATAAAGTTTAATGCCAGGACCCGCAGGTGCAAAAAACAGGTCATTCGACCAGCCATACATTGTAGCAAAACTGATGGCCTGACCTTTGGCTGCTGAAAACTTCAAAGAAATCGACTCACCAGGCATAATAACGGGTGACGCCCCGTCGTTTTTAAAAATTCCCGATTCCACCAGCAACTTTGAGGCCAGCACATTCTCAACTGTAATAGTGGTTGTAGATGTTGACGGGATATTATTGTCATTTTTGTCACAGGCAACTATCATTAGAGGAAGTGCCACCAAAGACAACCAGGCAAAGTGTTTACATTTCATAATAAAATATTTTTTGTTGGTGCTACAAAGCTAACATCGGGAATTATCGGCATTGTTACCGATAGTTCCCGGTGTGTTGGCAAAACTTCCCGATCTAATAAAAAATAGAAGTACAGACCTTTATGATTTTTATGGACTGATTATTGAGGTTATTAAAACATAGATAGCACTTTATTGATCAATCATAAAACGTTTAGCTATGAAACATATGAGTTACAGAAAATTTGGTATCATGATGATTATCTCATTTTTCGTCATGTATTTAGCCATGTTTGTAAATATGGATCAGGCGGAACACTACCATACCAGTCTTACCAGGATCTATATGGCGCTGATCATGGTAGCACCAATGGCCATTATTATGATCGGGATGATGGGTAGTATGTACCCCAATAGGAGAACAAACCGCGCCATCATTGTGACAGCAATTGTTGTTTTTATTGCGGCATTGACTGCTTTACGTAGCCAAACGCCTATCAGTGATGTGCAATACATGAGGGCGATGATCCCTCACCATTCTTCTGCCATCATGACCAGTAAACATGCAAATATTAAAGATCCGGAAGTAAAACAGTTGTCAGAACAAATCATCCAATCCCAGGAAAGGGAGATCCACCAGATGGAGCAAATGCTTCAACGAATGAAATGACAGTAATTTTGTAGTACTGCCTAGATATTCATAGCTTTCATTTTCAGGATGGTAATCATCAATTTTTTGTAAACAATTTCCAGCAGCGGGTATACAACCTCAAAGACCGCATCATACCTTGCCGAGCAATAGGACTTTTGAAGCAGCCGGAATGCTTCTTGTTCCTTTTGTGTTGTGCCACGGAATTCCTCTGCAATACCGGGAGCTATAAAGCTGAGGTAATGATTAAGGTGATTAATATTGTGAATATGCAGCTCCAGACCGGTTTGGGATTTTATAAAGGCCGTTAATAACAATTCTGTAGCCAGGTGATACATAAACAGAGCCAGCCGGTACTGTTTCCTTACGGTAAAAAGTTCTGCCCCGGCAATGTATTCGTTAAAAAGTTTGAAACACTTTTCAAATGCCTTTTTATCGGTTTCCGGAATAGTTTCCATCACAGCTTCCTTTTTCCATTCTTTAAGTTCGAGGTTAGTATTACAAATAAATGGGGCGTTTGATAAAACGGTTAAAGCAAAAGAATCCTTTTCATTAAACCAGCGTGCAAAAGTGCTTGTTTGCATTACAATACAACTTACCTCAGTGGACGAGTTGCATTTTTGTTCAATTTCGTCCTGGTACATTTTGTGCCGCTTATCATCGCCGGTAATCAATATCAGCAGCCAAAATGCCGATGTGCGTGCGCCAGTAGCGCATTCAGGCATAAATATGTTCTGAGCTGTATTTACTTTTTTGCCTAAAACAAAGATGGTGTCCGCCCGCACAATTTTGGTAATGGTAGCCACCATCTTTGTGGCAATGGCTTTATCCTCTTCAGTCAGATAAAGCGCTTTATGGTTAGCAACGGTTTCTTCGTTCATGGTTAGCTGTTTTTAGTATGCCGGGGTTTACGAAACCATTTTTTAAACCACCAGGTTTGGTGTTTATCCCGCCATTTGGCGTACCGGTCTACTATTTTGCCATTACTTTCCCGTGGAAACAGCAGACCAACGGCATCCATTTCCTTAAAAATTTGGCGGATATCGGCCTCCGAATAATATTCTTGCCCGTAGCCGTGTGCAATAAAGTAATTGATGAGGTGTTCTTTGGCGGCGTCACGACCCTCACGTTTCCAACTGCCGCAAGACAGGTCATCCATAAAATCAGTTAGGGCCTCCTGCGGTGTTACCTCCATCAGGCGGCAGAGCAGCAGAAATTGATACGGTAGAATGAAATTAAAATCAGCAAACCGCTCATAGGCCCCGGTTTGCCATTTTAGTTCCGGCTTGGGCCTGCGCTGTTTTTGTTTGGGCATGGGTTTCTTTTTCATAGTTTTTGCATTTGTGCCCTAAATCTCCACCTGCTGCGGCCGCTATCCTAACTGAAAAGGCGATAATTTATTGGAAAAATGAGGTATTTTAGCAGGGCGATTTATTTATCTTTGAAAAACGCTGTAAAGGCATAAAAATCAAATCTTATGGAGAAAACAATACACCAGGGCAGAAATGTAAAGCGGTTTAGGGAAATGATGGGCATAAAGCAGGAAGCGTTGGCCGCTGATTTGGGCGATGATTGGAACCAACGTAAAATATCACTGCTGGAACAAAAGGAAGAAATTGAAGAATCGTTATTGAAACAGATTTCAGATGTCTTGAAAGTACCAGTGGAGGCGATCAAGAATTTTGATGAGGATGCTGCCATTTCCTACATAAATACCTTTAACGATAATAGTAAAGGTGATTTTAATTATAAATGCACTTTTAATCCCATAGATAAATGGGCTGAAGAAATTGCCGAAAATCGGAAATTGTACGAGCGCTTGCTGCAGGCGGAGAAGGAGAAGATGGAGCTTTTGCAGAAGCTGCTGGAGAAGGTGAAGTGATATTCAGCGCCGCTTACATGAATTTTCTTCTCTTAAATGCATTAATGTCGTTTTGGTTTAGTTCAAACCATTCTCCATTTTTCCTCTTTTCACTAAACCGGTTGTGCCAATATGCTTCTATTCCGACAGGATCATCTGTATTAATTGAATGAATTACCTCGGCGGTTTCAGGTAATTGTATGGCTAATTCGTAATGTCTCCGGCCCGTTGAATTAGAGCGTCCTATTTTGTAAAACTTGCCTGATTTAATTAAATAAACAGCACCGATAATTAAGTTATAGTCTTTCTCTTTTTCCAAATTGCCCGGAAATTTTAGTTCTGAACATATTTGAACTATATCGGCATATTGGCTTTTATTACCGCAAAATGCGGCGAGTTTTTTTATAAGTGTTTGTCTATTTCCTACACGGTTAAAAACATTGTGAGCAGGAAAGCTTTTGTCTTCTCTTGCTTTGATTCGTATTTCGCCAATTACAGGGTAATGCCCTAACTCCCGAATTAATGATATTAGCTTCTCTATTACGAATTCATCAGAGTAAGCCTTATTGAATTCATTTGGAGAAAGACCCGCGTCCTTAAGAGCATCCGACCATCTAACCCAATATTTCCCATACCAGTCCGCCATTTGAATCCCAGTTTCATTTGAAAAGCGCTTGTGACCAATGGATTTCCCATTTACTGTCCCCACCCGTTTTATTTCCGCTAGTATGAATTCTTTTGTCATATTGTTGTGTTGAATAGGTAAAACCATTAATTATTATAAAATAACCAATTCAAATGTGATTTTTCCACCCTTTCTCGTGCTTGTATTTTTTGTTTTATTGTTTTTCTATGCTCGGCCCCGCATATAAATAGAGCTCTGTCGTAAGGATATTGCTTGCTGTAATTATAAATATTATCAAGCATTTCATTTTCGCGTCTATTATCCAACTCTCGATCCGATTTATATTGATGTAATAGCTTTGTGTCATTCATGTCTAATAAAACGCTCTCCTCAAGAATGTGCATTTTATCAATTAGTTTAACACAATTATCGCTGTTGAGAAAGGAATACCCATGCTGACTAATAAATGATAAATGCTGTTTAAAAAATTCAAGATATTCAATATTTCTATTCGATATTATATCATACCCACTAAAAAGGTCCGTTTCGTTTTTCTCACAAGTATCAACTGGAAAATGCTCAATCTGATACGTTCTTAAATATTTTTTAATTGTAATTGCTTCTAGCGATTGAGGATTCCAGTCTTCGTTATAAATTATATTAAAAATATCAGGGGGGAGTTCTTCAAATATGACATCTGGACGTATTTCTTCAATGATCTTATACAACTCTGTTGAGTTGCATTTACCTAGTTCTCTATGGAATGAAGAAAGTAACGTGATATTATACATAGAATTGATTATATAATGCGAGTTTAATAAAGAGTGTTTATGATTTTCATTGCATTTTCAAATGCGATAGCTTTATCAGTAAATTTCTTTTTGTAAAAATAAAAAAGAGCTATTTGTTGTCTGGGCAATTCCAAAAATATAAAATCATCCATGTGATGGAAAAAATGAAAGGATTTATTAGTTGTCCTAAATACTATTAGAGAGTTAATGGCATTCAACTTACTTTTAATCAAAAGACGCTTTTGCGATCGCTTAATTTCAGTTATTGTCTTTTTGGGAGAATAATCTACCGATTTTCTTAAGACAGACAAAGGGAAATCTGCCAAGTATGGAATATATCCTGAACTTTTCGACGCCTTAAATTCTCTCTGAGCATTAAGTATTTGAAATTTGTAATCAATTATTTCTAACCACAGAATAATGCTTTCGAGTTCTTCTATAGTAAATGGCTGCTTTTTAACATCTCTATTTTTAAAACTGGCCTGGACATACTTTTCTAAAGAATTTAAAATATCCGAATTACATACAAGGCACGCAGGGATAGTCGTTTTTATGTATGTTTGATTAAGTCCATTAATGTCCGTCGTGAAAAACTTGTTAGGTGAATTCTCAAAAACCCAGCGAGATAATACGTGTTCTTTTGTTAAATTCTCTGACGATCCGCAAAACATGCATATATCTGGAATGTTTTGCTTTTCTCCATCTTTGGATATATATTTTTTGTCAAGGCCTTCAATGATGCTTTTAGCATTATTTCTGAGCCCTGTTCTTAGTAGCATCCCTTTGTGCTCCAGTGTCATGCGTGAAAATAAATTTACGGTTGGGAGAAAAAATGCTATTCATACCTGATTCTAATCTTTACTCGTTTTTTTGAACTGACTCTCCTCTTTATTACCAATTCCAGTATTGAACTTCTGCAAAGAAGTGATTGATGCTTGCGAAATTGTTTCCTGTTTTTTTATCAAACTTTTTAACACGACAATCAAATTAACTGTTACGCCAAAAAGTTGACGCAGTTGCGATACTCTACTGTCAAATCTGTCTTCTTTGGAAACATCAATAGCGGTAAAAAGTCCATCTGTCTTTTTCAACCAATTATTGGAACGCTTTGTCTCCTCAAAGTCAGAGAAACTTAATATATCAAATCTTCTACTAGCATTTTGAATTGGCTTTAACATCGTTTCTCCTATTGCGTTTTGCCAATCCCTATATATCCAGCAGTACTCCCTGGAAATTTCACTAATTGATGCATACCTCAATTCCTGTATAGTTTCTTTACTAATAGAAGCCTGACTTGTTTTAGAACAAATCAAATCCAATATTTCCTTGATTAGCTCCAATTGGGTAGGCTCGTCAAGCTCGCTTACAGCTGCTTTTATATTTGTCGGGATATGCTTGAAAACAATTTCTTCTATTTTTACTCCAACTAAGGCTCGTTCACTATCTGGTAATTTAACTTGGTTAAGCTTATAAAGTTTTGAAAGCTCGTCAAGTATTGATACCTCTACATGCGAGCCATCAGCCAATATTTTTTGAAAAGATTTAATCGCTATTTGAATACTATTATGTTGTTTTATTTTGAACCCTGACAAATAAGACTGTTCTTTTTTTGCAGCTTCCAACCATCCTAATACTGCACATAGTCTGTATGTTGTGCTTTCAAACTTGTATTTAAAAAAGCCATTTTCTGGTGCATTCGGCAATAAATAAACGCCCTTGAATTCCAGAATTTCTTTTAACCTCCAGGCAAGTTGTTCCAAAGAAAGAATCAAAGGGTTTGCATACTTTTTAATTGTGTCAGACTTTTCTTTTCGTTTTGCTTTTCTTTCGAAAAACTTGTTGATAAAAATAACGGATATGGCTATTAAGGCGCTTAATATTGCTGCCAGCAATGTGGCTTGCGGTTGAGTTAGATTGTTTATGAAATTTTGCATTAAGTTATTAGGATTTTATTGTGCGATATTGAGAAGCGGAAGTGTATCTTTTTTCAGGATTATTCAGACCGAGGTATAGGTAAGGTATGAGCCGACTCAATAATCTCTCTTAAAGCCGGTGGATATACGCGTTTATAAAAATCGGGGTTCACTAGCCAGTTATCCGAAACATATACCATTGAATAGCAAATAAATTGTACTATTTCAATTGCTGAAAAGCAACTAAGTATTTCTTTCAGGGATTTGAAATGACTTGAAACAACTGAGAAAACTACAATTGTGCTATTCTTAAATGGATGCACAATATAATTAACAGGATGGTTAAAATATTTCCTTTTGTACTTTATGGTTAATTCTCCATTATAGGAGAGAAAGATGGGAACCGAGCTGCTTAGTTCTACAACATACGATCTAATGTTTTTGTCCTTATTATGTTTTATATCTTCCCATATTTGGTTTTTAAATTTTGAAATACGGGAAATTTCCTTTTTTCGATCTTTTAGATCTTTTTGATAGTGCTCCTGTATTAGATCAGGAAACCGCATCTTTTCCAAATCAATGCCCAAATCCGCAAAGCCCTCCGAATATTTATTTCCAAATATGTTTTCAAACTTACTATGCTTCTTTTCAACTGCACGATTCATTGCTGTCACTGTTTTTTTGACAGCTACATCCCAAAAAACCTGATGATAGCAAACATTTTTATAAATCAGCAAACGCAACTCTTGCTCAAATTCGATAGATTCTTTTCTTTCGTACTCAAATAAGTTTTCATGCTCTTTGCAAAAACCAGGAAAAGTAAAGGCCCTGTTTATTCCTACTTCCATTAATTCAACTTTAATTTTTTTAAAGTCAACATTAGGGGCTATCAAATGACCAGCACTCGCAATTTTTCTTAGTATAGATTCTTGAAATAGATGGGACATGACCGCTTTTTTTCGGCAATATTTTACAGAACACTTGCGGGCATCACTTATTCTGTGTAAGTTGATACTGTTACCGAATATTAGGGCTTTGATTTCGGAAGAAGAGAAGGTAATTGAATTGTAATCGTTATAGGCTGAGTTAATAAGCTCATTAAAAAAGCAAGCAAAATCGTTTTCCTCATTCTTCATAACTTTAAGCAGTTTGTTTACGTTTTTTGACTAACTGAGGAGAAGAAAATTGTTACTCTTTATCATAATCCAGATCTATCTTGATTCCCAGCAGCTTTGATTCTTCGGATTCGTCAGTAAGCTCAAGAATAATATTATCAGCAATGACTTTGTTATATTCCTCTTCACCCATTTCAATTTTTACAGAATCGAGGGTATTTTGATTAGCTGAAATAATATACTGAAGATTATTTTCTTTTGTTTTTTTGTCCGCCACATTAAAGAGTGAGGCTTGTTGCCTGGAATCTATTTCTGATAACAGACGGCTATCATGAAAAATAAACTCCATTTTGTGATGATGTTTTGCAAGTAGCAGAGTCCAATCAAAGCAAAAGATTTTTACGTCATTAACCCCATCTCCTTTATCATCATCAATTTTTGCTCTTATTTCAAATCTATTTTTATTTACTCCTTCATTGCTTTTAACCTCAATACCCGCTCTTTTATGCTCGTAAAACTCTTCTGCCAGAGATTTGAAGATTAGAATATTGTTCTCAAGTAAAAGGCGGTTGCTTTCCAGGTAGTTCGAGGTTTTCGTGTTTTCTAAACTAAACTCTCTTTTTAACTCTTCCGACTTGGTTTTATACTCTTGCTTTAATTGACGATACTTTTCAATGCTGTCAAGCTTTATTTTTAGTTCTTTCAACTGATCGTTCATTTTTGTAAACTCATCTAAAGCACTTTTACTATTCAAATATTCAAGCCTAGCATCTTTCAGCTTCCCCAATCGCTTAGAGTTTGCGACTATTTCAGAAAGTTTTTTCTCGAAACTCAATTTTTCTTTCAATAAACGTTTGGATCTATTATCAAGTATTTTTTTATTAAACTCCTCAACATCAGCCAACTGTTTTATAACAGCATCTGGCAGGCTGACCATTGCCTCCTTGTACAACTGTTCGATACGCTTCTTGGGTATGTCAGGAGTAATATTTAAGCTTTTTTCAATATTGGAAAGTGCTATTTTAATGGTTGCTGCTTTATTATCGAGTGTTTTAATTTGCAATTTTAATTCATCCGCCTCTCTTACGACTTCATGATAATCTTCCGCTACCTCAAATTTTGATAGATTTTGTTCAAGCTTTTGAATTTTCACTTTTAAATCAACTACATCAATTTCAAAGTCATCATCTTCATTCTGTTCAAAAAAAGATTTTATAATAGTATCTTTTTCAAATGCCTTTCGCATGTCTTCAATCTTATCAAACTCATCTTTTAAGTTAAATTTCTTCAAGACAAGTGAAACATCGAGTCCCAAAAGGAAGGCATTGTTAATGGTGCGTTGAAATTCTTGCTCTTCAGGGATAAAATTGTCGAAGGAATTATAGCTAGCTTTTCGGGGACGAAGAAAACGCGGCAACAATGAACGAAAAGTCAGATACTTTGTATTTTCTGGAATTTCGAAAACCCTTGAAGAAAGAAAATCTGTATATTCTTTGAGCGTTTTTTCTTCATTATTTAGATAAATTGCTCCTTGATTACTACACTTACGCGTAGCAGTAAATAAAATATCGCTAAGCTCGAACTGCAATGTAAACTCCCAGTCATTTAGCTTTGCTTCAAACTCAGGGTTCCTTTGTGAGCCCAAGCAAAAATTAATTAAGGCAATAGATAATGATTTCCCAACGCTATTGTAAGTGTCCTTTTTATTTTTTGTATAGTCATTGTTATGCCTTTTCCCCACAATAAGGGAAAGGCCTATCCTGTTAAATTCAATTGTTTTGAATCCGGGATTATTTGCTGATAGTTTTATTAACCGCATTATAAATTAGTCCTTCAGAATTAATATCAATAGCTCCAATAATAAATAAATAATTTAAAGCTAAAACAACATTGTCAAAACCATGATACGAAAACGCTTTTTTTGTTTCATTTTGTTTGCCGACTTTAAACCAAAGCTGATCAACCGACTTAGGCCCATCATTTAGGTATTTCAAAAGATATGCTCCCAGTCCAATTAAAGATTCAGATATTCTAATGTGCTTTGATGGTAGAATCATTGAAACAAAGTTTGTTGTTGTTTTAGAGGGGGCTCTTCAAAAATATCACAATAGCTAAAAAAGTAAGCCATTAGAACAAACACAGCGTCCTGATAAACCTTCCCTTGTTTAGGATAAGCCTTTTTTGCAATATCAAAAAAAACCAAATCATTTTTACTATCTGAATCTGGGATTTCCTGTACAGCGTCTTTATATAATTTCGAAAATGTATTCTTGAGATCATCCTTAGCAAAGGTGCTGTTCACTTTAAAAAAATCTTTAAGAGCTCCATCTTGATAAGAACCATAGCGCAGAAATGTTGCTGCCGGTGAGCTCAAGGAATTAAATACTATTTTTTCTTCAAAATCAGGATTTACTGGGAAATTCTCGGGTGATGCGCCATCTTTTAAACTTATTAAATACTCGATAACTTCATTAAGATTTGATACATTTAAGCTTATATCTTCTGCTGTGGGGATTTTACCAAGTACATCTTCAATATTACTGTGCGGTAATTTTAAAAAGATATCTTCCAAATGTTGACTTAAAAATGGCTTGCATTTTACGCCGGCATGATTTCCTTCTATTTTTGTCAACTCCGGATGTAAGGAGGGATATGTACCTTGATATTTATCATTTAATACAAAATTAAATTCTAAAATTGGCGTTACTGTGGCATTCCAATATGCATATAGACCATTGAAATCGGTCACAAGCTTTTCAATCGTATCCTTTTCTTTGTGTGAAAGATTTTCCGGAGCATATACTTGATAATACTGCCCCGTCGATTTGATAAATCCATCATTTTTTCTATCACCAAATTGTCCCTGTGGTTTAATCTGAATGAAATCAATATTATGCAGCCGCATTATTTTTGAGAAGAAGTCTTCATAACTTTGCCCATTTCTTTTGTAAATCTCCAATTGAAATAGCTTTCGAGCAATATATAGATCATCAGCAGTTAGGGTTACAAACATTGCAGTTAATTTAGAATATATAAAATTTAAACATACGCCAATTCTTTCTTAGTGTTCATTACACTTGCATTTCTTAAATGTGCATTTTCCGGCACCGTTAATTTATAGGGACGATTAAGCGCCTCCTGTGAAATTTTAAAATGGGTGGCCAGCTTGCGGATCACTTCTTTTGAAAGCCCTTTTTTATAGTTCAGGATATCCGAAATATATCCTTTGCTCATATTTAAAACGGGCACCAGGTCTTTGGCCTTAAGATCATGTTCTTTCATAAGAGATTGCAAAAGTTGTATAGGGTCTAAGTCTTCAAAAGTATTATGCACCTCATCCCATTTTTCAATAAGCAGGGTAAGCAATGCAATTTCATCTTTTGTATCCCTATCTTTATTGCCGGAAAACAACAATTGCTCCAATGCGTTACAATAATCCCGGTACTGGGCTTTACTAGTAATTACCTTATATTTTAATGCTGCCATAATTGCTTTTCTTTAATAATCGTTTCTTGTGTATTGTTCATCATTTGCACATAACTTATCATACTGTGCATGCGTGCCAATCCAGCAAATGAATAAATGCATTTGTTTATCTCCAAAAGCATATTTGCCAATCATCCTGTATTTATTACCGCCAATATCAAATACCACTCTGTTGCTGCCATTGCCCAGCAAATCAGCACTGGGAAATGTGGCTGAAATATCCGCCGGACTGTCCCAATCTCCATACTTTACTTTTATAAGCCATTCTGCAAATGAGGCCCTGCTTTGTGCATTGTGTCTTACAAAATCCTCTATGGTTTCTTTTCTTATCAGGTGAACTTTCATAGCAAAATTACGTTTTTTTATTTAAAAGTTCACATTTAGAGAACTTTTAAATATTGCAAGCTAACTGGTTGAAAATAATAACACTACTAAAATACTTAGTTTTATTAAAAACGGATAGTGCAAGTTATACACAGGTCGTTAAAACTTTTGATTCCACCACTTGAACAAAAAACGGTTCTTTTAAAGCAAAGCATCATTTAACAGGTAGCTGGTGCTTCTTCCTCCTGCAGGCTCTTTCACCAACAGTTGCCGGTTTATCAGGTCCTGGATATCCCGTATAGCTGTGTCTTGGGAGGTTTTGGCAATCTTTGCCCATTTGGAGGAGGTGAGCTTACCGGCAAACCCATCCAGCAATTTATTCAGCATCAGCTTTTGCCGGTCGTTTAAAGTATGCGTAGCCGGCTGTTTCCAAAAGGCAGCCTTCTTCATTACCCCGGCTAGCGTAGTGCCTGCTGCCTCTATGGATCGTTCCAAGCAGCCCAGGAACCAATGGATCCATGGGGTTATATCCATCCGGCCTTTTTGGGTTGCCTCCAGTATATCATAATAGGCTTTACGCTCAGCCCGGATCTGGGTAGACATGCTGTAAAACCGCTGGCGCGTTTCATCTGCACGGGCCAGCTGCATATCTGTTATAGCCCGGGCGATACGGCCATTACCATCATCAAACGGGTGTATCGTCACAAACCATAAATGGGCAATAGCAGCCCTTAATACCGGGTCTGTTTTATCCGGAGCATTAAACCAATCCAGGAAAGCTTTCATTTCAGCCGGAACCTGGTCTGCATCCGGTGCCTGGAAATGCACGGTCTCCCGTCCCATAGGGCCGGATACAACCTGCATAGGATCATCAGGCAGGTTATCCCGCCATTGGCCGGTTACGATCCGGTGCATACCACTGCGCCCTGCCGGAAACAAAGAAGCCTGCCAGCCAAAAAGACGGTCTTCAATAAGTAACACCTGATATTGCTGGGTAGCATCCAGCATCATTTCCACAACGCCCTCCACGTTACGATCGGCAGGAACTAAACCGGCTATATCCATTCCCAAATGCCGGGCTACAGAAGAGCGGACTTGTTCGGCATCTAATAGCTCACCCTCTATTTCACTGGATTTGAGCACATCCAAAGTAAGGGTTTGCAAGGTAGCTTCCTCCCGCAGGTTAAACCCCAGGTTTTCCATTCGCCCCAATAGCCGGCCCTGTTGATGACGTACGCCTGCCAGCAAGGAAGCTATTTCTTCCGTGTTCCATTGAAAATGAGGCCATTGGGTTAATTGATAGATATACATTCTACGCATTTTATGCAATGAATATATCAAATATTCTCCGCATTAGCAATTTTTATACGCAAAAAACGCGAAGAATAGTACTGTTGTTCTTCGCACACACTCTCAGTATAATATGAATCTTCATCAATGGCTCGCTGCTTTCTGTATTTTCCTGGCTTCAGATTGAAGCCCCTTGGGCTTGTTTTATAATGCAATAGACCTATAGCCGGTAGCCTCTTTTTTTCTTTTTTCTAATGTTCCGGTAGTATTCCCGCTCTATTTGTGATGTAGCATAGTCCTCTGGTGATGGATATTGTACTTTATATAAATCGGCTACCAGATCGGCGGCATTTTCTGCTGCATGTTTTATCGATTGTATAAATGTGCTAATAAAATCGCTTTCCTGCGGATTTCTCTTGTATGGTGAAAAAGGCACGGTAAGTCGCCAGATACTTGAGCGCCCGTTTTCCGGGCTTTCTTTCTTTCCTTCTGACCGGGTCTGAGTGATGTATGGAGATTGGTTTTTCTGCAATATTTTCTCAATGGTACTTAAAGAAAGCCCCATATCGCTGCCTTTTATTTTAACGCCGTCTTTATCAACAAAAGAAATACCCCGGCCTTTAATAATTTCAAAACCTTGCTCCCTTACTTTCTGCTGAAAGCTTTCCATAGTTTTTGATGAATGCAATATTTGCCGTAACTGTGCTTTAATATGATCCCTTCGCTGGTCATTCCTGGGTAGTAATTGCTGGTCTTTTGATAAAAAACGCCGGGGGCTTAATACCTGTTGCAGCTTAAATTTTTGCTCCATTTTCCGGCAGAATTCCGCCATGCGCTTATAACTGTTGCTGTCCGACACATTGGTTTTGCCGCTATAACCAATCCGGTTGGCCACAATATGAATATGCTGGTGCAGGGTGTCCTTATGTTCTACCGCTAAGAATTGGTTATCTGCAAAACCAAATTCCTTTGCACAATCCTGGGCAATCTGGATGAGTTGTGACCTTGACAAATGCTCTCCGGGTGCCATACTCAAGACTAAATGGAAAACTGGTTTGGATTGCTTTGGGTTCAATTTCCGCACTTCGCGGAACTGCTGCGCCAGTTCTTTCCTGTTGCCAAAACATTTATTGAAGAGTAAAATCTCTGCCCGGTTTTCTATAATGGTCTGATCTGGATCTTCCTTCATTTTTTTGTCTTCAAGGCAATAGCCGATACACCCACTAAAACCTTTTCCAGTAATAACCTTACCGATCATCTCAATCTGTTTTTAATTGCCTCTGCCAACTCCTTTAGTTGTTCAGCCAGTTGCCTTAATTCTGTGCGCTCAAAAGCGTTAAATGCCTGGGCGGCGTTGTTTTTATAGGCCAGTGAATTAACATTAGCTGCCAGGTGATTCAACTGCCCGGTGAACTCCAAAACGGCTGCGGGCAACGCTTTCTGCCGGGTGTCAATATGACTGTTAAAAGTCGCCTCCCGTAAAAATTCTGAAACAGTGAGCTGTACTTGTTTGGCTTTTGCTTCAATTATTTCCCGCTCCAGTGCGGTACAAGCCACCCGCAAACGGTAGCTGCGTTTAACTGATTTCTTTGGCCTACCGCCTTTGTTTTTTTCATTTGGTGTATTCATTAATATTAATTTTAGAAGGTGACAACCGCACTTTGCGCCCCCATGAATGCCGCCCCAAAGCGGCATGAATGGGCCAGCTGTTCGAAGTGGGCGAGGTTACGAGCCCACGAGAACATAGCTGGCTCCCGAAAAATCATTATTCATAATTGGATCAAACAGGCTTAGATCCGTAGGATTAAACGCGAATGATCTTAATTAAATGTGTTGAAGCCCATCCAGACCTATTGCTGGTGCATCAACGCTTATATACTGTGAAAGGAAATTGAGCTACGCTTATCTATGGGCGTTTTATAGTTCATTGATCCTTGGCTGTTTTTTGTCGGTTGAACTGGGTTTGGAAAAAGGAAATGCCTCCGCTTTATTATTTACAGGTTCCACCTGAGCATGAGCTGTTATTGATCTGCTTTGAATTTTTTCCTTATCCTTCTTCCGTTGCTGTTGCAGCGCAGAGTTAAGGCTACTCAGATTTATTTTCTCCAGGGGAACGTCTAATTCCCCTGCAAGCCACCGGCGAAAGCGGGCAGGCGTTTCCAGGAATGCCATTTGTTCCCGGTACATTTCCAATATTTTCCGGTACACACCATACCCATTATCCAGCAAATCTTTTCTTATGAATTCTTTGTACATACGTTTAGCTATTTAATTCGCTTTCTGGGTTTCTTTTCGATGGTGCGAATACCCGACTTGTCAATTACCTTTTGCACTGCTTCGTAATGCTCCTTGTACCAAATAAGAGCTTGCTGGGTTTCCAGCTGCTTTTTATCGTTGTTTAGGCTGGTGAAGTAAACAAGCATCGCCGCTATTACCACAAGGCAAAGGCCCAATCCCCACTGGCCCATGCCGTGCCAGAATGCCTGCCACCGGGGATGATGCTGGTCTACCTGTAACGCTTTCTTTGATTGCTGTACTTCCGTTACTATTTCCCCCTGCGTCTTTTTCATCACTACAAACTGGGTCTTCATTTCCAGGAGCAGAACAACAAGAATAGTAAGGGCAGTTTCATCCAGCTCAACGCCATACTTAAGTGCAATCTGCAACCGGAGTTTCTTTAAATCAATCGGGGACTCTGGCATGATCAAATTTTTGATAATTCTTTCAGCATTTTTATCTTTTCAATAAACTGGAAAGCTTCCATTCCTTTGCCTTCGCTGATCTTCTGAAGAATGCTCCGGTGCGGAGCTGTGGTGATATCAAAGTCTCCATATAATTTAACAACGCTTACATTGTTTTCTTTCGCTGCGCTAAAAGCTATTAGCTCCTTTATCAGCCCGGGTGTTCCCGCAAAACTGCTTTCATTGATATACAGGTTCACTTCAAAAAGACCTCTATTCAGTAAAACGATTTTTTGGAGGTAATGCGTGCAAGGTTCATAGGCGCTGCCCCCGGCAATAACGACATTGAAAATAAATTGAGCATTCAATTCATCCTGCACGTCTTTAAATTCTTCAATAGTATAATCTTTATAAAACAAAGAGGGGAGCTGATCACTCTCCGGAGCGCCGAAATCCAGGTAAAAGCAGTCGTAATCCTTCTGTGACAGTTCGTATAAATTTTCAAACAACAGCTGACGATCCAGTTTCTCCCGGCTGTCCAGCAGGCTCATTGTTGCAAACCGGGAGGGTATTTTTCCCTGGAGAAACCGCAGCTGTTGAAGGCTGGATTTTACAGAGCTATCAAAATCTACAAAATAACATCGGTCATTACTTTGCTCTTTTAAGGCTTGCAGATATGTGAGCATTGATTTGCCAGCGCCACCCTTGGCCTGGATATTAAATTGAAATTGCTGCATTTTTTAATTTTTTGATTATAAAATTCATGTTGGGTAAAGGAATAAAATCAAATTCCCCGGCCTCTTGTCTGTCTTTGTTGTTCCTGCTGTCCGGCTCCGGCTATCAGCCAGGCATTCAGGTCGTCGAGGGACTTGTATAGATCACTTGCATCCGTATATTTTGCCGACCCCATTTCCTGATTCCAGGAAAGTGCCTTTTGGGTGCTTTGTCTGCCAGATAGGTCCCTGTCCAAGAACAGGAATATTTTATTATGCTGCTCCATCAGGGAGCGGCTTTTTTCAAAAAAGGCAAGGGAATTAAGTACCAGGCAATTTGTGAACCCTGAACTGGTTTGAGGGCGGATTACCGCAAACGACAAAAAATTAAAGAAGCCCTCAAATACGTAAAGATCATTTTTGCCATTGTCAAAAAAGGTAATGTCCTTCGGCGCAGCGCTGCCTTTAAAATGAGCGTTCCGTAATTCATATCCGCCTGCATTATTAGGGAACCCAATGGCATAAAATTTTTTATTACCCAGGTCATACTGTATCTCCTTGCAATAGGCCTGCGCAATGGATAACGGTATTTTTCGTTGTTCCAGATAACTGATAAGTGCAGGGGACTGTATAGGGCCGGTTGTCACAATCTTGATCTTTTTCTTTTCATCGGGAGATGGCGTAGCGCTGAACAGTGGAAAGGCCTGTAAGGAGCCCCGGTGAAAAGAAAGAAACTGTTCTAATTTGTCCAATGCCTCCGGCATACTGCAATCGTGATACAACATACACAAGTCAATCACACTGCCGCCTTTTCCAAGCCCATGATCGTACCACAGGTTTTTTTGCCGATCTACCTTAAAGGATGGCGTATTTTCATTTCTACCGGGCAGCGGTGACAGATACCAATACTGTTGATTGCGACTCATTTTTTTGTCCGGGTGATGGCCCAGGGAAGCCAGGTAGTCTAAAAGATCGATTTGCTTAACAGTTTCCCAGTTATTACTTGTCATATTTTTAGCGCTTTTATTATTAAAAAAGGGGAATCGAGGGATGTTAATTGTGAGAAAATCCCAAACGGTAGCTACATACGGAAGCCTCTTTTCCTTTCGGGTGGATCGTTTCGGAAACGATTTTGCTTCATGGCAGGGAAGATCTTTTGAGTAAATTCGAGTGCCTCTTGCAGTCGCTGTTTGGTTGCTTCCCAATTGAATGGCAAATAGGATAGCTGTATTTCATCATTTAAATTGACGCCAGATGTATCTGTTAGGGCCATGCGTGCCACAGCCGCCCTGGAATGCGGAGAATATTTTTCTTCGTATGCGGCATACATTTCTGCCAGCGGCATTTTCTCCAGCAAAAAACAGATATCTACAAAATCTTTTAATCGGCTTCCACTTCGAACGATAGCGTGAAGTTTCATTGCAGCAATATCTGATAGTGACATTATTCTAATGCCGTCTATTTGATTATGGGGAGATACTTCAGGATAAGGATGGGTAATAAGATCTAGTTTGACCTGGTCAATAAAACAAATCAGGCTACTTTCCCGCGGTTTCACTTCCTCTGCACGGTATACTGATTTTAGGTGATTAGCGATTAAGGCTGCATCAAATGAATCGAAAGCAAATAAATCGATATCAACCGACAAGCGGTGGCCAATCGTAAGCGCAAGTGCCGTACCGCCTACCAACAAAAAATCATTAAGTTGGGGATCGGCCATCAGCCGTTTGATTAAAGCCAGGGTATTTTCTGAGACAGTTTGCGTTTGTAACATAGCATGTCCTCTTTATTCAGGTTAAAGAATAAAGA
The DNA here is from genome assembly GCF_020034665.1 of Niabella beijingensis. NCBI lineage: Bacteria > Pseudomonadati > Bacteroidota > Chitinophagia > Chitinophagales > Chitinophagaceae > Niabella > Niabella beijingensis. The sequence continues at coordinate 1,380,792 of NZ_JAIQDI010000002.1, read as the reverse complement.
AGCTTCATCTATGCACTCATCTGGCAAAAAGGTGATGCGTTCCTTCAGGAAATTAATAATGGTGTCTTTACTATAATAGCGGACAAGTTCATCCCAGTGTTTGGCAGACCCGCGTTCAAGCACCCGTTGTATTACAGTGCTGGCGTTTGCCATCCAGTCGATCCTGTCGTAATTAAATTCCCAAAAAAACATACGCGGAAAATCCGGTTTAGGAGCAGATACGATCGCTTTTTTTTCGATATAAACTGCTTCATCTTCAAAAACGGTTTTCCCAAAAGCAAGAGCATCCGTCAGTACTGACAAGTCATATCTCGGGTAGCTGGCTGCAAAAACTTCCAAGCTGTCGAAAATTTCGACATGATTTTTTTGTTGCTTCCAGCGTACAAGGTACACTTCCTTTTTACTAATGCTGCTGTTGCTCATTTCCGATACATCCAAATTTACTCAAATTAGTGGATAAAGCCTCTTTTTGAATTGTCTTGTGAATTGAAAAGTTGATTATCAGGCAGTGTTGCCTAAATTCCTTAAGGTGGAGCGACATCTGGTTGCAACAATTGCTGTATGTCGTTCCAAAGGAAGTATACCCTCGTGCGGATTTTGTAGGGCTTTAACTTTCCATGTTTGATCCAGTCGTAAATAGTAGGCTTGGTAACCTGGAATAGATGACAAACCTCACTAATTTTATAGAGTGGTTTGTAGGTCAGCCCAGAGGTGTTATAACTGGTAGCTGGTGGGGGGCGTTTTTCTAACTGTCCGATTTCCTCGCGTATCAATACGCGTAATGTCTGCCAGAACTGTTCCGGGTCAACGGGGAACAGCATTGGTGTTGCAGACTGCACACCATTTCCATTGTTTTTCATTTTAACTGATTTAATCAGCTAAAGTGATTTTATGGAAAGTGGAATATGGGCTAAGTATACTTGTTTCTAGCTAAAAAGTGCTTTTCTGATGCTTTTCTTACAATTATTAGGGTCGCAGGAATTTTTGTTCTAATTCCTTTAACAATTTTATGCCTTCTGAGAACTGCATTGTTTCTAAGATCGTAAAGGCCTCATTAAAATTTTTGCCTACCTCAACGCGGCCCCGAGGGTCCAGTTTTTCACGTTTTTCCTTTTTGAATACCAGATCAAGGTCAGTTCTCATACTTTTAGTAGCTACCCCAAAGATTCTGGAGAGCAGGACGGCGCATTTATCATTAGGAGAAAGGTAGTTTACCTTGCCTGCTTTGTCAAATACATAGAAAAGAAGAAGCAATGTTCTGTTGTCAGGCTGATCTTGTTTGCATTTTGCCATCCAGGCACGTTCTTCATTTTGATAGGTAGCTATTACGGTTTCCAGATTAGGGAGAAATTCGCGATTAAAAATGGGCAGATAAAGAAGCGGGAATAAAGGGATGCTTACGACAATAGCAGCTAATACAGAAGTTGAGAAATAAGCAACATTTGGCTGGCTGTTAAAAAATGAAGTAATGAACGTTGCAAGCCCTAATAATAGTAAGAAATGGATGGTTGCATTGCCCCAATAATCTGTTATTAACATTCGGCGGGTAGCCCTGGCCGGCCATGTTTCACGGATATCTAACCGTTGTTGATGAGTTTTGTAAAATGATTTGGAAATGTGATCGTAATCTACAGGACGTTCGAATGCGAAAATAGAAAGTACCTTCTTCATAATCTTTTAGTGTTTTTAGGTAAAATAATAATATGATTAGCAGCATAAATTTACTGAAATATGAAATCAAATCCAAGAGCCTGTTTCCTACACTTTATTTAAAGGCGGTCTGGTGGTACAAACCGATTAAAACCAGTAAAAAATGCACGGTTAAAAAAAGATTAAATGAAAAGTAGCGTAACTTTATAATGTCAACGTTAAGCGTTATAAAGTGTGGTAAGATTTGTGAAATTTAGCTCTTGGAAGTAGACTAAAAGTAGACCAGAAAAGAATCTATATTGATAATCAGCGAAATATGGGCGAGTGACTTATCCCGTCCGGTCCGCAAAAAGGTCCACTTTCATAAGTGGACCTTTTTGAATATATGGCTTTCTATGTTTACATCATCCGGAGTGTTGTTGACAACACTTACTACAATGGGTCTACGCAGCACCCTGTTGCCCATTTGCAGTTACATAATCAGGGACAGAGTTTATATACAAAAAGTAAAGTCCCATGGATATGGATATACGTGGAAGAACTCCCTTCAAAAAGAGATATGCTCATTCGCGAAAAGAAGCTGAAACGAGGCAATGCCGCTTATTTTCATCAGCTCATCAACGGTTGGCCAGACACCCACTCATCTGGTCAACCAGTTTGAAAACAGGGGTGTTAAAATAATAGTCGGTGAACAGCCCGTCCTTCATCAGTCAAACCTGAATGTAAATTCATTCCGGGCATCTTTTTTCCACGCAAAGGACTGTGAAGCAGGCGAAATTCCGAAGAGCGGTGAGAACGTTTTTACTTTCACCGTTTTACCGTCCGGGAAGAATTCAAGAATACGTAACCAGCCATCTCCCCCGTTTCCATAACGGTGGCCACCGCCCATTGACTGTGCATCAAACAGCAGCTGATGCACCGTTTTACCGGCAGCATTCTTGTCCTTCCGGTATCCTTCTCCTGAAATATGACCACACAACACCAGCTCAATATTAGAAGAGGGTTGCACCGTTTTTTCCCAGATGTGCTGACCATTATTAGCATCCGGCAATTTGATGCGTGGTGACTTCTGGATCATATTATTTACGTTATACGGTTCCCACCAGATCCAGTTCACCTCACCGGTGGTACGTTTATCCTTTGTATTTAAAAATTCATGTGTGGCCAGAATCACCCGGTGATCCTGGTATTGCGAAAGCGCTGTTACATTTTTCGCCCATGTGAGCACTGTATCCCTTGGACCATCCTCCACGGTCATGAACAGATAATCTTTACCATTCAATCCCTTTATTTCATACGCCGCATTTTCCAGCGTGGGCTGTCCCTGTGCATTCCGGGTATTCTGAACCAGTAATTTCTGGTTCAAATGATTCTTTTCAGGAACAAAGAACTGGCTGTATTGTGAGGTGCGGTTACCCTGCCGGTCGATACTATAATCATGATTACCCGTTGCTGCGATATACGGCACTTTCCCATCCAGTTTCCCAAAAGCCCTGGAAACATATTCCCACTGGCTTTTCGAGGTCTGGTCGCCATCGTAATCATTCGTGATCTTTCCATCATTTTCCACCAGGTCACCTACCCCCATTACCATCTTTATATTGAGGGTATCAATATTATCTATAATCCATGCCATCATAAGATCTATCAATGGCTGATTCCGCTGCCACTTTACATAATTCTGCAGGTCGGGCACCATGATCAGTGACCAGGACCCCTTCTGCTCCAATGCAGGTTTCTGATAATTACCCTGAGAAAACGCAGGCGTTGTACCCAGCAGGCACCAAAGCAGGCCACCCAATATTCTTTTTTTCATTATATCAATTTTTATTCAATGACAAAATCAGTCTGCATAAAAAAATGATCACTGGGATATTTCCCGTTGATACTATCTTTAATGATCTCCGCATTTACCGGCTTTGCTTTTCCCCGGTACCAGATATAATCGATCCTGCCTTTGGAAGGACCTTTTTCATAAGCAGTGCCCTGAAATTCATGACCGGTAAAGCCCGCTTCTTTTTCTCCGTGGATCGTTTCATAACTTTCTTTCCAGCCTCCATTCCGTACCGGTTCGAACACGTTACTGTCAAATCTGCTATTAAAATCGCCGGTAAGCAGCTGGGTATATTCCGGCGGGTACTGCGCGCTTTCTGCCACCACCATCTTTGCCTGCCGGACTTTTGCTTCAGCAGAAATATGATCCAGGTGCAGGTTGATCATTCTTATTTCTTTCCCGGTTTTCTTCTCTCTGAGCCGCACCCAGTTCGCGTGCCTGGCCCGGGCGGTATCCCAGGACTTACTTCCTGCTACCAGCGGTGTTTCGGAAAGCCAGTAAGTGCCGCCTGTAAGCAATTCATACCGGTCTCTGGAAAAAAGTATCGGGTTCTTGGCGATACCGTAATAGCCTGTTGGATGAGGATCCATTTCCGGACCTTCAAAACCGAATAACTGGTAGGAAGACAAATAACTCCTGAGATCATCCGCCTGCACTTTTAACACTTCCTGCAAGCCAACAATATCCGGTCGTTGGTCTTTGATCATCTTCAGGCAAATTGCTTTCCGCACCGACCAGCCCATTCCTTTTGTTTCATCTTCATCAAGCGGTACACGGATGTTGCAGCTCATCACACGATGTGCTCCGACCTTGCCGGCTGAAATTCCTGCATCCTTGCTGAAAGCGGGCAACACAGGCAGCAATGCTGCAGCACCCATTCCTTTTAAAAAACGTCTTCTGCCAAATGACCTCATTTTCTGAATTGTTTAATTTATGATACCGGCACTTCCGGAGCAACACGCAGGTATGCCCCTTTACCAAGGAGCTCCTCCTGCAGTTTCTTTACATCAATAGCTGCCGGCTGTACACCTGCTCTTACAGCCATCTTTGCTGCACGGCCTGCGGCTTCGCCCATCGCCATACAAGGCGCCATTACACGGATGGCAGACATGGCTTCATGCGTTGTGGAAATGCAGCGTCCGGCCACAATAAGGTTTTTAATTTTTTGAGGGATCAATGAACGATAGGGAATGTCATAGCAATCGCCACACCATTCCAGCGTACAGCCACCTCCCTGTGGATGGTGTATATCCAACGGATAGCTGGCCACTGCTATTGCATCTTCAAAATGGCGGCAGCTCATAATGTCTTCCCGGGTCATGGTATAATGCCCCTGTATCCGTCTCGTTTCCCTGATGCCGATGAAAGGAGCCGTTTTCAGGAAATAGGCCTGCTCAAATCCCGGCACATATTGGATCAGGTATTGCTGAATGTCCTGTATCTGGTGCCGGCCCTCTATTTCTCCATAAGTAAGGCTGCCGGGATCCGTACCATTTACGCCGTTCACGCGCGTCATGTTCACCCACACCTCTCCCTTACGCAGACCGGTAATGAGAATAGTACGCTCCGTTGTCAATGTCAATCCCGCCTCCTGTGCTTTTTTTACCAGGTTCCGCATACCTACCAGTACAAACTGATTGTTCTGGCCGAAGTATTCAGCAGGAATAAAATCAGTTAAATAGGTCCTGGGTTCTTCGGCAACGCTTGTGCGCAATTTTTCTGTATCGACCCCACCCAGGCAAAACATCAGTGTCGGGGGCTGTACACCCCCCTGCTCATTCCCGTATTCACAGGGGACCCCTGCGCGATAAGCCACATCAGCATCGCCGCTGCAATCTATAACCGTTTTAGCCAATATTGCTTCACGTCCTGCTTTGCTTTCGATGATCACCCCTTTCAATGCATCGTCCTCCATCACCACTCCTGCACAGAACGCATAGAACAATACCTCCACTTTTCTTTCTACCAGCATTTGCAGGGCTACTGTTTTTACCGCTTCCGGTTCCACCAGCGTCAGACTCATATGCAGAGGACAGGGCCGGTGCTCGCTGGAGGCCTGTACCGCTTTTAACCGGTCAATCAATTGCTGCGGGAGACCTTTAATGATCTGGTTACCCTTCTGACCAAGAAACCCCAGTATGGGAAGCCCAATCGTCATATTACCCCCAACAAAGCTGCGGCTTTCGATGAGCATTACATTTAATCCATCCTCGGCGGCCGCCAGGGCAGCCATAATTCCTGAAGGTCCTCCGCCAATCACCAGTACATCAGTTTCCTTTCGCACTGCAATTTCCCTGGTCGGTTCTGTAATTGTTT